>NZ_LUHJ01000033.1:59329-75043 GCF_001597745.1 Anabaena sp. 4-3 | reverse complement strand
CCCTGACTGATTAACGATGATCTAAATAAACCCGCCCCTACTTTATTCTGCACTGTAGAGACTAGCCATGCTTAGTCTTTACATCATTTTTTCGTGCAACTTCATAGAGAATTGGTATGAGAAACAATTTCTTGCATCAAATTTATCCTCTGGCTTGACTTTGTAACCACCCTTGCAAATCCGCAAGCGTAGAGAAATCTAACAAAGCCTCAGCTAAAGCTTCTAATTGTTCTCGTGACAACGCCTTAATTTGAGTTTTAAGTGGCTCAGGAATCTCACCCACTCGTCGGTTTAACAGTCTGAGGACAAGCTTTCTTTCTCCCTGTTCTTCAGCTTCCCGATAAACTCGCGTTTCTTCCAAATTTAGTCCTAACATTGCTTCAGCTTCCTCTCGACTCAGGGTAGCAAACTTATAAGCTTAATTTTAATGCTTTGAGATACTCAAGCGATCGCAACACCCTAAGTCCGCGATAAAATTCTCAAGCACCAGAGCATACTTCATTACCATGCAAATCAACTGGCAAACAGCTAAAACCTACGAAGATATCCTTTACCATAAAACCGACGGTATCGCTAAAATCACCATTAACCGTCCCCATAAACGTAATGCTTTTCGTCCCAAAACTGTCTTTGAACTGTATGATGCTTTTTGTGATGCCCGTGAAGATACTTCCATTGGCGTAGTCTTATTTACGGGTGCAGGCCCCCATACTGATGGGAAATACGCTTTCTGTGCGGGTGGTGATCAAAGTGTGCGGGGACAAGCTGGTTATTTAGATGATGCTGGCGTTCCCCGGTTGAATGTGTTGGATTTACAACGCCTCATTCGTACCATGCCCAAAGTTGTGATTGCGCTTGTGGCTGGGTATGCGATTGGGGGCGGACATGTTTTACACTTAATTTGTGACTTAACCATTGCGGCTGATAATGGCATTTTTGGGCAAACTGGCCCAAAAGTTGGCAGTTTTGACGGTGGTTTTGGTGCTAGCTATCTGGCGCGTATAGTTGGACAAAAAAAAGCCCGCGAGATTTGGTTTCTCTGCCGTCAATACAATGCCCAACAAGCTTTAGAAATGGGTTTAGTCAATTGTGTAGTGCCAGTGGCAGAATTAGAAGCAGAAGGAATTAAATGGGCGCGAGAAATTTTAGAAAAAAGCCCTATTGCCATTCGCTGTTTAAAAGCTGCATTTAACGCTGATTGTGACGGACAAGCTGGCTTACAAGAACTAGCTGGTAATGCCACCTTGTTATATTACATGACAGAAGAAGGTGCAGAAGGCAAGCAAGCCTTTTTAGAAAAACGCCCCCCGAATTTTCGTGAATTTCCTTGGCTACCTTAAAACACATCTTGCACCTGTGGCTTGATGACTTAAAGCGAAAAAAATCGCACCCTGCCTAGAGGTGCGATGATTCCCATTGTTGAACTTTACAGCACGAGAAAATTTAAAAGCAAATCTTAATGTTACACAGACTGTAAACACAGTCAGGTAAGATTATGGATGGTTAGATTAATACTGTCTCAGCTTTTGTTTGTTCAAAAGTGGAGGCAGTAGTTTCCTGAACAGGAACAAAAGCAGCGTTGTCTAAATTAGTTATTTGGCAATCAGATTTATTTAAAACTGGTGTAGCATCTGGTAAACTCCAAGCATCTTCTAGAGTTTCCCAAGAAGGTGCAAAAGCGGGTAATGCTAAATTACAAGCTTTCCAACCCGCTTGGACTGGTGCGCTCAACTTTTGGCAGATTCCGCCACGCCGCCCTTCAGGCTGGTAATGGCGACAATATCTACAGGCAGATGTCAAACAATTAATGGGTTTCATTTGGGTTCATCTTTAATGCCGTTCAGGGCAAATTTATTTGCCTATATTTTCCTCCTACACAAAAATACGTAGAAAACCCAAAATGCTTGATCCTATATAGTTTGTAGCCTTTTATTGCTAAAATAACCTTTAGATTCTTTTTATAATTCCGTTATATTTTTCAATGTTACGTATAGTAGGTACATACAAATTATTGCCTATAAATCAATGGGGATCAAGGTTAAGTTGAAAGGTTTAAATTTATGGGAAAATTTCAATTAATTGATAAAATTTACCCTATAAGCTATTTTACCAGCATAATAAGTCTAGATATGAATACATCTCAAATGAGACTGAAATAGAAAAAAATTGATGATTGATACAGAATCTAGGGAATTACATCTTGTTTGTTGACTGTTTTGCACTACAAAGGGCGCATATTCCCCAACGTTCAAGTTCACCAGGGGGGGTGGGACATTGACATTGAGGACAAAGTGGTAAGCCTTGCGATCGCACTTGCATAGTCTTAGCCCAAAACTTAAAAGCTTGATGCACATTTTGCCCAGTAGGTTCCACATCAGCCTCATAGCTGTTACTATCACCCACATAACTGGGGTGTTGTTGAGGCGATACAGTTAATTGTGGCTTTGCCGCCTCGGCGGAATTTTGCCAGCCAGCAGTAGAGAAGCGAATATCCAGCAAAGATAGAGACAGCTTAGTATTTAACTTTTTTAATAATGTTTGGCGGCTAAATGTGAGATTTTGCGCCCAAGCTGCGCTAGAAGTTGCCACCCGCAAAACATCACGCTGCAATGATAACGGGCGAGAGTGTTTAGCCGCAGCCACACCAACAACTTCTGCCCAGCACTGAAGCACACGCTGAAATGGTTGTTCTTGCCATTTAGCTTGTTGTTGTAAAGCATCTAAAATATCATTAACTGATTTCCAAGCCATCTTGCCTCATAAATACTAAAAATAAGAATTGCTTCTGGAAACTATACTAATCAACTATAGGAATCATATTTGATTGCTAAAAAAAACTCAGTACACCTCTGTTCCCTGTTCCCCGTTCCCTGTTCCCTGTTCCCTTGTCAATAATCAAATCGAATTCCTATATTTTGGTTACTATTGGCACAAAAGGATTGACACTTAATCCAGCAGCCTAAGTTGGAGGTAAACAGACAATGAGTCAAAACCGCCTAATGGATTCCAGTACGCGATCGCTTAAAACTCCCACAATCAAACCAGCATTAGCCGCAGCACTAGCCAGTTTAGAAGTGCAGTTAGATCAAGAATTAGCTCGTTACCGACGTACACGCTTCGGAGTTAGGGCAGTCAGCCAACCCTTACTGCATAATTATGTCAGCAGTCCCCAGCCAGAAGCGACTGCAAAAACTAGCACCGTGGGCAATACTCAGCCCCTCGCTGTAGAAATTAGCAAATATACACCCCCTACACCTGTAACACAAACCCCACCAACACCACCATCTGTAGAAATTAGCAAATACACACCCCCTACACCTGACACACAAACCCCACCAGCACCACCAAGCACTGCTAAAACAGAAACACCCCAAAAACCTGAGATTCCTAGCAGCCTGCCTGAGTCAAACACACAAATTCCCCTCCCTCCTCCCAATGCCGCTAGTGGCATCATCCCCACCACCGCCCAGGCTAATCAAAATCATCAATTGTTAGCAGATGACACGCCTACCGAACCAGACGACTATTTAGAATCAAGTGAAGCATTGCTACGTAGTTTGACGGATGAACAACCACAAACTGATAGCCAACCAAGCAATGCTAGTGATAGCTTGCTATCGCCCTTGGGTATAGGCTCCATACTGCTGTTATTATTAGCAAGCCTGATGTTGGGTTACGTGGTATTCAACCCAAAAAGTTTACCTCAGTTAAATTTCAGTCAATTATTTAACAACGAATCAGATTCTACTGTAGAAATTCCAGAGGTAGTTAATGCTAACTCCCAGCCTCAACCACAACCAGAACTCACACCCATTCCTAGACATCCCAACTTAGCAGCCAAAGAATTTCCTCAAGTGAGAGATTCTAATGATATCGTGGGCTTGCAACCTAAACTTCTACCAACTCCCACAGCCCCATCTAACCCGGTTGCTATCCCTACACCAGCCATTCCCCCTGTCACCAATCCGGTAGCACAGGTGCAAACTTTACCATCATTGGATGAATCACCAAGCCCACAACCTTCGCCATCACCCACAGCAACATCAACCCAGACAAATGCAGAAATCAAACCAGCAGCAGATGGACTTTACTACATAGTGGCAGACAATCAAGGCGCAAATGCGTTAGCTACAGCAAAACAGGTAGTTCCAGATGCTTACTTATCACCGGGTAAAACATTAATTTATCTAGGCGCGCTCAATACAAAAGAGCAAGCACAACAAAGACTCAAGCAGCTACAAGCCAAGGGAATTCAAGCCAGGGTACAACAGCCTTGAGGGGTAAAAATTGTACGATAGGATGAATAAGGCGTAGAGAATATGGCCTGCTTGTTAAACGTTGACTGGAGAGGCGACATGGAATTGATCAAGCGGATGGTGAGAGTGATCAATGCTAATCTGAATAGTTTCCTAGGTAGTGCCGAAGATCCAGAAAAAGTTCTGGAACAAACCGTCATGGAAATGCAAGAAAACTTGCTGTTATTGCGACAGGGAGTAGCTCAGGCGATCGCCACCCAAAAACGCACTGAACGCCAAGCCGCAGCCGCCCAGTCAACAGCAGAAGAATGGTATCGTCGCGCCCAATTGGCTCTACAACAAGGAAATGAACCCCTAGCCAGAGAAGCCCTCACCAAACGCCACGCCTATCTAGAAACAGCTACAGCCTTGACTAACCAAATACAACAGCAAAATGAGATAGTAGCTAGACTCAAGCAGGATACCCGCACCCTAGAGTTAAAAATTGCGGAGGCGAAAACCAAAAAAGATATGTATATCGCTCGCGCGCGTGCGGCACAAGCTTCTTATAAACTGCAAGATATGCTCAGTGGAGTATCTGCCACCAGCAGCCTCAGTGCTTTTGATCGCATGGAAGATAAAGTTTTACAATTAGAAGCGCAATCAGAGGCTATTTCCCAACTGGGTGGTGATGACTTAGAAAAACAGTTTAGTTCACTAGAAGCCGCCCAGGATGTTGATCAGGAACTAGCAGCGATGAAATCCCATCTCTTAGACGATGGGAAAAATATACAGCCGCAAAAACTGCCCCCAAGTTAAGAATCTGAAAAATTGGGCAATGATTAAAATAAGGAGATATCTTAGCAAATATATGGGTGTCTGGATGTACCGAACCAAACCGGAATCATGACATTAAAAATGGAAGTTATTAAATAGTAAAAAAGCGAACCACCCAACCCAAAGCGTAAACCTCACAAGGAAAAACAAAGTTATGGGATTATTTGATCGGATTAAGCGAGTAGTCAGTGCTAACCTCAACGATTTAGTCAATAAAGCCGAAGACCCAGAAAAAATGCTGGAACAAGCTATCCTGGAAATGCAGGAAGACTTGGTACAGTTGCGTCAGGGAGTAGCACAGGCGATCGCTGCCCAAAAACGCACTGAGAAACAGTATAATGAGGCGCAAAACGAAATCAATAAATGGCAACGCAACGCCCAACTAGCACTACAAAAAGGCGATGAGAACCTAGCCAGACAAGCCCTAGAACGTAAAAAAACATATACTGAAACCGGTACAGCCCTAAAAGTTAGCCTAGAGCAACAAAGCACTCAGGTAGAAACCCTCAAGCGCAACTTAATCCAGCTAGAAAGCAAAATTTCTGAAGCCAAAACCAAGAAAGAAATGCTCAAAGCCCGGATTACCACAGCCAAAGCCCAAGAGCAACTTCAAGGGATGGTACGTGGCATGAATACTAGCAGTGCAATGGCAGCCTTCGAGCGCATGGAAGAAAAAGTCCTGATGCAAGAAGCCCGCGCCCAGTCAGCCGCCGAGTTAGCAGGAGCAGACTTAGAAACCCAATTTGCACAGTTAGAAGCT
The DNA here is from genome assembly GCF_001597745.1 of Anabaena sp. 4-3. Taxonomy (GTDB): domain Bacteria; phylum Cyanobacteriota; class Cyanobacteriia; order Cyanobacteriales; family Nostocaceae; genus Trichormus. The sequence continues at coordinate 69,211 of NZ_LUHJ01000033.1, read as the reverse complement.
AGCAGCGATGTTGATGATGAATTAGCAGCCCTGAAAGCATCTTTAGCACCTGCCACCCCAGCCAACCAGCCCCAATTACCCCCCCAACAAGAAACCACCTCTTCCCCCAAATCTAACGACGTGGTTGATAAAGATTTGGAAGAACTACGCCGACAATTGGATCAACTGTAATCATTGCCACATATCAACAATTAATCCCACGCCTCTCGGTAGTGGGATTTTATGTTTTAGTCATTAGTCATTAGTCATTAGTCATTAGTCATTAGTCATTAGTCATTGGTGATTAGATTTTTCTACCCCTGCCTCCCCTGCCTCCCCTGCCTCCCCTGCTTTCCCAGTCCCCAATCGTTAACATTAGAAAATATCTATGGACTAGAGACTATGGACTGTTGACGACTTTGGGATACAGTATTTTGTGTGTCAACTTTGATATATGCCAACTAATGGAGACTGCAATGAGTAAGGGTGTAATCACCATCACTGATGCTGAGTTTGAAACTGAAGTGTTGCAAGCCGAGCAGCCTGTATTAGTTTACTTTTGGGCTTCCTGGTGTGGGCCTTGTCAACTGATGTCGCCACTGGTAAATTTAGCTGCTACCAAGTATAGCGATCGCCTGAAAGTTGTCAAGCTAGAAGTAGATCCTAATCCTGTGACGGTGAAACAGTACCAAGTAGAAGGCGTACCAGCCCTGAGACTAATTCAAGGACAAGAACTAATAGCCTCTACCGAAGGAGTGATTGGCAAAGACAAATTACTCGATTTTCTGGATACGCACTTAAATAATAATTAGTCAATAGTCGTTAGTCGATAGTCTATAGATTATTGTTTACTGGGAAGCGGAGGAAGCGGAGGAAGCGGAGGAAGCGGAGGGAGCAGAAGATATTTTACCCCAATGCCCCATGCCCAATTCCCCATGCCCAATTCCCAATGACTAATGACTAATGACTAATGACTAATAACTAATGACTAATAACCACTATGCAATTTGCACAACGTTTACAACCCCTGCAATCTAACGTCTTTGCTGATATGGATAAAGCCAAGGCTTTGGCTATTTCAGCAGGTAAAGAGTTGATTGATTTGTCGCTGGGTTCTTCTGATTTACCCACGGAAGCCCATGTCATTGAGGCGATCGCTCAATCCCTCTATGATCAAAGTACCCACGGCTATTTACTGTTTAACGGTACGCGGGAGTTTCGGCAAGCGGCGGCGAACTGGTATCAACAAAAGTTTGGGATTAAAGTTGATCCGGAAACTGAGGTACTACCTTTAATTGGTTCTCAGGAAGGTACAGCCCATTTACCTTTGGCAATACTCAACCCTGGCGATTATGCCTTACTGCTTGATCCTGGCTACCCTTCCCATGCGGGCGGAGTCTACTTAGCCAGTGGGCAAATTTATCCTATGCCCCTGCGCGCCGAAAATGACTTTTTACCCGTGTTCAGTGACATTCCCGCCTCTGTGGTTGCTCAGTCGCGGATGATGGTCTTAAGCTATCCTCATAATCCCACATCTGCGATCGCACCTTTATCTTTCTTTAAAGAAGCCGTCGCCTTCTGTCAGCAACATCATATCGTCCTGGTTCATGATTTCCCTTATGTAGATTTGGTATTTGATAATACTGGGGAGAGAGAAAATAATTTAACCAATTCTCAATCTCTTGTGCCTTCAATTTTGCAAGCCGACCCAGATAAAAGCATTTCCATTGAGTTTTTCACCCTTTCTAAGTCTTATAATATGGGCGGTTTCCGTATTGGTTTCGCCGTGGGAAATGCCCAGTTAATTCAAGCTTTACGACAGGTGAAAGCCGCCGTAGATTTTAATCAGTATCGCGGAATTTTGAATGGGGCGATCGCAGCTCTGACAGGCTGCCAAACCGGAGTACAAGCGGCTGTAGATAAATACCGAGAACGGCGTGATGCTTTTATTACAGCTTTACACCGCATCGGTTGGTACGTTCCCACTCCCAAAGCCACAATGTACATCTGGGCAAAATTACCCTCACCCTGGAGTCAAAATTCTATCGAGTTTTGTACCGAATTAGTCAAACAAACAGGTGTAGCGGCTTCCCCTGGTGCTGGCTTTGGTAAATCTGGTGAAGGATATGTCCGCTTTGCTTTAGTCCATGAGCCACCGATATTAGAAACCGCCGTTGCCAGAATTGCCGCATTTCTTTAAAACTCTTGTGGGGGAGCCACTGCGTTAGGCGGTTCTGCCGATTTGTAGCAAGTGGCGTTAGGCATCCTGCCGCAAATATAGGACGGGCTTACCTGCCCATCCTACAAGAAAATTGGGGATATTTTGGGATTTGGAAGTCATATCATGTCCGGCTAATTACTTATGATAAGTTTTCGATGCTGAACTGTTCCCTGTTCCCTACCCCAACAGATGATAACTATTCAAACGGACATGATATCAGTTACCAGATTCGCTTTCCAATTAGCCAAATCAGCCAAGGAGCGATCGCGATAACGTCCGTAACGTTCCTGTTTATTTTTGATTTTCACGCCTAAATCTGGAAAAATGCCAAAATTCGGCGGCATTGGTTGAAAATGTTTCGGCGAGGCAGAACTGATAAACTCAAATAATGCCCCCATCATGGTTGTATTGGGCAGCGTCAAGGCTTCTTTACCCAAAGCTAACCTTGCAGCATTAATTCCTGCCAAACAACCTCCGGCGGCTGCGGCTGTATAACCTTCAGTGCCAATTAACTGTCCCGCCGCTAATAATGTCGGACGCTGTTTAAATTGCAACGTCGGTAGCATTAATTGGGGTGCATTAATAAAGGTGTTGCGGTGCATGACTCCCAACCGCACAAATTCCGCCTTTTCTAAACCGGGAATCATTTGGAAGACTCGTTTTTGTTCACCCCAACGCAGATTTGTTTGAAAGCCTACCATATTCCACAATTGACCGGCTTTATCTTCTTGTCGCAACTGCACCACTGCATAGGGACGTTCACCTGTACGGCTATCAGACAACCCCACTGGCTTTAAGGGGCCGTAGCGCATGGTGTCTTCTCCCCGTTGTGCTAGTTCTTCAATGGGCAGACAAGCTTCAAAAAATTTTGCGGTTTCTCGCTCAAAATCTTTGAGTTCTGTTTGTTCAGCTTGGCAAAGTGCTGACCAAAACCGCAGATATTGCTCCTTGTTCATGGGACAATTCAGATAGGCGGCTTCACCTTTGTCATAGCGTGATGCCATAAACGCAATATCGCGGTTGATTGATTCTCCCACAATAATCGGGCTAGCCGCATCAAAGAAACTCATGTATTCCATCCCGGTGAAGCGGTGTAAGTCTGCGGCTAAGTCGGGACTGGTTAAGGGGCCTGTTGCTAAAACCACTATTCCGTCGGGGATGGCTGGAACTTCGCCGCGTCGGAATTCTATTAAAGGATGACTGGCTAAAGTTTGCGTTAAATCTTGTCCAAATTGCCCTCTATCTACTGCCAAGGCACCACCAGCCGGAACAGCGTGTTCATCGGCTTTCGATACGATTATAGAACCTAGTTGCCGTAATTCTTCGTGCAGCAAACCCGCCGCGCGATCGCTTGCCATCGCCCCAAAGGAATTACTACATACTAACTCTGCTAAATGTTCTGTATGATGGGCAGGGCTGAAGCGTTGGGGGCGCATCTCATGTAAAATAACTGGTACTCCAGCCTGGGCTATTTGCCATGCTGCCTCTGTCCCAGCTAGTCCACCTCCAATTACTTGTATCGGTTGTTGAGTCATAGTTAAAGTTTTAATACCTGATTAATCAAATACACTTGGTTTGAGCGTTGATATATTAATCATCATAGATGATTATTTGTATCCAGATAGGTAATATACCTACCCAATCAGGTATGTATGAAAAATATTTTTGTCAAGTCTTTATTTGTGTTCATCTGCTTGATTATCTCGATTCATTTCACGCCGACGCAGCCTCACCAAAAATCTCACCCGCCGCTTGAATTCCTCAAAGTCTGCGTCATTGAGTTTGGTTTTCTGCCACGCTGGACGCTGGTTTATTTGTTCACACCAATTTTTTAATTGAGGGTAATCATCTAAACTCACACCCAAGTTAGGTAAAAAAGGTATAACTGTCCCGGCTACAATATCAGCTAGCGTTAATTGTTCGCCACTAAAAAAAGTGCGATCGCCTATAATTTCTGACAAAAATTTCAACCCTATATTTATATGCTCTACTGCTTTGCCAAACTGCGGTGATTCAGGACTCTCAGCAATTAATGAAATGATTTTTGGGAATAGTTCATTAGCTGTCACCATTTGCACCATTCTAACTTTCGCCAAGGCTTGAGCATCATTAGGCAATAATGAAGGTGTGGGATATTTACTTTCTAAATAATCTAAAATTGCCAATGATTCTATTACCTTAAACCCGTCATCTACTATAACTGGTATATGGTGAAATGGGTTAATTTCTAAAAAGTCTGCTTGGAATTGATCACCATTTAATTTTAATATTATTGGTTCAAATTCAATGCCTTTTTCTAATAAAGTTATCCACACACGCCGAGCATTAGGCGAAAGTGGCGTATAGTAAAATTTCAGCATGACAAGCTCCTAATTGAGAAAATAAGACCGAATGGTTTGTTTTATTGGAAAATTTTTTCTGATTACGATGGCTTATTATAACTCATCTTGTGTAAATTACAGACCAAACGGTTTGTTTTTGATGAAAAAAATTTTTGCTCTTCTGATTTACAGATGAAATTCTATGTATTGATTCAGATGCTTAACTGCTCTTTGCATATAAACTGAATCGCCATATAACTTACTCATCATGATTGCACCTTCTAGAGTAGCAGTGATAATACTGGCAATTTCATCGGGATTAACTCCCGGTGGAATTTCACCTTTTGTAATTCCGGTTTCAATAATGCGGCGAATTAGATTTAGCCAAGCAGTCATTGCTTGTTGTGTGCGTTCTCTTAAAGCCGGGTGAGCATCATCACTTTCTACAGCCGTATTCAGTAGGGGACATCCTCCGGGTATGGGTGGATTGTCTACAAAACTACTAAATACTTCTATCATGGCTTTGAGCCGTGGAATTGCATGACGTTGGTTTCGTAATGCTAACCTGTAATGTTTACTCACACAAGCGATCGCATAATCAAACGCCTGTAATGCTAACTCATCCTTACTTGGAAAATGATTGTAAATTCCTCCTTTCTTTAATCCCGTTACCCGCATGATGTCCGAAATAGACGCACCAGCATATCCCTGTTGGTTAAACAGTTCGGCTGCTTGTTGGATAATTCGCGCTTTTGTTTCTTCGCCTTTGGACATCAAGGGGATTTAAGACCAATTGGTTTGATTTATTTTAAAACTATTGATTAAGGATAGTCAATAGGGTCACGTTAAATATGTTTCGTAGTTTCGTAGGGTGCGTCAGACTGCTTAAATGCTGTCAAGAAAATTATGTTTGATATCTGACGCACCCTACTAATTCTGACAGTTGCATAATTCCTGAGTCAGTAGAGACGCAACAAATCGCGGCTCTACAAAAGTCAAGATTTTTTAAGCACAGAGAGTTAAAATCTTCTCAACAACTTGAGAGTCTACATCTTGCTGTTCACCCATAGTTGAAAAACCGTGCTGTTGTAGACGTTCAATAATTGCAGGGATGGTTTCAACTCCTACACCGTAGTCAGATAGACGAGTGGGTACACCAACAGACTCAAAGAAGTTGCGAGTATGAGCGATCGCTTGCTCAATGCGTTCTGCTTCGCTACCATCAACAATGTTCCAGACTCTTGCTGCATATTGTAGAAGCTTTTGCCATTTGCGATCGCGTCTCACAGACAGGGTACTGGGTAGCACAATCGCCAAAGTTTGAGCATGATCCAAACCATGTTCTGCTGTCAACTCATGCCCAATCATGTGAGTCGCCCAATCTTGGGGAACACCCACAGCAATTAACCCATTAAGAGCCATTGTTGCACACCACATCACATTAGCTCTTGCATCATAATCATGGGGATTAGCCAAGGTTTTTGGCCCCTCCTCAATCAGAGTTTTTAAAATTGACTCCGCCATCCTATCTTGTAATGGTGCATTCACAGGATAAGTCAAATACTGTTCCATCACATGGGTGTAAGCATCAACAATTCCATTACCGATTTGTCTAGGAGGTAAGGAAAACGTCGTTTCTGGATCAAGCACAGAAAAACGAGGAAATACCAGGGGACTGGCGAAATATAACTTTTCTTTTGTTTCCCACTTGGTAATTACAGCATTGATGTTCATTTCCGAACCAGTCGCCGGTAGAGTTAACACCGCACCAAAGGGTACAGCCGCAGTTACAGGTGCTTGCTTGGCGAGAATATCCCAAGGTTCCCCCTCAAAAGGAACCGCCGCCGCAATAAACTTAGTGCCATCCAAAACTGAACCACCACCTACAGCCAACAGAAAATCAATCCCCTCTTGACGTACCAGTTCCACCGCTTTCATCAGAGTTTCTAGGTGGGGATTAGGTTCAATACCACCAAACTCCAACACATCCCGCCCAGCCAACGCAGACTTAACTTGCTCATATACACCATTGGTTTTGATGCTACCTCCACCGTAAGTCATGAGAATTTTGGCATCAGCAGGAATTTCTGCACCAATGTTAGCAATTTGACCTTTACCAAACAGAATTTTCACTGGGTTGTAAAACACAAAGTTTTCCATGCAATGCACCTCAAGGTGGCGATGTTCAAAGTCCTTCAGTATTGTAGTCAGTTTTTTTGGTGTTTGGCTGACATCAATAGCAGGTGTTGGTTTTGCATAGGTGAGCAGGTGGCTATGTTACTTGAGGATCATCTTGATTGTAACTTTTTACTGTTGGATACCGTTTCTTGATGTAGCTTGCGTGGCGTAGCCATAGATGCACTTTATTCTGCACTGTAGAGACTAGCCATGCTTAATCTCTACATCATTTACTTGATGCAACTTCCTAGAGAATTGGTATGAGTATTTATATCATGTTTTAGGTGAATTGGTATTAGTCATACATCAGCGATTTTTCCAAATTAAATTTAATTGCTATATAAATTCTTAAGAATTGATATTTCCGAAATTCGCCGTTTCCACCTTGAATTTAAGAATATTGAAAATTCGCAAGACTTGTAGGTAATGAATACTCAAAACTCCAAGAATACATCTCTTAAGTTTGTACCTGCTTTTCTGGCTGCGGCTACACTAATCACCACATCTGTCGCCCCCGCATTTGCTAACGACAAAGTGGAAATTTTAGGCGCAAACTATGGCGGTAACGGTTGCCCTGAAGGCTCTGCTGCTGTCAGCGTCAGCCCTGATGGTCAAGAGCTAAGTATTCTATTTGATAGGTTTATAGCCCTAGGAAATAACGCCAGAGAACGCCGCAAAAGCTGTAACTTGAGCATTCCGATTAAAGTACCCCAAGGCTATCAGATTTCACTCTACGATGCTGATTATCGAGGCTATGTTGCTCCTTCCACAATAGGGAGACTCAGAGCAGAATACTTTTTTGCTGGTCAGCGTGGCCCTGTTTTTTCTAGGACATTTAGAGGCGAAAGTGACTACAACGTTAGAGATCAATTAGTGACTGTAGGTAATGTTTGGTCACGTTGTGGTGATAGTTTAAATATGCGGGTAAATGCGGCGATGACTGCTAGTGGTCAAGGAATGGCGACTGTTGACTCTTTTGACCTCGCTCATCGTGGTTTGGTTTATCACATCAAATATCGCCAGTGTCGTTAGTTATTTTCAAAGTTGGGAGTAACGAAATTCTCCCCTAAACAAGTAGAAACGTTGTATAAAACGGTTCTCTGACATCTTGCACCTGTTCCTGGATGATAATTTTTGGAGGGTGGGCATTGCTTATAAGTTGCTCAAAACCTTATTTTTAGGTTGCTGGGTGTGCATCGCCTTATGCTTAGTTTTTCCTTTTTCCTCTCCTTTTAGCTAAATCAAAAATTCATCCCACACCTACAGCTTGCTGAGGTGTGGGATGAATTTTTGGGTGGCGACGAGTTGACAGCAGTTAACCAGTCTGACGCACCCTACAAGACACAATTTAATGTGACACTTGCGTAAGTCCTGAACATTGATATTTCCAGGTGCAAGATAGGAGTGATACAAAATTTATAACTATGTGTATATAATGCAAGCAATTACTTGCATTCGCAAGCAAGTGCTTGCATAAATATCATGAATAACTTTTTATCAACAACAGCACCAACTCAGTCAGGGTTAATCAAAGCCGCAACCGCCGGATTAGCTTATGCGTATTCAAACCAATAATATGTAGTAGTTATGCTTCTAGCACACTTGATTACAGTTGTGCTGTCTACATCGAAACCTGTGTAAAGATGTTTGTCAGTTGTATTCACCCGTTGGACAAGATGCAAATTATTGAAGTCAGGAGGTAGGAAGCAGGGGAGACGAGGAAGCAGACAAGCAAAACATTGCCTCATGCCTAGTTGCCATCAAGGCCAAGATTAGTTGTTAAAAATTCACACTATAGAAAATATCCCAGTAGTTTTACTGACTGAAATTTAGGAAGATTCATCAAATATGTCTCATTCAGATAATTCTCATTCCTCAATACCTGTGGAAATAGAAGATACTACCGCTACCGAAACTCAAGACAGTTATTTGGTAGAGCCAGAACAACCAGAACAACCAGGTCGTCCTAAGCCGCGCTGGCCTTTGATTGTTGGCATAATTTTGTTAATTGCAGGTGGTGCTTTTGGCTGGAAGTGGTGGCAGAGTAGCATGACTGGTAATCAACCGCCAGGGATGGCGGCTGGTAGACCGATGGGAATTACCGTGAGAATAGCAACAGTAGAGCCAGGAACTTTACAAGAAAGCTCAGTATTTGTCGGTAGTGTAGAAGCTCCCCGCTCAGTGGTATTGAGTCCAGAGATTGATGGACGAGTCAGCCAAATTTTAGTAAAACAAGGCGATCGCGTCCAAGAGGGACAAGTTGTTATCCGCTTGCAAAGTGATAATGTACAAGCGCAGTTATTACAAGCCAAAGCCGGATTAGAACAAGCCCGCGCCCGCCTAGCCGAACTCAAAGCCGGGACACGCGCCGAAGAAATTGCCCAAGCTCAAGCGCGAGTAGCCCAAGCCCAAGCCCGGTTAACCGATGCCCAAGCCGGAGCGCGTCCCGAAGAAATAGCACAAGCCGAAGCGCAAATTGAATCAGCAAAATCTGACTTAGAGTTAGCGCACTCACGCGCCAAACGCTACGAACAACTACGAAAAGAAGGCGCAATTGCCCAAGATACCCTAGAAGGATATCTCACAGAACAACGTAGTGCCGAAGCTAGATTACAAGCAGCACAGCGACGATTAGAACAACTACAAAAAAGCCGACGCTCTGATATTACAGAACTAGAGGCAGCCTTAGAACAGCAAAGACAAAACCTCAGACAACTAGAAAACGGCGCACGTCCCGAAGAAATCGCTCAAGCGCGATCGCAAGTCATCCAAGCCGCCGCCCAAGTCAAAGCCGCAGAAGTCCAGGTACGTTACACCAACGTCTTAGCACCATTCGCTGGTATTGTCGGTGACATTCCCGTGCGGGTGGGTAGCTTTGTCAGTAAAGGCGATCAACTTACCACACTCACCAGAAACAACGCTTTAGAACTAAATATTTCCATCCCCATCAACCAAGCCGCACAATTGCGGACGGGATTACCCATACAGATTTTAGATTCCCAAGGCAACCCCACCGCCACAGGCAAAATTAGTTTTATTGAACCTAACGCCAATCCCAATTCCCAAACAGTCTTAGCCAAAGCCAGCTTAAGCAATGGTGCAGAACAATTACTAAATCGCCAGTTAGTTCAAGCTAAAGTCATTTGGGATGAACGCCCAGGAGTATTAATTCCCGTCACAGCC
>NZ_LUHJ01000033.1:0-59211 GCF_001597745.1 Anabaena sp. 4-3 | reverse complement strand
CCCTCTTTAGTAGCAATACAAAAGCCGGTGAAATTGGGAGCGATAGAAGGTAACAACTATCAAGTTCTCGAAGGATTAAAACCTGGTGAAAAACTCATAGTTTCCGGTATTCTCAACCTCACCAACGGCGCGCCTATTGTTCCAGAATCCTAAATCAGAAGCAGGGGGGCAGGGGGGCAGGGGGGCAGGAGGCAGGAGGCAGGAGGCAGGGGGAGATTTTTCCCCAGTATTCTTGAATTTTGAATTTTGAATTTTGAATTTTGAATTTATATGTTTGTTGACTTCTTTATTAAGCGGCCTGTCTTTTCTACAGTCTGCGCGTTAATTATTTTGCTGGTGGGATTAATCAGTATTACCACATTACCGATTGCCCGATTTCCAGATATTAGCCCTACTCAAATTAACGTCTCTGCTAACTACACAGGTGCGAGTGCAGAAGTGGTAGAAAGTGGCGTGACAAACATCTTAGAACGGCAAATTAACGGCGTTGAGGGCGTTAAATATATTACTTCTAGCAGTAGTAACGACGGTACAAGTAACATTACAGTCACTTTCGATGCTTCGCGGGACAAAGATATTGCCGCCGTCGATGTGCAGAATCGGGTTGCAGTTGCCGAAGCTCAACTACCAGATATTGTGCAGCGTACAGGGGTGCGGGTTACTAAGCAATCTACCAATATTTTATTAGGTATTGGCTTATACACTGACAATGATGAATATGATAATATATTTCTCAGCAATTACGCAGACCTTTACTTGGTAGATGCTCTAAAAAGAATTAAAGGTGTGGGTGATTTGCGAATTTTTGGCGAACGTCGCTATGCTATGCGTTTGTGGTTAGATCCTAATCGTTTAGCTAGTCGGGGTTTAACCACAGAAGATGTCAGCAGGGCGTTAACGGAACAAAATTTGCAAGTTGGTGCGGGCAGAATTGGACAAGAACCAGCACCTCAAGGACAACAATATCAACTGGATGTGCGTGCCGCCAGCAGATTAACAGATGCGAAAGAATTTGAAGAACTTGTTCTGAAAACTGAAAATGATGGCACTTTAGTAAAACTCAAAGATGTTGGTAGAGCCGAACTAGGGGCAGAAAATTACAATACATTTTTACGATTTCGTGGCAAAAATGCTGTCGGTTTAGGAATTTATCAACTTCCGGGAAGTAACGCCTTGGATGTCGCCAAGGGTGTAAAAGCCGCTATGGTGGAATTAGCTAAGAGTTTTCCCCCTGGTGTGAAATATCAGGTAGCTTTTGACACGACAATGTTTGTCGAAGAATCATTGTCAGAAGTGGTCAAGACGCTGATAATGGCGGTGGTGCTGGTAGTGCTGGTGATTTTTGTTTTTTTGCAAGACTGGCGCACAACCTTAATTCCAGCATTGACAATTCCTTTGGCTTTGGTAGGGACGTTTGCCTTTGTCAAAGTTTTTAATTTTTCGATTAATAGTTTGACTTTATTTGGTTTGACTCTAGCATCGGGGATGGTGGTAGATGATGCGATTGTTGTAGTTGAGCAGATTAGCCGTTTTATTCAAGATAGAGGGATTAATCCCCGTCGGGCTGCTAGTGAGTCAATGGCGGAATTGTTTGGCGCAGTCATCGCTACTTCTTTAGTCTTGATGGCGGTGTTTGTACCTGTGGCTTTCTTCCCCGGAACTACTGGCGCACTATATCGGCAATTTGCGTTAACCATCGCCTTTTCGATTGTGATTTCTACCTTTTTGGCTTTGACTTTAACACCATCTTTATGTGCGTTGTTACTGCGTCAAGGACAAAAACCATCAGGTTGGTTGGGGCGAATTTTTGAGCAGTTTAATGGCTTTCTGGATGGAGTCAGACAAAAATATAGGCGATCGCTCGTTTTTCTCACCCGCATCAAAAGCATTATCATTGGTTTATTCATCGTCTGTTTAGGAATGACAGCTTGGCTATACATCACAGTTCCCGCAGCCTTTTTACCCGATGAAGACCAAGGTTATTTCATCACAATTATTCAAGGGCCGCAAGGCGTATCTTTGCAATATACGAGTGATGTCATAGCACAAGTAGAAAAAGAAATCTTGCAAATACCGGAAGTAGTAGGAACTTTCGCCGTCGGAGGTTTTAGTTTTAGTGGTAGTACAGCCAATAGCGGTATTCTTTTCACTACCTTAAAACCTTGGGCTGAACGTCCTAGACCAGACCAATCAGTACAAGCTATCATTGGTAAACTGCGGGGTAAGTTGTTCGCAATTCCCGAAGCCAGAATTTTTCCTGTCAACCCCCCAGGGATTCAAGGTTTAGGTAACTTTGGCGGCTTTACTTTTCAACTGCAAGACCGTAGAGGCAATAGCGGTTTAGAAAATTTGGTGCAGACTATGGGACAATTGTTAGGACGCGCCAACCAAACACCAGGATTACAAGCGGTGTTTAGTACCTTTGCTGCGAATACACCACAACTATTAGTAGAAGTAGACCGCAACAAAGCCAAAGCCTTACAAGTTTCTATCGATGATATATTTAGCACCTTACAAACTGCTTTGGGTTCTCGATATGTGAATGATTTCAATTTGCAACAGCGTAATTATCGCGTGTATGTGCAAGCTGATCAACAGTTTCGCTCTAATCCCAAAGATATCGAACAGTTGTATGTGCGATCGCAAAATAATCAAATGATTCCCCTCGGTAATTTAATTAAAGTTACTTCAGTAGTGGGAGCGCAAACCATTAACCATTACAACCTATTCCGTTCCATAGAAATTAATGGCTCTGCTGCCCCTGGTTTTAGTTCCGGCGATGCAATTGATAAAATGGAACAAGTAGCCCAAGCAGTTTTACCCCCTGGCTATGGTTATGAATGGTCTGGAACTGCCTTAGAAGAACTGGAATCAGGGAGTTTAGCACCATTAATTTTTGGTTTAGGACTGGTATTTGTCTTTTTGGTACTCGCCGCCCAATACGAAAACTACATCGACCCTATTATCATTCTTTTGTCAGTACCTTTAGCGATACTTGGCGCACTCGTAGCCCAATCATTGCGGGGTTTTCCTAACGATGTCTACTGTCAAATTGGTTTGGTGATGTTGATTGGTTTGGCTAGTAAAAATGCAATTTTAATTGTGGAGTTTGCTAACCAACTGCGAGAACAAGGACTTCCCATCGCCAAAGCCGCAATTGAAGCCGCCCAAGAACGTTTACGCCCCATTCTCATGACTGCATTTTCTACCCTCATCGGTATTTTTCCTTTAACCATTGCTACAGGTGCGGGTGCTGGCAGTCGTCAATCTTTAGGAACAGCAGTGTTTGGTGGAATGCTGATTGCTACTTTATTAAGTTTGTTTGTCGTCCCAGTCTTGTATATTGTAATTAAGACCTTAACTGAAAGCTTGTTCAAACCCCATCAGAAGCCAGCATTAGAAACAGGTGCAAGCTCATTGGATAAAAAAACTGTGGCTTCCGTGAATAAAACCAATGATTAATTGCAGCCGAATTCAGGAGTTAGCAGCAACCCTACACCTACACAAGTAAAACTTTTTGTTTGTAGTGAGGACTTTAGTCCTCATTACTCATCCTGAAATCTGCCACCTGCCTTCTCAAAATATGTACACAAACCTATCAGGTGTTGCTTATGAATTCCTATCTGCCGCGACAATATTTTTACCAAGAAATCCAACAATCAGATGAGCATATTGACTTAGCTAAGGCGGCTTTATATATTGCTCAAGAAGAATATCCTCAACTGGATATAGAAGAATATATCAACGCCTTGGATACAATGGCGGATGAAGTGCAAGCACGTTTACCAACGTCACGTTATCCCTTGCGAGTCATTCAAACTATCAATCAATATCTTTACGACGATTTAGGATTTGCTGGCAATCAAAGTAATTATTATGACCCCCGCAATAGCTTTTTAAATGATGTGATTGACAGACGGACAGGTATTCCTATTACTTTAGCGTTGGTTTATTTAGAGATAGCCCGACGGATAGATTTTCCGATGCAAGGAATAGGAATGCCAGGACACTTCTTAATTCGTCCAGCGATTCCAGATATGGAGATTTTTGTCGATGCTTTTAATCGTGGCGAGGTGATATTTCCTCAAGATTGTCAAGATAGGCTAAATCAAATGTTCCAGCAGAATGTGCCTTTACGCCCGGAATTTTTAGCCACAGTGAGTAATCGGCAATTTTTGGCGCGCATCTTGACTAATTTGAAGTATATTTATCTCAGACAGCAACTCTTAGAAAAAAGCTTGACTGTAGTGGAAAGGATTTTGTTGCTATTTCCTGATGCTACTTCCGAAGTGCGCGATCGCGGTCTATTAAACTATCAACTAGGTAACTATAACCAAGCATCTGACGACTTGCATACTTATCTAGCCACAACTCCCGACAGTGAAGACACAGCACTCATTCGCCGCTTACTAGGTGATTTAGGGCGGTAACGCTGCCCTGTTTATGGCGGTGCGTTACACGCTGCTTTAACGCACCCTACATTTTTATGTTTACTAAAGTAGTTAGCACCAGCATTTTTGTGTAATTCACCACATATCATCATAATTTAAGTATCAATATCAGCAAAATATCATGTGATAAATAGTCCATTTTAAATACGTTTTTTTATCATTGACCAAATACAAAAATAATTGCTATTGTTTGCTGGTGTTATTAGCTATAAGTTTTGTTAGTCAAGTGGTGGTAATGTTTATGCTAAAATGTTCTCTTGTATTACAAAATTCTGAATTAAATTTGTAATCATGAATCAAGTCCTCTGTTGCAGACGCTACGCGCACAGGCATCAGGACTAAAGTCCTGACTACAAACCAAAAATCAAATGTTTGTGACACTGACATCAATCCACATAATTTAGGTGTTATAATCGATTTTTGCGGATATTTTTGGTAAAAAGTCAGCGAAAACCACAAATAAAGTCATATAAGTTGCAGAAAGTTTTGGCGAAGTTTGGCAAAGTGAAATCTATCTGCAATATCAGATTTTCTGAGGCAGAACTTACGCTCTAAAACCCTCAACCCTTGATTTCCCTAGCCCTCTGTATTTCACTGGGAAATCTGAAAAGCTACCTTGGATCAGGGTTGAGGAATTTTTTGCATGAAAGGGTTATTAATATCAGGTTGCTACCAACAATAGTGTCTGAGTGAGATAAATATTTAACATCAGAAAATTTGCATCTTACCCTCCTAAGCTGCTATTGGTAAACGCTATGCAAACAACCTGTAGAGTTCCAGATTTATCAGGTATTAGCTTGAGGTGTAATTCAGCCTAAAACTAATGATTGTTTGTTATCAGAGGTTAGGTGTTTACTAACAATTAATTTGGATTTATGTAACTTGCTTTTTTATTTTCATCAGCAAAATTTCAGATAAACGGACAAAAAACCATGTCAAGGGTGAGTGAGCAGCCAAGGTCAAGAGAGCAGCCACTGGAGCTAGAACAACCTAAGATTTGGTGGGGTCTTGCTGTCGCCTTACCAGTAGCAGTTGCAGCCGGGCTACTAGCTACAGCAAAATTTGAGCAAATCAGAAAGCTAAACCCATCTGTACCCATCAATCCAGTTGCTAGCAGTATTAGTGCTTTAGGGCGTGTGGAACCACGAGGAGAGGTGATTAGACTGTCAGCTCCTATGGGGGGATTACAATCAGCCTCACGAGTCAAGCAACTATTTGTCAAAGAGGGGGAACGAGTGCGGAAGGGTCAAGTGATTGCAATTTTAGATAATTACGATACCAGATTGGCGGCTGTAGAGGAAGCAAAAGCCAAAGTTCAAGAAGCCCGTGCTAGTTTGGCGCAAGTCCGAATTGGCTCACCAAAAGATATTCAAGCTCAAACAGCCGTTATTGCGCGTTTACAGGCGCAATTGCGCGGAGAAAGTGAAGGGCAACAAGCGATGATTACCCGCATTGCTGCCCAACTAAGTGCGGAAAAAATTGCTCAACAAGCCACAGTCAACCGTTTAGAAGCGGAACTGCGGGGACAACAAGACGGTTTAAGAGCCACGCTTGACCGCATCAAAGCCGAGCAACGTAATGCTCAGGTGGATGCTGGGCGGTACGAGTTCTTATACAAACAAGGGGCAATTTCACAGCAAGAACGAGATAGAAGGCGATTGAGTGCGATTACTGCTAATCAACAAGTGATAGAAGCCCAAGCTAGTCTCCGTCAAGCAATAGCGACTATCCGCCAGCAATTAGCTGAAGCTAGAGCTAACCAAGTGAAAACTTTAAGCAGTTTACAACAGCAGTTAGTAGAAGCGAAAGTTAACCGCGACAAAACCATTGCCACTCTGCAAAGACAAATTGAAGAAGAAAGAGCCAGACTTAAAAGACTGGTGGAAGTTAGCCCGACTGATGTGCAGATGGCGCAAGCGGGAGTAAGTAATGCGATCGCTAACGTCAGAAAAGCCGAAGCCGAACTAAAATTAAGCTACGTACAAGCACCATCATCTGGCGAAATTCTGAAAGTTCATACCAAATCAGGGGAATCTATCAGCACCGAAGGCATAGCTGAAATGGGAGACACTGAGCAAATGATGGTAATTGCAGAAGTCCCCGAAGACAGCATTGGTAGAGTTCGTGTCGGTCAAAATGTCACTATCACCAGCGACAACGGTGCTTTTAGCGGCGAATTAACGGGAACTGTCACCGAAATTGGCAGAAAAATCGGTAGAAAAGACGTATTGAATACAGATCCCGCAGCTGATGTAGATGCCAGAGTGGTAGAAGTAAAAATTGCCCTGTCATCAGCAGATAGTCAAAAAGTTTCTGGTTTAACCTACGCCAAAGTATTGGTTGAAATTAATAACCAATAAAACAGTAGCTCAGTAATTGAGGTAAAAAATCTCAGTCTCAAAGTCAGATATAAAACCTGTTTTCCTTCTGACTAATGACTAATGACTAATGACTAATGACTAATGACTAACTCTAATGATTCGTAAAAAAATACCTCTGGCGTGGTTACAACTCACACGAGAAAAAACTCGCCTCGCCGTAGCGTTAGCCGGAATTGCCTTTGCTGATATTTTGATGTTTATGCAGCTAGGTTTCCGCGATGCTCTTTACTATAGTAATGTCCGGTTACATAGCAGCTTACAAGGTGATATTGTTTTACTTAATCGTCAATCTAACGCTGTACTGGCGATGAAAGGCTTTTCACAACGGCGTTTGTACAAAGCTTTAGAATTGCCTTCGGTAAAATCTGTACATCCTATATATTTGGATTATTCTGTTTGGAAAAATCCTGATACTGGTAAAACTCGAAGTATTCTTGTGTTTGGGATTAATCCCGAAACTAATGTTTTTAATTTACCGGGAGTTGCAGAAAATTTAGATAAACTTAAACTTGCTGATACTGTTTTATTTGACCGTTCTTCTCGACAGGAATATGGCCCGATTGCTACTTATGTCGAGCAAGGGAAAAACGTCACAGCCGAAGTCCGCAGACGACGCGTCAAAGTGGTCGGTTTATTTACTTTGGGCGCATCCTTTGGGGCAGATGGGAATTTGATTACCAGTGATGTCAATTTTTTCCGGTTATTTCTGACTCGTCAACCGGGATTAATTGATATTGGTTTGATTAGATTAAAACCCGGATATGATGCTAACACTGTTGCTCAAGAATTGCGGAGTTACTTACCTCCAGATATCAATGTTTTAACTAAGCAAGAGTTTATTGCTTTTGAGCGTAATTATTGGGCTAGTAGTACAGCAATTGGTTTTATCTTCACGTTAGGGACAATCATGGGTTTTATTGTGGGGACTGTGATTGTTTATCAAATTTTGTACACAGAAGTAGCAGACCATTTGTCTGAATATGCAACTTTGAAAGCAATAGGATATACCCAGAGATATTTATTAACCGTGATTCTGCAAGAAGCTCTAATATTGGCTTTTTTAGGCTATCTGCCAGGATTTGCTTTTTCCATGTTCATGTATAAAACTGCTAGAGATGCCACACTGTTACCGATTTTTATGAGTCTTGAACGTGCGATTACGGTGCTAATTCTCACATTTATTATGTGTGTGGTTTCTGGGACAATTGCTGTGAGAAAACTGCGTTCTGCTGACCCGGCCGATATTTTCTAAGATGGTAAATAGAGAAAAAATATAAATTGAATGCGAAACAACAAAATCAATTGCAAATCAAAATTTATAATTCAATGATAAAAGTTTATGATTGCTGCAATTCCCCACAGTCACCTATTGTAAATAATCACTCCTAACAACTTAATTAATCATGAGAAAAGAAGCTGTAATTGCCATTAGGAATATTAATCATTACTATGGCAAAGGCGCACTCAAAAGACAAATTTTATTTGACATTAACCTAGATATTTATCCTGGGGAAATTGTGATTATGACCGGGCCATCAGGTTCAGGTAAAACTACATTATTGAGTTTGATTGGTGGTTTACGGTCTGTACAAGAGGGTAGTCTGAAATTTTTAGGTGTAGAATTATCTGGTGCAAGTCAAAGTCAGTTGGTACAAATTCGGCGCAGCATCGGCTATATTTTTCAGGCGCACAACTTGCTGGGGTTTTTAACTGCTAGACAAAATGTGCAGATGGCGGTGGAGTTAAATAATCATGTTGCACCAGAAGAAGCGATCGCCCATGCACAAGCCATGCTCCAAGCTGTAGGCTTAGAAAATCGTGTAAATTACTACCCTGATAACTTGTCGGGTGGACAAAAACAAAGAATTGCGATCGCTCGCGCCCTGGTAAACAATCCGCCACTGGTGTTAGCCGACGAACCAACCGCAGCTTTAGATAAACAATCAGGACGCGATGTAGTAGAAATCATGCAGCGTCTAGCCAAAGAACAGGGAACAGCCATCTTGTTAGTCACACACGACAATCGCATTTTAGACATAGCTGATCGCATCGTGGAAATGGAAGACGGACTCCTCGCCCGTGATTCCCAAAGTGTAGTTATCAGTTATGAATCTGGTACATCGGGCGAAAAACCATAACAGAGGGAGTAGAAAGTAAGTGTTAATTGGTATTACCTGCTGTATGGTTTGACTCTAGACTCCTTCGGTGATACAGGTGAATTGTGTTGGCGTTGAGTGCGGAAAGTCACATTTACGCCATCATTGGATTGTTCCAACACCAATAATGGTGTTGGTTTAGCTTTTTGATCCCAGTGCATGTGAGCAATTCGCCCTTGAATTGTCGGTTGCCAATTACTATCTTCATCTATGGGGCTAAGATAGGTTTCAATACAGTCAATAATTTGGCTAATAGTGGTAGAAGTTGCTTGTGTGGGTAACTTCATTAACCGAATTTGAATGCGAAACAGCACGCGTTTAGCGATATCCGGTGGAGTACCGGTTTCATATTCCACATCAAAAGTTTCATCTACCTGTCTAGCGGCAGTATTAGCAATTCCCACTGTTCCCTGCTGTGATTGATTGGGGCGTAGAGCTTGGGAAATTTTATCTTTAATTCTGATTTTAATTTGATTCACAATCCCAAAATGAAACACTTCCTCAGACATCCGCATCCGCAGATAGTCTAGGTTAAAGTCCCGCGAGTGTACCAAGTCGGGATTCGTTTCCATCTTGCGAATTGTTTCCAGTGCAAGTTTAAATTTTTTCTCTAATTCCCTGGCGCGGAATTGTTCAAACTTGACTTTTTTCTCCAGTTTGGTGATTTGCTGCTTACCAAAAACCATCACAGCAATCAATGCTATTAATAATCCACCAGATGTCACCATTAACACGGCTGGTATGGGAATGTCATTGGCTGCGGCTTGCTGTGTCACCTTTTTGGTTTTTGGCGTTTGGGTTTGGGCGAGGAATATGGGAGTTAGCATAGGTAGTTAACAAAAACACTGGACTGTTTATTTTTAGGATGCCCAAATTTTGCCTGTTACATTACTGTATGATTGGTATTTTTTACAGCTAGACTGAACCCGCGTATGTACAGACACCCAAATCTTCCCACTGGGCATCCTCAAAGTCTCAAACAACTTTCACCAGATACCTCTGCTGTCTTGAGTAATATTCGGCTGATCGCCACAGACATGGATGGTACACTGACGAGTCAGGGCAAATTTTCTACTGCCTTAATACAAGCTTTAGAAGATTTACAGACTGCGGGTATTCAAGTCCTGATTGTCACAGGGCGTTCTGCTGGTTGGATGAACGGCTTGAATAGTCTCTTGCCAATTGCCGGGGCGATCGCAGAAAATGGCGGTTTATTTTATCCATCTCAGAGTGAGCAAACCATAACATTAACACCAATTCCCGATTTCACAGTACATCGTCAGCACTTATCTTTAGCTTTTGAGCAATTAAAACGCCAATTTCCCCAAATACAGGAATCCGCCGACAATCGCTTTCGCCTCACCGATTGGACATTTGATGTTGCTGCCTTAAGTCTGGATGAACTGCAAATGCTCAGTCATCTTTGTCAACAAATGGGTTGGGGATTTACTTACAGTAATGTCCAGTGTCACATTAAACCAGCAGGACAAACAAAAGCCATTGGTTTATTACAAGTCTTACGAGAATACTTTCCTGAATATTCCCCAGCACAAATTGTGACTGTGGGTGATAGTCCGAATGATGAAAGTTTATTTAATCAGCGTGATTTTCCGCTTTCTGTAGGCGTGGCCAATGTCGTAAAATATGCTAACCAGTTACAACATCACCCTACTTACATTACCTCTGCGGCTGAGGGAGAAGGATTTTGTGAGTTGTCCAGATATATTTTGCAAAATCGCGAATTATCTAGGTTAAGTTAAGAGAAAAATTTTTGCTCAAAATCAGGAGTAGGGATTGAAAACTCTAGACGGTAAACCTCCAATTGTGATTGCCCATCGGGGTGCGAGTGGGGAATTGCCAGAACATACCCTTGCTGCTTATCAGTTAGCAATTGAACAGGGTGCGGACTTCATCGAACCTGACTTAGTAGTGACAAAAGAGGGTGTATTGATAGCCCGTCACGAATCCAACTTAATTAACACTACCAATGTTGCAGAACTTCCAGAGTTTGCTCATCGCCGCCAAACTAAAATTGTGAATGGGTTAGTTCAACAAGGTTTCTTTGCGGAAGATTTCACCCTCGCAGAAATCAAAACCTTGCGGGCGAGAATGGCTCAAGACTTCCGTCCTCAAGAGTTTAATGATTTGTATGAAATCCCTACCCTAGAGGAAATTATCGCCCTGGTGAAGCAGGTAGAAACTGATACAGCTAAAAAAATCGGCATTTATCCCGAAACTAAGCATCCTACTTACTTTTTACAGCAAGGTTACGACATTAGCCAGAAACTAATTGATACTCTGGTTCACGAGGGATTTACTGAACCTAAAAGGGTATTTATTCAATCTTTCGAGGTGGGCAATCTCAAGGCATTGAAAAATAGGATCATGCCGGCATTTGGTGTGAACCTGCCTTTAATCCAATTACTCAATGCGTTAGGTGTGAATCTGGATGGTTCATTACAAGAGGTGAAACCTGATGATTTTGTAGTCAGTGGCGATCGCCGCACCTATGCAGACTTACGGACTCCTGATGGTTTAAAGGAAATTGCCACTTATGCCGATGGTATTGGCCCTTGGAAGCGGATGATTAGATCAGTTCATGTTGTAGATGTGAATGCAGATGGTATAGTTAACGATGCCGATAAAACCTTGACTGCACCCACAAGTTTGGTAGAAGATGCCCACGCAGTCGGCTTGTTAGTCCATCCCTACACCTTCCGTAACGAAGCACGTTATTTAGCTAAAGACTACAACAACAACCCAGAAGCAGAATACAGAGATTTTATTGAGTTGGGTGTTGATGGCTATTTTACTGACTTTCCAGGGACAGGCGATCGCGTGCGTCACTTGATGACAAATGTCTTGTAGGGTGCGTCAGACTTTTGAAATGCTTTAAGAGGGAACTCTTAACAGTTCCCTGTTCCCTCTACACACATCTTGCACCTGTTTCTTGATGATAATTTTTGTAGGGTGGGCATTGCTTGCAACTTGCTGAAAGCCTTAGTTTTACGTCATTGGCTGTGCAGGGAGCGAGGCTTATTGAGAAAGGTGCAAGATATGACTCTACCGAAGGTGAGTAATGACTGTACAAATATTTACTCAAATAAATTAAAAGATTTTACAGATTCACTCGGTTTAATCATACCCTTGATGTGGAAATGCTCATCAATTTACACCCTTAATTATGGTCATCATTATAGCTTCGTTTTAGCTGGCTATACTGATGTGTGATTGTCTAAATTTTCTTAACTTTTTCTTCATCGTTTCTTAAGCATTTATCAGGTGAAGAAAGTGTGATATTTTAAGTCTGAAGAAATTTTTTAGTAGTCACACTTGTATAGTTAGCTATGCGCCTCTGTGTCAAAAATAATTTAGGTTTTCTAGATTAATACTTACACTTTATATAGATGATTGTGCCAAAATTACTGCAAATGCTGTACTAATTCCACAAAAAAATGAATAATTTTAGGTAAAATTACTAAAAAACATCCAACAAAAGGTTATCAAAGCAAATTAATGCAATTACAGTCAGGGTATGCTGTGGTAATATCTTCAACAGGTTTGCTGCCGCTTGTATAAAAACCGACAGATAATAGACTAATCCAGTAATGTAGTTTTTTAGTTATGACCTATATTAAAAATACCTTTCAAGATTTTCTCGTCACCCTAGAAGGATTTGACCAATTACCAACTACAGAAATTAGTAAGTTAGTAGACCGAGTACAAGCATTTCGCTATCGGATTGGTCAAAAAATTGTTGGTAAGGAAAGGATTCCTGAGCGAGTCACGATTATTTATGAGGGAAAAGTGCGTTTATTGGGATACGACCCGCAAACGCAGATGCCAATTACATTAAAATTGTTACATCCAGGTGACATAATTGGCGAAATTGGGTTATGGCGTGAAGTGGCGTGTGAGACGGCGATCGCCTCCACCGATGAAGTCATAGGTTTAACCCTAGAAGCCGCAGACTACTTACACCTATTATCGAATTATCCAGCCTTCGCCAACGCGCGACAAAACCAGACTAACTTGGTAGAAGTTTTCGATATTTTGGGTTCACAGTTAGCAAAGCAAGCTAATGTCGTGACTAACCTGGATGAAATCGCCACAAAAGCACTAGAAAACGCCAGAATATATTACCTAAAACCAGGAAAAACAAACTTTCAGCAACTAGATAATGACAGCATTTGGTTTGTCAGTGGTGGTAATATCAACAATTTTCCTGTAGGTTCTCGCCTAGAACCGAGGGATGGACAAGCAGCAATTACAGTCACAGGAGAACAGCCGGCGCGGTTGCTGGGTTTAGCACCATCGGATTTATTACTCCTAGAGAAAAATCACCATCAGGGACAACTGACTACCACCAGCGAACAACCTACTATTGCGGAGATTGTAGAAGAAATTCCCTACGCCACTGAGGAAGATTATTCTCAATCAAATTACTCCT
Organism: Anabaena sp. 4-3; assembly: GCF_001597745.1. GTDB lineage: Bacteria > Cyanobacteriota > Cyanobacteriia > Cyanobacteriales > Nostocaceae > Trichormus. Next base: position 45,773 of record NZ_LUHJ01000033.1, on the reverse strand, counting down.
CATCCAACACCCAAAAAACCAATTACAAATTCCCGTTTTTTGGCGGTAAAGGCGAATTAAACGCCACCTCTGCCTGTTTTCAAATGCTCACCAAGCATTTACAAATCCCCTTTCGGCGCGAAGTCGTGCGTCGCCTGTTAAATGAACAAATTAAACGCCAAGGTAATATCTCATTTCCTGTTTGTGCTTACCTAGCAGAGTTAATCGGACTCAAAGCCAACTTAGTAGATATTCCCATCGCCGCTATTCACCGTATCCCAACCCCGGCACTCGTGCGTTATGGCAATAGTTATGCAGTGTTATATGCAGCAGATGCCAATAATGTAGTGTTAGGTGTACCCAGCCAAGGTATAGTTCGCTGTAAACCCGCCCAAGCAGTCGAGCATTTAGAGACGCTAGAAGAAAGTTACCCCCCACAATTTCGAGTCTTACTACTCACACCTACCAAAGAAACACCACAAGAACGCTTTGGTTTGCGGTGGTTTCTGCCGTTCTTGTCACGCTATAAACGAGTTCTGATTGAAGTCTTTATCGCTTCATTTTTTGTGCAGTTAGCACAGCTAGCTAACCCCCTAGTTATCCAGTTAATTATCGATAAAGTCATCGTTCAAAACAGCATCAACACCTTGAATGTGTTGGGAGTATTATTGTTAGTGGTGGGTATATTTGAAGCCGTACTCACTACCTTACGGACTTATTTATTTGTGGATACCACCAACCGCATCGACATGGGTTTGGGTTCACAAATTATTGATCACTTACTGCGCCTACCACTACGTTACTTTGAAAAGCGACCCGTAGGTGAACTGTCTACACGCATCAACGAATTAGAAAACATCCGCCAGTTTCTCACCGGCACAGCGTTAACAGTCGGGTTAGATGCTGTGTTCTCGGTGGTTTACATTATCGTCATGCTGTTTTACAGTTGGCAACTGACCTTAGTGGGTTTAAGCACTATTCCGGTGTTCGTGATTATTACCTTAATTGCTTCACCGACAGTCAGTAGACAGTTACGCACCAAAGCTGAACGCAACTCTGCCACTCAATCCTATTTAGTCGAGGTGATGTCGGGAATTCAAACAGTCAAAGCTCAAAATATTGAATTGCGATCGCGCTTTTCCTGGCAAGAGCGATATGCTCGGTATGTAGCCGCAGGTTTTAAAACCGTCATCACCTCTACCCTAGCTAACTCCACCAGTAACTTTCTCAACAAACTCAGTAGTTTATTAGTCTTGTGGGCGGGTGCTTATTTGGTACTGCAAGGCGAATTAACCCTAGGAGAATTAATCGCCTTTAGAATTATCTCTGGTTACGTTACCAGTCCCGTCTTACGCCTAGCACAACTCTGGCAAAACTTCCAAGAAACCGCCTTATCACTAGAACGGTTAAGCGATATTGTCGATACACCCCAAGAAGCAGAAATCGACCGTTACAACATCCCCTTACCAGAAATCGAAGGTTCTGTCAAGTACGAAAACGTCTCCTTCCGCTTTGCACCCAGTGGCCCCCTACAACTTTCTAACGTCAATATTGAATTTGCACCCGGAACATTTGTTGGTATCGTCGGACAAAGTGGTTCCGGTAAAAGTACGATGATGAAATTACTGCTACGACTGTATGATGTAGAGTCGGGCAGAATTTTGATTGATGGTTACGACATTTCCAAGGTAGAACTTTATTCCCTGCGCCGTCAAGTTGGGGTTGTCCCCCAAGAAACCCTATTATTTGACGGTACTGTGCAGGAAAATATCGCCCTGACAAATCCCGATGCTTCCACAGAGGAGATTATCGAAGCCGCGAGAATTGCTGTTGCACACGACTTTATTATGGGCTTACCCAATGGTTACAATACCAGAGTCGGAGAACGAGGTGCAGCACTTTCTGGTGGACAAAGACAAAGAATTGCCCTGGCTCGTTCCATTCTCCAAAGACCTAAACTCTTAGTCTTAGACGAAGCCACCAGTGCCTTAGACTATACCACTGAACGCCAAGTCTGTCTCAACTTAGCTAACGCCTTCCAAGGTAGCACAGTCTTCTTTATCACCCACCGCCTCAACACCGTCAGTCACGCCGATGTCATCGTGGTGATGGACAAAGGAAAAGTCATTGAACAAGGAACACATAAAGAATTAATGGCGGCGAAAGGTCATTATTTCTACCTATATCAACAGCAAGAAGTCAATTTGTAGTCATTAGTCATTAGTCATTAGTCAACAGTCAACAGTCAACAGTCAACAATCAACAAATTACTATGACTCAACTCAATAGCGGCCTAAATGGTAATAATGGTAACGGCAAGCACGATAAAGCTGTCAAAGCTGATGCTCAACTTGTCACATCTCTAGTGAAGAACCCTAATCAGGGTTTGATAGTTAGTGAAGAATTTGAGCAATCCGTTGTCCTACGCCAATCTCCGGTGTGGTCACGCACCATCATGGTAACATTGATGATTTTAGCTTGTTTTGGCATTACTTGGGCATATTTCGCCAAAATTGAGCAGGTAGTACCTGCCACTGGCCAATTAAAGCCAGAGGGAACTGTCAAAGAAGTACAAGCACCTGTAAATGGTGTTATCAAAGAAGTCTTTATTAAAGATGGAGATAAAGTTCAAAAAGGAGACTTACTATTAACTTTTGAAACTGTCGCCACCGTTGCACAATTAAATGCTTTAAATAAAATTCGCAGTTCCTTAATGCAGCAAAATCAAATTTATCGGCGGTTAATGAATTCTACATCTGACATGACTTCAGAGCTAGAATTTCTCCGCAGTCAATTACCTAGGGATGCAGTATTTTTATTAAGAAGTCGGGCGGCTTTAGTCGCAGACAATGAGTTACTGCGTACTCAATTAAGAAACTACACCCCAGGAATAGGATTAGATAGAGATGAACTGCAACAACTAGCAGTTGCTAGACAAGAATTAGAAACTCGTGCTGCTGCGGCGCGGTTAGAAGTTGCCAAAATTCGGAAACAACTAACTCAAACTGAAGTCAAACTTCAAGATACACAAGCAAGTTTAGTTATCCAAAAAAATATCTTCGATAATCTCAAAATCCTGGCTGAAGAAGGTGGTATTTCTAAATTACAGTATCTCAATCAACAACAAAGAGTCCAAAATCTGGCCGCAGAGGTAGCCCAATTAGTTGAAGAAAAGAAGCGTCTTCAGTTAGATATTGAAAAAAATCAGCAACAAGTTTACAATACTGTCGCCGCTTCTGATAAAACCATCTTAGAAAGAATAGCCGATAACAAAAAACGTATTGCTGATATTGACAGCCAATTTATGAAAATTGTGCTAGATAATGAGCAAAATTTGGCAGATGTCAACAGCAAAATTTCTCAAGCCCAATTAAACTTTAAATATCAAGAACTCCGCGCCCCCGTCTCCGGAACTATTTTTGATTTACAAGCAAAAGCCCCTGGTTTTGTAGCTAACCCCACCCAAAAATTACTACAAATTGTCCCTAACGATAAATTTGTGGCGGAAGTTTTCATCACCAATAAAGACATTGGTTTTGTGCGTAAGGGAATGAAAGCCGATGTCAGAATTGACTCATTTCCTTTTAGCGAGTTCGGCGATATTAAAGGAGAATTACTTGATATCGCTTCTGATGCACTACCGCCGGATGAAACCTATAAATTTTATAGATTCCCTGCCAGAATTCAGTTAGATAAACAATATCTAGACATTAAAGACCGAAAGATTTCCTTGCAATCAGGTATGTCTTTGAGTGCTAACATCAAAGTTAGAGAAGAAAGAACAGTGATGAGTCTGTTTACTGAGTTGTTCACCAATCAAGTTGAGAGTTTGAAACAAGTAAGATAGTTGATAGGAACACAGGAAGTAGGGAGTGGGGAATAGGGAGTAGAGGAGGGAGAAAAACTAATGACTAATGACTAATGACTAATAACTAATAACTAATGACTTTCTTTTGAATTTTGAATTGTATATGTATCCTCAACGCATTGAACCCCAACCCGGACAAGAGTCAGTTTGGGACTATCCCCGTCCCCCTCGCTTGGAAGACACTAACAAACACATTCAGGTAATTTTTAATGGCGTAGTTATCGTAGATACCCGCAACGCCAAACGAATTTTAGAAACCAGCCATCCACCCTCTTACTACATCCCCCCGGCGGATATCAAAATGGAACATCTGCTGTTAACACCACAGTCTAGTTTTTGCGAGTGGAAGGGGCGCGCTAATTATTATACAATCCGCGTAGGCGAGAAGATGGCGCAAAATGCAGCTTGGTTTTATCCTAGTCCTACACCAGCTTTTGCATCTCTCAAGGATCATGTAGCTTTTTATGCTCATGTAATGGATGCTTGTTATGTAGATGGGGAACAGGTAGAACCCCAACCAGGAAACTTTTACGGTGGTTGGATAACTAGCGATATTGTCGGCCCGTTTAAGGGTATACCCGGTAGTTGGGGATGGTAACGGTTGCCTAGATTTTTTAGTCTATGTGATGGGGTTAGTTGTTCGGAAATGCCAGTTAACTAGATGTGAGATTACAATGATAACGATTATCGTTATATCCCAATGACTCGGCTATGGCAACTACTCCACCACAGTTACCCAGCAAAATTGACTTAGCAATTATTGGTGCTGGCCCTCATGCGTTAACATTTGCAACTCATTTGTTGCAAAAACGCCAAAAGATGCTAGGGAGATTTTTGGTGTTTGATCCTAGTGGTAGATGGTTAAGTCGATGGCAACAGCAGTTTGCAGCTTTAGAAATACCACATTTGCGATCGCCTGCGGTACACCATCCTGATCCTAACCCCTTCGCCTTACGGAAATTTGCTGAGTCCCGTCCCCAAGAATTATTTCCCCCCTACGACTTACCAGGAACTCGGCTATTTGAAGACTTGTGTCATGATGTGATTCGCCGTTGGGATGTACAGGATTTAGTTGTACCAGCTACAGTTACACGAGTTGAACCTTTACATCAGCGTTTTCGTCTGTGGTTGCAAGATGGAAAGTCAATCATCACACGGCGGGTGGTACTAGCTGCAAATAACAGCCAACTACAAATTCCTGACTGGGTAAATCAAATTAAATCAGAGTATCCCCCAGACAAATTGTGTCACTCACAGCATATAGATTTACGACAATTACATTTAACTGGTGAGAGAGTATTAATAGTTGGTGGTGGTTTAACCAGTGGACATTTAGCAGTAGGTGCGATAAACCGTGGTGCGAAAGTCCAGTTAATCATGCGGCGACAGTTGCAAGCTAAATTATTTGATGCTGAACCCGGTTGGTTAGGGCCAAAATACTTAAAGGGATTTTTTGCCGAATCAGATTATCAAAAGCGTTGGGAAATTATTCAACAAGCGCGTAATGGTGGTTCTGTCACCCCTGCAATGGCTCTGCAACTACGTCGGGCGGTGCGTGCTGGTTATGGGAGAATAGATGAATATTGCCAAATTGTTGCGGCTGAATGGTTAGGCAATCATTGGCAGGTAAAATGCAGTGATGGTAGTCAATATGAGTGCGATCGCATTTGGCTTTCTACTGGTAGTAAATTTGATGTCACCGCAGAACCATTATTAACAGAAATTGTGAATACTTACCCCATTCCTATAGTCAACGGCTTACCTGTATTAGATAATTGTCTACGTTGGCCTGGTTGTGAATTATTTCTGATGGGAGGGTTAGCGGCTTTACAAATAGGCCCGACAGCCAGAAATTTATCAGGTGCAAGAATGGCCTGTGAAAAAATTGTACCAGCGATTATTAAACCGAGAGTTTCTGTTGCTTATCCTCAAATCGCTTAATTGTCCGCTAAATTACTTCAGGAATTATACCGTTTCTTGATGTAGCTTGCGTGGCGTAGCCATAGATGCACTTTATTTCGCACTGTAGAGACGTTGCATGCAACGTCTCTACATCATTGATTTGGTGAGACTTCATAGAGAATTGGTATTACGCAACTAACACATTAGTAGGGTGCGTCAGAGGTGGAAAATCTATCAATTTTGACTAAATTATCTCTTATGAAGTACCCTACAAGAGAGTTTGATTATGACTAGATAAATTTATTTTTTGGTAAATTTCCATGAAAGTAGAAGTTTTACCCCACAATCCTATTTGGCGTAGCAAATTTGAGGATGAAGCAAAGCTGATTGCACCAGTTTTCGGTGACAATTTAGTTGCTATTCACCATATTGGCAGCACAGCAATTCCTCATATCTATGCCAAGCCTATTATTGATATTTTGGTTGAGGTGAAGGACATTATCAAGGTGGATGAACAAAGTTCAGCTATGACAGCATTAGGTTATGCCGTCATGGGTGAATTTGGAATACCAGGCCGTCGTTATTTTCGCAAAGATGATGCAACTGGTAAAAGAACCCATCATGTTCATACTTTTGAGGTTTGTACACCAGAGGTAAAACGACACTTGGCATTTAGAGATTATATGATTGCTCACCCTGAAATTGCACAGAAATATAGTGAATTAAAACGTCAGTTAGTCCAGCAGTATCTCAACGATATTAACGGATATATGGATGGGAAAGATGGATTCATTAAAGAGATGGAGAAAACAGCATTAATCTGGAAATCACTATCAGAATCGAAGTAATACAAACCTAACGTTGAGATTGTTGAATTCTGGGGGGAAAAATTAAGTAAGTTCCACCTAAACCCTCAACAATGGTGCGTGTGTTGGCAAACAGCATATTTTGATAGGTACTAGCATCACTGTCTGCTTCTCCTAGTCCTTTAGTATATAGTTGTCTTTCTGATAATTTGACTTCTGCTTCTGTAGCGATAGACTCTATTAACTCTGGGTTAACTTTTGCCTCTGCAAAAATTATTGGAACTCTATTATTTTGAATATACCTGACTAAATTTGTGATGCGTTGATTTGTTGCTGGTTGTTCTGTACCTAAACTAGCCGAGGGAATACCATAGGCTTTTGTAAAATAATCTATGGCGTTGGTAGTGGTAATTAATCTGCGCTTATCTTGAGGAATAGTAGCAACTCTTGATTTAATCCAATTATCTATTTGTGTGAGTTCCGTTTGCATCCGTTTGCTATTTTCTTGATAAATCTCTGCATTACTGGGTTCTAATTTTTTTAAGTTACTACTAATAACTTCTACCATTTTGATGGCGTTTTTCGGATTATGCCAAATATAAGGATTGGTGATTGTTCTGGTATTTCCTTGAGATTGTCGTCGCGGAGAAAGTACAACTTGACTCACAGCTATTTTAGGTGATTTATTTTCTGTGGCTGTAATCAATTTGATTAATTCTGGTTCTAGATTGTAGCCATTGTAGAAAATTAATTTAGCTTGCTCAATAGCTGTGCTATCTTCTGGTTTTGGTTGATAATCTTGAGCATCAGTATTAGGAGGAATTAAACAGGTAAGATTAATTGTATTTTCTGCAACCTGTTTAACTAAATCACATAGTACGCTTGTCGTAGCTACAACCTGGGGAAGATTTTCATTAGCAATAGCAGATGTTTTGGTGAAGGATGTATTTACAGCTTGATTTCCACAGCCAAACAATCCCATTGATAACAACAATAATATCAATTTTAATGAAGGAAGTTTTAGTATTTTTTTTGACATATTTAGTTAAAGTTTAATGTAAAATAGTTATCATTGATGAATGAAAAATTGTGACTCTGCTCTGGTTTTAGTATGGTTTTATTTTGCCATGACTAAAATGTTTGTAGTGTTATTTATGTTATTTTTACTATCATTTTTTGATTTGATTTGAGTAAAACCAAAAAAATATAAACAGTAAAGGCACAGAAAACTGTGCCTAATAGAATATTTTTTCACCGTGATTAAAAATGAACAGATGGAAGTTTTCCTTGTAAAAGTTCAAATTTAGGTTTAACACATTGAGCGCAACTACAACCGAGTTGATCGATGATAGGATTAGATGCTGGGGCTACATGGGGGGTTGCGATCGCAGACAATGGTTGCACATATTCCACCGTAATTTCTGGGGTAGCAAATGTAGGTTTTATACTAGCATGGGCTGGGTTGGCTGCTAGCAGGATAGATGAGATAATGACAGGACAGGTGAGCAAAAACAGTTTGACGAGGTTCATACTTCAGATATTAACAAGTGCTGTTGATAAAGCATAGCCAATTTTCTAGAATAGCTTCAACTTTAGTCACTAACTTAACCACGCCCAAAGCCTTGTCCACGTAGTACCTTTGACCAAATCAAGATTTCACCTTTGTCACCACCTGCGGCTAATAGTTTACCTTGGGGATGCCAAGCTAAGGTAGAAAAACCATCAGCGACACCTGTGAGAATTTGTGATACTTTTTTGGCTTTGTTCCACAAGCATAACCAGCCATCTGTCGCCGCCGAAGCTAAGGTAAAACTTTGAGGTGCAAAGGCGATCGCATTAATCACACCCACATGATTAGTCAAAACTCGCGCTTCCCAACCTAAGTTTTCATCCTCTAGCTTTTCCCAGACTACAATCCCTTCTACACTGGAACTAGCTAATAATGGCGCACCGATGTTGGTATAAATTTCTGACCAAGCCAATTGACGAATTTTACCAGGGAAGCCACGCATCACCCAAGGGTCGGGATTATCCCATTCTAAAACGCTGACGCTGCGATCCATATTCCCAGAGGCGAGGAATTTACCATCGGTTGACCAAGCCATAGCCACGCTAACTGTCGGCATACTCAAAATATAAGGTTCTTCATCCCAATCTTGAGAGTGCCAAATTTTGACACCTTTATTGCCACCAATAGCTAAATATTGCCCATCAATTCGCCAATCAATACTCAATGCCGAGGAGTCAGCAAAATTTAGGGTGACAACCACCTCACCACTATCAGCATCCCAAACTTGAACATAACGCCCTAAACTAAAAGCCAACTGGTTATTAACATGATTCCAAGCTAGCTTATCTACCCAAGCGGGTGCATTTTCTAAAGTTGCAATTAATTCCTGTCCGCGCCAAATTTTCACCCGGCCATCTTGTCCGCCAACTGCTAAAAATTGACCATCGTGAGAGAAAGCCACGCAGTCTACAGATTGACCGTGAGCAGTTTGTAGAGTTGTGATTGCGCCATCTTGCCATAGTACCACTTCCCCAGCCGCAGAAGTAGCGGCTAAGGTGTCACCTGTGGGCGACCAGGCGATCGCAGTCACATAATCTGCTAATGTTCCTGAATAGTGTTGTTCAAATTCTTTATTTTTGCTAGTTGTAGGGTTCATATATTGACAGGGAATAGGGAATGGAGAATAGGGAATAGGGAACAGGGGAGCATTTTGACCCAAAATTCTTTAATGCAAGAATTTTGCGAAAAGTTCTGTAGGCGGGTTTCCCGCCGTAGGAAACTTTTCAAGACGAATTTTGAATTGATTTGTCCCCAGTCCCTAAATTAAGCTATACAAGCACGAAAATCTTGTTTCAATTGGGCTTCATCAAGATTACGACCGATGAAAACCAGTTCATTTTTCCGCTTTTCGGTAGCTTTCCAAGGTCTATCAGGTCTACCATCAAAAATCATGTGTACACCTTGAAAGACAAATCTATTATCTTCGCCAGCAATATTTAATATTCCTTTCATGCGGAAGATATCAGTTCCTTGAGTCCGCAATAATTCCCCTAGCCAAGCGTTTAATTTTTCCCCATCAACTGCGCCTTCTTCTACTAACGCCACAGAAAAAACACTATCATCATGTTCGTGGGCATCTTCACCCAAGAAATCTGGATCAATTTCTAAAGCGCGGTCTAAATCAAAGGCTTTCACACCTAATAAAGCATCCATTGATAATTCTGAGTTACGAGTGCGGTAGATTTTCGCCATCGCATTCATTGACCGAATTCGTTTTTCTAATTCTTCTAATTCTTCAGGTGTAACTAAATCTGTTTTATTTAGTAAAATGACATCGGCAAACGCAATCTGTTCTTGGGCTTCGTCTGCTTCCCAATGCTGCCAGATATGCTTGGCATCAACTACTGTCACCACAGCATCTAAAGACAGTTGACTTTGCATATCTTCATCAACAAAGAATGTCTGAATTACTGGCGCAGGGTCAGCTAATCCGGTTGTTTCTATCACTAAATGGTCAAACTTATCACGCCGCTTCATCAAATTACCGATGATGCGAATTAAGTCACCCCGAACTGTACAACAAATACAGCCATTATTCATTTCAAATATTTCTTCATCGGCATCAATAACTAATTGATTATCAATGCCTACTTCCCCAAATTCATTGACGATCACAGCCACTTTTTTACCGTGTTCGTAGGTGAGGATGTGATTGAGTAGAGTTGTTTTCCCTGCTCCTAAATAGCCAGTCAAAACAGTAACGGGAACTGAATCTGAGATTACGTCAGCCACCATATTAAAGCCTCTTATCTCACCTTATGGATAATCATTATCACCTATGATAAGTCTTTTTATCTTTTTCTGTGTACTGGGTGACGGGTGACAAATTAACCCCTCGCCATTACAGGAAACTGCCCAATCGCCATAAAATTTGAGGGTGAGTTGATCAAGGTTGATTATGGCACTTTATTTAGATTCAGCGATCGCATCCGAAGCGGAAATTGTTCAACATTGGGGTTGGGTGAAAGGTATTACCACTAATCCTACCTTATTAGCACAAGCAGAAACCCCACCGGAAACCACCCTAAAAACATTGGTGGCTTTGACTTCGGGGCCATTATACTACCAACTATTGAGCGCAGATAAACAAGGCATGGTAGCAGAAGGCAGAAAAGCATTTGAAATTATTGGTTCACAAACAATCTTGAAAATTCCCGCCACACCTCTAGGTTTTGAAGTTGTGGCGACTCTCTCACCAGAAATTACCTGTTCTGTCACAGGTATTTATAGCCCCGCACAGGCTGCGGTGGCAAAGGAAGCGGGGGCGAAAATTGCTATAGCCTATGTTAATCGTGCCACACGTTTGTTAGGTGATGGTATTGCTTTAGTGCGAGACATGGCCAGTATCCTTAAAGGTAGTGATGTAGAAATATTGGCAGCTAGTATCAAATCACCAGAAGAAGCAGCAGCATCGTTACAAGCTGGGGCGCATCATCTGACTTTACCATTGGCAATGTTACAGGCGATCGCTACTCATGAATTTTCTCAGAAAACCGTTGCTGATTTTGCTGCTAGCGGAATTGGTTTGACAATATAACCCCCAATGAACAAAGATGCACAGTGACAATTGAATGTGCATCTGTGCATTAATTTCTCCCAAGTTGGCGATACCAGGATCTAATTTTGTGGCGCGTGCAGAAAATCGTCAATTGCTGCAAACACTTCTTGTGGGTATTCCTCGTGCATTCCCAAAGAACCGGGAAGTACAACGCTACTCACTTTTGGAAGTGCGGCGACAGTCTGCATTTCGGCGCGGGATTTGGGGGGGCTAGATTCTCCTATGATTACCATCAGGGGAACAGTTAAAGACTCTACCAAGGCGAGAAAATCTGATTGATTGTGTACTGCGTCAATATTTCCTGTGACAAAAGCCGCAGAAGCAAATCTAGCCCCTGGTTTTTGGGTTGTTTGCCATTTTTGGGCGATGAAATTGGGTGTAAGTTTGGCTGTATCGACAAAAACATGGCGACGATACATAAATCTTAAGAATGAGGGTGTAGTATTGAGTTTGTAGAGGATTTGACCCAAAATAGGCGATCGCACCAATCCCCTAACTATACCACCTACTTGTGGATTTGCCCCCATTGTCGGTAAAGGGCCGCGCCAAGTCGGTGCAACTAAAACCATCTTGGAAAAAGTATCTGGCTGTTGATGCGCTAATTGCAACACATAACTACTAGCATGACCAGCCGCTATGACAATTATCGGGGTAGTAAACACAGCTTGCACGAAATCCGCCAAAAATTGCTGATAAATTTCTGGTCGGTAATCTAAACTAGGGCGTGAAGATTGCCCAAATCCTGGCCAGTCTACAGCCACTACTTGAAAATGGGGAGATAGTAGTTTGGCTAATTGTGCCATTTCTGCACGGGTGGAAACGCTGCTAAAAGCTGGCAACAGTAATATGGGTGAACCATTGCCCAGAGTTTCATAAACAACGCGCAATGGTTGGTTTTGCCATTGCCAAGCATATTCTTTAACTATTCCACCAAATCCAGTAGTGTCAGAGGGTGATAATAAACTGGTAGACATCGCACTAAATATGTGGTGTGTACACAATACTTTTAGTTTGGCAGGTCTAACTTACATTCCAACGCTTTTTTTTGCATTGTTTTAAAAATGTTATAAAAACCATTAGCGCGGGAAGGGGTGAGACTCACATTTAAACCAGTAGCTTGAATGAAATCTGGTGTCAGTTCTAAAATTTCTGTGGGAGTTAGTCCATTTAAGCCTTCAATCAACAGACCAACCATACCTTTACTGATGAAAGCATCCGAGTCAGCCTGGTAAACCACCTTACCATCATCAAGCGACGCAGTGATGTAAACCTGAGAAACACAGCCAGGAACTTTATTTTCCGGTAGTTTGTCAGCTTCAGGAAAATCCTTGAGTTTGTTACCGTAGGCAATTAACTGTTCAGTACGTCTTCTTTGGTCTGTCGCCCGTTGAAAACGCTGAACAATTTTAGCTAGTGCAGGTGGTAAAGAGTCTAAAGTTGAAGACATAGCAGCAGTTGAGAATAAATCGGTCTTCCTTTGAGTTTAGATTATCTGGAGAGCGATCGCCTATCTTTCAATCAATGCCGGGTGTAGGGAGTGGGGTTTAGGCGTAATGTTTTATTCATGTAGAGACGTTGCATGCAACGTCTCTACATTATTGATTTGGTGCATCTATGGCTACGCCACGCCAGCCACATCAAGCATATTAGTAGGGTGCGTCAGATATCAAAAATACGTTTATTGACAGCATTTAAACATTCTGACGCACCCTACAAGACATTCACTTGCGTAAGTCTTATCTATTTTACTTATTAAGATTTATAACTATGTAATTACAAAAACACAATTCATCTCAAATATGTGATATCAAATCGTGTTTTTACGCCCCAAACAAACCTCACGACTGAGTTAATTTCCCCCATTGTATTAAGGATTGAAAAAGAATGTTAAATAATGCTGCAAAATGGGAAATTCTCTTGAATTTATTGCGGGATATTGCAGATGATATTGCAATGAATGAATAAATTTCAGGAGCTTAATTCAGGTGTTAACTTCAACCTTACTCGCTGCGGCAACCACACCCCTGGAATGGAGTCCCACAATTGGGATTATCATGATTATTGCCAATATCTTTGCTATTGCTTTTGGCAAATTCACTATTAAGTATCCCAGTTCCGAGCCAGCTTTACCATCTGCCAATTTCTTCGGTGGCTTTGGTGTACCCGGCTTATTAGCAACTACAGCTTTTGGTCATGTACTAGGAGCAGGTATTATTTTAGGACTGCATAACCTGGGTAGATTTTAGTATCAACAGGTAGAAAATAAACAGCGAAAAAAACCGCAGATTTTGCCCGATTCCAGATGGTATCTCTACTTACACCATGCTAAAGTAAATAATCTCATTATTGATTGTTGTGTCTGTATCTATCAACCAGAGAATCTACTCTCTGGTTTTTTTTATTGAATTTTAAAACCTGTAAAAAGATTTTCAATCCAAAAATAACCAGAAAATTTTTCTGATGAATATCACAGGAATATATTCGGGTAAAAAATAAATAGTTAATACTCACTTTCACTGTGTATTAAACAACATTAACTGTATAGGACATCTAGGAGCAAGTAAGCTGTAATAGTAGGCTAAACCCGCAGAGGAACTAACCCTGGGTTGGGAAAATTCCGGTAAGATGTAGCAGTAAGAGAACCACGGCTTGGTAAGATAAATTGTCTAATATTTGGCGAATTGGGCTGTTTAATTATGACGAATCAAGCTCCTATACCTGTGATTGTGAATGGTGCGGCTGGTAAAATGGGTCGCGAAGTGGTGAAAGCGGTAGCACAAGCACCAGACTTAAATTTAATGGGTGCAATTGACCGCAGCCCAGAACATCAAGGTAAAGATGCTGGGGAACTGGCGGGTTTAGGAGAACCGTTAGAAGTTCCGATTACAGACCAATTAGAACCGATGTTAGGGTATGTGGCTGGAGAAAGACAAGGGCCGCCAGGGGTGATTGTAGACTTTACGCATCCTGATTCAGTTTATGATAATGTTCGCAGTGCGATCGCCTATGGAATTCGTCCTGTAGTGGGTACTACCGGGTTAAGTCCAGAACAAATTCAAGAATTGGCAGACTTTGCCGAAAAAGCCAGCACTGGTTGTTTAATTATTCCTAACTTCTCTATTGGGGTGGTGCTACTACAACAAGCCGCTATTACAGCGTCTCAATATTTTGATCATGTAGAAATTATCGAACTGCACCATAACCAAAAAGCTGACGCGCCTAGCGGTACTGCCATTCAAACCGCGCAATTACTCGCAGAGATGGGTAAAACTTTTAACCCTGCCGTTGTGGAAGAAACGGAGAAAATACCGGGAGCTAGAGGCAGTTTAGCCCAAGAAGGTATTAGAATACATAGTGTACGCTTGCCGGGACTGATAGCCCATCAAGAAGTGATTTTTGGCGCACCGGGACAAATTTATACTTTACGCCATGATACGAGCGATCGCGCCTGTTATATGCCAGGAGTATTACTAGCAATTCGCAAAGTATTGCAGTTAAAGTCATTAGTATATGGTTTAGAAAAAATTCTCTAAATTACCAATTCTCACTCATGTTAGTGCCACTGACTCGTCAGAAATTTGAACAAATCATTCCCCTAATTGCCACTGGCCCACAGTACAAGTATTATTGGGGGAAGTTTTCTAATTTTTTGCAACGTCTATTAATTTCTGTAGTCATCGTAGCTGTAATTCTGCTGGTAAAAGTAGTATTTCGGTTAGCGTCTAACCCCATATTATTTTTCCTGGGAATCATCGCCGCACTATTTTGGTGGTGGTATCCAATTTTCCAGGCGAGTATACGCAACGCCAAATGTCGCCGTTACAAATACAGTGGCTTTTTCCGTGGTCGAATTTTGGATTGGTGGATTACAGACAAGTTAATTGGCAAACAAGAAACCGTCAACAGTAAAGGCGAATTAGTCATTGTCGAGAACCGGGAGAAACGCATTAACATCGAAGTTGGCGACAATACAGGATTTACAGTGGAACTAGAAGCACCACTGCGTCCTTTTCATAAAGCAATTGCCCGTGGTCAAATAGCTGAAATGATTGTCATGTCAAATCGCCCAGATTTGAGCAGCATTGATGACTTTAGTGATGTCTATATTCCCAGTCGTGATATCTGGGTGAGTGATTACCCTTATATTAGACGAGATTTTTTTGATGAAGTGAGTAACCGTCTACGCGAAGCCCGACAAACAAGACAAGAAAGACCTCGCCGCCGCAGAATTGAAGAATAGCTGTTGATAGTTGATGGTTGATAGTTGACTGGGTAACAGTCTTCTCCCCCTGTTCCCTGCCCCCTACACCCCTACACCCGCTTATTCAGCCCGTAAGCTTGCCATGCTAAGTCTATCAAACCGTCAGCGATCGCAGCTGCTACAACTGCATTACCTTTACGGGTATCAATTGTAATATTAGGCACGAGGGAATCTTGCAAGCGGATTTTAGCATCATCCTCATCGAAGAATAGCACAGGTGTAGCAATGATTAAAGCCGGATGAATTTCTTCTGCTTCGATTAAATTTACCAGAGTTGTTAATGCGGTTTGTGCTTGACCTACTATAAAAATCCCCTCTGGGTAACGCTTGGCGAGAGTTTCGATTCCCCAAGCTGCACGAGTCTTTTCGGTTTGGGGACGGGTGATCGTTTCCGTGCTGCAATACACTGCATTAGCAAAAGTATTTTGAACAGCGTAGGCAATACCTGATTGCACCATCGGCACATCTACCACAATAGTAGTACGTGCCGCCAATGCTGCTGCACCAGATTGTAATGCACGCTCAGAAAACCGAATTAAATACTTATACTCAAAGTCAGCCGTAGCATAAATTACCCGCCGCACAATCTCATACTCTGCGGGCGAGAGGACATGATCGCCAATCTCCCTATCAATAATTGCTAAACTTTGAGCATCAGTTACGTGCCATTCCATTGCTATTCAGTGCTGAAAAACTAGCTTTCAGCTTAACAGCTGGTGCGAACTATGAGGAAGAAGTGGAGGAAGCAGAGGAAGCGGAGGAAGAAGAATTTTCACCCAGTCCCCAATCCCCAATCCCCAGTCCCCAATCAAGAATTCGCACTAGAAGAAGGACGACTAAACACAGGTGACAGGTAAGCAACCAAAGCACCGATGAGAAAACCGGAAATGTTACGCACTAAAGGCAACCAATCACTGGTACGTGTCACTACTGGCCCAATTCCGAAGGCGATGAACAAAATTCCCCACAAAGGCGAGAAAATTAACGCCCATTGCCAAGCTACAACTTGTTCTTCAGTGCGGGGTTGCGCTGCAAATCCACAAATAATCCCCCCAATGATAGAGGTAATTAATGTTAAAATCCATTGTTCTCTAGGTAAACCCGGAACGACGGTGCAACCACCCTTGAGTAAACAGCCCTTCACAGAACCTAAAGCTTGTAAAATCGCTTGGTCTTCCCCTTGTTCACGTACAAAATATAAATTACCAAAGCGAGTTTGTAATTCTATCCAGAAAGTCCGGGGTAAAAGTTCGTAAACCGCATCACCAACGCTAAAGCTGAGGATGTTGCCACCACGGGAATCAGCAACCAAGAGTATACTTTTGTCATCCAAACCCCAATAATTGATGACTGCTCTACCTGGGGTACGGTCATACTGAGTCAATACCCGCAGTTTCCAACCAGTATCCGCTTCAAATTGGTTAATTTCCTCAATTAGCTTTTCTTCCTGGGGGTCTGGGAGAGCCTTAGCTAAGTCCACAATCGGGGTGAAATAATCAGGTAACAATTCGGGATTGTCATAAGCCAGTGCTGAGGAAGGATTCATCAGCCACAGTGACCCAGCCAAGAAAAATACTGTAATAGATACTAAGATTTTGCGCCAAAAACAAGACTGCATGGACGTTTTTATACAAATATAAACAGTAGATGTGAACAAGTTGCTTTAAAAGACTACGGAAAAAGTGAGACTTCGTTACACTTGTTTACTTTACTCTAATCTTAGGTGTGAAAGCAAAGGTTCTTAGGAAGGGATTGGGGATTAGGGACTGGAAGGGACTCGGTAAAAGTTCTTTCTCCTGCGCTCCCTCATCCTCTAATCACGATAGGCTTCTGTTTTGGTGCGGCGATTTTCTGACTTAAATGTTTCTCTGTCGCGTGATGTGAGTGGAGCTTGTTCAGTCATTTGTAGACGCTCAACAACTGTTCGCCTTGTGGGTTTTTGACGGGTAAAGCTTTTCCATGCGGCTTTTACGCCTACAACAATGCTGCGTGTACCTATTTGCACATTTTGCGCTTGTTTTTTCGCAGTATCTAGACTTTGATCAACTTGTTTAACAACCTGTCCGACGCTTTTGACTCCTTCACTCACATCATCGGTTAAGTCTGTAATTTCTACGCCTGTGCTGCGGATGGCTTCTAAGGTGGGAGGTAATTCTCGTGAGAGCGTATCAAATAATTTTTCGGCACTGCGAGCAGCCCTCGCTAACTCCTGCACAGCTGGTATGGCTGCTACCAACACGGCTGTCAGACTGGCAGCAACTAACAGTATCGAGAATCCCAACCAAAACAGGGGGTCAACCACGGTTATCAACAATTCAAGTTTAAAATATAAACATTAAAAATTACACATAAACCCTTGACTGTATGCAATTTATATGCTATGTCACCAGATTTATGATTGTTCTAATTCTTGGGGAAGTGTGTCTGAGTCTGGGGTTGTTTTTTGCTTTTTCAAGACTTGGCTTTCTCGCTGACTAGCATCTACACCAGCTGCGATCGCTTCCCGCAGTCTATCTAAAGTTTCATCCCAATTTCGCAAAGCACTAGCAGAAAGACGGTCAGCTTGAATTTGTACACTTGTTGATAAATCTTCCGCCAATTCTGGGATAGCATCGGCGGATTTTTTCAAAAGTTTACGGGTTTCGCGCCCTGTGCGTGGTGCTGCTAGTAATCCTGCTAAAGCACCAATGGCAGTTCCTAGCATTAAACCGCCAATAAATATTCCAGAACGGTTATTAGACATCTTAATTGTTTCTCTCCTTTAACCCATTGTAGGTGGGTTTGCTCTCCTTGCAAGCTGGCAAGTCTGAATTGATTTTAGCGAGTTAATTTATGGTGACAATATAGCAGTGAGGAATGTTGCTTTAGTTTGTGGATATTTTTTATCTCTGTTGACGAACATAACGCCGCCAAGTACGTTGTCCTAGCAACAGGATGCTGATAATTTGCCGTACTTGTTGAATTTGTAATTGTAGTGCTTGGTTACTTTGGCGCAAATTCTCAAGGTTCTGCTGTCCAAGATAGATATTTTCGGGTGCTTTATATAGTAAAGCATGGCTACAGCGTTCATAGGCAGTCAGGCGATCGCCTATAAATGCAATTTTTCGTTTCAATTGCCACAGCACCCCAGCCAAGCACAGCAGCATGATTGAGATTAGGGTATTAATTATCACAACAACTGTTACCATTTTTGACCTGCACCAATGTCACTGAAGAATTATATCTGTGCTTAACCTGGCTCTATTGTGATCATAACTGTTGGAGAAAATTGACATCCTCCCCCATAGAAAACGGGGGAGGATGTCAAATAGTTCGGTTTATTTGTGCTTAGTTACTGAATTTCTCAGTTTGCTGTTGCTTATTTCGCCAATATTTTCGTCTTTTAGATATTATTGTTGTTCCTAAAATACCAGTAGTCAATACAGCCAAATTGATTGATGGTTCAGGGACAGCAGATATAGTTCCAGTTCCGCTTCTTTCAAAACCTGTTTCTACATTTCCACCGCATCTCGAACAGAAAAAGGACTCAAAAGCATTACCATTAATTGTGTTGTTGTATGTAGGTAAACTGTTCAAGAAATTCAAAGTAAAATCTCTTGAAAAATAATTACTTCCACTTCCCCAATAAGAAATCAGCTTTAAGGATGTAGAATTATCAATCATTCCATCAATGCCACAATAGCCGTCATAGTTTGCGTACTGATCACAAAAAGTTGGATTATAAGTTACAGGATCGAGAGTCACATCACCATATGGTGTGGGAATTATAGAGCTACCAACATTAATTTCATAATTTACCAGCACGCCATCTTGATCAGTTACAAAAGAGCCTGAAAATGGTTGATTGTCATTGAATAATCCTTGTATAAGAAAGGTTTCCGCATCTGCTGGCAACATACTGCTTACACTAATAGCAGTAGTAACCATTGCAGTAGAAACTGTTGTCACACAAAAAGCTATACATTGATCAAAACATCTTTTCATGGCATCTGTATTGATGAATTAACTAATTTCTTTTTAACTTGATATTAGCTGCATATAATATCACCTTTTACAGAAGAATTGTATTGCTTAAGACATAAATATTTAAAATTCAGTAGAGTGTAAATTTCTGTGATAGCCGTTCGCGTAGCGTCTTCCTCCAGAAGCTTAAGCCTTCTGTGCGAGATGCTACGCGAACGCTGAACGCTCAAATCGGAGGGGTAAGCAATAATAAAATAAACCCTATTGGCAAAATACTTATGGAAACTGTCACCCTCCACATACCACCAGCCGTAGGTTTAACCGATGAGCAGTTTTATCAACTTTGCATCGCCAATGACAAATGGCGCATCGAACTTACCGCAGAAGGAGAGTTAATTATTATGCCACCTACTGGCGGCGAAAGCGGCATTAGAAATTCTGGTTTAACGGCTAAACTTTACAATTGGAATGAACAAGTCAATCTAGGAAAAGTGTTTGACTCCTCTACTGAGTTTCGCTTACCTAATGGTGCTTTTCGTTCCCCGGATGCGGCTTGGGTGAAGTTGGAACGGTGGGAAGCTTTGACGGCTGAACAAAGGCGGCGTTTTCCGCCACTTTGTCCTGATTTTGTGATTGAATTGCGTTCTGAAACCGATTCTTTAAAGGCTTTACGGGCTAAAATGCAGGAGTATCGGGATAATGGGGCGCGTTTGGGTTGGTTGTTAGATCCTTACACGCCGTTGGTGGAAATTTATCGCCCTGGTGTGGCGGTGGAAACGATTAATTTCTCTTTTGAACAACCTCCGCAAGTTTCTGGGGAAGATGTTTTACCTGGGTTTGTTCTGGATTTAAGTTTGATTATTAATCCATAGGTTTTCGGGCTTTGGTGAGTAAATTAATGAGTTCTCACGCAGAGGAGGACACTTGCGTGGGCGGCTTTGCCGACTTGAGCAAAGTGTCCGTCGCGCAGAGGCGCAGAGAGAATTGAGAGGGTTTAGTATTGCTCAACCTCTACTTCCTACTTCTGACTACCCACTTATCATGGAACAAAGCCTGTACATTAATATTAAGCAATGCTGACCCGTATTAAAGACTTAGCCGCAAAACTAGCACCCCGTCTGATTGAGATTCGTCGTCATATTCATTCTCACCCGGAACTTAGCGGTCAAGAATATCAAACTGCTGCCTTTGTGGCTGGTGTTTTGTCTTCTAGTGGTTTGCGTGTACAAGAGGGTGTTGGCAAAACGGGTGTTGTGGGCGAAGTTAAAGGTTCTACTCAGGATGAGCATTTTTTGGCAATTCGCACTGATATGGATGCTTTACCGATTCAAGAATGCTCTGGGTTGGATTATGCTTCTAAGGTAGAAGGGGTTATGCACGCTTGCGGTCATGATGTCCACACGACTGTAGGTTTGGGAACAGCAATGATACTTGCTCAAATTGCTGAGGAGTTAGGCGGAAATGTGCGGTTTTTGTTCCAACCTGCTGAGGAAATTGCCCAAGGCGCACATTGGATGATTAACGATGGTGTGATGCAGAATGTCTCGGCGATTTTGGGGGTTCATGTTTTCCCTTCTATTCCGGCTGGTTCTATTGGTGTGCGTTACGGTGCTTTGACTGCTGCGGCTGATGATTTGGAAATTTTGATTTTTGGGGAATCTGGACATGGTGCGCGTCCCCATGAAGCGGTTGATGCTATTTGGATTGCTGCACAGGTGGTTACTGCTTTGCAACAAGCTATTAGTCGCACTCAAAACCCTCTGCGTCCGGTGGTGTTGAGTATTGGGAAGATTAACGGTGGTAGGGCGGCTAATGTGATTGCTGATAAGGTACAGTTGTTAGGCACGGTGCGATCGCTCCACCCAGAAACCCGCACTCAACTGCCTAACTGGATTGAGAGAATTGTCGCTAATGTCTGTCATTCTTATGGTGCTGGTTATCAGGTAAACTATCACCAAGGTGTCCCCGGTGTCAATAATGATTATGCACTGACGCAATTATTCCAATCCGCAGGTGAGCAAGCTTGGAGTAGCGATCGCGTGCAAGTTTTACCAGAATCGTCTCTCGGTGCGGAAGATTTTTCTTTGTATTTGGAACACGTTCCCGGTGCTATGTTTCGCTTGGGTGTGGGCTACCCAGACCGCATTATTAATCATCCGTTACATCATCCAGAATTTGAAGTGGATGAATCTGCTATCATCACAGGAGTTGTCACAATGGCTTACGCTGCTTATCAGTATTTTCAGCGCAAATAAGCCTCAAACTTACTACGGAGATTTGCTAATGCAGCTGCTTAAATTCCCTAATGTCACCATCATAGCAGGAGAGAATGCTGTTGCTGTTGATCAACTTCCTCCTATATGGCAGGACATTGCTCAGGGAGAAGCACCTACTGGACTCCCCAATCCTCAAAGTTATGTGGAGATGGCGCAGTTGTTTTTATACAAGTTAACTCAGGGTGATGTTGACTTATTTCATGAACGTCCAGAACTCGCTCCTCTCAAACCTGCTTTTTGTCAGTTATTCGGACAATTAGGACGAGAAACTTTAGAGTTCTACGCTCAAGATTTCATGATTCACAATTATCCTGATTTTGCCACAATTTTGGAGGATTTGGAGTCTGAAGGGTCTGATGCTGTTGATGCAATCCCAGTTGTAAATATTGGCTGGGAACTGTTCACTGAGTTTGGTCATGAACTCCCAGCTAGTTTTTATCATGTACATTTAGCACCAATTTATCGCGATCATATTTTTGAGGAACGCGCTTTGAGATTTGACAAGCGAGATATCTCTCACAAGCGTGCTTGGGATGCTATGCTTCATGCTTGTAAAGTGTTCGCTGTGCAAATGAAGGTGCAGAGTATCGCCTCAAAGTATGGTTTTACTTATCAGCATGGTTGTGGTTGTAATTCCCACCTATCGGCGATTGATGTCTCTGGTGGTGCATTTGAGTATGAGTTAAGTCCACAAAAGCGCGATCGCTGGATTCGTAGTTTTATCTGGACTGCTTGGTATGAGTATGCTTTCTTTCCGATTGTGCCGAATACGATTTATTTAGTTTAGATATAGCAATTTCAGGTGAGGTACAGTCAGTCAAAATTAAACGCAGATAAACGCAGATAAACGCAGATAAATTTTTACCTCATTGGACTAGAAAAGGTTATATTTCACTCCTTCCTACTTTTGATTTTTGAATTGGAGCGAAGCGACTTGACAATATCTGCTCAGATTCTACCACTCTATAAAGAGCCAGAACGCCTGGAAACTCGGCTGGCGGAAATTCCCGCAGAACCGGGTGTTTATTTTATGCGCGATGGGAGCGATCGCATTATATATATAGGTAAGTCGCGTAAGTTGCGATCGCGTGTTCGTTCCTATTTCCGCGATGGTTACAACAAAACTGAACGTATCGCCACAATGGTTAAGCAGGTGACAGAAATTGAGTTCATTGTCACCGATACGGAAGCGGAAGCTTTGGCTTTAGAAGCTAATTTAATCAAGCAGCATCAGCCCTATTTTAATGTGCTGCTCAAAGATGATAAAAAATATCCTTATGTTTGTATAACTTGGTCTGAAGATTATCCCCGGATATTTATTACCCGTAAACGTCAGCTAGGAAAAGAAAAAGATAAGTATTACGGCCCTTACACTGATTCTGGTCTATTACGAGGAATATTACACTTATCGAAACGCATATTTGCCTTAAGACAACGACCTCAACCGTTGTTTAAAGACCGTCCTTGTTTAAATTATGATTTAGGTCGCTGTCCTGGTGTATGTCAACAGCTAATCTCACCCACAGAATATCGTCAAACTGTGCAGAAAGTTGCGATGGTGTTCCAAGGACGGACTCAGGAACTAATCGAAATTTTAACAGAACAAATGCACAAAGCCGCAGAGTCGTTAAACTTTGAGTCTGCGGCGCGAATTCGTGATCAAATAGGGGGGTTAAATTCTCTCAACGCACAGCAGAAGGTGTCTTTACCAGATGATACCATTTCACGGGATGCGATCGCTCTAGCTGCTGATACCCAACACGCCTGTATACAATTATTTCAGATTCGCGCTGGGCAGTTGGTGGGACGTTTAGCATTTGTTGCGGAATCTCAAGCTGAACCAGGCGCAATTTTACAACGGGTATTAGAAGAACATTATCAAACTGCTGATTCTGTGGAAATTCCCGCCGAGATTTTGGTACAGCATGATTTACCTGATGGGGAAATATTAGCAGCAGCTTTGACGCAACGCAAGGGTAGAAAAGTCACAATTTTAGCTCCTCAGCGTCAAACTAAGGCAGAATTAATTGAGATGGTAGAACGCAATGCCCAATATGAATTACAAAGAATGCAAAAATTGGGCGATCGCAATCACCAAGCTTTGCAAGATTTAGCCACAATTCTCGACTTACCCGACTTACCGCACCGCATCGAAGGTTATGATATTTCTCACATTCAAGGTTCTAATGCGGTAGCTTCTCAAGTCGTGTTTATCGATGGAATACCCGCCAAGCAACATTATCGCCACTATAAGATTAAAAATCCCACAGTCACCACAGGACACTCAGATGATTTTGCCAGTTTAGCCGAAGTGATTCAGCGACGCTTTCGCAAGTATGCGGAAGATTCACAATTACCAAGAGTAGATAATCCTGACTGGCCTGATTTAATTATGATAGATGGCGGTAAGGGTCAATTATCGGCGGTGGTTGCGGTTTTGCAAGAGATGAATTTATTAGAAGAGTTGCGAGTTGTTAGTTTAGCCAAGCGACGCGAGGAGATTTTTTTACCAGGAGAGTCAACACCTTTAGCAACTGATAGCGAACAACCAGGAGTACAGTTGTTGCGAAGACTGCGGGATGAAGCGCATAGATTTGCAGTGAGTTTCCATCGTCAACAACGCAGTGATCAACTCAAGCGATCGCGCTTAGATGAAATTCCCGGTTTAGGACATCATCGCCAAAAACAACTTTTAGCATATTTTCGTTCCGTTGACTATCTCCGACAAGCCACACCCGCACAAATCGCTGAAGTTCCCGGTATTGGGGCGAAGTTGGCTCAAACCATCTACGATTATTTTCATCCTTCAGATAGTTGACAGATTGTCTATGATTAATACTTCTAGACAAGGGAACACCAAAAAATAAATTATCCAAATTGACTGTTAGTAGGGTGCGTCAGGATGAATATTTTCTTGGTATAGCTAGGGTTTCTCGTACTGACGCACCCTACATTTTGGATGTTTTTTATTTGGAAGTCCCAAAAGTTATCTAGCCATTACCAATCTCTAGGTTAGCCAATACTAAGCTAATCGTCATTCATTTTTCCAGACTGAATCGCTTGTATTAAGGGCTTCAACCCTGGCTTTATGCAACTTAAATGCTGATTAGCTTAGGAATCAATAGTCTTGGCAGTTTTAGCAGAGGGTTGAATTTGGGAAACATTAACCAAACCTTAAGAAAACTTTTTTTGTTACCAAGGCTACAGTAATTCACTGCTGTTAAGATTTGAATAAAAAGATAGCTTTTAAGTTTCTTGAAAATGACTGTTAATAAACTTGTCTCAAAGGACTGGCTATTGGGATCAGTCATATTCTAAGAAATTTGACATAAAATATTAATTCTTATATCTCCAGTAGGATGGTAAAAGCACCTGAACATTAAGATAATAAACAAGAATCTCGTACAATTTGCAAATCTAAAAC
This sequence comes from Anabaena sp. 4-3, assembly GCF_001597745.1. Classification (GTDB taxonomy): domain Bacteria; phylum Cyanobacteriota; class Cyanobacteriia; order Cyanobacteriales; family Nostocaceae; genus Trichormus. The sequence goes on along the minus strand of NZ_LUHJ01000033.1, from coordinate 20,666 downwards.
CTGCTTGAAAATAAACAGCTATACATCTAGCTGTTGATATTTTTCTCTATTAATATAATATTTTCTGGCTACATTTAGCAATTCTTTCTTAATCAAGATAATTACAACCGGGGTCAAAACAATGGTACATAAAATTTACTGCCCAAACTGTGGCAGTGAAGCTGAACGTCACTATATTTTAGATAGTCAATTAACTAGAACACAGTGCCACAAATGTGATTATTTGATGATTAACTGTACTCTGACAGGGCGAGTTATTGAAGCTTATGCGCCAGGAATTCATGCAGCCGCAATTCATTTAAAAAAATAGGAAGCGGAGGGAGCGGAGGAGAAGGACTTTTACCCAGTCCCCAGTCCCTTCCAGTTCCTATCACCCTTGAGACTTTTGACTGGTTCGCAGTTGTCCACAAGCTGCATCAGCTTCTAAACCACGGGAGTAACGCACACTCACAGCAATGTTTTGTTGTTTGAGAACTGTGACAAAAGCTTGAATGCGATCGCGGTTTGGGCGTTTGTAATCAACTTCTTGGATGGGGTTGTAGGGGATTAAATTCACATGACTTTGAAATCCCCGCAGACGTTTTGCTAATTCTAAAGCGTGTTCTGGTAAATCGTTGACACCAGCTAGCAAGATATATTCAAAAGAAATCCGCCTTCCGGTAATGGCTACATATTCCCGACATTCTGTCAGCAAATCTTCAATTGGATAAGGGTGTGCGCTGGGGATAATTTGCTCACGTAGGGCTTGATTTGGAGCGTGGAGACTAACAGCTAGGGTAACTTGTAAATGTTCTTCGGCTAATTGACGGATGCGATCGCGGATGCCTACAGTAGAAACAGTCAGCGATCGCTGTCCAATACCCACATCTTGATTCAAACATTTAATTGCAGCTAAAACATTCTCAGTATTTAACAACGGTTCACCCATGCCCATGAATACTACATGACTCACCCGTTGTTGAAAATCCTCTTGTACAGTTAAGACTTGATCAACAATTTCATGTCTGCCTAAATTGCGTTTGTAACCACCTTTACCAGTAGCGCAGAAATCACACGCCATTGGACAACCCACCTGGGTAGAGACGCAGACAGTTAACCGCTTGTCTGTGGGAATACCAACGGTTTCGACAATCTGCCCATCAGCGAGTTGTAACAGATACTTCACAGTACCATCTGGTGCAACAGCCCGGTAGTGAATTTGAGAACGTCCGATGGGAACATCTGCAACTGTAGCACGCCATTGTTTCGGGAAAACAGAAATATCAGCAAGCGATCGCACTCCCTTGTGATAAATCCAATCATGGAGTTGCTTACCTCGATAAGCAGGTTGTCCTTGCTGCTGCACCCAAGCAGTTAACTCAGCCACCGAAGCACCGAGTAGCGGGGTTAAAGTTGTTGTGTCTGGGATGGGAGAGTTAACCGGAGAAACAAGAGGCGTAGCAGACATAGAAAATCACAATGTTGATGCTGAATCTCTATGGTACAACTTTCACATCGAGTTGGGGACTGGGGACTGGGGACTGGGTAAAATATTCTCCCTCATCCCCCTACACCCCTATAGCGACTTCATTCTTCTTCGCCATCACTGTTTTCACATGATCAGCTAGCCGAATAGCTAAAGCGACAATGGTGAGTGTGGGGTTAGCATAACCGCCTGTGGGAAAAACAGAACTACTGGCGACGAATAGGTTAGAAACGCCGTGAACTTGACAATTGCGATCTACAACACCCTGTTTTGGATCGTCATTCATGCGTGTTGTTCCCAGATGATGATGTAAACCGGGATGGATTAATTTTGGTAAATTGCCATCTCGTGCAATTTGTAACTCACCGATGCCAGCCAGCGCAATTTCTTGTTTTAAGATTTCCTGTGTTCTCTTGATGTGGTCGATATCAATATCATGCCAACGCCAGTTTAACTTAACTCGCTGACGACCGAGAGCATCGCGATCGCCTGTCAATGTGATCCGATTTTCTGGATCAGGTACTTGTTCAGTTAATTGAAATAGTTCAAACCCAGCAAATCGCTTTTCCTTCCCTGGAATATATGACCAACCACCCCAAGGAAGACTAGGAATAAAAGGTTGCTGTTTAGTAATTGCTCCGTAAGCAGCAGGTAAGATATAGTCAAGACCCATAACAACATTACCCAAGTGCTGGAAAATGTTTTGATAAACTTGTGGATCATAGATTGATGACAGCAATTTCTTGAGTGAATTTGCTGCTTTTAATTGATATAGTTGCGGAACCGGTAATAATAATGTACTAATATTTAGTAATTTTTCGCGCTGCATCACATTTTCTGATAGAGCTAACTTGCCCATGACAGGGATGTTATTAACTCGCCGCAAATCATATAAAGCTGTCTTCTTAAAAACATCTCGATTAGTAGGAATCAAATGACCACAGTTAACTAGAGAATGATCCATAAAGAATCTACCCACTAGATCATTTTGATTACCTAGACCAGTTTTTTGAACCTTGTTAGATAGTAATAGTAAACGTGTCGTTTCTATACCACCTGTAGCCAGAATCACAACTTTAGCACAAACCCAGAATTCTTTTCCTGACAAACAGGCTACTCGTAAACGAGTGACATTTTTGGCTGTTACATCTGTTTCAATTTCCATTAAATTCGCATGGAGATAGGTAGTAATATTACTAGATTTCTGAATTACTTCCCGGTACTCATGGGTAAACACAGCACGAGGCCCAAACTGAAACATAGTAGTAGTGACATTACTAGAAAATGGTAGTTGAGGCGTATCAGCATCTTCCCAACTGGCAGCATCATAGGCAAAAGCTCCGAGTTTACAAACTGCTTGCGCGCGTTCATAGAAAGGATCAAGGTGAGATTTATCAAACGGCCAACCACTATAAGGAAGCCAATCACGCTTTTCAAAATCAATTTTGTCTAGTGGTACGTGTCTCACACCAATTTCATTGTTACCTATGCGAACCTTCCAATAGTTTGCAGTTCCACCAAACTGGAAACAACGTTGAGATTCTAATGTGTCAAACATATTATTAACACTTTCACCTAGAGCCAGTGATTGAGTCTTCTGATCAAAATCTAGTCCACCACTTTCTAATAAACAAACCCGAAAGTCTGCACCTGATAATTCACGAGCTAAAGTGATACCTGCCGGCCCAGTGCCAACAATGCAAACTTCAGTTTCAATGGTTTCATCTTCAGGTAGTGTACGTGCGTCGATTAACATGAAATAATTACCTTTGCCCAACCTAATTTTTTTTTGAGACGGGACTTTTAGATAACTTCTATCTTTCACGCACAAATTTCCACAAAACCTAGTCAACTGAGTTGATCAGCTAGTCTCCTCAGTCAATATGGTTTTAGCCTGGGTGCTAGATATTAGTTCAAGTACCTTCTGTCCTTAACTCAATAGAAATGAATATGGCACAACTTAATCAGGATGACTATATACTTCATGATTGTTCTTGAGGCTTGATTCAGTAGTTTTTTTGATAAAGATAAATTTGCAGTTATTTAAGTTACATAAAAAAAGTTAGTTATGTTACATAATCAAAAATTCAATGTAGGTAAAAACATCTAAAAACAAAGCTTGTTTAATGCCTACTGCAAATTTATTTTGTATAAATAAATAATTATTTATTGAAATTCATAAATATAGCTTTTAATGAAAACTTAAAAATTGAAGCTTTTTATGATTAATTACTTGATTAAATATTTAAATATTTTTAATGAAATCTGTTTTAAAATTCGTAGTAAGGGGCGGGTTTATGAATAATTCCTTCTACCCAGATATTTACTCCTTTAACCCGCCCGTACTTTAGACCTGATTATATATGCCTAGGCTGGTGTAGAAAGGACTAAAGACCTTACTACAAACCAGTTCAACCAAAAGTTGAACCATTCCAACCCCACATTGCACCCTTAGCATCTGCAAACTCAATATAAATACGATTTTGTGGCACTCCCAGAGTTTGATTAATCTGTTGGCAAAAATCCTGACTCATCGCCTTAGTTTGATTAGGGTTCATTGTGCCAATACTCTTAATTTCGATATAACAAACTGGTTCTGTAGTCCCAGCAAAAGTCATAGGAATTTCCGCTTCAAAAGCAGTCATCACATAAGATTCTGGCTTTCCCAGATGATTGGCTAACTTAGCTGAGAGACTTTTTAACATTGTCTCAATTTCAGCTTTTGCAGGTGCAGACACAGAAGTTTGTACTTTAATTAGAGGCATAATATCAATTCAAAATTCAAAATTCAAAATTTAATATTAACCCAAGTTGATGATGCAAGAAGATATTAGTCATTAGTCATTAGTCATTAGTCATTAGTCATTAGTCATTAGTCATTAGTCATTAGTCATTAGTTTTTCCTCCTCATCCCCCTCATCCCTAATCCCCACCTTGGCGAAATAAGCGACTATACTCAGGATGATAGAGACGCGATCGCCCGTTAGTTTGTGATAATGCTGGACTAATTACATAAAGTGTGGTACGAATCAGATTTTCTTGTTGGGTACAGTCTGCCATTTGCTTGAGAGGTACAACCTTAATTTTTTCATCCGGCCATCCTATGCGAAAACAAATTGCTACGGGGGTATCTGCTGGGTAATGTTCCAGTAATTTGGCTTGTGCTGTTTCTACATGACGCGCACTCAGATATAAACACAAACTAGCTTGATGGGCGGCTAAAGAAGCTAATTCTTCCCGTGCTGGTACTTCTGTTCGTCCACTGATGCGCGTGAGGATGATAGTCTGCACTAAGCTAGGGACAGTTAACTCTACTTTTAGCGTAGCGGCTGCGGCTTGAAAAGCACTAATACCGGGAATGACTTCAAACGGGATATTAGCCTCAGTTAGAAGCTGTATTTGCTCGTGCATAGCACTGTAGAGACTAGGATCACCTGACTGGAGACGAACTACAGATTTATGCTGCGATCGCACTCGTTCAACCATTAAAGGTAGAATCTCTTCTAAAGTTTTATCAGCCGTGCGAATAATTTCCGCATCTTCCCGACAAAACTGCAAAAGCTGTTCAGGAATCAGGGAATCAGCGAATAAAATTACATCTGCCACAGCTAGCAGTTTTTGAGCTTTGAGCGTCAGTAAATCTGGATCTCCAGGGCCTGCACCCACAATATAAACAGCAGCTGCTATGGAATTTTGATAATCTTTCATACGAACATTTTTAATAAGCTTGCGTAATTACTTGTAAATATCACCATTTCCAAAAATTTTTTAGGAATTTGCTCAGTATCTTTCCGGATTTACCCTATAGGGCTAGTAGAGAGAAATGGTAGATGCACCCTGGTTAAGCCCTAGAGACAACTCTGGGGCATTTTTTATTAGTCGTTAGTCATTAGTCATTAGTCATTAGCTTTTCTCCCCTGCTCCCTCATCCCCCTCATCCCCCTCATCCCCCTCATCCCCCTCATCCCCCTCATCTCCCTCATCTCCCCTACTCCCCTATTCCCTATACGCTACTGTTCACTAGGAGAAACGACATCAGGTAAAGGACGCTGACGCAGATAAAGCCACGCTAAACCAGCTAAACCTAAAGCAATTCCACCGAGACTGACAACTTGTGCAATTCGTAGCGGCCCTAGCATCAAGCTATCAGTGCGAAGTCCTTCAATCCAAAAACGTCCTGAGCTGTAGGCTACTAAGTAAACCATAAATAATGTACCTACCCGCAGGCGTAGCTTCCCTGATAAACCTCGAAAGAATAAAGTAATCAACAGGGCAAACACCATTAAATCCCACAGCGATTCATAGAGAAAAGTGGGATGGAAATATTCAAAACTGGCTAACTCTGGGGGACGGCGTTCTGGTGGAATGTACAATTTCCACGGTAAATTGGTAGGACGACCAAAAGCTTCAGAGTTGAAGAAATTACCCCAACGCCCAATTGCTTGTCCTAAAATCAGTGAGGGAGCTACTAAATCTGCTAGTTGCCAAAAAGAAACTCGTTTGAGCTTGGCAAAAATTAACGCCGCTAAAGTCCCGCCAATAATTGCTCCATGAATGGCAATACCACCTTGCCAGATAGCTATAATCCGTCCAGGATTTTGGGCATATTCTGACCACTGAAATAAAACATAATAAAGCCGTGCGGCGGGAATTGCACTGATTACCAACCAAATTGATAAATCACTCAACAACTCTGGATTAACATGACGACGTTTTGCTAAATATTGGGAAAGGCTAACACCGATGAGTACAGCGCAAGCGATAAGTAAGCCATACCAACGGATAGCAATTGGCCCTATTTGCACCAAAATCGGGCCGGGAGAAGTAAACACAAACGCTAAAGGCAAAGCGGAAATATCCAGTACCATCTAAATTTACCTAGATTAATTCTGATCCAGTGTCGTTCATAGTCAATGGTCATTAGTCATTAGTCATTAGTCAATAGTCGTTAGTCATTAGTCATGAGTTTTTCTCCCCTGCTACCCAATCCCCAATCCCCAATCGCCAATCCCCAATCTCCAGTCCCCCAGTTTAGATATAATCACCTCAAATAACTTTTATACATACCAAGATTGTGATTGCAATTTATCCGGGTAGCTTCGATCCGATAACTTTGGGACACGTTGACATTATTCAGCGTGGTAGCCGACTGTTTGATGAGGTGATTGTTGCTGTATTGCGAAACCCCAATAAAGTACCACTGTTTAGCGTACAGCAACGTTTAGAACAAATTCGTCTGGCTACAAGTCATCTATCTAATGTCAAAGTAGATAGCTTTGATGGTTTAACTGTCAATTATGCCCAGAAACGACAAGCACAGGTGTTGTTACGGGGTCTGAGGGCGATTTCTGATTTTGAAGTAGAACTCCAGATGGCGCATACTAATAAAACACTTTCTACTCAAATCGAGACAGTTTTTTTAGCAACATCAAATGAGTATAGTTTTTTAAGTAGTAGTGTAGTAAAAGAAATCGCCAGATTTGGTGGTTCTGTCGATCATCTTGTCCCCCCGCACATTGCCTTAGATATATACAAATGCTACAACCAAAACTATCCAATAGCGAACCCAATCACAACGGAAGCTATCCCCCAGAGTACGTCAACGGAAACTCCCCTGGAGAAAATACCCAAACAGGGGGGGTAGATATTCAGCAGGAATTTGATCGCTTAGAGGAAATTATCCTGTCTAGTTTTCGCATCCCCCTGACAGGACGCACATTAGTCGATGAAGAAAAATTATTAGAACAGCTAGATTTCATCAGAGTTTCTTTACCGTCCATTTTTCAGGAAGCTGCCGTTATTTTGGCACAAAAAGATGAAATTCTCTTAGAAGCGGAAGAATATGGACAACAGCTTGTTGATGCGGCTGTAGCCAAAAGAGCGCAAATTTTAGCGGAGAGCGATATCATCAGGCAAGCTGAAAAAGACGCGGAACAACTGCGCCGTCAAGTGCAGCAAGAGTGTGACGCGATGATGAAAGAAACTCTGGCAGAAATTGAGCAGAAGCGGCGGGCTTGTCAACAAGAATTAGAAGAAATGCGACAAACTGCGATCGCTCAAGCTCAAGAAATTGAAACTGGTGCTGATGAATACGCTGATCGTGTCTTGGAAGGTATCGAACAAGATTTAAAAGATATGTTACGAATTATCACCAACGGACGACAACAAATCAGAGTGGATAGGCAATCACAGCAAAATTCACATTATCAAAGACACAAGTAAATCAATAGTTATCATCGAATTATATATAAAGCAGGAAAACCAATATGCAAGCCTACAAACTCTACGCCAAAATTGATGAATCTGGTCATTTAATTATTGACCAACCTCTCAATATTTCTCCCGGAATTGTAGAAGTTATTATTTTGCAACCCATTGCATCTACAGAAAGTTCTACAGCAGCCTCTACCGAACCACAAGCAGATAAGCCAAAACGGAAATCTAAAGTAAAAGCATTTGCAGGTTTATTTGAAAATGCTCTTCCTGTTCCACCTGACTTTGATGCTGATGCAGCGAGATGGGAAGCATTAAAGGAGAAGCATAATCTGTGAGAGTTCTGTTAGACACTAATGTTATTCTTGATGATGCTCTTGAACGTGAACCTTTTCTAGCAGCCAGCGAACAAGTTTTGGTAATGGTTGAGGAAGGAGCAATTGAAGGTTATGTTTCTGCTTCGATTTTTAGTGATTTATATTACATTATCCGCCGACCAAGGGGTCGAGAGTGGGCTGCGACTTATCTAAAACAGTTAGTCACTTTCTGCCGTATTGCTACTGTAGATAGCAACACAATCAACATGGCGTTAAACGCTAATTTTAGAGACTTTGAAGACGCTATTCAATACAGCACTGCGGTAATTAATCAATTAGATGCTATTGTTACTCGCAACCTTGGAGATTTTCCTGTGACTACTCCTCGAATTCTCACACCTGAGCAATTAATTCAAGAATTGACAAATACGCCATAAAATATTTCAGGTGAAAGTTTTGTTAGGTCTTTTGAAAATTGGCGTAAAACTTTTTTGTAAATATATTGAAAAGAAGGACTAAAGTCCTTACTACAAACTTTTAATTAAAGTAAGTCATCATACACCAAAATTATGCGGTGCGTTACGGCTAATTTTGAGTTTCGCCAACGCTCAAATTTTGACATAGCCGTAACACACTCTACGAGATTTACAATGTATATGTAAAATCGTTGACTAACATTCCAGGAACTAAACTACCTCCTAGTTGACGGCTTTCGTATGTCCCCACTTCTGGAATGAACTCTTGAAAGTTGGTGAAGTCTACTAAGTTCTCTCCCCAAAAACGATAGAGGCTTTCATCAAAGCGCAGGTTTTCTATGGGTGCGATAATTTCACCGTTTTCTACCCAAAAACAAGCGTAACGGGTCATTCCTGTAATTCTACCAGTTGGGCGATCGCTCCAATTTAAGTAATGCAAATTCGATACATACAACCCTGTGTCTAAACTAGATAGAATTTGCTCATAACCTAAGTTACCTTGACTAATTTCTGGCGCACGTAAAGTTTCTGAACTATTCGCACCATTGGCAGTTTTTTGATATTCTTTCGCCGTGCGAGAATTAATTAAGGTATTTACTAATCTACCATTTTCTATTATTGGTAGTTCTGGTGCTGCTATTTCTCCCAATTCATTAAATCGCGGTACTAACCCCCGTTGAAAATTTTCTTTCATACTAAATGCAGCCGACAATTGTTTTTCTTGTCTTGATAAAATGCCTAAAGCACTATTACCTTGTTGGATATCTGCTTCACTCACAGCACCCCAAGATAACATCCCCAACAAATCAGCAACGGCGGCTGGTGCAAAGTAAGTTTTGTATTGTCCCCTTGGTAATTCTTTCGGTTTACTTGATAGTAATTTCAGTTGTTGTTTAGCTTCGCTGATTTTATTCTCATAAGCTGCTGCATCCCAATTACTACCAGCAAATATTCCTTTAACTGCTTGTCCAGAGGCAATAAATAAAGAATAGTCTAAAGTAAAATAATCGGTGGCAAACCAATGTATTTGTCCACTAGAATCACCATAAGCTCTAATGACTATCCCCCCGGCATATATTCCAGTAAAATCTAATTCTTGAACTGGTTCTAATATGCTTGTTACTAATACATCTGGTGTTAATAAGTTACCTGTCTTGACTTCTCGACTGGTATGATTTCCTGATGGTAAAACGATGTATGGATCAACTGGTAATACAGGCAGTTCATCCCTTAATTCTTGCAAGGCATTGTATGCAGCTTTCCAGTCTGTTTCCCAGTTTCCTGTAAATGGGAACTGTCGAAAACTACTGCGCTGATTTGCAAACAGAGTTAATTCAACCCAACCATCAGCTACATAGCCAGTTTGCCGAACTTTGGCATTATTAAAGCGAGTAAATTGACTGCGTTCACATTTTAATTTGATGGTGAATTGTTCATTTTCTGCTTTTTTAGTCAGCAGTGTTTCTAATATTTGATTAAAACTAACTTCTAATGTGGATAGTTCTTGGTTCATAATTAAGAATAATGGACATAAAAAATGTATTTAATTAATGTTGGGTTTCCTTGCGTCAACCCAACCTACACAACTACGAACTATACTATTTTGAATTTTTAACTTCCTCCGCCAAAGACTTCGACGTTAGCGAATACACAAACTGGTGAACCATGTCCTACCCAAATGGCTTGGTTGGGTTCGCCTTTCCCACAGTAAGGTGTACCGTACATTTCCCAGTTGGAGTCATTCCCGACTTGAATTAAGCTGTGCCAAAATTCTGGGGTGGTGGCTCGATAGTTAGGGTTACGCAGGGTTTTGGTAAGTTTACCATTTTCTATTAATTTGGCATACTCACAGCCAAATTGAAATTTATAACGGCGATCATCAATTGACCAAGAACGGTTAGATTCCATGTATACGCCATGTTCTATGTTACTAATCATCTGGTCAAAACTGGCGTTTCCTGGTTCTAAGTTTAAGTTTGCCATGCGGTCAATTGGGGCGCGGTTCCAAGAGGATGCACGGGCGCAAGCTACCCCAGGAATTCCGGCTCTAGCTTGACTTTCTAAACTGCCTAAACCTCTTTGTAATACACCTTCTTTGATTAAATATTCTCGTTGGGCGATCGCTCCTGTATCATCAAAACCATAACTGGCATATTCACCTTCAACGGTGGGGTCAAAGGTAATATTCATCAAGGGCGAACCGTAGACTAATTTACCAAAGTCGTTGGCGGTGACAAAGCTACCTCCGGCGTAGTTGCGTTCATCTCCTAAGATGCGGTCAATTTCTAAAGGATGTCCGACACTTTCATGAATTTGTAGCATCATTTGGTCGGGTGCTAAGACTAAATTGGTGCGGGTGGTGGGACATTCTGCGGCGGTTAACAATTCTAGGGCTTGTTCCCCAATTTTCTGCACCTGTCGCCATAAATTATCTTTTTGTAACAGTTCCATGCCGCCTTGATAACAATGTGCTTGCCAACCGTTATTACTGCGTTGTTGGACTACTGCCCCATCTTGTGCGATCGCTCCATAATGAGTTCCTAAAGATAATATCTTTTGATATATCTCAGAACCATTGCTACTTGCAAACCAACTTTCTTTTTGATTCGTGCTGATGTTGGCTGTAGTTTGCACAATTTTGTCGCTAACTTTTAATGTCTGACAAATTCGCACCAATAAATCATTAATTTCCCCTGGACACAGCGCATCTAATGGTTGTAAAAATGGGGAGTTATATTCACCTACAACTTTCGGACGTTCTGTTTCCCGAAAAGGGTAAATTCGCCACTGACTAGATGCGAGTGCTTGCTTATACGCCATTTCTGCCGCCGCTTGTAGAGATGGCAATTCTAAAGAATTAGTGGCTGCATAACCGATACAGCCGTTAACTAATACTTCTAGCATTGCTCCCATTGTGGTTGATTTGCCGTTTGATTGGGGCAAACCATCACGGACATAATGGTTAGCAGCAGTTTCTTTAACAACTCGAATACCGATCCAATCAGCAGGTATTTTAAAACTAGCGATCGCTTTTGTTAATTCTGACCACATAATACAATTCAAAATTCAAAATGCAAAATTCAAAATTATTTTGAATTATTTTGTTTGGTTTTGACGACTATTGCTGCAATTATCTTGATTAATTCGTTGGTTTCGCCCAAAATTGCTCATAGTCGGTTTTCTGGAATCAATTCAGTAGCAATTAGAAGTCTAAGCCAATATCTGGTTTCCCTCCCCTCTTTCAGTGCAATTTCTAGCTTATTGACAAAATCTGCTGTACTCTGAGCCGCTTGAGATTCTTCAACATTTGCTCCAATAGAAGTTCCAGAACGAAGCAACTGCTTAGAAATAGTTCTTACTACGCCTGGACTTTCATCCAGCACCTTGCATAGATTAATAATCCGAATGGCAAACTCAAAGGTTCTATCAGTAATCGCTTTATTGTGACTCATCATTTTGAATTTTGAATTTTGAATTTTGAATTTTCAATTTAACTCCTATGCCAACGTGTACCTTGAGGGCTATCTATTAAAGTTATACCTTGAGCTTGTAATTCGTTGCGGATGCGATCGCTTTCGGCAAAGTTCTTAGCTTTTCTCGCTGCTTGTCTTTGCTCAATTAAATCCTCGATTTCTGCATCACTCAAACCCGCTTGTGTCAGGGTTTCATCATCTGGGGTGGCTTCTAAACCTAAGACTTGAGCTAACGTCACCAGGGTGTACCATTGACGGTGCAGTTCATCGGCTGGGGTTTTGGTACTTCCCTCATGCACTAAAATATTACCTTCCCGGCGCAATTCTTTAGCTAATTCAAACAACACGGCTAAACCACCAGGGAAATTAAAATCATCATCGCCTAATTCTTGAAAGCGGGCGGCAAGTTCGGGAATAATTGATGATTCTGTACCCCATCCTAGTTTTTCGCCGTATTGATAGCCAAAGAGTAACCCTTCTTTTAGGGTTTTCCAGCTATTCTCAGCAGTTGCGATCGCCTCTGCTGTAAAATCTAAAGGTTTGCGGTAATGTGCCTGTAACACAAACAATCTTACAGCCATTGGGTTAACTGGCTCACCTTGCCAATTCCCCACACCATCTAACAATTCTCTAATGGTGATGAAATTACCCAATGATTTCGACATTTTTTGACCATTCACCATTACCATGCCGTTATGTGTCCAATAACGCGCCAATGGTTGATTCATAGCTGCTTCTGACTGAGCAATTTCATTTTCATGGTGAGGAAAAATCAAATCACCACCACCACCATGAATATCAATGGTTTCCCCTAACTTAGAGCGTATCATGGCCGAGCATTCTATGTGCCATCCCGGACGACCTTGACCCCAAGGCGAATTCCACGCCGGTTCTCCTGGTTTTGCTTTCTTCCATAAAGCAAAATCAAAGGGGTGTTGCTTTTTACTTTCTGATTCTTCTGTGTCTAACCGTCCGCTAGCACCAGCTTGCATTTGTTCTAGTTCTCTCCCAGAGAGTTTACCATACTCAGGAAAGCGTTCAACACGGTAATAAACATCACCACCGACTGCGTAAGCTAGACCTTTTTGTTCTAAAGTCTGAATCAGTTGATGAATTTCGGGAATATGTTCAGTGACGCGGGGATACTCATCCGCATCCATCACATTTAAACGGCGGATATCTTCAAAATAAGCATCAATAAAGCGGTTAGATACCGCTTCCATCGTTGAACCTTGTTCTTTGGCGCGGTTGAGAATTTTATCGTCAATATCGGTAAAATTTTGGATGTAGGATACCTCAAAACCTCGCCAGAGCAAATAACGGCGAATCGTATCCCAAACGATGTAAGAACGTGCATGACCCAAATGGCAGTAGTCATAAACTGTAACACCGCAGCAATACATCTTAACCTTGTTTGGTTCTACGGTTTCAAACGGTTCTTGACGACGGGAGAGGGTATTGTAAATAGTTAGGGTCATAACACAGTAACTTTGAAATAGAGATACGCAATAATAGGGTAAAGCCGGAGGAATAATTCTCCAGCATCCCTATGCTAGTACATCCCGGCAGCAATACAACTACCATTTAAAGCAGTACAAAAGCCCAAAATACAACTCTTGAGACTTTTGACTTCCCTAGCAACTTTTTAACTTGTCTCGGATTATCTAATTTTTCGCGCACAGTATTATGCAATCAGCAGTTACTTCTAATTCTCAACCAATGGATGCCCCCAAGCAAGGAATGCCAGTCACGATTATTACTGGATTTCTCGGTAGTGGCAAAACAACTTTACTTAACCATATTCTCAGTAATCAACAAGGTTTAAAAACTGCCGTTTTAGTCAATGAATTTGGTGAAATTGGCATTGACAACGAGTTAATTGTTTCCACTGATGAGAATATGGTGGAACTCAGTAATGGTTGTATCTGCTGCACTATTAATAATGATTTAGTCGATGCTGTATACAAGGTTTTGGAACGGGAAGAAAAGCTAGATTATTTAGTTGTAGAAACAACAGGACTAGCAGACCCTCTACCCGTAGCTTTAACTTTTTTGGGGACAGAACTTAGGGATTTAACCCGGTTAGATTCGATTATTACGGTAGTAGATGCAGCGAATTACAGCTTAGATTTATTCAACTCTCAAGCAGCTTACAGTCAAATTGCCTACGGTGATGTGATTATTTTGAATAAGGCAGATTTGGTTGATGAAGCGCAATTAGATGATTTGGAAAGAAAAATTAACGAGGTGAAGGAAGGAGCAAGGATTTTAAGAACTACGCGATCGCAAGTTTCTTTACCTTTAATTCTCAGTGTCGGACTGTTTGAATCTGACAAATATTTTGACACTGTTGATGAGCATGATCACTCACATCATGATCATGACCATCACGACCATGATCATGATCATTCTACCTGCGGTCATGACCATCACGACCATGATCATGATCATTCTACCTGCGGTCATGACCATCACGACCATGACCACCATCACCACCATCATTCTGATCACTTAGAAAATGATGGTTTTACCTCCATATCTTTCCAAAGTGATAAACCCTTCTCAATTCGCAAGTTTCAATATTTTCTAGACAACCAGCTACCTACAAATATCTTCCGCGCCAAGGGGATTATGTGGTTTGACGAAAGTCCTAAACGTCATATTTTCCACCTGTGCGGTAAACGGTTCACCCTAGATGATGACGAGTGGAAAGGTGAACCCAAAAATCAGATCGTGCTAATTGGGCAAAATTTAGATCGGGAAACTTTACTCAGTCAATTAGAAAACTGTCTGTGTCTTCCTTCCACTAACCGAGGTAAAGGGTTTGGGAAATAGTTATTAGTCATTAGTCATTAGTCATTAGTCATTAGTCATTAGTCATTGATGATTAAATTGACTAATGGCTGATGTTTAAGAAAAAATGAATATTATGCGCGTAATTATCCAGCGAGTGAAATCATCTCAAGTTAGTGTTAACGGTGAAATTGTCGGCAAAATAGAACGAGGATTAAATTTACTTGTCGGTATTGCTGATACAGACACAGATGCAGAACTCGACTGGATGGCGCGTAAATGTTTAGAGTTACGCCTGTTTCCTGATGCAGAGGGTGGTGACAGGTGGCAAAAATCTGTGCAAGAGATTGCTGGTGAGTTGTTGGTAGTTAGCCAATTTACCCTTTACGGTGATTGTCGCAAAGGTCGCCGTCCTTCCTTTGACCGTTCCGCGAATCCTTCGCAAGCTGAAGAATTATATCACAGTTTTGTAGCAAAGTTAAGAACTAGCGGTTTAAAAGTAGAAACAGGTAAATTCGGTGCAATGATGCAAGTCAGCATCGAAAATGACGGCCCCGTAACATTAATACTAGAAAGATAGTCATGAGTCATTAGTCATTAGTCCTTAGTTATTAGTCCTTAGTCATTAGTCGTTAGTTGTTAGCTTTTCCCCTCTGCTCCCAGTCCCCAGTCCCCAATCCCCAATCTCCACCAAATGATGAGACAATATTAAACTAATGATTACAAAAGTTTAAGTTGATTGATCATGGCAAAAATCCAGTTTTCCAGGGGACTTAACGAAGAAGTAATTCCAGAGGTACGTTTAACGCGATCGCGCAGTGGTGACAGTGGTACAGCAACGTTTATTTTTACAAATCCTACAATTTGGGCTGAAGGTAGCACGGAAGAAGTCACCGGAATGTACCTAATTGACGAAGAAGGGGAAATAGTCACCCGTGAGGTTAAGGGTAAATTTATTAACGGTAAACCAGAAGCGATTGAAGCAGTTTACTTGATGAAATCCGCACAAGAATGGGATCGTTTTATGCGCTTCATGGAACGATACGCTGAAGAAAACGGTTTAGGATTTAGTAAAGCTTAAGTAGTCCTTGGGGATTGGGCATTGGGCATTGGGCATATATCAATTCAAAAAAATTCAAAATTCTTACATTAAAGAATTGTGGGGAAAAATCTCCCTTGCTCCCTTGCTCCCCTGCCCCTCTGCTTCCTCTGCTTCCTCTGCCTCCTCTGCTCCCCTATTCTCGATTCCCTTTTTCATCTCATGACATCACAACCCCATCCAGATGCGCCGGGAATGATGGTAACTTGCGCGGTTGTTACCGTCAGCGACACGCGTACCCCAGAGACAGACAAAAGCGGTAAAATTATCCAGCAGTTGCTAGCTGCTGCTAACCACACTGTGGCAGATTATGCAATTATTCAAGATGAACCAGCGCAGATTCAACAACAGATAAAATTACTCTGTCAAAAAGCGAATTTGGATGTTGTGATTTTTAATGGTGGTACAGGGATAGCACCTAGAGATACTACCTATGATGCTATTGAGAAGTTGTTAGAAAAAACTTTGCCTGGGTTTGGGGAGTTGTTTAGATTTTTAAGTTATCAAGAAATCGGTTCTCGTGCGATCGCCTCTCGTGCTGTGGCAGGTGTGTATCAACAGAAACTCATTTTTTCTCTACCTGGTTCTAGCAATGCAGTGCGATTGGGCATGGAAAAATTAATTTTACCAGAACTGACTCATTTGGTTAGTCAAATACGGAAATCAATCAGGGAGTAGGGAGTGGCGAGTGGGGGAGCAGAGGGAGCGGAGGAAGCGGAGAAAGCGGAGGGAGCAGGGGAGCAGAGGGGAAAAGCTAACGACTAACCACTAATGACTAATGACTAATGACTAATGACGACTATTTATTTGGTCTACCGCAACCTTCTAAAACAGTATTACCCATAATAAATATAGCTGAGTAGGGATATTTGATATCAGACATCCCATCACTACAGGATTCTACTTTTTTCATCACCAGTGTATTAGTTGTATTGTTTCTACCTCTGAATCGATAAACTCTTACTAAGTCCACTGGACGACCGGATGCTGTTAACGGCGCGACATAGGGGAAGGTTTGGCGAGTTTCTGGTGTGGAGTAGATAATACCTTTTTTACTAATTTTTACACTCCAAAATGGTTCTGTTCCACTGACAATAAACTCTTCTGTATTCCTGCTTCTATTGTTAGCTTGAGCCACTAATAAATTACTATTGTTAGCATTGCTGGGACTGCTTGTTAATAAACTGGTGCTAATTCCCATTAACAATATTGGCGCAATTAATCTTTTCATCTGTTCATTGGTTAACTCTATGAATAGATCCAATGTATTGACAGACGATTTCTTAAGAAAGAATCGGAAAAATTATGTTTTGCGGTTTGCGCCTACTTTGCAAGCAGCCCCTTCTGTTCTTGTTTCCTTACGAGAAGCTGACAGCCTCTTAGTAAGGAAATATTGCTCTTTTACCTGGACGAATATCACCGTGGAAGAATCCCTTATTACGTCCCATAAAAACGGCATCTCCCAAGCCGACAAACTGAGAATCTTTTAACACTTCCCACAGTTTTTTGAAGTCACCGTTCATGGGTTGCATATCCAGCGCACGGAAGTAGAGATGTTGGCTGTTGCGAACACCGCCAACTGCTTTGTTTACCTGGGGTGGACGGTAGCCGGAAGTAATGATGATAGGTGAGCCGAACTTCTCTCTGACTTCTCCCCAAACTTTAGCCAGTCTAACTGCATTCTGTACATATTCAGAAATAGTAGGAATGCGAGTACAGCCCTTAGTGGCTTCACCCCAAGTTAAAGGTATACCTTCGACAATGTATTGGTTCTCATAAACTACCTCACCATTGGGAAGTTTCATTGACTTTCCAGTACGTTTCCCCGCATCTAAATTGAGTTTGGGTTGTGAGTTACTACTGTCATTAGTTTTACTTGCCGTCTCTTCCTTGCCTTTGAACTCTAGCAACTCCTTAGCCGTAGTTACTCCCAGGAGCAAAGGGAACTCTAGTTGATTATCTTCTTTGAAGTCTGCAAAAGCTTGTTTGGTGATCGGGCCTACAATACCGTCTACCTCTATCTTCAGGATTTCTTGTATTTCTTTAATCAGTTCTGGAGAACAATCAATGATGGAAATCGTGGGCGCGGTTGCTTGAATAAACTCAGATAGGGATTTGATGTTAGAAGTCATATATGATTACAAATCTTAAACTGACGTAAATTAACAGTCTTGTCAAGTTGTTTGCTATTTGCATCAGATAGTATCATATTTAACCTTCTTCAAACACGTTTAGTAAAGTGTTCGATATTACTTTAACTTACTATGAGGATAGAGAATGGTTGATAGGTGATCAAAAACTCAATAGAATAACCCCACCTTCTTCCAGAAAGCGGGGTTATGGTGTTATGGTTTTTTAAAAAAGATTTAAACCGGCGCGATGAGCTACGCCCGACCGGAGGTCATCGCTAAACAAATTGCGGCTAAGATAGCGGCGATGATATAAAATACGCGCACTACTTGCAACTCTGACCATCCAGATAACTCTAAATGATGATGTAGAGGAGCCATTTTAAACAGACGTTTACCTTTACCATCGGGGCCTTTTGTGGCTTTGTAATAACTTACCTGTGCCATTACAGATAGGGTTTCTACAAAGAAGATGCCACTGAGAATAAACAAGGCTACTAAGGTGTTAGTTAACAATGCTACGGCTGCTAAAGCCCCACCTAAAGCCAGAGAACCAGTATCCCCCATAAACACACGGGCTGGGTTGTGGTTATGTGCTAAGAAACCTAAACAGCTACCACTTAAGGCAGCACAGAAAATCATTAATCCTAGGGAAGTAGGAGCAACTATAGTACCTAATGCTAGCAGGGCGATCGCTACTGTTCCAGCTGCTAAACCATCAATACCGTCAGTTAAATTAGTGGCATTACTCTCGGCGACAAGCACAAAGCCAGCTAAAGGCCAAAATAAGAATCCCAAAGGTAGAGTAAAGCTCACCCAAGGTAAAGCAATATTGGTAATATTGCCTGTTTGATTAAACATCAGCCACAGACAAAAGGCGAAAGCAAAACTAATTTGCAATAACAATTTCATCCGGGGAGAGATGCCTTTATTAGACTTGCGTCGGAGAATTTGCCAATCGTCAATCCAGCCAATTAAACCATAGCTGAGAGTTAACGCGGAGACGGCAAGGACTTCTGGGGCAAAATTAGACCAAACACAAGCAACTAGCACAGCCACGGGGATAAAAAAGATACCGCCCATAGTAGGTGTGCCAGCTTTCTTTAAATGGGCTTGGGGGCCATCCTCTCGGATAATTTGCCCAGTTTTGAGTGCTTGCAGTGTAGGTACTACCCAGTAACCTAAAGCTGCTGATATCAGGGCAGACATTACCAATGGCAGAGTCAGTGACATACCCTGCCAAGGGGTTCTATTTGCCAGACTATCTAAAATTACAGATGCTATACCCAGTCCGGCGGCTAGGCCAGAAGCCAGACCAATGCCAGAAACATTTAATCCTTGGTTTGGAGATAATTTCGCGTCCACAAAACCTTCCCTTCACTCCACACTTAATCAAACTAAAAAACAGAATACGTTTTCAACAATCCCAGTCATCAAAGACTAATCTTCATCTAGACTGATATCGTCATCGTCATCATCCAGGTAGTCGATGCCGTCATCTCCACCGAGAAATTCTGATATTTCTTCTTCCTCATCTTGAAAGTCAGGTTCAAGTTGATCGCGCGCAATCAGCCTACCGTTGGCTTGTAACCAATCTAATAAAGAAGATTCTTGCTTGAGGGGGATGACAGCAGCACGCTGATTTCTGGGTTCTTCACGTAGGGGAGAATTCAACATATCGACTAATAGGCAAAAAAGCTTATGTAACTTGACATTAAGAAGTCTATCACTTGAGACGCGATAATTTAGTTATTTCTTCAACTCAGGGATGAATAAATCCGCAAGCTCACCAAAATATTTTATTTAATAGTGATAGAGGAATTAACAACTGATTCTGAGTAATTTTTCCGGGTTCATACATAGACATTCATATCAACTTAATGTGGCTTTAATCCTGATAGTTTTTGAGGGCATAGGTAATGTTTAAAAAAGCAGCTCTACTAGATGCGATCGCTGGTACTAATCGGGGTTTACTCGCTAGTGAACCGCAAAAACAGGCTATCTTAGCGGCGATCGCCACCTTAGAAGACCTAAATCCTACACCGCGTCCATTAGAAGCTACCAACTTGCTAGAAGGCAATTGGCGATTACTCTATACAACCAGTAAGGCTCTCTTGAACATAGATCGCCTACCTGTATATAAACTTGGTCAAATTTATCAGTGTATTCGGGTAGAAACCAAGAGCGTCTACAACATCGCCGAAATTTATGGCTTACCTTATCTTGAAGGATTAGTTAGTGTAGCTGCTCAATTTGATCCTGTTTCCGAACGGCGTATCCAAGTCAAATTTCAGCGTTCTATCGTCGGCTTACAACGATTAATAGGATACACTTCTCCAGAGAATTTTATCCAACAAATTAGCTCAGGGAAAAAATTTATGGCTTTGGATGTACCTATCAATAGTGATACACAACAAGGCTGGTTGGACATCACCTATCTTGATGAAAATTTGCGGATTGGCAGGGGTAACGAGGGTAGCGTGTTTGTTTTAAGCAAAACATAATATTTTTCTCAAAAATGTATTTGCGAACGAACTTATTCGATCATTGACGCTTTGTCAAGATGGTTTTGACACCATACTATAGTTTGTGATTTGGGACATAACAGCAACTAAAGGTAGAGATTGGTAGGTGGGGACTGGGGATTGGGGACTGGGGGCAGGGGATTAGGGGGCAGGGGAAGATGAGGGAGATGGGGGAG
>NZ_LUHJ01000032.1 GCF_001597745.1 Anabaena sp. 4-3 | reverse complement strand
CCCTGCCTCCCCTGCTCCCCTGCCTCCCCTGCTCCCCTGCCTCCCCTGCCTCCCCTGCCTCCCCTGCTCCCCTGCCTCCCCTACTCCCGGACACACTTCCAAGTTTTCACCTGAATTTACGTGGTTTCCATGAAAATTCTGTGGCTCAGGTTGGGAATACTCTAAGCAGAGGTTTTCCCTACTCATGGCTCACCTATGACTCAATCCTCACCACAACGCCGCAGCACTGCACTCACTACAAGAACCGAGTTTTCGCCTTTTGGGAACAAGCTAGTACAATCTGGCTATGTAAATACCGACCAAATGAGACAGGCACTGATTGAAAGTCGCAAGTCTGGTAGACCCTTGACAGAAGTTCTGGAGTCAATGACTGGGCGACAATTATCACCTGAATTTCTCAGACAATACAAGAAACAGCAATTATTTGAACTAAAAATACTATACGGTGTTGAATTCCTTGACCCAGAGGTTAACAATATCGGTAACACGATGGTGGCGAACCTCATCGATACCCTAATCCCGGTAGATATCTGTCGTCGCCATCGTTTAGTACCACTATCGAGAAATGATGAACACAAACCGCCTAGTGTTTTAGTGGCGATGGTTGCTCCTGACAATTTAGAAGCTTCGGATGACCTTAACCGGATTTTGCGTCCACAAGGTTTAGCATTACAGCGCATGGTGATTACTCAGGAGGATTACCAACAGCTCATCAACCAATATTTGGATGACTTGGCTGTGCGCCAAAAGCACATAGAACAAGAAAAATTTACAGATATTAATCAAGATTTAGAAAATCTCGGTAATCTCAATATCGAAGATGCTCCTGAAGAAATGGAGGCTGATTTAGGAGCAGCAATGAAGGGTGCAGAGGATGCACCAGTTATCAATCTTGTGAATAGAATCCTAGCAAAAGCTTTGCATGAGAAGGTTTCTGATATCCACGTTGAACCACAAGAAGAAAACCTCCGCATCCGCTTCCGCAAGGACGGTGTATTGCGGGAAGCTTTCGACCCCCTACCGAAAAAAATCATCCCCGCAGTTACAGCCCGATTTAAAATTATCTCTAACTTGGATATTGCTGAAAGGCGTTTACCCCAAGACGGGCGGATCAGACGGATGTTTGAGGGACGGAAAGTCGATTTCCGGGTGAATACTCTGCCGAGTCGCTACGGTGAAAAGGTTTGTCTGCGGATTCTGGATAACTCTGCTACTCAATTGGGATTAGATAAGTTAATTACTGACCCGGAAACGTTGCAGATTGTTAAGGATATGGTCAGCAAGCCTTTCGGGTTGATTTTGGTGACTGGGCCTACGGGTTCTGGTAAAACAACTTCGCTGTATTCGGCACTGTCAGAAAAGAACTCACCGGGAATTAATATCAGTACGGTAGAAGACCCAATTGAATACAGTTTACCGGGGATTACCCAAGTACAGGTAATTCGGGAAAAAGGGCTGGATTTTGCCACGGCGTTGCGGGCGTTTTTGCGACAAGATCCGGATGTGCTATTGGTGGGTGAAACGCGAGATAAAGAAACAGCCAAAACAGCGATTGAAGCTGCTTTGACTGGTCACTTAGTGTTAACTACTTTACATACCAATGATGCTCCTGGTGCGATCGCGCGTTTGGGAGAAATGGGCATTGAGCCGTTCATGGTTTCTAGTTCTTTGATTGGTGTGTTAGCTCAACGCTTGGTGCGGCGTGTCTGTTCTGATTGTCGTATTCCTTACACTCCGACACCGGAAGAGTTAGCACGTTATGGGATGTCTGCATCTCAAGAAGTCGGCGTTACCTTCTATAAGGCTAATACCATACCATCCGAAGCGATCGCTGACGCTAAGGCCCAAAATCAGCTTTGCCCAAGTTGTAATGGTGTCGGCTACAAAGGACGCTGTGGTGTTTATGAAGTCATGCGGATTAGTGAAAACTTACAAACTTTAATCAACGAAGAAGCACCCACAGAACGCATCAAGGAAGTAGCCGTAGAAGAAGGCATGAAAACCTTGCTGGCTTACAGTCTGGACTTAGTACGCCAAGGTGCTACGACTCTAGAAGAGGTAGAACGGGTGACATTCACAGATACAGGTTTAGAAGCTGAATTAAAAGCCAAGCGTAAGAGTGGACTTACCTGCCGCAGTTGTAATGCCATCTTACAACCCGAATGGTTGGATTGTCCCTACTGTATGACACCTCGGTTTGTGGATTAGTAATTAATAATTCAAACGTGCTTAATCACAACCTGACGATAGTCAAGAGTTTTTACTTTGGACGATGGATTGAATAAATAACAAAAGGGAGCAGAACTATGGAATTGATGATTGAAGACTTGATGGAACAAATGATTGAAATGGGTGGTTCGGATATGCACTTATCCGCCGGATTACCTCCCTATTTCCGCATCAGTGGCAAACTCACACCCATAGGCGATGAGCCATTAACAACTGATCAATGCCAAAGATTAATTTTTAGTATGCTCAATAATACCCAGCGTAAAACCTTAGAACAAACCTGGGAATTAGATTGTTCCTATGGTGTTAAAGGTTTAGCACGTTTTCGGGTGAACGTTTATAAAGAGCGTGGTGCCTATGCCGCTTGTTTACGCGCGCTCAGTTCCAAAATTCCTAATTTTGAAAAATTAGGGTTACCAGATGTTGTCAGAGAAATGTGTGATAAACCCAGAGGATTAATTCTGGTGACAGGCCCTACTGGTTCAGGTAAAACCACTACACTGGCGGCAATGATTGACTTGATTAACCGCACAAAAGCCGAGCATATTTTAACAGTAGAAGACCCGATTGAATTTGTCTACGAACCAATTAAAAGTCTAGTTCACCAACGACAATTGGGTGAGGATACCAAGAGTTTTGCTAATGCCTTAAAAGCATCCCTCCGAGAAGATCCAGATATTATTCTGGTGGGAGAAATGCGAGATTTAGAAACAATTTCTTTGGCGATTTCGGCAGCAGAAACAGGACATTTAGTGTTTGGCACACTACACACCAGTTCAGCCGCGCAAACTGTAGACCGGATTATTGATGTTTTCCCCCACGAAAAACAAACTCAAGTCCGGGTACAATTATCTAACTCTTTAGTCGCAGTATTTAGCCAAACATTAGTACCCAAGAAAAATCCTAAACCCGGTGAATTTGGTCGGATTATGGCGCAAGAAATTATGATTGTTACTCCCGCTATTTCTAACTTAATTCGTGAAGGGAAAACATCACAAATTTACTCGGCAATTCAAACTGGCGGTAAATTAGGAATGCAGACTTTAGAAAAGGTTTTGGCAGACTATTACAAAGCTGGAATCATCTCTTTTGAAGCCGCTATGTCTAAAACTTCTAAACCAGATGAAATTCAACGCCTCATTGGCCCATCAGCTTCACAAGCAGCCAAAGCTGGTGCTGTAAAAGCACATTAGTCATTAGCCATTAGTCATTAGTCATTAGTCAATTGCTATATGGACTATGGACTATTGACTAAATTATTAATTTTTAATTTTAAATTGAATTATGCCAACATTTGTTGCCCGTGTTCGGGATTCACAAGGAAAAACTAGGAGCGAAAAAGTTGTTGCCGAATCCTTGGCAGATGCTCGCAGCAATCTTAGAGACAAAGGTTTTGTAGTTCAAGAAATTAAGCAGTCTCAAAGTTTCTCGGCGAATTTTGATTTTGAAAAATTACAGACTTCTTTTGTCAAAGTTACTGTTAAAGAAAAAGCGGTTTTTTCCCGACAACTGGCTACTTTGGTAAATGCGGGTGTTGCCATTGTCCGAGGGCTAGGTGTGTTAGCTGATCAGTGTGAGAATAAGAAACTAAAACAGGCTCTAATTGATATTAGCAACGATGTTCAAAGTGGTGTGAATTTGTCAGATGCTATGCGTAAGCATCCTGACTGTTTTGATGGTTTATATGTCAGTATGATTCAGGCTGGTGAGGTGGGTGGTGTTCTCGATGAAGTGCTAAATCGCCTAGCTAAGTTATTAGAAGATATGGCGAGATTACAGAACCAAATTAAATCAGCCTTGGCTTATCCGGTGGTTGTTGGTATTTTGGCTACTGGTATTTTTGTGGGAATGACTGTTTTTCTCATCCCGATTTTTGCGAGAATTTTCGTAGAATTAGGCACAGAATTACCGGCACTAACTCAATTTTTAATGACTTGTAGCGAAATTTTGAGAAGTTGGCGTTCCTTACTGATTGTTGGTACTATTGTAGGTTTGAAATTTGCCTATACACAGTATTATAAAACCCGTGTTGGTAAAGAAACAATTGACCGTCTTTCTTTAAAAATGCCTTTGTTTGGTGACTTGATTCAAAAATCTTCAGTTGCGCGGTTTAGTCGGACTTTTGGTTCTTTGACTCGTTCTGGTGTACCTATTCTGACATCTTTGG
Source organism: Anabaena sp. 4-3 (assembly GCF_001597745.1). GTDB lineage: Bacteria > Cyanobacteriota > Cyanobacteriia > Cyanobacteriales > Nostocaceae > Trichormus. Next base: position 14,061 of record NZ_LUHJ01000032.1, on the reverse strand, counting down.
AAATTGTGCGAGATACATCAGGGAATCAGGTGGTTGCTAATGCTATTGATGCAGCGCGAGCCGAAATTCAACAAGGTGGTATGATTAGTCTAGCTCTACAAAAAGAGCAAGTTTTTCCACCAATGGCAATTCAAATGATTAGTATTGGCGAAGAAACTGGGGAGTTAGATGGAATGTTGATGAAAATTGCTGACTTCTATGAGGATGAAGTAGAACAAGCTGTAAAAGCATTAACCAGCGTTTTAGAACCAATTATGATTTTGGTTTTGGGGGGTATGGTGGGTACAATTTTGCTGTCGATGTATCTACCTTTATTTAAGGTATTTGAAAAGTTGGGATAGGTGGCTGTACTCCAATTCAAAAATTAAAGTTCAAAACATCAGACTAATTAATTTAAAATTTCTCTATTTTCTATTATCTGAATTAAGGATTTTAGATTTGAATTGGAGCGATTGAAATAAGTTAATTTACAGCAGACTTTTCAGTGGTTTTATTAATTTTGAATTTTGAATGAGAGAATTTTGAATTTTTATGCCTGTGCAGAAATCTTACTATGAGGCCAGCTTGGCAGAGTATAGCAATCATCTCCAAGCGATCGCACTACTCAAGCAACACCGTCCATACTTGGAATTAATTCCCAGTCTACGCCGTCCAGATGAAAGCTTGATTACTATCCCTCTGCCAATAGTTCGTTTACGTCATGCTGCATCTGCAACTACACAGGCAATCTGTCTCCCTTGTGATGTCGCAATTTTAATGTGTGATCCAGAGTGGAAAATCAAAACTGGAGCCGAAATTTTAATTTTTATCCATCGTCCCCATGAAGACTTTTCTGATTTGTTGGGACGTTGGCGACAAACTCAGGTGTTCCTCAACCAAGACTATGAATGGTTGATGCCCCATCGTCACAGTCATATTTTAAGCGAAGGAGCTAATACTGTATATCCGTTATTTGTAGTGTTTAGCGAAACCTCAGAACGGATTCAACGGGGGCTTATCGGTGCAGAATTGCCGTTTGTGATTCAAACACCAGCTTTACAACTTTTAGATGAGAAAGATCAAGAGGGGCTAGAGGCTAGGGGTTAACTTGACTCCCGACTCGCCAATTTCTCAAACAGTAAGGCAACTTTCTTTAAATCTTTATCACCAGGTTTAACTTCTACACCGCTAGATAAATCAATACCATCGGGATGTAGCTGACTCAAGGCTGTTAAGATATTATCTGGCGTGAGTCCTCCCGCTAGTAACCAAGGGCAGCTAGGACGAAATTGCTCTAACATCTGCCAATCTAAAGTTTTACCTGTGCCTCCCAATTGTTGCGGATGATAGGCATCTAGTAATAAAGTATCTATAAATTCAGTGTAAATACTGGCTTGCTTCAGATGTTCTAAATTGCGAACTCTCAGAGCTTTAATGATTTCGACTGCTGGGAGAGCTTGACGCAACTGGTAACAAAATTCTGGGGTTTCATCTCCGTGTAATTGTACACCAGTTAATCCAGAATCAAGTACAATTTGACAAATTTCTGCAATTGTGATATTGGCAAAAACGCCAATTTTGTCAATGTGGGCTGGTAGTGGTGCGATCGCTCGCTGAATTTGTGCTGGGGTAAGGTAACGCGGCGAAGCAGGTACACAGATAAATCCTAACGCCGTTGCGCCTAGAGTGGCGATCGCCTGTGCTTGTTCTGGGTTAGTAATACCGCAAATTTTCACACGCATAGACATTTTTATATTAGTGATTACTACTGGATTACTGCACTGTAGCAATTTTATCTCGCACCCAAGCACGAAAAGCACGAGTAGTAGAGACTTCCCCATTCTGTTTAGCGGCGACAAGAAACTGGGGGATTTCCCTGACTGGTACTGGTGCAAAAGTCAAGCTGATTTCGGCTTCTGAATATTGCCCCTCTACAAGCGTATAAATTCTTAACGTACTGCCGTTATAACGCCAAAACTCAGGCACTCCCATCGCTGCATACAGCTTGAGCTTATCTATCGCCGAACGAGAATATTCGACTTCTAGCACCAAATCAGGCGGTGGGTCAATGGCTAGGTCAATATTTTCTTTATTTCTGACTAAAGCTTCATTTTGGATGTAATAGCTACTATCTGGCTCTGCTCCCCGTTTTAAATCATCCCGCGTTAAAGTTAAAGAGCCAGAACGTTTAATTTCTAAACCCAATTCTTCGCACAGAACAAATACAAAACCTTCAATTAGGCGGTTTGAGTTTTCGTGTAGTATTAGAGGAGTCATAATTTCTACTGTTCCATTGTCGTAAGCCAGTCGGTAGCTGCGTTCTGTACCCATCTCCGCTAACATAGTTTTAAACGTTTGCCAGCTAATGTTGTAGAGTAAACTTCTAGTCTCTGCTATTTGTGCGATCGCTACCATAATTGATTTCTCCCCAAAATATTGGCTTTACACACATCTTGCACCTGTTTCTTGATGATAATGTTTGTAGGGTGGGCATTGCTTGGAAGTTGCTCAAAGCTTTAGTTTTACCTTGTTAGGTGTGCATCGCCTTAAGCTTATTGAGAATGGTGCAAGATATAACGCTTTTCTCCTTCTAAACCCCATCATAGAGCCGGAAACAAGAGGTTCTAAGCTGATTTTGATTCAGGACTGACGCAACTAGCATATTAGTAGGGTGCGTGGCAAGCCTTAAATATTGCATTAAAACTCTCTTGTGGTACGGGCTTCTAGCCCGTCCGGTGCAGGCTAGAAGCCCGCACCACAAAAACTATATTTTTGCACTACTTTAGCCTTGCCACGCTAGTAGGGTGCGTCAGATATCAAAAATACGTTTATTGACAGCATTTAAACAGTCTGACGCACCCTACGAGACATCTGTAATGGGACACTTGCGTAAGTCCTATGGTTGATGAATTTCGGTTGTGTCCTAACAAACTCTATAATTTTCTAGGTCTAGTTTTACCTCGACCTTTATATTTAGGAGAAAAAAGCTTGATTACATCTTTATTAGCTGCTGCTGCATCTGTACCCGTAACTCCCGAATGGAGTCCTACCGTAGCCATTATTATCAGTGCTAGCAGTGTAGTAGCTCTTTTACTAACTCTCAAAATTGATCAGCCCCAAGTCGGCCCGAAATTACCTGGACTACCCTTAAGTCTCGGTGCATTTATCGGTGCAATGGCTTTTGGTCATGTTATCGGTATTGGTATTGTCTTGGGACTAACTAATATCGGTCGTCTGTAAATTGGGATATCAGCAAGACGCTTTAATTTGACCTCTACCCCTCTCCGACGCGGAGAGGGGAGTTAAAAGCTAAGTTGATGAAAATACTTTTATCCCATATAGAGACGTTGCATGCAACGTCTCTACAGTGTGCGATATCTAAACCTTTCTTTTGAGAGAGGATTATACAACTTCTGCAAGCGGAGTATTGAGGTGGCTGTTAACTGACGGCTAAATCTTATGACTCATGCAGGAGAAAAAACTATGTTGTCATCAATAATATTTGCAGTCCAAGTTACTGTTCCTAACACCGGGACAACTTGGAACTGGACAGGAACACCTATTATTATTGGTAGTTGTTTATTAGTTTTGCTAATTGCTGGCTGGTCAATTGAGGAACCCCATGTAGGCCCGAAAATGCCTTTACCTTTCCCATCATTGTTTAATAATCCCAGTGTTGGCACTTTCTTAGCAGCTATGAGTTTTGGTCATCTCATTGGTGTTGCTGCTGTTTTGGGCTTGACTAATCTCGGTGTGATTTAATTTGCAGCGATTTTCAGAATCTTGTAGAGACGTTGCATGCAACGTCTCTACATTGGTAGGATATAACGAAAAAATACCACAAGACTGAAAAGCCTGTGGTTTCAAATAATTATCTATCCCTAACTCGTGACTTATCGCCGGGGTGTACCTAAACCACGACGCTCAAGCATTTGCCGCACCTGTGGGCTAGGTGTATAGTTATAGCCGTAAGCTGAGTTTTCTGAGTCATCCATCACTTGAGGTGTTAGTAATACAATTACCTCTCTGCGTTCATTGGTTCTGTTTGTTCTTCTAAACAATGAACCAATTAGCGGAATATCACCCAAAATGGGAATCTTAGATACACTTGTTCTATCTTGGTCTTGAATAATACCTGAAAGAATTAATGTCTGGCCATCTCTGAGCCGAATCAAACCAGAATTTAGGGAGCGTTCAGAGACTAAAAAGATTGTTTGGTTATTACCGGAAACATTGATCTGAGCAGAAGATTGGGGTGCTTTGACAACAGGCGCAACTGATAAAGAAACAAAACCATTGTCATCAATGCGCTCAATTTTCACAGCCAGAGTTAAACCTACATCTGTTTTCTCAGCCGTAACCGTTTGTACAGAAGTACCATCCCCACGAGTTGTTTCACTCTTGACGTTTCCAACCACTTCTTGCGTGAGCTTGACATTAGCCTCTTGCCCTTCTTGTACAATTAAGGTGGGGTCAGTTAAAATTTTGGCGTTGCCATTTGTTACTTGAGCTTGCAAGCTAGCTAAAAGACGTTTGGGGAATTGGTAAAGACTGGGTAAACTGTATGTGTATCTAGCAGGAGTACCACCAGTCACTTGACGCGCAAATCGAGTTGGTTCACCAGTCACAGGGTCAAACTCTACTGGTACAGCAGTAACTGTTCCTGGAGTTGCTTCAGTAAATTCTGTCAGCCCTGGTTGTGTGGGGTCAGTGCTTATACCAGCACTAGGTACTCCTGTATTTGGATTGTTTGGATTTCGGAAAATATTGGTACTACTAAGTGGATTGGCGGTTGTTGGTGTACTGGTTACGCTATTTCTCACGTCAGTAGCAGAGGGTGGTCTAGAACCGCCAAAATTTAGAGATGCTGCACCGCCATCAACAGAGAAATAATTGTTACCAACCCCAAAAGCAAAACTGCTGTTATACAGTTGGTCTCCTGTCAGGTTAACATCGACAATTTTGACATTAACCACCACTTGACGACGACGAATATCAAGCTGAGTTAATTGAGTTATTGCCATCTCAACTAACCTGGGAGTTCCAATCAAAGTCAGTGCATTGGTGCGCTCGTCTCCTAATGCTTGTAACCCTCTCAGTAAAGGCTTCGAGTCTTGAAAATCAATCCGTTGAGTTTCAACTCTAGTTTCTGTAGTTGTCTGGGTTTGGGTAATAGGTGCAACTCCAGTACCCACAGGGACAGCACTCACATTAGTCACTTGGCGTTCTCTGCTGACAGCAGTTTCCGCACCTAAGCCAACTAGAAAATTTAACGCGACTCCCACATTTACCTGATTCAGCCTTAAGCTACGCATGACTATATCACGGGTAGAGTTAGGTAGCTTCGGCCCTACAAATATAGTTCTATTACTGCGGTTAGCTTCTAAACCACTCAGACGCAAAACGTAGTTAAATACATCTTGCACTGGCTCATTTTCGATATCTAAAGAGATGGTTTGCTGAGTTGCCTGTCCTTGTGTACCCCCTTCTCCACCTATATAAGCTAAGTTGAGATTAGCAGCACGAGCCAACAACGATAAAACCTCACGCACTGGTGCATCCCGCAACACCAAGCGGGGAACACGTTCTTGAGTACCTAAATCAATGGTGCTAGGAGACGCATCTGTGGCAGAAATGGCAATGTCTCCAACTGGGGGGGCGACGGCTCTAGGTAAGAATGGGGGGGCTTGGCTGACGGGTTGACCTACTCCCGCAGGTTGGGCTGGTTTACCATCAATTGTGATTTCTGGGTTGGGTACAAGCACATTTGGCACTGCACCGGGTTGAGCCTGTGCAGATGTAGGTGGTGTTGTAGATGTGGGTGGGTTTGTAGATACTGGTGGTGTGGGGATATTTGGGGCTGATGCTGCGGTTCCGGTTGATGGCGTGTAACTCAGGGTAATTGCTTCTGGTTTTCTGACTACAGGTTGACCACTGGGTGCATCATTATTACCAGTGACTATGACTCTGATACTATTAGCATCGAGTTGAACAACTTCAACTGAGACAATTCCCGGCGCAGGATTTTCTTGACGGAAATTTTTGCCTTCTGGTAAACGCAGTTGTGTGTTGATAATATCTGAAACTAAAGCGTTGCCTCTTTTTGTGGTAAAAATTTGGGGACGCGAACCGGCAGAAGTTTTTAATATCAGGCTAACTCCCCCATTGACGGGGTTTAGCTTGACTTCATTAACTTGTGTAACTTGTGCTAATACTGGTTGGGCTGCTAGAAACGACAAAGCCGCAGCACCCAATATAAAATTATTACCGTGAAGCTGTTTCACAGTTCATTCCTCACCTAATAAGCAATTCAAAATTCAAAATTAGGGACTGGGGACTGGGGACTGGGGACTGGGGACTGAGTAAGAGTTTTTCTCCTCATCTCCCTCATCTCCCTCATCTCCCTCATCTCCCTCATCTCCCTCATCTCCCTCATCTCCCTCATCCCCCTCATCCCCTATTTCTTGGGTTCTGCTGCTGCTGCTGCTATTTCCTCTGGGTTCAGGGGCATCAGTGCTTGTAATTGAAAAGATGTTGTAATTGGTGCTGGCCCTATCCTCCGTATAGGTTTGCCGGATGGATCTGTTGCTTGGATGTTTGCTAGTGTTGATTGATAATCTCTGACTATTAGTAATGGCTGTAAACGCTCTATATTGCGAATAATCGCTTGGGTTTGTTCGTAAGTACCAACGATTTCCACATTAACGCTAGCGCGTTTGAGTTTGCCGTTGACTGCTGCTCCTAGAGAATTATCGGTGACAACTTCTGGTTTTTGTGTGACTGGTACAAACTTTTGTAGTTTGGCTCTGACTGCATTTACAGGAATTTGACTATTTCCAGATTCAACTAAACGATTGATATCCAAAAGTAGGGTATCTAAGGTTTTTTCATCGGAAAATAAAGCTAAAATCTGTTGTTTTTGCTGCTTGGCTTGGGCTAAGTCTTGTTTGATTTTGCCAATTTGTCTGACAGTGGCTTGCTTTTGCTGGATTTGTCCTTGTAAATCGTTGTTTTGTGCTTGTTTTTGTTGATAGCTTTCCCAAGCTGGCATTACCATGTTAAGCAGCATATACATGGCTCCTGCTATACCTAAGACTCCGACGACTATACCGATGATTTTCGGGGTAAAGGTGACACCAAAAACCACAGGGTAAGCGGGTGCGGCTTCTAAGTCTCCGGCGTGTTCGGCAAAATTTAAATCATCACTCAGCGTCATTTTGTAATGACTCCTGTTTGTTGCATACTGCGAATCCGGGTTACTAATCCCACTGTGCCTTTTTGTTCTAATTCTCTGATTAACTCAGAGGCGGGAACATCACTCAGGCTGGATTGTATTGTATATTTTACTACTTGAGGAGGCTTAATTGCTACACCATTTTTAGTAGGAGTTGCTGGTATGGGTGCATCTACTAGGGCGGCTGTAGTGATTCGGCCGTCAGAGGACTTGAAGAACCGGGACTGTTGCAGGCTTAACAAGAAGTCATTGACATCGTTAAAAGAGCGAGCCAAGCCGGTGATTTCTATACCACCTGCGGGGTTAGAGGCGGGTTTTCCTTCGGCTGGGGGAGTTGGTGGAATTTGCCTGATATTCTCAATCTGTACGGTGGCGGGGATGCGATCGCGCAAATCTTGCAACATCGCCGACCAAGGTCTAATCTGGTCAAATACACTGACTAAACTTTGTGTTTCGGCTTTAATAGTATTAATGTCGCCCTTGATTTTGTTTATATTGCCGATTTCCGCATCTAACTTTTTGCCTTCTTCTTCTAGTTGGGCGATCGCTTGCTCTAGTTTAGTATTTTCTGTCTGCAAGAACCACAACCCACCTCCTACCAACAGAGGAAAACATAAACCCAGCCCCACCCCAAGATACACGGGAGTTAAATCCCCTGTGGGCAGTTTCAGTCCTGATTTTTTATCAGCTTTCGGCTGGTAAGCCGGACGGTCTTTAAGAAAGTTAATATCTAAACTGTACATTTACTTAAATCTCCCGCATCCCTAAACCAAGGATTATCCCTAAACCAGACCTTTGTGTGATCGGGTACTTTTCTTCATCTACTTCTAAGGATAAACACCCTATCGGATCTATTTGGCTAGTAGGTATACCGAGTCTTTGTGTAAAGAACTCATCTAATTGTTGTAATCCGCCTCCGGGGCCAGCTAATAAAATTTGTGCTACTTCTATATTTTCACTTTGATTGAGGTAAAAATCTATAGAACGGCGTAGCTCATCTGAGAGTTCTCCCAAAACTCGCAAAAGTCCAGCCATACCTGGGTCATTGGCTGTCATCCCGGTTTTATCACTATCTACGGGAGTTACAGGAATTGTGATATCATATAACATCTCCATATCCCGTGATACCGGTTGACTATTGACCCTGGCTAGGGGCATTTGGATTTGATAAGTCCCTATCGGTACTGTCCGGGAAAATTGCGGTACACCATTGACAATAATCGCGATTTCTGTACTATCAAACTCTATATCCACTAACACAGCTGCTTCTTGTGGACTTAAGTCTCGCAGATAGCGATCGCGAATTATCCGAATCAAGGCAAAACTGTTAATCTCTAAAACATCAATTTGTAATCCTGCTTGCTCAAACGTACTAATATATGTATCTGTCACCTCCTTACGGGTAGCAACTAACAGTACATGTACCTTTTCAATGCCATCCTCATCTACAAAGTACCCAAGTTTTTGATAATCTACATCAGCTTCTTCGCGGGGATAAGGTAAATACAATCCTGCTTCGTGATTTAACACCATCTCCCGCAGTTCTTTGTCATCCAACTCGGCTGGTACAGGTATGATTCGGACAATTGATTCCCGTCCGGGAACACCAGTGGCCACTCGTGAAGTCTTAATTTTACTTTCAGCCAAAGCTTGCTGAATTAGTTGCGCCATTGCTGGGGTGTCAGTGATTTGGCCATCGGTGACAATTCCTTCGGGAACTGGTACCGATATGAAAGATTCGAGTTTCAAGCCTTGACGCTGCTTGCGTAGTTGCACTACATTCACTCGTTCTGGTGCTATTTCAACTCCCACCCTGCTTTGAGATTTACCAAACAGACTATTGAAACTTTTCACCGCTTTTATGCCCAATGGACTGCTAATTGTTAAAACTTAAATCTTACTCAAGAATATTATCCGTATTGGGTAATTGATTTAGCCTATAATCTCGACAATTCTGCATAAGCTTCTGCCCCTAATCAAGCGTAAAAATACTGGTAAGATGATACAATTGCAAAAATTTAAACAACTGGTTGCCTGGATGCTGTTAGGATTACTGACCAGTTGGATGGTTAGTTGCAGTACAGGAAATGTGACTACAAAAACTCAACAAACTGCTGCGGGAACAGCAAACATTGAGTTTTGGACAATGCAACTCCAACCTCAATTTACTAACTACTTCCAGAGTTTAATTGCCACATTTGAAACACAAAATCCAGGTATAAAGGTTAACTGGGTTGATGTCCCTTGGGCAGCAATGGAAAACAAAATTTTAACAGCTGTCTCCGCAAAAACGCCACCAGATGTTGTTAACCTTAATCCAGATTTTGCTTCTCAATTAGCAGGTCGGAATGCTTGGTTAGACTTAGATGCAAAAGTCCCAGCACAAGCACGTTCCTCCTATTTACCAAATATTTGGCAAGCAAGCACACTCAATGGCAAAAGTTTTGGTATTCCTTGGTACCTCACCACAAGGTTAACTATTTATAACACTGATTTATTAAAACAGGCAGGTATAAGTAACCCACCGACTACTTACGCAGAATTAGCACAAGCGGCGCAGCAAATTAAAGAGAAAACTGGAAAATATGCGTTTTTTGTGACTTTTGTCCCCCAGGATTCCGCAGAAGTTCTACAATCATTTGTGCAGATGGGAGTCACCCTAATAGATACTCAAGGTAAAGCGGCTTTTAATACGCCTGAAGGGAAAGCAGCATTTCAGTATTGGGTGGAACTTTACAAAAAAGGGTTATTACCTAAAGAAGCATTAACTCAAGGCCATCGCCACGCCATAGATTTATACCAATCTGGCGAGACAGCATTATTAGCTTCAGGGCCGGAATTTCTGAAAACGATTGCTAACAACGCGCCTAAAATCGCTCAAGCTTCGGCGATCGCACCCCAAATTACAGGCGATACCGGTAAGAAAAATGTGGCTGTGATGAATATCGTCATTCCCCGCGACACCAAAAACCCGGATGCGGCGGTGAAGTTTGCTTTATTCCTCACCAATGATGAAAATCAATTAGCTTTTGCTCAAGCTGCTAATGTTTTACCATCTACTAAAAAAGCCCTTGCTGACAGTTACTTTAAAGATGTTCCAGCTAATGCTACTACAGTAGAAAAAGCGAGAGTAGTTAGCGCACAACAACTACAACAAGCGGAAATCTTAACTCCGGCGTTGAAAGACATTAAAAAGTTGCAAAAAGCAATTTATGAGAACTTACAAGCCGCAATGTTAGGCGAAAAAACCGTAGATAAAGCCGTAGAAGATGCGGCGCAACAGTGGAATAATCGTTAGGGACTGGGTATTGGGTATTGGGTTTGTTAAGTCAGTCTTTTAGCTGTGACAGGAATCTCAATCATAAACTTTGTACCTTGTCCCGGTGTGGACTCACACCAGAGTTTACCACCATGCTTATGATTGACAATTTGATAGCTCATATATAAACCCAAGCCTGTACCTTCGCCAACAGCTTTGGTGGTAAAAAAAGGATCAAATATTTTAGAGCGCATCTCTTCTGGAATACCGATGCCATTGTCACTAATCGTAATCATCACACGGTTGGTATGGATTTGACAAGTTTGAATCGATATGGTAGTGAGGTTAGCTGAAATATCTGAAAAGGAACGCCCTTGATCAGATGCTTCTAAAGCATCAATCGCATTGTTCAAAAGATTCATAAACACTTGATTAAGCGAGGCTGCATCACATTCTACCCGTGGTAAATCACCATATTCTTTAATCACCTGAATCTGTGGGCGATCGCCACTCCCTTGTAATCGATGTTGTAAAATCACCAAGGTACTATCAATACCTTGGTGAATGTCTACCGGCTTCCATTCTGCTTGATCCAAGCGTGAAAAGTTCCGCAGCGATAACACAATATGAGAGATGCGTTCAGTACCGCTTGTCATGGACTCCATAATCTTGGCTAAATCTAAGCGTATAAACTCCGGGTCAATTTCATCTAATTGCGCTTGTAGAGGTTGACTTGGATGTGGATATTGCTGTTGGTAAGCTTGCAATACTGTCAGCAAATCTTGGATATGTCCAGAAAGATGGCTTAAGTTACCATAAATGAAATTAATCGGGTTATTGATTTCATGGGCAACCCCTGCTACCATTTGTCCCAATGCAGACATTTTTTCACTATGAAGCATCTGTAATTGAGTTTTTTTCAGCTTTTCTAGAGTTTGCTGAAGAATAGTATTTTTCTCGTTTAATTCTTCAGTTCTCTGCTGCACTCGCACCTCTAGAGTTTCATTAGTTTGGGCTAATTCAGCAAAAGCTAGACGTAGCTTAGTTTGTGCTTGTGTGAGTTCGGCAATTGTCGCTGTTAGCACCAAAATGGTGAGTGTAATCACGGCAATAAACAATTGCAGTTGGATTAAAGATTGGTTGAGATTTTGACTAGCAAAACCACCTTTACCGTTGACAGTAGCAATGACGGCGATCGCAGCTACAATAAAAGTGAACAGCGTTGCACCCGGTTGACCCAATCGAAAGGCAGACCAAATCAACATCGGAATCAACATATACTCCAGATGATACCCGTCACCAAAAGCAACCTTGCTGATTAGAATTACCAACCCCATCAGGATAACTGACTCTACTACCACTAACCAGAATCGTAAAAAGTATGATTTGCCTGGGGAGTGTAAAGTCTGAGGCAAATTTTCATCATCCTCTGACATTGAACTCCGGGATAACAATGAAAAGATTAAATCTTGGTTTTTTTGAATAAATTGCCCAAAACTCAGCAAAATAGGGGTAACAATAAAAATACCTGAAACATTAGAAATCCACCAAGTTAACCAAACAGTTCCATAAGCAGAGAAGGGAACTTTCCCACTCAACGCCAAGCTAGCCACTCCCACAGTTGCATTGATTATCGGCCCTACCATCCCGGTGAAAATCAGAAATTTGAACACATCGGTAACACGTTCTAAGGGATAACGCAGGTTAGTAGTTTTGCGTAGCAGGAAAGCACCCAAAATAGTCCCTAAAGTCGTGCCGACGGCAATTAAGAAAACTGGTAGCGTTGAAATCAACAGGGATAAAAAACTAGATGAATCTCGGAACGCCCAAAAGTTGGCGAAAAATGAACCCAGCAAAACACCATACCCCATCCCGTTACCGAACAACAGCACAGCCCCAGCCGCAATGCCATCGGGAGGCCAAACAGGAGTTACATCTTGAGGCGTAGAGGCGAGATGGCGGGAAATTTCAGCCATTTCATAGTAGGCGAAGGCTAAAACAACGTTACCGCCAATTTGCCTGAGTGCATCCGGGAATATAGGGTTTTTTTGTTGAATCATCCGTTTAGTGGTTGTTTTATATCAATTTGTTTTATAAACCTAGAATGCCCTTTTCCTTTGACTTTGGAACATCACAACCAAGAAGGAATGATTACAAATGATTTTCAGCAATCTTTTCCAAAAAGTGACCGATTAAATATAAAGAACCGCATAAAACCACTAAGTTATCTGTGGTGTTAAAAGCTGCTTCTAGGGCTGATGATAAATCTAAGTAAGTCTCACAAGCACCTAAGTCTGAACAAATATTATTAGCTAGCTGGGCTAAATTTTCTGGATTAGCTGAACTATGGTCTGGTACTGGTACTAAATATAATTGTTCATCTGGACGCAGTAAAACTTGAAAAATATCAGCATGGTCTTTAGTAGATAACATACCCATCACCCAAGTGATATTTTGATAATTGAGACTATCTACATAATCGCGTAAAACTTTAGCGGCGGCTGGATTATGTGCGCCATCAATTAATAATTTCTGGCTGTGAAAATTTAGCCATTGCATCCGCCCAGGCCATTTAGTTTTAGCCATACCATTAATAATTGCATCTGGCGAAATTTGCCAACCTTTTTGTTGTAGAATTTCTAAAGTAGCTAAAGCCAAAGATGAATTATTTAATTGAATTTGTCCCGGTAAAGGTAAAGGATATTTAATTAAATTGCTATTTTGAATTGATTGATATTCTGCCCAACCTGGCTGTATTTCTCGTGCGGGTTGTGGAGTGATTAATGGACATTGTAATTCTTGAGCGCGCGATCGCACCACTTTCTCCGCATCCGGTGGTAACATTCCCATCACAGCCGGACACCCAGGCTTAAGAATACCAGCTTTTTCCCCGGCAATTTCCGCCACAGTATTACCTAACTGTTGCCAATGTTCCCGACTAATAGAAGTAATCACCGTCACCAGAGGTTCAGATATCACATTAGTAGCATCCAAACGTCCGCCTAAACCCACCTCTACCACAGCTAAATCAACTTGTTGCTGGGCAAAATATAACCAAGCAGCCGCAGTCACCACTTCAAATAAAGTCGGGTACTCATCAGAGTTGACAGCCGCCTTTACTTGTAGTAACAATTTGCAAAATTCCTCAGCAGAAATTTGCACTTCATTCAGACAAATACGTTCAGTCCAATTTACCAAATGGGGAGAAGTATAGCGTCCAGTACGATAACCCGCTTCAGTCAGAACAGAAGACAAATAAGCACAGACAGAACCTTTACCATTTGTGCCAGCAACATGAATGACTGGAACTTGATGATGCGGGTTGCCTAAATTAGCTAAAAGCCTATGAATACGGGAAAGTCCCAGGTTAACGCCAAAATGTTGAAATGGTTGGAGGAGAGAATTTATATTCACGAGTGGGGAATGGGGATGAGGGGGTGAGGGGGATGAGGGGGATGAGGGGGATGAGGGGGATGAGGGGGATGAGGGAGATGAGGGAGATGAGGAGAAGAACTCTTACTCAGTCCCCAGTCCCCAGTCCCCAGTCCCCAGTCCCCAGTCCCCAGTCCCCAGTCCCCAGTCCCCAGTC
>NZ_LUHJ01000031.1 GCF_001597745.1 Anabaena sp. 4-3 | reverse complement strand
AATTTGCAATACTTGATACTTCCATTCTACATATTCAGTGTTTATCCGGCTAGGTGCAAGATATAAGTATCACAAACTACTAAACACACCTTTGATGCACTCACTGGTGCTAACCAAACAGGGTTCAAGGATGGTTGGGGTCTAGCCTCACCATTCTTAGGTCGTGTTCCAAAGTGGAGTAATAGCAGAAGTTGGTTGAAAAATGTAATACGACCAGAGGCCTTGCCAGCAAATTATGGTCGCGATGAGTATCCTTATAATACAACTATTCCTGGTGGGCCAATTTTCTATGAGTTACATACAGTTTCAGTAAGACCAGTGCCTAAGTATGAAAAACAAGGGCCTATGCTTGAGTCGTTCTATACCAAAGCTAATGTAGAGAGGAACGATCCAGAGAAAATGTGGTTTATTGTCGGGACAACAAAGGGAACAGCATCCTTTTACATAGATAGAGATGGAGTCCTAAAAACAGATTTGAATCGTGGTTAATAATAAGAAACAGAGGGTTTCCATGTCAGAATTAACTGATGGTCTAAATCGAATTCGTGCCTACCTAGAAAGTAATTATCCAGCTGTGGCAGCCAAATTACCTCCAGGTTTACCCTTAGAGAAAATTGAAGAAATATTTCAAATTCTACCTTATCGATTGCCGCAAGAAGTTTATGAACTTTATCAGTGGTGTGGGGGTTGGGATTGGGAAACTGAAAACTGGGATACAATTTTTGCTCCCTACTATGGCACGATGACACTGTGTAGCCCACAAGGAGGGATGGAGACGGCAAAAGATTTTGAAAAATATGAAGTTAGGTACATAAATAAACCTATTTTTCCGATTTTTGGTTATGACAAGATATATCTTTGCACAGTAGGAAACTGGCAAGCAAAATTTCCTGCTCCCATTGTGTATGTTTCAGAGCTTTATACAGTTGAACTACACTACGTCAGTTTAGCAAGCTTGATGCAAGTGACAGCAAAAGTTTGGGAAACAGCTGTGGCTTATATAAATGAAGGAGACCTCGTGCAATGTGATGAACAAAAATTCTTCACCATCTATCGCCAATACAATGTTGAGTTACCCAAAATGGTACTCACCTGGTTGAAGCAAGAGCTAGAAATAGCAGGGTTGGAGCGATGTAAACTATATAAAATGTGGGATTCTATTGACGAAAATGTTAATTGGTTAACCACGTGCTGGCCAGAGCTATCAGTTGAACATTTCTCCCCTGAATTAATAGAACCAATAGTCAGAGAAATGAAGAAACCGAAAGAAACCTCATTCAGCCATTATGCCAAAATGATATTAGAAAAGCTAAAATACAAATCCTAAGTTACAAGTTGGTCTGCCGAGGAAGAAGAAATTCCTGCATGACGCTAACTAGTATGAGTGTTGGGTGAAATCAAAAACTCTAGAGCAGTAGTAAGTTATGCCAGTAGTTGCAAGTACCGCTACTCCTCCCAATCAACCAACATCCTATCCAAAATGGCAATCCCCCACTGCGGACACTTCGCCACCAATTTCTTGATCACAATCCGCGAAGCAGGGTCATCCGCCCAACACTCCATCAAAAACTCATCCCCTGGATTTTCGCGCCATTGTTCCGCCATCTTGAGCTTTTCCATCCGCCAGGGTCACGCCTTTGACCGTGCTGCGATCGCGTCTCATTCCCCCACCGAAAACCGCCGCATCATCTCCGCCAACGCCACAGCCTCCCCATCCGGCGTATACACGACCTCACCCGACATCGCAATCACAATCCTTTGCTTGTATGCCCAGTCAAACCAATCTTTCACAGCAGACTTGACCTGTGCAGACTCCGGTTTCCGCCCCTCCTTGCAAGCAGCTACAAACACAGCTTGCGGGGATTTAACTTATATCTTGCACCTAGCCGGATAAACACTGAATATGTAGAATGGAAGTATCAAGTATTGCAAATT
>NZ_LUHJ01000030.1 GCF_001597745.1 Anabaena sp. 4-3 | reverse complement strand
TCCACCATTGAGGATGTCATCACCACCATAGCCAAATAATTGGTTATCTTGATAGTCACCTGTGAGAGAGTCAGCTTGATTTGTGCCTTTGACATCATCAAAGTTGACTACAGTCCAAGATTGAGAACCATTGCTGTCTGTAATCGTGACAGTTTCAGCTTCTAGGTTGGCATTAATGGAGAGAATATTGCTCAAAGCGGAAACATCAATGGTGTTATTGACTGTACTCGCATTAGCCACAATCCTTTCTATGCCAATCAGTTGATCAGTGCCAAAACTACCTTTGTTAACTGCACTACTAGGTTGGAAAGTAATACTTTCACCGAATTGGCGGTAATCAGCAGTATCATTCCCCGTACCACCATCTAGAGTATCGTCGCCACTACTAGCTGCGAGTGTGTCATCACCACCATTACCAGATAGTTGGTTATTTTGAGCGTCGCCAGTGATGGTATCACTAAGATTTGTGCCATTGACATGATCAAAGTTAACCACACCTACAGTTTTGACACCAGTGTTGTCGCTGACAGTCAAAGTTCCGGTTTGTAGATTAGCATTGATGCTGGCATTGTTTCCCCATGAGGTGGCATTGATCAGGTGATTACTGACACTGCTATTGGCAATAATCGTTTCAATACTGATCAGTTGGTCTTGACCAAACATCTCTTTGTTGATGCGGTCAATAGCCGTGAGGATGAGTCGGCGATTGACTTGAGTGTAGTTGGCGATATCTTTGCCATCACCGCCATTTAAGGTGTCGTTGCCACTACTACCAAACAGAGTGTCATCGTGTCCCCCACCGTCGAGGCTATCGTGGCCTTGCTCTCCATTCAGAGTGTCGTTGCCAGATCCCCCATCTAGGTTGTCGTTGTTCCCGTTGCCATAAAGTACGTCGTTACCATTACCGCCATCGAGGGTGTCATGACCATATCCACCAATGAGGATATCATCACCACCATAGCCAAGTAATTGGTTATCTTGATAGTCTCCTGTGAGAGTATCAGCTTGATTTGTGCCTTTGACATCATCAAAGTTGCCGACAGTCCAAGATTGAGAACCATTGATGTCTTGAATCGTGACAGTTTTAGTTTCCAAGTTGGCATCGATGGATGTAATGTTGCTTAACCAGGAAACATCAATGGTGTTATTGGCTGTACTCGCATCAGCCAAAATCCTTTCTATACCAATGAGTTGATCACTGCCAAGACTACCTTTTCTGACTGTGCTAGTCCCTCGGAAAGTGATACTTTCACCAAGTTGGCTGTAATCGGCAGTATCATTGCCTGTACCACCATCTAAGGTATCGTTGTTACTACTACCTCGGAGTGTGTCATCTCCACCATTGCCAGATAGTTGGTTACTTTGAGTATCGCCAGTCATCCTGTCATCACCATTTGTACCATTGACATGATCAAAGTTGA
>NZ_LUHJ01000029.1:49288-90246 GCF_001597745.1 Anabaena sp. 4-3 | reverse complement strand
ATCACCCAAAAATTCATCCCACACTGCCCTATCGGGTCAGATGTGGGGCTTCTTTTTGATTTAGCTAACCCTACTGTGGTTAACATTTCCACTGTTTTGGCTTGCGCTTCTCTAGTAGAAATATTATCATTCATCTCAAACGGCATCTGCACATTTTGCTTGGCTGTAAGAAAACTTAATAAGTTATGCGCTTGAAATATATAACCAATATTTCGTCTCACTTCCACCATCTGATTTTTACTAGCACCACAGAGTTCTTTACCTAATATTTTTAGGCTACCTGATTGTACAGACCGTAAACTACCAATGAGTGTGAGTAACGTCGTCTTTCCTGAACCAGAAGGGCCAGTCATGATGACAATTTCCCCTGGTTGGATATCTAGATTAATATCAAAAAGGATTTGCTTTTTTAGCGAACCTTCGCCATAATAATGATTGAGTTGGGAAATAGCGATCGCAGGTGTTTCTAGCATAAGTTTATCCCTAAAAAATATCCGCCGGGTCAGCCGCCTGTAACTTACGCATGGCGATAGTTGCGGAAATTGAACACATCAAAGTCGTCAGCATAAATATGAAAATTGCCCTATCCATAGTCATCATGATAGGTAGCAATGTTGCTTGTCGGGTTATCATATAAAGAGCTTGAGAAATCGCAATACCAGGAATAAAACCAATGGCAGCTAAAATCAAAGCCTCTTGAAACACAATGATGAGTAAATAGCGATTTTTAAAGCCCATAGCTTTGAGTGTGGCATATTCTGGTAAGTGGTCAGAAACATCACTATACAAAATTTGATAAACAATCACCGCACCAACCATAAAACCAATCACTGCACCCAAAGTAAATGTAAATCCTACAGGTGTGCTAGTATTCCAAAAGTTTTTTTCTTGAGTCACCAACTGTTGTTTAGAGAGAACTTTCACATCATTAGGTAAATTGGCTTTTAAATTAGCAATTACCCAATTGACATCTGCGCCAGGTTCTAATTTGATCACTCCAAAATCGATTAAACCTTGCTGTCTTCTATTATTACCAAATAATCGCAAAAAATTTACATCGCTGGTAATGACATTACCATTGATTCCGAAGGATGTTCCTAACCGAAATAAACCCACAACATTAATTTTTCGGTTGTTTAATTCGGTAGTGACTTGATTGTTAGCGGTAAACTCATCAACAATCTTCCCAAATTCTTGACGAGAACCACGGTCAAACAAAACTGTATCTGGTTCTCTGAGGTATGTTAAATTCTCCGCTACACCCGGTAAGTTAACTACTTTTTCCTCTGGATTAAACCCAATAGCATAAATGTTCCAAGTTTCTTGATTATCAGGATTTTTCCAGGGAATAAAATCTAAATATATCGGATGAACTGATTTTACACCTGTAAAACCTAAAGCCTGATATAATCTGCGTTGCGAAAATGGATCAAGAGAAATTAAAGCTTTATAGCGAGAACTCACTAAGACAATCTCACCTTCAAGACTATTATGTAGTTGTACCGCGCTATCAAACAAAGCCTCACGGATACCCAATTGCAAAAACATTAGCACATCTGCAAAGGCAATACCAGCGATCGCTACCAACATCCGGGCTTTTTCCCGCGACAATTGCAACCATGCAACAGGAATTTTGTGTTTAAACATAGTTATTAGTTATTAGTTATTAGTCATTAGTTATTAGTCATTAGTCATTAGTCATTCTCCCTCATCACCATTTCCCCAGGATTCTTTAATTTTGAATTTTGAATTTTGAATTTTGAATTGATTTCTCCCCACTAATCGCTACTTTCACCTTAGAATTAGTTAACCCCGCTACTCGCTGGCTTGATTCTGGATTTAGGCGGATTTTTACTTCTACTACTCTCGAATCAATATCAGCAGCCGGGTCTGTGTTAAGTACGTCTTTTTTACCAATTAATAAGCCAATTTGCTCAACTTTTCCGGTGAGTTCTCCCGGTAAATTCATTTGGGTGATAGTTGCACTTTGACCAATTTTGACGCGATTGATATCAAGTTCATACACCTCTGCAACTACATACATTTGCTGAGTCTGCCCAATTTCTACAATTCCTTTATCGCTGACTACTTCCCCACCCCAAGTATGAATTTTTAAAATTTGACCAGCTTTCGGTGCTTTCACATCAGCTAAATCTAAGTTTGCTTCGGCTTCTTGGACGGCGGCTTTAGCGTTTTCTACTTCTGCTTGTGCGGCTTGCACATCGGT
Organism: Anabaena sp. 4-3; assembly: GCF_001597745.1. GTDB lineage: Bacteria > Cyanobacteriota > Cyanobacteriia > Cyanobacteriales > Nostocaceae > Trichormus. The sequence goes on along the minus strand of NZ_LUHJ01000029.1, from coordinate 88,019 downwards.
AGGACGTACCTCTGCAATCTTTTCTAAAGTCGCTTTTGCTTGTCTGAGTCTTTCTCTTAAAGTTTCTGATGTTTGATAGCGGTTAGCAATGGCTTCTCTTAAACTCTCTTGCGCTGTTTCTAATATCAATTTTTTACTATCTCGCATGGATGCAGAAACAGCCCCGGTTTCTTGCAGATATTGATAACGCTGATATTCCAGTTCAGCATTTCTCACTTCGGCTTCTAAGCGTTTGACTGTCGCCACCCTCGCCGCTACTTGTTGACGTAGTTCCGCTTCTAATTCCGATATGATCGCTTGTTGGGCGGCAATTTCTCCGTCTTTAGCCCCGGCTTTTACCTGTGCTAATTGGGATTGAGCAACTTTAACCTGTTGTTTAGCTCTATTTAAAGCCGCTAGCCGAGTATCGCGATTATCTAGGATAGCAATGATTTGTCCTTTGTTGACGCGATCGCCCTGTTTTACTAAAAGTTCTCCTACCCGGTTACTACCAGCACTCTGTGACACCGATACCTGTATAACTTCTCCTTGGGGTTCTATCCGTCCTAAAGCTGTCACAGCTTGGATGACAGGACGATTATCCATCACCACGGGAGTAGTTTTTTCAGCCGAATTTCGCACACTAGATAAAAAATATAACGAACTTGCACCACTGGCTACAGCTAACACCACAGCACCCACCATCAGATATCTATTGGGATGCTGAAAATTTCTCACCCCGTCTGAATGAAGATTTTGCATAAAGTTACCGCCTATTGGCAGCTAAATTTACTGTACACAACTTTAGTTTATAAAGTTGTTTTATTCAACTTGTTGTATACAAACTCTAGTGTACACTGTAGAAAATATCTGTCAAGTAGTTGGTTATGGGTTTATCGCAAGCAATTTTGACCTGTTTAATTGATGCTCCCCACAGTGGGTATGATCTGTCTAAGGTGTTTAGTGAAAGCGTGGGTTATTTTTGGCAAGCTTCCCAGCAGCAGATTTATAGAGAACTAGGTAAACTAGAGTCTGCGGGTTTGATAGTTTCCGAGATTATTCCCCGTGAAGGTCGTCTAGACAAAAAGATTTACTCAATTACAGAACAGGGAAAACAGCATCTAATCGAGTGGATGCACAAACCTAGTGAACCTGACGTAATTCGAGAAGACATATTAGTGAAAATTTTTTCTGGCGGTTTAGTACCAGTTAGTGTGCTGATAGAAGACGTAGAACGTTACCGGAGAATACATCTAGCCAAATTATCGACATATAGAGAAATCGAGAAAGAAAAATGTCCCCCCTCGAAAGTCTTAAATAAGGAAGAAAAACTCAGAAATTTAGTTTTAAAAGCAGGTATGCGCTATGAACAAGAATGGATTTCTTGGTGTGATGAAGCACTGGAATTATTAAAAAATCTACCACCAGATTGAAGTATGATGTTATTTCAGGTTTTATTCAGTAATTTGAGTTTTAGCGATAAATAAAACCCCAGAAATTAAAATTTCCAGGGTTATCCTCGTGAACCACCATTTTATTTTTATCTAAATAATGGTTGAATAATTAAAACCATATAGACATAATTTCTGGAATTATATCTTCATTAATAGTTATCTAAATAACTACATTCATTAAACAACATAGCTGTCAGTCGGCTAAAAATCGTGTTTTTAACAGAGAATTTACTTAAATTAAAAGTATATTTTAAACATTAGTTTTCAGACATATCTAATTGACTTATGTCTAAAAAGAGAATCTCATGTACTTGATTTCTTTGAAAGATTCCACAACAATAAAGTCAGCCTCTAGCAATATAGTAGGCCATCTTGGTAATAACCTAACCTTATCCAATGTCCGTAGTCCGCCCATGCGGACTTTATTTATTTTTAACTAAATGGTGAATACATGAGATATCAGGTTTCTACAGTTAATAATCAAGCACACAACCATCAATAAAAAGTATTAGGTATTATGTCCGAAAATTTAATTGCCTTAGCTTGATTTAATTAATTAATTCTGGAAAAATAAAAAAGCTATCTGACATAACTATTGCTTACTAAGGTAGCTATTGGCCCTTATAGATTGTCCGCTTCGGCGGACTTTTTTAATAGGATGATTTTAGTTTGATTGCTAATAAAATATTCAATTAATCTTAGCTTTGTTTGGGATGAATATAAGTGCAGCTTGATAATTCAGTCCAGTAAATCAAGCTTGTAGGCTCTAAATAGAGAGCATAAGGTCAAAAATCCTGGTTTAGAGTGAATAATTACCGAATTTACCCAGTAGCGAAATTCCAGAAGGCTGCTATATTCTAATTGGATACGTAACAGCGCAGTCTGATGGGAGAAAATTCTGTGAGTAATATAAACAAAAAGAGATTAGACGCGATTTTCGCAATTGCTACTTATGCCGTTGGTAGCGGGGCTGCTTCAGCTGTACCCACACCAGGGGCAGAAATTCCCAAACAGGTAATTCTAACAGCTTCTGATATTTTAATGTATGTAAGTATTTGGAAAACTTATTTTCAAGATGATGTATCTAGTCAGGGAATTGTAAAAATGTTGACACAACTGGGTTTAGTTACAGTGGGTGTGACAGGAACAGCTTATGTAGCAGGTAAAGCAACTACAGCAATATTAAAGGAAATTAATAATTGGACAGGGCCATTAGGATGGGGTGTTACAGCTGTAATCGCAGGTTCTTTCACTGGTTTATTCGGTGTGATGTGGGCATTATATTGTGATTATCTTTATTCTCAAAAAATCAAGAGTCAAGAGTCAAGAGTCATTAGTTATTAGTTATTAGTCATTAGTTATTAGTCATTAGTCATTAGTTGTTCTCCCCTGCTTCCTCTGCTTCCCCAGTCCCCAGTTATGAGTAAACAACGCTCCAGTTTACAACCTATACAGGGTGCAAATCGGCGAATTAGACGCAGATTAGATATTAAAGGAGAAATCGCGCTAGTTGCAGCACCAACTGTAATTGTGTTGATAGTTCTATCATTGATAGAAGCACTGAGTCAGCAACGATTATTATTTGCTTCTCTGGCTTCCAGCGCATTTTTGATTTATCTTGATCCTTATCACGGTACAAACACAGTCCGTACCCTGGTGATCGCGCAAATGATGGCTGCAACTATTGGATTTATCATTTATTTGTTGCTGGGTAATGGCTATCTTTCTGGGGGACTGGCTATGGTAATTGCGATCGCTCTCATGATTACATTAGACGCAATGCACCCCCCAGCCGTTTCCACCTCCCTGAGTTTTGCCTTAAAAGCTGGTAATATTAATAACCTACTTTTATTTGCTTTGGCTGTGGGAATAACTGTAATTTTGGTGGGATTAGAGCGTTATACTCTTTGGGTAATCGCACGCTACAGTCGGCACTGAAGGAGTCATTATTGCGATTACAGGATGGCGATGCACTCCTAAAAATTCGCTCAAACCCTGATTTTTACGTTGTGTACTGTGCATCGCCCTAGGTTTATTGAGAATGGTGCAAGATATCAGCTATATCGCGTAACTTACTGTACTGCGGAGATGTCCATTATAAGCAAATTTCTCTTGTAGAATTTGCTGATACACTGCTTCATAACCATCAGTCATTGCTTGCAGACTAAAACGGTTCTGCACATACTCCCGGCAGGTATAACGGTTTAACTCTGCAACTTTAGCGATCGCACTCACGCATTCTTCAATGTTATTGCATAAGAAACCGGTTTTACCGTCGGCAATCACTTCTGTAGTTGAACCCAATTTCATCGCAATCACTGGTGTACCTGATGCCATTGACTCCACCATCACTAAACCGAATGGTTCGCGCCAAGTAATCGGAAACAAAGTTGCCACTGCACCACCCATGAGTGCATTTTTCTGAGTATGATTTGCTTCCCCTAAATACTCTATTTGCTTACCATCAATTAAAGGTTTAATTTCTTTTTCGTAATATTCCACATCAACAACATCTACTTTACCGGCTATTTTTAACCGCCAACCCGCTTTTTTCGCGATTTCTATGGCTAAATGTGTGCCTTTTTCTGGAGATATCCGACCTAAAAATACTAAATATGGCGGTTCATCAGGCTGAGGATAAAACTTATAGCTACTCACATCAATGCCATTGTAAACTGTTGCCAGATAATTCAACTCTAATCTTTGTTCTCTTTGTGCATCAGAAATACTCACAAACGGCTGATTTTTAGCATACTGAAACATTTTTTCGTTATCAGAGGTAAAAATTCCGTGTAGGGTGTGAACTGTCGCATTTGTCACCAATTTTGCATAAGGTAATGACGCACAGCCCATGTGTGAGTGGATGATATCAAACTCGTCGGCACGTTCATATACTGTAGCTAGTTGTAGCATTTCGTAAATACTACATTCTTTAACGCTAGAATCAAGCCTTAAGGCGCGGGGATGAACTGATACTAACTTCGCTAAACTGAGAGAGTCTCCCGACGCAAACAGTGTTACCTCATGTCCACGTCGAACTAACTCATCGGTTAGTAACCCCACCACTAACTCTATACCGCCATAAGCTGGCGGTGGTACTCTCTCCCATAATGGGGCTACTTGAGCAATTCGCATCACAAACCTCCTCTAAACTCAGCTTGAATTAGGTGTGTTTGTTTATGGTTTCAAGAGTGCTTGTCGGTTATTTATTTAGCACTAGAAACTAGCTTTTAACACCAATTTTAAAGTTAAATACACCCAAATTTTATGCTAACAATTCTTGTTTAATGGTCTATCCTAGTAGGGATTTCACCCTATTCCTCAGAAAAGATTTTTGCCTGATAATTTAGAGTTTATTTACATCCAAATAGTAATTAAAGCAGATTATTAGATGGCGTTAAATGTCAAAAATATGTTGATTTTTACCAAATTCTCGGTTTTGACATCCCCGACAAGAGACTTTATTCATGAGACTTGTGTAAGTCTTCATAGTTTATGTACATTCAAATAGCAATTAAAGCTTGTTTACGGCTGTATTAAACCTCAGCGTCTTTGCGCCTCTGCGTGATATCAATGATGTGGTAATTATCTCAAGCCTAATTGGGCATTTTGTAGGCGTAACCCTTACCCTAGGCTATGAGAGCATTTCCCCCAGGGGGTTGACGTTTGCTGTTTCCTAGAATATATTTTTTATCGGCATACTATAAATAATAAAAACGTGAATATCTCTCCATCTCCCAAAAAACCGCTTGTCAAATGGCAAGCGGTTTTCTCAGTCATCATGTTTGTGTTTATGTACCTGCCGATTATGGTACTAGGGTTTTATAGTTTCAACCAATCACCCTACAGTGCAACTTGGCAAGGGTTTACTTTAGATTGGTATACCAAATTGCTCAGTGACGAGCGCATCCTCTCAGCCTTGAAAAATAGTTTAATCGTCGCCTTGAGTGCGGTGAGTGTCGCCGCCGTCTTCGGCACTTTGATGGCGGTAGGTTTGGCGCGTTATCAGTTTTTCGGGAAAAAACTATATCGTGGGATTTCTTACCTACCATTAATTATTCCTGATATTGCGATCGCAGTCGCTACCCTGGTGTTTCTCGCAGCCTTTGCCATCCCCTTAAGTTTATGGACAATTGTCGCCGCCCATGTCGTCTTTTGTCTAGCTTATATTGGATTGGTAGTATCTTCACGCATGACTAATTTAAATCCCCACTTAGAAGAAGCCGCCCTAGATTTAGGCGCGACTCCAGTACAAGCTTTTATTCAAGTATTATTACCTCAGTTAATGCCGGGAATTCTAGCAGGTTGTTTACTGGCATTTGTACTCAGCTTAGATGACTTTCTCATTGCTAGCTTTACCGCCGGAAGCGGTTACAACACCCTACCAATGGAAATTTTTAGTCGCATTAGAACAGGTGTGAAACCTGATATTAATGCTCTGAGTGTTTTACTCATGCTAGTATCTGCTTTTGTAGCGTTTATAGCTGAATTAATTCGCGCCTTTGGTGAACGAAAAAATTAATTAATCCTTTAGAATTCACCAACCTGAATTTTCCCGATCTTATCCCTGGCTAAATACTTATTTTTCCCAGCCACCGCTTCATTTTTGGGGTAATTAATCTGGGATTACGCCACGGGTTGACAAAGGCAATTTTTAACTATATTATTATTTTGTAATAAAAATTAGTGCGGTTGCTGAAACTAACGTTTAAATTGCATCAGCAGCCAGCATTAAATTGATAAAATACCTTCATCTGTATTTTTCATATAGTTAGCTATACAGATGAAATATTTTAATAATTGTTTGTCTAGATATATGTTTTCAAAGCAATCCTATTGGGGCTAACTTTGGACAAGATGCTATTATCTCCTCATTATGCAAATCTGCCAAAATCCCAATTGCTCAAATCCATTCAACCCTGAAAGCAATAAATTTTGTATTAGTTGCGGACATAGCAACTTCGGCAAACTGTTGCGAAACCGCTATCGTGTTTTGGGGTTATTAGGTGAAGGTGGATTTAGCAAAACTTATGCAGCCGAAGACGCAGACAGGCTAAACGCCCCTTGCGTTATTAAACAGTTCTTTCCCCAAATCCAAGGAACTGGGCAACGTAGCAAAGCCGCAGAAATTTTCAAAGAAGAAGCATTTAGGTTATATGAACTCGGAGAAAATCACAACCAAATCCCCCGATTATTAGCTTACTTTGAACAAGGTTCAAGCTTATACTTGGTACAGGAATTTATTCCAGGGCAAACTCTCTTACAAGAAGTACAAAAACAGCCCTTTACAGAAATGCAAGTGCGCCAAGTTCTAGCTGATTTGTTACCAGTTCTAGACTTTGTTCACACTTGTAATGTTATCCACCGCGATATTAAACCAGACAATATCATTCGACGTGAAACTGATGGTAAGCTGGTTTTGATTGATTTTGGTGGAGCCAAACAAGTTACTCAAACTAGCCTAGCTAGACAAGCCACAGTAATTTATACCCTTGGTTACGCGCCAACCGAACAAATGGCAGGATTTGCTTGCCCCGCCAGTGATTTATATGCTTTGGGTGTAACTTGTATCAGACTTTTAACCCAATGTTTACCACAACCAAATGTTTATGGACAGATTGATGATGGGTTGTATGATCCGATGAATGCCCAGTGGTTATGGCAAGATTATTTACAAAATAAAGGTATGATTATTAGTGATAATTTAGGCAAAATTTTAGATAAATTAACTAAACATTTACCCAGCGAAAGATACCAATCAGCCGCCGCAGTTCTCCATGATTTAGAACAGACAATTACACCAACGGCACAAACACAAATTGTGGTAGTCAATCAACCGCCAGTAGAACCATTAACCGTTACACTGCAAAAAACTAAACTACCACTACCGCCGCTACAAACCTTTGAGTTTGATGTAGTTAGTGTAGATACTGCTGGCAGAGAAGTTAACCGCGATCGCACTGTGGCAGAATACTTTAGTGAAGAACTCAACAAAGACATCACCTTAGAAATGGTAGCGATTCCCGGTGGTATATTTATGATGGGTTCCCCTAACTTAGAAGGCGATGCGGACGAACGTCCCCAACATCAAGTAGCGATCGCACCCTTTTTTATGGGAAAATATCCCATCACACAAGCACAATGGCGGGCTGTAGCAGCCTTACCCAAAATCAAACAACCTTTAAATCCTTATCCCTCCAAATTTAAAGGTTATCATCGACCAGTAGAAAACGTCTCTTGGCACGAAGCCGTAGAATTTTGTGCCAGACTCTCTTGCAAAACCGGACGAGATTATCGCTTACCCAGCGAAGCAGAATGGGAATACGCCTGTCGTGCAGGCACAACCACAGCCTTTCACTTTGGCGAAACCATCACCCCAGAATTAGTCAACTTTAGCAGTGGCGATAACTCCAGCCTAGAAGCAAAAACCAGAACCCGGAAAGAAACCACCGATGTCGGCAGTTTTCCAGTAGCCAACGCCTTTGGATTATATGATATGCACGGGCTAATTTGGGAATGGTGCGCTGATCCTTGGCACAACAATTATCAAGGCGCACCCACAGATGGAAGTATTTGGGAAGAAGGCGGTGATATTTATCGCCGAGTCTTGCGTGGTGGTTCTTGGAACTTTGGCGCAGAACTATGTCGCAGTGCTAGCCGTAGCTGGAATGAGTCAGACGGTGGCTTAAGAATTTGTGGCTTTCGAGTGGTATTGTCAGCAGCTTGACTGACGACGGCGAGAAATCATCATACCACTGGCGACTAAACCCAGCCCCAGCAAAGTAGCTGGTTCTGGCACTGCTTGAGATTCTTGGTTAGCAGCAATATTAGCAACGAATAAAGAAGCGTGAGATAACTCCTGAGCTTCTCCGTTCTGGTTGACAGCAACACCTATAGTATTGAACAGTCCTGATAAACCTTGACTCCAATCATAATTTTGGAATAAATAGGCACTGTAAGAGTTGCTAGTCTTCAAATTCACTACAAAGGTGTTACTGCTTAATTGCTGTAACAGACTCCAACTACCAGTAGCAGAACCGTTATCTGATGTAACATAGGCATTTGACTCATCTGTTTTGCCAGCTAGCGACCATGTTACACCATCGCCAACATTACTGCTAAATAGGCCACCATTCAAGTCACTCAAAAAACCTGCGTCGTTCCCAGAAAATGCACCTTCACAAGCTGTAGCAATTACTCCCCCCAGCGAGATATCGCTGTTACTACATATAGCAGCTGAAATCGTTTGGTTTTGTGCTGGCTTTGCTTGTGCAGGCGCATTCATCACTGCACCAAAAATTCCAGTAGTTAGGAACAGGGAAGCCGACAGATGAAAAAATCTGTTTTTCATATTGGATATAGCCTTAAATTCAGAGAACTAGATTTTGATGTCTGCAAATAGCTCCTGATACAAATTCACTATGTCTATCCACAACAGAAATTCTGTCTGTAATCTTTTTGGGAGTGACCGGGATTAATAACACAAAAGTCTGATGATGAAATAACCTCTGGAATTTGTATAAGGTTTGGTTATCTCTCAATCTATGAGATTTTGTCAGTTTTTGTCTATATTTATCTATGATTTTTATCAACAATTTAAATGTCAACTATTAATTTAATCGCTAGATAAAGTAGTGAGCAAAATATTTGCGATAAATACCTAGAGTTTATCAAAAAAATAAATTTAACTCTGTAATATTACGGTTAGTTTGATTTGATTTCTCATATTATATGGCAGTCTCATCATAGATGAGCAGGACTTACGTAACTGACATATTAGTAGGGTGCGTCAGATATCAAAAATAGGTTTTTAGACAGCATTTAAACAGTCTAACGCACCTGACAAGACTCAATCAGAATAGGTGGGCATTGCCAACAACTTAAACTAAGGCTGACAGCAAGTTGCAAGTAATGCCCACCCGAATGGTGCAAGATATGACTATATATCAACTAGCACAAATGGGGTGTATTAATGCTGGATTTTGAGATGTCGAATTGGGTGTTTCTGCCGTAAGAATTAAATTACCATGAGCATCCAATGTTAAAGCTTTGGCTTCAACAATAGTATGAGGTGAATAACTGCTAACTTTTGGGTAATTGACCTGATTTTTAGCGACATTATTGATATGATTGACATTAATCCAGCTAGCGATCGCTGACTCACTCTCTAGTGTGTCGTAAGGATTAGCTGGGATTCCACCCTTACCAGTAATCAAAAATTCATTTGCCTGTCTAGCTACAGCAGCATTGGTACGACATTTTTGAGCAATGCGATTTGAAACATCACTGACATTTGATGGTAGTTCCATTAAGCCGCGACTGGGATCTACTTCTGGGGTAGTAATTTCCACAGTACCGCTTAACTCTGGAGTTGCACCAGTCGCCGTAATATCACTTTCTGGAGTCAAGCCTGTACGGAATTGCGTACCAGTAATACCTTCAGCCGTAATTTTCACACTACCACCCCGAAAATCAGCCGAGTTAGCACTAATATCACTATTCTCAAAAGCCGCTAACAACTGAGTATCAATAGTAATATTACCGCCAACCACATTACTACCTCTAGCGTTGGTAGTGATGCTACTATTACCCCGTAGCAAAATTAAGTCTTGAGAACGCAAATTAATATTAGCTTGTGGTAGGTTAGACTTAGCATTCACACCGCGAGTATCCGCACTAATAAAAGCTTGATTATTTAAATCAATAGAACCAGCATTAATATGCAAGTTACCCGCACCACCTTCGCCTCTACTCTGCACCGCTATACCTGCTTTTTGCCATACTTGCAATAAATTCGTGTTTATGATCAAGTTACCTGCATTGCCTGTAGAGTTGGCGGCAGCTGTCGCAAACAAACCGCTAGGAAATGCACCATTAACAGCAGTACCAATCAATTGCATTCTATCTGGAATATTCAGAGTTAAATTACCACCCTTACCTGCACCGCTAGTGCTAACACCAACTTGCGCCCCATCCCGCACCAGCAAACTAGGGCTATTAACTACTAAATTACCAGCATCCCCAGTAGCATTAATGGCGGCAGCAAACAAACCACTAGGAAATAAATCCTCATTGCCAGAAGTTCCTATCAATTCAATACCCCCAGTCGCCTTGACAATGACATTGCCGCCCTTACCGCTACCAAAGGTACTAGCACTGACTTGCGCCCCATCCCGCACTAACAAACTAGAGGTATGAATATTTATTTCTCCTGCATCTCCTCTAGTAATAGACTCGTCAACTTTTGGTATGTCTATATCATTTATCCTGATAGGATTAGCTTGAGTAAACAAACCACTAGGGACATTTTGACGAGAAACACCGATAAGTTTTATCCCCTCAGTCGCTTGTACATTTAAATTTCCCCCCTTACCCACACCAAAGGTACTAGCACTAACCTGTGCGCCATCCTGCACCAGTAAATTACCAGTCAAAATATTTAAAGTACCGGCTTCTCCCGTAGCTAGGGGATTTGCCCTCGTAAATAAGCCGCTAGAAATCCCGTTTGCCGAAGCCCCTAAAAGTTGCACCTGTTGAGTAGCATTAACTTTTAAATTACCACCCCGCCCTTCATCAAAAGTGTTAGCACTAATTTGTCCGCCATCTCTTGCTACTAATTCACGGGTATGAATATGAATATCCCCAGCATCTCCCAAGCCTGGAGCATTACTAAACAAACCACTAGGTAGAGTATTTTCGATTTGCAAGCCAGGAACAAACGGAAAACCTTTTAACATAATATCAGGTACAGGCTCATCTATTAGTCCATTATTCTGTGCATCAGTGGCAATTTTACCAGTTGGAGAAGTCCCAGTAATTTCTACTTTTTCAGTGGCATTCACAAGCAGATTACCAGATTGATTTTCACTATAATTCATAGTAAAAATCTGTGCGCCATCTGTAATTGATAAAAATTTAGTGTTGATTGTGAGCTTGCCACTATCTTCACCTTCAAAAGTTGTAGTAAATAAACCACTAGGATAAGTTTCTGGGAATGAGCTACCAGATAAAGTCACCGATTCTGAGGCATTGACAGTTAAATTACCTCTATTTACTGTTTCTACAGCATTAAAAAGACTCAATAAAGCCGGCGAACTAGGAACACTAATGCTAGAAGAATTAGTGATGATTTGTGAGCCGTCCCGCACCGATAAGTGCCGAGTATTAATAGTCAAATTACCTGCTGCTTTGGTTGTGTCTTCGGAAGCTGTCGCAAATATCCGACTAGCATTGTCAGAGAGAACATTAGGGTCGGCGATTACTTGTATTGTCTCTGATGCGTTGATTGTCAAATTGCCTATCTCTACGCCAATATAAGACCCGTCTTGGACTAACAAATTTTTGGTATTTATGGTAGTATTACCAATATCAATAGGCGCAATCGCCGATAAAATACCAGTTCTGTTGAAGATTTGAATACTATTTGTAGTATTGATTATCAAATCATTTCCTGCTTTCACAAGTCCATTGTCGATGAGCAGATTTTTACCAGTGATTTGGATATCACCTAAAGTATCAATGTTAGTTCCTGGTGATAGTTGAATGTTGCCTAATTGGGAAACAGCATCAAAGTTAAAGCTAAAGCCAAACTTGCCACTATTAAAGCTAACTTGACCTTCAGACGCAACACTCCCTAATTCTATTCTGCCCCCAGCTTGGATAGTTTGAATGTTTGTATTTTCTAACAAGACATCGCCACCAATCAAAGCTAATGTTTGGTCTGCTGTTACTTGCAGCACAGATGCGCCTTGAACTTGAATGTGGCCGGGATTTGCACCGAATTGTAACCCAATGGGAGTATTAATAGTGAGTAGGGGTGTAGAGTCTTCTGGTTTAACATTAAACTTTTGATTATTAGTAAAATTAATACTGTTGGCGGTACTAGCAACAAAAGAACCACCAATCTGTAGACTAGCATTGGGGCCAAAAATGATCCCGTTGGGGTTAATGATGAATAAGTTAGCTTGATGATTGGCTTGTAGCAAACCATCAATATAGGATGCTTGTTTACCTGTGATGCGGCTGAAAATATTTTGAATATTGGCTTGATTGTTAAAGTAAGCTGTATGTTTCCAAGGTAGGGAAAACTCAGAAAAGCTGTGAAAGAGATTATGCCCTACCTGTGTGCCGCCTTCAATGAAAAAGATGCTACCAGATTTGTTGACTAAAGTCGTATCTTCTGGTATAATACCAGCGATTGCACAATTGCTGATGCCCATCATTGCATTGATACCGACAACAAGAGAAATTACTGTGGTGATGCAATTAGGCTTGGGTTTTGTTTGTTCCAGTAAATGCTGAGTAAACACCTAATTAACTCGGTCAAAATTAATAAGTGTCAGCATAGCTGATGTCAAACAAAATGTATAGGAATGTACAACTGTTGTGAACATTCCTCAAATCAATTTTGACCAGAGTTTTCCTCTTTAATTTGTACACCTGCGGCAATGATGTCAAAATCTGGGGGAAAATGGGTGTTGCGATCGCAATCAGCTTTTTCTAAATTTGTGCCTTCCAGGTTAGCTAGGCGTAGATTTGCTGACATTAACATAGCACCTCTGAGATCCGCCTCTCGTAAATCAGCCTGACTCAAATCAGCAAAGCTTAAGTCAGCCCCTCGGAGATTTGCGCCTTTGAGATTCGCTGTACTTAAATCAGCATAGCTGAGGTCAGATCCTTTGAGGTTAACGCCTTGTAAATTAGCATCACCCAGTTCAGCCCGGCTAAAATCTCGCTGCCCCTCAGTGTAACTCTCTTTTAGAGAATCTACCGTACTAATTGGCTGTTGATAATTAACGTTAGACATAAAACAGCCTCACATATCATTGTTGATGAGTGTCTGGTTGTGTTGCGCTACACAGGTAAATGATAAAACTGCCTGAGTCGTTCCGGCACAATTTCACAGTAAAAATTAAACATTGAGTCATTAGTCATTAGTCATTAGTCATTAGTCATTAGTTTTTCTCCCCCTGCCCCTCTGCTTCCTCCGCTTCCTCCCCAATCCTTCACAAATTCCTCACATTTTTGCCCTATTATCCAAAATTGAATGACTTCAGCCGAACTCATTGATTAAATTCCCTGTTTTATTAAGATTTCCCAGGAGGGCAACCCAATGCCATACCTGAATTTATTCACTGCTTTTAATCTGTTGATTTATAGGCGTAATCAATAGTCATTAGTCGCCTCAATTGTGTTCCCCTGCTTAATTTAATTAATTAGATCAGAGAAGCTCAAAAAATGAAAAAAACTGTTATGGTGATTGGTTATGGTAACGACTTGCGGAGTGATGACGGTGTGGGACAAAGTATAGCCAATGAGATTGCTTCTTGGCATTTATCGTCTGTACAATCCCTTGCAGTTCATCAACTGACACCAGATTTAGCTGCTGCTTTAGCAAACACTGATTTAGCCATATTTGTTGATGCCTGTTTACCTGTGGATGGCTATGATGTCCAGATTCAGGCACTTTTACCTGATTGTGATGTTGATGGCAGCGTACATACCAGTAATCCGCGATCGCTGTTAGCTTTAACTCAAGCCTTGTATGGTAATTGTCCAACCGCTTGGTTAGTCACTATACCAGGAATTAACTTTGAAGTGGGCGATCGCCTCTCCCGCATTGCCGAAATGGGCAAAGCCGTAGCTTTAGTCAAAATTATTCAAATTCTAGACAAAGTAAGAAATTGTTGGGTAGATATTCGAGCCTCTGCGTAAATATACGGTATTGTCTCAATTTGTGGCTGTTGTTATCTGTACTTCTAAAAAAACCTTGAATTTTCGGTTGGAGCCAGCAAGTGTCAGTTACAGTTGAGGCAACCCTGACAGCAGATTTAGGGAAAATGAGGTAACAATTTTCAGCACAAAGCTTGATGCTAAGAGACTTTCCAACCTGTTTCCTGTTCCCTGCTGTCAGTATCGGTATCCCTCTGTGAACAGGTGTAGTGGTGTGAGTTCATCCTTTACCCTAAACCCTGACATCAACTTTTGATGTGCGCCGGCAGCGTGAATAAATAACAACCAGACTCAACCAAGGCGCAAGAGTAAATCCAGACAAATTAATTGGAAAATAAATGCAAATTTCTCTCAAGCAAACAGGCGATCGCACTACCAGCAATATAGATCGCGCTTATGATATTTTGCAAGCAGAGAAGGTTAACCCTCTAAATGCCATCTTTGCACCCCAAAGTGTCGCCGTCATCGGTGCCAGTGAAAAAGCCGGTAGTGTGGGACGCACTCTCTTATGGAACTTAATTAGTAATCCCTTTGGCGGTACTGTGTTCCCAGTCAATCCCAAACGCCATAGTGTACTCGGCATCAAAGCCTACCCCACAATTGCTGATATCCCAGAAACAGTTGATTTAGCAGTCATCGCCACCCCAGCCCCCACCATCCCCGGAATCATTGCTGAGTGTGTCGCCGCCGGAGTCAAAGGGGCAATTATTATTTCGGCAGGATTTAAAGAAGCTGGTGCCGAAGGTATAGCCTTAGAACAGCAAATTTTAGCACAGGCACGCGGTAAAATTCGCATCATCGGCCCTAATTGCTTAGGTGTGATGAGTCCCCGCACCGGCTTAAATGCTACCTTCGCCAGTGCAATGGCTCGTTTTGGCAATGTCGGCTTTCTCAGTCAAAGCGGCGCATTGTGTACAGCCATCCTTGATTGGAGTGTACGGGAAAATGTCGGTTTTAGTGCCTTCGTTTCCATCGGTTCCATGTTAGATGTCGGTTGGGGCGACTTGATTTATTATCTCGGTGATGACCCCCACACCAAAAGTATCGTCATTTACATGGAATCTATCGGCGATGCCCGGTCTTTTATCTCCGCCGCGCGGGAAGTAGCACTCACCAAACCAATTATTGTGATTAAAGCCGGACGCACAGAAGCCGCCGCCAAAGCTGCCGCCTCCCACACAGGCGCGTTAGCTGGTAGCGATGCTGTCTTAGATGCCGCTTTCCGGCGTTGTGGAGTATTGCGGGTTAATAGTATCTCTGATTTGTTCGACATGGCGGAGGTATTAGCAAAACAACCCCGTCCCCAAGGGCCAAGATTAACCATTCTCACCAATGCTGGGGGGCCTGGGGTATTGGCAACTGATGCGTTAATCGAAACTGGCGGCGAACTTGCCCCCATTTCCCCAGAACTAATTCACTCCCTTGACCAAATCCTACCCCCCCATTGGAGTCACAATAACCCAATTGATATTCTCGGTGACGCTGACCCCCAACGCTATGCCCAAGCTTTAGAAATCGCTGCCCAAGATGCCAATAGTGACGGTTTATTGGTGATTCTCACACCCCAAGCTATGACCGATCCTACCCAAACGGCAGAACAGTTAAAACCCTACGCCCAAATTACCGGGAAACCCATCCTCGCTAGTTGGATGGGAGGCGCAGATGTGGCGGCAGGAGAGATGATTCTCAATCGTCAACGCATCCCGACTTATCCTTATCCAGATACGGCGGCGCGAGTGTTTAGTTATATGTGGCAGTCTAGCTACAACCTGCGCGGTATCTATGAAACTCCTGTCTTACCTACAATTGATGCTGGGACTGGTATCCCCTATTGCAACTTAGTAGAAAATATTATTTCCTCCGCCCGTCAAGCAGGTAGGACGATTTTAACTGAATATGAGTCCAAACAGATTCTAGCAGCTTACGGCATCCCAACTGTCACAACTTGCGTTGCTACAACTGAGGATGAGGCGGTGCAATGTGCGGAAAATATGGGTTATCCAGTTGTTCTCAAACTCTATTCCCAAACTATTACCCATAAAACTGATGTTGGCGGTGTACAGTTAAATCTACAAGATGCCGATGCTGTCCGCCGTGCCTATCGGATGATTGCATCCTCTGTAGGGGAGAAAGTCGGGCAAGAGCATTTTTTAGGTGTGACTGTGCAACCAATGGTGAAAATGGACGGCTACGAATTGATTATTGGTAGTAGCCTTGATCCTCAGTTTGGGCCTGTGTTGTTGTTTGGTGCTGGGGGACAATTAGTGGAAGTATTTCAGGATAGCGCGATCGCACTTCCTCCCCTGAACACCACCCTAGCACGGCGGATGATGGAACACACCAAAATTTACAAAGCCCTCCAAGGTGTACGGGGAAGGCCAAGTATTGATATGGCAGCCCTTGAGGATATCATGGTGGCGTTTAGTCACTTGGTAGTCGAACAGCGTTGGATTAAAGAAATTGATATTAATCCTTTGCTGGCTTCTCCTCATCGAGAAAATAGTGAAAATGCTGCACTCCCCTCACTCATTGCCTTAGATGCGCGCATAGTTCTGCATGAACCGGAGATGACACAAGCCCAACTACCCAAGTTAGCCATTCGTCCCTACCCTACACAATATGTAGGAGAGTGGACAATGAACAACGGTACACCCGTAACTATCCGCCCCATTCGTCCTGAAGATGAACCTTTGTTGGTGCAGTTTCACCAGACACTATCTGAGGAAAGCGTTTATTTTCGCTACTTCCACCTGATGAAATTAAGCCATCGCATCACCCATGAACGGCTAACACGAATCTGTTTTATTGATTATGACCGTGAAATGGCCTTAGTTGTGGAACAGCAAGAACCAAACACCGGAAAAAGGCAAATATTAGCCGTGGGTAGATTGAGTAAATTACATGGGAGTAATGCGGCTGAGTTTGCGATATTAGTTAGCGATCGCCATCAATGTCAAGGTATAGGAAAAGAACTACTCCGGCGATTGCTGCAAGTCGGACGGGATGAGCAAATCACCCACATCACAGCCGATATCCTCGCCGATAATCGTGGAATGCAAAAAGTCTGCGAAAAACTCGGTTTTCGTCTCCAACGCACCAGCGATACCACCGTCATGAAAGCCGAAATCGCCCTTTAGCTTCCCACCCAACCAAACCAAACCCCTCTTGTACAGACGCGATTCCTCGCGTCTTTCCATTAACCCAATTTCCTATCAAAAAGGGCTTGCAAAATCCTCAAACTTCCGGTACTATATTTTTATAATGGGAATATAGTGCGCCCATATATATAAGGTCTAAAAAAAGACTCATACTGTCAGTTCGTAGTAAGGACTTTAGCTTGAACAGCAAGAAGCCTCACACTTACCGCGTTCGCGCAGCGTCTCGTAGAGAAGCGGAAGTGTTGAGATGAATTGCGCGTGAGTTGACGACAGTTCTGTGACCAATTTCTCCCGAAGGGAGAACAGGGAGCAGAACATGGAGGAAACGAGCAAAATATTTCAAAAATTTGATAAAATAGACTTGGTTAACTTCACCCGTATTGGTGTCTGATAAGCCTCTGCCCAGTGGCATTGCGACCATTGGTAAGCGACTCCGTTGCACAGCATAGAAGTAAGTAGGCACATCTTGATTAATACAAATGACCTCCGGGTTTGTCCTATAGCGCGAATAAGCCAGCATCTCATCCAGGACAGTAAAATTTGTAGGGTACAAGGTAAGAAATTGCATAATCTGCGGTAGGGCATTCCGTGGATTTAAAACAAAGCTCACCGCCTCCGTTCGCGTAGCGTCTCCGTCAGGAGAAGCAATAGCTGGATTGGGTGAGAAGCCCACACTGTACTGCTTGCAGTCAGTGTGGGAGTATGTCACTCCTTACATAATTCTGGTAGTCTCCCGTAACCTCATCTAAAGTTGTAGGGTGGGCATTGCTCAAGACACACCCAGAGTTTTAGATTGTTGGCTGTGCATTGCCAGACACTGATTGAGAATGGTGCAAGATATGATTGAACTCGCCCCTAATTGGTGGTAGTGTTGCCCAGAATTGGCAAGAGAGGACTAAAGTCCTCACTACAAACAAATTTGGCGACGATTAAGGATGTTTTCACCTCCTCAATCGTCAACCCTTAGTTTTTTCTCAAAGTTAGATTTAATTGCTAACGTCCCATATCTATCTGACAGCAGCTTGTGAGCTAACTGGTGTCAACCCAACTAGGTTTTCACTCAAATCCCACATCCGCTTGGCTCTAGCATCATCACTAGCCTGGGGCGAAACTTGCTGTACAAAAGACTGGCGGTTTTTCTTTTGACGATTTCCCCAACTCCAATACGCGCCTGATTTAGCGTATTCAGCATCAGCAACTACCATTGCTACCCTTTCCCCGGCTAATTCCTCAGAGACAAACCCGCCAGTAATGTATCTTTGGAAGATGGGGAATAGTTTTTGGAATAGAGGGTAGTGGTTGCGGAAAAGGGCTGTTGTCGCCACACAACCAGGATAAAGAGAACTGAAAATAATTCCTGTAGACTCGTGATAACGCCGATGCAGTTCCCGCATAGTCAGAATATTACAGACTTTGCTATCTTTGTAAGCCTTCACGGGTTCAAACTTCTTACCGTCAGCCATTGTAATCGGTGCTTTGAAACCTTCAGCAAAGCCTTGCAAATCGCCTAAATCTGGGCGTGGGGGAATTTTACCACCCAGTTCGTTGGGGTTATGGGTAACAGTTCCCAAAATTACCAGTCTGGCTTGAGCAGCTGATTTTTTCAAATCTTCTAGCATCAGGTTACACAGCAGAAAATGCCCTAGATGATTTGTAGCCATAGTTAACTCATAACCTTCTGGGCTGCGTAGTGGCTCTTTGATTAACGGCATATAAATCGCCGCATTGCATACCAAAGCATTGAGGGTTTTACCACTAGCCCGGAAATTCTGCACAAACTGGCGCACACTTTCTAAAGATGCTAAGTCAATGTGCATGATGGTGTAGCTATTCTCTGGCATTCCCACAGCTTGGGCCGCTTTTTGGGTTTTCTCCAAATCACGGCACGCCATAACTACGTGCCAGTTTCTCGCAGCCATTGCTTTGGCAGCGTACAAACCAACCCCTGAAGAGGCTCCTGTAATTACAACTGTTGACTTGCGTTCTTCCATTCTCTTGGGACTTCTCTAACTGTGGTTTAGTTTAATTTTTTTATGATCTCATACCATGTTTGCTATCAGCTGTGTTGATTTTGCCTCTGAGGCGGTGAAAGGCAGATGGAATCAGGTGAAAAGCCGGAAACAAAAGGGTTTTATGGCTTAATATTTCTTTGCATCAGTTGTTAATTTTTTTGTTTTGTTTCAATTGTTAAATTCCCTAAATATATTGATACGTTTTTACAAAAAATCTGTATCTTGGAGAAACTTCAGAATTGCCTGATTGACAGCTTGAGCAGCACCAGTTGAGGCATCATGACAGCAATTCTCTAAAATTTGGAATTTGGCATTGGGTAGGGATTGATGTAATCTTTTGCCATGACTAGCGGGAAACCAACTATCGCGATCGCCCCATAAAATTAAGGTAGGGCAATCTATCCTGTCTAAATTCCCTTGAATTTGACTGAGCAGATTTGGTTTATTCCCTTGCCAATGCTTAATCTCTCGTGCGGCAATTTGCAATTCTTCTGCAACTTTGACTAGAGTACCAGGAATTTCAATAAATGGATAAGTAATCCAATAAATATCTTCTGGGGTGAGAATAGAGGGATCATATAGCACTTTGCGCCGTTCTATGGCCATAATTTCCCGCACTAATGGCGCAAACCAATAAGCTAATCGCAAATCATCAATTGTTTGTAATAATTCTAAAGGTGTTTGAGCCAGTATTTCCATTGCCCAATGCGGTAAACGTTGGGTAAAAACTGGTGCGTTAATTACCACTAACCTCGCCAGTAATTCCGGGTTTTGTTGAGCCAAAGCCAAAGAAATTAATGCACCGATAGATTCCCCGACAAGAATCGCGCTTTCATCACATAAAGCCTGAATAATTCTTGCTAATTCAATAACTTGATGCCCATTCTTTTCTCGACGTAACCAAGGTTTATCCGAAAAACCAAAACCTTTAGCATCAAAACAAATAACACGATAATGTTTAGATAACGGCTCTACACTATAACGCCAATTATAGCTCCAACTACCCATGCCGTGTAAGAGAAATAGGGGTTTTCCTGTACCTTTTTCGCCGTAAGCAATTTGTACAGGATAGCCGTCAACATCACTAATAATTAAACTTTGTCGCCCTTTGGGAAAAGTCGCTTGCCACCAATCTTTCATCTAGGAATGAACTCAAAAAGTTTTCAGGCAGTTTACAGAAGTCTAATTATTATCATGGCTGAGGTAAATTCGACAATAGTAGTCAGGAATTATTTACCATTATGCTAGCGCGGAAAGTTTAAGTGTTGTTCGATTAACTTGAGATTATACTCATTAGCTTTCCAACCAAAATCAAAAATATCACCCAAAACCGGGATAGCACCTACTAAAGTATCAATAAGAATATTCACAACCATTTTACTTAATGTTTTTTTAGGAATCCCTAGTCTAGCTGCTTCTATGACAATGTAGCTAGAAAGTATGATGCCTAAAACATCACCACCAACGGGAATTAATCCCAGGATGGGATCTAAACCGAGTGCTATGGGTGTACCGGGAATAGCGACAACTTTATCTAACAGACGACTCAATAGACGTAAACGCTTTAAAGTAGCTGCTGGAGTGTTATAGTCAGGAGGAGAAACATCAGGCATTTAGGCGATCGCTCATCAACAATCCACAATCAACAGTCATTATCCATCATTAATGATTTTTCCTTGAATATCTTCACCTACAGTAACATTTAATTGGTCGCCTACTAACAAAACAGCCGCACTCATCCACAACCACAGCATTAAAACAATGACTGTGCCGACAGCACCATAAACTTTGTTATAGTTGCCAAAATTCGCGACATACTGGCGAAATAAACCTGATAAAATTGCCCAAAATACAGATGCAATCATTGCACCTGGCATTATAGGTGTACCTCGATTCCACACACTAGGGCCATATCGATAAATAAAGCTAAATGCTGTCGCCACAATACATAATGCTAAAGGCCAGCGTAACAATTTCCAAATATCCAATAAAAACATCAAATATGAGTTACCACTGACTACAAATCCTAAGATTAAGTCACTGATAAACACTAAAAAAGAAGCAAATACTAATAGTAAAATAGTACCTACTGTTAATCCCAAAGAGATAATTTTGGCTTTCCAAAAAGGGCGGGTTTTTTCTCTTGGAATTTGATGAATTTGATCAAAGGCTGTCATGGCGGTACTGACTGCGCCGGAAGCAGTCCAAATTGCAATGATAAAACTCAAAGAAAACAAGCCACTATTTTTAGAGTCAGCAATTTCTTTACTAGCAAAATCTTTAATTAATGTCATGGCTTCTTCTGGCGCGACTTGACTTAGTTGTGTTGCTAGTTGTTTGAATGTGTCTTGCAAAGATGCTTCTAGTAATCCAATGGCTGTCAGAACTGCCAGAATTGCAGGAAACAAGGATAACATGGCATTAAAGGCAATTTCCCCAGCCAATCCTAACAGTCGTCTTTGAATGGTTCTAGCAACAGTTTTTTTGCATGTACGCCAATTGAGATGACGAAAGAATCTGAAAAAACGTGGCTTTGGCATGACTACAGTTGGAACTGATTGAGCAAGCCGAAAGCCTAGTATTAATAAAATTATACCAAGCTTTCGACTATTCTCTAAATTATCAGCTTAGAAAGTTCCGGGTATAGTTTCCACAGGTGGTTTTCTCGGTGATGTAACTGTAAGTGTGAGTGTGGCGCGGCTTTGGGGTTGTGTTCCGACTGCCAAATTCAGGCGATCGCGCTCAATTTGCCACTGAGATTTGAGATAATCTGTAATAGCTTGCGATCGCTGTTCTACAATCTCTTGTAATTCCTCTAGTTGTTGATTAACCATGACTTGCAATTGCAAGTTAGGGTATCGCTGTAAAACTTGTCCAACACGGTCTAATAACTTAGTATTATCTGGTGTCAATGTAGACTGATTACGCTCAAAAGATATTGCTCCTAAATTAGTCCCTATTCTCTGCATACTCACAAGCGCAGACTGATAATCTAACCTAGTTCTGACGCTATCAGCTAGCAACATTTGAGCATCTTTTTCTATATCACGTTCACTCAAATAAACTAACCGAATGCGTAAGGGTTCATTGGGAATCGTAATTAATTCATAATTAATCATCTGTGCTGGTTGGGGAAGTCGCATTTCCCCTAAAGCTAATTGCACTTCTTGTAGAAAACTTGATTGTAATTGGGCAATGGTAATTACTGGTTCCGGCGGTTTTTCTACAGGCAAAGGTCGTAAAATATCGCTGGAAGCTGTAGGTATTTCAATCAATTTTAATGCTACTAATTCCGGTGGTTTTCCCAGGCGTGATGCTAACTGTTGAATAAAATTATTTTGTTCATCAGGTGTATATTGCTTACTACTAAAAACCTGAAGTTGCACGGTCAATTTATTGTTTTTGTCTAAAGTAGAAATATTGCTGATATAAGAGCGAGGTTCACCATTGGGGAAATTGGCAAATTCCTTTTGCCATAAGTCGGTGGCTGAGTTACGAATGCGGTTTTCTTGTTGCTGTAAAGTAATTTCGCGTCTGAGTTGACTAAAAGATTGATTCAGGGGAAAAATAATTGCTAAAATTGTCATAAAAATCAACAGTAATCTACCCGGTAGATTGCCGATTTTTTTCAAGATATTGTAGGCTGGTAGTCGCTCTAAAATCGTCTGCATCCTGATACTTTCTTGGTCTGTGTGTCGCCATTCGTTGACTTTGGCTCTCACCTGCAAGTTATCAATATGCAAACCAAGAAACACCACCATAGCAGTAAAAGTAATTGCCACTAAGTTGGTAAAAAATAGTAAACCACCACCACTAGCAATCTGTAATCCTTTGATGGAATTAATGCTGATAGCGATACCGATACCATAGCCGACAACACATAATGGTGGCATTAATGCAACTGCGATCGCAACACCAGGAATAGAAGTTGCTACCCCTCGCGGTTCTTTGCATATTGCGACAGAACCCACCGCACCAGAAAATAAAGCTACAACCAAGTCTAAAATGTTCGGTTGAGTTCTCGCGGCAATTTCGCTAGTCATTTCCTTAAATGGCAGCAAAGATACTAATAATACAGCGAAGACAATAGCTACTGTACAACTCAACACCAAATTCAGCAACGCCCGCATTGCTAAAATTACATCACCCGCCGCTAACGCCAGCCCATTGGCGAGAATACCCCCCATCAACGGCGAAATCAGCATTGCACCAATAATCACGGCTGGGCTATTTAACACGAGTCCCAGGGTAGCAATACCAGCAGCAAATAAAACTTGAATCCAATAGCTAACATCTTGTAGGCTTACTGACCTACATATATCCAGATATACTTGTTCCTTGCGAGCTTGACTCACTCCCAAGTTGTCTGCAAACCAGTCTCTAAACATATATTAGTATGACTCAACTGATTGCATGATAATTGGCAGAACGTCTTAGAAAATATAAAACGGGAAAAATTTCAACTTCCACCAAATTACATAGTTAGATTTGACATGATAATGGTATCCATTGTTAACAGCTTGATACTTAATGCTAACTATAGTATGTAGAACTTTAGTATGCAGCAAATTATTACTATATTTAGTCATGTCCTTAGCAAAGCTTTATGAAAGCTGAAATCCTCAAAAAATTTGGTCAAAGAGTTAGAGATGAAAGATTAAAGCAAGGTCTTTCTCAGGAAGGTTTAGCTGAAAAAGCAGGACTGCACAGAACATATATAGGCATGATTGAAAGAGCCGAAAAAAACATTACTCTCATCAACATTGAGAAAATTGCTCAGGCTCTAGAAATTACTATTGAGAGTTTGATAAAAGGAATTGGTTAACAATGAGTTGGAATGAAGAAGAACGATGGATTAATGAAATTCGTCAATACTGTCGCTCATTAAATATATCAACCAGTGACTTATACAAAATAGTCACTGACTTAAAAGTAGCTCCCATGATTCGTGGGAAAGCATTTGAGTTTTCTATGTATTCTAAGTTAAGACAAATATTACCTGCTCAAGATTGGACTGTAACTAAACCTGTGATTAATGCCCAAACCGGAAATCATGACATTGATATTATGGTGATGCACAATAGCACAAAAAAAATTATATCAGTTGAGTGTAAATTGGCTGGTAAAGGGATGTTTAGTGTTGCCAAAACTTCTAAAACTGGCTCTCATAAAAAGGGCGATTATTTAATTAAAGTTAAATGTATGCGTTCACGAACTACTAAAACACCTGAAAAAGTCAATGTAATGGCGAAAAAGCTGGGTGTAAGTCCGCAAATGTTTCTTGCTCATAGTGACCAATATCGTGTCACAAGTTTTGATGTAGTGGCTACATCTATAGGTAATGCTTTTTATCAGACATTGGAAGATAGTGATGGCAACTTAATGTATAAATTTGAGCCTACTGAACAAGGAATACAATTTATAAATAAACTCAAGCCTGTCGCCAGTGATGAAGAGTTTTTGCAAGAATTTGTATACAATAAAGTTTATTTAGCTTGTTCCTTAGATATTACTGTCTCCCCGACTAGCGGAGTGATATGTGGTAAAAAAGCTTGCTTAGATAAGTATAATTGTGGCTTTATTCCTAACTATCCAATTATTAATTTCGGGAATATAGAAGAATTATCAAATGATATGATTCCTTCTCCTATAAATGGTTGGGTAGAACTAGATAAAGCGCGTGAATTTTTTGAAAATCTTTTAGAAAGAATTTAAAAGCCTATAACTAATTGCTTTGGCTCATGGAAAAGGTTGGCAGTAGAGTCATAATTTAATATAAAGACTTCTTTTCCTTTATAACGTTCACCTTTAAAGTTATGCTCTTTTTTCTGGCCTTTTTTTTGGTCATCCGTCCTGTTTATTGTGTAGTTCCATTCTTTATCGTGCATTTCTACCGCCCACTCATACAATTCTCTAACTTCAGGAGTATTATCATAAGTTAATAAAAAGTAAATTCTATGTTGATGCTTTTGGAGTATTTTACATAATCGGTAGTGATCATCTTTTGAAAAAGAGTGAGCATAAAACTTATCTTGGTCAGCATTGAAATAAGGAGGGTCAATAAATAGAAAAGCATGATCGGGTACTGTTTCTATCACCTGTTCAAAATCCCAGCAAGTAATTTTCACATCTTGCAGTTTTTCTGAAGTTCTGCGGATATTTCTAGGCCAGTTTTCTGGACGCATACTATATTTCTCACCATATCCCCAATAGCAGTTTTGCAGCTTCATAATTCCTGAGTAAGAGGTTCGATTTAAATAAAACCATCTGGCTGCTGCTTCTAGATTATTTTGGGGGTTAAATTCATTTTTATAAAAATAATGTCTCTCTTTAGTTGCTTGTTCACCATCTAAATAATTAATTAGCTCTTCTGGGTTGTCTCTAATAGTTAAATATGTATTTATGAGTTGATCATCAATATCATTTAGCCAATTATTCATAACTTTTTGTTTGGCGAAGAAAATCGAACCTCCACCAGCAAAAGGTTCAGCATAGTATGAATGAGGCGTAATATGTCTCAGTATTAAGTTACGAGCATAAAATTTACCTCCGGCATAGCGGAATGGTGAATTTATAGGCTTATTCATGATCAGCAAGTTTTTATTAGTTTAATTAATTATGAGATTGCTAACTATAGTATACATAAATACATATTGTCAAGGTTATAATCTGTCCGTAATTACTTCCTAAATATAAGAAACTGGACTTTTTTTGAAAAAAGCAGAGTGTTGTTATGGAAAATCATGCACTTTTATGGTGATTAGTGGGTTATATAAATTAAATCTCAAGCATAATTATGTATATATTTTTGCTGATATAAATTATACATAAGTAAAACAGTAATATCATCAGGTGTAAAAATGGCTGAAAGTATTGAAATTGGCAAGCACATCACACAACAATGGTTGGCGGAAATCGAATCACTCAAACAGCAGTTAGCGGAAAAACAACAACAGTGCGATGCTGCCTGGGAAAATGCGGAGAAATGGCGTAAACTCTATAACACTGAGGCAGAACAACGCCGTACTGATGCTGATTTGTCTCGGCAAACGATCGCATCCTTGAAGACAGAAATTCAGAAACTCAAAGGTATTGACGGTTCAACACTGCCTAATGCTACTACTGTCGCCACCATTCGCCAGGAAGTCGCCCAAATCAAGACGGTAGAAGATTTAAAAGCCAAGCTGATTGCAGTCATTCAAGAGCGCGATCGCTTGCTGAACGCCTTGAAAACCGAGCAAGACAACCACACCCAAACCCGTAAAAATCTCACCACCGCTTTAGGTGATGCTATCGACAGTCTAGCAAAGGCACGCGGGGGAACGGGGGGGAGTGGGGAGTGAGGAAGGCAGGGGGGCAGGGGAAGCAGGGAGGCAGGGGGAGTATGGGGAGACAAGGTAGACAAGGTAGAAATTATTTCACAGTCCCCAATCCCCAGTCCCCAGTCCCCAGTCCCCAGTCCTAAAAACCCATCGCCTTAGCAACATCACCTAATTCGGCGGCGATGCCTTGTTTAAATTGGGCTTGGCTGTGTTTAATGGCTGTGTCGGGGTCTTTTAAACCGTTACCTGTGAGGACACATACTACTGTTGCGCCTGTGGGTACTTGGTCTTTTACCTTTAACAACCCCGCGACGGATGCCGCACTGGCGGGTTCGCAGAAAATACCCTCTGATGACGCTAGCAGTCGGTAAGCGTCCAGAATTTCTTCGTCGGTGACGGCGTTAAATTGTCCTTGACTGGCTGATTGGGCAGCGATCGCTTTGTCCCAACTGGCGGGTTTGCCTATGCGGATGGCTGTGGCTATGGTTTCAGGATGGGTTACTGGTTGACCGTTGACTAATGGGGCTGCACCTGCGGCTTGGAATCCCATCATCTGAGGTAGGCGATCGCATTTTCCTGTTTGATGATATTGACAAAAGCCCATCCAGTATGCTGTGATATTCCCCGCATTCCCCACCGGGATACACAGCCAGTCTGGAGCATTCCCCAAAGCATCAACAATTTCAAACGCTCCGGTTTTTTGTCCTTCTAAACGGTAGGGATTGACAGAATTTACTAAAGTGATGGGGTAATGTTCCGCCATTTCCCGGACAATTTCGAGAGCGCGGTCAAAATTCCCTTTAATTGCTAAGACTTCTGCACCGTAGAGTAAGGCTTGCGCTAACTTACCCACCGCCACATAACCATCGGGAATCAACACAAAAGCCTTCATTCCGCCACGGCGAGCATAGGCGGCGGCGGCGGCGGATGTGTTGCCTGTACTCGCGCAAATTACCGCCTTCGCTCCGGCTTCCTTGGCTTTGGTAATTGCCATAGTCATTCCCCGGTCTTTGAAGCTACCAGTGGGGTTAAGACCATCGTATTTGACAAATACACGGACTTGTCTACCGATGCGTTCTGCGATCGCTGGCACCGGAATCAAAGGAGTATTACCTTCTAATAAGGTGACAACGGGCGTAGTTTCGCTGACAGGTAAATACTCACGATAGGCTTCAATGAGTCCGGGCCAGGGTTGGCGATGAGATTGAGCAACAGACAAGCTTACAGTCACGGGATTTTAAACTTAATTGAAATAGTACGGAGGATTTGAGTCTTTTTTAGGGTCACGAAGTCTGTTTTGCTGCTTCATTTCCCCATTTCGAGATTTTTCACCAAAGTTCTCGCGCCGTGGAAGCCCCTGGCTTTAGACATGGGGGTAAGGCGCAGGCGATTTTCATCGCCGTCACATTATACGGGGGTTGTTGCATTCGGTGTACTTTTGTTTTGTACTTTCAACGGGACAGTTACCGCTTCAAACTTTACAACCCTGTACGCATAATGTTTTGCTCCAAAGAGCCTCCCTTGCGGGGTAATGTTAGCTTAGACAATGTTAGAGGTCGGTAACTATCCAAACGACACTGGTTTAACCCCTTTAAGCCTGTTTAATCGTCCGGTTCTAGAGCAAGGAACTAGCTACGGATTCCTTGGTAGGTCTTTAACTCTTGCCTCTAACGTAGTTCAGTTAAGAACTTAGTCTGGTCAGATTCGGGCTTTTTCAAGCCCCGCCCTTTAGGGCTGGGGGTTTCTGACTCCAGATATTATCTCTTGTTGTACAAATATTTTACCGATAATTTGGAATTTATTTATAGGGACTGGGGATTGGGGACTGGGGACTGGGGATTGGGGATTGGGGACTGGGGACTGGGGACTGGGAAAATATCATCTCCCCCATCTCCTCATCTCCTCATCTCCTCATCTCCTCATCTCCTCATCTTCCCTGCTCCCTCAATGTCTCATTCCCAACCTGCTATTAGGCTGTCAAAACTTTGGCTCAATCATCGCAGACCGAATGTTTTATCTTTCTGGAACAAAGATAATTAAATCGTCTTCACTTATGATACACACCGTAACCTATTAAACTAAATGATTGAAACGATACAATCATTTAACAAAGCTTAAAGTTGCTTTATTATAAAATTTACCAAAGGTGTGAGTTGAGTTGTAGAATTAAATTAGCGATGACCACTGTATTATCTACTGTTTCTGAACGCGACTCCCAAACTATCCGAGTACGCGAACTAGCTAAGACTTGTTATCAAGACGCTCAACAAGTCAAATTGATGACCTTACAAGCTGAGGTAGACTCTCTGTTAGCACAATTGCAAAACCTGAAAGAACAACGTTTAGCAACTACTGAAGAACAATAACCCAAATTTAGAGCGATCGCCTATCTGATTGCGACTGTACATTAAGTCAAGCACTGATTTCAACTCAGCAACATTAGGCAATGCTGGTTAAACATTCAGGCGATCGCTACATCAAATTATCAATATTTTCTGAAAATTGTATATCATTTTACCACTTATTCCGCAAAATGTACATCAGTGGTAAAAGTATTTTGATTTTGCAAAATCACAACTATTGACATCGATATGTAGAGACGTTGCATACAACGTCTCTACATATACACCCAGTCCCTATTCCGTTTGACTCGCGGTGACTCTGGGGTTGAGTTGTTTAAATAAATCTTGAATATTAGTAATCGTTGCTCTTTGGATGCTACGTTGCTCTTGTAACCAAGAATTAGCGCGGTCTTCTCCCTGTTGAACTGCTAAAATCAGCGCACCCCAAGCTTGAACTTCTGGTCTATAGGGGTTAACTTTGAGTGCAGCTACTACACGATTCCAAAGCCGACCTTTGTCAGCTTTTAACAGGTTAGCAATTTCTTGAGCGTTTTGGGGTGAAGCTTCAAACACCTGTAAAGCTTTTTGCCAACGTCCATCAATTAAATCTGCTAGCACTTGTTGACCTGGACTTGCCCAAGTTTTATCAGCTTGGGTTTTACTGAGTTGAGCGTGTAACCGAATCAAATCAAGTTGTGCTTGTGCTGTGGCTGGTAAAACACCTTTGCGCTGTTTTTTGATAAATTGTAACCATTCATAAGCAGGTGTCCACAAACCACTGCGGGCAATTATCAGAGCATTTTGATAAGCATAATCTTTGATGGCTGATGTTTTGAGGGTAATTTGTTCTAGTTGCAGGGGTTTGAGGTATAACTTCACAGTTTTGACTTGATACACCTGTAACTGTGGTTCTAAACCTACAGTTTGATCAACGATTAACTCTTGCTCACCACCACCAGTTACCTGCTGCCATTTGGGTAATTGACCGTTAGGACTCGTCCAAGATAGCATTTGTTGTAGGTTAGCCCGGTCTGGATTGTAGTAGACAATATAACCGTAGGCGATCGCATGAGTTCCTTGTTGACGCTTACCCTGTAAATAAAACCAAACACCCTTACCAGGGGTTTTACCTTCATAGCGTTGTATTTCAGTCAAAGGTAACAGGTCAGTAAATTCTTGATTTTCTGATGTACTATCAGCTAGGGGAGCAAGCACAAAAGATTCTTCTAGTCCAGTTATCGGTAGTTGCTCAGTTAAACGATAGAATTTTTCAGGCTGGGCTTTGTAGGATAAATCTTCTAAATGATAGACCCTGAGTTCTACAACTTCTTGACAATCAGATTGACAGTTAGGACGTTGACGCAACACAGGGAGTAAAAAAGAATTTTTTTCATCATCTAAAGCTATAATTTCGCCGATGATTTGCTGTTGATTAGTCAAACTATCCCGAATTTGCTGGAGAGTTTGCGGGTGTTCGCTGTGATTTAGGTCAATTTTCGCCCACTCTGGTAAAAAACTATTGAGCCAAACCACCTCTTGGGGGTTGAAAATTAACATCACACCCACCCAACTAAAAGAGAGAACTAACCCAGCACCAGTGAGTAAAATGGCGATCGCTATAATTGAAGACAGCTTACTCCCTTTTTTTTCTGGGGATGCAGGCCGAGAAGAAACACCCTTAACAACACCAACAGTAGGCTGATTATCGCCAGAAGAGTTTGGCGTTAGCTTGCGCGACGAGCGATTTGCCATGTTAGTTTTCTGTCAATCTACAGTACAAAGTTTTACTTGTGTCTTTCTTTTATACTCGCGCATTGACATCTTGACTAGCATAATGCTGTTTAAATTTCTACACAAAACTGACAGAGGTTTAGGGAAAGCAGGGGGAGCAGAGGGAGCGGAGGGAGCGGAGGAGCGGAGGAGCAGAGGGAGCAGGGGAGAAAAACTTTTACCAATGACTAATGACTACTGACTAATAACTTGAAATTCCTGCAAGTTTAACGACACCACTATATTGTCCGTCTCTACTTGGATGAGCCAACGGTTGCTTGATCGACCATCTGCGAGTGTTTCCCGTCCACAAATCACGCCAAACTTTCCCGCTACGTATGCTGGACTGAGAATCACAACTCTGTCACCGATTTTAAGACTTTTGGGAATATGCAACGGCTCTCCTATCAATTCTGATTTTGAAAGAGTGGAGTTATACAAGCTTAAGTCAGTATGTTTTCTCATCTTATTTTAATCAAAAGTGGTAGTTTTTATAATCTTCTCTTAACCAAAATGTATATTAATTTCCTGACTTTCCCATTCTCTCACCTTTCCCTGCCTCTGGAGTCTTCCGAACTGAAAGAATTTTTGTAGTAAAAATAATTACATCGTTTTAAATTTGATTTGCTTGTATTACATCAGAATTTCCAGGTTTTCGTTGTATAAATTATCTCGTGTCATCCTCTTTGCTAACGTACCCTACAATTTGATGTGTACTTGATCAATCATTTGTCAAGTAATATTAATTAGCTGGTTAGGGAATAAAAATATGTTTATGAAACAATTAACAGTTAAAGATTGGATAATAATTAAACAAAAACTCACACCTTATCTATTTTTACTCCCAGCCTTAACACTTCTCGGCTTAACCGTATTTTGGCCGGCAATTCAAGCATTTTATCTCAGTTTTACCAGCTACGAAGACCTTAGCTTACCACCGCAATGGATAGGGATGAAAAACTTTCTACGGTTGTGGCAAGATGCGGTTTTTTGGAAAACTTTAGAAAACACCTTTCTTTATCTTGTCGGTGTCGTACCAATTTTAGTCATTGTTCCTTTAGGGTTAGCAATTTTAGTTAATCAAAAATTACGAGGAATTACTTGGTTTAGAGCCGCATACTATACGCCAGTGGTGATTTCTATGGTAGTCGCGGGGATAGCTTGGCGGTGGTTGTATGCAGAAAACGGTTTATTAAATCAGCTTTTAAAAATGCTGGGTTTGTTTCCAGATGGTATTCCCTGGCTTACCAGTTCCGCGAAACTTTTGGGAATTGTGCCGATTTCTTTAGCCAGTGTCATGGCTGTTACTATCTGGAAAGGACTCGGTTATTATATGGTGATTTATTTAGCTGGGTTGCAATCAATTCCGGCTGATGTGTATGAAGCCGCCGCTATTGATGGCTCTGATGGTATTCGCAAACATTGGGATATAACTGTACCTTTAATGAAGCCTTATTTAGCATTAGTCGCTGTAATTTCGGCGATTTCTGCCACTAAGGTATTTGAAGAAGTTTATATCATGACTCAAGGAGGGCCGCTTAATAGTTCCAAAACTATTGTTTATTATCTCTATGAGCAAGCATTTAGTAATTTGGAAATTACCTATGCTTGTACTATTGGTTTAGTGCTGTTTTTGATAATTTTAGCCCTATCAGTTTTACGTTTAGTTATTAGTCAACCAGGGGGAGATAGTCTAGTTTAATTGTTCTGAGGACTACCGCTTTAAATTTTCTTGTGCTACATTAAGTAACAAGTAGTAATACAGCATCGCTATAGTGTGGGTTCTATACACCCAACTGGTGCGCCAACCTCTGGATTGAGCGTATTCCGCAAAGCTATCTGTGACTACTGAATCGGTGTTGGATAACACCGGGGAGTTAGCTCAATTGGTAGAGCGATCGACTGAGGATCGATTTGTAACAGGTTCGATTCCTGTACTTTCCACCAACCCTGTCCGGGTTTAAGGACACTACCCTTTCATGGTAGCCAATGTAACTTTAGTAATAACTCTGCTATGTAGGCTTACTACTGGCTTACCAGTGGTAGCAGTGACGAAGCCAGCGCGGTTGTCTTCTCCCTCACTTGAGTATGTCCCTTCGGTTTCCAGATGTAAATGGCAAATCGAACGGCTTATCTGAGGTGTGTTGTTTGTTTCTGGATGTCCTTTGGGTATTCTAGAGGCGATCGCACTCCTCTTAATCCAGTTTTGGAGACGCAATTCGCCCGCAACTGAACTGTAAACACCTACATTTGCAGAGTTTTAAAATATCATGTAGTATATGTAGTATATAATGATGAAAAGGCTATTCACTTCTCTTGGGGAGGACTGAAGTCCTCACTACAAACAAATGATAAATTTTATACTGTAATCTCCTACATTTGCAGAGTTTTAAAATATCATGTAGTATATGTAGTATATAATGATGAAAAGGCTATTCACTTCTCTTGGGGAGGACTGAAGTCCTCACTACAAACAAATGATAAATTTTATGTGGAAAACGTTTTACATTAAGCCTAATGAAATCGGTATTCTATACCATCGCAGTGATTTTAAACAAATTTTGCCGCCAGGGACTTACAGTTATTTTGGTAGACATTGGCAAGTAAAATCTTATGACTTGAATCAACCAGAAGCTAAGATTGAAAACTTAGAATTGTTGCTGAAAAATCACAGTGCAGATTTACAGAAATATCTGTTAGTAGTACGTACTGCTTTTAATCAAGCGGCTTTAGTGCGCTGTGGTCAAAATTGGGTAAGTGTTGCACCAAATAAATTAGTGGCTTTTTGGCGTGGTTTTATTGAGGTGGAAGCTCATGTTTTCAACTTAGATGAAAGTTGGGAAATACCGACTGAATTTGTGCAGCAAATTCGGGGAATGATTTTGAATGGTATCAAGACTTTCCAAATTTCTGAGTATGAAATTGGGTTGCTGTATGTACAGAATAATTTTGTGCGTCCCTTAGAACCGGGGGAATATGCTTTCTGGGCGGTTAATAGAGATGTTTCTGTGAGAACTCTCAGCCGAATTATCCCTAATCCTGATTTTCCCTTGGAAGATGTACTGATTGAGCGACATCCTGAGTTTGTGGCGGCGTACTGTGAGATTGTACAATTACAAAATCAACAGGTAGCGATCGCGCGCTATCAAGGTAAAGTCATCTCGATTTTACCGCCATGCAGTCGTCAGCTATTTTGGCGGGGTGTGGCTGTGGAAGTCATTGACATCAGCACTGAGGCTAAATTACCATCTCGCTTAGTTGCAGAGTTAGTCTCCGGTTTACCAGAGACTTCAGCTTTGAGTTGCCGTTTTTTGCATATTTGCGAAGTACCCACCCAGTACATTGGCTTACTATACATTAATCAAGAATTTCAAACCCAACTGCAACCAGGAAAACACGCTTGGTGGTTGTTTGGATGTGCTATCCAAACACCAGTTTTTGACTTGCGTCAGCAAACTCTAGAAGTCTCAGGACAAGATATCCTGTCTCAAGATAAAGTCCCATTGCGGTTAAACTTAACGGCTGGTTTCCGTATTCTTGATCCTCTCAAAGCTAAGAATGGGTTAGCGGATATCACTGGCTACCTATACAAAGAATTACAGTTTGCTTTGCGTGGTGCTGTCGGTGAAAGAACCTTAGATGCTTTGTTGGAGGATAAAGGCGCGATAGACCAGAGTATTTTTGAATACATCAGACAGAAAACTGCCGACTATGGCATAGAAGTAGATTCCGTTGGGGTGAAAGATATCATTCTCCCTGGTGAAATTAGAACCATCTTAAGCAAAGTTGTAGAAGCGGAAAAAGCCGCCCAAGCAAACGTAGTGCGTCGCCGGGAAGAAACAGCAGCTACTCGCAGTATGTTGAATACTGCCAAGGTGATGGAAGATAACCCTGTAGCGTTGCGGTTGAAAGAATTGGAGGTATTAGAAAGAATTGCGGAGAAAATTGAAAAAATCCAAGTTAATGGGAGTTTAGATAGCATTTTAACTGAGTTAATTCAGATTAATCGCAATTAGTGCCGCAAAAATCAGTTTGTAGTAAGGACTTCAGTCCTTACACTCTCATAGCAATTATTGATAAATAGGACTTACGCAAGTGTCATAATCAAAGTCTCGTGTAGGGTGCGTCAGCAGCGATAATTGGGTCAAAAATCACAGATTTTCAACATCTGACGCACCCTAATAAGTGCTGCTCCCCTGCTTCCTCCGCTTTCTCCATTCCCCAAATCAAAACCGTGTTTGAAACTCAAACACAGCGCGACTATCGTCTTCTAAATTAGTCGAAGCACGGACGCGGAATTTATCGTTAATACGATAATTAATCCCCCACTGGAAGGGGTCACTCGCTGTTAAAATCTTGATAGCGGAAAGAGAAAACTTGTTGGAAATATCAACTCCTGCTTCTGCTGCTAATTCAATGCTAGAAGTGCTTTTACCGGCTTCGGGATTATCAGAAATGACAGTGGGAAATATCCTTAATTCACTCAAACCGAAAGCACCGCCAATCTGACTAAATGCAGACTGAAAGTTATTCAAGACGGCTGAACCTGCGATATTAATTAAACCTAGGGTACTATCAGCACGTCCTTGGGTATCAACAAATCCACCACCTAATAAGGCGACAATTTCGGTTTCACTGCGGGATGGAGAACTTCTTAATTCTAAACTTTCGTTGAGTCTGCTAGCAGGGCCATTAACAATTGCTTCAACTCGCACATTCTCTAATGCTGCTAAACCTGTAGGAGTGAGTCGGCTATCGCTAAAGTTGCTGTTTTGGACTACATCTAAAACTTTAGCAAATAGCTGGACATCTAAATCAGGGTCACGGGGTTGACTGGCTCTAAAGGTGGCGGTTTGTTCCGCACCACGAGCTAGTTTAAACTGGGTGGTGAACAAATTCACGCCGCCATCTCTTAAGCGGATAATTCCCACGGGGATGGGATCGGCAAATGTACCGTTAACGGTGAGATCACCTGTAGCGCGGAAGCTTAAAATAGGTGGTCGGGTAATTTCGACGTTTTTACCTAATTCTAATTCTAAGTCATTAAACCGAGCGATCGCACTCTCATCACTGACAACCTGTTTATTTTGTTTGTTCTGTGTTGGCAATGATATATTGACATCACTCGTTAATGTGGAATCGTTATTGGTAGATTCTGCCAGCAATACTTGACCATCATACAAACTCACCTTACCACCCACGGCTGGATTTAAAGCTGAACCTGTAATTAATAAATTCCCACTCGCGCCGCCTTGATACAATCCCTTGAGTTTCAACGCTAATTGATCAAGGTTAACTGTCAGAGGATTGTTAATTGTCAGGTCGTTGTTAAAGATGGGAATTTCTCCACTGGCTGTTACTTGTCCTCGGCTAAATTTACCTTGCACATTTTCTACTAATATCCGGTCAAAATCAAACTGTACTCTACCCGTAACATCTCTTAATTTTCCTTCTGGTAAAGCTTGCGCCGAAAAAGTAGCATCCTGGACAGTGGCGATACCGTTGACGATGGGTTTTTGTGTGGTTCCTTCCACAGTTAAGTTGACTTTACCTTTACCTGCTTCAAAGGTTACTTGCTGAGTTAATAGGTTTAACAGTGCTAATCCTTCATTCTCAACTTGCACATCCAAACTGATTTGGTTGCTATCGGGAGCGACGCTAGCAAACGGCAACTGATAAGGTATACTACCGTTAATGTTGACAGGTTCCGGTGCCGCTACGGCTACGGTACTATTAAAGTTTAAGCGACCATTAGCATAACTAAAACTGGCGTTGGCTGACTGTATCGGCTTCTGGTTGAGACTACCGTTGGTAATTTGCAATTCGCCTCTGCTTTGGGGGTTGGCAATACTACCCGCTAAAGCTGCTGTCCCGCTAAGATTACCTGTAACACCAATGGGAAGGTTAACAAAATTATTCAATAGCTGGAGAGGAACATTACTCACACGCAACTGTCCAGATTGGTCTTCACCGCCTATGTTGCCGGCGAAAGCTACAAGGCTATCTTGCAATGAAATCCGTAAAGGTCGTAACTGCAAAACGCCATTAGTAAAACTACCTTCTGCAATGATTCTGTCGGCTTGATAAAAACGATTTGGTTGGGTGTCTTTACCCCAAGTAAAGTTTTGACCATCCAAGTTGAATTGTACTGCTAGCCCTTGGGGGGTGGTGGTATCTACAGCTACTTCTCCGCTAAAGGTTCCCTGTAAATTGGCTAAATCTGGTATGGGTGAAGCATTACGCTGTTGTTCTTCTGCTGCTAGTAAAGCCTCAATTTCCGCGAGTCGCTTCATTTGGTCAAGTAAGGGAAGATTCGGTAAACCTTGGGGATAGGTGATCAAATCCTCGGCGTTTCCATAATTTGGTTTGGCAGCATTGCCTTGCAAATCTTGGAGTTCAAATATCTGCGCTACGGTTAGCACATCTTGAATGTTGCCTTGATTAACGTTGAGTTTACCTTTGACTTGGGGGCCTTGAGGAGTCTGAGCAAAGGTTCCCGCTAGGGTATAACGACTGTTACCTTTGATAAATCCACCACTGCCTAGGGTGGCAGTACCGTTATTGTAGCGGAACTGTGCTGTTAATTGGTCGCCTTGAATGCGTCCAATGGTGGGATTGGCGATCGCAATATTTCCGGTGCTGGCATAAGTGCGTTGATTAAATTGCAAATCCCCCGTTAACAATCCGGCAACTTTCCCCGCACCTAAACGCAGATTTGGCGGTGGTGACAAGTTCAAAATTTGTAAGGGGAAGTTCGCTACCTTCACCGTCCAGTCATTCCCCCGGACTTGACCTTGTGCAAGGGCTTGCTGACGTTGCACTAGGAAGGATTCCGGGCGATTATTGGCATTCAAATTTAAGGCAATGCGATCGCTATCCCCTCGCAAATCTAAATTTAACCCTTGTCCTGACTGCACACTACCAGTTAACAACGGTTCAAAAGCAATACCCTGCACCACTAAATCTTTTAACGCCATCTGCCCGGCTATATTTGGTAACGGTAACTTGCCAGTTATCCGCCCATCAAAATCTACTCTGCCTTTCACATCTACCTGATTAGGTAAAGTCACAGGTAACTGTTGCAGGTTGAAATCTTGGGCTTGGACGTTGAGATTTAAGGCGGTAATCTGTGGAATTCCCGGCTGTGTAGCATTAGCCAAGATATTCCCACTTATATTTATACCTTTACCAGAAGCTTGTGCAATTGTCAACCTCTCCCCATTCCAAGCCAGGGCAGCAGTCAGAGGTCGTTCAATTCCCGGTAGTCCTTGGGATAACTGCACCTGACCAGCCGCTTTGATATCAGCTAATCTCGTCGATGCCAAATTCCCTGCAACTTGCAACTCTCCGCCCAACTGTCCCCGCAACTGTTGATTAAAACGATTTAGTTGCACACCAGAGGCAGCAACTAGGGCTTGATAGCGACCGTTAGCCAGTTGAATGTTAGAAAGTGTGACGTTACCGCCAGCCAAATTCAGACTTGCTTGACCACTGGCTTGGATGCTTTGGGGACTAAGAGAATTAACCCCACCGGCGACATTTAATTGACCGGTTAAGTTACCTTGAAACTGCGGCGGGACAGCAGCTAAACGTTGTACAGGAAAATTGTTAGCTTGGACTTGGGCTTGATAGCGACCGTTAGCGATTTGGATATTAGCGGCGGTGATAGTACCATTAGCCGCATTCAGCCTAGCTTGACCAGTAGCTTGGATAGTTTGCAGACTCAAAGCATCCACCGCACCGGCGACATTTAATTGACCGGTTAAGTTACCTTGAAACTGCGGCGGGACATTTGCTAAACGTTGTACAGGCACATTGTTAGCTTGGACTTGGGCTTGATAGCGACCGTTAGCTAGTTGGATATTAGCGGCGGTGATAGTACCATTACCCACATTGAGTCTAGCTTGACCAGTAGCTTGGATAGTTTGAGGAGTAAACTCATCCACCGCACCGACTACATCC
>NZ_LUHJ01000029.1:0-49278 GCF_001597745.1 Anabaena sp. 4-3 | reverse complement strand
TAGCTTGGACTTGGGCTTGATAGCGACCGTTAGCGATTTGGATATTAGCGGCGGTGATAGTACCATTACCAACATTGAGTCTAGCTTGACCAGTAGCTTGGATAGTTTGAGGAGTAAACGCATCCACCGCACCGACTACATCTAATTGTCCGGTTAAGTTACCTTGATATGGCACATTTGCTAAACGTTGTACAGGCACATTGTTAGCTTGGACTTGGGCTTGATAACGACCGTTAGCGATTTGGATATTAGCGGCGGTGACAGTACCTCTTGCCACCTTGAGAGTTGCTTGGCCGATAGCTTGTAGAGTTTGTAAACTGAAATTTTCTCTGTTGCCTGCGACTTGGAAAGTACCATCTACAGGATTAGCCAAAGCTGGGGGGGCATTTTTGACGATGTTTGCTAAACGGACATTGTTAGCAACTAGACGGGCGGCGAAATTTTGGTCTTGTAGTTCGATGTCGGCGATCGCAATTCTACCACCGCCAATCTGTACCCCTGCCCCCTCGGAGCGAATCTTGGCAATGGCAAACGGTTCAGCCGTCCCCGTCACAGTGAAACGACCGTTTAATTTTGCCCCTGTCAAAGAAATATTTTGCAGTTGATTCGGGTTAACAAACACCGCTAAATTTACGTCTGAAGCTTGCGCCACCGCTTGCCAACGTTGATTGACAAAGCTACCATAACCCCGCACTGTGCCACCAGCTACCCGCGCTACTACATTGCGGAAATTGACGTTACGATTAGCACTAACTATAACTTCACCCGTAGTAGAATAGGTAGCCCCAGGAGCTTGAAACTTAACTAAAGTCTGGACATTTGTGGGTGCGCCAGTTACTTGGGCGGTAGCGGAGACAGTGCCAATTTTCACAGGAATATTGGGATTATAGAGTTGAGCGATCGCATCCCCAGCAACATTATTAGCAGAGAAATTCAAATTCAATTGGGCATTATCTCCCAACTGGATCGTACCACCCCCCGCAATCTTGCTGCCGAAGGTCGTTGTCCCCTGAACGTCTGTTAAAGTAACTAACGCCTCAGTAGGTGAAAACTCAAACTTACTACTAACACTTTTAAAATTAACTTTATCAATTTGGGCAGGTTGGACAGTGGTAACAGTACCGGAGAGGATAGGCTCAGTTGTTGCCCCTACCATTTGCAATTGGGCTTGTAACTGTCCAGATACAGGTACCGGCAATTGTAATTTCAGAGTTTCTTGGGCATCAGCGACACTTACCGTATTCACCCGTCCAGCTAGCTTATAGCCAGTTTTACTGTCAATCACCCCCGCCGCTACTACAGGAATTTTGCCATAGTTAGTATTGACATTTTCCAGGTTAATCGCGGTTCCCCGGAAGTAAATATTACCTTGGGTATTGGTGAATAGTTGGGGTGTGCGGGGAATTTGCAGACTCACCTGATCTAAGTTAGCACTACCGTATATCAAAGGTTGCTGTTCTGGTGCTAGCTGTATTTGCAAATTGCCACTAACTCGACCAGCTTGTAAATCCAATGGCAACTTCACCAGACGGGTAATATTACTAGCCAAAATTGCTTGTGCTTGCACTTGCAGATTAGCCGCCAAAGTCTGAGGACGGACATCACCCCCAAGGGAAATTCTGCCACCACTATCTGCTTCACCCTGGAGTGAGAATTTAATCAGTTGGTTGTTTTCGAGTAATTGAGCAGAACCCGCGAGTTGGGAGAAGGATATGGGGATTGGGGATTGGGGATTGGGGATTGGGGAAATATTGTCTACTGTGTTTACCCTGTTCTGGGGTAAGAGTACCAGATTACCGTTACGAACACGCAAGGTATTTAAATCGGTCTTAATTACTCCGGTTTTTCCCGGTGGTGCTAAAGTTGTAGTAATCCAACGTCCTTGCTCATCCTGTTCAATGTAAGCATCGGGGTTGACTAAGGTAACGTCTAGCTTTAGCTGGCGATTAAAAATTAACTGTAATGGATTAAAACCTACTTCTACCGCCTCAACTTCTACCCTATCGGGATCTGTGGGTGTGGCGGGGATAGCCGAAGCCGCAAACGTTACTCCTGTGAGGGAGAATTTTGTGACTTTTCCCAGTTTGACAGGACGGTTGAGTGTATTGGTGAGACTTGTTTCGGCTAAGGGTGTTAATTCTTTTTGGACAAAAATCCGCAACCGCCAAGCACCAGCGATTAAACCCAGAAGCAAAATTCCTCCTAGGGTGATACCACCACGTTTGAGCATCAGCAACCAGAAACGCTTGCGGTCATTGTTAGGGGACTGATTATCTTGATCAGAAGACTTAATCATGAGGTCTCACTTGTTTTTGCTGAATGTGGTGGTCACATAGCATTATGGGCAATATTACTATGCCAATACCAGGATACAAACCAATCTCAGCTTTTGGCATTCGAGTTAATGTGATCAGGGAGCAGGGGAGGCACGGGAGCAGGGGAGCAGAGGAGCAGGGGAGGCAGGGGAAGGAATTCTGTAATGCAAGAATTTTGTAGCTTGCTTCTCTGACGATGGCGTGAGCCTACCCGTAGGGTATGCGTGAATTTTGAATTGATTTGTCCCCATGCCCAATTCCCAAGAATGTGAATTAAAGTGAGAATTATTGCTGTAACTTTCCCAGGTACACGGTCTAGAACTTTAATAATTAATAGATAGACCTCAGAACAAAAAGGACAGATGATTACGCCAATGCGGGTTTTTGTTTTAATTTTTAACGCTAATACAGAAAATGAGGGTATTCATACGATACGCGTCGGCGATCGCAATAAAATACTCATGTTTGAATCTGAGGATGATGCCCTGCGTTTTGCTTTAATGCTGGAAGCTCAAGATTTCCCCACGCCTACCGTCGAAGCTATCGACGCTGAGGAAATTAAGGAGTTTTGCGAAAGTGCTGGTTATGATTGGGAAATTGTCCCAGAAAACAGTGATTTGGTGGTTCCTCCAGAATTGAATGTGGATGAAACTGACTGGCAAGTTGATGGCGAATATGATGATACTGGCGATGGTAGTTACGATGGTTATGATGTGCCACCGGCAGAAGAACCAGAATTTTCTGCGGCTGAACTCGAAAATATTCGGCGCAAATTAGAAGGATTGTTGTAACTTAGTCCTTTAGTCAATAGTCCATAGTTAAGGACAAATAAACCACAGACGCACAGGCTAGTATCAATGACAAATTTGCAGGAACGCGGGCATTTGTTGACTGAACAGGTGAATCCTTTAAGTCTCAACTTAGACCAACTCAGTTGTTTGCAGTTGGTAGAACTGTTTAATAGTGAAGACCATCAGGCAGTGGCGGCGGTGGCTGGGGCTAAGGTGGAAATAGCAGCAGCAATTGAACGCACAGCAGAACGTTTACGCCAAGGCGGACGCTTGTTTTATGTTGGTGCTGGCACTAGCGGTAGGTTGGGGGTATTAGATGCGGCTGAGTGTCCCCCGACTTTCTGCACACCCCCTGAGTTGGTACAGGGAATTATCGCCGGGGGTGCGGGGGCTTTGGTACGCAGTTCTGAGGATTTAGAAGACCGGGCGACTGATGGCGAAAGTGCGATCGCTCATCATCAGATCACCCAGTTAGATGTAGTCGTGGGCATTACTGCCGGTGGCACAACTCCTTTTGTTCACGGTGCGCTCAATGCTGCTCGTCAACGAGGGGCATTGACAATTTTCATTGCTTGTGTTCCTGCTGAACAAGTCAGTTTTTCTGCTGATATTGATATTAGGCTGTTAACTGGGCCGGAGGTGTTAGCAGGTTCTACCCGTCTGAAAGCCGGAACAGCTACCAAGTTGACTTTAAATATCCTGTCTACTGGGGTAATGGTGCAACTGGGTAAAGTTTACGGTAATCGCATGGTGGATGTGGCGGTAACAAATCAAAAGTTACGCGATCGCGCTTTACGCATTTTACAAGACCTCACCGGTTTAAGTCGAGAAGCATCTAATTATTTATTAGAACGTA
Source organism: Anabaena sp. 4-3 (assembly GCF_001597745.1). Taxonomy (GTDB): domain Bacteria; phylum Cyanobacteriota; class Cyanobacteriia; order Cyanobacteriales; family Nostocaceae; genus Trichormus. The sequence continues at coordinate 45,316 of NZ_LUHJ01000029.1, read as the reverse complement.
GTGGTAAATGGGTCAAACTCGCTTTATTAATGCACTGGACTGGTTTAGATAAAGATGCAGGTAATCAGCTATTAGCAGAACACCAAGGTAATCTCAAAGCGGCGATCGCTAGCTATAAAAAATAATCGAGCAGCATGACAAATTTTGTAGGGTGGGCATTGTTGGAGATTTATTCAAACAATGATTTTTAGATTGTTGACAATGCCCACCTATTCTGATTGAGAATGCAGCACTGAAAGCATCTGTTAATGCTTAAAGTTGAAATCTCCATCTTAGAGTGTAGGGGATGAAGGAGCGGAGGAGCAGAGGGAGCGGAGGAGTGGAGGAAGAAAAACTTGTACCCAGTCCCCAGTCCCCAATCTCCTTGGGCAGACTACAGCCCACGTTATAGATTAGTAATGTATCTATAACACCGGACTAATTCGGGCTTAGTCTTTCACAGTGAAGGGTTTGGAAATGTTTACTTCCTCAGAGACTCCCATACTTGGGATAATTTTACTCGTAGCTTGCGCCATTTTGGGTTGGGGCTTTTATCGCGCCAGACCTTTTGGTAAACTGGGAATCTTGGCCTGGTTGCAGTCGGTGGTTTTAATGGCTCCTTGGCTATTATTCTTCGGGTTGTTTGCCGCCGGAATTTACATCAATATAGTTGGTATCTTGTTCTTAGTGGTCGGTTCGGCTGGATTGTATATCTATTTAGGCAGACAGTTGCGAGGGGCTGGGCAAGATGCCATCCTCAAGCAACGAGCAACCCAAAGGCTGGCTGAAGAATCGGCTCAACCATCAGAAAATGCCCCACAACCAGCAGTTGTTGTGGAAATCATGCCAATTCCTGAAGAAGATTTGAGCTTGATTAAAAGCATCTTTGGGATTGACACATTTTTCGCCACAGAAACCATTGCCTACCAAGAAGGTGCGATTTTTAAAGGTAATCTACGCGGCGAACCCCAAGAAGTCCACAGTCGTCTGACTGCTAGTTTAAAAGAGAAACTAAGTGATAAATATCGCTTGTTTTTAGTAGAAAATACAGACGGTAAGCCCGTTGTCATTGTTTTACCTAGCAGCAGCGAACCACGCCCAACGACGCTAGCACAAAAAGCTTTTGCAGGTATCTTGGGCATAGCAACTATTGCCACGAGCCTAGAAACGGCGGGATTATTACTCAATTTTGATTTAATTGGCACTCCATCACGGTTACAAGAGGCTTTACCCATCGGTTTGGGTATCTTTGCAATTTTGATAGCCCACGAAATCGGACATTGGTTACTAGCGCGACGCTATCAAGTGCGTCTTAGCTGGCCTTTCTTTTTACCGGCTGTACAGATAGGCTCTTTTGGTGCAATCACCCGTTTTGAGTCGCTGTTACCTAATCGTACCGCATTATTTGACATTGCTGTAGCGGGGCCTGTGGCTGGCGGTGCGGTGTCTTTGCTAATGCTGATTGCTGGTTTACTACTTTCCCACCAAGGTAGTTTATTTCAGCTACCCAATCAATTTTTCCAAGGTTCAATTTTAGTCGGTAGCTTGGCGCGGGTTGTTCTCGGTTCAGCGTTACAATCACCTTTAGTGAATGTGCATCCTCTGGTGGTGATTGGTTGGTTAGGTTTGGTAATTACTGCGTTAAACTTAATGCCAGCCGGACAATTAGACGGTGGCAGAATTGTACAAGCAATTTATGGCAGAAAAACCGCCAGTAGAGCCACTATCGCCACTTTAATTCTTCTAGTTTTGGTAGCCCTTGGCAATGCTCTGGCGATGTATTGGGCAATTGTGATTGTATTTTTACAAAGGGATTCAGAACGCCCTAGTTTAAACGAAATCACCGAACCCGATGATGCAAGAGCCGCTTTAGGTTTATTGGTGTTGTTCTTGATGATTACTACCCTGTTACCATTAACCCCCGGTTTGGCGGGAAGATTAGGAATAGGCGGGTAATATCAATTCAAAATACCCTGCGGGAAGGCTGCGCCTACAAAATTCAAAATTCAAAATTTTGTAGAGACGTTGCATGCAACGTCTCTACAATTTTATGGTTTCCAGCCTGTCAATAAATTGGGATAATTGGCTGGTGTAGAAAAAATGTTTTGAAAACCTGTCTGACGTTCTTGGGGTTGTTCTTTAGTTAAGTTCCACAGGGTTTCATAGAAGAAGAAAGAAACTCCCGCAAAATTGCGATCGCGTACTTTTTCGACTTGGGTTTGAATCTGTTGCATGGGTACGGCTCGATTTTTCAAACCAGCCAAAATCCCAACACTCACAGGAATATGTGACTTCGCTGCTTTGACTTCTGGATACTCTAATTCATTCACAAACACATTGAGATCATCCCGATACACTTGCAAAACTAAATCCTCAATCAATCCCATACGTTCCCAGCGTTGCCAATCTGCTAAAAAGTATTCATAAGAAAAACGCTGCGGATTCGGTGCAACGGAAACTATACAATCTTTGTTTGCAGCTTTAATCGCTGTAAATACCCGCTTCATGAACTCAGTGATTTTGTTAGCTCTCCACCGCACCCATTCGGGATCTTTAGGATTTTTAGCAGGTGCTTGTCCTCGATGCTCTTTTTTGTATAATGCTACAGTGTAGGCATCATAGCCTAATTCTGAGGGTAAGCCAAAATGGTCATCAAATTGGATACCGTCAACGTCGTAGTTTTTAACGATTTCTACAATTAAATCTTGGATGAATCGTTGCACATCAGGGCGAAAGGGACTTAACCACACCCTGTCATGGGTTCCTTCCTTAACGATGCGAGTACCATCATAGCGATTTGTCAACCATTGGGGACGACGTTTCGCCAGTAAAGAATCAGCCGGTGCCATAAAGCCAAATTCAAACCAAGGAATTACAGTTAAGCCTTGTTTATGTCCCTCGGTGACAATTTCTTTGAGCATATCACGCCCCTGTAACCCTGGAGTGGGGTCAAGGGATTTACCAATGACTCTAGCTGCGACTTTGCTGGGGTATAGTGTATATCCCCAATTCCACACGGCAGGATATACTGTATTGAAGTTGAGAGCATCGAGTTTTTGTAAAGCTTTTTTCAGGCGATCGCGCTCAAACAACACATCGCTATCAATATTAGTTAACCACACTCCCCTTAATTCCGATGCCAAAGATGGGTTTGCAGTAATTTGAGCGTTAACAGGAAATGATAACATCACCGTAGCTACCACACTCAAAACCAGCATCACAGCCAACCATGTCTGCTTAGTTTTTCGGTAACTATTTTGTAAACAACACTCCACACACCACTTGAGAAATCTATTCATAAATTGCTCTAGCCAGCAAATACATCAACCATGAAACATGACGCTACAAGCAGCTATAAGTTGCTTGATAGCTCATTTATCGGCAGAGTAACAATTATTGATTATTAATGTTAAAAATTTAAAGAAACTTTATTTATGCTTGATTATAAGTCAGGGTTTAGCATGGCTAAATCCCTACTGCTGTACGGGCGGTTTTATTAATCAGTTAATCTACCTACAGATTTACTCCTTAAACCTGCTCCTACCAACCTACACAATTTATATACCAATACTTTCGGAACAAACAAACGGTAAATCAACGTCTATTTTCACATCTGCTTCAAAAGACAGATAAAAAATCAACACACCTAGCTTACATTGGGGACAAAACCATATTTTGTTACCATTAAATAGCTATAGATTTTATCAATTTACATCAGATTGTTATCTGAAAAATTATGCTGTCAATTTATCGCCACCCTCAACAAGCTAGAATTATTACTGCTGCAATTTTGACTGGTATTTTGTCTGTTAGTAGTGGTTTTATCTTCAGCGAAAATGCTACTGCCTTATCTCCTGACTATTCGGCACAGACACCAAATCAACTTGTCAAAGGTAATAAAAAATCAAATCGCTTACCTCAGAGTGTAGCTAACGCGGTACTGCAAGATGTCTCTCGTCGCGCCGGAATTCCTCGCAGAAACCTGGAAATTTCTGACTATAGTCAACAGACTTGGCGCAATGGTTGTTTAAACCTGCAAAAACCTGAAGAACTCTGTACTCAAGCATTAGTTCCCGGTTGGCGAGTTACAGTTAACTATCGTCAGCAAAGATGGGTTTATCACACCAATGACACAGGTTCAGTAATTAGGTTGAATGAAAAAGCTAGCACGATTAATAATAGCCAATTGCCTCGAAGGGTAAGAAATGCCGTTTTAAAAGAAGCTAGAAAAGTATCGAGATTACCAATGAGAAGTCTGAGAATTGTAGACTTTAAACGCACAGATTGGGCTGATGGTTGCGATAATATTACCTTTCCTAACGCTTGCGATCAAATTGTAGTTTCTGGTTGGCAAGTCAATGTAGCTGCTGGTAATCAAACTTGGGTATTTTTGACAGATGAAAACGGTTCTCGAATTAAGCTGAGTCAAGATGGTGGTACTATTGGGGATAGGGATATTAAACCAGTACGTATTCCTGCCAATGAATTACCACCACCTTTAGATCAAAGTGTAGTATTTCGGGATATTTCTAGTGGTGGCTTTGCGGGTAGAACTTACGAAACAATATTACGTAATGATGGGCTGTTAATTCGGGTGCGTGTTGGTGATGCTAATGATTCTGAGCGTAGTGTGCGCCGAATTTCTCGCCCAAATGTCGCACGCTTTCAGCAATTATTACAACGCTATAGATTTGCTAATTTCAATAATCTCCGTTACCCAGCATCTAGGGGTGCTGCTGATTATATTAGTCATACTCTAACTAGCCGTCAGGGTACAGTGGAGTACAACGATATTTCACAAAACAGTTTACCGCAGAATTTACAGACAATAGTTGAAGCTTGGAATCAACTCATTAGCACTGCTCGATAAAGACGTTCAGTTCGTAGTAAGGACTTTAGTCCTTATTTTCTCAGGACTAAAGTCCTTACTACAAACCAATCTCATTTTAAATGCAGAAATTTTTTTCCAACTATAAACTACAGTTTACCTATCGGGATATAGTTGTATTTAGGAAAATTGTATAGTAAAATTTCGCTAGTAGTGCATACGTCTAGGGATAGATGAGTCATCAAAGCGGACATCAACACCACATCTGGGTGCAATCCCATAATCCTGCAAAGTCAGAGTTAGAATTGCAACAAAAGCTACAAAAAGAGCCGACATTCTACTATTTTGCCTTTGGCTCTTGTATGTGTCCTGTAGATTTGAAGCGATCGCTCGGAGAAAACACGCACCCTTACGTAATTAGCCCTGGAGTTTTAAAAGGTTATCGGCTAGGATTTTATCTAATTTCTCCCGCGCGTAAATGCGGCGTTTTAGATGTAGTACCAGATCCGCAAACTAGCGTTAACGGTGTACTATATGAGCTACCCTGGCGACTGAGCGAATATTTAGATCAACGTGAAGGTGTCGCCCAAGGATTATACCGCCACGAATTAGTAGATATTCACTGCCAAGAGCAAGTATATAAAAATGTGCGTACTTATGTAGCCGTCAATAAATTAAAAGAAGAAGCAGCACCGAATGACTGGTATTTTAACGTGGTTCTCAGAGGTGCTATTACCTGCGGACTACCAGAAGAATATTGCTGGCATCTATTTAATAAAATGTATAATTTACAACAAAGTCATCAAAAACAACAAATTAAGTTATCTGCCTAGATCACTCAGCAACGCCACACTAAAAACGCTAGGCTAGAGTGTAAAGTGCAATTAAGACTATGACACCGGAAGAAATTGCGGGGACTTTAACAGACTTATTTGGTGCAGACAATTTACAAGCCATTGCACCCGGCTCGTGGCAAATAGACACAGCGACATTTAGACTATTGGTACTGCTGTCAGAAGATCAAACTTGGCTGCGAGTATTACTGCCAATTATGCCAGCGACAGAAGCCCAACCATTTTTAACACAGTTTTTAGAAGCCAACTTTGATGACACCCAAGAAGTACGTTACGCTTTGTACGACGGCGTGATTTGGGGAGTGTATCAACATAATAGCAGTAGTTTAGTGAGTGCCGACTTAAGTAGTGCGATCGCCCGTCTGATATCTTTACAAGAAGCGGGTTTAAACGAAGTCTTCAATCGCCTAGTAGAAAACCGCATCAGACAAATTGTCCAAGCAGCCAAACAACAAGGACAATCTCTACAAACCACAATGCAAAGCCTAGAAAGATTCTACGCCGAAGGATTGTTAGGAGAAATTAACCAAACAGCAGAAGCCAGAGAAGAAGTTTTAGCCGCATGGCAAAAACAACTAGAACGCCTATGGAACGAAGTATAACTAAATGGATATCATCGCCATACTAAAAGCAGATTATCAAAGATTTCCAGATAATCAAACCTATAGCATTTACGCTGATGACGTTTACTTTCAAGATCCGCTTAATAATTTTCGCGGAGTTGAACGCTATAAACAAATGATCAAATTCATCCAAACATGGTTTATCAACTGCCGGATGGACTTACATAACATTCAAAACATCGGAAACACAATCAAAACAGAATGGACACTCAGTTGGAACACACCCCTACCGTGGAAACCGCGCATAGCCATTTCAGGCTGGAGTGAACTAAAACTGAACCCAGATAACCTAATTATTTCACACATTGATTACTGGCATTGTTCAAAACTAGATGTCTTAAAACAACATATAATGCCCATAAAACCACAGTAAACCCTCCGCGTACCTCCGCGTTTACCTCCGCGTACCTCTGCGTTTAAAAACCTCCCCTACCTCACCCACAAATAACATACTCAAACCAAAAGAGCGATCGCAATGGCAGATAAAGAACTCAAACAACTAATAGAAGCTAACGCCAAAACAGTCCAAGCCATGCTAGACGAAATAGCCGACGCAAGAGAGGAACGCCAAGAACTGCGAGAAGGAATGCTCCAACTGCAAAAAGCCATCGAAAAACTCACAAAAGTACAAGAAGGGATATATAACCTGTTGCTATCTGGAGATGGCGATCGCCCAACAATTCTTAACAAACTCTCAGAAATCGAAACCAAACTAGATCAACTATTACAAGGAACCAGGGAGTAGAGAATGGAGAGGAAGCGGAGGAAACAGGGGAAGAAAAAGTTATTCAATTTTGAATGAGAGAATTTTGAATTGATTGATGCCCCATTCCCCATTCCCCATAAACCATCGATAATAGAGATAGCGTAAATAAATGTAAACAAATCTCAGGCAGGGCATAATCATCCATGCGAGTAATTTTAATGACAGGAAAAGGCGGCGTGGGTAAAACCTCAGTTGCTGCTGCAACTGGACTCCGTTGTGCGGAATTAGGATATCGTACACTGGTTTTGAGTACAGACCCTGCCCACTCATTAGCAGACAGTTTTGATTTAGAATTAGGACACGCACCGCGACAAGTTCGCCCTAATTTATGGGGTGCAGAACTCGATGCACTGCAAGAACTAGAAGGAAACTGGGGTGCTGTGAAGCGTTACATCACCCAAGTTTTACAAGCTAGGGGTTTAGAGGGAGTACAAGCAGAAGAATTAGCCATCTTACCAGGGATGGATGAAATTTTTGGCTTAGTAAGAATGAAACGCCATTATGATGAAGGCGAATATGATGTTTTGATTATTGACTCTGCACCCACTGGTACAGCATTAAGGCTTTTAAGTTTACCAGAAGTTGGTGGCTGGTATATGCGGCGTTTTTACAAACCATTTCAAAACATCTCCGTCGCACTTCGCCCTCTGGTTGAACCGATTTTTAAACCCATTGCTGGGTTTTCCTTGCCAGATAAAGAAGTGATGGATGCGCCTTATGAATTTTATGAACAAATTGAAGCTTTGGAAAAAGTGTTAACAGATAACACTCAGACTTCAGTTCGTTTAGTCACCAATCCAGAGAAAATGGTGATTAAAGAATCCTTACGCGCTCATGCTTATTTAAGTTTATATAATGTTGCCACAGATTTAGTAGTGGCAAATCGAATTATTCCGCGAGAAGTGGAAGATCCATTTTTCCAACGTTGGAAACAAAATCAAGAAGAATATCGTCAAGAAATCCACGAAAACTTTCATCCTCTACCTGTGAAGGAAGTACCACTATTTTCTGAAGAAATGTGTGGTTTAGCAGCGTTAGAGCGTTTAAAAGAAACACTCTACAAAGATGAAGACCCGACTCAAGTATATTACAAAGAAACTACTGTCAGAGTAGTGCAAGAAGACAATCAATACAGTTTAGAATTGTACTTGCCGGGTATTCCTAAAAATCAAATTCAACTCAGCAAAAGTGCGGACGAATTAAATATTACTATCGGCAACCATCGCCGGAATCTCGTATTACCGCAAGCCCTGGCTGCACTCCAACCCGCAGGTGCAAAGATGGAAGAAGACTATCTAAAAATCCGCTTTGCTGATAATGTGAGAGTTTAATTTGGTTTGAAGTGGATAAGCGGGTAAATTAAATCTCAAGGCTACGCTCAAAACTTTTTTGATATGATGTTAGACGCAATCAATAATATTGCGTCTTTTTTTGATGATTAAATTTTGACGAAAATTGACCAATCGTCATCACAAAAACTCTACATTTATTTTAATAAAGAAATGTAAAGAAATATAAAAGCCGGGGAAAATAATCGCCGTAGTTTTACTGAGGACAATGTGATTTAATAAAAATAAGAATATGTTTAAATATCAGAAATTTTAGTAATAGTTCTGAAATTCATTTAACTCAAAGCAATGTCCCCCATCGCTCAACCCAATTTGCAGGTTAGTCTTGATCAAGAAAGCGTACTACGCCGGATCACAACTCGTATACGTCAATCTTTAGAGTTGGAAGATATCATCACAGCGACAACGGCGGAGGTACGTGCTTTATTGGGAACTGAGCGAGTGATGATTTATAAATTCCATGCTGATGGAAGCGGTAAGGTAATTGCAGAATCGATTTATGAAAATCGTCTTCCTTCACTGCTGGGTTTAAATTTTCCGGCTGATGACATTCCCCCCCACGCCAGAGAACTATTTATTAAATCCAAAATACGTTCTGTAGTCAATGTGGAATCGGGACAAATTGGCCAGAGTCCCCTACACAACTTAGAAACAGGAGAACAGATATCAGAAGAACTTTGTTATCGTCCTGTAGATGGGTGTCACCTGGAATATTTGAAAGCAATGGGGGTGAAATCTTCAGTAGTTGCGCCGATTATTTATCAAGATACACTCTGGGGGTTGTTGGTATCCCATCACTCTCAAGCCCGTGATATTTCAGAACAAGAGTTAGAAGCCATGCAGATGATTGTAGATCAATTATCGGTGGCGATCGCCCAAAGTAACCTGCTCACCCAAGCCCGTGCAACAGCCCAAAGGGAAGCTGTGATTAACCGTATCGCTACCCTACTGCACTCATTACCCACAATCGTCTTACAACCAGCTTTAGAAGCAGCAGTTAAGGCTTTTGATGGTGTTGGTGGTCGGTTGTGTCTGAGAAACCAAAAACTTGATCTACACAACAGTCATCACAAGAGTTTAGCAGAATGTTTAATACCGGGTAGCGATGATATCCGACTTTATACCTATGGACAGCAACCAGTCATTCCAGAACCAACTATCTATCCCCTCATCGAGCAGTATAGTGTCTGGCAGGTACACTACCAATCCCATGAGTATGATGTTTGGGCAATTTCCGACCTTTATCAAATTCCCGCTTTACGAACCTTACAACCTGTTTTCCAACCAACGAAAATTCGTAGTATTTTGATGATTCCGTTGGCATATCGTCAACAGTTGCTGGGGTATTTAAGTATTTTCCGCAATGAAATAGACACAGAAACTCTCTGGGCAGGTCAGCATGATCCAGACCAAAGACAATTATACCCCCGGCTATCATTTGAATTGTGGCGTGAGTCTAAGAAAGCGCAAGCCCAAGAATGGACAATTGCAGAAATTGAACTAGCTACAGAACTGGGTAAACATTTTGCCTCAGCTATTCAGCAGTATGAACTGTACCAACAAGTACAAGCCTTCAATGAAAATTTAGAAAAACAAGTGCAAAAACGCACTCTAGAATTAAAACATACAACAGAACAACAACAGGCAGTTTTTGGTGTTATTACCAAAATTCGTGAGTCTCTGGATACTGAAACTATATTTAAAACAACGACTAAAGAAGTTTGCCAACTGATTAAAGCAGATCGAGTTTCTGTATATCGCTTCAATGCAGAATGGGGTGGCGAATTTGTGGGTGATTTTGAAGCTGCTAGTCCCCATTGGTCTAATGAATCCAAATTAGGTGTTAATCTAGTTTGGAATGACACTTACTTACAAGAGACAGAAGGTGGACGCTACCGTTACAATGAAACATTTGCAGTAGATGACATCTATAAAATGGGCTTTACTCAGTGTCATCTCGATAATTTAGAAGAATATCAAATTCATGCGTTTATTTTAGCTCCCATCTTGTTTGGACAGAAACTTTGGGGTTTATTAGCAGTTTATCAACATTCTGGCCCGCGACATTGGAAACCCTCAGAAGTTAACTTCTTAACTCAAATAGCAGCCCAACTAGGAGTAGCACTACAACAAGCGGAACTCCTCAGCCAAACACAGCAGCAAGCCGAAAAATTAACTCAAGCACTGCAACATTTACAACAAACCCAAACCCAACTGATTCAAACAGAAAAAATGTCTTCCTTGGGGCAATTAGTAGCAGGTGTAGCCCACGAAATTAATAACCCAGTCAACTTTATTTATGGCAATCTCTGTCATGTGAACGAGTATGCTACAGATTTGCTGAGTTTGGTGGAGCTTTATCAACAGCAATTCCCTGACGGAACGGCGGAAATTCTCGATTTAGCAGACAGGATTGATTTAGAGTTTTTATCTGAAGATTTCCCCAAGACTTTATCTTCTATGCAAATTGGGGTAGAGCGCATCCGTCAAATTGTCATGTCTTTACGGAACTTTTCACGCCTAGATGAAGCCGAAATGAAAGCTGTGAATATTCACGAAGGTATAGACAGTACCTTGTTGATTTTGCAGCATCGCGTCAAAGCAAAACCAGAAAGTCCTGCTATTCAAGTCATCAAAGAATATGGTGACATTCCCTTGGTAGAGTGCTATGCCGGGCAGATGAATCAGGTGTTTATGAATGTGTTAAGTAATGCCATTGACGCTTTAGAAGATTATAGAAAATCCCCATCACAACCTCATAACAGTCAGATTACTATTCGTAGTAGTATTGGTGAGTTAGAGGGCAAAATTAAAAGCGTAGTCATTCGCATTGCGGATAATGGCCCAGGCATACCAGAAAATGTGAGAACGAGAATATGCGATCCATTTTTTACTACTAAGCCAGTAGGTAAGGGTACAGGCTTAGGCTTATCAATTAGTTATGGGATTGTAGTAGATAAACATGGCGGTGTGTTTAAATGTGAGTCTGAGTTAGGAGTAGGTACAGAATTTTGCATTGAAATTCCGATCCAACACCTGAACTATCACAAAGATGCTCAATAGTCTTGTGATATGATGTCGGTTTAAAGTAATACTCAGATACCCGACTTCTTTGAGAAGTCGGGTATCTATGCCATCATGGCTCTACATCATTGATTTCGTGCAACTTCATAGAGAATTGGTTTACGTAGCTGGCATATTAGTAGGGTGCGTCAGATATGAAAAATACGTTTATTGACAGTATTTAAACACTCTGACGCACCCTACAAGACATCTGTAATCTGACACTTGCGTAACTCGTAGTTTTTTTAACTTCTCAATTGCACTGGCATAGCTAAATAAGTCATTTTTAAACCACCCAGGGGTGTAAAAATCACGGGAGTTAGTTCTTGATTTAGGTGCATTTGAATTTCTGTGGATGGCAAAGCTTTCAAGCCTTCCATTAAATACTTGACGTTAAAGGCTATGTTGATATTTGTCCCAGAAATTTGAGCAGACATCGACTCTCTACCGCTACCCATTTCTTGCGCTTCACAAGATAAGGTAAGTTGTTGCGCGTCACTATCAATAGAGAGTTTCACAATATTATTTTTCTGATCAGCTAAGACGGCTATTCGCTCTAATGTACTTAAAAATTGTCGCCGTTCTATTGTTACTTGTCGTTCAAATTGCCGGGGAATCAGTTGTCTATAAGCTGGGTATTGACCTTCTAAGGTGCGGCTAGTCAGACGTTGATTACCCCATGCAAACACTACTTGACCTTGATCTAAATATAGGGCTATAGGTTCATCGGCGGCAGCGTTATGAGCTAACATCCGTTCTAGTTCGCGTAATGCTCTAGCTGGTACTGTCACCTCTAGTTGTTGTTCATCTTCTTCTAAAGGACGTTCATTAGTAGTTTCTACGACTGCTAGGCGGTGTCCATCAGTAGCAGCAAATTCTAATGTGTCTTGTTTAACGGTAAGATGAACTCCGGTGAGGACTTGCTTTGTTTCATCCCCACTGGTAGCAAATAAAGAACCCCGCAAGCCTTCAATTAATGCTGTGGTGGTGATATGAATGGCTTTGGTGTTTTCAATTAAAGGTAATTCGGGAAAGTCTTCCGCACCCATAGCACGTAACTGATATTGTCCAGTTTTGGGGGTGAGGGTAACGACTAAACCCTCACCTGTGGCGGTGTTATCCGTTACTTCGTCATCGAGGGTGATTTCTCCTTCTGGGAGACGGGAGGTAATATCTACAAGTAATTTAGCAGGAAGTGCGATCGCTCCCCCTTGTCCAACTTCCGCATTAAAGCTGGTGCGAATACCCAAGCTGAGATCAAAGGCTGTTAAGCTTACTTGGTTAGTTTGAGCATCTGCTTGTAGTAGCACATTGGCAAGTACGGGGTGAGTTGGCCGTGAAGGTACTGCACGACTAACAAGGGAAAGATTGGTACTGAGGTCGCTTTGGGCGCAAACTAATTTCATTGTCCGATTCAGCTGGTGAATTAATTATACTAGCATCTGACGTGGGGACTGGGGATTGGGGAGATGAAGGAGCAAGGGGAGCAGGGGAGCAGGGGGAGAAAAACTAATGACTAATGACTAATGACTATCTGTGGAAAACTTGTGGAAAATACTAGGGAGTTTTCCACAGGGTAATTATACTTAATCTAGTTTTCCACGGAAACATCAAGTTTTCCACAAAGAAAGCCCTATTTTTCCACAGAGTAGAGGAAAATTTAAACTGTTTTTATACATTACTTAATATTTTAATTGATGCTGGGAAAGTGAGACAAAGACTAATTGTGGAAAACCGGAATTTGTTATCAAGATGATTGATGAGAACGGCTGGTCATGTTGATGCGATCGCTCAGTTGTCGTAAAGTTGTAGCTAGGGTGTGGTCTTTCTTTTGTAGTTGAGTAATTTTTTCACAACTATATAATACAGTTGTATGGTCTTTCCCACCAAATTCTTCACCAATTCGCGGTAAACTCAAATCTGTGTGTTGCCGCATCAAATACATCCCAATTTGACGCGTCCAGCTAATTTCCCTGCGTCGGGAGTTACCTTTGAGGTCTTCTATGGCAACATGAAAATGTTCAGCTATCACCTTGAAAATCGCCTCCGGTGTGGCGGCTATTTTCTCCGTTGGGGTTTCTAAGACTGGGGTAATATTTTCTACAGTCATTTGTAAACCCCAAATCGCAATGTAAGCTAAGGCTCTGGTTAAAGCTCCTTCTAATTCCCGAATATTAGAAGTGTATTTAGCGGCAATATACTCAATCACATCACGGGGCAACCTGATATTTTCATACTCAGATTTTTTTTGTAAAATAGCCATTCTTGTCTCTAAATCGGGCGACTGAATATCAGCAATTAACCCCATAGAAAACCGCGAACAAAGACGTTCTTGTAATCGCGGTATCTGGTTTGGGGGACGGTCAGAAGCAATCACCACTTGCTTACCAGCTTCATGTAACGTATTAAAAGTATGGAAAAATTCTTCTTGAGTATATTCCTTGCCTTCAATAAACTGAATGTCATCTACTAATAAAACATCAGCAGCCCGATAATGTTCTCGGAAACTCTGCATACTATCATTACGAATAGCTGTAATTAAATCGTTGGTAAACTGTTCTGTAGAAACATAAAATATCTTAGAATCAGGACAAATTTCTAAGCGATAATGTCCAATAGCTTGCATCAGGTGAGTTTTACCTAAACCGACACCACCACATAAAAATAAAGGATTAAACTCTCGCCCTGGATACTCCGCCACAGCTAAGGATGCGGCGTGAGCCATACGATTATTTGCACCGACCACAAATCGAGAAAATGTATACTTAGAGTTTAATTCTGTAGTTATTTGCTTCTTTTTATTAATAGTTTCCAAGGGAATATTTGGATGTGGTTTTTCCCAAGCAATGGCTGATTCTTCAAACTCACCAACTGTATCACCCTGAGCAACTTTAATAGCAATTTCTACAGGATATCCTAAAATATCTTGCACAACATTAGCAATAGTTTTAATGTAATACTTTTGTAACCAATTGCGAGCAAAAGGGTTAGGTGTGATAATCACCAAACAGTTATTATCTAACTGTTCCGCGCTAGCTGTTTTAATCCACGTTTCAAAGGTGGGACGGGATAATTCTATCTGTAAACGCTCTAATACCTGACTCCATAAACTGTCAATGGGCATTTCCATCATTTACCACCTGCGCTGCTAATCGTCACAATAAAGATATGGGCAAGCATCAAATTTGCTTGAGATGCTCTAGACCAGGAACCAGTTTTAAGTTGTAATCAGTTTGGGACATACCCGGTAGGCAAGATCCTAGCATTACCTGAGTAACACGGAGAAGTAAAGACACATGAAGAACACACAGGATAACAGTAAATTAAAAAATCTTCCTCTTGAGAGTTGGTTTCACCAAGGGGGAGTTAAGAGGATGAGGTTGATGTTACTGAGTGGGGTAGCTGTGGTTTCCTTGGGCGGTTGCGGTGTTTTACCCACTAAGTCTTTACAAACGCCAACAAATCCAGTCGAGTCTCAGACGACAGCCCAAAACACAAATGATACCAGTACGGTAGTTGCACCGCCAGCAATTATTTCCGCCTCTGGAGATCCCAATTTTGTGGTGCGAGTAGTGCAGAGGGTGGGCGGGGCTGTGGTGCGAATTGATTCGGCGAGAACTGTGACTGCTCGTGTACCGAATGAATTTAGTGATCCCTTTTTCCGGCGGTTTTTTGGTGAGGCTGTTCCCAGCCAGCCTAGACAACGGGTAGAAAGAGGTAGCGGTTCAGGCTTTATTATTAGTTCCTCTGGTCAGATTTTAACGAATGCTCACGTAGTAGACGGTGCGGATAAGGTGACAGTCACCCTCAAAGATGGCAGAACTTTTGATGGTAAAGTCTTGGGTGAAGATCCGGTGACAGATGTAGCTGTGATTGAAATTGATGCTAATAATTTACCGACTATATCTTTAGGCAACTCTGAGACTTTACAACCAGGGGAAGCGGTAATTGCTATTGGTAATCCACTCGGTTTAAATAATACGGTCACTTCTGGAATTCTCAGCGCGACAGGTCGCTCTAGTAGTGATATTGGTGCTAGTGATAAGCGTGTTGATTATATCCAAACAGATGCGGCGATTAACCCTGGTAATTCTGGCGGCCCTTTATTAAATGCTAATGCTCAGGTGATTGGGATGAATACAGCGATTATCCAAGGGGCGCAAGGTTTAGGATTTGCCATCCCGATTAATACTGTACAGAAAATTGCTCAGGAATTAATTACTCAGGGTAGGGTTGATCATCCTTATTTGGGAATTCAGATGGTGACACTGACACCAGAAGTTAAAGACAGAATTAATGATAGATTTGGCGATCGCATCAATATTACAGCCGAGCAAGGTGTCTTATTAGTCAGGATTGTACCGCGCTCTCCCGCCGCTATTGCCGGACTCAGACCTGGGGACGTAATTAAAAGTATTAATAATCAACCTGTTACCACAGTTGAACAAGTCCAAAAGCTAGTAGAAGATAGCCAAATCGGTAGACTTCTACCCGTTGAAGTTGAACGCAATGGACAGACAAGGCAAGTTGCTGTCCGTCCAGCACCTTTACCAGTAGATCGAGAAGGTTAATCATTAGTTATTAGTTATTAGTCATTAGTCATTAGTCATTGGTAAAAGTTCTTCTTCTCCGCTTCCGCCGCTTCCCCTACAACCCATTCAGGAGAGTTACAAATGACCAACTTACCGTCTATTATTCAAGTCGGGAATCCTACATTACGCCGCCAAGCTGCGCCGGTGGAGAATGTTCATGATCCCGCTATGCAAAAACTGATTGATGATTTAATTGCTACGGCTATTCAGGCTCATGGTGTGGGAATTGCTGCGCCGCAAGTGGCACAGTCTGATTGTTTATTTATTGTGGCTTCCCGTCCTAATCTCAGATATCCCCACGCCCCAACAATGGAACCAACGGCAATGATCAATCCTAGGATAGTGGCTCATTCGTCTGAGGTTGTGAAAGACTGGGAAGGTTGTCTGAGTGTTCCTGGTATCAGAGGATTAGTTCCCAGATATCAAGCGATCGCAGTTGAATATACCGACCGTTATGGCCAATTACAACAGCAAGAACTAACTGATTTTGTGGCTCGTATATTTCAACACGAATTTGATCATTTAAATGGTGTACTCTTTATTGACCGTGTAGAAAAACCTGCTGACATGATCACTGAGCCAGAATATCAAAAAATTGTATTCCACACTACATAATCAAAAATTCTTCTTAAGAATGATACCCAACAAGATTTTTCGATGTATACTTAACCTATTGTTAACCTCCATTCGGGTGTAGCTATCGAAATAAATGGCACAAACTATGATTAGTCGCGCAAGGTTAAGTCCTGACCTACCAAGGTTTTCTGACTTAACCTTGACCCAGCGTCACTACGATGCAATAAAAGTGAATACAAATAGCAGTAGAGTGGTAATACAGCCACAATTAGAACTCTCTGCTACGAGTATGCAAGTTGTACACGCAACCAATGGGCGCATACGTATTAAAGCGACTGATGGTAGTTTTAGCTCCAACGTCCAGAGTATCACCCAATACTTAGGCCAATATCCAGGCGTGAAAGAAGTGACTACAAATGAGCAAACAGGCACTATAGTAGTTAGCTTTGATCAGCAGCAAATCTCACTGTCACAGATGTTGGGAGTGTTGCAAAGATTAAATATTCCAACATCCCAAAATAGGCCGTTGTCTGATCCGTTTGCTGCTTGGAAATCGGTAGATTTTTGGAAAGAGCAGACAATATCTTTTATTCCCTTGATGACAGGGTTAGCTGTTACCAGTAGATTGGGAATTAGTGGATTAGCCTCGATTCCTGTCTATATGATGACCGCCGATGCTACTCGCAGGGTGATAGATTATCTCAAACCGCGCCTTGATGGATTAGCAAGCGGTAAGAGTGCAGATGCCGAGCATCAATCTGCAAATCCAGAAAATCAAACTTCTATTGTTAAAAAACATAGCGAGACAATCAAGTGGTCAGCCAAAGTGACCTATAGTGTGATACATCAGATACCGGGAAGGATTCGGTTTCACGTTCCAATGATAGCGAGCGATCGCGCCTATGCAATGCGGCTAGAAAGGGTATTGCAAACCGATAGTTTAGTCAAAAGCGTGCGAATTAATGTTGATGCTGCATCTGTGGCGATTACCTACAAGCCAAGCACAGAAATAGCTGTATCCCATTGGGTAAGTCTGATGGAATCGGCTTGGGAAACAACTAAACCTACAGTTGCCGTCAGTACCACAGCAAAACCAACACCGTCAACAACAGTATCTATATCTGAACCGGAAATAGAGAATCAACTAACTCAGTCAACAGATGCAACAATATCTGCATCGGATGGCAAAACTATATATATCTCTAGTTGGTGGGCTGATATGAAGGCTCCAGCACTGTCTTATTCTCTAGCCATTATGGCGAACTTACCGTTGTAATTATTTCCCGACTCAGGAATACTGGAGGAATCAAGATGGAAGATTCTGCATCATCATCAGACTCTGTTCCCCGACCTAAACCCGAAAATTTTACACATCCCACCCCAGTAACTTATAGTATTACTGTTGCCCTACCGGGACAGGTGACTTTCTGCGTACCCAGGATTAGTGAAGATTCAAACTACCTGCAACGACTCCTCAAGTTGCTAAAACAGGAAACTGGGATCATCACTCAAGAAGTTAATGCAGAGACGGGATCAGTTGTGATTAGCTACAAGCTAGGGTTAAAGTCTGATTTGGCAATGCGATCGCATCTGGCTAATTTACTGCAAGCAGCTGATTATGCAGAAGTCAAACCAGAGATTGCAGATTTTCCGCCTCAGCCTAGTCTTCACCCCTTAACAATTGAACCACCTACGACAGTAGCCTGTAACATCGTTCATGCTATTCCCGGACGAGTGCGGTTTCATGTACCGCAAATCGCATCAGATCCAGCTTATGTTGAACGTTTAGAGGCTGTATTACAAGCAGATCCAGTAGTTAAAAGTGAACGAGTTAATCGAGATGCCGCATCAGTTATCATTACCTATCAACCTCAAATGTTCCGCAATTCTCACCAACAAATGCCAAGGGTGTATACAGCAGCAGTCCCGTATCTTACGCATCTGATTCAACTGGCGGGGATCACTGCTGAGGCTGACATCAATTAATAAAAAAAACAAATCTGCATTCAGTTATCTGATCTCTTCAGATAGGGGAGAGTGCTGATAGTGAAAGGGCAAAATTTTTTGGGCCTAGGGGTACTTATTTTGTTTTTTTACGGAAAAAACTACGGCTTTACACAAGTTTATTCATCGTTTCAGGGATTAATCAATGGCAAAAACCACCGTTCAACTAGCGTCACCCGTTGCTCCTCAATCTTTAGAAGTGGTAGAAGTACAAAATGAGGAAGCGTCTGTAACTTCCATAGCTGCTTATCAGACAGACGAAAAACAACTTGGCAAAGTGACTGCAACTACTACCAAGCAGATTCCTCCTGTTACCTATAGTATTGTCCATGCAGTTCCGGGGAGGTTGCGGTGGCGTGTGCCTCGGTTGCGCTACGACGCTGACTATGCACAGCGTCTTTTAGCTTTACTAGAAGCTGATACCCTGATGACAAATGTCAGAATTAAACCGGCGGCGGCTTCTTTAGTTGTTACTTATAAAGTAAGTACAATTACGGATGCAAAAATGCGATCGCGCCTGGCTTGTCTGATTGTGGCTGCTAGTGATCTCGACATCTTACCACTCAACACTAAGCATTCATTAGCCACAGCCGATGAGGCAGAAAAATCCAGGCCCGGATTGCAACTTTCCATGTTAGCCACTGGTTTAGCAGTGCTGGGTGGGTTGGGAGTATCGATTCCCCCGATGTTGACGACGGGTACTATTGCCTTAGCCACATTACCTGTAGTGCAGAGAGCATTGGCAGGAATTGTGACTCAACGTAAACTGACTATCGACTTTTTAGATTTTATTGCGATCGCCATTACCACAGTTCAAGGGCAGTTTCTCACCCCCGCCTTGATGTTAAGTTTAATTGAGATTGGGGAAAATATCCGCGATCGCACGGCGCGCGCTTCCAAAATGCAAACCCTAGATTTATTAAATTCCCTAGGACAATTTGTGTGGGTAGAACGGGATGGGGAAAAAGTGCAAATCCCCATCCAACAAGTCAAACCAGGGGACACAGTGATAGTTTATCCAGGGGAACAAGTACCCATAGATGGCAGCATCATCAAAGGTAAGGCACTCCTAGATGAACAAAAACTGACAGGTGAATCTGTGCCGATTTTGAAAACCAAAGGACAAGCGGTGTTTGCTTCTACCTTAGTACGGGAAGGACGAATTTACATCCTGGCGGAACGGGTAGGCAACGACACCCGCGCCGGACAGAGTATAAAATTAATGGCAGATGCGCCTGTCCATGATACCCGCATGGAAAACTACGCCATCAAATTTGCAGAAAAAGCTGTTTTACCAACTTTGTTACTAGGGACAGCCGTATTTGCACTGACACGGAACCCAGCACGAGCAGCCAGCGTGTTGAGTCTGGATTTTGCCACCGGGATTAGAGTCTCAATCCCTACAACTGTGTTAGCCGCACTCAGCTATGCAGCCCGTCAAGGAATTCTCATCCGTAGCGGTCGCGCCTTAGAACAACTAGCAGAAGTTGATACAGTAGTATTTGATAAAACCGGCACACTCACCCAAGGGGAAGTATCGGTAATTGCGGTAGAGAGTTATCACCCAGAGATAGGGAGCGATCGCATTTTAGCCATAGCCGCCGCCGCCGAACAGCGTTTAACACATCCAGTAGCCGAGGCGGTGATTCGTTACGCAGAAGCGCAAAAAGTCGCCATTCCCAGCCGTAGCAAGTGGGATTATCAACTCGGTTTAGGTGTCAAAGCCGAAATTGATGGCGAAACGGTTTATGTAGGGAGCGAAAGATTTTTACGTCAGCAAGAGATTAACATGGAGCCGCTTAACGGCAACGGTAGTAAAGCCACCTCGGTAATTTATGTTGCCATTAACGGACAACTTCAAGGTAGAATAAAGTATAGTGATATTCTCCGCCCAGAGAGCCGGGAAGTCATCTCCCAACTCATGACAGTAGACGGCGTGGAGGTGCATATGCTGACTGGGGATAACAAGCGAACCGCGCAAGCTGTAGCGACTGAATTGGGAATTGCGCCCAGCCATACCCACGCAGAAGCTTTTCCAGAACAGAAAGCAACCGTAGTCCGTCAACTGCACGAACAAGGTAAGACAGTTGCATTTGTCGGGGATGGAATCAACGATTCCCCAGCTTTAGCCTACGCCGATGTTTCCATATCCTTCGCCCACGGTTCAGAAATCGCCCGCGAAACAGCAGATGTGGTGTTAATGGAGAATGACTTGCATGGGATATTAGAGGCGATCGCGATCGCGCGTCAAGCCAAGCATTTAATTCGACAAAACACCAGTATTGTGGCTCTTCCTAACTTAGCGGCATTAATGGTAGCAACGTTGTTTGGTTTGAACCCCTTAGCAGCAACCGTAGTCAACAACGGCTCTACCATCGTGGCTGGAGTCAACGGCTTACGTCCAATTCTCAAACATTCAGCGAAAAAAGCTCTACCATCAGGGAGATGAGATAGCGAATCTAGCAAGATTAGGCTAGAAAGCTTTAATAAGTACAATTTTTCAGATTCAAATTACCGGAGGAATTAATTATGGCACCTAGAATTACTGACTTTGTAGAAGAAGCTGGCGCGCCTGGTGTAATCGCTGGGATTGGTGCTGTGCTGCTAGCTCCCGTTCTTCTACCTGTAGTAGCGGGAATTGGGAAACCCATAGCCAAGTCAATCATCAAAGGTGGAATTGTTGCCTACGAAAAAAGCAAAGGTGCTTTTGCCGAACTCGGAGAAACTTGGGAAGATATCGTTGCAGAAGCCAAGGCGGAAATAGCAGAAGCTAAAGAAACACCAGCCTTTGAAGCTAGCAGCACCACCATCGATACTGCTGATAATGCTGTGTAAATTAGTCATGGGTAATTGGTAATTGGTTTTTCCTATTATCAATTACTTATACTGTTGAAATTATCTGACAAATCTAGAGACGTTGCAGGCAACGTCTCTACACATTCGTCCATTTGCTTTTAAAATCTGCAAATTTAGAGCAAATTGCCACCAGATATCATACAGATTCATCCGCGTACCCTACGGGTTCGCGTAGCGTCTCTGTTCGCAGAGCGTCCCGTAGGGAAAGAGAAGCAAGCTATATCCGCGTGCATCTGCGTTCATAAATTAATTAAATAAACAATCAAAAAGCTTAAATTCGGAGGATGGTTTGATGTTAACAAATAACCACGGCAATCTGACCACAATGCCTAAATTAACCCAAAAAATTAACTTTAAAACACCATCCCAACCAATATCTATATCTACAAAAATTATCAGTGATACCCCAGGTAGACTAAGGTTGAGAATTGCCCATGCTCACCGTCAGCCTGAAATCATGCAACACATTGCTAATGCACTAGCAGCCCAACCTACTATTCAAGCAGTCAGGACTAATATTCATCATGGCAGTATTGTGATTAAACATGATGGGACAGATGAAAGCTTAAAAGATGTGCTGGCAACACTAGAAGATTTAGGGATAATTTTTGCAGAAACTACAGCAGGTAATACTGAAGCTGCAACGACTGTAGCCAGTGCAGTTGTAGATTGGAATAAACAAGTCAAACAAGCAACTGATGGCGTGGTTGATATTCGCTTTCTCTTTCCCTTGGGACTGAGTATTTTAGCGGTGAGACAGTTAATAATTAAAGGTTTGCAGTTGGAAATTATTCCCTGGTATGTGTTGGCTTGGTATTCCTTTGATAGTTTTATTAAACTGCATGGAATTACACCACAAAAGCCTAGTGCTGAGTCGGGAGAGTCGTAATTGGGGACTGGAAGGTATTGGGGACTGGGTAAAAGTTTTTCTTCCTCCGCTTCCTCCGCTCCCCCTGCCTCCCCTGCTTCCTCATCTCCCCTACTCCCCTACTCCCCTACCTTAACTAAAAGACGCGATGCTGTAGAGAAGGCATCTGACGACGGACTTGTTCTAGACGTGAGGGATTAATTTCTGCGATCGCCACTCCTGGTTTATCACCTGCATCAGCTAAAATTGTCCCCCAAGGGTCAATGATGACTGCGTGTCCGTGGGTGAGACGACGACCATAATTATTACCTGTTTGTGCGGGGGCAATTACATAGGCAGTATTTTCAATGGCTCTAGCTTGTAATAATACTTGCCAATGGTCTTTACCTGTAAACGCAGTAAAGGCAGCAGGTACAAAAATGATATCTACACCCTTAGTTGATAGATGGCGATAGAGTTCAGGGAAGCGGACATCATAGCAAATAGACACCCCGATATTGCCAAAATTTTCCGAGAAATGCACGGGGGGTAATTGCTCACCGGCGACAACGGTACTAGATTCACGGTAAGTGTTACCGTCAGGAACGTTGACATCAAACAAGTGTACTTTGTTGTAGCGGGCTAGTTCTTCGCCATTGGGATCAACTAGAATTGTCCTATTATAGACCTTGCCTGTATCGCCTACGGGTACAGGAAAGCTACCGCCTAGAAGGGTAATTTGGTAGCGTTGCGCCATTTTCTTAATAAAGATTTCACTTTCATGGGCGATCGCTTCTGCTTGTGCCAGTTTATCCTTTTCTTCCCCCATAAACGAGAAATTTTCTGGCAAACCCACCAATTCCGCACCCTGGCGCACAGCTAAATCAATTAATTCTTCGGCTTGTACCAAATTCTTTTGTAAATTTGGCAAACTTGTCATTTGAATAGCGGCGGCTAAATAAGACTTCATAGACTTAAAAAACAGTGTAGTTGTGTGAGATAGATACTCAAATATACCGTTACTTCAATATCCGACAAAGGGGGCAAGGGGGCAAGGGGGGCAGGGGGATGAGGGGGATGAGGGGGATGAGGGAGACAAGGGAGAACTTTTATATTCCCAATCCCCAATCCCCAATCCCCAATCTCCTATACTCAAGTTAGCTTGTGATCAAACCTTGATTAACTGGCGCGATGATAGATACTCGTATTTTTATCCAAACTTTTATTGCAGTGTTTGTCTTAGCAGATGCCATAGGCAATGTACCAGTGGTTTTAGCTTTAACTAAGGGTATGGAAGCAGAAGACAGAAATAAGGTAATTGATAAGGCGGTGATTGTAGCGATCGCAGTTCTGCTAACATTTGCCTTTGCTGGACAATATATTTTGACTTATTTAGAAATTAGCATGGGTTCGTTGCGCGTAGCTGGCGGGCTGTTATTGCTGTTAATCGCCTTGCAAATGCTGCGGGGAGAACTGAATACACCAATTACCGCACAAGGGCGGGATGTCTCGATTACACCTTTGGCTTTGCCATTGCTGGCAGGGCCGGGTACAATCACGACAGTGATGTTGTTAATGTCCAAATCCCACAGTCCCCATCTGGCTGTAGTGTTGGGGGTTGTGGGGGCGATGTTTGTGACTTGGTTGATTTTGCGCTTGGCAAATAAAATTGATAGTTTGATTGGCGTGGAAGGTGGGGTGATTGTCACTCAGCTTTTAGGTTTTCTGTTGGCAGCTTTGGCTGTAGAGATTGGTAGTACAGGGATTCGAGAATTATTTTTACAGTAGACACTGCATATTTACATAGTGTTGCTGTTGTCCGTAAAACTTGCCAAGATAGTTGTTAATTTTAATTGATAGTGCAATTCGAGGTTATTCAACTATATGGTAGTTAACTCTAACAGACTACTGGTGCAACATCGAAAAATCAAGCAATTATTTTGGGGAATTTTCCAGCGAACTTTTGCACCTTTATGTGGTATTGCTAGCATTTTAATATTTTGGTATCTAATCAGCCTTACTCCTAATACATCTTTACCTTCTCCGTTGGCAGTAGTGAGCAACACTTGGGAATTAATTATTAATCCATTTTTTAATTATGGTGGCTTGAATAAAGGTTTTTTTTGGTTGATTCTTGCTAGCCTCAAACGAGTGATATTTGGTTATTTGATAGCTGTGGTGATTGGCATTCCCATAGGTTTTTTGATTAGCCTAAATAAATTTTTAAAAGACGCTATAGACCCCATCATCCAGTTTTTACGTCCTGTTGCACCTTTGGCGTGGCTACCTTTAGCACAGGCTATATTTCTCAAACCTAATCCCTCAGCTATCTTCGTGATTACTATTACTGCGATTTGGCCGATTATTATTAATACGGCTTTGGGTGTGAAAATGATACCCAAAGATTATATCAATGTTGCCAAAATCTTAGAACTATCATTTTTAGAAAACTTTTACAAAATCCTCATACCTGCAACATTGCCATATATTTTTACAGGTTTAAGAATTGCGCTTGGTCTTTCTTGGTTAGCGGTTGTAGCGGCAGAGATGTTACTATCTGATGATGGACTAGGCTTTTTCATTGTGGATGCTTACAATAATTCTAATATTAGTGAGATTATATTGGCGATTATATATCTAGGCTTTGTGGGTCTGAGTCTAGACAAAATTATGTCTTATCTAGCTTTTAAATTTACACCACAAGAATAGTTGTGGTACAGCAATAATTTACAGTTAAAATAACACCAACATCAGTTGGCTAAAATATAGGAGAATTTTTCCAATGGATAACTTTGTCCAAATTCATGGCATCAATAAAGAATATCCTGCGCCAAATGGTGAGAAAAACATCATTCTTCAAGATATCAATTTAGAAATTCGGCAAGGGGATTTTATTTCTTTAATTGGTCATTCCGGTTGTGGTAAATCTACTTTACTGAATATTATCGCCGGGATGGAAAAGCCTTCTGGGGGTTATGTAGAAGTAGATGCTACAAGAGTCAAACGTCCAGGGGTAGAACGGATGATGGTATTTCAAAACTATTCGCTTTTACCTTGGTTAAGTGCTTGGGATAATGTGGCTTTAGCTGTGGATAAGGTATTATCTCATAAGCCTAAAGCTGAACGCGATCGCATCATCGCTACTCACTTAGAAATGGTTGGTTTAAAAGATGCAGCCCACAAAAAACCAGGACAACTTTCTGGAGGCATGAAGCAAAGAGTAGCCCTCGCCCGTGCTTTAGCAATTAAACCGAAACTGTTGCTGTTAGATGAACCTTTTGGGGCTTTAGATGCCCTCACCCGCAAATCTTTACAAACGGAATTAATGGATATTTGTAATCTGGCTCATATTACAACTATTATGGTGACTCATGATGTAGATGAAGCCTTGTTACTTTCTGATCGCGTGGTAATGTTGAACAATGGCCCGGCTGCTACCATTGGTCAAATTTTAGATGTACCCTTTGGTCGTTCTCGAATTTTATCAGATATTGTAGACCATCCCCTTTATCATGACCTACGTCATGAATTACTAAATTTTTTACATCATCAACAACAAGCTCAATATAAAGCAGTAGCAAGGATACCTGTTGGGAAAACATCTACATAAAAAATCAAAAGTTTTGGCTATAAAAAACAGGGCTTGTCTCTTAATATTCAGTTAAAATATGGCACAATTTACGAGAAGAAATTTTTTAACGGTTGGTGGTGCGGCGTTATTATCAACAACTCTTAGTCATCGTTCTCCAGCTATCCCATCTCCAACAAGTTTGTATGCTGGTTATAGTGATGCGCCAGAAATTACAGGGGCAAAACTCGGTTTTATTCCTGTTACCAGTTCTTGTCCGTTGATTGTAGCGAAATCCAAAGGATTTTTTGCTAAACATGGAATGCCAAATGTAGAAGTGTTAAAACAACCTTCTTGGGCAGTGATGCGTGACAAACTGATGTTAGGTTCAGATAATGAAGGTTTGGATGGCGCACATTTACTATTTCCTATGGTGTATTTAATGGCCACTGGTGAAATTAGCTATGGGCGTAAAATTCCGATGTATATTTTGGCTCGGTTGAATGTAAACGGGCAGGGTATTTCTGTTAGCAATGTTTATCAAGATTTAAAACTTGGGCTAGATAGTTCTTCACTCAAGTCAGTGTTTGCCAAAAAAAGTTTAGCTGGCGAAAATATACGCTGTGCTATACCGTATCGTCGGGTAACTGGTGACTTTTTTATGCGTTGGTGGTTAGCTTATGGTGGGATTGATCCTGATAGGGATGTATCATTGATTGTAGTGCCACCACCGCAAATGGTAGCTAATATGCGTGGTGGTTCGATGGAGGCTTTTTGTGTGGTAGATCCTTGGCATCATCGCTTGCTCAAACAAGGAATTGGTTACTCTACCGTTACCAGTGGAGAGTTATGGCATAATCATCCAGAAAAGGCTTTAGGAATGCGTGCTGAATGGGTTGATAAACATCCGAAAGCGGCGAAGGCTTTATTAGCGGCAGTTTTAGAAGCTCAAATCTGGTGCGATCGCCCGGAGAATAAAGCCGAATTATTTCAGATTTTATCACAACGGCAGTGGATTGGAGTCCCCAGTGAATTTGTGCGCGATCGCCTCTTGGGTAAGTTCGATTATGGTAATGGGCGCGTAGTCGAAAATAGCCCCCATGCGATTAAATTCTGGCGGGAAAATGCTTCTTATCCCTATAAAAGTCATGATTTATGGTTCTTTATTGAAGATATGCGCTGGGGTAATCGTTCAAAAGAATTTAATCCCCAACCCATCATTGATGCAGTTAATCGGGAAGACTTATGGCGAGAAGCTGCTCAAATCATCGGGCAAGAAACAGCTATTCCCGCTAGCACATCTCGCGGGATAGAAAAATTCTTTAACGGCTTAGAGTTTGACCCGGAAAATCCCCAAGCTTATCTCAATGCTGCCAAAGTTCGGAATGTTCATAAATTCTAACTAATTAGCTATACTTGATATGAGAATAGATACATAAAGTAATAAATTGCAAATAAGATTAAGTATTGCAAAGCTGTCTGAAAAACTATTGCTTATGTTGTCAATATATTGAGAAAATGAGGCAAAGAAGCTGATAAGCATTAGAGTAGAACAACAAAGAGAAATTGACTCAAAAAGGAGTCGAATATTATGGCTATTACCAAAATGCTGGCTAGCATCACTCAGTATATTTCTGAAGCCGTAATGCGGATCTTTGGCCCTTCTGATGACGCTTATCCTACAATTGGTGTACAACCTTTTACGGGTGAGCCTTACAAGAAAGGTATAGCCGAGATTTGGTGAATAATCTTGCAACGAGTCAACTGTCATCAACTCATCAACTGAACAGATGCACATGAATAAATTATCTGTGTGCATCTGTGTTTTTTTTCAGAGTCTTCAGGCTGTTAAACTAGCTAAAGTTTGTAAATCTGGAACTTGTAAATCAGGTTCACCTTCAGATGGAATGGTAGCACCATAACCTATTTTACCTACTCGACGATTTACCCAAACTGTTGATATTCCTAATGACTTGGCGGGAATAATATCATGATACACACTAGCAGCAACGTGCAGTATTTGTTCTTTTGGTAAGCCTATTCTCTCCAGTGCTTGTCTGAAGTTGTTTAATGAGGGTTTATAACTTTTTACCTGCTGTGCTGTAATGACTTGAGCAAATTTAACCTGTAATTTCTCAGCCGAGAAAGCGAACAAATCATCATCTACATTTGAGATAATTACTAACTGAAACTTTTGCTGGAGTAATTGCAATGCGGCGACAGTATCCGCAAAAGGTTGCCAATGTTGCAACGAGTCAGCGAGGGAATTTAGTTCATCGGTTGTTGGTTGAAAGCCAAATCTTTCGCCAAAGTTTTGGACGACTCCTTGTAAAACTTCTCGATATGTAATATATTCCCCCTTTTCCTGTTCTGATTCTAATTCCGCGAAAGTTTCTAAAATAGCATTTTCAGTTAAATTAATCTTGTGATTATTTAAAAGCGGCTTAATCGCAGTTAATATTCCTGTTTCCCAGTCAATAAGAGTGCCGTAGCAGTCAAAAGTTAAAGCTTGATAATTATTAAAGTCAATCATAAGTTTAATTTCTTTAATTAGTTATTAACAGAAATAGATTACCTGTATAGCAATAATATCACAAAAAAGCTTAACCTAAATTTGTCCTAGTTTTAACTGCTTCTTTGCCTGTGGTGTGTTCCTTCGTCAGAAGATTGTGGGGTAACAATTTCAAAACACTTTAAATCATTCAACATAGCTAAATTAGTGAAGCTAGAGATTTACATCTACCACCTTGATTTTAAGTTATTCCGCAGAGACTGACTTTGTTTGTCTAGTCGTTCTGGTTGGTTGTTTGTGGTGTTTTCTTACTTGAGGAGTCTAAATGCTTGAGGCTGTCGCTATTGCCTGGTTACTATTGTTTTTTGGTGATTTTTTATCGACATTTGTTTATCATGTTCCTGAACACGTTTTTGGTAGTCTCCACCTGAAAACACACCATTCATGGAAGAAAGATTTTCGTCATTATGCAATTTTAACATGGAATTTTCAGGTGCTTTTAGATGGTGTTTTAGGTGCTGTACCTTATCTAATAGTAGCTGTATTTCTGTGGTCTTTCTCTCCCATAGGTGTTATCTTGGGTTTATTATTGGGACAGTTTCATGTGTGGTGGAGACATATCACTGTGTTAGGTTGGGAAACTCCCAAAGTCGTCAATTTCCTCTGCCAAATTCTATTTATCACTACTCCTGAAAGACACTGGTTACATCACCAAAAAACTAATCTAGGTTTTGGCGATATTTTCACATTTTTTGAACAACCTGCACAGATTTGGTTACGCTGGTTACGGCTGTTAAGATTACATCTGCGTTACTCGCGTATTTAACTGAATACCCCAAATAAATGATGTAGAGACGTTGCATGCAACGTCTCTACATCCACGAATAAAGCGCATCTTAATCTAACGAATGGTTTTACCATTTAGAATAAGGCTGTTGCACTAAATAACTATTATAATACCGGCGATCGCCTGAAACTTCCTCTCCAATCCAATCAGGTATTTCAATTTCTTGTGCTGCATCAGTTAGTTCAACTTCTGCTAATATTAATCCTTGATTTTCTCCGGCAAATTCGTCTACTTCCCACACTAAACCGTTATAATTTATCTTATATCTGGTTTTTTCAATTAAAGGACGCACACATAATGTATCTAACATTTCTTGAGCATCTGCTAAAGGAATGGGATACTCAAATTCAGCACGGGAATAGTTGACAGTTTTGCCTTTAATTGTTAAATAACCTTGATTTCCGGCAACCCGCACACGTACAGTTACCCCCTGTGTAGGGATGTATCCTTGACGATATAAAACACCTTCACCTAGTTGTCGCCAACTATCATTTTTAAGTAAAAATTTGCGTTCAATTTCTTTTCCCATGTCTGCATTGCCAGTTCAACAAGTATATTATTTCATCTTCCACGAACTGGTGCTAACTCTATTCACACTTACCGCAGTTAAGTGTATTCGTAAACAGTGGCAAGGATAAAAGGCGGATTCACTATCATAGCATCCGCCTACTGTAACAAACAACAACACTATGAACTCAATCATCATTGCAGGTGTTGCATATTTTTGAAATAGCTTAAATGCAAATTTAACATAATTTTAATGAAACGTTTGCATCAAAGGGCGGTTTACTGTGTTGTTTTAATGACAAATTAATTAACGTCTACGTGATTTAACCAGTTTTTTTTTAAACCTCACCCCTAACCCCTCTCCGACGCGGAGAGGGGAGGTTTAATTGTATGGAGTCGGTTAGCTGACTGATATCATTCAATTTGCAGGGTAGAACTGGCTGAACGTCCAAATTCCTCTGGTGTATACTGCAAATGTACCTCAGCACCAGGCCAGAGGAATGTACCGGGAGTCACAGAACGGACTAAGTAATGTAAACTATAAACTCCTGGTTCTAGGTGGTCAGCATAGGCGATAATGCGATCGCGGTAGATATTGCGATAACCAAGCTGCCAACTATCGGCTTGTGCTTGTAATGCGGCTGTTGCAGTTTGAAAACTTTGGTCTACAGCTTCCAATCCTGCTGGTAATGGGTCTTTAATGACTATATGATTAACAGGATGGTCTGCAATTATTTCTAACCCAATATCAAACACCTGTCCACTGTTGACATTTAAAGGTTTATCAAAAGCATAAATTCCAGTTTTTTGCAAAGGCTGAGTTTCACCAACTTTGCTAATAGCTTTTGTGATGCGTAAACCGTTAAATCTCCCTGGTTGGTTTCCTGGTAAACGGTAATTATAAGCTACTAAATAATGTAACTTACCATTACCAGATTTTTGCAGCGTTAAATCATAACGACCACGGGGTAATTTAGTCATCGGCACATTTAACTGTAAGCTAGGATTATCATAACCATTAAAGCGATTTTCTCCGATTTTCTTACCAGCTAATTGTACTGTGGCGAAAAAGTTGGGTGGTGTCGGTTGCAGTTGACTATATTCTGTCAAAGCTGTTAATGCTTGGGCATTATTATAGTTAGTTTGCCAAGTACCATCCCGTCGTTGTGCTAATAAACTCTGTACTAATTTATCGATGACTTCCGGTTTACTTTGTGCGGCGATAAATAACCTTAAAGCCTGTGCTTGTGCGGTGGTATCTGAACTCATCCATCCCCAACTAGATGGTAAACTAATTACGGCTGTTCTCCCAGTTTCGTAGATATTTTCTTGCAACTGGTTTAACATTTGTTGTGCTTCATCTTGCCATTCGGGAAATTGTGATAAATACCGCGCTAGTTTGATTTGGGTGACGATATCAAAGTTATTACGCTGTTGATAAATATCACCTAAGAAACTATTGCGTTTATCTCCGAGTTCGGCTAAAGCAATTAAAGCATTGAGTTGTAATTGAGTTCTACATAATTTCTGTTTACAAAAGTCATATTGTCCAGGGTTCGCCAAGACTTGCTGCAAATATTTCTTTAACCGAGATAGCATGACAGCATCTACCGCCTTGGGGAAGATTTCCTGGGTTTTTGTTAAAGATTCAGCAGCGTAAGCAGCAACCCAAGGGTCTGATTTTTCTTGTCCTGGGAAGGCTGCAAAACCACCGTCGGCGAGTTGCAATTTTTGTAATTGAGTTATTGCTTGATTTGCCTGTTGTTTAGGGTTAAATTCTGCAAAACTTTGGCTATATTTTTGGGCTAAAATTTGCAGGTTAGCGGCAATCATTAACTGACTCGCCGCAGGTTCAGCGAAGGGTAAATCATCATCACCTAATACTTGTTTAGCTGGTGCTTTAATTTCTGGTATTAAGGTACTCGCTATTTGAATATCTAAACCGCCAGCTTCCGGGTAAACATTTTTATCAACATTCAGAGGAATTTTGACTTGTTTATCAGTCACCCCTGTTTCTACAACTTGTTCTGTCACCTCCAAAGGTTTGACTTCTAAGGGTACGGCAAAAGCATCGGCGGCGGTATTATTTAACTGGGTGGTAAAGCGGACTTGTGTTATACCAACAGTCTCAGCCACCATTGGAAAGCGATAAGCTTGAGTAGTTGCTTGTGTTTTGGTTTGTAATTTGGTAGTTGTCGGGTTTTTCTCAGCAAACTTGAGAGTACCGTTGAGTTCGCCGTTAATTGTTAAGTTTCCTGAAGTGCCAGTGTTATTGGTGACAGATAAACCAGCGAGGATGCGATCGCCTGGACGGGCAAACTGTGGCAAAATAGCATTAGTCAGCAGTGGTTTAGTAGTGATAAACGTCGCCTCACCATTCCCAAACCGCAAATTACCATCAGTAGCGACAACCATCACCCGCCATGTAGTTAAGTCATCCGGTAATTTAAAACTTATCTGTGCCTTACCAGCAGCATCGGTGACAACAGCACCATTATAATAAGCCAAAGCTTGAAAATCTGTACGGACGCGGGTATTAGCTGCACCTGCGGAAAAACCGCCACCATAACCCCAGCCTTTAGGTTTAGCGACATCTTGGGGTTGTATGATGACATCAGGACGATTATCACTAAAGCGGGTAGATATTGGCTGTTCTGCATAAACAGTATCTACCAAATTTGGCGGACGATAACCAGACAGTTGCAATACTGCTTCATTCACCACCATCACAGTTAATTGTCCTTGGGTGGGGTTATTTTGCTTATCTTTCAATTCTAATTGTACCGTTGCTTCTGTTCCTGGTGCGAGTGATGTTTGCAATGGCGTAACTTGCACATTTAAATATTTAGCTTGCAAGTTAACTTTAAACGGCGTAAACCCAATTTTAACTAATTTATCTAAACTTCCTGGTTCTACTTGATTAAGAGGTGCGCCTTGTCTAACTAACACAGCTTCAACTGCTGCATTCGGTAACATTTCTGGAGTGACTTGAAACTGAATTTGTGGCGCACCACCGGAAACTTTAGTTAATTGTTGATAGATGGGTTTATCTTTGATGACAGCAAAGAATAACTCTGCATCTGGGTAAGGAGATTGAATTAAAGCCGTAGCAATTTCACCGGGTTGATACTCTTTCTTATCTAGTTTAACTTCTAAACGGTTCTGTTCTTCCGAACCCCAATAAACTGGATTATTTCCTGTCACCCAAATTTGGGCATCTGTCGCTGTTAATTCCTCATTACTATTACTAAAATTAGCGCGAATGCGATACGAACCTGACTCTGGTGGTGTTAAATTAACAATTTGGGGACTATCAGCAGATGTAACTTCGGCTTTAGCTACTGTTGTATATTCAACTTGATTTTTAGCAGTGCGACTACCTTCGACTAACTGCGTCACATTACTATATTTCATCTGTTGTAATTCTAGCCGCACCCGTTGATTATTGATTGGTTTTCCTGTAGGTTCAGTCACAATGAATTCTACAGGAAATGCTTTCCCCGCTTCGGCGATGAAATTAGTTTTTAAACCAATCAACCGATTACTTGGTAAAGCTGTAAAAGTTTGAGAATTAGCCACAGATAAATTAGAAACATCTGCGACTTGTACATCCACAGTGTAAGTCATAGGATAAGGTAAATCTTTCGCCACCGTTACCGTTTGACTGGTTTTACCATTAGCATCTAACTGAGTGTTAGTCTGTAAAACATCACTAGGAACAGCAGGACTTTCTTCCGGCCATAACCATTGTCTACCAAAACTAAATTCTTGCCAACCTTTCGGGATAAAATTCTCTTGGCGACGAGTCACAAAATACTTAGCTTCTCCTCCCTCGACAGGCGCACCAAATAAATAATTACTCGTTGCTTGCGCTGCGACTTTTTCACCGACTAAGGCGAATTGTTTATCTAAATCGAGTTCAACTTTAAAATTCGGTGGTTTAAATTCAGCGACTCGCAACTCTCCCGAAATTTCTCTACCATCTTTACCCTTGGCTTGGATTGTATAATAACCCAAGGGTTGATTTTTGTTGATGGGTAACTCTAGGGAAAATGTCCCAAATTCGTTGGTGGTTTTAGTACCTAAACCTGTCTTTTGTCCATCAGGATTGATTAAACTGACTTGGTAGACTGCATTTTTATCTTGTTGAAGACTGCCATTTTCTAAATAGTCAGCAAACCCAGTTAACCAAGCTTTTTCTCCTGGTTGATATAACTGCCTATCTGAGAATATCACACCACGAGATACAGGTTTATCATCTGCCCAACCCGCATCAATACCATAACCATAAACACCACTATATTCTTCAGTTCTTGCAAATGCCCAATCTTGATTTTCACGGGCGATAACTAATAACTCTGGTGATTTGACAAATTTATTATTGTTCTGATAACATTGCTGTAAATCTTGACGCTGAAGCCTTAAGTTTCCATCATTATCTGTTTTACCAGTAGCGCAAGGTTGAACAGGGTCACGATATTTAGAATTTAAACTTAATTGATAAATTTCTATAGGCGAATTCGGCACAGGTGAACCATCACTGAGATGATTCACACGAATTAAACCAGAGTCAGGAAACCATTGACTAAATACACCTAAATTTGTTAACTGTACTAACCCGTAAGTTGTCAGTTCGCGCCACAATTCTTTACCATTTTCTTGATATTTATTCGTGCGGGCTTGCACTCCATAAGCTAACATCCCTGTAACACCACCAAGTTTGTCTCGTAGTGGTACATTGACATCAAATTGCTGATTTTTCTTAGCTGCAACTTTAAAGCTTTGCCATGTATTTGGTTTGGGTAATAAATCATTTTCATTACCTTGGGGATAAGCACCTCTGGCGTAAACTAAATCTGTAGGTTGCACCACACGATAGGCAGCTTTATATTGTGACTCTGGTAAATTAACGGTACTAATATTTAATTGTAAATTCTGTCCAGATGGGAAAATATGTAAATCTGAGGGAACCCAAATATCACCAGCTAAATCACCTGTATTATATTTGAGATTGACGGGTTTACCCAAGGTTTGTCCAAATTTATCTTTGAGATTTGCGCCTATAGTAATTGTATAGTTAGTGGCTGGGTTTAAAGCATAGGGGTTAATGGTGACATATCTATCTTCCTCCCCAATTTGCAGCAGTCTGGAAATATCTCTTGGTGCAGGTTCGATTTTAATATTTTCTCTAGCTGAGTCGGCTACTAATATATTGTTAAATTCTAATTGCGGTGTACCTTTAACAAATCTGCCATAAGTTCCACCTGCGTCTGGTTGTCCGTAATAATTAATTTGTTTAAATGCTAAAGGTGAATAAGTTGCCAATTTACTAACATATTCTTTTTCTGTGGGTAAGTTACCATCTGCGGGTAAGATACCGGGTGAAAATTCAAGGCGGTAATTGGTGGCTTTTTCTAAGGTTTGTTGAGGATATAAATTATAAACCCAGTTACGTGTAGAAGGGTCAAATTTTTCTAAAGGGTCTTGTGTTTCTTTTCGTTGTTCTGCTTTGGCTAATGCTATTTTAAAATTAAGGCTTTTATTGTTACTTTCAGGGATTAATTTTAGATGTTCTTGTACAGAATTTAAGTTAAGTTCTGTGTTGGAGGTAAATTGTAGTTTTGGTTGTAAATCTACTGGTTGTGTTTCTGCTGGTTCTACTGGGTTTACTCCGGGTAAGTTAGTGATTTCAATGGGTTCGGTGTTAAAAGTCCACGCTAAATCTTTGTCTAG
This sequence comes from Anabaena sp. 4-3, assembly GCF_001597745.1. Lineage (GTDB taxonomy): Bacteria > Cyanobacteriota > Cyanobacteriia > Cyanobacteriales > Nostocaceae > Trichormus. The sequence continues at coordinate 9,812 of NZ_LUHJ01000029.1, read as the reverse complement.
TTGATGATTTTTTAAGTCTTTTAAACCTGCTTTCAGGGTAACTTGTAATCTTGTGGCTTGGGGTAAGGCTTTTTCTGGTTGGAAGCCTACCATACGTGGTGTTAAAAAACGAAATTGTCCGGGTAAGGGCGGCCAAAGTGCAAATTTTTGTAACAGGTTTTGTTGTTCTGGGGTGTCTAGTTGTTCGACGGGAATTAATGCTTCTTTAAAGCGAATGCGAATTTGGTTTAGGGGTTTGGCGTTACCAATGGGGCTGATTTGTTCTATCCATTCTGGTAATCTGGGGGGTGTTAGTGGTGCTACTTTTGGTAGTTGTTGTTTTGTTGATATTCCGATAATGTTGCAACTGGTTATTCCTATTATGAGGGTGGTGGTTAGGAGGAATTGGATGAGGGTTTTTAGGATCATGGTGGGGTTTTGGGGGTTGATAATATCTCACGCAGAGACGCAGAGACGCAGAGAGTTAGAGGTGGAGTTTTGGAGGTTAAGGGAGGATGGTTACATTTATATGGATAACTAATTTGGTTTGTTTGTTTCGTGAAAACATTACAATTTTTAACTATTGGGTTTTGATGAATTTTTGTAAATTGATAGGGTGAAAAAACGTAAACATCACAATGTGATGTGTATTTGATTATTTAGTGATGAATCTGATGTTAGTTGTGTGATGAACAGGGTGAAGCGTTGGCGGCTGGAAGTTCAATATATATTAAGAGTCAGCAAGAGTATTAAGTTGATTTTGGCTGTGGTGTTGATATGTTTGGGGGTGAGGTTATTACCTTATTTTGCGTCTATTCGTGCGGTAGATATTGTGCAGAATCAGTTGGCGTTAGAGTTTAGCGATCGCAATGGTTTAAAATTAGGTACTATCCTCACTCGTGATCAAGAACATACGGCTGTTGTACCTCTGAAGCAAGTTTCACCTCTGTTTATTAACGCAATTTTAGCGGCGGAAGATGGTAGTTTCTATCGTCATGGTGCGTTAGATATGAAAGCTATTCTCCGCGCTGTCACGCAAGCTATTCACAGTCAAAAAATTGTTTCTGGTGCTTCTACAATTACTATGCAGTTGGCGCGAATGTTAGCACCATCCCCCCGCAATTTCTCTGGTAAACTTCATGAGGTGTGGTTGGCTTGGCGGTTAGCAGCAGGAATGAATAAGGATGAAATTCTCTCTGCATATATTAATCGTCTCCCAATGGGCGGTAATATATATGGTGTGGAAGCAGCCGCTAGAACTTATTTTTCTATCCCCGCTAGTGATTTGAATATCGCTCAAGCTAGTCTGCTTGCTGCTATTCCTAATAATCCCACTTATTTTGACCCTTTGCAGCATGGGGATAGACTCAAGCAGCGACAAAAATATGTCCTTAACCGCATGGTAAAGGAGGGGTATATCACTCAGGATATGGCTGAGAAAACCCTCACCGAAAAAGTTGTCTTTCAGTCGCGTCACAGAGGAATTATCGCCGCACCACATTTTTTATTTTGGTTAGCTAGTCAGTTATCTCACACAGAAATTACTTCTCCTATTCGCACCACCATAGATAAACCTTTACAGCAATTTGTCGCCGCACAAGTACAGCAAGTTATTTCTACCCTCGCTGCTAACAATGTCCATGATGCAGCTGCTTTGGTAATTGACAACCACACTGGAGAGGTTTTAGCTTATGTCGGTTCACCTGATTATTTTGATGACAGCAAACTCGGACGCAATGACGGTGTACAAGCACTACGTCAACCGGGTTCTACTCTCAAGCCGTTTGTCTATGAATTAGCTTTAGAAAAAGGTGCTATTCGTCCAAACACGATTTTAGCAGATGTCCCGACTCACTACGCTATCCCCGGCGCGCAACTTTATAGTCCTACAGATTATACTGAGAAGTTTCTCGGCCCTGTGCGGGTGCGGATAGCTTTAGCTAATTCTCTGAATATCCCAGCCGTGCGGGTGTTGGAAAAAATCGGCGTACCCGCTTTTTTACAACGTCTGCATCAACTCGGTTTTACTCACCTCCAGCAAACCCCGGAATATTACGGTTTAGGTTTAAGTCTCGGTAGTGGTGAAGTCTCTCTCTGGGAACTCGCTCAAGCCTATGTCACCCTCGCCCAGCAAGGCAAATTCACCCCGTTAGTTTCTGTATTTTCCCAGTCAAGAGTCCCCAGTCCCCAGTCAAGAGTCCCCACAACATGGCAACTGATTACTGATATGCTCAGTGACAATCATGCGCGAGCGATCGCTTTTGGTGTAGAATCAGTTTTAAACTTGCCCTTCCCCGTGGCTGTTAAGACTGGGACTTCCTCCAATTTCCGCGATACTTGGACAGTCGGCTTTTCTACTAACTACACTGTGGCGACTTGGGTAGGCAATTTCAACGGTGAACCCATGCGTCAAGTTTCCGGTGTCACAGGTGCAGCACCTCTGTGGCATCGCATTATGTTACACCTGCACGCACACCAACCACCAGCCGCTTTTCCTTCTCCGGTGGGATTGACTAAACTGCCTATCTGTGCTGTCTCTGGTTTGAAGCCTACCCCAGATTGTAACTCTGTGGTGCAAGAGTATTTTTATCCTGAAGATACAATTGCTTACGAAACTCAGCAAGATTTTACTTTACCTTCAGAGTATGATGAGTGGTTGGCAAAACACCCTTCTTCTAGTTTAGTCGCTCGTCAGGTGAGAATTGTCTCTCCCCGCAATGGTGATTTATTTTTACTATATCCTGGCACGGCAGGACAGCAAAAATTACAGTTTAAGTTGGCGGGAAGTTTATCTACATCTATAGAATGGTGGTTGAATGGGGACAGGTTAGAGGGTGACTCTAGTTCTCTGTTTTGGGATGTTCTTCCTGGTATTTGGAGTTTGGAGGTTAGAAGTGGGGAACTGCGGGATAATGTGAGTTTTCAGGTGGAGTTGGCTGAGGTTCGTTCTGGTCGTCGGGGGTTTTCTGTGGTGAAATAGTAGGGTGGGTTTTTTTAAACGCAAAGGTGAGGCAGCGCGTTGCGGGGGTTTCCCCCGTTGTAGCGACTGCCGTCGCGCGGAGGCAACGCGGAGGTGCGCGGAGGGGGGATTTTGAGGAGGGGTGTATAATTTTATATGGGGTTTGTTGGAGATTCGGGTATGTTTGGGGGTTTGTTTTGAGAAAATATTTAGTACAATTGTACTAAATAAGATGTTGTGTTTTCTCAAAAATACCTGAGTACGAGACGATTATTATGATGTCATCAATGCAAGGTGTAGCTCCTCATCCAGTTTCACACAAGTTTGAACAGTCTGATGCGACGGAAAATTTTTCGTTTCAAACCCTTGCTGATGTGACTAAGGCTATTTTACATCATGCTTTTTGGTTGGCTGAACAAAAACAATGTTTGTCGAGTAAGGAGTATAAGAAGTTACTTGTAAGTCAGGGTTGGCAGGGTGAGGAAAAGAGGTATCTCAAAATTGCTGCAACTTTTGGTAAGTTTAGTCCTCAAGATTTTGCCCAAGTTGAGCCACGCACTATTTATCAACTGGCGGAAAGAAGTAATAAGTATCAAAAGGTGATTGATAGGTTGCTTGATGTCAGTATTATCAATCAGGAAACTGTACGTTCTCTGATTAAGAAACAGCGTACTCCTAGACGGGAAACGGCTGAGAAGCCTAGTATTTGGCGACGGTTAAAGAATGGTGGTAGATATTGTCAAGTTCCGCCTATTCATGAAGATGGGGAGAAAACTGGTACTACTCTCCAAAAGATGATGGATGAGGAAGGTTTGACTGCACAACAAATCGTAGCAGAGGCGATCGCTCTCCGGCAAGCATACAAGGAGGGTAAGTTGGTATTGGTTACAGATGTTAATTCTGGTGCTGAGTAAAATTATAGATTTTTCTCACGCAGAGGCGCAGAGGCGCAGAGAGGAAGAGTTGGAGAGAGGGAAGTTGTTTTTTATCTGGCTAGTCTATCCTGGAAGAGTGCAGTGACATCAATTGCTGTCAATCATGAATGGTATTAGAACAACTCCGAAAAAGGGTAAGTCTCTTCCTCCTAAGCTGATTATTGGGATGGGTAAGTTTGTTTGGACAAGTCTTTGGCAAGTTATGATGTCAAAGTTAGCCCCCCGTAGTCAGTCTGGTGAATATATTCGCCCTAACAGTCAGTTTAGAAGTTTTGTTAAAGTCGGGGAAGATAGTCTTTACTCACCAGCCACCGGACGTTATAAACTCTATGTTGGTATGGGTTGTCCTTGGGCGCACCGTACACTAATTGTGAGAACTCTTAAGGGGTTGGAAGAAGTTATATCTGTATCTGTGGTTTCTCCTGCTGCGGAGTCGGGTGGTTGGGTGTTTGACTCGCCAGAGGAAGGTTGTTATACTCTGGCGCAGTTGTATGAACTGTCTCAACCCGGTTATACTGGACGGGCAACAGTGCCAGTTTTGTGGGATAAACAAACCAAGACGATTGTTAATAATGAAAGTGCAGAGATTATCGTCATGTTGAACTCTGAGTTTAATGAGTTCGCCTCTAATCCTACACTCAATCTTTACCCAGAGGAATTACAGCCAAAGATAGATGAATGGAACGAAAAGATTTACACCAATGTGAATAATGGTGTCTATCGCTGCGGTTTCGCTCAGACACAACAGGCTTATAATCAAGCTGTTGAGGAACTGTTTACCACTTTAGATGAAATTGATGCTTTACTCGCTCACAGTCGTTACCTGTGTGGTGATAGTCTCACTTTAGCAGATGTGCGTCTGTTCACCACACTATTCCGCTTTGATATTGTCTACTATGGTTTATTTAAGTGTAACCGTCGCCGCATCCAAGATTACGATAATTTAGGCGCATATTTGCGAAAATTGTATCAAATTCCAGGCGTTGCGGAGACTTGTGATTTAGACAGCATCAAGCGAGACTATTATGGTAATCTGTTTCCGCTTAACCCTGGTGGCATTATACCATCTGGGCCTGATATGTCCTATTTATCCCGCACTTAAGTTAGCAATAGTCATTTGCTCATCCACAACATTCGGCTCATCTTGATTAATATCAGGATTCTTTTCATCCGGTAGTGAATCATCAGATTGCGGAATATCTCTAGATATATCTTCCTGATGACGCGAGATAATCTCATCTGGATCTGAAGATTCATGCACTGCTAAATCAATTAGTTTATCTTGCTTCTTAGTCATCATTACCTCGCAATTGCCAAGACATCAATTAACTATTTACATAAATTAAAATATGATAGGTAACTTTTACCTCTGGCAATTGGTGTATTTATTGAATAATCATGATTGCATCGCCAACTTTCCCTGATTGATTCTGACTATTGAATTAATCAACAAATCTGCAAATTTATTACTTAAGACTTCACCCCAGATTTTATTTTAACACCTTTGATAGTGTGCCTATAAAAAACAACTATTTAAATTAGAAACATTTGATAAATAAAACCAGAGGAAAAATTTATGCCAGGTGGTCATGCAAGCCATAAAGGAACTTCTGATAAACCCAACGTCAATGCAGAAGGAGTGCTAGACGACGCTGTTGATAAATCAGTCACACCTGAAGAACTCCTACCGGAAGATTTAACCAACACAGAAACCCTCAGAAGCAGTGAATATGTCAATTATCCCCCTGCTATCCAACGCCCAGAACAGGAAAACAATCCCAAAAATCAAAACAAATAAAAAATCTTCCTGAAAACCTGTTCATTTTCCCCCCACCACCAACAAAACCACCCAAAAATATAGGCTTGTAGCCCCAACTACAAGCCATTCAACTACTACACTACAAATATCAAGTTAATCTTTTGTAAAATTATGAATAAGGTGTGTAGATGCTATGTCATTAGTGTGAAGTAAGTCAAAATTCCACTGACTAAATCAAGAAAACTTGTTAATATCACCGTTGATAATTGTCGAGAGGAAATCAAGATAGATTGAATGACTATTAAACTTTGATTTAAATATAAACTTATATAATTACAAAAGCCACTCATATAAGAAAATATAAACCTTGAAAAAGTAAAATTTATTGGCAATATGAAAATTAGTCTGTGTATGATTGTGAAAAACGAAGCAGCAGCATTACCTAAATGTTTGAGCAGTGTGCAGAATGTTGTAGATGAAATGGTTGTGCTGGATACTGGTTCTATTGATCGCACGCCGGAAATTGCTCAAGAATTTGGGGCGAAGGTGCATTATTTTGCTTGGTGTAATGATTTTAGTGCGGCTCGCAATGCGGCTTTACAATATGTGACTGGGGATTGGGTTTTAGTTTTGGATGCGGATGAGACTCTGACATCGGCAATTGTACCACAGTTAAAAGAGGCGATCGCTAGCGATGAATATCTCCTAATTAACCTGTTGCGTCACGAAATTGATGCAGAACAGTCTCCTTATTCTCTGGTATCTCGCCTATTTCGCCATCATCCCGATATCCGGTTTGACCGTCCCTATCATGCTTTAATTGATGATAGTGTCACCGCTATCCTCGAAAAAGAACCCCATTGGGAAATCGGATATTTACCACAGGTAGCAATTCTACACTCAGGTTATCAAAAAAGCGCGATCGCTCAAAATGATAAACACGCCAAAGCCCAAGCGACAATGGAAAGCTTTCTGGCAACTCACCCCCATGATCCTTATGTTTGCAGTAAGTTGGGGGCTTTGTATGTGGAAACTGGGAAATTTAACCAAGGGATAGAGTTATTACAACGGGGTGTCAAAGCTTGTCAGGAAAACTACGAAGTTTTATATGAATTACACTATCATTTAGGTATTGCCCACAATCGTTTAAATAATCCCCAACAGGCGATTTCTCATTACCAAAATGCGATTAAGTTACCTATTTACCCGATGCTGAAATTAGGCGCGTATAACAATTTAGGTAATTTACTCAAAGCAACGGGAGATATCAATGGGGCGAAAAAAGCTTATGAAACAGCTTTGAAAATTGACCCTAACTTTGCTATTGGATATTACAATTTGGGAATGATATACAAGGCTTTGGGGATGTTTACAGATGCGATCGCAGCTTACCAAAAAGCAATTCGTTTTCAACCTAAATATGCAGAAGCTTATCAAAATTTAGGAGTAGTACAGTTAAAAGTCGGTAATGTTCCAGCCAGTGTCACCGCTTTTAAAAATGCCATTCTCCTCCATGAACAAAACAACCCCCAAGAAGCAAATCGACTCCGCCAGGGGTTACGAGAAATGGGGTTGATTTAAGAAACATTCCGCATTTTCACGCCAATATCGGCAGGTTTGCCAAAATAGGGAAAGCTTGTCACCAGTAAATCAACGCCGGTGCTAGCATAATCCTGAACGTTGTCTAAGGTAACTCCCCCAGCCACAGCAAGTTTAATCTGGGGATAGTGATTTTTTAATGACGGTACTACAGCCTTAAGGTCACTACAGGCAACCTTATCAAATTGAATCATATCGATTCCAGCTTGAGCGATCGCCTCTGCATCTGCTACGGTTTCTACTTCCATCGCTATCTTATGTTCTTGAAACCGTTGTTTAAGTGCTGGTAAGGCTGCCAATAAACCTGACATTCCCCCCAGATAAGTCAGATGTTCCTTAAAAATCAAAATGCTTTCCGACAACCCCAAACGATGGGGAATTGCACCACCGGCTAAAAGTGCCTTGACAGATAACGGACGTGTACCCGGAAACACTTTGCGCGTCCCAACTATTCCTACAGATGGATTGACTTGTTGGGCAGCTTTGACCAAACTATCAGTACGAGTAGCAATCCCGGAAGCATATTCCAATAAATTAAGTGCTATTCTCCAGCCAATATGCAAAGCTGCGGCTGAACCTGTGGCTTTGAGGATGAGTTGTTGCGCCTCCAAGGTAGTGCTACTTTCAACCTGAAACGAAACTGTAGCCCCACATTTTTCCAAGACTCTGGCGGCTTCCTCCGTGGCACAAACTACCATCGGATGACGGGCAGAAAATTCAATTTCCCCCGGTTGCTTGCCAATGCCGAGTCCCAATGTGGTCAAATCAAAATAGGGAACGTCTTCTGCAATCAGTTGAGCGATCGCCTCGTCTGAAAGTATATTCCTCATCACCGTGAGTCTATTCCTCATCTTAGTTTTGATCACTTGTTCGGTCATCGGCAAGCAATTCCGGGCGAACATCAAGAAGCTTGATTAGAAGCGTTTTCTTCGTTCATTTGTCTTTCCATAGTGGCGATCGCCGCATTGACAGCAGCCAACCGCGTTTCTAGACTATCCCGCATCCATTTCAAAAATTCTAATTGATGCCGACGATGGGATTTTTGAGATTCAGAATGACAGCAGGGATTCATCCAAAAAGGAAACATGATTGATTCTCCTTGAACCTAAACCGCACACTATCTAAACTAACGCACTCCTCAATCCTCATGTTTAAAAAAGTCGAATTCCCCGCGCTAAAAGTGCAGCAAACAAGGGGATGAAGCAAAACCCCACTAACTCCCCCCTAATCAGCCAGCATAATCGCTGTAATTGCGAAAATTCCAGATGAGGAGGTTTGTTTTCTCGCAAGTTCTTAATCCAAGTCAAAAACGAAAAGGTGGGATACAGAGACAACAAACTCACCAGGATGAACATCCCCACCTTGGTATAAAATACCGGACTGCTGAGGTAGTAATCAGTACCTTTACCAAAGTACATCACTCTCAAGATACCTGTGATTAGAATTGTGGTGGCAGATAAACCATAAATGGCATCTGCTATCACCACTTTCCACGCTTCTGCTAGACTGATATCTTTTTTGAGATTTTGGCTTTCAACTACCAACGCCCCAAACGCCAGCATGAAGCCAAGATAATGTAAATATGCCGTAATAGCACTTCCCCACATTGGTTTTTCTGTAATAATCTGTGTGTGCGCCTATGCTTGGACTGCAACAACCTGGATGTTGTCAGTCACTTTGGTATTATAACTAAATAGTTATATAAGAGTAAAGACATTTATTCTCAGTCCAGCAGGGCTGCGCTAACCCAGATAATTCAGCTATCTACGGCTACAGACTTGTTGTGGACTGCCAGTTTATCTAATAACGTGGCACTAGCTGCGTTCACTCCGACTAAATCTACCTCTGTGCCATGACGGCGAAACTTCAGCACGACTTTATCAATGGCTGTTACCGCCGCTTGATCCCAAATGTGGGCATGGGTTAAATCAATTTTGACACGCTGTAAGTTTTCTGAAAAGTCAAAAGCGGCGAGAAATTGGTCTACCGACAAAAAGAATAATTGTCCGGCAATGCTGTAAGTCCGGTAATTTTGATCAGCACTCAGCAATGAATCTACAAATACAACTTTGGCAATTTGACGCGAAAAGAAAACTGTACTCAGAACAATCCCAACCAGCACTCCTAAACCTAGGTTACGACTGAGTACGGTGACGAAAACTGTTGTCACCATCACAGCCGTTTCACTTCTTGGCACTAAATGTAATGTCTGCAACGAAGTCCAGTTAAAAGTGCCAATGGACACCATAAACATTACACCTACCAATGATGCCATCGGGATTTGCTTCACCCAATTGCCTAACACTAAAATGAAGACTATCAACAAAACCCCGGCACACAAGGTAGAAAGGCGAGTACGTCCACCGGATTTGATGTTAATCACCGATTGACCAATCATGCCACAGCCAGCCATTCCACCGAGGAAGCCTGTAATAATATTGGCAATACCTTGACCAACAGCTTCTCTATTTTTATTACTGGGAGTATCAGTGAGTTCGTCAATCAGTGTAACTAGTGAACTACCTACATCGCCCTAGCGGGTCGATGTAGGCTTCTGGCACATTTTTAATGTTTCCAGAAC
>NZ_LUHJ01000028.1 GCF_001597745.1 Anabaena sp. 4-3 | reverse complement strand
AACTATCTTTCTAGACAGTTTGTGTAGGTAGTCTTGACGGACATTGCTAACTTGTTCATATACCCTAGCGACAATCTTGTTAGCCTTTCTACGACGATTGCTACCTTTGTTTTTCCGTGCAGCAATGCGTTGTTTTACAGCTAGTTTTTTCTCGTATTTAGATAAATGTTTTGGGTTTGAATATTTGTGAACTTTACTACCATCATAGGTAACAGCAAAATCCTTGATTCCCAAATCAATCCCAATAACTTTACCCTCACTGGTAGAGGTAGGATAATCACCCTCATATTCCATCAAAACCGAAGCATAATACTTACCCGACGGACATTTACTCACAGTTACCGTTTTGATTATTCCATCAAGCGGCCGATGAATTTTTGCTTTGACAACTCCTAGCTTGCCGGGAAATTTCAAAGCATCATCAACTTGCTTGACTTTCTGTGGATATTGAATTGATTGGCGATGATGTTTTGATTTGAATCTAGGGTATTTTGCTCTACCTTCAAAAAAGTTTTGATACGCACGGCTTAGGTTGAGACTCACGGACTGTAAAACTTGTGAATAACAATCCCCTAGCCATTCAGTTTCTTTCTCTTTCTTGAGTTTTGGTAATAAAGAATTTAATCCAGACTGAGACAAGCCTTTGCCAGTCGCTTTATAGGTTTCAATACATCGATTCAACCCATAATTCCACCACCAACGCGCACATCCAAAGTGTTGAGCTAACACCTGAACTTGCCCGTCTGTGGGGTATAACCTGACTTTTACAGCTTGTCGTTTCACTTAGATTTCTCTAATTATCGACCTATTACTATTATATACATATTGCAGTAATACCGTACAGAAAATATTTGGCTACTCCTCATACATACCGTCCTTTATCAACCTTGTGGTTGATTTCACTCAGATATGTAATCGTCGTAGCCCGGCTTATATCCCCACCTAACATTCATATAGGTGGGGACTTACGCCGATTTGGTTAAC
>NZ_LUHJ01000027.1 GCF_001597745.1 Anabaena sp. 4-3 | reverse complement strand
CGGCTCTCTCGCCTCGACACTTATCTAGAATAGCGAGGATTTTTGGCTTCGTCAAGGGGTAAAGGAAAATTTTTTTTTCTTTGACAAGTTCAAAGGGCAGGCAACAGTTTACCAAGCAGAGTATATAAGGATGACAGCACTTCAACTTTCCCTTGTCGCATTCATTTAACTAGCTTCAATTTAGTTGCTCGGTTTTTGACTTAGGTCTTGGTTGCAGGGAGCTTGGTTATGTTGGTCATGCTGAACTTAGCCGACGTTACCGGGGTTTGTAACGAGTGATCGCCCAATCACGGTTTAACTGATTTAAGTGGGTTTTATGTTTTTTCCAGTTCCAGAATTTTCTTCTCAAGAAATTCTTACTCAGGTAGATTTGCAAAGACTTTTCTAACTAACTCTTTGGTCTTGACTTCCAAGTGCTGCCAGTCAACTTCACCAAAGTCATCAATTAAGGTTGTATCAATATCAACATTTTCTCTTTCTGGGCTGTAATTAATAAAACATACTTGATAACATAGTTCCCACAAATCAATACTGATTTCTTGGTCTTGACGTTGCAAACATAAGTGATATCCTGGATGAGGCATTGGCAAACTAGCAAGGGTTTCTCTGATTGTATCTGCCTGTTCTGAAGTTGCAGTTTCCATTTCTTGCAATAACTGAGTAACCAAAGCTTTTGTCTCATCAGTGGTGTTAGCAGGCCAAATCAGCACATCTTTATAGATTCCTTTCCAAGCTGATTCATCTAACTGCTTGCGAATATTATCAACAACGCGAATGAAAGTAGGCTGCATGAGAAGTTCAGCCTGCTGCCATGTAACTTGGTCTGTTATTCTTGGTGGCATTGGTAATTCACAAAGGCACTAAAAGAAAAATTTACAGTCTGTGTTTATTAAAATAATTGCGTATTAAGTTCAAATCTTTTATCAAGATAGCGGATTTCACTGCCAAAAAGGTGGAGATATTTATTACTATCGGGAAAATCTAGGTGATAACTGTGGGGAGGGAATTATGATAGGCAAGTTACTAGATCATCGTTACCAAGTCCTGAGAGTCCTCGCTACAGGAGGATTTGGTCAAACCTACATAGCCCAAGATACCCGCCGACCAGGTAACCCTTACTGCGTTGTCAAGCACCTTAAGCCCGCTAGTTCTGACCAAAGAGTTTTTGAAACTGCCAAACGTCTGTTTAACAGTGAAGCGGAAACTTTGGAAAAGCTGGGTAATCATGACCAGATACCCAGACTATTGGCTTATTTTGATGAAAATCAAGAATTTTATTTAGTTCAAGAATATATTGAAGGACACACCCTAACAGAAGAACTTATTCCTGGTAAGCGTTGGAGTGAAAGCCAAGTTATTCAACTATTGCAGGAAGTTTTGACTGTATTAGAGTTTGTTCACCAGCAAGGGGTGATTCACCGCGATATTAAGCCAGATAATATCATTAGACGCGCTTCAGATAAGAAATTAGTTTTAGTAGACTTTGGTGCAGTTAAGCAATTGCGTTCACCACTGGTAACTGTTGGCGGACAACCCACTGCTACTGTTGCTATTGGTACTCCTGGCTATATGCCCACAGAACAAGGACAGGGTAAACCCCGCCCCAATAGTGATATTTATTCTTTGGGTATTATTGTCATCCAAGCTTTAACAGGACTACCAGCAGCCGAACTACAAGAAGACCCAAATACAGGTGAAATCCTGTGGCAGCATTTGGTAGACGTTAACTATCGCCTAGCAGAAGTGTTAACTAAGATGGTGCGTTATCACTTCAAAGACCGTTATCAAACAGCAACGGAAGCGTTGCAAGCTTGTCAAAATGTGGTTAATCCTGTAGCTGTATCTGTGTCTTCTACAGAAAAAAAATCTCTGAATAGTCACCGCTATCAAGCAACCACACCAGCTTCTCAGTTATCTCGACAGCAAACTGTAGCAGTTGCACCAGCCAACCCCGCTAAAGTTAAACCTTCTCGCCAAGATTCGGAAAAATCTGACCCCTGGCCTTTTTTAATTGGGGTGTTATTGGCGGGTAGTGCGGCTGCTTTGGTAGGAAATTTTTACCCCCAGGTGAAAAACTTTGCTGGTAATTTCTTAGGTAATGATTTGACTGCTGCTAATAAATGCCTAGCCGTGGTGGCGGGTAATTCTAATATCCGTTCTGAACCTAGTGCTATTAATTCTGATAATGTCTTAAAAACTATTGGTGAGAATAGTAAATTTGAGGTGACTGGTACACGCACAAAACGCGGTTGGGTGGAAATCAAACTCAATTTTAGTCGTTTAGCTTGGGCGCACTCAGATGTAATTGTTAACAATCAGGAATGGTCTTCTTGCTTGCGTGATAAAGGCATTGCGATGAAGACCGTAGATGATAGTACATTGATTGCTGCTAGACCTGTTCCCCAACCCCAGCGCAAATTTGACCAGGTGACTATTACCCCCTCATCAGTACCAAAAGTTTCTCCAAGTTCCACGCCAGCGCAGTCTGAGGAAAGTAACACCGAGATGGTCGCCAAAGCCAGACAAAAGTATGATTCCGGTGATTTAATAGGGGCGATCACTACACTCAGATCGATTCCTGCCAATGCCTCGGCTGGTATTCGAGAAACAGCAGCAATGATTAACCAATGGCAGCAAGATTGGGAGAAAGCAGACGCATTATTTAAAGATATCAACCAGGCGATAGACGATGGTCAATGGGATAAAGTTTTAGACTACAAAAACCAGCCGGAAAAGTTACCGAATATTCAATACTGGCGAGATAAATTAGAACCGTTGTTGCAACAAGCCGCCGAGAATGTCAAAAAACAAGCACTTCCTCAAAACAATAATCGAGTGAATCAAGAGAATTCCTCAGAGGAAACACTTAAGAATGAGCAAGTATTTAATAATTCAGCAATTATTAAGTCCCCTGAATTGCCGCAAAATGGTTATTAATTAGCGATGCGTTACGGCTTGCGCCTAACGCACCCTACGAGTTTTTTATTTAACTAAGTATTTAATTTAAAGAAACAGATTTACCGCCCTGATTTAATGATGCGGTGAGTGCAGAGAGAATTTTGACTAACTCCGTACCCACCCGGCTAGATGAGATGTTTGAAGGTGTATTCTGGAGGATACAAGTTAGAAAGCTTTGACAAACTCGTTTTAAAGGTTCTCCGGTTTCTAATTCCAGTATCTCTTGACTTTGATTTATGGGTAAAAACAGATTTCCCTGACGTTCAAATTCTCCATGTAATAGCGTCAAGGGTGATGAAGATGACATCTCATCAAAAATTAAAGTCCCAAGACTACCTACTACTGCTAGTCTGCGCTGTTTATCAGGATTCAACCAGCACAGATGAATATATGCTTGAAAACCATCAGGGTATGTGAGTGTTACCCAAACTAAATCAGCTAAATTTGAGAGAGAATTGTTGGTTTCTCCACTTCCTTCAGTTTGTAGCCACACCCTACCCGTTGCTTGTACGCTGATGGGGACTTGACCTAACCAGTGGTTAAAGATAGCGATGTCATGAATGGCTAAATCCCAGAGTGCATCAACATCTTGGCGAACTGGGCCTAAATGGGTACGTGCTGCATAGCCATAACGCAATTCACCTAATTTACCTGCTTGTACTACAGCCTGTCCTTTTTCAACGGCTGGATGAAATAAATAGGTGTGGTCAACCATCAGTATCAATTGTTTCAATTGTGCCAATTGGCAAAGTTCTTGACATTCTACTGGGTTGAGAGTTAAAGGTTTTTCTGCTAAAACGTGATAGCCCCAATTTAGAGCGTCTTTCACTAAAGTATAGTGGGTAGTAGCGGGGGTGGCGATCGCCACTGCTGTCAATCCTGATATGTGTCGTATATCACTCCACTGTGTTGTTAATAAGACATTTTCATCTAAGTTAAATTGCTGTTTGACTACTGCCAACCTTTCTGCGTGCGGATCTACTACCACCACGACAGTGACTTGAGGTATTGCTAAAAAATTTCTTAGTAGATGCACTCCCCAACGCCCAACCCCAATAATTGCAATGTTAATCATTAGTTATTAGTCATTAGTCATTAGTTATTAGTCATTAGTTTTTCTCCCCCTGCCTTCCCTACACCCTTACACCCCTACACCTCTACTCCCCTGTCTCCTTTATCCCTTAGCCTCTCTTGCTTCCTCAACAGTATCTTCCTGGGGATTTACTGCTAAAAATGCTACTTTAGCGGCGGCTTGTTCGGCAGCTTTGATCGAGCGTCCTTTACCTTCGCCTAGTTTTTTCTCGTGTAGCCAAACTTCAGCCATGAAACGCTCTTGAGTGCGGTTTGCTTGATTGATTTCTACAACTCGATATTCTGGTAAAATTTTAAACTGGGCTTGTGTCCATTCTTGTAAAGCAGCTTTGTAGTTTAGTCTAGCGGGGTCAAGGCGAATTTCTGCGGCTAGCTGGCGAAAATGGGGGTCTAACCAAGGACGGATGAGTTCTAAATTTCCAGTGCTAAGGTAAAGCGCACCTAAAACCGCTTCAAAAGCATCAGCTAGGCGTGATTCTTGACCAACTTTATCACTGGTGGCACTACCAGCGACTAATAGATGTAACTCTAAACCATATTCTCTAGCTAATTGGGCGAGGATGCGATCGCTCACCAACACCGAGCGAATAGCCGCAAAATCCCCCACTTGACAATCGGGATAAGTTTCCCACAACACCACAGCAGCAGCTAATCGTACCACTGCATCACCAACAAACTCTAATTGTTCATAATTGGCTGAATCGGAAACTGTAGGATGAGTCAAAGCTAAGTCTAGCAATGGCCACTTAATTGGCGCAGTAGTCGGTAGACCTAACTTTCTGATTAAACTTTCAAGCTGACGCTGACGACGGGGATAAACAAGGCTCATTAGTTATTAGTCATTAGTCGTTAGTCATTAGTTATTAGTCATTAGTCATTGGTTTATATTCACATCATGAAGCACGTAACACTTAAATTCGCAGTAACAGGAGTAAAACCTAGCAGATGGAGGGCGAAATCTTAGTTTTTCATGAGTCCGTGTAGGCATACTTCTTTGATAACTGCGACTTTCAGTCATTCGGGCTTAGGGCAAGATGTGATTAGTCATGAATCAACAGTGTATAGTCGTTGCTATGGACTATGGACTATGGACTAATGGCTAATGACTAATGACTAAAAGAGGAGAGAGTTGGTAGTAAGCCGGGTTCTGTTCTCGATGTAGATTGCTCTACATGAGGGCGGTTATCTATCTGGGACGTTTGTTACCAAACGCCTCTAGCGGCTCTTGTTTAGCGGAACTGGTAAAAGACCAACCGTAGTTCCTGCGGCCTTGCTCCCGACCGGGGTTTACCGAGCCAACGCCTCTCGACGTTGCTGGTGCGCTCTTACCGCACCTTTGCACCCTTACCAGGGTTAGGGATTGGGGATCGGGGATGGGGGATTAGGAAATTTCTTACCCAGTCCCCAGTCCCCAGTCCCTAGTCCCCAATCCTGGCGGTATTTTTCTGTGGCACTATCCTCACGATCGCTCGCACTGGACGTTATCCAGCAAGTCTGGTCTTTAGGGAGTCCGGACTTTCCTCAAACCAGTGTTGACTGATCTGCAACCGCCTACGCCTACTCTCTCCCTAATTCCAGTGTAATCCCCGATGATATCATCTGTGTGTTTTGATTATTTCTTTTTATTCCAAGGTAAGGCATAAGTCCACGGTAATTTTCTGACGGTGAAGGGAAAGTTGATAATGCAGATGGGAGGATATTCTGCACCAGGGGCGAGACCGGCGCGGATTTCTGATAACCTGAGTACCAGTTGTAGTGAAAATTCTAATTCTTTACCTCTGTTCATAAAGTCGTTATACAACTTTTTCTGGCCTGCGCCGCCATTTTTCAACCCACCGATACTAATTAACGGTTTCTGCACTGTGTAAACACCAGTTTCTTTATCGCGTTGAAATAAATCTTCGGCGGTGATTGTTTCTGTGAGTGTCTTCTTAGGAACAATCAAGCTAGGACTTTGGGGGATAGCTAAGTCGCGGGTTAAGTCTGGTGATTTTCTGATGACGCGACATGATTTGTTGTTGAGGATTAAAGAGCTATTATCCCAGTCTACATAGATGGCCAGATTCTCAGATTTATTCTCAATACTCATTGAGAGTTCTTTGAGGTCGTCTAATGGGCTGGAAGCACTGAGTTTAAAAGAAATAGAAATCTTATCTGACAAATTTTGCTCTTTGAGTTGTTCATCGACAACTGCCTTTTTTAACTCATATTTAATCCGGTCATCGATGGATTCAACCATGCGATTAAACACGTAAGAAACACCGATAATATAAACTGTCAATACAATTAAATTTTGGTCGCCACTTCTAGTCATAACTTAGCGTCCAGACTCCCGATAAAAAGTTGCTCTATACGACTCATCCCAACTTAATATTTAATCACGTTTAATTGTTGTAGAATTTTCTAACCAACCCCGTCGCCAAAATAAAAATAGTAAACCAAAAGCAATTAACGCCATTACTGCCAGAGAAAACGGATAACCCCAATACCAATTGAGTTCAGGCATATTATAGGGCGATTTTTCCGGGTTGAAATTCATGCCATAGATACCTGCAATAAAAGTGAGGGGAATAAAGATGGACGAAACTACCGTCAGTAGCTTCATCACTTCATTCATTTTGTTACTGACGGCGGAGAGGTAGACATCCATCAACCCAGATGCTAACTCGCGGTAAGTTTCCACCATGTCCATCACTTGCACAGCATGGTCATAACAGTCTCGGAGATAGATTTGTACATCTTCACTAATTAATTCACTGCGATCGCGTATTAAAGAATTAATCGCATCCCGTTGCGGCCAGATAGCGCGACGTAGTTGCAGTAATTCTCGCCGCAGTTGATAAATTTTCTGTAGAGTTTGGCGCGTCGGGTTGACAATTACCTCTTCCTCTAATTCCTCCAGTTGTTCACCGTAAACTTCCAAAACCGGGAAGAAACCGTCAATAATCGCATCTAAAAGAGCATAAGCTAAATAATCAGCCCCCTTTCGGCGAATACTTCCTCGCCGTTTTTCAATTCTTACCCTCACCCCCTCAAAACAATCATGTTCTGGTTCTTCTTGCACAGTTAGCAAGTAGTGTTTTCCTAAAATTAAACTGACTTGTTCATTATAAAAACCATAGGTTCTGGGTTTAGGTACAACCATCCGCGCAATAAATAGCAATTGGTTATCATAATCCTCAAATTTAGGACGCTCCGAGACATTGACAACATCCTCCAACACCAGAGGAGATAAATCAAACAACCGCCCCACCCGTTCTAAAATATCCTGATTACCTAAACCCTGAACATCAACCCAAGACACCGACTCCGTATCAAGATAAGAAATACAATCTTCTGGCGTAGCTACCTGTTGACGAATAAAATTAGTTTGGTTGTAGTCAATCAATAAAATCGTTGGTGGTGGCGCATCTATATCAATAATGATAGTTCCCGGTACAGTTCCAGGGTGATGATAGAACTCATCCCGATGTAATTTAGTAGACTCTTGGCGACGCAGTTTTTTCAGCATTCTAACCATGTACTGTTCCCCAATAACACTTAGTCCAACCATGAACCCTCTTCATTTTCAACAGGAAACAGGAAAATAACAACCGACTAACTAAAAAACAAAAAATACACCAAAACCCTCCGCGCTCCTCTGCGTTTCCCTCCGCGCCCCTCTGCGTTTAAAAATCCCACCTGCAAACACCTCTCCTACCGACCATAAGAACAATAAGTCAGATATATTAAAAAATGTGTCTAAACACTAGACGATAAAAAATTTCGTCAAAGTGCAGAATATCAACACCCAGTCCTAACTTCCACGAATGGCCACAAAAATTCCCGTCACCGTCATCACAGGCTTTTTAGGTAGTGGAAAAACTAGCCTAATTCGCCACCTACTGCAAAATAACCAAGGCCGCCGCATTGCGGTGTTAGTCAACGAATTTGGCGAACTTGGTATAGATGGCGAGTTGTTGAAATCCTGTCAAATTTGCCCAGAAGATGAAGAAAATGGAAAGAATATTTTTGAATTAACTAATGGCTGTCTGTGCTGCACTGTGCAGGAAGAGTTTTACCCAACAATGCAGGAGTTAATCAAACGGCGAGATAGTATTGACTGCATTGTGATTGAAACCTCTGGGTTAGCGTTACCTAAACCCCTGGTGAAAGCATTTCGCTGGCAAGAAATCCGCAACGCCGCTACAGTGGATGCAGTGGTAACGGTGGTAGATTGTGCAGCTGTCGCCGCCGGGACGTTTGCCAGTGATTTAGAAGCGATCGCCGTCCAACGACAAGCTGATGATAGTCTAGAACATGAAACACCTTTGCAAGAATTGTTTGAAGACCAATTAGCCTGTGCAGATTTGGTAGTATTAAGCAAAACTGATTTAGTCGATGCAGACAAGAAATCACAAGTCGAGCAATTAGTCAAGCAAGAGTTACCACGAGTTGTGAAAATAGTGGAGAGCGATCGCGGTCAACTCGACCCATCTATACTATTAGGATGGCAAGCTGCCGTTGAAGATAATTTAGATAGTCGTCCTAGTCATCATGACACAGAAGAAGACCACGACCACGATGACGAAATCAATTCAACTCATTTAATTTTAGACCGTGCCTTTGAGCCAGAAAAACTGCAAAAGCAGCTTGAAGCATTAGTAAATCAACAAGAAATTTATCGCATTAAAGGTTTTGTAGCAGTACCAAATAAAGCCATGCGGTTAGTAATGCAAGGGGTAGGAAATCGATTTGAGAAATTTTATGATCGTCCTTGGCTACCCACAGAAACTAGACAAACCCGCTTGGTTTTCATCGGTCGTGATTTGAATTCAACAGAGATAGAATCACAATTGGTAGCTTTGTAATTTATTGTCATTTATTTTTTAATATGGACATCACACAATTATTCAATGTTGCGAATCTTTTTGTTTTACCTTTTTGGGCATTAATGATTATTCTGCCCAACTGGAAAGTCACAAAGCGAGTTATGGAATCATACCTGCTTTATGTGCCTTTAGCTGGTGCATATTTATATTTATTTATTACCAGCATCACGCCAGAAAATGCCCAAGCTTTATCTAATCCTCAATTAGCTGATATTGCGCGATTTTTTGCTGATGAAAAAGCTGCGGCGACTGGTTGGATTCATTTTTTAGTAATGGATTTATTTGTTGGTAGGTTTATATATTGGGAAGGTCAAAAAACTGGTATTTGGACAATTCACTCTTTAATACTATGTTTATTTGCTGGCCCTTTAGGTGTGCTATCTCACATTTTCACAGTTTGGATTAGTAAAGTAATTTCTTCCAAGCCTGAAACTCAATTAAGTGCTGAGTCTTAAGAGGAGGTTGAGAAAGTAAGGAGGGAGGCTTTGAAACCCCCCTTCCCTTCCAGGGTAGGGGGGTAGGAGGGTTATGTTTGAGAGAATTTGGCTTGAATAACAATACTTTTCAAACAGCTTCTAAGTCTTGAGTAGGGGAAAAACGAGGGAAAAAATTCTCTCTCGCTCCCCTAAAGCTTTGACAATGATAATTAAGAAGCTTTAGCCATTCTATAGTTCGCATCTAGCCAACAACGTGGTAGACTTTCTCCAGAAGGAAAAACAAGATTTTCTTTTTTAAATTCGTCGGGATCTTGTTCTTCTTGACCTTCTTGGTCTTGAGCATGAACAATATCAAGATTGGGGTCGATTAGTTCTTGAATATCCAGAATTTTTACTAAATCTTGACTATTTTTAATTTGTAAAAACATATCACTACCTCCAAAAAATCAATATCAAAATTGAGTGTTGATAGGGTGTTGTACTTGCAGTGAAACTAACCTACGCATCCAAACACATCCAAAACATTGTGTGTATGTATCTATAATTATTGAATTGTTGTTAAATTTTATAAATTCGACTAGCTCAATTCAGGCAAACAAATCTCCATGTCTATATTTTTTCAGCCTATGGAGAAATGTTTGCTGTATGTCAATAACTGCCTACCTACACCTATAATTATATCTCGCGTTGATATTTCTCTAAGATATCTACCAAATTAACTTGACATTGCAGTGGTAGTAAATCAATTAAAGGCAATTCTCGTCTGCCACCGCCAATTTTAACGGGTATAGATGCCAATACTTCCATCACTCGGTCTTCATTGACTGTTTTAGAAGTAATTAAGGGATATAACTGTTCAGCAACAACAGTATGTAGTTTAGCGTCAGATAAATACAGATGCCATTTAGCAATGTCTATATAAACATTTTCGCCGATTTCGGCTGCTAGGGCTTCTAGTAATTCTGTAGTGTTAGTCTTAGGCATAAAAATCACCCTATATCAAAAAAGAGCGCAAAGTCTCAGACTAATTAACATTATCGCGCAATTAATGAGGCACGCATCACAACCACAGGTTACAATTGCCCTAGCTTCAGTGATACATCTTCAGGTAGATTTAGGCGGTGTGGCTGAGTAGTTAGCGATCGCACTAATATAAATCAGATGCACCAATAATACTACGACCCAACCAGCCGTTACTAAGGGCAACCATTGCCAATTAGCTGCTGTCAGGTTATGGAAGAACCACAAGCCAGAGTTAATTGTAGCTGCAACAGCGACATGAACTGCAAAATTCATGCGATCGTCTAATTTGCGGAATTCAGGATCATTACGATCAGGTTTACGAGGCCAACGAGGAGGCATAAATTTTTATTACATATTTCAACATACCTGATAATTTTAAGGTATTTGTGAATGCTGAACAAGAACGCTAACACAGTAAACAGTTAGCTATATATTTGCGTCCTGTAACAGTTGACACGGACAACCTCCTTGGCAATGAAACCTAGCAGTGTCAACGAAGGGATGCTTGATAAGCAGACTCTATAGTTTGCATTAACTTGGGAATGTCGTATGGTTTAGAGACAAAATAAGTAATATCCAATTTGCAAGCTAGTTCCTGTAAAGAACCGTAGGCTGTTGTGAATACAATTGGCATATCAAAACCTTGTGATTTTAGGTGTTGATAAACTTCCACTCCTGTGAATTCTGGCATTCTATTGTCTAAAATTAATAAGTCGGGTTGTACCTCAATTAACTTTTCTATAGTTTCTTTGCCATTGCTGGCTTCCTGAACCTGCCAACCTTCTTCCTCTAGTATAAAAGCCAGCATAATTCTGCTATCATCGTCATCATCTGCTATCAGCACTTTCCGTTTTCTTAAGTTTGACTGGTTCATTATTAATGCTTGTTTTGGTAAAATTAACAATGTGTGGTTTTGGTGGGCATTTATCAGCATTTAAGCCCGGAAGTGGTGTAAAACTTACTTGGGCTATATCAGAATTTAGCATACTATAAACGCCTATTTTGACTGTTCCCCCTTGAGTTGCAATTTCAAAAGCTTGCAAAAAATAACGTAATAAGCGGTGGAAAAAACTTCTAGGTTCAGCAACTACTGTAACTGGTTCTTGCCATTCAGTTATTACTTCAATTTTCCGAATAGCTGCCTCTGTCGATAATATATCTACCAGATCCTGAATACTATCAGTGAGTGACAGAGGTTCGGGTGTACCCGTCTCTGATGATGCTAAATTATGCCAAATTTTAGCGCGATGACGAAATATTTTAATGGATTGTTCAGCCTGTTGCAGCAATTTTTTAGCGTGTTCTATGCTATTTTTGGCTAACATCCGCGAGCTAACTTCAAGTTTTAAACGACCAGCTTGATTTGCTTGGATCAAATCCTGACGCAGTTCATCTAATCGTTGATAATCTTCGGGACTTGATGTTAACACAAGGTGTATATCTCTTTCTAAGTTAGCAATCACAAATTCTGCTTCAATAGCACGAGACGCGCAGAGTAATATCTCTTTTAAGCGTTTTCCTGCATCTTGTTGGAGTGATGATATGCTCAACACGCCGATGACTTCTTGTTTTTCATTACGGAGGGGAATTCCTTGACAAGTAAAAGGATGAAACCCTTCAATAAAATGCTCGGCGGCGACAATTTCGATATAATCTGCTTCTGCTAGGGATGTACCGATACCATTAGCACCAGCTACAGCTTCTGACAACAGGGAACCGGGTTGAGGGAAAGGTTCTGATCCGTGTATGGTTTGCTCGTCACCGATGACATCTAGTAAAATCGCTTGGCGATCGCCTAACATAACTGCATGACGCTCATTTCCTGCTGCTTGCGATAAAATGCGGAAATAGGGGCGAACTGCATCAATTAAATAACTATGTTGCTCTACTAAACGCTCTGTCTCTATGCTAGATAATGTTTCAGCTTGTAAAGCGCAAGGGTTAGCCCCTTGCAGGTGTGATCTTTCCCAAGCACGATAAACTGTTGGACGCAGCATATTGCTAGGAATTGCGCCTGTAGATTTATACACACGCCCAGCTTCTAGCACATCAATATTAAAAGGAGACATGGCGTTAATATTCGGTTAGTAGTCAGTCACATTACTATTGTTATGTTAAAGTTTTCTGATGTCGTTGGTTGATGTAACTGGTGTGGCGTAGCCATAAGGGACTTCCAGATAAAAAATATCCAAAGTTTAGGGTGCGTCAGTACGAGAAACCCTAGCTATACCAAGAAAATATTCATACTGACGCACCCTACTAACAGTCGATGTGGATAACTTACATCTTGCACCACTTGCGTTATTGCGATTGCAGGATGGTGGGCAATGGTAAAAATTCGCTCAAAAGATAGATTTTTACGTTGTGGCCATTGCCCACCCTACGTTTATTGAGAATAGTGCAAGATATCAGATAATTTATTGTTTGGTGTTCCCTAAATGTCCTTGATTCTGAACTGTAGAAACGTTACATATAACGTCTCTACGAGCTATATGGCATGCCACCTTATACAGAAAACGCTATTAATCAATCAGAATTAAGATAATTTCCTGATTTTCCCCCAGTCTTACTAATCAATCGAATTGATGAGATTTGTATCGACTTTTCTAAAGCTTTAGCCATATCGTATAAAGTCAAAGCTGCCACAGAAACGGCAGTTAAAGCTTCCATTTCTACACCAGTTTCAGCTTTAGTTTTGACTGTCGCCTGAATTTGATAACCAGGTAATTCGAGATCAGGTGTAATCTCAACAGCGACTTTTTGCAATGGTAGAGGATGACATAGAGGAATTAAATTAGATGTCTGTTTAGCTGCCATAATTCCAGCTATCCTCGCCGTGGCTAAAACATCGCCTTTAGGGGTGTTTCCAGCTTGAATAGCGGCTAAAGTTTCTGGTAGCATCCGCACCTGTCCAACCGCTACGGCTTCCCTAACGGTGGGGGCTTTAGCTGACACATCTACCATCTGTGCTTGTCCCTGACTGTCGAGGTGAGAGAGATTTGCAGAATTTTTTGGAAATAGGTCTTGCATCTTCCTGAAAAACTTGTTAATATATAATTCTTGTAAGGGCGTGTAGCTCAGTGGACTAGAGCACGTGGCTACGGACCACGGTGTCGGGGGTTCGAATCCCTCCTCGCCCGTTAGACTAAGCAAAAGGCAACAGTAATTTACCTGTTGCCTTTTGTTTTGCTTAATTAATATTATTCACTGAATAGGCATCTTCCGCACGCCCGACAGCAAAACGCAGGGAGGTGGATAGGTTTTTGCTGGAGAAGGTGAGAAAGATGAGTAACCCGATGAAAGTTAAGATGGCGGTATAGGCAAACATCTGATTGTAGCCTACTGTTTCAGCCACAAAGCCTAAAACGGGCGGAGCGATCGCAATTCCCAAGTCAAACCCAGCGATACAAATCGCAAAAATCCGTCCACGTTCATGCGGTAAGGAACGGTCTGCCATCATTGTGGTAATCATTGACATCACTGTACCACCACCACAGCCTTCAGCTAAAGCAGCCAAAATAAACACATAGGTACTATTAGCTTGCCAGAGGAAAAAGGAGGCTAAGGTATAAGCAGCGATGCCAAAGGTGATAAACAAACCACGCCCAAAGCGATCGCTTGCCCTACCAGCAAATAATCGGAAAATAAAACTAGCCATAGCTGCGATCGTAAAAAACAATCCAGCATTAAAATTTACCTGTGTTGATTGAATAAACAGCGACACAAACACATGAACAGCACCAACAGAGATACCCACCATTAACAAGACTAAAGCTGGTACTCTCACCCGTGGACTGATCAAAATTTGCCAAAATTTACGATCATTACCCACAGTTTGCACCCTTGTCTGTGTGGGTGGATTAATCACTTGTGCCGCACACACCACCCCAATAAAAGCCAAACCTGCGGATAATAAAAATAGAGTCGGGTAGCCAGTAGTAGCTGCCAAATATCCCCCCAAAACTGGCCCTATTGCCAAACCAATGGGAGTAGTTAAACTCATATAACCGATAATTTCGCCACGTATAGCTACAGGTGCTAAATCTGCTACTAAGGCAATGTAGCCCGTAGTAAAAGCCGCAAGGCTAATACCATGAAAGACTCGCACCAACATCAGCATAGGAATTGATGTAAATGCCAAATAGCCAAAAGGTGCTAAAACACCTACGGTTGTACCAATCAATAACAATAGTTTGCGCCCATATTCATCGGCTAACCGTCCCAATATCGGGCGAAATAGCAATAATCCAATGGCAAAACCACCCATGACTATGCCAATTTCTTGCTTGCTAGCCCCTACTGTCTGAATGTAGACGGGTAGAGTAGGCAAGAACATAGACAGACTAGACCAGAATAATAAACCTGCTGTAAATAAAATCAGTAGGTTACGTCGGAGACTTGCGTCAAAAGTATGAAAAGCTTTCAAGGCAGATGCAAATTAATGCTAAGTGTATTTATTGAGAATGCAAGAGTCAGAATTCAGTATTCTGACTCCCAGATTCTTTATTAATTATTGTTACGCTACTTAACTTTTTTTTGCCACTACTTCCCTAACACGGTATATTGGTCGTCCTTGGGATTCGTGGTAGGTACGCATGAGTAACTCCGCCAACAGACCGAAGCAAAATAGTTGTACTCCGGTTACTAGCAACAGTACCCCCAAGATTAACAGAGGGCGATTACCAATCATCTGACCTAAAACCAATTTCAGGAATGTTAAGTAAAATCCTATACCAGTCCCCACCACTATAGAACTCAACCCCAATAAACCAAATACGTGCATGGGGCGGGTAAGGAACTTCTTCATAAACAAAATGGTCAGTAAATCCATCAGTACGCGGAAGGTACGAGATATACCGTATTTACTGCGACCAAACCGACGGGCATGATGGCGTACAGGGATTTCTGTAATTCTCGCCCCTTCAATGTAAGCCAGTGCGGGTAAAAAGCGGTGTAGTTCGCCGTAGAGATTCATATCTGCCACCAGTTCCGCACGATAGGCTTTGAGGGAACAGCCATAATCATGAATGTAGACGCTAGTAGTACGACGAATCAGCCAATTAGCGATTTTAGAAGGAAGTAGCCGATTTATTGCCCCATCTTGACGATTTTGCCGCCAACCACTCACCAAGTCATAACCTTCCTCTAGCTTGGCTAACAACAGGGGGATATCAGCCGGGTCGTTTTGTAGGTCTGCATCTAATGTTACAATGGCTTTACCAACAGCATACTTAAAACCAGCCGCCATTGCCGCAGTTTGACCGTAATTACGCCGCAGAATTACCGCTTTTAAATCAGGGCGAATTTGTGCTTGTTCTTTGAGCAAAGCAGCAGAACCGTCAGTAGAACCATCATCTACACAGATGATTTCATAGCTTAACTGACTAGCTGTTAAAGTAGATGCGATCGCCTCCAATAACAAAGGCAAACTTTCCACTTCATCACGCACCGGCACCACTACCGATACATCTGGGACAATAGCAGCGATCGCCCCATCTTCTCCTGATATCCTATCGGAAATTAACCCACTCCTCATAAGCAATTCAAAACTCAATATTGTTGATTAGTTATTAGTCATTAGTCATTAGTCATTAGTCATTAGTCAACCATCCCTCATTGGTATGTAACTTTTCGCCACTCGCCCAACCCCTCGCAATAGCTGGTAGTATGACTGACTTACCTTATCCCCTTGTTCCGAGAGGATATCAATACCAATACCATTGCGTCCTATTTCTGTCCCAGAACTATGGATATAATGACCATTTCCTAAGTATAAACCGACATGAGTCGCTTTGGAATGAGTACCAAAAAACACTAAATCCCCCGGTACTAAGTCAGCAATAGCAACGGGTTGGGTGAAAGCTTCTTGTTGATAGGCATCTCTAGGTAGCCAAATTCCCACAGAAGCAAAAGCTGCTTGCATTAAACCAGAACAATCATAATTTGGCCCTACAGTGCCGCCCCAGAGGTAATAATTAGACTGTTGCATAGCTTTTTGAGTAAAAGCGATCGCTTCTGGTAGCAGTTGTTTAATTTCTGCTTCCGAGACTGACTGAGCCTGATAAAGTACAGTAGCAGGTTGTAACAAACTCAAATCATCAAAACATACCCACCCTGGATAGTCATCTTCACATAAATACACCTCAACTGCTGTACCTTGCTGATTTGATGTTATCCGCAAATGTCGCCCAACTGCGGCCTGAGTTGCCAGACGGTTACATTCGGGAGAATCATATAAGTTTAAATCAGCTAGACATTGGTATTCTGCCAATTCTAGATTGAGGATTTGGGATTTGGAATTAAAAAGCATTCTTGAAGGTGAATAGCTAATGGTTTTTTTTAAACAAGACGAACAATTAGAAAATCTCGGTAATGGTATTTTAGAAGCTACTTGGTCAGCATTTCCCGACTTAGCCCGTAACCAAGTGGCGTTGACTTGGATTGTTTATGATCCACCAATTCCGGTGAATACTGGTGGTGCGTTAACGCCTGATGCGTTTTGGCATCATCCGGTGCGTGGTTTTGATTATCGTGGTGGAGAACGTATTTACCCCGCAAGTGTAGTTAAACTATTTTATTTGGTAGCAGCCCACGAATGGATCGAAAAAGCCATGATCCAAACCTCCCAGGAATTGGAGCGTGCTTTACGCGATATGATTGTTGATTCTAGCAATGATGCTACCAGTTTAGTCGTAGATATTTTGACAGGCACAACATCAGGCCCAGAGTTACCATCAGGCCCCTTTGAAACTTGGAAGCAACAGCGTCATTTTATTAATCGCTATTACCAGTCTTTAGGGTGGGAGGAGATGGAAACTATTAATGTCTGCCAAAAAACTTGGGGTGATGGCCCTTATGGACGAGAGAGGGCGTTTTATGGTGAGATGTTTGAAAATCGCAATATGCTGACTACTAATGCTAATGCTCGGTTGTTACATAGTATTGTGGGAGGTGTAGCGGTTTCCAGTGTGCGATCGCAACAGATGATGAATATGTTGCAACGCAGTCTCAACCCCGATGATTTACCCCAAAATGTAGAAGAAGATCAAGTCACAGGCTTTTTAGGTGGTGGACTGACTCAAGATGCCCAAATTTGGTCAAAGGCTGGTTGGACAAGTCAAGTTCGTCATGATGCAGCCTATATCGAGCTACCAAATCAACGCCCTTATTTGTTAGTAGTATTCACTGAAGGCAAAGCCCACGCTCAAAATCGTGAAATTCTACCATTTATTTCTGGATTAGTCGCACAAGCAGTTAGCAGTCTCTAAAGTTAATAGTCATTAGTCATTAGTCATTAGTCATTAGTCATTAGTTTCTCTCCCCTGCCTCCCCTGCCTCCCCTGCTCCCTCATCCCTCATCCGTCAAAATCAGCCTAAATTAATATCTACTTTTTACGTCCATGTAAGGATGTAATAAGGGATTTTATGGTGTTAAAGTTTGGATATTGCCTCAAAAAGACAAATTTTGTGGGATTAGACCCACGTTAATTGATTTATTTGTTGGGCGACAGTTTGTTAGGAGTGAATGTGAATACTATTTTGGTTCGTAAAGGTTTCTCTTGGTTGTCCGGTTTAGCGGCTGTTGCTGTTGTGGGTGGTGGGTTGTCTGCTCATGCTCAAACAGTACCTACAGTTGATGCTGCTAGCAATGCAATGTCTACAGAATCATCAAGTGCTGAACTAGAGGCTGAAAACCAAAACTTCTCTTTTGCCAGTGAAACAACCCTCAACTCTATCTCTGAAAATGCGACTGCATTACAGCAGTTCCCTAGCTATACTACCCCAGAAATTGCTAGTCGTACAGTTGTACCCATCCCCGGAACAGTAGCCACTTCATCAAATACTCTTGTTTCTCCAGAGTCTACACAGTCGGCAACTCAAGTAACTAATACCAGAGTGGCACAAGCAGATATTAATATAGGTGGGACTACTCGTGGTGGCAGCAGCTACATCGGTGTTGCAGGTAACATTGGTGTAGGCGGTGGTGACTCTTCTTTAAGTGATGGCAATTTTGCAGTGATTAGCAAAATTGGGTTAAGCAATGCTTTATCGGTTAGACCATCAGCAATATTGGGAGATAATACTACAATTGCGATTCCTGTGACTTATGATTTTAGGTTTAGACAGGTAGATCCTTTTGATGAACCACTTGCGATCGCACCCTATGTAGGAGTTGGTGCAGCTATTAAAACAGGTGATGATTCCCAAGCCGCCTTTTTAGTATCCGGTGGTGTTGATGTTCCCCTAAATCGTCAATTCACCGCTACAGCAGCTATCAATGCTGGATTTTTTGATGAAACCGATGTCGGTCTATTATTAGGCGTTGGTTACAATTTCTCTGGCTTCTAATTGACATTGTAGAGACGTTGCATGAAACGTCTCTACGAAGTGGTCTATTTATTCGCCTTTCTCACTGCTTAGGCGTAACTTTGTCAATGACTTTCAGCTTGCCATCGTCTTGAACTGTCCACACATCATAGACACCGACAACATCGCCGTTAGCGTCAACATCGACGTTACCGCTAGCACCTTGGTAGTTAATATCTTGTCCTTCTTTGAGTAACTTTAATCCCTCACAGACATCAGTCACTTCTACACCTGGTGCATTCGATACTTCCCGAATTTTATTAGCAATACCAACTCCTGTGTTTTCTTTAGCGGCTTGTGCTGCTAATACTAACAACGCCGCCGCATCCCAAGCTTGAGGCGCAAATTCTCCAGGTGAACCACCTTTTTTAGATTGCCACAGTTTGCTAAAAGTTTCTAACGCTTTACCATCAGAACCGGGTACTGTACCAATGACTCCAGAGACAATATATTTACCATCAGTGGTTTTACCAACTTGGGCGGGAAATTCGTCTGATTTCATCCCGTCTGTCAGCATCACCTGTACACCTTGACTCAGGCCTTGTTGATATGCTGACTTTAATAGTAGACTACCTGTTTCTACATAGAATACACCCAAGACTGCATCTGGTTTACCTGCAAATGCAGCTGTGGCTTCAGTTTCAAAGGTAGTCGCTTTGGGGTCGTAACGTACAGGATTATTTTTATTAACTACAGTACCGCCTAATTTCTCAAAAGCTTGCACGAATGCTTTTTCAAAACCAACTCCGTAGTCATTATTAATCACTACGGTAGAAACACGTTTATAACCTTTTTTATGGGCAAGTTCGGCTAGGGCTGGGCCTTGGTAGCTATCAGGGGGAACTGTACGCGCCCAAAATCCATTGAAATCACCTTTTTGGGCTTTTTCGGTAAATACGGGACTGGTGCTACCTGGTGAAATCAGCATGACTTTATTTTGGGCAGCAATGGAGACAGCAGCCGTAGAAACGCTGCTAGCAAACGAACCAACGACACCCGCAACTTTATCGATATTTGCTAATTTAGTCATCCCGGCTGCACCGGCTCTGGGATCTGTTTGGTCGTCTACAGCCACTAGGGTAACAGGTTGACCATTCACTCCACCGCAAGCGTTGACTGTTTCCACTAATAAGGGAACAGCTGGAGCCATTTGTTGTCCGATGGATGCTAAATCACCTGTGGTTGGCAGTAGAGAGCCTATCTTTAATCCTGCGCCACTACTAGCTGTGGTGTTGGTGGCTGGGGTGGCTGTGGGATTGCTTGCTGTATTATCAGTAGTGTTGGTTGTGGTACAAGCTGCCATAAAAAACCCAGTTGCTATAGTAGTCAAACTCAGGGCAAGGGCAGCACTAATTCTGGGCATGGTGACTTTCACTCCTCCGATATGTGGGAGCTTGAAAGTGAGATTGAAACTAGATTTCTAGGCTAGCTCGATCTAATCAAGACTCCAAAGGTTAAATAATAACATCTACCTTTGGATGTAGAGGAAAATACATTTACATTAATATTTTTTTACAATACAGAGTTTTGGTTTTAACTCCGTTCTGGAAAACGGAGAGGGAGGGATTCGAACCCTCGGATGGGTCTTACGAGTCCATCAACAGATTAGCAATCTGCCGCTTTCGACCACTCAGCCACCTCTCCACGGTTACAAATACTTATGTTAGCAGTTCTTTTTTCCAGTGTCAACAGGCAATGATGATTTAGTCAGTAGTCAGTAGTCAGTAGTCATTAGTTTGTGCCTATGGACTATTGACTTTGGACTATTGACTAACATTTATAGCACTTGCGATCGCATCCAAGCTATGGGCAGGGTGCGTAACTTTTGCCATTGGGGGACAAAGGCACGTTGATCAAAAACGTTGTAATCATTGCGTTCAATTGCATCTAATATCTGTCCGTACAGCATGGATGCTGCCCACACTGGCCAGCGAGCATCAGGTGCAAGATAAGTAATACCCTTTTCGGCTTTGATGTAGAATTGCCTCGCTCTGTCAATTTGGAAGCGCATCAATGCCCGCCAACGTTCATCTACGACACCGTTAAAAAAGTCTTGTTCGCTGTAGTTAAACCGTGCCAAGTCTTCTAAAGGAATGTAGATGCGTCCGCGTCGGGCATCTTCTCCCACATCTCGCAGAATGTTTGTGAGTTGATTGGCAATGCCGAGGGCGATCGCTTCTTCTGTGGGAATATATGGTGGTTTATGCTGTTGCCACGGTGCTGTGTTGGCATTGGTGTCTATTTCCATGACAGATGTTGACATCAAGCCAACTGTGCCAGCAACACGATAACAGTAGAGGTATAACTCCTCAAAGGTTTCATAGCGACTACGGTATAAGTCCATACGCTGCCCGGCGATCATATCCCGAAAGGGCTGAATGTCTAGGGGAAAGCGTTGGAGTGTATCTACCAAAGCTACGTCATAGTTTTCTTGGGGACGACCCGCAAAAAGTGATTCCAGATGCTGTTCCCATCGGTCTAGGGTTTCTGGTGTAGTAATGGCAGCTGCGGGGCCGTCTACTAATTCATCTGTACGGCGACACCAAGCATAAATTGCCCAGATGGCTTGGCGTTTTGCCGGACTCATCAACAAAGTACCCAAGTAAAAAGTTTTGGCATACTTGGCGGTGAGTTGCCGACAAAGTTTATAGGACTCATCTACGGAGACCAGCGTTTTCATGCGCGGGGGGGAATCAGGCAGTTGCAGCATTCGTTGCAGGCGGTCGGGTTAGCGTTTGCAGGTTTGAGGCATTTGCCATTGGCAGAGATTCGCAGATGGCCTGCGCTGTTAGCTTACCAGAAAGTACAGCCCCTTCCATACTGCCTAAATAGCGTTGCATGGTGTAACTCCCAGACAGAAAGAAGTTGGTTATGGGAGTTTTTTGATCAGGACGATACTTTTGACGACCAGGAGTCGCTGTGTAAACTGAACGCGGCGTTTTTACGACATGAGATTTCAGCAATTTGGCGGGATTTTCTCCGCCAAAGTGATCAGGAAAGAGTTTTTCCAATTCAGTCATAGTTGCTGCCACGATTTCCTCGTCAGATTTGCTAATCCAATCTTTGGCAGGTGCGAGAACTAATTCCAGCATGGAGCGATTGGGGTCAGCATATCCACGGCAGGTATTACTCATATCAGCATAAACGCTGAGGAGGGGCGATCGCGAAAATAACAGATGATCAATGTCTGTTAATTTCCGATCAAACCATAGATGCAGGTTAATAACTGGTACACCTTCCAATCCTTCTAGCTTTTGGAAATACTCCATTTGCTTCCAAGGTTCGGGCAACATGACTTTTAACGGGTCTACTGACATAGCGGACACGTAACAGTCTGCTGTTAACACTTCATCTGGCTCTCCATTTAACCCACGCAGCAAGAACCCTTTTACTGTACCATCCGGGTTCAGCAAAATTTCTTTGAGGGGGGCGTTGAGCCTGACTTCTCCACCTCGTTCTGTGATGTAATCTACGATGGGTTGGCAGAGTCTTTCTGTGGGCGAACCATCCAAAAAGGCAATCTTTGAACCATACCTTTCTTGCAAAAAGCGATTTAAGGCAGTTAAAAGAATGGTTGATGACACTTCATCAGGATTGATAAAGGTTAGTGCTTTACAAGCTGCGATAAACACGTCACTGGTGACGCGCTCACCTACACCTTGCCTTTCTAACCACTCTAAGAAGCTGTACTTGTCCATTTCTTCGACATACTTCTGACCTCTGACCACTGCTGGAAAGAGGCCGACGGCGAAGCGGATTTTCTGCTCCCAGGTCAACATATCGTTATTGCGAAGAATCGACGCAATGATGTTGAAAGGAGCAGGAATATCTGGAACATCAAATCGTGAATATGTTCCTGGTTTCTCTGGTTGATTAAAAATCAGTGTATGCTCTTTCCACTGGAGTCTGTCCTCAATGCCCAACTCTTTGAGCAACTGGAGCATATTTGGGTATGCCCCAAAAAAGGCGTGTAACCCAGTTTCATACCAGTCGCCGTCAGAGTCTTGCCACGCCGCTACTAGGCCACCCAATACGTCCCGACGCTCTAAGACAATGGGAGTGTGACCTGCGTCCGTGAGATATTTCGCGCAGGAAAGTCCTGCTAGACCAGCGCCCGCGATCGCTACTCGCATTTAAACCTACTATTCTTCAATATTTCTTCATCGTTTTGTCGTTCTCATTATACGTTGCAAACTGTTACATTTGGCAGTGATTGTGCGATCGCTTTGGTAAAAAACTTCTGTTTGCGGGTTGGGAACTGGGGAAAAATCAATTCAAAATTCTCTCCTGCACAATTCTCTTTTGCAAAATTAAAGAATTTTGGGGAAAAATCTCCCCTGCCTTCCGCAACTTCCTCCACTCACCTGCTGCCTCATCTCTTGAAAGTTTAGCTGAATCAAAAAGAAGCCTCTCGCCTACCCGAAGAGGCGACGAGATGAATTTTTGGGCGGCGAC
>NZ_LUHJ01000026.1:458897-496013 GCF_001597745.1 Anabaena sp. 4-3 | reverse complement strand
ATCCGCGCTTGGATGGCTCCTCAAGACCAACCCCACGAAAAATTTGTATTCCCCGAAGAGGTACTACCCCGTGGTAACGCTCTCTAATAGAACTGCTGTAATGGGCGGCGGACGCGACCAAGAATCCACCGGTTTTGCTTGGTGGTCTGGTAATGCTCGCCTGATCAACTTATCTGGTAAACTGCTGGGCGCACACGTTGCTCACGCTGGTTTGATTGTCTTCTGGGCTGGAGCGATGACCTTGTTTGAAGTCGCTCACTTCATTCCAGAAAAACCAATGTACGAGCAGGGCTTAATCCTGCTACCTCACATCGCCACTTTAGGCTGGGGTGTTGGTGCAGGTGGTGAAGTTATCGACACCTTCCCTTACTTCGTAGTTGGTGTACTTCACCTAATTTCTTCCGCAGTCTTGGGCTTTGGTGGTATTTATCACGCTGTTCGTGGCCCAGAAACCTTAGAAGAGTATTCCTCTTTCTTTGGTTATGACTGGAAAGACAAAAACAAGATGACCAACATCATCGGGTTCCACCTGATTATCTTGGGTTGTGGTGCATTGCTGTTAGTGCTGAAGGCAATGTTCTTCGGTGGCATCTACGACACCTGGGCCCCTGGTGGTGGTGATGTTCGTGTGATTACCAATCCCACATTGAACCCTGCTGTTATCTTCGGTTATCTAATCAAAGCTCCTTTTGGTGGCGAAGGCTGGATTATCAGCGTAGATAACCTGGAAGATGTCATCGGCGGTCACATCTGGATTGCTTTAATTTGTATCTCTGGCGGTATCTGGCACATCTTCACCAAACCTTTTGGTTGGGCGCGTCGTGCTTTCATCTGGTCTGGTGAGGCTTACCTCTCCTACAGCTTGGGCGCACTCTCCCTGATGGGCTTTATCGCTTCCGTCATGGTTTGGTACAACAACACCGTTTACCCCAGCGAATTCTTCGGCCCCACTGGCCCTGAAGCTTCTCAAGCTCAAGCTTTAACCTTCTTGATTCGTGACCAACGCTTAGGTGCTAACGTTGGTTCTGCTCAAGGCCCCACAGGTCTAGGTAAATACTTGATGCGCTCTCCTACCGGTGAAATCATCTTCGGTGGTGAAACCATGCGTTTCTGGGATTTCCGTGGCCCTTGGTTAGAGCCTCTACGTGGCCCCAACGGTCTTGATCTAGAAAAAATCAAGAACGATATTCAGCCCTGGCAAGCTCGTCGCGCTGCTGAATACATGACTCACGCTCCTCTGGGTTCTTTGAACTCTGTAGGTGGTGTGGCTACCGAAATTAACTCCTTCAACTACGTATCTCCTCGTGCGTGGTTGGCTACTTCTCACTTCGTCTTAGGTTTCTTCTTCCTCGTAGGTCACTTGTGGCACGCAGGCCGCGCCCGCGCTGCTGCCGGTGGTTTCGAGAAAGGTATTGACCGTGAGAATGAACCAGCAATGTCTATGCCTGAACTTGACTAGGTTCTCAAGTTTATTTCATCACTGACAATCTAACGCTTTTGCGGCTCTTGTTCTGACACAAGAGCCTTTTTTTACACGGAAATGGGAATGTAGATGTTCAAAACCCTTACACTCTCCCAAAGCAAAGAGTCTTGTTGTTTAAGTCCTGTATTTAAGATTTATCAGAACTTTGATGAATTCGGGCTAGACTGGCATAAACTCTGAAGCATCAGCTGATAGTTACTACATGAAGCAAAAGTCAGACTAACTGTTATTTAACCTAATTACTGATTGAGAAACTATGTTTAAAAATCTGTTAGCGAGTGTAGGCATTGGTGCAGCTAAAGTAGATACACGTCTTTTCAACAATTCTGTGATTCCTGGTGAGGTGTTAGAGGGCGAAGTCTATATTCTTGGTGGTGATGTTGCCCAGAATATTGATGATATCTACTTAAAACTCGCTACTGAGTATGAACGGGAAGTAGATGACTCAACAGTGACAGAAGAATGTGTTTTGGTTAATTATCGATTATCAGAGCGTTTTACTATCCAGCCAAACGAGGAAGTAATGATTCCTTTTTCACTGGACTTACCTTATGAAATGCCGTTGACTTTCGGAAAAACTCCAGTATATATACGCACAGGATTAGATATCAAATCAGCAATTAACCCTAGAGACAGAGACTATCTGGAAGTACGCCCTCACCCATTGATGCAGAGGGTTTTACAAGCATTGGAAAACTTAGGTTTTCAATTAAATGAAGTTGATTGTGAGTACACTCACCATTTTGGTGGCACTTATCCATTTGTACAAGAGTTAGAGTTTCGTCCTACAGGTAATTACCGCAACCACTTAGATGAATTGGAAGTGATCTTCTTTTTCAAACCAGATGAGCTAGAAGTGTTGTTGGAAATCGATAAACGCGCCCGTGGTTGGAAGGGTTGGATGGAAGAAGCTTTTGATTTGGATGAGCGATATATGCGCTTGGTTGTGACACCTTCGGATCTAGAGCAAGATTTGGAAGTGATGATTGATCAAATGATTCAAAGTCATTTAGATTAATCAAAGCTGGCAGCTTGACACAGCCACAGCAGCTAAAAAACTTTGATAAAAGGGTTTAAGTGATATGAGTGAATCAAATTTTACGGATGCTTTACGCTGGACATCGGAAGCTAAGACAAAGTTAAAAAATATTCCCTTTTTTGCCCGTTCTCAAGCTCAAGCGCGCATTGAGCAATTAGCGCGTCAAGCAGAAAAAGATATTGTTACAGCCGATTTAGTTGAGCAAGCTAGACTGGAGTTTGGACAGTAAAATCTGGGATAAATTTGACCGAATGTATCGAAATAGCGATCGCTCAATTTCTGGCAGACAGTGTAATGGTCTACAATATCAACTACACTGCTCTGCTACAGGCGATCGCTCAGTGATTCACCCACTCTAAAGTAATCTCGAAATTCGCTGTAGAACCATCTTTGACTATTAACGGGATGAGTTTACCCGATTCAATCGCAATTCCTATGCCAAATTTCACATTGGCTTTATCGGGTTTTACTTTTTGTAATGCTTGGGCAATGTCTTTTGTTATAGATTCAATAGCAGTAGTAATTTGACAAAAATCCTGCGATTGAATAATGCCTTTGCGCTCGCCAATTGGTGTAGCTTCTACTTTAATACTTGTACCATCAGCAAGTTCTAGTGAAATAATTCTGGTTTGAATTTCCATGTTGGTTCGACGGCATTATTTTGTTTAATAACATTCAAGCATCAAACCTTAACACAAATACACCTCATTATCTCAAGTTATGAATATTTATTGATAATTTTGACTGAATTAGCTACCTCCTACATTCATTGCTGCTAACATCGCCTTTTGACTGACTTCTTTATACAGAGTCTGTAAATAACTCATGACTACATCGCTGGATGTAATATTTATTACATTTTCTTCTGTTTTACTTAAAGGAATTGACCCTAATACGTCTAATATTGTCTCACTCATTGATGGCGCAATCACTACCAAAGAAGACTCTAGCGGCTCATGATATTGCCAGGAAGCATCAAGTTTCACACTGTATTGGGTGGGGGAAACTGCCTGTTGTCTATCCGGCGTGACATCTGTAGTAACTTCTAATTTCTCACCTCGTAATCGACGTAAATCGGTGATAATTTGCTCTTTAGTACGTCCCCGCAATTGAAATAATACAAAAGGGTCTTCACTGAATCTGTCGCCTAATTGATAGTAAACTGCTCCAATATGTTTACAAGGGTTGGCTTTATCAGGACAAGAACATTTACTGTGAACATCACCTAAAGTAAACGGAAACAAAGACAGCCCATTTGCTGTGAATACTTCTTCAATATTTTGGGGCATTTCTCCCGCTAATAATTTGGCAGGAAAAACCGCTTTTTTAGACATGGTTTCAATTACATATCCCCACTCTTCATCAGTAAAAGAGTCAAGGGAAAGAGATACTGTATAAGGTTCTACTTCGCTACCTTGGACTTTTGCTAATACTTTCGCGCCTTTAAATTCAATGCTTAAAACATTTCCTTGACGCGCGTAATTTCTGGCTCGTTCTAACCGCTTTTTAAAGCGATAGGAATCGAGTAATTCTAGCCATCTTTGTGACCACCATTCTCGGCTTGCTTGTAATGTTGTATTTGTCATAATCAATTATTCTTGGCGATAAAGTTGGTTTTATGGGGACTGCCTTCTAGAGATCGGATGCCTCCAAAACAGTGTTTATTTTAATATAGTCAAATAATATTCACAAAATCTTGATAAAACTCAAGACTAAAATAAGTATTCTTTCTGTTGCCAACCCTGATAGCGTCTAAGCTTTAGGAGCATATCTAAAGGAATTTGTTAAGTAACATAACATAAAGTTTTGACAAAATATAATTCGATACGTTGAAGCGTCAGATTATTTTGTATAACAATGTACAACACTGATCTACTAATTGAGGATAAGTTCAATGGGATCGTTGGGTTGGAAAAATATTTTACTCATGAGTGGTGCAGGAGCAACATTTTTGTTGTCCGCTAGCCCATCTCAAGCCGCAGTTATCAATCTTTCTGATTTGACGGGGTGGGAAACAACTGGCAACGCTAGTAGCTCTGATGGGCAAGTTTCACTCTCTAGTTCTGGAGGAGTGAGCCGTGTTATCATAGAACAATTTCTAGAATTACCAAATCAAGCCTTAAATAGTCTTAACAGTTCACCTACTAATGGTTCTGCTCTTAAAAC
The DNA here is from genome assembly GCF_001597745.1 of Anabaena sp. 4-3. Classification (GTDB taxonomy): domain Bacteria; phylum Cyanobacteriota; class Cyanobacteriia; order Cyanobacteriales; family Nostocaceae; genus Trichormus. The sequence goes on along the minus strand of NZ_LUHJ01000026.1, from coordinate 491,325 downwards.
CACTATTACAGTGAATGCTGGGGATGTTTTGGAGTTTGATTGGCGATTCTCTACAAATGATTACTTACCATATAACGACTTCTCTTTTTATTCCATTGGCTCCTTAGTTACAAAACTGGCTGATGTAGCTCTGGTTGGTAATTATGGCAATACTACATCTAAAACTTCTTACACCTTTGACCAAGATGGAAAATACACATTAGGTTTTGGGGTTGTCAATTCCAGTGATACAGCCGTCAATTCCACACTAACCGTAAATAATGTTCTTGAATCTGTGAAGCCTGTCCCTGAACCTTTTACTATCTTAGCTTCATTGACAACTGCTGGGCTTGGTGTAGCTTTGCGCCGTAAACAAAAGCAAGCCGCAAACAAAAGCATCGTCTAACCAGATTTTAGCTACTTCCAATTTATATTTGACAATACAATGCCCAGTCGTCGCTTTTCACCAGAGGGCAACAGCACCTACATCATTGGGTGTAGCAAAATATATAGCATTTTCTAGTCTAATGAGGTACAAATTTATCTGCGTACCCTGCGGTAAGCAAGCTATATCTGCGTCCACCTGCGTTTAATTCTGACTGTACCTCAATTGAATGAGAATGGCTATATTGAATACGACTGGGCATTTCATTTTGGGATTCTTCTTCAAATAATTTATGATTCTGTCTCTTCTTCAATGATGGTACTGCGGTCTAATATTAGTAAGTTGCGGAGTTGGTCTGTGTCTAGTTCTGTTAGCCATTCTTCGCCAGCACCTACTACTTGTTCTGCTAGTTGTTTTTTACTTTCTATCATGTCGTGGATTTTCTCTTCTAATGTCCCGGTACAAACAAATTTATGTACTTGGACGTTCCGGGTTTGACCAATGCGAAATACTCGGTCTGTGGCTTGATTTTCTACTGCTGGATTCCACCATCTATCAAAGTGGAAAACATGATTGGCTCTGGTTAAATTTAAGCCGACACCACCAGCTTTTAGTGATAAAATCATGATTGGTGGCCCTTGGGGGTCGTGTTGAAAACGGTCTATCATTTCTTCACGTTGCTTTTTGGTGGTGCTACCATATAAAAAGAATATTCCGCGTCCGAGTTGTTTTTCTAGGTGGGGTTTGAGCAGTTTACCCCATTCGGCAAATTGGGTGAAGATTAAGGCGCGATCGCCTGATTCTAATGCTACTTCTAACATCTCTTCTAGCCGTTGCAATTTGGCTGAATTATGTTGCGCTAAGTTCGATTCTTTTAAATACTGGGACGGATGATTACAGATTTGTTTTAGCTTAATTAATAAACCTAAAATCATCCCCCGACGTTGCAATCCTTCCGCCGATTCAATCTCTGCTAAAGATGCTTCTACTACTTGTTGATATAGTGTAGCTTGTTCGGCAGTTAACCCGCAAAATACCGTCATTTCTTGCTTCTCTGGCAAGTCTTGAATAATATCCCTGTCTGTTTTCAGGCGACGCAAAATAAAAGGTTGCACTAAAGCACGTAATTGATTTAAAGACGCTGCATCACCATACTTTTCAATTGGCATCGCAAACCGCCGTTGAAAGAATTGCCGATTTCCCAAATAACCGGGATTGAGAAAATCTATAATAGACCACAATTCCTGTAGTCTATTTTCTACTGGTGTACCCGTTAACGCAATACGAAATGTAGTTTCTAATTGTCTAATTGCTTGTGACTGTTTTGCTTCGGGATTTTTCACATTTTGGGCTTCATCCAACACAATTATTTGCCAATCAACTGTTTGTAATAATTTAATATCACGATGAATTAATGAGTAACTGGTAATAAGTAAATCATGTTTTTTGACTGCTTCTTGAAACGCCTTACCTTTAGGGCGTTTATCACCGTGATACTGCATCACTTTCAGGCTGGGGGCAAATCTTTTAACTTCTCGTTCCCAGTTACCTAACACTGAAGTCGGACAAACTAATAAAGTTGGTTTTTCTAAAACATCCTGTTCTTTCAGGTGTAGCAGGAAAGCAATAAATTGCACAGTATTGTGACAGATAATATTATTAGCCACAAAATTGTGATGTTTGCTTACCTCAAAATCATAAACCCATCCTTCATAATCAATATCTTCTATACTCTTAATTTTACAATAAAATACTTGTTGTTCCAGTAGATGCTGTAAATCATGTTTTGTTAAAATCAAAGTTTCTACATCTAATTTTTCATAAGCTGCCAGGGTTGTTGTAGTCCATTTAGATGGTTTCAGTTGTTGATATTGTCGTTGAGATTCGCCGCTAATAATTCGTTCAATCTCAACTATAACTCTCTGTAAACTGTCTCTAGAGAATTGCTGCGAACCATTAATATAAACATTATTGTGCATTCCCAAATTTCGCAGAGGTAAACCTGTGTTTTTGATGGTTTGAGCTACAATATCACTCGCCGGAATACCTTCTACATTAGTGTTACCAACTCTTTCGCAAATTTCTAATAATTTTCTCTGTTTTTCTGGAACACCAAAACCTATTTCTTGCAAAAATCTGCGGGCAGAATTACCCCCAATTACACCGATATAATAGGTACGAAAAATCTGCTTACCGTTGCTAGCACGCTTTTGTTTTGGTGTAATACGTAACCAAATACTAAATCGCCGTAAAAGTGTAGATAGCTGCTCAATTAATAATGCTGATGCGGTGGCAATTTCAATACTCCGCATACTGGAAACCACAGCAGACTCAGCATCAAAATAGTGGCGCAAAAATAGCCGCACACTATTTAAATCTGCTTGCATAATCAAGGGGGGAATCGATTTTTCTGCTGACAATTTACCCCAAACATAGCCTTGATTTTCTAGAAATCGGCGATAAGCTTGGCTATTAATTCGCAGATAAGCTGCTTTATTGGGTGTACTAATAATAGTGGGATGATTAATTTTAAGATGGTAGCGATCGCCTAATTTTTGAAACGTCTCCAGCAAATCTTCTAAGACTGTAGCATCTTTTTGCGTTATGCTCAAAGCCCCAGTATTTCCCAGTTCATGACCTGCTGCAATTTGCCAAGCCAGGAATTTCACTAAATCAGGGTCTTGTGGTTTTCCATTCCACACCATTTTAGCAGGTACACAAACATAATCACCCACCTGTAATTTATTTGTCCAACCTTGATTAGTTAGCAATTTATGACGATGAGTAATAGTCACACTACTACCGTCTTCGAGTGTAATTCTGCTTAATTTTTCCCGAACTTGTTGCCGATATAAATGTCTGATTGGAGCTTGGACAATTTCCCCTGTCTCTTGATTGATAGAATTAACTAATAACTCTTGAGTTGGTGCTGTCCAAAATCCTTCCCCATCAAATCTTGTGTCTCCTGCATAAGTTTTCCAAATTGACTCGGCTGTGTGTAAAATGCCATTGATCGGGATTAATGTATCAGGTGATACGCATTTTCCCAGTCCCATATCGTCGGCGAGACACGCACCTAAACCCCAACGTTCGAGAAAAGCTAACCAAGCTGCACCTCTTTCTTGATAAGGTCGTAATTGTCCATGAAAGTTTTTCGGTGTGGGTAAAGGTGCAACAGCGCGATTATTTGTTAACGCACCAATTAATTCTTGTAATGCGCCGGATGCTTCAAAGCTGACGACTGGTAATTTTTCAATTACTTGAGTATCCCCGGTACTCAAACGTAAAGCATCTTCCAACGATAAAGACATTTGTTGTTTCCGGGAAGCAAAAAAGTTTTGGGCTGTTTTGATATCTTGGGGACGCAATTCTACCCACTCGCCGTTAATTTCTACCAATGGGCTATTTAAAGCTACCAACCTATCAAATTCGGCTTGAGAAATAGTCTGCCCACCAATAGCTAATTCCCATTGAAAATTGAGCAAACTTTGCAAACCCAAACGCCCCTGTTTTTTCTGGGAAGTTGCGGCAGAAATTTTTAAACCTAAACGGTTCGCCCAGCCTTCACGGTTTGCTAAACTGGGGGGTAAAATCACACCCAAACCGCTATCTTCAAACCGCCAAGCTACAGATTTGATAAATTCATAGGCTTGGATAGGGGTGAGGCGACAAAATTGGGGAGATGCAGTTTCTAAACTCGGTGCTAACACCGGGTACAATCGAGAAGCTAAACCCAAACCCCGTAAAAATGTTTCTTGTGGTTGGTTAATGGTGCGATTTTGATCAACTAATTGTTCAACTGGATTTTGCCAAATTGTCGCCGCATCTACTAAAAATTCTGGGTTATCAGCTGCTTGCAGAAAATATGCTAATGTCCAATCAGTTTCTTGAGATTCAGGGGTAGGTGAAAGTAACTGAAAACAAGTACGAAATTGGCTTTTGCTACTCAATTGATATTGTAGCGGCATCGTCCAGGCTTTCAGCGCGGCTTCTAGTCTTTCTACACCAATCACATCTGCATTTACAGCACCAGATGCACCAGTCAACCCTTGCAACCACTGACGCACCGCTAATGGTAAAGATGCCATTACCCTGGGTTCAAGGATTGTTTGATTTCCCATCATTTCCCGCACTTGGGCATCAATTACACTATTGAGAAATGATAAAATTAATTCTTGCGGTTTAAGCGGAAAATCTACATACATTGGTGACTGAATACATTCTCCCCCAGTCCCTTGATAAGTCCGACAAACCAATGGCATCTTCGCCGCAAACTTTTCTAAGCGAGTGCTATCTACAGCACTGTCTAGTAAAACTTGCCATTTAGCATCAAAAGTACCGTTTGCTTGCCGTTGGATAATTGGTAAAAACTTAGAACGAGCGATTAAATCTAAACTCCAACGAGCAATTTGTAACCAGAAGCTTAAATCTCCACCTAAAAAAGTATTTTCACCATTGACAATATTTAGAGGTAAATTAGTCAGAAATTTAATTGTGGTGATTGGATTGAGACAAAAACCTTCAACTCGCCAAGGCAGCAAATATTTTTCAGGATTTTTTTCAGATTCTACCGCCGCAGAATGCACTGGTGAAATTGATAATTGACTTGATTTTTTTTCTGTGAATATATGAGTTGGTAGAGCAAATGTTGGGGAATTAATTGGTAAATTTATTTCTGTGGCTTTGGCTGCTTTCGATGATGTCTTTTTTTCAGACTGAGGTAGCAAGCTAGCGATTGTCTGATGCTCTGTAAACAACCACTCGCTTAACTCAGTTGAATTCATCGAGAATGGATTTAGATAAATTTCATTGTTTCCCCAATTAATTCGTGATGCTCGCCAAGTTTCGCCCCAAATAAATAAACAACTATTTTGCTCTTTTAATAACCAACTACCGTGTAAAATTGCCATTTTTAAATTACTGAGACTACGATAAAATTATTAGATTTGTTTGAGTAATTTTTCTTATATTTTGAAGTTAATAATGCTAGCCTAGCATAATATCTACTGATTATATTAAACTAATTAATGATAAAATTTAGGATTTATACAATTCTTAAACAGGGGATACATGAGAGCATCCCTTAATAAGTAGCTCAACTTAAAAAAACGTAATACCCAGATCCCCGACTTCTTCAAGAAGTCGGGGATCTATCCCATGATCATTTTATCTTTAATTATGTTGACCTACTTAATAGGAAAATATCAGTACAAGACGAAATTTGGGCAGGAATGTCAAATATATCCGCAAAAGCAACGGCGCAAGCTAGCAGAAGTGACAGCTTACCAGAGAGGATGCGTAGAACAAGCGTGCTAGACTGCGGGGGTTTGATATCATAGTAGAGATTCTACAGGTGGCACAACTAGCTGACAGACTTCCTTTGAAGACGCTGAGTATCTATTGTGCTTGGTGTTGAGAAACTTGTTGATGTTTGTATGCAAGAGCAGTCAGCCAGAAGGCATAAATGTTAGGATTGCCACAGAGAGAGAATAGAGAAAGAGAAGGAAAAAAAGCTGAATGGCAGAAGTTGATAAGTCAATATCCTTCGATGGTAGGGATATTAGACTGAAGGTTGGCCTGTTAGCACCCCAAGCTGGTGGGTCTGTGTTGATAGAATCAGGGGATACAGCTGTTTTGGTAACAGCGACAAGATCAGCAGCCAGAGAGGGCATTGATTTTCTTCCCCTGACAGTAGATTATGAAGAAAGACTGTATGCAGCCGGGAGAATACCTGGTGGAATTATGCGCCGGGAAGGTCGTCCACCAGAAAAAGCAATTCTGACCAGCCGTTTGATTGACCGTCCCTTGCGTCCTTTGTTCCCTTCATGGCTGCGGGATGATTTACAAGTTGTGGCGTTCACTCTGTCAATGGACGAGTTAGTACCACCGGACGTATTGGCGGTGACTGGTGCTTCAATAGCAACTCTAATTGCTAAAATTCCGTTTAACGGGCCGATGGCAGCAGTCAGGGTAGGCTTAGTAGGAGATGATTTTATTATCAATCCTACTTATGCGGAAATTGAAGCCGGAGACTTGGATTTGGTAGTAGCTGGTTCCCCAGATGGTGTGATCATGGTGGAAGCTGGCGCAAACCAATTACCAGAGCGAGATATTATTGAAGCGATTGATTTCGGCTACGAAGCTGTGCGCGATTTAATCAAGGCACAGCAAGATTTAATTGCAGAACTAGGTCTAGAAATTGTCAAGGAAGCACCACCAGAAGTAGACCAAACTCTGGAAAATTATATTCGCGATCGCGCCAGTGATGAGATTAAGAAAATCTTGGCTCAATTTGATTTAGACAAAAACGCACGCGATACTGCGTTAGATGTTGTTAAAGAAAATATTGCCACAGCGATCGCCGAACTCCCAGAAGATGACCCGATTCGCGTTGCTGCTAGTACAGATAGCAAAGCTTTGGGTAACACTTTTAAAGACATTACTAAACACTTCATGCGCCGTCAAATCATTGAAGATAACGTGCGTGTTGATGGTCGTAAACTTGATGAAGTCCGTCCTGTGTCTTGCCAGGTTGGTGTTTTACCCAAGCGTGTCCACGGTAGCGGTTTATTTAACCGGGGACTAACCCAGGTATTATCCGCTTGTACCCTGGGGACTCCTGGAGATGCTCAAAACCTCAATGATGATTTGCAAACAGATCAATCTAAACGCTACCTGCATCACTACAACTTCCCACCCTTCTCAGTCGGAGAAACCAAGCCACTCCGCGCCCCTGGTAGACGGGAAATCGGTCACGGAGCCTTAGCAGAACGAGCGATTTTACCTGTACTACCACCCAAGGAACAATTCCCCTACGTGATTCGCGTAGTCTCGGAAGTGCTATCTTCCAACGGTTCCACCTCGATGGGTTCGGTGTGCGGTTCCACCCTGGCTTTAATGGATGCTGGTGTACCCATGATCAAACCCGTGAGTGGTGCAGCTATGGGTTTGATTAAAGAAGGCGACGAAGTGCGAGTCCTCACAGATATTCAAGGTATTGAAGACTTCTTGGGCGACATGGATTTTAAAGTTGCCGGGACAGATACAGGGATCACTGCCTTACAAATGGATATGAAAATCTCTGGTTTGTCTTTGGAAGTGATAGCCCAAGCCATCCACCAAGCCAAAGCAGCCAGATTGCACATTTTAGACAAAATGTTGCAAACCATTGACACACCACGCCCTGAAACCTCACCCTATGCTCCTCGTCTGTTGACTATCAAGATTGATCCAGAAATGATTGGTCTAGTCATCGGCCCTGGTGGTAAAACAATTAAGGGCATCACCGAAGAAACGGGAGCCAAAATTGACATCGAAGATGATGGCACGGTAACAATTTCTGCGGTTGATGAAACTAAGGCTAAACGGGCGCGTAATATTGTCCAAGGTATGACACGCAAACTAAATGAAGGCGATGTCTATGCTGGGCGCGTGACTCGGATTATCCCCATTGGTGCTTTTGTAGAATTTCTTCCAGGTAAGGAAGGAATGATTCACATTTCCCAACTAGCTGACTACCGTGTGGGCAAGGTTGAGGATGAGGTAGCCGTGGGTGATGAAGTCATTGTCAAAGTACGCGAAATTGACAATAAGGGACGGATTAATCTCACACGTTTGGGTATTCACCCAGATCAGGCAGCTGCGGCGCGGGAAGCTGCGGCAGTAAATCGTTAATTCGATTTGGATTTTAGATAAAATCTAAAATCCGCGATGCCTTTTAGGTAGGCATCGCCGACCAATTTTTTACTGATAACTGAATAGCAGCCGGACGACTAAAGTCGCGGCTATCGGAACATAGACGCGCTTTGCGCGGCTTCCCAAAGGGTAGCCTGCCTACGCAGGCTCAATGCAGTGAAGAAGCCGGACGACTTCAGTCGTTAGGCTTAATTTAATTTCGGTCTTTAGTATCATTAATTACGTTTGTAACTAACAACCGCAGAAACACCCAAGCAGATGAAATAGGGGATTATTAGCGAAAACAGTATTATTATTAACGCTGTTACCAGTATTTTCAGCAAAAATACTCACTTACTTGATTTGTCGATCGCGGCGAAGTTTGGTAAATAAAAGAAAGAGCCTACATAGTTAGGTTTTGTTACCCACTTAACACCAAGCATTGTGAGTGCTAAACGTTTGCCAGAAACTACTGCCTATGTTAAAATTACCCGCCAATCCTGGCAACAAGGCTTTCTAGAAGGCGAAGTCAGTGCAGGGGATTTTCAGTGGCATTTTCAATGGAACTTTCGCCAAGGAGAACTTTCTGTTAAGCCATCTCAAGGCCGTGCGCTAATTAAAGAACCCTTGGGGCGTTTTTTGGAACAGCAAGATTATCAGCTAGAACCAGGCGGTGACTATGCTTTTACGATTCGAGCGCAATTATAGTTATTGATCTAGCTGGCTTGTTGCTGATTTGTCTGGGGATCACGATAACCATAGAAGTTGATACTGTAATCAGTAATTTTCACACCTGTTTTTTCTTCCACTTCTCGGATGAATTCTTCTGGTAGTTGGATATGAACGTCCAGAATTTGATTAGTATCGAGACAGTTCACATGACTGTGAGAATCACTGATATTGCCGTATAAACGCCCATCACAGCGTTCAATACACTCAATGATCCCCTGACTAGATAATGCTTCTAGGTTTTGATACACAGATGTATGACCGATGTCTTTACCTTGTTGGTTGAGGCGATCGTAAATCTCCCTGGCAGAAAGGTGTTCATTGGCTTGCCATAACAGTTCTAGAATAAAACGGCGTTGGCGGCTAACGCGCATACCAAGTTGTTGACACCGCTCCAGTGCATCTGTTAAAGAACGAATGGGTTTTGTTGATCCTGCCTGTTTTTGCATATTGAAGTCTGTTTACTATGGGGGAAGTTTTCCCAGTTTGATTTTTGTTGCTGCTTTGTATATGCAAGGAGATTACATACTACTATTACATCTGTGCAACCTTGAGTGTTGCTTTTGATTGCTGCGGAAATCAAAGTTTGAGCAGATGTGTTTTCTTGTTGTTTGACGTTTGCTTTGCCACCCTTTCATCTAAAACAAACTCATTACAACTTTAGCTTAAAATTGCTGTAAATGTCCACCGTTCTCTCAGTTCGACCTAGTGCTGTCTGTGTCTAGTCGGCTGGGGTTGTGGAGGAATTTTCTATAAAAAGGATGTTAATGGCGCGATCGCCCAAAAAGAGGCGCATATTTGTGTCAAAGTCCTGGGATTTTGAAACTCTCCTCAGCTAGTGCTATCAATGTTTTTGTTTAAGGAATCTATCACGAGTTACCGTTTAGCTGCTTAGGTATTATAGGATGGACGGAGTGTTGCAAGGGGTGGGGCTACTATGGCTCGCTATACCTGTTCATTTACTATTTCTATTCACGTTGATCATCTCCAGCCATTAGTGCTAGACCTTCTACAGGACTGTAATTTGGAAATACAATACTATACACCGGATTACATTCTGGCTCGTGAGATTCCTGGAAATGTTCCTTTTTCTAAAATGGTGAAAGTGGAAGTGCTGATTGATAAATCAACGGCTACTGCGACAGAAAGCCGGATGAGTATTGTAATTAAGAATGAAGAATTACCACTGCAAGTTTATAATCACTGCCGACAAATGTTTGATTATATTCGGCAGGCGATTGAAGAGAGTCGCCATTGGCATTTAATTGAAAGTCTGGCTGGTTGACATACTCACCGACGTTCTACGTCGGTGATTCTTGACAGTTCACAACTCTTCGATATCCTGATTCATGCCAGGATTAATCAGCGTAATATCATACTCACTGGCATCTGTTTGTCCAGAACGCTGAGAGTTTTTCAATATATAATAAATAGCACGAACTTTAGGGCCGAAAACGATTTCATCTTCGTTTTTTAAATCGTGGGCTGGCATTTTGCGGCCGTTAATCATGAAACCATTGGCACTAGGTTTTCCTTGTCCATCACCATCAACAATCCGGTAATAATAGCTATTCCCGTGAGGATATCGTGGCAATCTTACCAAGGTAGCATGGCGACGGGAAACGAATTGAGATATTAAACGAATATTACACTCACGACCTCTGCCGATAGAGTAAACAGAGTGTTCTAAAGTGAGTTCTTGACGACCTTGATCGTCTTCAATAATTAATAGATGACTTTCATCAGTTGCTGGTGCCATTGATAAATCGTTACCACAATCGTTGAAATTTTGATTAATCCCAATGTGTTGAATATTGTTGCCTGCCATTATCGCCCACTTTCATACCCTTCGGGAAGGCTTGCGCCAACGGTTGTGGTACGATAAGTTCATGGGCAGGGCGTTGTCCATTGGGTTAGGTGAAGTAAGACGGGCTGTGCCTGCAATCGCTGTTTGACCCCAGAATCCCCGCAATTGAATTGCGGGGAGTGCGTCAACCACGATGGGCTAACCTACGCAATAACACTGAGTTTGTCACCACACTAACGGAACTAAAAGCCATTAAGGCAGCAGCACCGGCAGGACTGAGGACAAAACCGAAGTTGGGTAATAAAACACCAGCAGCTAGAGGAATACCAACGGTGTTATAGGCAAAAGCCCAGAACAAATTCTGACGAATTTTGTTAAAGGTGGCTCGACTGAGTTGAATTGCCTCCACAACATCACTCAGGCGATCGCGCATGAGGACGATTTGAGCGGTTTCCATTGCTACATCTGTGCCTGAGTGTAAAGCAATGCCAACATCGGCTTGCGATAAAGCGGGAGCATCATTGATGCCATCCCCCACCATTGCCACGGGATGGGCATCTTGGGCTTGAAGTTCTTGAATGACAGTAGCTTTTTTGCTGGGGGGAACACCTGCCATCACATCAGCACTATCTATGCTTAATGATTGCGCTATGGCACTGACAGCTTCTAGGCGATCGCCACTGAGTAGGATGACTCGCAAACCCATCTGGCGCAACTTTTCTACTGTATCATAGGCATCTGTTCTCAGAGTATCTTGCACACCAATCAGTCCGGCTAAAGTACCTGCAACTGCCACACCCACAACGGTTTTACCTTCTGTTGCTAGCTTGTGCGCTGCCTGTTGTGCTGTGTCATCAAGGGCGATTCCATGCCCAGTCAACCATTCCCAGTTTCCCAAAAGTACAGTTTGACCTGCAACCACAGCCGATACACCCAAACCTGGCTCAGTGTGGAAGTCTACCGCCTCTGGAATAGATAACTGTAAACGCTGCGCTTCTCGCTGAATCGCCTTGGCTAAGGGGTGATAAGTTCCGCTTTCCACAGCAGCAGCTAATTGAATCAAGGTGTGCTGATTTTCCCCAGTTCCCAATCCTGCCATCACCACACAATCAGTCACTTTGGGATTACCTGTGGTGAGTGTGCCGGTTTTATCGAAGACAATTGTTTTTAGCTGATGTACCTTTTCTAAAACGTCGCCACCTTTAATTAATAAACCCCGTTCTGCACCCATACCAGTACCCACAAGAATCGCTGTAGGTGTAGCCAATCCTAACGCGCAAGGACAAGCGACAACCATGACGGCGATCGCTAATTTTAAACTAATTAGTAGTGGGGAGTGGTGAATCGGGACTTGGGAATGGGGGATACTATGGGCGGCATGATTCATCATTGCCACACCATCTGAGAGGGTGGCATCAGGCCAGATGTGAGTGCCGACGAAGTACCAAAAGGTAAATGTCAATACAGATGCAGTCAAGACACCGTAGGTAAAATAACCCGCTACGATGTCAGCTAATTTTTGGACAGGGGCTTTGCGAGTTTGGGCAGCTTCTACTAAGGCGACAATGTGCGCCAAGGTGGTGTCGCTACCTGTACGGGTGGCTTGAATGGCGATCGCACCTGACTGATTGATAGTACCTGCTGCCACTGTATCGCTTGTTTGTTTAATGACTGGCACCGCTTCCCCAGTCAACATCGACTCATCTACCGTTGTTTGCCCAAAGCGTACCTCACCATCAACAGGGATTTTATCTCCCGGTAGCACCTGCACCCATTCCCCAACTCGTACCTGTTCTGCGGGAATTTCTATACTATTTGTTCCCAGCCCCATCTTTTCTAAATCTGGGTTAGGAATCAATCGCGCTACTTGTGGTTGGAGTGCCAGCAATTGCCGAAATGCCGCCGCCGCCCTGCCTCTGGCTTGTTGTTCTAATGTCCTACCCAACAAAATAAAACCCAGCATCATCACTGGTTCATCAAAGAAGCACTCCCAACCGAGTTGGGGAAACAGTAGTGCTATGACGCTGGCTGTGTAGGCGGTAACAGTTCCCAATCCCACTAAGGTATTCATGTTAGGGGCATTACGTCGCCAACCCAGCCAACCATCTACTAAAATTGGTCTACCAGGAATTAATAATGCTACCGTTGCCAGTCCAAAGTGAAACCAGATATTGGTTAATGAGGATAAAATCGGACTGCCAAAATCACCCAAATGTCCCATCCCAGAAAATAACAACAGCACCGCAGCAATGATTAATTGCCGCCATGCTGTACGCATTTTTTGTTGCTGTTTTTCTGTGGGATCTGTGAGTGAAGAATTACCTACTACTTGATTGTTAGCTTGGCGCAGTTGACTAGGAAATCCAGATGCTGTTAATTTCTGGGCTAATGCTTCTGGGTCTACAGTCCCATTCTCTAATTCTACCACGGCTACCTCTGTAGCCAGATTCACACAGGCACTCTTTACACCTGGATATTGGGTTAGCTGTCGCTCTACAGCACTGACACAGCCAGCACACTTCATACCCCCAACATCCAGCAGAATTTTATCTCTAGTCGGGGTTGTTTCTGGTTCAAGCTGAGTTTTCGGGACAAGTTGCATGGCAAGTGTTTTAGATTCGCTACGAAAATGATGACGTTTGATAAAAAGCGTCTCTTATTTGAGCGTAGGCGAAATCTGAAGCAAAGATTGTACGTCAGGAGATTAATTTTCAACAGAGGGATTGGGGACTGGGGATTGGGGATTGGGGACTGGGGATTGGGGACTGGGAAATAAGAGGAATTGGAGCAGGGAGCAGGGAGAAATGGGGAAAGTATTCTCCCCCTTGCCCCCTGCCCCCTTGCCTCCCCTACTTCCTCATCTTCCCCTACACCCTAAAAAGGTGGATAGAGAGTATGAGGAGCATTACCTCCAGAAGACCCCCTTGCCTCCCCTACTTCCTCATCTTCCCCTACACCCCTACCTTTTCCGAGAACATTGCCGCATCACCATTGTGATAGAGTGCTGCATCGATGCGACAACCTTGATAGGCTAAGACATATAATTCTTTCAAGTCGTTCATGAGTGGATAGCGTGGGTTTGCTCCTGTGCATTGATCGTCAAATGCTTGTTCTGCCATTTCTTCCACCTTGGTGTAGAATTCTTGATCTTCGTCACCTAGAGCTTGTTTAATCGTGGCAGGGATATCGATTTGACGTTTGAGATTTTCAATCGCCATAATCAAGAGTTCCACTTTTTCATCAGCAGTATTCCCACCTAAACGCAGATGATCAGCTATTTGAGCATATCTGTCTTTGGCGTTGGGATATTTATACTGGGGAAAAATTGCTTGCTTGAAAGGAATATCAGTGGCGTTGTAGCGGATGACATGGGAAATCATTAAGGCGTTAGCGAGTCCGTGGGGAACATGGAAGGTTGCACCGAGTTTGTGTGCCATTGAGTGACAAATACCCAAGAAAGCATTCGCAAAGGCCATACCCGCAATTGTGGCGGCATAATGTACTTTTTCCCGCGCTTTCGGGTCTTTAGCACCATTTTTGTAAGCACTAGGTAAATATTTAAACAATAGTCGAATTGCTTGCAGTGCCAAACCATCGGTAAATTCAGTTGCCATTACTGATACGTAGGCTTCTAAGGCATGAGTTAAGGCATCAATCCCACCGTAGGCTGTGAGTTTTTTGGGCATATTTAACACCAGTTCCGGGTCGGCGATCGCAATATTCGGAGTTAGTGCATAATCTGCTAAGGGGTATTTCACGCCAACCCTATCATCTGTCACCACAGCAAAGGGTGTCACTTCTGAACCAGTTCCCGAAGTTGTGGGAATAGCCACCATGATGGCTTTTTGTCCCAAAGCCGGTAATTCATAAACCCGCTTGCGGATATCCATAAACCGCATCGCCAAGCCTTCAAACTCTACATCAGGCTGTTCGTACATCAACCACATGACTTTGGCAGCATCCATTGGCGAACCGCCACCAATAGCAATAATCACATCCGGTTGATAACTTCTAAGTAAGGCTAATCCTTTATTGACATTAGTTAATGTTGGATCAGGTTCAACATCGTGAAATACGTCATGTTTGACACCAATTTCGTCTAACACCTGGGTAACTTTATCGACTATCCCCAAATCAAATAATGGTCTATCTGTCACAATAAAAGCACGTTCCTTACCTACTAAGTCGCGTAAAGCTACAGGCAAACATCCATATTTGAAATATACTTTCGGTGGCACACGGAACCACAACATATTTTGCCGACGTTGTGATACTGTCTTAATATTCACCAAATGATGCGGTGTGACGTTATCAGAAACAGTATTACCGCCCCAAGTACCACAACCTAAAGTTAAGGATGGGTCAAGTTTAAAGTTATATAAATCACCAATTGCACCTTGAGAAGATGGGGTGTTAATCAGGACACGCCCGGTTTTCATTCTATTCTCAAAATAGGCAATATCATCCAAATTGGCAGGATTTGTATACAATACCGATGTATGTCCCAGTCCTCCAAATTCCACCAAGTTTTCAGCTTGATCTACAGCTTCATGGAAATTTGAGGCTCGATACATCGCCAAAATTGGTGATAATTTTTCATAAGCAAACGGTTCACCATCTCCGACTGTTTCAACTTCACCAATTAAGACTTTATAAATCTGTGGTGCTTGAGCAGTATCTTCATCACTTTGCAGTTCAATTCCTGCTAACTTAGCTAAATTATCTACTGACTGTCCTACAATTGCCGGATTTAATCTTCCCTCTTTCAAAATTATATTACCCAGCTTTTGTCTTTCCTCATCATTGAGAAAATATGCACCACGACTGATAAATTCCTGTTTGACTTTTTCGTAAATATCATCAACCACAACAACTGATTGCTCAGAAGCGCAAATCATGCCGTTGTCAAAGGTTTTACTTAATAAAATCGAACTTACAGCCATTTGAATATGTGCGCTGCTATCAATTACGGCGGGAGTATTCCCAGCACCAACACCTAACGAGGGATTACCTGAAGAATAAGCAGCACGTACCATTCCCGGCCCGCCAGTTGCTAAAATCAATTTAATTTCAGGATGCTGCATTAAGGCTTTGGATAACTCCACTGTTGGCTCATCTATCCAACCAATAATATCTTCTGGCGCACCTGCGGCAATTGCAGCTTTTAGGATAATCTTGGCTGCTTCCACAGTACATTTTTTAGATTTAGGATGGGGTGAGAAAATAATCGCGTTACGAGTTTTTAAAGCAATCAACGCTTTAAAAATTGTTGTCGCTGTAGGATTAGTTACGGGAACAATTCCCGCAACAATACCTACAGGCTCATAAATTTTTTCAATGCCGAATGTATGGTCTTCTTCAATGATGCCACAGGTTTTTTCATGTTTATATTTGTTGTAGATAAATTCTGAAGCAAAGTGGTTTTTAATCACTTTATCTTCTACAATCCCCATACCTGTTTCTGCAACTGCTAATTTTGCTAAAGGAATCCGTTCAGCATTAGCTGCTAATGCAGCTTTTTTAAAGATTAAATCAACTTGTTCTTGAGAGTAATTTGAGTATTTGGCTTGTGCGGTTTTGACTCGTTGTACAAGTAATTCTAATTCTTCGATATTGGTAACTTGCATATTTGTTCCTTTGGTAGAATTTACCACAGAGATTTCACTTTTTCAGCATCAACTAATTAAAATTAATTTCCAACCATTTCTCAAATCGCAAAAATTTCTCTACTGCGAAAAATATCTAATGCTGTTTGTATTTGTTCTGGAGATGGTGGAGAAGTATTTTCTAACAGGTATTCAAAACCTAATTCTCGCCATTTGTATTCTCCCATTTGATGAAATGGCAAGACTTCTACTCTTTCCACATTATTGAATGGGGCAATAAAATCAGCTACCCCAGTAATATTTTTTGGGTCATCAGTTAAGCCTGGGACTAGAACAAATCTAATCCAAGTAGGCTGATTAATTGCATTGAGATATTTAGCAAAAGTTAGTGATGGTTCAATATTAGCACCTGTAACTTTAGTGTAAGTCACTGGGTCAGATGATTTAATATCTAGTAAGACTAAATCTACAAATTCTAATACAGATTTAGCAGATTCTAAGTTACAGAAGCCAGAAGTATTTAATGCTGTATGAATTCCTAATGCTTGACAACGTTTAAATATTTCTCGCACAAAACCAGCTTGCATTAATGGTTCTCCGCCACTGATTGTGACACCACCACCAGAATATTTCATGTAAGATGTATACTTTTGAATTTCTGTCACCAGTTCGTCAACGCTGATTTGTTTACCATTTTCCAGGTAGCGACAATCAACATTGCTGCAATAAAGGCAACGTAATGGACAACCAGATGTGAAAATTAAGAATCGAATACCAGGCCCGTCAACTGTTGCACAACTTTCTACTGAATGTATGTAGCCAGAATTATTTATTTCTGCACATAGGTGACTATTTTCTATTGTGTGATGTTCGATTGGAAAAGTTGATAATTTGAGATTGTCCATGAATTTTACCTAATTTGACATCACCCATCAACCTGTCTTTTGACTCTGACATAAGTTATAAATCACAAATGTGAGGAAGTTGTGGGGATTGATTGCTGTAAACAATCAATTTCAGAAATTCAACATAAAATCATGATGGGATAGATACCCGACTTCTTTGACTGGGTATTACCTTTTTTCAAGTTGACTTACTTATCTATTTAAAAAATCATCAGCTTCTTAATTTAGATGAGTTGAAATTAAACGTACAATATCCCTAACAGGTTGGAGAAGTCAGGGATATGATCGGCTTAAAGATGCGATTAATCGCGTCTATACAAGTGAGTTATTAGCAGTTAAAATCGTGCGTGGAATGTCCGCTTAATCACATCAAGTTGCTGTTCTCGTGTCAATTTAATAAAGTTGACTGCGTAACCTGAAACCCTAATAGTTAGCTGTGGATATAACTCTGGATGTTCCATTGCATCTAGCAACATTTCCCGCTTCAAGACGTTAACATTGATGTGGTGTCCGCCGTCATGGAAGTAACTATCAAGCATTCCCACGAGGTTGTTGATTTGGTCAACTTCTAATTTACCTAAAGCAGATGGTACGATTGAGAACGTGTTGGAAATACCATCTTGTGCGTATTCGTAAGGAATTTTAGCTACTGATTCTAAGGAAGCGATCGCACCTTTACTATCCCGTCCGTGCATGGGGTTTGCACCCGGTGCAAAGGGTTCACCGGCTTTTCTGCCGTCGGGTGTGTTACCCGTTTTCTTCCCATACACAACGTTGGAGGTAATGGTTAATACTGATTGTGTGGGTATGGCTTGGCGATAAGTGGGATGTTTACGCAGTTCGTTCATGAATTTGGTCACTAAATTTACTGCTATTTCATCAACTTGATTGTCGTTATTACCATATTTGGGAAAATCGCCGCTAATTTCATAATCAACGGCTAATCCGGTTTCATTGCGTAATACTTTAACTTTGGCGTATTTGATCGCAGATAAAGCATCTGTCACCACCGATAAACCCGCAATCCCGCAAGCCATTGTCCGTAAAATATCCCGGTCATGCAATGCCATTTCGATGCGTTCATAGCAGTATTTATCGTGCATATAATGAATGACGTTGAGGGTGTTGATATAAGCTTTTGCCAACCACGCCATCATGATTTCTAAGCGATCCCACACCTGTTGCTCATCCAGATATTCACCAGTGATAGGTGCAATTGGTGGTGCCACTTGTTCGCCAGATTTTTCATCTTTACCGCCGTTGATAGCGTACAGCAAGCACTTAGCTAGATTGACTCTCGCGCCAAAAAACTGCATTTGCTTACCAATTCTCATAGCTGAGACGCAACAGGCGATCGCATAATCATCTCCCCAGTATGCACGCATCAAATCATCGTTCTCATACTGAATAGAGCTAGTATTAATTGAAACTTTTGTACAAAAACGTTTAAAGTTCTCTGGCAAGCTTTCCGACCACAACACGGTTAAATTTGGTTCTGGTGCTGCGCCTAAATTATACAAAGTATGCAGGATACGGAAACTATTTTTAGTTACCAAAGGTCTACCATCTTCACCGACACCACCCACACATTCTGTTACCCAAGTGGGATCACCAGAAAAAAGTTGATTGTAATCAGGTGTCCGCAAAAATCTGACCATTCGCAGTTTCATCACAAAATGGTCGATGATTTCTTGCAGTTCGGACTCGCTGACTTTACCTTGTTCTAAGTCCCGTTCAAAGTAGATATCAAGAAACGTAGAAACTCGTCCCAAAGACATCGCCGCACCGTTTTGTTCTTTGACAGCAGCGAGGTAGCCAAAATATAACCACTGTACAGCTTCTTTCGCCGTGGCTGCGGGTTGGCCAATATCAAACCCGTAGCTTGCAGCCATTGTCTTTAATTCAAACAAGGCTTTGATTTGTTCAGAAACTTCTTCGCGGCGGCGAATTGTGTCTTCATCGATGACATCTAATTCTAAAGATGTGAGTTGTGCTTTTTTGTCTTCGATCAGAGCATCAACACCATACAAAGCCACTCGTCGATAATCACCTATAATTCTGCCGCGCCCGTAAGCGTCTGGTAATCCAGTAATAATACCATAATGCCGACATAAGCGCATTTCGCGGGTGTAGGCATCAAATACGCCATCGTTATGGGTTTTGCGGTATTTAGTAAATATCTCTGCGGTTTGAGAATTGATTTCGTAACCGTAAGCTTTTAATGAATCTTTAACTACACGAATCCCACCTAACGGCATGATGGCACGTTTCAGGGGTTTTTCTGTTTGCAATCCAACTATTTGTTCCAGTTCGCGGTTAATATAACCCGGTTGATGGGAGGTAATTGTGGAAACAACTTCTGTATCTGTATCTAGAATACCCTTTTCGCGCTCAACTGCCATTAAGTCTTTGACTTGCTCCCAGAGTGCTTGAGTTGTGGGAGTTGCACCTGTTAAAAAAGATTCATTACCACTGTAAAGGGTGTAATTTTTTTGGATGAAGTCGCGAACGTCGATTTCTTCTATCCATTTGCCAGTTTTAAAGCCTTGCCATTGTGCCAACATTTGAGATTCCCCCCAGTTGATGAAGCTGATAATAGACTGCGGTATCTTCTTTGGGATAACGTAGCACCTTTGACTTTGATGTTAACGCAGTTTTAGGTGAGCAATTTCTAGGGGGTGAAGCGAGATGTCGAATTGGAGCGAGTTTTGGGCAAAAATTAAAGTTTTATAATAAAATTTGTGCTTGCTCAGTTAGATGAGCCGTAATCAGGACTTACGCAACTGGCATAATAGTCGGGTGCGTCAGATATCAACAATCTGTTTATTGATAGCATTAAGACATATTTCATGTGACAATTGCGTAAGCCATTGTATTTTTAACTACTAATCCAGCGTTGAAAAGTTACGTAGATAGCAGTTCCCACCTGGATAGGCATCAAGGCTATCAGGCTTTTCCAAAAATAATGAATTTCTAAGTTAGACATAACACTAAAGTAACCCACACCTAGCAACAGGAACATGATCCAGGCGATTTGTTTACGTTTAATAGTTTGCATATCAGTTGAAATGAATTGCAAGTATGACAGTAGGTTTTAGGGGAGCAGGGGAGCAGGGGAGCAGGGGAGCGGAGGAAGCGGAGGAAGAAACACTTTTACCCAGTCCCTTCCAGTCCCCATGCCCTGTTTTTCTAAAACCAACCTTGCTTGTTCACGATATAAGTATTAACAAATTCTTCGGGCGACTTGTTTAAATAAATCATGCCTTCAATCAAGCCGATGAGTTGCATAATCAGCAATGTCATTCCATAGGAAAAAACACCGCCAACTAAAGTTATAACTAACATAATAAAGCCTTCTGGCGCGTATCCCAAAATGAATTTATGCACGCCAAAGCCACCAAAAATAATTCCACAATACCCAGCTACAAGTTGTTTGTTACTTTGACTAGGATTGAGATTTGCCATATAGTTGTTGCTCCTTGAAACTAAGTATAGAATGAAGTTCTTTAGTATGATGAAATCCAGTAAATATATTTACTCAGTAAATATATTTTATCTGTCCGCATGGAGCCGTTTAACTCCTCATTTCATGGTGTAAAATGAATTTTTTACAATCTGAAATTGTAACTTGCTCAATATTAAGATAAATTTCTTCATCTTGGTATTGACTTTATTTATGATGTGCTTAGGAGGTTACTAATCATTTTGATTACATAACCTCGCACAAGAGTATTACAGATTTTTAGGGAATGTTCCTCTTTCAAAAGAATTAATTCCCCATGAGGGTAAAAGTGGCCTTAACATACCAATTTTTACGATTGTATCAGTCTTATCTCCGGATATTTTGAGGAGATAGTTACAGTCTTGAAGATATTTTTAATGCAATGAATCTGCTGGATATATTGAGGGAATGTTGCCTCTAGTTGTCCAGTGCATTACCAATACTTAAACCTAAAAAAATTGCTCAGATGATACTTTCTTGCATGCCATAGTTGCATCCCAATGGAATTAGTCAGGGGATAATTCCAGTTTGGGATGTTGATTCAGGCAATCAAACAGGCAAAAACGGTTCATTTATCTAGATGATAATCAATGTTGACCTAAAATTTTTGTAACTTAGGTAACAGTATCATTAGATATGGTTTTGCATCTGGCAGATTTGCCATCAAGCTACTATTTATTTTATGGATGTTGGCACTGAAATTAACCAACAAATTATGTGATATCTTGCACGATTCTCAATAAGTTCCAGGCGATGCACAGCCAACAGGGTAAAACTAAGAGTCTTAGCAACTAGCAAGCAATGCCCACCCTACTAAAATTGTCATCAAGTGACAGGTGCAAGATGTGTTACTTTGTATAGCCAGATATAACCCGATATTTTCATGATTGACAACAGTGTGGTTAACGTTGTCTTAATTACTGCTACCCAAGAGGAACAGACTCAGTAGAGTGCCACTATTCCAGAGGCTGTGTAGCAGCATAGGTGCTAGTAGATTGCGCGATCGCGTGTACACTACTCCTAAGACGATGCCCAAGGCGGTGAGTGGTAGAATTTCCGATAAACTCAGGTGAGCGATCGCAAACAACAAAGCACTGATGAGAATGGCTCCCCATACAGATAAATAACGAGTCAACGAGGGTAGTAAAAAACCGCGAAACAATAATTCTTCAAACAAAGGAGCTGCGATCGCCGCAGTCAAGTAAAATATCCCCAAGGCTACAAAGTCTTGACTTTCCAAAGCCAACTGTAACAGAGGGTTACTACCACCCTGACCTTGCCATAGCTGCTGATTAATCAAAGACACGATCACAACAATTGGTAAAGCGGCGCAATATCCCCCCAATCCCCACCACAACCAATTATCCAGCCACTGGAAGCGAAACCAGTATTTTGGTAACGGGAAAAAGCGTTTAATTGACACATACAGCACGGACAGCGCACCCAAGGCTACCAGGATGTAACTAATTAATACAGAAGCCGCTTGCAGTCGTACACTGGTAATCGGACGGGGGATAGGGAGTAGCAAGAGCAAAAACGGCACGATTACCTGTCCCATGAAGAAAAAGCCGACGACAAACACCTGTAAAATCGTTTCGCCATCCCAAGGAGTTGTCCAAGTTAAATCAGCATTTTGAGCTAACAAAGCTTCCTTGCCCTTGAGTAAGCGTTGAGCAACTAAGACAATTATCAGAATTAACCCAATTAAAGCTGCCACAGTCGGGACAGTACCAATCACTGCTAACTTAAACACGGCTGCCGTCGCCGCTTCTTGTTGTGCAGCTTGCACTTGTAACAAAGCTTCTTGTCGTTGCTGGAGTTGGTAAAGTTGCGTCAAACTTGTCGAACGAAACCAACCATCTAAATTTTGTTGAATTAATTGTTGAGCATTCGGAAGAATAAGCGGAGTTTCATTCCACAATCCACTTAACACAGCCGCAGTTTGGGCAATTTCTGGTTTAATATCAGAGCGTTGTTGTAATTCACTCCAAGCTTTCAGGGCTGTATCTGTCTGTCCTTGCTGTGCTTGTAAAATCCCCAATTGTAAGTCTAATTCAGCCAAGAATTTTTGCAATTGCTCAAGAGACTGTTGCAACTGCTGTTGCTTTTCGGAATTAGAGATTTCAGTTGTGGGAGATTTCTCTGGTAATGGTTTCGGAGGTGTGGGAGTGGGAGCGACAGAGTTGAGTTGTGCAATACTATTTTTAACTTTTACCAAATTAGTTTGCACAGATTGACGTGTTTCCTGATATTCCTTGGTAGCACTCTCTAGAGGTTGTTGCCCTAGTATTGCTTGGCGAAATCCCTCGTAGCTATCATCATCTTGACTATCTGCTGGTTTCCAAGCTTGCGCTTGCAGAGCCAGATTAGTTTGGTACAGTTCCAAGCGAGTTTGAAACTGTGGTTCTTGCCAGCTACCGTAGAGAGATGAAGCGGCTAATAAAGTTGCTACCAGCGTCAGAAATGTTAAAACCAGTCGCTTAATTGTCATCTTTCCCCCTTGAACGAACCAGTGGAGAGTGCCTCCCCTTGGGAATTATAAGGGATATACTGAAGACACTGCGACTACCCTGCTACGGCAAGCTGACGCGAAAGAGCAATTATACTTACCTCTAACGTAGGAGGTAATTTTGTCTGCGATCGGGCAAATTTAAATAAGTAAATCCTTTCACAACAACCAATGACTCAAAAACCACAGTCAGATTTGAAAGTTGCTGCTACCACCAGAATTTGGGGAATCACTGTTGGGATTTTAGCAGTTTGCATTCCACTTTCAGCTGTTACCAGAAGCGGCCCTATTTTGCCTTTAGCAGCTATTGGCGGTGCAGCTGCTGGGACTTTTGCCGTATGGCGTGATGATAAAAAATCCCCATCTCACTCTTTATCACGGCGACAGGTGGAACTATTAGAGCAAAGAATCGCCAATTTAGAAACGATCATCAGTAGTGATGACTTGGAACTCCACAGAAAAATTCAGCAGCTAGAATCTAGCAAAACTCACAACTTACCACATCAATCTCCGACACCGGAACATAAATCTTGAAATTTTTCACTACATATCATTGATCACAAATTGCAAATATAGCTATCAGCTTTTGTAACACAAGGTTACTATTAAATAATTTTTTTAAATTAGCTGGTTCACAATCTTAGACAACTTTTTCAAATCATACTCTGATTTAGAAAGATAACTGTTTCTAGGAAACAGTATCTCATTGCTAAGGTTAGTTAGAATTGTCGAACATCATTATAAATTCTCAATACCTCAGTCGTATCCAGCAATCAAAGGTTTCAATCCTCACCCGTACTGGTGGATATTCTCTGCGAAAAATACCTTTGTTTGTGTTCTATTAGACTGCGAGGATTACGGAATTTTTAATTAACTATAAGTTATAAACTTGAGTCATTGCATTGGTATAGCTTACCTTAAGTATGCAAAATTGTGCCGCAGGAATGCAGATGGATTGGATTAGCTTACTCAAAGCTCAACAGGCTGACTTCCTTCAACGTGTGAAAAAGCCCAAGACTTATGATTTATCTTTGTTAGAAAGTCAAGTCAAAGGTTGTCACAGTGAAGTTATGGCATTTTGTGGGGATCAATTGACAAAAATCCTCGAATTGTCACGCAAACAAGCCGAAATCCTCGCTAAAAATCCCCCTCCCATACCCCCGGAATATCCTGAACCCCCTGATTGGACGATACCATTTCCCAAATACTTCCAACAACAAGCCGAAGACTATATCTTGCGGGAGCAAATTGTGGAGCGTATCATTACAACGCGCTTAGGCAAGCTACTCCAGAAAGTTCCCCAAGATACTGTACAGAATATGGTATTAGACGATGAAGGAAACTTGCGTAGTGAAAGTAAATTTACTTATTTGCTAGCAAACAATCCTAAGCTGAGTGTACAAGTTTATGTAGCTGATGGAGAAAGTTTTAATGGTATAAAGAAAGATAGAATTAAGTGGTCAGTTACTCAAGATGATTTAAGAAACCACCAAGTATTAATTTTTTTGTGTTTATTTTATCCATCTACAGGTAAGTTGGGTTACGAAAAACAAGCTGTAATTGCTGGCTTTTTACCCACAAATCAAGTTGGATTAACAGAACCAAAAATGTATGTTACTCCCAGTCAATTGTTGTATTCTGGGGGTTTGGGTTGGTATTTAGAATCACTAACGGTGAAAAAAGATATCACCACAGATATCTTGCCCATCGTGGTTGAGAGAACAATCCCAGAAACAATTCAAACTGTATCATCAGACCATCCTAAAAAAGAAATTGTTGGGGATTGGGAATGTTGGCAGACATTGAAAGGACACACTAGAGGCATTAATTGTTTAGCTTTTAGTTCCAAGTTTGATCACGGCACAATTACACCCATATTAGCAAGCGGAAGTTATGGACAAACAAAGCTATGGGATTTAAGCAAGGGTGATTTAATTGATACGTTGTCAGAATATCCTTGGGTGTTGTCTGGGCTAATAGATGAAGTCAGTTCTTTAGCGTTTAGTGCTGATGGACAGATGTTAGTTAGTGGCGGCGCAGACTCTACAATTAAAATCTGGCATTCCGGCGCACTGGATTTAATCGATATTCTGCACAAACATCATGGCGTGGTGCGGTGCGTGGCGTTCACTCCTGATGGTAGAATGTTAGCTACTGGTGGCGACGATCGCAAAATTTTGTTCTGGGATTTGATGAGCCGTCAGGTGAAAGCTACCCTATCTTTAGATGATACGGCTGCCCATTCGTTAGTTTTAAGCCGTGATGGGCAGACTTTAGTGACTGGTAGTTATCGTAAAATCAAAGTCTGGCATACTTCCGAACCTTGGGGTACTAAAAATCTCAAAGATAAACAACCACAGCATACCCTCATGGGTCATTCTCACATAGTTCGGGCTTTAGCGATGAGTGCAGATGCTCAATGGCTGGTGAGTGGTAGCTGGGATCAGACAATTAAAATCTGGCATTTGGAAACTGGTAAATTAATTCGCACACTCAAGGGACATCAAGATAAAGTATATGCGATCGCTCTGAGTCCCGATGAGCAAATTATTGCTAGTGCTGGTGCTGATCAAACTATCAAATTATGGCATCTTGACTCTGGGGAGTTATTAGCTACCTTTACAGGTCATACTGATGTTGTCACCGCACTCACTTTTACCAGTTCCGGCGATATGTTGGTGAGTGGAAGTTTAGATAAAACCATTAAAATTTGGCAGAGGAGTTAAAAATCCCAGCGTTGCTGATATCTATTTTATGTGAGCCTCGACCAAGTATATGATGTAGAGACGTTATATATAACGTCTCTATTGTTCAGTGCATTTTCAAAAACAAATAATATTAGCGCACATACAGTATATTTCATGTTAGTGAAGTACATAAGGGCGGGCAAGATGCCCAACGCCACTTGCTACAAGTCGGCAGAGCCACCCAACGCAGTGGCTCCCCCACAACATTTTTTATATTAGATATTTACTTTATTTACTTGCAAAGTGCTGTAATTAAAATATCCCGTTTATACTACTCATTTATGACTATTACCAGTCAACCTCAGCTAAGTTTAGACGAATTTCTCCAATTACCGGAAACTAAACCAGCATCAGAATTTATCAACGGTGATATTATTCAAAAACTTATGCCTCAAGGTGAACATAGCGTACTTCAAGGTAAGTTATGTGAAGTCATTAACCAATTAACTGAAAACCAAAAAATTGCTTATGCTTTTCCAGAATTGCGTTGCACCTTCGGCGGTGCTTCTATAGTTCCTGATGTGGCTGTGTTTCGCTGGGAGAGAATTCCGAAAACTGCATCGGGGAGAATTGCTAACCGTTTTGAAATTCATCCTGATTGGACTATAGAAATTCTTTCTCCAGAGCAAAAATTAAAACAAGTTTTGAGTAAATTATTGCTGTGTTCGCGCAATGGCACAGAATTAGGTTGGTTACTCAACCCAGAAGATGACAGTGTTTTAGGGGTGTTTCCTGGTCAGCGTGTAGAATTATACGAAGGTACAGATAAGTTACCTGTACTTGAGGGGATTGAGTTGGAATTAACAGTTGAACAGGTTTTTACTTGGTTAAGTTTTGCATGAAAAAAGCGATCGCCTATATAATCATGTTGAGATTCTCTCAGCTTGTCGAGTGACTACAAATTTCTATACACCTCATCATCATTACGCTTACCAACGCGAAAAACATCAACTAGCTGATTTTCTCTATCAATGGTGTACAAAATCCTGTACTCACCTTGATCAACACGATATCCGCCTTCGTATCCTTTCAAAGCTTTGCTATCTTGGGGTTGAGGATTACTTTGCAGTGAAAATATTTTTGATACAACCTGCTTAAACTGTTTTGCTTGCAAGTCTAATAAATCTTTTTCAGCAGTCTTAGCAATTCTCAAAGTATAGCGTTCACTCATTTCCACGCTTGCTGATAATTTCGTCTAGCGTGGTAAACCCGTCATTTTCTGCAACTGCACGACGCAATTCTTCGGAATCAATCGCGTCTTCTATCGCTTCTAACAGTTGCAAATCTTTAATCCCAATAATTGCTACTGCTGATTTTCCGTGGCGTTGAATGACGATGCGTTCGCCACCATACTCAGCACGATTGATTAAATTTTGAAAATTAGCACGAGCCTCGGTTGCGCTGATAAAAGTCATAGCTTTTAGCATCAGTATATCACTAACTATACCACAAAATATAAAATTTGTACAATTTAATAAAAATATACAAAGTTTACATTTTTAATTGTACAGGTATGAAAAAAGCGATCGCCCGATCAAGAGCGATCGCCCATCTAATTTAATCTACAATTGTTAAACCAAAAGAGTTTGCAACAATGGTTTATCTGGTGACAACTTACCAGTCCGTAACCATTCTACTAATTCCTCTGGTGCTTGAGCTTGGTTGAGACGTTCCCGGAGTGCAGCACCTTCGAGAATTTCTTTTTGTAACAAATCCTGTGCAGTCTGTTCTAACAACTCACGGTTTTGTTGTAAAATGCTCAAAGCAATGTGGTGAGCATTATCTACAATCTGCTTCACTTCGCGGTCAATTTCCTCAGCCACTTTTGGACTAATGGAACGGCGAGGATTTCCGTAACCTTCAATAAATTGCTGTTGAATTTTCTCAAACGCCACTGGCCCTAATTGGTCACTCATCCCGTACAAAGTAACATAGCGTTCTGCTAAGTCGGTGGCTTTTTGAATATCATCACTCGCACCAGTCGAGACTTTACCAAAAACTACTTCTTCGGCGGAACGTCCACCTAATAGGGTAGCAATACGACCGCGAATTTCATCTTCAATCATCAAGAAGCGGTCTTCTTCCGGCATTTGGATTGTATAACCCAATGCACCCACACCGCGAGGAACTACTGATATTTTTTCTACCCTACCAGCCCCAGGCATCAATGCCCCAATGATAGCGTGACCAACTTCGTGATAAGCGACGGTTGTCTTCTCGGTTTCATTTAACACACGAGAGCGTTTTTCTAAACCAGCCACAACCCGCTCAATGGCTTCATTAAAATCTGCCATGACAACGGCGGGGCGATTTTGTCTAGCTGCTAACAGTGCAGCTTCATTGACAAGGTTAGCTAAATCTGCGCCAGCAAAGCCGGGTGTTTTGATAGCAATTTTACCCAAGTCAACGTCATCAGCTAGTTTAACATTTCTGGCGTGGACGTTAAGAATAGCTTCTCGACCAATTTTATCAGGACGATCTACCACAACTTGACGGTCGAAGCGACCAGGACGACGCAAAGCGGGGTCAAGCACTTCGGGACGGTTGGTAGCGGCGATGATAATTACGCCTGTGTTAGCGTCAAAACCATCCATTTCGGTGAGTAACTGGTTAAGGGTTTGTTCCCGTTCATCGTTACCACCGACAAAACCACCAGCACCACCGCGAGATTTACCTAGTGCGTCTAACTCATCGATGAAGACAATACAGGGGGCTTGTTTTTTGGCTTGTTCAAACAAGTCTCGCACACGAGCCGCACCCACACCGACAAACAACTCGATAAATTCTGAACCGGAGATACTAAAGAATGGTACACCAGCTTCACCAGCGATCGCTTTCGCTAACAGGGTTTTACCAGTTCCCGGCGGCCCTACTAGCAACACACCTTTGGGGATTTTTGCCCCTAATTTCGTGTATTTACCTGCATTTTTCAGGAAATCAACAATTTCTTCTAGTTCGGTTTTAGCTTCATCTACCCCAGCCACATCGGGGAATTTTACCCCAGTGCTACCTTCCGAGTAAATGCGGGCTTTGCTTTTACCTACAGTTAAAGCAGCCGGGCCTCCACCTTGACGATTGATTAAAAATGCCCAAATACCGAAGAAAATTAAGGGTGGTGCTACCCAGCTAAGTATAGTCCCAATCCAACCGTTTTGATTTGGTGGGGGTGCGGCAAATTCTACATTGTTGTCGCGGAGAATTTTCGGTAAGTCCAAATCTATGGCGACGGGTGTAGTAGTAAATACCTGCTCAATGGGTTGACCTTCTGGGGTTTGAGTTTTGATAGAATACTCAATGCGATCGCCACCTACCATCGCCCGGTCTACTTTACCAGCTTGCACTTGAGCAATAAACTCACTGTAGGGAACTTGTGGTAAACGGGGGCCGAAAAAGCTCGGTACTATAAAATTTAGTAGTAACAGCAAGGTCAGCAGAATCAAAAAACTGCCGCCAAACTGGCGTAATCTAGGCGGTTTGATTTTGTTGTTATTATCTTTTTCTACAGGCATTTTGATATTACCTCATTAGTCATTAGTTATTAGTTATTAGTCATTAGTCATTAGTCATTGGTTATTCTTCCTCCGCTTCCTCTACTTCCTCATCTCTCCCAGTCCCCAGTCCCCAGTCCCAAGATTAAGACAGAATGTGAATTGTAACGGTTTGTGTAGTTATAGGTCTATTGTAGAGAGTGGGTATTGCAGTCTAAATTAGTGGATACCCTACCGAAAAATGTGTATTGCCGTACTGTGATGGAAAATCAGCTAGGTTTTATCGTCAAATTGCTTGTAATTTCAACGTTGCTATCGGTTTTGCTGAAGTATACTGCGCCTCATCCACCGATTCCCGCTACAGATGTGAATGCTTTGATTATTGTGTTGTTACCGACAGTGATTATGGCGATCGCATTGTGGTGGCGATCGCAAACACAAAAACAAACTTAACTAAAATTCTCTAGGCGAAAGTCATCAAAATCGGCTAACCTAACGGCATTGTTAAAAATCTGCATCACCCCAACAGCAGGGAGTCAGCCTGTGAACCTTGGTCAATGGATCGGCTTAATCGCCATAGTTCTATCTTTATATACATTGTGGCAAATTCGGGAAGTGCTGTTGCTGATGTTTGCCGCAGTTGTCTTAGCTACTACTTTAAATCGGTTAGCCAAACGCTTCCAACGTTCCGGGTTAAAGCGGGGGTTTGCCGTTTTGCTGTCAGTAGCTATTTTTCTAGCTGGTGTAATTGGTTTTTTCTGGTTAATTGTGCCACCATTCGCCCAGCAGTTTAACGAACTGACATATCGTGTTCCCCAAGGTTTAGACCGTTTTAACACTTGGCTTGACGAACTGAGAACTCGCATCCCTCCCCAATTAATTCCCTACATACCGGATATTAATAGTTTAATTGAGCAAGCCCAGCCCTTTGTAAATCGGGCGTTAGGTAGTTCTTTTGCTTTTGTCTCTGGTTCTTTGGAAGTGTTGCTAAAAGTGCTGCTAGTGTTGGTGTTAACAGGAATGTTACTAGCTGACCCTTTAGCTTACCGTAAAGTATTTGTGAGGTTGTTCCCCTCATTTTATCGCCGACGGGTAGAGGGGATTTTAGATAAATGTGAAGTCTCCTTAGAGGGATGGGTGACAGGTGCTACCATTGCGATGGGTGTGGTAGGGCTGATGAGTGTCACTGGCTTATCAGTTTTAGGTGTGAAAGCGGCACTGGCGTTAGGCGTATTAGCAGGATTTTTAAATTTAATTCCCAACTTAGGCCCGACAATGAGTGTTGTCCCAGCAATGGCGATCGCGCTTCTCGATCATCCTTGGAAAGCTGTTGCTGTGTTAATTCTCTACTTTATTATTCAACAACTGGAAAGTAATTTTATTACGCCTGTGGTCATGGCGCATCAAGTTTCATTACTGCCAGCCGTCACGTTAATTTCTCAATTATTTTTCGTGACTTTCTTCGGCTTTTTAGGATTATTTTTAGCCTTACCTTTAACAGTTGTCGCTAAAATTTGGGTGCAAGAAGTATTAATTAAAGATGTTTTAGATGAATGGGGAAAAAGCCATGAGTCAGAGACTGAGTTAGTGATAGTTTCTCCCTCTCCTGCAATTGATGACAAATGGTCAGATGATGACCCTGTGAACAATTTTAATGATGATGCGGTGTCACCAGAAGATTAGATAATGATACAAAAAAAATTGTAGGTTGGGGAGCCATCGCCGTGGACGGGTTTCCCGGCTTGGGCGAATGGCGTTTGACGTAAGGAAACCCAACACCAATATTTTAGTTGGGTTGCGCTGCGCTTAACCCAACCTACATCTAAAGTCCAACTGATGTCATAAATTATTTGGCAGGAATATCAAACCAAGATTAGGATGTAAATCCGCTACAAAAAAATGCGAACTATTGCGGAAATTAACGAGAAAATTCGCCGCAAAACGGCGGTAGTATTAACAGCTGAGGAACTAAAAGCACGAGTGGCGGAAGTCGGAGTCAGTAAAGTTGCCAAACAGGTTGATGTTGTCACCACTGGCACTTTTGAGCCGATGGAATCAAGTGGTGCAATTATTAACTTAGGGCATACTGACCCACCGATAAAAATTCGTCGGTGTTGGGTGGATGGTGTACCTGCTTACACTGGTTTTGGTGCAGTTGATTTATATTTGGGTGCTAGCTGTGCTGTAGATACGATGGATGGGGAAGAAGTCCGAGAACGGGGCGGTGGCCATGTCATCCAAGATTTGATTGCAGGTAAACCTGTTCATATCCGCGCTCAAGGACAAGTTACTGACTGTTATCCTAGGGGAAGTTTTGAGACTGCGATTACCCGCGACACGATAAATCAGTTTTATTTATATAATCCGCGCAATCTTTATCAAAATTTTATCGTCGGCGTGAATGGAGGCGATCGCCCACTTCACACTTATCTCGGCCCTCTACAACCACGTTTAGGTAATGCCGTCTATTCAAACCCTGGTGCAATTTCTCCCCTATTTAACGACCCCAATTTACAACTAATTGGCATTGGCACGCGCATTTTTTTAGGTGGTGGTGTAGGTTACGTAGCTTGGGAAGGTACACAACATTTTCCTTTACAAAAGCGGTTAGCGAATCAAACACCGATTGGGCCGGCTGCTACTTTAGCCTTAATTGGTGATGCTAAACAAATGAACACCCGTTGGGTAAGGGGTTGTTACTTTAAAAATTATGGCCCTTCCTTGATGTTGGGTGTAGGTGTACCCATACCAATATTGAATGAACAAGTAGTAGAACACTGTGCAGTTCAAGACCAAGATTTAGTCGCGCCCATAGTAGATTTTTCCATACCTCGGCGTGTGCGTCCGACATTTGGCTTGGTGACTTACGCCCAACTGAAGTCAGGGCGGATCACGATAGAGGGTAAAACAGTACGGGCTGCACCTTTGGCTAGTCTGTTTTTATCTCGGCAAGTTGCCCTAGAGTTAAAAAAATGGATTGCAGCCGGTAGTTTTACCCTCACCGAACCAGTAGCCCCAATGCCGATGGAACGTTCTTTTCTGCCTCAAGACAGGAGAACGGACTTTTAAGGCAGGGGCAGAGGGGCAGAGGAGACTT
>NZ_LUHJ01000026.1:375885-458808 GCF_001597745.1 Anabaena sp. 4-3 | reverse complement strand
TTTCCCGCCGTAGGAAACTTTTCAAGACGAATTTTGAATTTTGAATTGATTTGTCCCCAATCCCTAATCTTGGGTTGGCTTTGGTCGTTTGATCGGTTTCGGGGTGGGTGTAGAGGACGGCGAAGACGGTTTTGGCATAGGTTTGGAAAATGCCGAGGGTTCGCCGCTTGTTCTCTTGACGGGGCGTGGAGTTTCTCCGGGTCGTCTGGGCGGGTATGGTTTTCTGCCAGCACCACGAGGGCCACCTTTGAAGGGTGGTCTACGTTTTTTGGGCAAGTCAGCGATCGCTTCTGCCGTTGAGACTACTAATACGTCCCCTTCTCGCTTGGCTTGGAAGTCCCAAAACTTGCCGACGGCTTTGGTGATTAACACGCCCCGCAGTTTTAACTTGAAATATTTGGGTTTGTCAGTTGGTTTACGTGGAGCTTGCTTAATTTTGACTACCAAGCTCTTACTATCAAAAGACTGATAAACTACTTCGCCACGTACAGAAAAACCACCATCGGGAATATGAGATGAAGGTACTGAGGGGCTGGTAATTTCTTGATTTTTTGGGGTTACACTCTCATCGGGTGTCTGTAATGCTTGTGACTCCGAATCTGGCTGATTTTCTGGAGTTGACTTTTTGGACAGACTTTCTGGCTCCCAAACCCCTACAATTTGCAGGTGTAAGCTGTCATTTTCTGGTCTGGTGCGGGGATAAACTACCCACAAATGATCCGCTTCTAGGTCTAGGTGATTTTTCACTAGGCTCATAATCCGACCGAGGAGGACGGCTTTGAGTTCTTGGCCATCTGAGGTCAGTAATTCGCCTTGAGTAAATTGTTCATCACTGGCTTTATAGCGTCCCCGGACTAAGCCGATGGCGCGGTATTGCATCGGTTCACTGGGGGGCGGAATCGGTTGTTGGCGATCAACTAAGTTATCATCGGATTCGGTTTCGCTAGGTTTGACAGGGGAATGCTCAAGCTTAGAGGGCTGGGTTGCTGCTACGTGAACGTTAGCAGCTGCCTCTGTTTTAGTTTGAGGCTCCTGGGAAGAAAAAGAGTTAGAGGATTCAGGCGAAGGCATCAGGTCGGAATTCATAAAAACTCCTTGGGCGGAGACACATCCCATTGTGGGACTTGACTAAGGCAGCTGGAAAGAGCGTTGATGCAATTGATGAAAGTATGTAGGCTTTCTCCCAAATTACATGAGAACGCTCTATACAATTTTAAAGACGCTAAATTCGGCATTCAGAATCTAAATGGTAATTTAGCGTCTTTACTCTAGTTTCGGAAGCATATCATAGCTTCCAGTTGGATGGCTCTTCCTAAAGTCATCACTTACTTTAACAGTGCAGATAATGATTTGTTATAAAATTCACTGGTAATTGGCACTTCTCCGCAAGCTTTTGGAAATTTTTAAGTTTCTAATTTGTGTCAATAATAATGGGATTAGAGTTTTGCAGAGGGAGTAAATCGTGTCTCAACCGCGCAATCGCTGGATAATTAAGGTTATTTTAGCACTGGCAGTGCTGACTTTTGTAGGTGTTTCTCTCGTTCCTATTATTGGTGCTATCAACAATACGACAGCCTCAAACCAGAATCCTGCTAGCCCCAGTAGCAATTCAGCCGCCTCTGAGCAAAAATCAAAATTGGAAGATACTGTACGGGGTTATGAACTGGTTTTACAACGGGAACCAGAGAATCAAACAGCACTTAAGGGTCTATTACAAGCGCGGCTACAACTGTTAAGTTTAAAACAAGGTAATATTCAAGGGGTGATTGAACCTTTAGAAAAGCTAGCTAAACTCAATCCTGAGCAGTCAGAATACAGTGTGCTATTGGCACAAGCTAAACAGCAAATTGGCGATAAGGAAGGAGCCGCCCAGGCTTATCGCACAATTTTAGCCACAAATCCCGGAGATTTGAAGGCTTTACAGGGAATGGTGGCTCTGTTGTTAGATCAGCAACGCCCAGAAGCCGCTATTGGTTTACTGCAAGATACTCTGACTAAGGCGGCTCAAGCTAATACAATTCAGCCGGGAAGTGTTGATGTAGTGGCTGTACAGATTTTATTAGGCAATGTTCACGCTAACCAACAACGCTATCCTCAAGCTATTGCGGCTTTTGATCAAGCTATGAAGAAAGCTCCCCAAGATTTTCGCCCGGTTTTGGCTAAGGCGATGCTGTTACAGGAACAGGGGAAAGCCGCAGAAGCTAAACCTTTGTTTGATAGTGCTGTGGCTTTAGCTCCCGCCCAATACAAGGATGAAATTAGCAAGGCGGCGACTGCATCCGCTACACCTACACCTGCTGCATCTCCTACACCTGCTACGGACAAGACTCCTCAGCCATGAGATGGGGGATTGGGGACTGGGGATTGGGGATTGGGGACTGGGGATGTGGGGGATGAGGTAGATGAGGGGGATGAGGTAGAAATTCTTTACGAATCAACCGTCAACTGTCAACCATCCCCATTTTGAATTTTGAATTTTGAATTTTGAATTTTGAATTGTTACGCTCCTTCAAAGGCGGCGACGACTCCAAAAATTAAAAATAAGCATCCCCCTGCAAAGGTGAGTTGACGCTCAGAAATTCTCCCGGCTATCATTTTGCCACCAATGACGGCGATCGCTGCACAAATGGCATGACCTAAAATTGCGCCTATAGTCACACCAATGGCGTTATTTCCGGCGGCTAGGGCGATGGTGGCTATTTGGGTGCGATCGCCCCACTCTGCCATAAATGTTAAAATAAATGCTTCTATGACAATCGATAAGGCTGTTTTTTGTTTTGGTAGTTGCAAGTCGGCTTTTTCGACTGCGGCTTTGGCTTCTTCTATTTCTTCGCTCATGGCGGCTTGTTCACCAGCCGCCGTCATCTTGCTAGCTTGGTATAACAACTTAATCCCAAAGACTAAAAATAATCCGATTTCAGCGTAATGAATATAAACTTTTGGTAATAAAGATGCTGCTTGCCCAAACAACACTGATAGGATAGTCATTGCAGCTAAAGCAGCTACCACTCCTGTAAATACTAATCGCCGTGAATGGTGCATGGATAATATCACGGCGATAAAAAAAGTTTTATCCCCTAACTCGGAAACTGTAATTAATAATAAACCTGCTGTAAACGCTGTTAGCACTGTCTCAAGCTCCTGAAAAATTGTGTAGGATATGAGCTTGATGAATGCCAAAAGACCTCACCAAGCTCACATCGCTATGTGAACTCAGTGAAGGTCTCGCTGCCAAATCTTGATTATTTGTCATCTGAACCAGGCTCATCGCCAGTGTGTTGATTCAGATGTACTGGCTGGGAAATTTTCGCCAGTAGCTACTCCCCTTCTATTTAAGTAAATAATACATCTATTGCAGGTATGAGTCAATATTATCTTTCGATAAATATTTGGGAAGTTGGGATTACAATCAAGAAAATTGTCCTCCAATGCTGATGATTGATTATCTAGAAACAGACTGGAGATGTAAATGACTACAGCAACCATCGCAACACCCAAAAAGGAATCACCTCTGCTGTTTGAGGGTTTGACATGGAGGGAGTTTAAAGCAGTTGAGCAGTTGTTAGACCGTCCTGGTTATCGACTGTCTTTTTTAGATGGTGTGTTGGAGATACGACGGAGGCCAGGAGAAGCGCACGAAACTGTTAAGGAAAGAATTGGCTCATTGTTAGAATTATACCTGTTGATAGCTGGGTTTGATTTTACTCCCACGGGTTCGATGACGTTGGAAAGTGAATCTGCTGCTGTCAAACGAGAAGCAGATGAATCTTATAAACTTGCTCCTGGGCGAGTGCGTCCTGATTTGGCGATTGAGGTGGTGTTTACCAGTGGTGGTATTAATAAGTTAGAGGCATATAAACGGTTGAAGATTCCAGAAGTTTGGTTTTGGGAAGATGGTGTATTGGAAGTTTATCACCTGCGGGGAGAAGCCAGTGCGCTTGAGTATGAAAGGGTTTCCAGTAGTGAGGAAGTGAAAGGAATTGATTTGGATTTGTTGTTACGTTGCATTAATATGGTTAATCATGTTGATGCTATCAAAACATTCCAACAAGGACTTGAGAAATAGTTGGCGATCGCACTCCATTAAAATTATTTAAGTAAGTAGGCTTAATTAATTGTTAGATAGTGGAACAGGCTTCTAGCCTGTTGACGGGCAAGACTTGTACTGAGCTTGTCGAAGTATGCCCATCCTACATTTTATATTTAATTGCAACCAGCTACTTACATAGCAAGCGATCGCTTGGACTAATATTTGGATTATACTGAAGATAATTGGCTATATTTAAGCATCCTTGCTGCATTAATTTATCTAAATCTAGATTCCACAATTTCACCCCAGCATCTTCACCACCACTGAGCAAAGCTTTATCATCGGGACTAAAACTAATACTGTTAATTTTGCCTTGATGTCCCCACAAAGTTTTTAGTAATGTCCCATTTGTAATATTCCATAACTTGATAGTATTATCGGCACTGCCAGAAGCTAAAATTTGACTATCTCTAGTGAAACTGAGGCTAGTTACACCGTCTGTATGTCCGGTGAGGTTTTGTAGTAGCTTACCGTCTGTGACTTGCCAAAGTTTGATAGAATTATCCCAACTAGCAGAGGCTAATATTTTACCATCAGGACTGAATTTTACGGCGGCGATCGCTAAACCATGTCCTAATAAATTATGGACTAGCTTACCGTCTTGCACTTGCCAAATTTTCACGCTATTATCAGCACTACTAGCAGCTAATAATTTACCGTCAGGACTATAATTAACACTTGTCACTTCATCTCTATAGCCTGTAATGGTTTTTAATAGTTTACCATTATTCAACTGCCAGATTTTCACAGTCTTATCAGCACTACCAGAGGCAATAGTTTGATTATCTGGACTAAAACTAATGCTGGTAATTCTGTCATTGTGTCCGCTTAAGGTTGTAATGAGCTTGCGAGTTTGACTATTCCAAATTTTAATCGTTTTATCTGCGCTAGCTGTTGCTAAAGTTTTACCATCAGGACTGAAACTAACTGCGTTAATTATATCTTGATGTGCTGTCAAACTAACCAATGGTACAGCCTGAAAAACTTTATCTCTCTGCCATATTTTCACCTTACCATCCCAACCAGCAGCAGCAAAGGTATTATTGGCAGGATGAAAACTCACAGAATTAGTATTATCTGATTGTAATTTATTGTTTAAATTTAATTGCCAAAGTCTAATAGTTTTATCACTACTAGCAGAAGCAATGATTTTACCGTCAGGATGAAAAGCTACATCTCTAACTTGTTCACCGTGTCCCTTAATAGTTGTAATTATTTTACCATCTAACCGCCAAATTTTAATTGAGTTGTCAGCACTGGCAGAGGCTAAAAGCTGACTGTTGGGACTAAAGTTAATACTGTTAACTTGGTCATTATGTCCTGCTAAAGTTTGTAAAAATTTGCCGTTATTGTGCCAAAGTTTGATAGTTTTATCATCACTAGCAGCAATAATTTTTCCGTTAGGACTAAACTTAATCTTAGTAATACGTCCTTGTCCAGTTAGAGTTTTAATTAAGTTACCATTGGCTATCTGCCAAAGTTTGATAAAATTATCTTCACCACCAGAGGCGATAGTTTTACCATCAGGGCTGAAGCTAACAGTATTTACCCAGCCATTATGAGCGTTCCAACTATTGATTAGTTTGCCATCGATTCGCCATAATTTTACAGTTTTATCAAAGCTGGATGAGACAATTAGTTGACTATTAGGACTAAAGCGGATATCTGTAATTATATCTGTATGTCCGGTCAATGTGTGAATTAACTGCCAGGAAGTTTTGAGAGCATAAATTTTAATAGTATTATCGGCAATAGCGGCGGCTAAATATTCACCATCTGGACTAAAAGCAATGGCTGTAATTCTGTGATGATTTCCGGTGATGGTTTGAATTAAGCGACCATCTGTAGACCAAATTTTGATAGTTTGGTCATCACTGGCAGAGGCGATAATTTTACCGTTGGGATGAAAAGTTACAGCATTGACTTGTTGCGTGTTACCTTCAAGGCGATTAATTTCTTGAGTTTGAGAAATCGCTTGTTGAAAAGTTGCCGCCGTGGCTATTTGGATTGGTTTTGCTGGTGAAAAAACTTGTTTAATTTCGCGTCCAGCTTTGACACTAGCAATTACACTTTCTAATTGTTGATGAGATAAGAGAAAAGCCTCGGAGGAAGCATTTAAGGCTGAGATTTCGCGTAATTGAGCCGCCCGTTTTTGGAAATAGGCTAAACCACCGAAACCACTAGCAGCTATTCCTAAAACACTGATGATAGCTACAGCCGTTTGTGCTTGTCGTAGTCGCTTTTTTTGGGCTAATTGTTGTTGTTGTCTAGCGTCTAAACAAGCAGCGATAAATTTCTGCACATCCGCCGATAATTCATCTGTGTATTGAATATAAATTTCTTCAGCTTCAGCGAGACGGATACCTTGCAATAAAAAATCTGACTGTTGATGATTTTGTTTCCAGAGAGTTGCAGCTTGTTCAATTTGACGTTGCGATCGCAGTCTACTCCGATTTTCCTCCAACCACCAGCGCAAAGTTGACCAATGACGAATCAGAATTTCATGGGCGACTTCGATGGTTACAGGGGGAGTGAGGGGAGATGAGGGGGATAGGGGAGTAAGGGAGGAGGGGAGATTTTCACCCAAGCATTCGTTAATTTTGAATTTTGTAGCTTGCTTCGACCTAGGAGTATTTTGAATTTTGAATTGATTTGTCCCCAGTCCCTCATCTTCTAAATTTACGACTATCAACTTCGCCGCAGTTAACGTTGAAAGGGTTCTGTTGACCAATTCATCGGGATATTTCTTCACCACTAACTCAGATTTTAATACCCGTCTTCGCGTGTCTTCTGTTCCTTCGCCTAACTGCGTTAGTGAGAGAAAAATCCATCTAGCGCATTCTTGCGCCTGTGAATCTAAATTTTCGTAAACTTCCTGGGCTTTGCGTTCTAATGCGCCTTTAATACCACCAATTTGCTGCTGATACGCTGTCAAGGTTAACTCCCCAGCTTGGCGATATTCCCATAACTGTTGTAGGACAAATTCCAACAGGGGTAAATCTCCCGCCGAGTGGTTTAATTCTTGTAGTAAAATTTCTACCAGTCCGGGTTCAACTTTTAACCCGACTTGTTCGGCTGGGTTGACGATAACACGACGGTAGTCGTCATCACTTAAATGTGGTGGGACTAATATACTAGATTGTTGTAATAAATTCGCTAGTGTGGGGACTTCCAAACAAGGGGCGATAAAGTCTGCACGTACAGTCACCACTAACTTAAATTTATCAGATGCGTAGGCGATCGCACCCAAAACCAATTCTAAAAATCTCTGTCTATCCTCAAGCGGTGCAAGGGTAAATAATTCTTCAAATTGGTCTACTACTAACACTATCATCGGTTCTGGACGACTACGCAACCAGTAGACAAAACCTTCTACTCCTTGGTAAAGCATTCCTTCGAGGACGAGGGGACTGGGGACTGGGGACTGGGGACTGGGGGGAGATGGGGGAAAAGTTTCTACCTTGTCTACCTTGTCCCCCTTGTCTACCTTGTCCCCTCCCCTCAACTCTCCCAACCG
Organism: Anabaena sp. 4-3; assembly: GCF_001597745.1. GTDB lineage: Bacteria > Cyanobacteriota > Cyanobacteriia > Cyanobacteriales > Nostocaceae > Trichormus. Next base: position 451,201 of record NZ_LUHJ01000026.1, on the reverse strand, counting down.
TCGCGCTAAAGCTTCTAACGGGTGTGCGCCTGGGCGTATGCTTTTAATTAACCAGGTATCACTACCGGGTAATTGTTTTCCTTGGCGTAGTTGCGCGATTAATCCTGCTTGTACTACTGAAGATTTACCACTACCAGACGCACCGACTACGGCTAAAAATGATTTGTGTGCAATGAGAGCAATTAATTGTTGCGTTAAAGATTCTCTACCATAGAAATATTGCGCGTCTTTTTCGCTAAAGGCTTTTAACCCACGATAAGGACAAATTTTTAAATCTAAAGCGGCTAATTTTTTCTGGTTGTTTGTACCAGTTGTAGCGGGAATAATTTCAATTACGCCTTGTGTACCTGATAGCCAAATTTGTAGGGTTAAAGATGGGGTGATTTGTGTCTGTGCGGCTAGATGAATTTGTAATTGGGTTATCCAAGCTGCTACTGATAAACCTGTAGAAACAGAAGCATTTTTTAAGGTTTCAATGAGTGCTTGAGTAAATAATTCTGGGTTATATTTGGGACTAATTGCAGTAATGATACATTGTCCGGTTTCTGAATTTAATTGTAAGTCTTCTATCCAGTCTTGCAATGCTACGTTATCACTGGCGACTGGACAATCTAAAATAATAATTTGTTGTGTCACCGGAGAACGGCGTAACTGTTGTCGGAGCCAAGAACGACTTAACCAAATATTATCTAATAAGACTAAGGCTGCTTCTCCGGTGGGGGTTTCTTCTAGTCGTCCTCGTAAATATAATAAAACGGTGATAGGTTCGTCAGTTTGTTGTCGCTGTGGTTGGTTGGTGGAACGGAGACATTCTTTAATGTTGTCACGGATATCTTGGGCGGTGGTGTTAGTTCCACGGGGTAAATATTCTAAGTCAAATGCTCCAGCACTAGCTAATATTTTACTGAAATCTAATGCTGTTTGTGCGCCGATAATGCCTTCTATGACTAGGGCTTGCCTGGGTGGTAATGATTGAGCGATCGCAGGTAATTTACCAATAATTAATTCCCCAATCCCCTCCACTATCCGCTTTGGTGTTTGTAGCGGATATTCACTATAAAGCTCGTTGTCTCCTTTCCCCCGTTTCTGTTGGTTAATTAACCTTAATTGTTGGTTAGTCTTATCTATATATTGTAGGGTTTTATGATAAACATAGCGATATAAACCATCAGCAGAAATCACACCTTGAGCATCCGCCGCATCCCCACGCAAGCCCCGCATCAAATAATATGTAAATACCCCATGTCCTAGTTCGGGAAACTCCCATGATTGTTGATTAGTGTCACAAGAAAGCAAAGCATAAAAACCTTGACTTTTCGCTGCGCGTTGCTGTAAGATTGAAACTAATTGCTGTGTGGGATTTAGCCCCCGTAATGTCATACCTCCACTATGACAGGCATCTAACCAAACTATCTGATTTTGGACACCGCTATTACTTAAATATTCTAATAATTCCTTAACAGCTAAACCTGTATTTTCTAAGTCGTCTTTTTGTGTATCCGCCAAACATAAAAATGCTTGCTGCGTGTTTGGTTGCAGCATTCCATGACCGGAAAAATAAAATAAAATTGTATCGGTAGGTTGGGCTGATTGGGTGATATGTTGTAAGCTATGTTTAATATTAGCTAACAGTGGTAATTCTGTTGCTAAATCATGATAAATGTTGATGTCTTTTTGGGAAAATTGCTCTTTAGTGGCATCTTTTAAAGCTGCTGCTAATGCTTGACAGTCTACGGCGGAATAACGCAGACATGGCAGTTGTGCATCTTGGTATTGGTTAACTCCCACCAATAGTAACCACAGTTTCGGGGTGACAGTGGTTTTAGTTTGTTTTGAGTTACTGGTAGCAACAGCACGGGGCATTTTCGTGAGAGAATAGAGAATGGAAGGAAGCAGGGGAGAATTTTCTCAATAATTCTTTAATTTTGAATTTTGCGAAAAGTTCTGTAGGCGGGTTTCCCGCCGTAGGAAACTTTTCAAGACGAATTTTGAATTGATTTGTCCCCAGTCCCTATTTTCTATTAGATACCGTGGCAAGTTTTTATGCAGGGATAAAAAATTAAACGCAGATAAACGCAGATATAGCTTGCTTCTCTTACGAGACGCTACCGCGAACCCGCAGGGTACGCAGATGAATATGTATCCCTAAGTTTAAATGTTGAGGCGACCTGTGGTCAATAATTGATATCCGCCGATAAAACAAGCCATTGACAGGCAAAATTGCCAAAGACTTGTAGGACTAAGAATAGCACGGCTACTGAGAAAAATTAGCAAAATTCCTATTCCCAATGCTACCCAACCTACAGATTTATCTTGACGGGGTAGCACAAATAACATTAAAATTCCAGAGGTGAGACAGAGTATGGAAGCATCAGCAGCTATTCCACGCCACCAATAAGGATATACGTTGGTAGTAAAGTAAATATTTTGACCAAGGAAGTAAACTCCGGCTAGCAGTAATGCTAAACCTATCAATTTGAATAAAAATCTCATTATGTGGATGGTGATGAAGTTCTTAGCTGAGAATGTGCAAAGGAAGGGATGAGGGAACACTAAAAATAAATTATCCCAATTTGGTTGTCGGTAGGTTGTGTCAGTTAGATGAAACCTGACAATACCAATAAATTCTTTGTAGAAATACGCCCTAAAGATTGGTTATTTTTGCAGGATGATTATTTAGGACATTGTGGTAAACTTCTTTCAGCGTAGTAGCAATCAAAATAAATGAGAGCGTCCCTAGTAGAGTTGAAGTATCTAGTTACTCTGTATGGGCTACTTTTGGGGTTGGCATTACGTAACCAAATTTTTAAATAGTAATTCTTGTTATCATCAGTAGACCATAATTCGTAACGGTAATCTCCTCCTATTCCCTGGCTGGTTAAGTAGTCAGCTAAGGCTATATTTGATATCCCCAGAATGCTAAATGCAGTCACAACAGGAATTACAGCTAGTTTTAGGATTTGGCTGATTTTCATAAATGCACAAAAAACTCACTTTATCTAGATTTCTACATAAATGTATGTGCTTAAAACCGTAATAATATGGAACATTGTGTAATGATATTGTAAAGACAGCAGTTTGTACAGTCATTGACTAACAACTAATGACCAATGACTGCCAGAATTTTGAATTTTGAATTTTGAATTTTGAATTCGGAGCGGAGCGACGTGACTAATAACTAATCCCCAAAACATAATTGATAATCTTCTGTGGTGATATTGGGGTTAGTTGTGAGATAATCGGCTAGGCGATCGCACGCTTGATTGAGTAGTTGATCTAAGTTAGGGGTTTGTAGTTCTATTCCTTCTAAGTTCCACAGTTTGACTGTACTATCCTGCCCCCCAGACACCAATAGCTTACCGTTGGGACTAAAGCTAACACTCTTGACACCGCCTTGATGACCTGGTAATGTTTTTAATAAAGTTCCATTGGCAACATTCCACAGTTTAATTCTGCCGTCATCACTAGCCGAGGCCAAAGTTTTACCATCCGGTGAGAAACTGACGTTAAATACTAAATCATTATGCCCTTCTAGGGTGTTGAGTAATTCACCGTCTAAATTCCAAAGTTTTATGGTTTCATCCTGACTAGCTGAGGCAATGGTTTGTCCATCAGGAGAAATATTCACACTCCAAACACTGGCACTGTGACCTTGTAAGGTATTTAATAGCTTACCGTTTAAGTTCCAAATTTTAATAGTTTTATCAGCACTAGCAGAAATAATTCTCTTACCGTCTGGGGTAAATTTGATATCTGTCACCCAACCATTATGTCCTGAAAGAGTATGCAGGAAACTACCTTGTACAGTCCAAAGTTTGATGGTTTTGTCTGCGCTACCAACGGCGATGAGTTGATTATCTGGGCTGAAACTCATGCTTGTTACCCAATGGCTATGATTTTGCATGGTGTGCAGTAATGTACCATTGCGATCGCGAATTTGAATCCTTTGATCTGCACCTGCTAATGCTACTCTATTACCATCAGCACTCAAGCTGATACTGGCAACATCAGGAATAGGAGCAGTCAAAGTTTTAGTTAATTTTCCGTCTAAAGTCCAAAGCTTGATGGTATAATCAGCACTTAAAGAGGCGATGCTATTACCATCATTGATAAAGCTCACCCGATTAACGCTACTTTTATCCCCATCAAAAGTTTTGGGTACTGTTCTTTCCACATTCCACAGTCTCACGGTATTATCATGACTAGCGGCAGCGAGAATCTTACCATCCGGGCTAAAACTGAGACTGTTGACTTCATGCTTATGCCCTAGGAATGTTTCCAGTAAATTACCATCCATTGACCAGATTTTAATAGTTTTATCCGCACTGGCAGTAGCAATCATCTGTGCATCGGGGGAAAAAATCACTCGCCAGACATCTTCATTATGTCCTTCCAAAGTTCTGAGTAAAGTACCGTCACGAGTCCAGAGTTTCACTGTATGATCGGCACTAGCAGAAGCTATGGTTTTACCATCCTGGCTAAAAGTGACACTCCACACCTCCTGAGTATGGGCGGGGATAGTTGTGAGCAGACGACCGTCTAAACTCCATAATTTAATCGTACCATCATCGCTAGCAGAGGCGATAGTATCACCTTCTGGGGAGAAGCTGACAGAATTCACACCCCCCTGATGGCCGTTGAGTGTGAGAATTAGCTGTCCGTCACGAGTCCAAAGTTTGATCGTATTGTCAGCACTGCCAGAGACGATAATTCGACTATCTGGGGAGAAGCTGACACTATTAACTGCACGAGTATGACCCTTGAGAGTGGTAAGTAATTGACCGCTACGATTCCAGAGTTTAATGGTATTGTCAGCACTACCAGAGGCTAACATTTTCCCATCTGGGGAAAACATCACACTATTGACTCCATCGGTGTGATTTGTTAACATGGACATTAGATTGCCATTTCTGTGCCAAATTTTAATTGTATTGTCAGCACTGCCAGCCGCTAATATCTCACCATCCGGCGAAAAACTGACGCTAGTTACCCAAGAATTATGTAGAAAGCGGTTACGTTCCTGGGTACTGTAAACAGCTTGTTGGAGGATAGTTGCCGTTTGATTACGGACATCGACGGGTAGTCCGAAGTTGATTCTTTGCACTTCTCTGCCAGCTTGCACACCAGCTAACAATGCTTCTAACTGCTGATGGGAAAGAAGGTAATTTCTGGAAAGGGAATTGACAGCTTGAATTTCTTGTAACTGGGCTGTTTGGGTTTTCTGGTAAGCAAACACTGCTAAACCAAAAGCTGTCAATCCTAGGGTGCTGATAATAGCTATAGCCCTTTGCGCTCGTCTGAGGCGGTTTTGTTCTTTGAGTTGTTGCCGTCGTCTTTCTTGTAAACTTGCCGCAATGTAGTTCTGTGCATCCAAAGACAACTCATCAGTATAATTGAGATAAATTTCTTCGGCTTCTGCTAGGCGTACACCTTGGAGGAGAAATTCAGCTTGGCGGTGATGTTGCTGCCATAAATTAGCAGCTTGTTCAATTTGACGCTGCGATCGCAGTTTACTACGATTTTCCTCTAACCAGCAGCGTAGTGTTGACCAATGGCGAATTAAAATTTCATGGGCTACTTCTACAGTGACGCAGGGAATAGGAGATGAGGAAGTGGGGGGAGAATTGCTAGCTTGTCTTCCTGGTTTTTCTAGTTCCCCTATCGTTTCATCTTCTACATTGACTACTACCAACTTAGCGGCAATTAATATCTGCAATGTTCTTTCCACCAAAGCCGCCGGGTATTTTTTCACAACTAACTCTGATTTCAATACCCGTCGTTTAGTATCTTCTGTACCTTCACCCAACTGTGTCAGGGTTAAAAAAATCCACCGGGCGCATTCTTGCGCTTCTGGTTCTAAACTATCATAGACTGCTTGGGCTGTCTTTTCTAACGCGCCTTTGATTCCGCCCAAATATTGCTGATATGCTTGTAAAGTGATGACTCCATGCTCACGGTACTCCCATAATTGTTGTAGAACAAATTCCAACAATGGTAAATACCCAGGTGAGTAGTCTAACTCCTGCAATAATGCCTCTAGCAAGTCTGACTCGACTGTTAACCCGACTTGTTTGGCAGGTTGCAGAATAATGCGACGATATTCTTCTTGACTTAAACCAGGCGGTAAAAAGATACTCGACTGCTGTAAAAGCTGGGCTAAGGTTGGTACTTCTAAACAAGGTGCAATAAAATCAGCCCGTAAAGTGATGATGAGTTTTAACTTTTCGGGTATCTGTGCCAGTGTTGTCAAGACAATTTCCAGAAATCTTTGTCTATCTTCACTCGCTGCCTGGGTAAATAATTCTTCAAACTGATCTATTACTAAAACTACCATTGGTTCAGGACGCTGCTTCACCCAATCAGCCCATTCTTCCCCACCTTGGTGAAATATATGCGGCAATTGCATTTGCTGATAGGGTTTTTCTTCCTCAGCTGCGCTATCAACCAAGCAACGACATAAAGCCGCTAGAGGATTTGCACCAGGGCGAAAGCCGTTTATCCACCAGTCTTGAGTGCCGAGTAATTGTTTCCCCTGCCGCAGTTGCGCCATGACACCAGCCTGCACTAAGGAAGATTTGCCACTGCAAGAAGCCCCCACCACAGCGATAAATGACTTTTTCCCTAATTCAGCGATTATCTGCTGGGTGAAGGTTTCTCTACCATAGAAATACTGAGAATCTTCTTCCCTAAAAGCTTGTAAACCGCGATAAGGACAAATATTTAAATCAATAGATTTTACCAACTTCATTCTAGAAATTTAACAACAAGTTAAGACACTGTTATATTTTATAGGCTGATTAATTTTGACAAATCTGAGTATAAATATTGGCGGGATTTCTGTAAGATAATTGTTCGGGTTTAACTGCGAGATACTTGTGAACATCTCTATGGGTAGTTGATTTTCAACTATAGCACTTTGTCAGCGCATCAAAAAAAAACGCCAAACTGGCTACACAGACAAAATTCACTCTGCTAGAGTATTGCCAGTAAAGTGATTGCACTCCTGATTGCATAAGGTCTAAGCTCCTTCTGCTCACAAAAAAGCAGGCTAAATTAGTTTAGTCTGCTGCCATTATAGTTGATAGTAGCGATCGCGATACACTCTCCTGTCTTCAAACGCAATGTTAGACTGATCACATTTGTTGATTTCCTCTGCTATATACCTCGTTCATGTACATAATGAATGAGGTTTTTTTCTCAGATGCTTTTCCAAATGGTTATTACTAGGATTAGACAACAGCAGTCGTAGCTTTATTTACTTGAATTTATGCCAATTACACCCGTGATAATTAACACAATCGAAATAAATTTGACCAAGTTCATAGACTCACGAAACCAAATAATCCCTATACTAGCAATTAAAGCAGTTCCTAAACCTGACCAAATAGAATATGCAACACCAACATCAAGTTTTTCTAAGGCGAGGGTAGAGAAGGTAAAACCAACCCCATAAAATACAAATATCAAAATGGAAGGAATAAGATTATTAAATCCTGCTGATAATTTCATACAGGTTGTGCCTAGAACTTCAAAAATAATTGCTCCCAGCAGGTAAACCCAATTGATTAACATATTTTTCGGTAAATTTTAACAATCATCCAGAGTTATTCATTGCCTCTGCTCTATCTCAATCCTATGAGTAATTACTTGAGTAATTCTGCTATGTAGATAACAACTAATGGATTTAGTCATTAGTCATTAGTCATTAGTCATTAGTCATTTATTCTTCCTCATCCTCCTCATCTCCCTCATCCTCCTCATCTCCCTCATCTCCCTCATCCCCCTCATCTCCCTCATCTTCCCATTTCCCAAAGATTCTTTAATTTTGAATTGATTTGTCACCATCAGAACGGTTTACCGTACCTTAAATACGGTTTTTACACGTTCGGAAATCATCATTTATCAGGTGATAAAAACCGAATTTGCACCACCTACATTTATGAATAAGATAAAAACAAATCAAAAGTTTAAAGCATTAATTGATTCTCAAAACAAACCATATAGGAGGTAGTGATATGACACTGGTACGTTGGAATCCTTGGCAAGAGTTGAACACAATACAACGCCAACTAAATCGGATTTTTGAAGAAGATATGTTACCTACCACAATCTTTGATAGAACTTTAGTGAAAGTTCCGGCGGCTGAATTACATGAAACAGATGATGCTGTGCATCTAAAGTTAGAAATCCCTGGGATGGAAGCTAAAGATATAGATTTACAAGTCACTGATAAGGCTGTTTACGTGAGGGGTGAACGTAAATCTGAAACTAAGACGGAAGATAAAGGTACTATCAAGAGTGAATTCCACTATGGTAAATTCCAACGTGTGATTCCTTTACCTGTTCGCATTCAAAATACCAATGTCAAGGCAGAATATAAAGATGGTATCTTAAATTTAATTTTGCCGAAAGCTGAGGAAGAAAAAAATAAAGTTGTTAAAATTAATCTAGATTCTGTTGGTTAATTAAAAGATACCCGACTTATAAAAAAAGTCGGGTGTTTTTTTCTAAATCATTCAGGATGGTGATAAAATTGGGCGATCGCTTGCACAAATCCCTCAAATGAACTAAAGTCTGTAGAGACAATATCTACATTTATCCCCATGTTTTTGGCGTTAGCTGCTGTGTAAGGGCCAAAACAAGCTATGATACATTTTTCTAACTCGCTTTTTGAGTTAAGCATTGTTAAGAAACTGGTGATTTCGGCTGTACTACTAAAGGCAATAACATCAATCAAGCCTTGAGAAATTAAGCTTAATTCCAATGGGTAAATATTTTTATCTAAACATTGAGTTATATATGTAGAAATCCGGGTGACTTGCATTCCTAATTTTTGTAAATCCGCTATTAAGTTAGGAACTACATTTGGTTCAGGTATACCAATAACTTCTGGCGCAGGGACTAAAACTTTTTTGCCAGCAATTCCAGGTATTTGACATAGTTCGTTGACAATTCCCTTCGGACTAGATTCCTTGGGGATCAAATCAACTTTGTCACAGAAAGATAATAATATATCTGCATCTTTACCCAATGCACATAGTTGGCAATTTTGCAATTGAGATAAACATATATTTAGTTCATACATTCGCTCAAAAAAAGCGATGATGCCATTTCTACTGGTAAAAGTAATCCAGTCAAATTGACTGATAGTTTTGAGAGCCGCATCTAAATATGTATAATTAGATAAATTGCAAGTTTCGATAGTGGGCATGAGTATAGGCAGTCCACCTTGAGAAATGATTTGTGCAGATAACCGAGATGCGTAATTTCTAGGGGCTGTCACTAGGATTCTTTTGTTATATAAAGGTAATAGGCAAGATGCAGTCAGCAAGTTAGTTTTTCTCAATTGGGAGTGCATAATTAAGTCCAAATTTTCTGATGATTAAATGCGAGAGGTTGGATAACCAATAAACGGCATAATTACATAATTAGGTGTTGTTAAGGTATAACCAGAGGTGTGGGTGTGCTAGCAAATATCCGAGCCGCAATTTTTGATATGGATGGGTTGCTGTTTGATACAGAAAGCATTGCGCGCTGGGCTTGGAAACAAGCTTTAGCCAGTCATGGCTATATTATGAGTGATGATTTTTATTACGAGTTTGTCGGGCGTGATTTATCTTGGCGGGAAAAAATTCTCAAACAAAGATACGGTAATCATTTTCCTTTTGAGTCGGTGACAGCACAACGGATCGAAATAGGCGATCGCCGGGAGTTGCAAGAAGGTTTACCATTAAAAGCAGGTGTATTAGATTTATTGCGTCAGTTAAAGCATTTGGGGATAGTCATCGCCTTAGCCACAGGCACATCACGCAGTCGCACCATTCGCCGTTTAACCAACGCCGGAATTCTGCATTACTTTACAACCATTGTCACCAGTGAAGATGTTGCTGAAGGTAAACCCGCACCAGATATCTATTTAGAAGCCAGTCGCAGAATTAATGTTGCACCTGTGCAGTGTGTGGTGTTTGAAGACTCTTGTGTAGGGATAGAAGCCGCCTTTAGTGCTGGGATGTACCCAATTATGGTTCCCGACATCGAACAACCATCACCAGACATCAAGTGTTTAGCTTATCAAGTGTTGGACTCTTTAACCCAAGCTAGTGAGTTATTAGAACAGAGTTTAGGCGTTAGAAGTTAGGCATTGGCTATAAAATCAAGTCAAAAGTTTCAAAACCTTGTAGAGACGTTGCATGCAACGTCTCTACGGTGCAGTTGTAAGTAACGTCTCTATACTGTAGTCTAACTAGCCGAAAACTGATGTCATCATCTGATTTGAAGCGAACAGGATATGATATCACGTCCGGCTAATTACTTATGAAAAGTTGTCGATGCTAATCTTTTCTTGTTCCCTGTTCCCTGTTCCCTGTTCCCTGTTCCCTAGCACAACAGATATGATAACTATTCAAACGGACATGATATGACTAGCCGCAGAACATGAAGCGTAAATTAACCCAGATATTTTGCAGAAGTTACCCCAACCTTGCGGTCGGGGCTACTTTTGCTACACCCCTTGCACAATATAAATAATACCAGTGTGAATCACTAAATGGTTGCCAATTTGGCACAAAGTTGTGTTTCGGAAAGTGATTAATGATATTTTGCATAGTGAATCTTACTTTCCAGTCAGTAGTATACTTGACTCGGCTTTGAGATGAGCAATCTTGAAGCTGCGTTGACATTTAGGAATTTTGCAGGTGGAATTTATGTTAAGTCCTGTAATAACGATTGGTATATTTCAGAAACAATCTGACCATAAAGTATTTTCAGCCGGTGAAGTCATCTTTACAGAAGGACAGCCTGGTGAATATATGTATGGTATTGTAGAGGGAACAGTAGATATATCAGTCAATGGTAAAGTTGTAGAAACTATTGAGGCTGGTGAAGTATTTGGTGCTGGTGTATTGGTAGGCGTACAAAACAGGACTTATACTGCGATCGCGCACTCTGATTGTAAACTCGCTTACTTAAATGAAAAGCGGTTTCTGTTTGCTGTTCAAGAAACGCCAATGTTTGCTCTAATGGTGATTAAGAATTATTCAGAACGCTTGACTCGTTTGCAGCATTTACTGTAAGAGGATGTTGGAACAGTATTGTTGTTCATAGCCAATGCTGGGAAACCTCACCCCCCTCACCCCCCTTCCCCACATTCGCGCAGCGTGCCGCAAGGCAGGGAATGGGGGGATATGTATAGATGTTTCATAACAATGGGATGAGTTTGTAGGAATGTTTTTAGTTTAGCAAGGAAGAACGCAAAGTTTTAAGCAACTGCAAATTCTGTATATTGTCTGATGTCGGCTGGTTGGAAGGCTAAAACAATTTGATTTTTAGGAATACCAGCGTTAACAAGTTCGTTTGCTATACCGTATTCTGTTCCGTCTCTTTGAATCCAGATTTTATCGTTGATAATGTCAATATGGACTAAGCAACCATGCACCCGTTGATTATTTTCCCATCCTAATGTTAGTAATAGGTAATGGTTGGCGTTTTGGTCTATTATTAGTTGTCTTTCTAGTTCTCCGTAAGCGTAGGGTAGTTGGGAATATTCGGTTAATATTTTTTGAATAATTTGGCGATAATTATCTAAGGTATCCATTGCAGTATCACCTCTCGTTTTGAATCGAATACAAGTAAACAAAGGCGTTGATTTTCTAATAATATTTTACCAATTGGTTCTTGAAATAGTTCGGAGTAGGTTTCTTGACGAATAGCGAGATATAAGCGACGGTCAGGTTCTAAGCGACTGAGGATGTCATAATATAGGATATATTGCCCTAAAGCGTTTTCTAAGTCGGTGACTGGAGAAGCACCTATAAAGCTTTTAATTTCGACTGCTATTTTCTGTCCAGTTTTGTCGGCGGCTATAAGTTTTTCTGCACCTAAGTCTATATATAAATCTCTTGTACCCGATTGTATAATAAATGGATCTTTGGTGATTTGCTAATTATCTTTTTCTAGGGAATTTCTCACGGAATTATGGTAAATATCTCTAGCTGGCATAGGGTTAATTTTATACTATAATATATACTATATAAGTTTGCACATTTACAAAAAAATATTTATATTCGTAGGTTGGGTTAAGCAAAGTGCAACCCAACGCAATCAAATTATAAAGATGTTGGGTTTCGTTACTCAACCCAACCTACATCTGAAAAATAATTGATGTGTTACACTTGGTTAACGCACCCTACTTATACTACAACAGTCCTACCAATATTTTGATTTGTTAATGGATAAGAAATATGAATAAAAATTTCAACAAAAATCCTTTCGATAAAAAAATAAGAGGCTTAGAATATTACAATAAGTTACAAATATTTGCTGAACAAGAACTTGATAATCGGTTTGAAGATTTAGCACTTTTTATAAGAAATGTCATACTTGAGCAAGATACACCAAGATCACTAGCTCATGAGTTATACAAATATGACCTAATTATACTTGTGCCAGTAAATAAAAATTTTCCAAATAGATTAGGCATTACTATAAATATCGAATGCTGCACACAAATTTATAATCATCAAGATAGTAAGTATATAAAAATTCAAGATTTTCTAGCTGCTCCCATTATTAAATACGAAAATCAATTATATACCTTACAGAATTTTGTGTTTGCAATTGCCTATAATGGTTCTATTCATTGGCAACCTAATTTTGAAGTTAATCAGCCTGATTTAAATAAGCTATATCATGATGTTATTTGTGAAATACCAGAAACATATTTACGGTTAACTCATGATATAGCTCGTTGCCTTGTCGCTGCCTACAAGGATATTTTTGAAAAATTTAATGGCGATAACAACGGCTACTCTGCTATTATGAACCGCCAACCTATGATTGTCAATAATGGCAAGCTAATCAAGGACGGTTATGATAATCCAACTTGTTGGTTTAACAATTCTTACATACAAATTCCTATACGAGAACAAGCGAATTTTGGAATTAGAATTTGTCTAGAATTACAATTACAACAAATAAATAAACAAGGCTTTATATTTGTTTATGGCAATAAGCAAAAAGAAAAGGAAAAAAGTAATATTTTAGGCTTATCTTGTCAACAAACTACAAAATTTTTAATTTTTGAAACTTTTGGCTCTCAAAGGCGATTATTAAATAAAATAATTGCCAAACTTCCTATTAGTTCGGAGATGATGCAAAAACCCTTTAAGTTAGAAGTGTCACTCTATAAAAACGGATATATCAGTTTAGCTGTAAACGAATATTTAAAATATTGCGAAAAAATACCTACTAATTTCTCTATTTATAATGGCAAATTAATTATTGGAGCAAACCTTGATGGAGAAAAATTCGGTAATTTTTTATGTTCTGTAAACTCTATAGAAGCTATTAACCACCAAAACATTATACATACTATCTTTATGTCTGGGGTAAGGCAACTTTCTGGATTGGATGGTCTGCAACTACCTCCTGATATAATAAAACGTCCTGCTCTACGTTAGTTAATTTTTTTATCTAAAGCAAGCAGTTTAAAATTCAATGAGAGTTTAAACCGATGCAAAACCAGTAAACTGCCTAACATAAGGTGATCTAAAACCTAAAACAATATCAGATTTCGGAACACCTAATTCTACCAACTCATTAGCTACCCCTTCCTCTGTAAAATCGCACTGAATCCAGATTTTTCCGTTGATAATATCTATATGAATCATTGAACCATAAGTCCGTTTTTCACCTTCCCATCCTAGATGAATTACTAAATAATGATCTCTTTGATTATCAAATATTAATTGTAGTTCTGTTCCCTTAGCTAAATGACTTTCTGTATGTCTTGCTAATACAGTCTGTACTAATTCAGAATAATTTATTCCTTCCATAAAACAATCTCCTGTTTGCTACCTTCAAATATCAATAATTTTAAGTTATGTTCACCAATTATGTTTTGAATCACAGGTTTCAGAAAAAATGCTGTATATATTTCATAACTAATTGCTAAATATAAAATACGATCAGGTTCTTCTGTTCTTAAAATAGAACGGTAATTAAGTGTTTGTCCTAAAGCTGTATGAAATTCACTAATTGCCGATTTCCCTAAAAAAGATTTTATCTCAACAGCGATTTTTTGTCCTTCTTTTTCTGCGCCTAAAAGTCGCTCTGCTCCTAAATCAATACGAAATTCTATAGTATCTACTATAAATATTAAAGGATCAGCAGTAATTAACCAACCATCTTTCTCTAAAGCTAACCTAACTGCATTATGAAAAATATCCTTCGCTGACATAAAAACATAAAGCCATATTTTCTATCTTAGATTATACCTAAATTCTCAAGCAATACCTTCTTCTCTTCTTCCCTTCTTCCTTCGTGTCCTTCGTGTCTTCGTGGTTCGTTAAAAAAAAGGAACAAGCAAAACGCCCATCCCCAAAAAACTATTAATAATTTAGCTTCCAAACCCCCCCAGAACTGAAGTTCCGGGCTAATAGCCAAAGTAAACTTTAGTTTACTAAAAGACCTTCATTTTCCCTAGTCATCTTTAGATGACTTCAACTATTAGACAGGGAATTAATTCCCTGTCGGGATATGGGTTTTAAATGATTAAGTTCCAGACTGCCAAGAATTGATATACTCAATCTGATCTGCTGTCAAACTATCAATTGCAATACCCAAAGCTTGCAACTTCAAACGAGCAATTTCTTGATCAACCTCAGTGGGAATAGAATACAAACCAGGTGCTAATTTACCCTTATTCTTCACCAGGTATTCACAAGCTAACGCTTGGTTAGCAAAACTCATATCCATCACCGCGCTAGGATGTCCTTCCGCAGCAGCGAGGTTAACTAAACGACCTTCACCCAGTACAATCACAGATTTACCACTGTTGAGGATATACTGCTCTGTGAAAGGTCTAACAGTCTTGATTTCCTTGGCTTGACTTGCTAAGTATTTCAAGTCTAACTCAATATCAAAGTGACCAGAGTTACAAACGATCGCACCATCTTTCATTAGGTCGAAGTGTTCACCCCGGACTACGTGCTTGTTACCTGTCACGGTAATAAACAAATCACCATGAGGTGCAGCTTCAGACATGGGTAACACCCGGAAACCATCCATTACCGCTTCAATCGCTTTAATCGGGTCAATTTCGGTAACGATAACGTTAGCACCCAAACCACGCGCCCGTAAAGCAGTACCTTTACCGCACCAGCCATAACCAGCTACTACAATGGTTTTACCAGCCAGCAAGATGTTTGTAGCGCGGATAATGCCGTCTAAGGTAGATTGACCTGTACCGTAGCGGTTATCAAAGAAGTGCTTGGTGTCTGCGTCGTTAACGTTCATCGCGGGGAAGGTTAACACCCCATCGTTTAACATAGCGCGTAAACGCACAATCCCGGTGGTGGTTTCTTCTGTAGTCCCAATTAAATCAGAAATTTGGTGCTGACGGTTTTTCACCAAGTCTGCAACTACATCGCTACCGTCATCAATAATAATGTTGGGACGGTGGTCTAAGGCGATTTGCACGTGGCGGTTGTAGGTTGCCGCATCTTCGCCTTTAATCGCAAATACAGGAATTTCGTAATCAGTGACTAAGCAAGCTGCTACGTCATCTTGAGTTGATAAAGGGTTACTGGCAATTAACACAGCATCAGCACCACCCGCTTTGAGCGCGATCGCTAGGTGTGCGGTTTCTGTGGTAACGTGGGCGCAAGCTACAAGACGCAGCCCGGCAAATGGTTTTTCTTTCTCAAAGCGATCGCGGATTTGCCGTAATACAGGCATTTCCCGTCCAGCCCATTCAATACGCTGTCTTCCCAAGGGAGCGAGGGCGAGGTCTTTAACCTCGTGCTTTAATCGGGGAGAAGTTGCGGTCATTAACAATTACCTCAAAAAAGTAAAAAAAGCTACGTAATTTGTTACGTGCTTTACTATAGTATGCCACGACTAGGGAGGGGAATTCAAAATTCAAAATTCAAAATACCCTGCGGGAACGCCAAAGGCGTACAAAATTCAAAATGAAGATGGTTGACTGTTGACAGCTGACTGGGTAAAAGTCTTCTCCCCCCACTCCCACATCCCCCACATCCCCCTCATCTCCCCCCACTCCTTCATCTCCCCCCACTCCCTCATCCCTACCAAGGGATAAATCGCCGTCTGAGATGGGTGAGGCAGGCTTTTAGCTGTTTTCCCTTGCCTCTTTCCTGTTTAACTGCATATCTGGCTTTTTTCTTTTACATTTATTTTTGGTAAGAGTATACAGATTGGCAACTCTTATGATTACTTCTCATGACAGATGAACTCATTTGTCATCTATCTCAAGGATTAGAATACCCCAACTTAATTGTATGGGAATAAAACTTAACTTTTGATAGGTACATTTACCCAAGTAACAAGTTAAATGTGAAAGGTGGTTTGAGGAGCAGTCTACAGTAAATTTCGCTAAAGGAGGTCTTTGAGTGCGCTTTAAATTTTTGGCGATCGCTCGATGCACGATAGCTGTGGCGGTGACAACGGCAGCAACAGCAGGTTCTAGCCAGTCAGTACCCGGCTTTTTGGGTAGTAAACCAGTATGGGGTGGATCTGCGGCGATCGCAGGTACAACAGCGTTGAATGTTGCTTCTGTGCCGAAAGTTACTGCCCAGATTCCTCTTTTACCTCAATTGCCAGCTCCTAACAATCTGAGCAATGAAACGAATAACCGAACTGTATCAGATTGGGTGTATTTGGATGGTAGGCGATTATTTCAAATTGCCGCATCCAGAAGCAACTTTTCAGATCGTTCGCAAAATATCCAACAGAATCTCTCACAAATCAGTACAAAATTCTTTCGCTCAGATGCACAACAAGTTGAAGTCAATACCCGCACAGTCAATGGATTACCAATCATTGAAGTCAACGGTAAATACCTGATGACTGTCACCACCGCAGACGCTAGACTGCAACAGATAGATCCCTCAATCTTGGCACAACAAATTGTTGAAGATGTGAAAACCGGGCTAGAACGGGCTAAACGAGAGCGACAGCCGCAATTTCTGCTCAACCAAGGTAAAATCGCTGCTGGTATCGCCCTCGCCATGCTTGTAGCTGGTTGGGGAGTTTATACTTGGCAGCGTCGTTCTAAACAAAATTCCATAGAACCTATTCCCGCCCCTTCACAAGACGCTGAAAATATTACATCTCAGCTAAATCAACAGCAACATCAACATTTTCAAGAAGTCAAAAAACGCTTGTTTCAAATCACCCAAGGGGGGATTTGGGGCGGTGGTAGTTTTATCATTTTGGGTTTATTTCCTTATACCAGGGTATTGCAAGTAGGGATTGTCACAGCCGCCCAAATTCCTTTAAAATTGGGTCTAATTATAGTCGGGACTTATGTAGTTATTCGTCTGAGTTTTGCCCTAATTGACCGCTTCACCTCAACCCTCATCAGCAGTGGTGCTTTATTAAATTCCGCAACCTCCGAACGTTTGAAACTGCGAGTTTCTACATTCTCTGGTGTAACTAAAAGTATTGTGACTTTGATTTGGGTGGGGGTTGGCATTCTCCTAGCCTTGATTTTCTTTGGTATCGATATCGTCCCCCTGCTAGCGGGTGCGGGTTTAGTCGGTGTGGCGGTGTCTTTAGCTTCGCAGAACTTGATCAAAGATGCGATTAATGGCTTTTTGATCATCATTGAAGATCAGTATGCTTTAGGCGATGTGATTGCTGTGGGAGATGTCGGCGGCTTAGTCGAAAATCTCAACTTACGGATGACACAGCTACGAGACGCAGAAGGACGCTTGATTACGATTCCCAACAGTGAAATTAAAGTGGTGGCGAATCTTTCGAGTCGTTGGTCAAGAGCCGATTTAACGATTCCAGTGGCTTATCATACTGATATTGAACAGGCTTTGCAGTTAATTAAAGATGTGGCTCTCAACATGAATCAAGATCCACAATGGAAACGCCAAATTGTGGAAACACCCCAAGTTTTAGGGATAGATAATTTTGGCGATCGCGGTTTGATGATTCGCGTCTGGATTAAAACCCAACCTCTCAAACAATGGGATGTAGCGCGAGAATACCGTCGTCGTCTGAAAATCGCCTTCGATCAAGTCGGCGTTGACATTCCCGTACCTCAGCAAGCAATTTGGGTGAATGATGTTCAGTTATTGAACTCTCCAGAGAACGGTAAATCTTTTTAACCTCTGTTGCTTGAGAGAGTAGGGAGTAGGGGAGCAGGGGAGAAGAACTTTTTCCCAATCCCCAGTCCCCAATCCCTGTTTAGTACAAATGTACTATAATAGTTCTAACGTCGAAAAAGCCTAGTACAGCAAGATAACAGCTATGTCACGGTCTTCTGGAAGAGGGATTAAAGGATCTGGTAAAATGATGAAACATTACATTCTCAATCTCAACCCCACCGCCAAGCATGAATGGGATCGTTGCATCCTCAGAGATCCGCTTACAGCAAAACGTCCAGACATTGCTAAATTAATTGCTGAAGCAGTAGGTGCTGATACAGGTAGTTATTTAATCAGTGTAAATATTGAAGTTCAGGTGTTAGAACAAGCGGCTGTACCTCAAACCGAACAACTGGCTTTACCATTATCAGAGGTGGATATCCCCACGCAACTGCGGGAAGTAGCCTAGTTAATTGATCACTGCAATTATACTTGATTCCTTGATGTAGAGACGTTATGTATAACGTCTCTACATAATTTATTTGGCGCAGCTTAATAATAGTTCGGCAATTTGCTGATTAATATGAGCGACATCAAAACGTTGACTAGCGGTAGTTCTAGCATGACTCGCTATAGTTGCAGTTGTCTGTTGATCTTGCAGACAAGTATTAATAATTTCTGCTAATTCTTGTGACTCTCCAGGCGTAGTTAAAAACCCATTAATTCCGTGTTCTACTAATTCTGTTGCACCGCCAGCTTTAGCTGCCACTACAGCCTTTTCACACAGCATCGCCTCAACAATGACTCTACCAAAAGGTTCGGGTGCAATGGAAGTATGGGCGACTAAATCACAAGCTGCCATTAATTGCGGGATATCATTCCGAAATCCCAGAAATTTCACGCGCTTTTCTAGTCCTAGTTGGGTAATTTGTTGATGTAATTGTTTAACATAATCTTGTTCACCAAACAAAGCATCACCAACTAAAATTGCTGTCACTTCTGGCGGACATTGAGCAATAGCATCGATTAAAATATGCTGTCCCTTCCACGGTGAAAGTCGGCTAAATTGTCCAACGACAAATTTCTTTTCTACTCCTAATTGTTGCCGCAGTTTTTGAGTTTCCGCCGGACTGGTTTGATAGAGTTTTCCATCAAAACCGTTATAGACAACTTGAGTTATTTCTGCTTTTCCTCCGGCTTGCACAAAGGCTGTTTTACTAGCTTGGGAATTAGCAATGACTAATGTAGCAAACCGATTAGCTAAGTTAACAGCAACGCGAAGGTTAGTTTGGCTAAAGTGTTCTGATGACAGGATATCATGCAAATGATAAACCAAGGGACGACGAGCTAAAAAACTAGCTACTGCCCCAATAACTAATGCTTTTTGAGTATTGGCATAGATTATATCATATTTTTTCGCGGTTTCGGCTACCTTAAATATTAGGGGTGCGAGTTGTGTTAAACTACCAAATGCTTGGAAGAAATTACTTTGTTTTCTAACTTGAATTTTTTGGGTGGTGAGAACTTCAACGGGTATATGATTTTGTTGTAGTAATGTTTTAAAACTACCATCTGCAAACAAACCAACTAAGGCGCGATCGCGGTAAGGTTTAGCAATGTCAATTAAACACAATTCCGCCCCACCAGGTTTACCGCTTTGGTCTAAAAATAAGATTTTCATCACAAATAAATTATTGATAGTTTAGTGAATAAAGTTTCATTATGACAATTGCGTAATACTAGAAAATTGTAGGGTGGGCATTGCTTTTTAGTAGCTAAAACCCTGAGTTTTATATTGTTGGCAATGCCCACCTAACACTTATTGAGAATGCTGCAAGATATGACAATATCAGACTTGCTTAAAGAACATTTAGTTTTATGCTAGCAAAATCTCAAATCCCTAATCCTCTTTAGGGTGGAGTTAAAGACATAGACAAATTTGCTATTGGTAATAGGTTTTGCTGTTGACTGCTGAGTGTAATACTGGCATTCAATTGTTTAACAACGTATTCCGCCACAACAGTTTCTGAGCATTTATTTTGCCACCAATCCAGAGATTTATGGTGCATTTCTTGGATTAATTGCGGATTACGTAGTAGGTTTTCTAAAACTTTTTCCCAATCCCGCCAATCTTTAATTTGAATCACAGGCACGCCGTCTAAATACCACCGTGAAGGTAAAGCTTCTGTAACGACAACGCAACCATATTTCATACCTTCAAATAACCGATTTGTCTCAAAAGATGTGCCTCTAGGAACAACACAGATTTTAGTATCCATCATAATTTCGCAATAACTACGCTCATCTTCAGGTTTTCTGTCATGAAAACCTGCTGTAATTGCTAATTCGACTTGATAATGGGGATTTTTGCGTTGCAATTTTTGGAGACTAGAAATCATCAGTTTTCTCGCCAAGCTTTTGGGAGTTCCTAGCCAATGCTTCAAAGACCATATCGGATAAGATATGTGTACAATACTACCAGAGAAATAAGTATCATACAGCCGTGCTTCGATGGGCTTAATTGGTAGATTTTTGGAATTGTTATACCCTAGAGGAATGTCATAAATTGGAGTGATTTTACCTTTACCTGATAACCAACTTTTCAATTTGTGGTATTGATAATTTGCTAATCCAGGGAAGGAAACAATTAAGATTCTGAGAAATTGAATTAAGGTGAGCAAGTTCAGCAAAGAAGGCTGAAGTAGAGGATTACATCCTAAGACGGGACGAGTTCCTATACATTTAAATACAGCCCTGACTTTATGAGCATACATTGGTGTCCGATACCATTCGTCTCCGACAACAAAAACAACTACATTTTGACCATAAGTTGGCAATTCATCCATTTCATCCCAGGTTATATAAAAGATGAAATCACGAATCGCCGAACTTGTTTCTATAGCTTGAAATACTTTACTCAAATAATCAGTTAAACCAAATTTAACTGGTGGCTTGCTGTCGTATATATCCCAAGGAATTGGTTGCTGTCCTTTTTTGATGTAGATATAGTATTGATTAGCAAGTGCATTAATTGCAAGCATAGAAATTTTATCTCCGGTGTCCGAGTGGAATTGATTTTTACAATCACAGAGATGTCACTTAGCTATTAAATTGTTGTTGAGACAATTACTATTTAAGCCAAGAGAACTTGACGCACTTGCTGACCGATTTTTTGCCAATTGAAGTTAGTTGCAGCATACTGACGACAATCTACCCGTGACGGCGTGGGCATTTGTCCTAGTAATATCTGTTCTAATTTTTCGGCAATGGCTGAAACTTCGGTAGAAGTGGTGATTAACTCTGGTGAAAAGGGTTGCAAAATTTCTGGCATCCCCCCGATTGGTGTACATAAAACGGGGGTGCCGCAAGCTAAAGATTCTAGGATTGCTAATCCAAATCCTTCAAAAGATTGGCTTGGCATCACAGTTAAATTAGCAGCTTGGTAGGCTATGGGTAACTGTTCATCTGGGAGAAAACCTAGGAATTTCACATTGTTTTCTAAGCCTAATGCTTTCGCTTGTTGTTCTAGAGTAGTTTTGAGATATCCTCGACCTGCGATCGCCAACCAAACATCAGGTACTTTTGGTTTAATAATTGCTATAGCTGCCAACAATTTATCTAGTCCCATCCGGTTTACTAACCGCCGGGATGTAAATAAAATAGGGCGACTATCTGGCCAGCCTAACTGCTGACGAGCGGCTGTTTGTAATAAGTTTGGTTGGAATTTCTCGATATTAACACCACCGGGAATAATATGGATTTGCTTCCACGAAACTTTATATTGTTTATGTAAAATATTGCCAAAAGCTTTACTAAGAACTATGAAGCGATCGCAGCGATGATAAGTCGTTTGTTCGATCAGCCGACGCTTCATAAAAATGCTCAGTTGATTATTCACCATCTCCTGTTTACTTTCCGAAGCCCAAGGGCCATGAAAGTTAAACGTAATCGGCACTCCTTTCGGTAAAATATCTAAAATCGGAAAGCTATATAATGCAAAATGTAAATTAATCGCATCGGGTTTACTTCTTCTATGTTGTTGGAAATTTTTCCTAATAGACCATAGTCTTCGCCAGATAGAAGTATCTGGTGATGCTAAGTTAGTCAGTGTGATTGGTAAATTTAATTCTGTGTTTGGTAAACCTACTCCACATAATTCTACTTGGTATTTATCCGCCGCTAATGTATGAATTAGCTCATACACATAACGTTCTAATCCTCCAGGTGTTTTCGGAAACCAGCCTGTTCCTAAAGTGAGAATAGAAGCAGAGGTTGAACTAATATTAGCTGTTTTATCTTTCACTATTTATCTCCAATTTGTTCGCCAAAATATTTCTGTTTATTTCTATACAAAAACCCATTTATTTGTTTTGTATATAACAGTACATCGACAGTCTTTAGTATTTATATTCGCTTCTCATCTATCTAATCAGTAAATTTTTCCTATGATAAAATAGAGATTTTATATGGAATCATCTAGTATTTAAAGATTTTATTAAATGAATCATCTCCTGATTATGGATATATCAAAACTTACCTGTTTTTGTGAAAGAAATGGTAGATACCTCATTTCAATTCCAATGAGGTGTTTATTCGCACAGCCTCATACTAGACAACGTAAAGATAGTAAAACTACCAGTAGCAATAAATAATTTTTTTTGAAATCTATAGTTACTAAATTTGAGAAAAAAGTCAATATAAACACAATTAATATTCTTTTAGACAAACTCATAGCAAAAATAAACCAATGATGTGGTTTTGATAAAAATTTGTTAAACATGAAATATGAAGCCGTAACTATTTGTTATGTATGTATATGTCTGCTCGTCAAAGGCATGATGGGCAGTTAATATAAATAGATTGTTTTAAATTTAACAATTTCATCAAGTCAATAGTTCCACTATTGTCTTACAAGTTGTGCTAGGTAAGGTACAGTATGAATGATTACTTGATTACTATTTATGGAGGTTAAAAATATAAATAATAATTACTAATGCTAACTATCAAATATTGGATTTGACAGATGATTATTTATTACTTATGACTAGATAAGATTAATTAACTTACCCTAGCAATAGATAAAATGTTGGGAAACTTACTGCATGAGAAGCCAAATATTTCAGTATTTGCGTAAAGTACAGCTAAAGTTAGTCCAAAGCCTCAGAAATTTATCGCTCAATCTTAAGTTTCGCCAATTAAAATTTTTACTATTTTTTTTGGCAGTGATGACGGGTTTAATTCTGACTACCGTTGGTATTCCCATAGATGAAACTATAAGTAGTGTTCCCGCAACTACTTATAAAACATCTTGGATAGGTAATACTTTTCGTGGTGGGAATAAGTGGGTACAGAATTATATTGAAGGAATGTATGTTGCTTCCAATGGCACTATTTATACTAATAGTCATTGGGATGAAGCAGGTGCAGAAGCATCAATATATAAGGATGCCGATGTTGTGGCGATTCTGCGTGATACTCACGGTTGGAGTCGAGGCGGTGGGGAAGCTATCACAGCCGACAGCAAATATATTTACATGGCGATGATTCAAGGTGCTGTTGGCAAAATAGATCAAGATTATCCCGCCGAAGGAACAACTTGGTATTGTGTCAGACGTTACGACTTATCAGGAAAACCTGCGCCTTTCCCTGGGGGAAGGGGTTGGGATAAAAGTATGTTAATTGTCAGTAACAAAAGTGAAGTTACTGGGTTAGCAACGATAGGTAATGAGTTATTTGTTAGTGATTTTGCTACTAACAAAATTCGCGTCTACAATCCTGATACAATGCAGGAAAAACGTAGTTTTAGTATTGCTAGACCAGGAGCGATCGCAGTTGATCAACAGGATAATCTTTGGATTATTCAACGTAAAAATGCCAGTAATCCTGCGAAGATTGTACGCTACACTCCAGCCGGAAAGCAATTACCACAACAGATTACTAATGTTAGTGTACCAACGGCGATCGCTATCGATCACCAAAACAGACTTTTAGTTACAGACAACGGTACTCGTCAGCAAGTATTGATTTACAATATCAAAAATCAGCCTGTACAAGTGGGAACCTTCGGTAACAAAGGCGGAATTTATAGCGGTGTACCCGGAGAAGTCCACAGCTTAAAATTTTATGGTTTGACTGGCGTAGGTGCAGATAAGCAAGGCAATATTTATGTTAATAGTAATGGGTTTAATAATTCCGGCACAGATTTAAGAAAATTTTCCCCATCAGGTAAGCAAATTTGGCAATTATTAGGATTATTCTTTGTAGAAAATGCTGATGCTGATCCTCAAAGTGATGGGTTAAGCGTTTTCACTAAGCAAGAACAATTTGCAATGGATTATAGTAAACCGGCGGGTAAACAATGGACTTACAAAGCCTATACCTTAAATCCATTCAAATATCCTCAAGATCCCCGTTTGCATACATCCCCAGATGCTACCTTTGTGCGCCGCATCAACGGTAAGCCTTTCATCTTCCTCACAGATATGTACACCAGTTTTCTGCAAGTGTATCGTTTCAATCCCGCTAAGGATGGTAAAATTGCCATTCCCGCCGGGATGTTTGTCGGTACTCGTGGGGATGGTAAAGCAGCAATGAGTGGTAAATGGCCAGCTTATCAACCGCAAAAGGGGGAATGGATTTGGCGCGATCGCAACGGTAACGGTGCTTTTGATCAAGGTGAATACGACACTAGCCAAGACTATCCTTACATGGGGGGATGGTGGGTAGACAGCAAAGGTGATGTCTGGAAAACCTTACGCACTCAAGACGGCATTCGTCATTATCCCGTTCAAGGACTAGATGCTCATGGTAATCCGATTTACAGCTATCGTACCATGAAAAAGGATAAGACTCCCAGCTTTTTTACAGATTTACGCCGCATCGAATATTTCCCCGAAACCGACACCATGTATTTATCAGGCTTCACGGCGGAACATCCATCAATTGGGGATGATGCCAAAGCCGCCGGTTCGGAAATTGCCAGGTTTGATAATTGGAGTCAAGGCAATCGTCAACCCCGTTGGCGAATTGTTGTCCCCCACGACACCACAGGTAAGCGGGAAATTGTCACCGCAGCTATGAGTATCGCTGGCGATTATGTTTTTTCCGTGACATCTAAAACCGCCGTAGTCAATGTTTATAATGCTAAGACAGGAACTTTAGTCAAAACATTAAAACCAGGCCCAGAAGTTGCAGGTGAAAGCGGTTGGATTGATATCCCTCAAGGTATTCGTGCTGTGCGTCGTGCTAATGGTGAATATCTGGTATTTGTTGAAGAAAATTGGAAAGGCAAAGTAATTGTCTATCGCCTGTAAAGATTTTATCAACATTCTCAAGTATCACAAATCAAAACCCCGACTGTTTAAACAGTCGGGGTTTTGATTTTTGGTCTAAATTAAACCACATCTTTTTCACAATCATTCTTTATCTGTTCTTCATAATAATGAACTTATAATCTTGTTTATTCTCTCAAGAAATAAAAATACCAGTAACACACAAAATAGATTTTAAGTTTGTAGAGAATACAACAATATGACCATGAAAAATCACCTCCAGCAATTACAAAAGCTCATGCCTAACCAATGGCTAGAGAAACTGCAATATTTACACTCTAAATTACTATGGAATTGGCTGTTGTTTGCTGGAAGTCAAAAACTAGGTTTAAGTCAGAAATCAGCAATGGTATTTTCTCCCCATCAAGATGATGAAACCTTTGGCTGTGGCGGGATGATTGCCCAAAAACGCGCATTAGGAATACCTGTGGTCGTGGTATTTTTGACTAATGGCGCGGGTGCAGAAGCATTAAATCAAGATGCGCAGAATCACATCATTGAAACTCGCAAACAAGAAGCGATAAAAGCATTAGAAATTCTAGGGGTAGCAGCCACAGATATTCACTTTTTAGCTAAAGCAGATGGAGGTTTAAAGAAATTAGAAAATGAAGAATATCAACAGATAATTAAACAGTTAGCTGCAATGATAAACTATTATCAGCCAGAAGAAGTTTATGTTCCCCATCGCCAAGATTGTCATCAAGACCATGAAGCGACATTTACATTAGTAAAAACAGCAATTAAAGCCGCAAATATTCAAGTTGATTTTTATCAGTATCCCGTGTGGTTATTTTGGAGGTCGCCATTATTTATCCTGCTAAAGCTTCAGGATATAGCAGCAGCCTATAGAGTTGCCATTGCTGGGGTACAAGAACAAAAAAATCGCGCGATCGCTTCCTACTCCTCCCAACTCCAAAGCTTACCGTCGGGCTTTGTCAAACAGTTTTTAAATGACCATGAAATCTTTTTCAAAACTGAGGACTAGATAGTAAATTCTGTTCAGCTTATAATAATCATTATTAGGGCGCATCTTCACATCAAATTTACAGCCCATATAAATTTTTGGTCGATAACCAGAATAAAACAAGAATTTGTCTAGGTAATTATCTATAATTCCTATGGAGAACATTTAGGTGAGAATATTACATATTACTAATCATGTCCAAGAAATCGGTAATGGTATTGTCAATGTAGCAGTAGACCTAGCCTGTTTACAAGCAAAAAGTGGTTATGAAATTGCTGTGGCTTCGGCGGGAGGAGAATACGCCGCCTTACTCGGAAGTTATGGTGTCAGACATTTTCATTTAGATCAGTCTAGACAACCATTTAATATAATTAAAGCTGCATGGCAGTTGCGGCAATTGATACAAAAATTTCAGCCAGATATTATTCATGCACACATGATGACAGGCGTAGTGCTAGCGGCGATGTTGAGAAATGGCTGTAATTATGGTTTAGTCTCCACAGTACACAATGAGTTTCAGCGTAGTGCCATCCTGATGGGATTAGCAGATAGAGTCATAGCAGTTAGTCATGCTGTAGCTAATTCTATGATCCGGCGTGGTATACCCAAAAAGAAACTGAGAATAGTTACTAACGGCACCTTGGGTAGTCCCCGGCATCGCCAACTACCAGATTATCAACCATTACCATTACATCGTCCAGCAATTACCACTGTAGCCGGGATGTATACCCGCAAAGGAATTGCGGAATTAATCACAGCTTTTATGAAACTCGCGCCGGAATTTCCGCCAGCACATTTATATTTAGTCGGGGATGGGCCAGATCGCACCATGTTTGAGACAATGGTGAACAATACACCCTTTAGTCATCGCATTCATTTTGAAGGATTTCAGCCAGAACCACAACGCTATATGCTAGCAACCGATATCTTTGTGCTGGCTTCCCATTGCGAATCATTTGGTTTAGTGCTGACAGAAGCGCGAGAAGCTGGGTGTGCGATTATTGCTAGTAATGTAGATGGCATTCCTGAAACTTTGGATCATGGACAGGCTGGTGTTCTGATTCCACCCAAAGATAGTCAAAGTTTAGCAGATGCGTTGAGCAAATTACTCAGAAATCCGCAACAACTGGAAAAATATAAATATCGCGCACAAAAAAACCTTGAACGCTTCAAAGCTACGCGCGTCAACGAGGAAACCCTCACTGTCTACCGCGAATTAGCCAAAAACTACAATCTTCATCGGGAAATCATCAAAGAAGAAGTTTTAATTGGTAGATAAACCACTGACTACAGGGTGCTGTCAAACCAATTAACATCATGTCCGGCTAATTACTTATGATAAGTTTTCGATGCTGATCTTTTCTTCTTCCCTGATCCTTCCTGTTCCCTGTTGCCTGTTCCTTCCTGTTACCTGTTCCCTGTTCCCTACCCCAACAGATATGATAACTATTCAAACGGACATGATATAAAATTTAAAATACTTGTAGTTCATCGCCAGCAAAGCGATAATGAACCCTGTTGCTTTTCACCAGGGGAATATGGCGCAGGATTTTTCAGCACTAGCAGCACTTTATCAACACACCCTTCTCAATGATGTCTTGCCATTTTGGGAAAAACATTCAGTAGACTGGGAACAAGGCGGTTATTTCACCTGCTTAAATCGTCAAGGCGAGGTATATGATACAGACAAATTTATCTGGTTGCAAAATCGCCAAGTGTGGACTTTTTCCATGCTGTGCAACCAACTAGAACAACGGGAAAACTGGTTAAAAATCGCTAGTAATGGCGCAAAATTTTTAGCTAAACACGGCAGAGATAACGAAGGTAACTGGTATTTTGCCCTGACTCGTGCCGGAAAACCATTAGTTCAGCCTTATAATATATTCTCTGATTGCTTTGCGGCAATGGCATTTAGTCAGTATGCTTTAGCCTCTGGTGAAGAATGGGCGCAGGAGGTAGCAATGCAAGCATACAACAATGTGCTACGCCGTCAAGAACATCCTAAAGGTAAATATAGCAAAACTTACCCCGGCACACGCCCCATGAAAGCCTTAGCTGTGCCGATGATTTTAGCCAACCTCACCCTAGAAATGGAATGGTTGCTATCTGAAGAAACTTTAGAAAGTGTCTTAACTGCAACCGTTCAGGAAGTCATGACAGATTTTCTGGACAAAGAACGGGGATTGATGTATGAAAACGTTACTCCTGATGGTTCTCACATTGATTGTTTTGATGGCAGGTTAATTAATCCTGGTCATGGGATTGAAGCCATGTGGTTTATTATGGATATCGCCAACCGTAAAAACGACCGCAAAACCATTAATCAAGCTGTTGATGTGGTGTTAAATATCCTGAATTTTGCTTGGGATAATGAATATGGTGGCTTATATTACTTTATGGATGCAGATGGACATCCCCCGCAGCAGTTGGAATGGGATCAAAAACTGTGGTGGGTGCATTTAGAAACTTTAGTGGCCTTAGCAATGGGTTATCGTCTCACCGGGAGAGTAGAGTGTTGGGAGTGGTATGAGAAAATCCATGATTATTCTTGGTCACACTTTGCTGATTTAGAATATGGTGAGTGGTTTGGTTATCTCAATCGCCGTGGAGATGTGTTGTTAAATCTGAAAGGGGGTAAATGGAAAGGATGTTTTCATGTTCCCCGTGCTATGTACCTGTGTTGGCGACAGTTTGAAGCTTTGAGTTTGCAGTCAGTTTAAATCGCTAATCTCCTCACTTGTACTAAAATAGCTTATCCCACTAGGTGGTATAAAATCATCACCAAAGGAGAAGTAATTGTGAGTAAAACTTTTTGGAAAGTGCTGGGAGTTTTATCAATGCTGGGGGGAATTTCGCTGTTGATGCAATCTCCTGGTGTATTTGCTACCAGACCACCGGATAAACAAGTAGAATTTATCATTGGTACAACAGTTCTTGTAGGATTGTGCTTTGTATTTGCGATCGCCTGTTGGTTTCCCCAAAGTCACGCTATTAGTTTACGGGTGGTTGGTTTAGTTGGTGTGGCTTCGTGCGTTTATTCGATATATGATATGTTCCACAATCGTAGTCTCAACTGGCTAGCGATTACTTCCCGCTTAGGTTTGATTTTCGGATTTTGGCTACCCGGTTCTCTGTTTCTGATCAGCAAAGGGAACATGAGAAACTAATTATCATGCAAAACTCAAGGAAACCGCAGCTTTTAGTCTTGGCTGGAGGTGTTGCATTAGTAGTCTATATTTTGTGGCTGATAGGAGGGGCGCATCATCCCTTAGCTTATGAACGCAAGCGATATACTAACCCTGATAGTAAGTATCAAGCGGTGGTTTATGCAATTCCAGCATTGATTGCTATGCCTGGACAGGAGGACGATCAATCTGGTTATGTGCGGGTGTATGATGCTCAAGGCAAACAAATTTGCCAACATGATTTTTCTGCGGTTTCCGACATCCTCGATTTGTTCCGTCGAAATCCTGATGAACTCAACTATGCTAACTTGATTTGTCGCCGTGGTGAATAAGCGATCGCATTCTTTGCAACACTTATATATATACTGGGCGGAAAACTTAAGCTACTATAATTTCCTATTGCCTTTGTGCAATTCATCTGTGGGGAGTAAAAACCAATATGACAACAGTTATCAGGACTCATGGTATAGGAAATCTGGTGGCGATCGCTCAACAATTCACGCTTGAGAGTCAAGTTGTGGATGTTCGCGGTTTTGGCAGTGGTAATATAAATGATACTTTCTTAGTCACTCTTGATGCTCCTGGGGAACAGCATTTTATCCTGCAACGCATCAACACGCAGGTATTCCGCCAACCCCAACTGATTATGCAGAATATGCGTACTTTCACAGACCATGTACGCCAAAGACTACAACATACCCCCTTAGACCGTCGTTGGGAAGTACCCCGCGTTTTATCAACACAGCAAGCTCAAGACTATTATATTGATGCTGAGGGCAACTTTTGGCGAGGAATTAGCTTTATTGCTGGGTCGCAGTCTTTCGACACCATGCAAAGTGTAGAACAGGCGCAAGAAATTGGCTACGCTTTGGGGATGTTTCACAACTTAATTAGCGACTTACCACCGGAAAAATTAGCCGATACCCTGGAAGGTTTTCACATCACACCGCTTTACCTGCGCCATTATCAAGAAGTTTTGGCGACGACTACACCGCAACCCTCCCCAGAAGTAAATTATTGCCTACAGTTTGTGAGCGATCGCGCCACCTTTGCACATATCCTAGAAAATGCCAAAGCTCAGGGTATACTACCTCTGCGGTTAATGCACGGCGACCCCAAAATTAATAATGTTATGTTTGACACCAGCACTCACAAAGCCGTCAGTGTCATCGACCTAGACACAGTAAAGCCGGGGTTAGTACATTACGACATTGGTGACTGTTTGCGTTCTGGTTGTAATCCGGCTGGGGAAGAAACAGCAGACTGGAATAATGTCTATTTTGATACAGATTTATGTCAGGGAATATTACGAGGTTATCTTTCCGTAGCTCAAGCGTTTTTGACTGAGAACGATTACACATATATGTATGATGCTATTCGCCTGATAGCCTTTGAGTTAGGGTTGCGGTTTTTTGCGGATTATTTAGCCGGGAATGTCTACTTTAAAGTCAAGCATCCAGAACATAACTTAGCCAGAGCAATTGTACAGTTTAAGCTTACCGAAAGTATAGAATCTCAAGAAACTCAGATTCGCCAAATTATTCAAGACATGAAATGAACCAACAAACATTTACTTTACAACCATTCCCCTCTGGGGAATCTTTACCTGATGTCAAAATCACAGGTAACATCAACCGTCATCAAAATCAACTCACCATCACCTACCAACTAACAGGCGACTTAGAAAAAATTATCATTCCTCCACCCGCAGACACACCAAAGCGAAAACATGAACTATGGGAAAATACCTGCTTTGAGTTTTTTTTGGGTGTGAAAAATTCTCAAAGTTATTGGGAATTTAACCTTTCCCCGGCTAGACATTGGAACATCTATCACTTTGATAACTATCGCCAAGGAATGCAACAAGAAACAGCTTTTAGTGTGCTGCCGTTGAGTGTGCAGAATCAATCAGATAGTTTAGTGCTGACTTTGAATGTTGATTTGAATCCAATCATCTCAGAAAACCAACCCATTGAAGTAGCAATTACCACTGTCATTAAACAACAAAACAGTCATCTAACCTACTGGGCATTAACTCATAAAGGTGTAGATGCTGATTTTCATTTACGAGATAGTTTTATGATTGAGTTGTGACCTGATAAATTCAGGTGCGCTAGTCAAAACTTAACGCACCTCACCTACTACTTAACTATTTTTGCAAATTACCTGCGTGTAAACCGCACTCCTTAGCGGTAGACTCTTCCCACCACCAACGGCCTTCCCGTTCGTGCTGGTTGGGTAAAACAGGTCTGGTGCAGGGTTCGCAACCAATGCTGATAAAACCGCGCTCGTGTAATTTGTTGTAAGGTACATCTAAAGCGCGGATATATTCCCACACTTGAGCAGAAGACCAGTTGGCTAAGGGGTTAAACTTAATTAATTGATGGTCTTCTGTAGAGAAGGCAGTATCAAGTTCAATTACAGGAATATGGTTGCGGGTGCTGGGACTTTGGTCTTTGCGTTGTCCTGTTACCCAAGCATCAAGGGTGTTAAGTTTGCGGCGCAGGGGCTTAACTTTGCGAACTGCACAGCATTCTTTATGACCATCTTCGTAGAAGCTAAACATTCCCTTTTCTTCTACCAAAGCTTGAACTTCTGCCGTATCAGGGAACATTACTTCTAATTTGATACCATAATGTTTTCTAACTTGATCCAATAACTGATATGTTTCTGGGTGCAAGCGTCCTGTGTCAAGGGTAAACACACGGAAATCTTTGGTAATCTTGGAAGCAATATCAATGAGAACAACATCCTCAGCACCACTGAAGGAAATTGCCATGTTGTTAAAAGTATCCAAGGCAAACTTGAGAATTTCCCTTGGTGATTTCTGACTGTATTCTGCCTCTAGAGCAGCAATATTTAAATCCGTATGGGTAGCTACCATCTGTGAATGTTCTCCTCTCTTGCACCCTGAATTGTACCAATTTCAGATGCACCAGTACAGTTGGGGGAGTAGGGGAAGCGGAGGAGAAGGAAGCTAATGACTAATGACTAATGACTAATGACTAATAACTAATTCCTTGCTGCTTGTAATACTTGTGGGCTGCCATTGCCATCGCTAAAAATCCCCACAAAATCATCCCCATGATACTCAGCATTCCACTACTGATAATTAGCTGGGCGCAAAAACTTATACCAATAGCACGGGCAGCACTGACAAAACTATCAAACCGGGCTTCACTATAGCTACAAACGTTGTAAAGTAATAAGATTAATCCGCCTAAATATGGGATTGTTCCAAACCATCCCAAGGTGAAAAACATATCTAAAATTCCACTGTCAACTACAAATACTTCGATTTGTCCTGTTTCTTCGTTGACTTTCCAAATATTTCCTAAACCGTTACCCAGTCCATTAGTTAAGGCAAGATTCAAGTTTCTGTCATAGTTCCCTGATCTATCTCTAAAGCTAGTATCTTGTTCCAGATTGGTAAAACTTTCCATCCGTTCAGCCACAACTTCAGAAATTGGCTCGATAGTTGTCAAGGGTACAACGCAGATTGCCATCATCAAAATGATGGCGATTAAACGCATTTGAATCCGCGTTTTTACTGATATGAAAATCATCACTACCCCCAGTAGCCAACCTCCCCAGTTGCTACGTGCTTGGGTAAGTAGGAATGATAAATAACCAAAGGCGGACGCTGGAAAAGTTAACGCCCCTTGAGTGCTGGTAAACATTAACAATAAGCCAGCTTGTAAGACGGCTGCATAGGGGCCAACAGAGTGCATTGTACTCCATACCCGCATCCCAAAGGGTTCAGGTGAGCCGGAACTGGTGTAAAGTTTTGATTCTATTAGCCAATAACGATCCCACTCTGGAGCTACTACAAATTGATACACGCCGTAAGCCCCTGTGAGTAATACGCACCAGAAAAATACTCGTTGCATATTTTGGCGATAGCTGGGGTAGTCTCGCCAGTTGACAAACAAATGAAAGGCGAAAATGATGGGACTAACCCAATCTAAAAAGCCCCTGGCTACGGGAAGCGGTGCATTAAAAATTAATCCTACTAGAAAGGCATAAAATACACCCAAGGCGGGGAGAATAAAGGGTAAGCCTCCCTGGCGGGCTGCACTGGGTAAGTATTTGATGAAGGTAGCAATGCTGACAAATGATACTAAATAGGGTGCTACCATCATTTGGCGGGTGGGATCCCAACCGATGCGATAGTCAACTAGCCGGGTGGCAAAGGCGGTGAGAAACCAAATCCACCAGTTGAAGCCGATATACAGGATGGGATGGCGCAAGTATAAAAATATCGCTACAACAAAAGCTGTGGCTGGATAAATTATCCGGAGTAGGCTAGCAGCACCGGCAAAATAGCAAGTTGTTGTTAGTAGTATAAAGCCGAGGATGACTAGCCAACCTTCTAGCGATCGCTGTTTGGGTGAAAATTTTTGGTTTGAAAAGGTGTTAAAGAGTATTTGTTGAGAAATCACTGGTATTTCCTACAATTTTTTTAAACGCAGAGGCACGCTAATGTTAATTCAAAATTCAAAATTCTCTCATTCAAAATTCAAAATTCACGCATAGCCTGCGGGAAGGCTTGCGCCTACAAAATTAGTTTGAGTTTTGTAGTTGTGTTAGGGGCGGTTTGAGTGGGTTTTGGGTTTGGAATTGTTGATAGGCTTGCCAACGTCCTTGTAGTGAGGCTATGAGTTTGCGGGTTGCTAGTTGGCTTTGGCTGGGGAAGAATCTCAGCCATTGGAGGAAGCCGTAGCAGTCTCTTGTACCTATGATGATTGCCCACAATAGGAAGATGGTACGGCGTAGGGGTGGGAGATGTTCTAATAGGATGAGGGTTTCGTTATGGACTAGGTTTATTTGGGCGATCGCGTTAAAATTATGACGTTGGTCTTCGTCAAATCTTTGGGCTGGATAGTGATCTACGGCAATTTGGGGATCGTAAATTATTTTTCCACCTGCACGTTTTAAGGCTAGGGTGAAGGCCATTTCAAAATGTACTTGTGCGCCTGTGCCTCGCATCCGTTGATCAAAATGTAATTCTCCGATGGCTTGGGTGCGAAAACTCATGTTTACGCCTTTGAGAATATCGACTTCGCGGGGTTCTCCTACTCCTAGGTGATGGTTGCCAATGACTCGTCCAAACCACTGCAATTGTCCGACTATTGGGCGGGATGCGTCTAATATTTGGTTGCCTTGGTGAATCCAGTCACGACCACCAACGCCAACGACAGCAGTATCTTTGAGAAAATGGGCGTTGATACTTGCTAACCAATCAGGACGGGGGGCGGCATCGTCATCGGTGATGGAAACTATATCACCTGTGACTGCTGCCATGCCAGCGTTGAGGGCGGCAACTACCCCTGGTTGTGTGACTGTGACGGTTTGTAGTGGTAGGTGTTGAGGATCGAAGTTGGCGAGGAATTGCCTTGTTTCTGTATCTGTGTCGCGGACAACTACTATTATTTGGTTGGCTGGTTTAGTTTGCGCTTGTAGTGCCGTAAGGCAACGTGATAGATCGAGAGGACGGCGATAGGTGGGGATAAGAACTGTGTTCTGCATGGCTAATGAACTCCTCAAATAGATCCATATAGGTTTGTGCCATAGTCTGCCAACTGTACTTTTCGGCTAAAGTCCTAGCGGCTTGACTCATTTGTTGCCTACGCTGGCGATCGCTCACCATTGACAACAAGGCGGTTGCTAAAGCGTCAGTATCATCTGAGTCGGGTAAAACTACGCCGCACTCTGGGGTGACTAATTCTGCTCCCCCGGTGGCGGTGGCGGTAATTACGGGTAATCCAGAGGCGAGTGCTTCTAACAATACCAAGGTGCAGGCTTCGTATCGAGAAGGAAACACGAATAAATCGACGGTTCGCATAATATCGGCGATATCACGACGATAGCCGACGAAATGAACGCGATCGCTTAACCCCAAACTTGCTGCTAACTCAGGAAAGGGGCTACCTTCGGGATTTCCGACTACAGCTAGATGTAAGTCGGGAACTTTGACTAAAGCTTGCAGCACGCTATCTAAGTTTTTCCGGGGTGTACGGATATCTCCGGCAAATAACGCTAAGGTGACGTTTTCTGGTAGCCCTAATTGTTGACGGTTGGCTACACCGGGCGCAAATTCTTGTAAATCCACGCCATTGACAATTACCCGGATTCGGGAACGGGGTACACCAATTTCGACTAATTCTTGGGCGACTTTCTCCGAGACGGCGACGACAATTTTGGCTCTTTGGAAAGCTTGTTTTTCCCAATGGGCATTTAGGGCTGTGTATAGCCACTGGTACGCACCATACAAGTCTCGACGCACACGGGAAATATGCACAGGCGATCGCAACCAAGAACTATGCACAAAATGCACAGCATTCACATCGGCTGTAGCTTTTGTAATCGCTCCATTTACTTTTATTAAGTCAAAATTAGCGCGATTTTTTCGCAACCAATCAGCACTTTTTTGAGCAAAAATGAAATTGCGAATAAATTCCGTCGGATAGCCATCAACCGGAATTTTCACCCAATTTATAGCTTGATTTTCTGCTAATTCCGGTGCAATCTCACTAGCTAATAATGTGAGGTGATGCCCCTGACGTAGAGCCTCTTTCACAACTTCATAATTGACTCTACCTTGACCATCACCTTTTCTAACTTTATGGGTCACAATACAGATTTTCATCTATTATAGTCCTTAGTTATTAGTCATTAGTTATTAGTCATTAGTTATTAGTCATTAGTCATTAGTTTTTCTCCCCTGCTCCCCTACCTCCCTACTTACTTCACTCCCAACAGGGGATTAGCTAAAGTTCGTGGAGTAAAACTCAAACTTAATGCTACGAAAGTCCGTAAATTAAATTTTTGTTGCGTGAATGCTTGCCAAAGATAGGAACGTGCTGCTGTTGTTTGTTGATTACGTAATAAACCAATTCCTAAAGTTGTATGAGCTTCCAACCACTTTTGTTGAAAGTAGGAACGAAATTCTTTTAAACGCATATCTTCCATGAAGATTTTGTAACAGAAAATTTCGCTCTGAGCTTTACGAATTTTTGCCTGAGCATTTCTACTACCACTGAGTTGAGTATCAGTTTGTTCATGCTCACGATATAGGGTTAATCTTTCGGGATAATAGTAAACTCCATAACCTGATATACAACATAGATAAGTTAAATATAAGTCCCACATTCCGCCAACTTCTGGGGGAATACTATCCCAATCAATCAGATGATTGCGAATGACACAAGCTGAAGCTGTGGGGATACTTTTGTCAATTAAGCCTATTTTGACAAAATTTTGGTAAGCTCCTTCGGCTAATTTATCTCTCTGATAATCACGAGTATATACTTCTGTTTTTTCGTGATTAATTTGACTTTTGCTATCAATAATATACTGGTCGCAAAAACCTAAAATCAACTGAGAATCTGCTTCTAAATGTGGTATTAACTTGGCTAAAAAATCCTCATGCCAAATATCATCATCATGGAGGCTAGCGACATATTTACCTTGTGCCATTTTGAAGGCGTTCATTTGATTGGGCAACATCCCCATATTTTCTGGATGTCGCCAAAATTTAATCCGCGAGTCTTGAAAGGATTCGACAATTGCTTGGGGACTTTCGGGGCTGCAATTATCAGAAACGATAATTTCAATGTTGTGATAGGTTTGTTTAACTGCGCTGGCGATCGCCTGTTTTAAATATTCTGCTCTGTTATACGTGGGGATAATTACACTAACCAGAGGTTCTGAAGAATTAAGATGATTCATAATTGTGATTAGGCTGGCGAAATTGGTTCAGATTCAGAATTTAAGGTTGAAATTCAGCAATAGTTCTGGCATAAATTTTTTCGAGTCGTTGCACATGCACATCAAGTGTAAATTCTTCCTGGAACCAAGCCTGACCTTGTTGACCCATAAGCCGACATTTGAGATAATTTGATGCTAGTTCATTGATGGCATTGGCTAACTTCTGCACATCATTGAGTGGAACTAAAATACCTGTTTCACCATCTCGCAGATGTTCTGGAATTCCTCCGACTGCACTGGCTATTACGGGTCGATAATGGCTATAGGCTTCCAGTGTGACTAAACCAGCCGGTTCCGGCCACAAACTGGGAAAAACCACAGCCAAACATTGTTGATACAGTGCGGCTAATTTTTCGCCACTACACCAACCATGCCAAGTAATGCGATCGCTTAACCCCATTTTCGCTGCTAAACGTTCCATACTCGGCTTACCCCAACCATCACCAGCAATATCTAAATGGATACTTGGGTGAGTTTTCACTAAGGCTTTAATTAGCCATTCAATGCCTTTGTACGGAACAATCCGACCGACAAATAAAATGCGCTGCTGTTGATGGATGTCTTGACTCAAAGGTGCAGTCTCAGTTTTGGGTGGTTGGACACCACAGCGCAATGTTATTACCCGTTCCGGTGGTATACCACTACTAATGACTTGCTGACGGACATAATCACTATTAGCAATTACCGGAATAGGTAATTTTTTGAGGGCTTCTAGCACCTGAGATGTGTTTCGCCAGTCTTGGAGAATATTTTGTGGTCTGCGACTACCACAGCCATCGACTAGATGACCCCAAGCACATCCTAAAGGGTGCATGGCGCGATCGCACACTCTACCCCTATCTGCTAGATATTGTGTACCACTGGGACAGTAAATAGAGTGATTATGCAAAGTCAAAATTGCTGGACATTCTTGCCGCCAATCAACTAACATATCCGGGTCGTGAATATGCAGTAACTTGAACTGCTTTTGATCTACTGTTTTTAAAGACGTAATAGTGCGATCGCTTACCCCTGGAAGTTGAGCCGATACTAAAGAAGCCACGTAAGTTTCAATACCGCCACCGCCTCTAATATCTGTTTGAGAACAGTGATAAATCATTGGGGAATCAATTATGTTCGCAATCATCCTTAAAAACCAAAATTAAACCAAAACTTGTGTCTGACATCACTTACATAATGCCGTAAAGCAATTTCTTTACTGGCAAATTTATCAGGATAAATAAATTGGTCTGTAACATCCAAAACATATTTTTTTGTACATAGTGGTACACCATGATTATGGTGCATTGTTAAATGTACAATTGTTTGTTCAGTAAAGTAGATCGGCAGTCCGGACAGGTTTGCTAAACGTTCAATTGCCAAATTCCAATCAAACTCATGCTTAAATAAAATAAATCCACCATTGACAGGATTTAATTTTTCTTCTGGCTCATAAATGATGCGTGCATCTAAAGACACTGAGCAATCAGGCAGATAATAAGAGGATTTACTATCTGAATTAGCTAAATCAACTAAATCACTTCCACCAGGAAAAAACAAAATATCTGAGTCAGTGTAAATAGTTGCACCATCAACGGGAATTGACATCAATGCTGATAACTTTTTCCCCATCGGATGCTGTTGGGCATAATCAGAAACGCATTGCGGCAAGTCGGTTCTGATCAACTTGTTTAAAGGTACTACCTCAACGCAGGGATGAATAGAACGCAGTAACTGACAACTAGCATCAGTGTAGCTACCATCCGAAATCACAGTAAATGTCTGGGGAATGCCGATATTCCGAATAAATGAGCGAATACTAGCTACTTGTTCTGGTAAGTCACGTTCACAAGATAAAGCATAGACATTAATCGTCACATTACCAGGGTGGGGAATGGAACGTTTAACTATTTGAGGTAGCAGAGACTTATATAGAGAACGATTTATTTTTCCTTGAAATCGCGCAGTATGATAGCCAATATTTACCATTCGTTTTCCCTGAGTAAGAGATAGAATTATTTACTTAGCTTGTTGCTGAATACAGCAGTTTGTTGGTTTTCTTCATCAAAGATTAAAGAAATTCTCCCGAAATATTTCTATCCAGCTTGTCCCATTTCATATTGCATTTGGTGATATTTCCACAGCTTACCTTTTTGCTCTAGTAATTCTTGATAACCGCCTTGTTCTACGATGCGTCCTTGGTCAAGAACTACGACTTTATCGGCTTTAGCAATAGTAGAAAGACGGTGAGCGATCGCAATTACTGTTTTCCCTGCTGATAGCTTTTCTAATGAGTCTTGAATTAATCGCTCTGATACAGAATCTAACGCGCTAGTTGCTTCATCCAAAATCAAAATATCTGGGTTACGTAATAAAGCACGAGCTATTGCTAATCTTTGTCTTTGTCCTCCAGATAAGCGTACACCCCTATCTCCTAGTTTGGTGTCAAAGCCTTCAGGCATTTCTAAAATAAATTCCAAGGCGTTAGCTAGTTTTGCCGCTTCTTTAATTTGTTCTGGAGTCGCTTCTGGTGTACCGTAGGCGATATTTTCCCAAACAGAAGTGTTAAAAATAAACGTGTCTTGACTAACGACAGCGATTTTGCGACGTAAGGAATTAATCTCAAACTTCCTAATGTCGATATCATCTAAATAAACATCGCCTTGAGTAGCATCATGAAAGCGAGGAATTAAATCAGCTAGTGTGGTTTTACCAGCACCAGACGCACCAACTAAAGCTGTAGTTTTACCTTTCTCAATGCTCAAGGTAATGTCACGCAAAATTAAGTGATCAGGACTGTAACCAAAATCTACAGATACTAAATCAATTGACCTTTTTAAGCCGGTAAATTTGATTTTACCATTTTGGAAATAAGGCTTATCATCCGTTCTCAGCAGGTTTTTAATATTGTCTGCCGAACCTTGCAAGCTGCTTAAAAATGCTCTAGTGCCATTAATATCTTGAATAAATGGGACAAGTCGGAAGAGTACAAAGAAAAAGGTTAATAGAGAAGAAATTTGTAACTGACCATCAGAGACAAAGTTAGTGAATGCTAATACAATCATCCCGACTAAGACAGTGGTAGCGATAGCTTCTGCAATTGGTTTTACCAATGTCCAGGTGATGATGACTTTGGTAGTAGAACTGACGACTTCTTGACTAGCTTTGTAGTAGCGATCGCGTTCAAAATTTTGAGTTCCAAAGGCGTGAACTGTCCGCATCCCATTAATAAATTCTACGGCTGCTGATGTAAAATTTCCATTAGCCACCGACATTCCGAAACTGGTTTCGCGCACTCTGGCATTCAAATTAGATAAGCCTACCGCTAACAATGAAAATAACATGGTAGATACTAATGTTAGCTGCCATGAAATCACAAACATGGAAATTACATAAACCAGAACTGCCAAGCCTCTAGTCAATAAAAAGGCTGCACCACTGAAAACCTGCTTAATTCTTTCAATTTCTGTGGTAATCGTGTTAAATAGTTCCCCAGAGGAAATTTTACTAAAGTAACTCAGTTGGAAAGATTGCAGTTGTTCAAAAATACTTTTTCGCAGGCGATCGCCAAGATATAATTGCGCTAATTCTATATAAACTTGGCTAAAATAATTAAAGGTTGCTCGTAACCAAGCACTGAATAAAATCAGTACAGATATCCGATACAACCGATTAATCGCTGGTTCTTTCGCCCCTAAAATTAAAATGTCAAACCATTCTATACCTGTTTTGACTGGTTGAGCATCTGGGCTGGTTAAACTTTGCAAAAATGAAAGTAAAAATCCAATGCTTACACCTTCAAAAGTAGCCGCTAGCACTGAGAACACCAAAGCTAAGATTGCTATTTTGCGGAATTTTTTGAATTCTTGCAAAATTAAATAGTTATCTTTCCAGAAGCTAGTAGCTTTTAATAGATTACGGATGAGTTGATTTGGTTGAAAACGCATGATTATTTTCTAATCAGACTTGGTTATTTATCAGCGATATACGCTAAGTAACTAATTCGGCTTTATTATCAGCCAACAGATAAATTTATCAATTACTGTCATAATCCTCAAAAAAACTCACTGATTTAAAGATGTTGTAAAGTAGTAAAATTTTACAGAAAAATCATACTCTATTTACAGATGTAGTGCTGAGTGAATACTTCAACTCAGCACTGCTGAATGGTAGTTTTATTGGCACCACTTTGTACTCAACACAGTTACATCACAGTTAATCACGAGCAAAACCGATAACCAAACATGAAAGAGTCTTTCCCTTACACCCTTACACCCTCTTTTAAACTACAGGTTTGTCCGTCCAAATGTAACACCTGGGCTTCTGCCTTCACTTCCCATGAATTGTTAATTACTGGTAGTTGCTTGAGTTGATGTTGTC
Organism: Anabaena sp. 4-3; assembly: GCF_001597745.1. GTDB lineage: Bacteria > Cyanobacteriota > Cyanobacteriia > Cyanobacteriales > Nostocaceae > Trichormus. Next base: position 409,476 of record NZ_LUHJ01000026.1, on the reverse strand, counting down.
TTTCTAAACTCAAACTTATGGCTGCTTCTAAAGTCCAACAACGAGTTCCTATCAAACTCATTTCACCTCGTAGCACATTCCATAATTGTGGCAGATGATCTAAACCTGATTTACTCAACCAACGCCCCAAAACAGTGGTATTTTGCTGATGAGTAGTACAAAACTTAATCGTGCGAAACAGTTTACCCCTTTGTCCTACACGCCATTCACGAGTAAAGATTGACTTGGGTGAATAAACTTGCATCAGTATTATCAATACTGCCATGATTGGACTTAACAACAGCAATAATCCGCCGGCAATCACCCTGTTTATCAATTGCAACCACATTCCATTTTGGCTAGTTCGTTGGAAAAATTTAGAACCAGAAGGTATGCGGAGGAATATAGGTTTATTAGCTTGTTCACAGCCCTCAGCCCAGAACTGTAACACAGTTTTACCCAGTTTGGCATCTATACTCACCAAGTTGACTGGTGAATGTTTTAAGCATTCTACTAACAATTGCTGATTATCTAGAGAAGGTAAATATGGCTGTGGCAATTTTGTAGAAGCCTTTACCAACAGTTGACCCCGCCGCCATTGGAGAGTGTAGCGTGAGGCGCGATTTTCTTGCTGTTGTGGGGTTACAGGATAGTTATGAAGAAGAGTTGGAACTATTGTGCTTGTCATAATGTCTTGGGATTTATGTCAAGTAAATCGCTGAGTTGATATCAAAGGCTATCAATGTCAAAGACGGCGATGTGAATCGTGCTTTCTAGCCCAAAGTTATAGATATTTACACATCTTGCACCCGTTGCTTGATGACAATTTTTGTAGGGTGGGCATTGCTAGCAGGTAGCTAAGATTATGAGTTTTACGTTGTGGGCTGTGCATCGCCTATTCTGATTGAGAATGGTGCAAGATATGACACTTTGGTAATTCTGCTAGATTTGAGATATTCAGTTAAAAGCCAAATGACCGATGTTTTGTGCTGTTTAACTTTCTAGTAGCCTGTTTATCTCCCTTCTCTACAAGAGGCTGCGCCAACGGGAGAGGGAACTCTTAATAGACAACGGGCAACAGTCAATTTTTGAGTTTAATTGAGATTTGTTGGCTGTTTCCTCTGCCAATCACAGCGTTTAATACCCCCACCTATTGACGGTTGGCGTTCATGGGGGATTGAACCCCCTTCAAACGTTCCTGTTAAGAGTTCCCTGTTGTCTTGAATTGCAGAAATATATTTATTGAATTTACGTCGTGCTGGATGACATACTAAGTAGATAGGTAGTAGTCAACATAATTAGAAAGTTAACTGGAAATTTAGATGTCTCGGATACAAATTAGGGATGTTGGGTAAATGTAGAGGTATGTTACCCCATGATGAGCTTAATAACTTTGTAATTATGTTTATTTTGCCTACTTGTCTACTATGTTCAATAAATTTAAGAAAGCTAGTCCACTATTACCGTTGAGTCACCTAAAATTAATTTCAATATCTAGGATATAAGAATCCATATAAATAACTATATAGCAAAACTGATTCTTTATTTATTCTTTAAATAAAAAGTGTTTCCCAGCCAAAATATAAAGCTGGCATAAATATACTTATTTATTTAGTAATAATTTTAGAGTTAATTTTAACACAAAAAAAGTTTAAATTGTACATTTAAAAAAGTCAAGTTTATTTCAACATTTTTTGGACATAAAATTATTAAATTATATAAATTTGTCAATCAAGTCAGAAGGCAGAAGAGATTATAACTCCTAAGAAACACAGAGAGTGGGGAGGCAGGGGATTGGGGATTGGGGACTGGGGATTGGGGACTGGGAATTGGGGACTGGGAATTGGGGATTGGGGACTGTTCCCTGTTCCCTGTTCCCTGCTGTAACTAATGACCAATGACTAATGACTAATGACCAATGACTAATGACTAATATATCAGCCCAGCAAAAACACAAGTGCGATCGCAACCCTGAACAGGCGATCGCACAATCAAAAAGTATGACTCAAGTCAGATGAATTCAACAGGGAGCAGGAAGCGGAGGCAGCAGGTGAAAAGAATTTTTACCTATTCCCCAATCCCCAATCCCTTCTACTTCTCTACCGCTTGTTGTAGAGCATATCGATATTCCCTAGCATACTGTACATAGGTACTATCAGAGTTAGCCACCCCATTAGCCACAACTCCAATCAGGTTTAACCTACTCAACATACCTGTAGCTTGGGCGATTTGGCTGCGAGTTACCCTACCGATGCTAGCTACCAATACCACACTCCGACAAGAGGAAGCCGTCAGCATCGCATCCACCAAACCCAAAACAGGCGGCGCATCGATAATTACTAAATCATAGTTCTCCTCAAATGCGTTCATCAATTCCTGCATCCGGGGAGAACTCAAAAGATTAGCAGCATCAGCAGGTTGAGGGCCAGCCGTTAAAATATCAATATAGGTTGAGCCTACAGAATGAGTTCCAATCTGATTAGGCAAAGTGATCTCACTAGCCAAGAGAGTAGAAAGCCCTTGATCATTGGGAATATTTAGCTGTTCATGCAGACTCGGATGACGTAAGTTAGCATCAATCAACAGTACCCGTTTATGTAACCGCGCCGCACTCATCGCTAAACCCAAAGCGAAAGCTGACTTACCCTCATCCACCACAGGCGAGGAAATCATCAACGACTTCAAGCTAGAGACAGAATTTAAAAGTTCGATATTTTTGTAAATCAGATCCAAAGATTCCCAACGGTGAGGAGATTGTAAAACCTCAATCGTCCAAGGTGCAGGTATTTCTGGCTTACCAAAAGGTAGCTTAATCATAGATTCTTTGGTTTTAGCTGGTGCTAGTTTAGGAGTAGTTCCCAACAAAGGCAAAGCAGCTTGTTTTTCTAACTCAGCCGTAGTGTGAACAGAATCATCAGATGCTTCCCGAATAAAGGCGGCAATACCACCCAACATTAACCCTACCACTGCACCCAACATCAGATTTTGCTGGAGGTTAGGGCCTAATTTCACACCTAGTTGGGGTTCTTCCACAACTTCCCAATTAAATCCACCCTTGGCTAATTCTTGGCGCAATTGCTGTTCTGCCCGCAACAGTTGCTCCAATCTTTCGCGACTAAATTGTAACTGTGGTTGTATGCGGTTGTAATAAGCCAATAGGGGCGGAAAGCGTTTGATTTCTAGACGTAGCTGATTTTCTTTCTGTGCCAAACTTTGGTCACGCGCACTTAATGCAACTATAGTTGTCTGTGTTTCTACCAGTTGACTAGCAAGGTTAAGGTCAATTTCACCTAGTTGTCCTTGTTCCAGAAGCGGTTCCCTGGAATTGAAAACACTGACTCCTTTAAAGCCTAAAGTTCTGCCTACTTCTTGTTGCAATAATTCCTTTTGGCTTTGCAGTTGTTCTTTCAACTTCTGCACGCTAGGAGTCTCATCTGTAAAGCGTAGGCGTTCTTGAGCCAACGACAGTTCTGTTTTTTGAATTTCGTTGAGTAAGCCTTGATAGCGAGTAGACTGACTCAGACGGGAAGCAACTAAAGCATTTTGAGGAGAACGGTTGAGTTGTTCTTGCAAAGATTTTTGCTTGGCTAAAGCCTCTTGATACTGAGAACGAGTAGTACGGCGTTCCTGTTCAACAGCGTTCAAAGCATCTTCTAAAGCTTTAGCCTGTGCAACTGGATCAATTAAATTCTGATTTCTGCGGAACCGTTGTAAGTTGGCTTCAGCCGCGTTTACTTCTTCGCTGGCTTTGCTTAATTGTTCTCTGATAACTTGTAGACCTTTTTGCAGACGCATATCCTGCTGTTCTTTGTTGTATTCCACATAAACTTGACGAATAGCAGCCAGAACTTTTTGCGTCTTTTCGGCATCGTTAGCTGTGTAGTCTACCTGGAAAATTTTAGTCGCTACATTATCTTCTTTCGTCTTGATTTGATTCAAGACTAAAGCATTTTTAATGTCAGCGACAGTAATATTTGGATATTCAGATTGTAGTTTTGTAACTGCTTTTTGAATCAGTCCTGAACTCTGCATCAAATTAAGTTGAGTTGCAGTATCTATCTGGACATCAGGTTCGAGAAATTGAGTTTCTGGCCCGGCTGTCTCTCTTCTACCTTGGTAGTTAGGTTCTACCAACAACTGCATTGTACTTTTGTAGGTAGGTTTGGTTTTAGAAGTGATGAAAGCTGCTAAGGCAATTGTGGTGAACAATACTGCTAAAAACCAAGGAAATCTCCGAATAAGTACCGTAAAAATTTTTCCATAGCTAGGTTCTGTATCTTGATTTGAAGTGACGATATTGGTGCTTAGACTGCTTTGAACCACGTTTATTATCCTTATCTGCGAGACGCTACGTGAACTACTAACAAATCAGATTTGGTAATTTTCACTAATTGCCCAAGCTGAAATAAAAGGACAGTCTTCTTCTTCAATTGACACCACAAGTTTCGTCAATAACTCGCTCAACTTTGTTAAAGAAGACTTGTTCTGAAAAATTATTCACAGCATGATTACGAATATTTTCATAATTCCAAGCAATTTTTCCGGACTCTAATAATGCAGTTTGTAAAGATTCCGGTGTTTGTCTGGTAAAAAATACTCCGGTGTGTCTATGTATTTGCGTATCTAATACACCACCTGCGCCATAAGCAATCACTGGTGTACCACTAGCATTAGCCTCTACAGGTACTAAACCATAGTCTTCTAAGGCTGCTACTATTATGGATTTCGCTTTCGCAAACAAATCTTTACGTTGGCTGTCACTGACATGACCTAAAAATTGAATATTATCCAACGCTTTAGCTTGTAATCGTTCTCTTTCTGGGCCATCTCCAGATATTAATAACGGCCATCCTAACCAGTTAAATGCTTCAACTATGATATCGAGTCGCTTATAACTAATCATCCGCGCCGATGCTAAATAGTATTCATCTTTGGTATCTGAAAAAATAAAGTTACTGGTATCGATAGGATAGTTAATCATCAGTGCTTGTTTGCCGTAAATCTTGTGAATGCGGCGGGCAACTGTGCTGGAATTGGCAATGTAGATATCAGGTTCCTGAGCATATTTCAGGTCTACATCTCTCATTAATTGAAAAATTCTTTGGATGAAGGGGGCAAAGTAGCGATAGTCACTATATTCTCGTAAATAAGTTTCTGTATCCCACAAGAAACGAGTGACATTATGACAAAAGCAAATGTGTTTGGCATCTTGTCGCTTTTTCACTGCTTTGGCAAAGCTGGTACTACTGCTAATAATTAAATCGTAGTCTTGCAAATCTAAAGCCCGGAAGGCAGGAAAATATAAGGGAGCCATTAATCTAAAATATTTGGCTGCACCAGGAATTTTTTGTAAGAAAGTTGTCTTAACTATGCGATCGCCTACATCGATAGTTCTCTCAGGATCATATAAAGATGTAAAAATATCCGCTTCTGGATAACGGTGACAAAGTAGTTCAAAGACGCGTTCTGCTCCACCACGCTGCGTTAAATAATCATGAACTAGGGCAATTTTCATGGTCTTCTCAAATTATTAATTAACCGCCGATCAGATACCCTGAACCCCCCTTGTCCGAAGGGGGGCAATATTTCTAAATTACGATTGCCAAATAAGTCAGATGCTAGCTAACTGTGGCGAGGACTTTCTCTGAGGCAAAATATTGATTTTGTTCGGCTCTGAGTTGGTCACACAGTCTGCCTGCTGGTAGTTCTACATCATCGTAGGTGAGGACTTGATCCCTGGGAATATCACGCTTGAGACGGCATCCTTCGGCTAAACCCATTGGTAGAAGCTTTTGTTGTTGGACAATATTGGAATTTTCACATTGTCCGTAGGTCATATAATAGCCTATGCCATCTAAAGTGTCTCCTGCCTTGAGGTCAATTTTGGCAGTGGCTACTACGTCCACTAAGGGGCCGCCTAAAGGAGCCATCACAGCATCTTGGAATAAAACTGCACGGGCTACAGATAAGGGTACTTCAAAATGGCAGAGGTGATAGGGGGTGTAGAAGCTATATAGAGGGCCTTCACCTAATTTGTAGAGGTCGAGGTAGTGGCGTTGTTTGGGGTCGTCATGGGTAGCAAAGACAAACACGCCAGGGCTGGGTTTAGCTCCAACTACATAGTCTACGATGCCACCGAGTTCTTTAAGTTGTTCCACATCATACATATTGGTCATTTCGTCTACATGACCGGTGAAGTTGTAACCCAACATTCCCCGCTTGGCAACTTTCATGCCTGTGGCGTTGGCAACGATCGCCTGCTCGAATGATATCTTTGTACCGTCGGCAAAGCTTGTCACCATGTGGGCTTTTTGTCCCCAACGTTTGGCGAATCCTTCTTGAGTGGTCGGGTTGCGGTAGGGGTCTTGCAATCCTTTGATATTTCCGCACAATAGGGGAGTCAAACCAATACTTTTGACAAATCGGTAAAGGTTCAACTCTACTCCTGGTTGGTCGCCATCACAAGCGGAGAGAATCACGCCGGCTTTATCTGCATAAACTTTGAGGATGGGGCCGATAGTAGCGTCGAGTTCGGCGTTCATCATAATAATATGTTTGCGGTGAGCAATTCCTTGCATCACCATCTGAGTACCGAATTCCACTGCACCAGTCACTTCGATAATCGCATCAATACCTTGGGCTTGGCAGATGAAGTTGGCATCTTCAGTAATCGCATATTTCCCTTGAGCGATCGCTGTCTCTAATGCGCCTACACTCTCAACAATTTGAATTTCCTCAATACCTGCTTCTGTATACGCACGTTTAGCACCATCCAGGCTACGGTTAGAGATTGCTACCAACTCCATACCAGGAACAGAATTGATAATTTGGTTAGCAATCCCTCGACCCATAAAACCAGCCCCAATCATTCCCACTCTCACGGGATTACCAGCAGCAGCACGAGCTTCTAGAGCGCGATCAATAATAATCATTTTGTTAATTCCTTTATTTCGTATTGTTTTGAGGCAGGAGGCATGAGCAGGGGAGGCAGGGGAGTAGAGGGAAAAAATCTCATCCCCAATCCCTTCCCATGCCTAACAAACTGCTTCCACTGGATTAGAACTACCGATGGGAATGGTTTCTAACAGGGGAAAATTGGCATCTTTCTCAGAAATTAATGTGACTTCTAACGGCCATTCAATGTTAAAAAATGGGTCATTATAACGTAGCCCTCTTTCATATCCTGGCGTATAAAATTCACCGACTTGATAGACAATTTCAGCATCATCGCTCAAAGTTTGATAACCATGAGCGAACATTTCTGGTACATATAAAGCGCGGCGGTTTTCTGCTGTGAGTTCTACACCAAAGTGAGATAAAAATGTCGGTGAGTCAGGACGCATATCAATAATTACATCATAAATAGCACCTTTAATACAACGCACCAGTTTAGTTTCGGCTGCTGGTTTGAGTTGATAGTGCATTCCCCGGACTGTGCCTTTTGTATAGTTATAAGCAATATTGCACTGAGCAACTACTGGTTTTAAACCGTGGTCTGTAAATTCTCTAGCGCAAAAAGTCCGAGCAAAAAAACCTCTGTTATCTGACTTTTCTTCTAAATCAATAATAAATGCGTCTTGTAGCGATGTAGGAGTGAAAATCATAGTTGACAGGAATATAATTTGAACAGAAGAAATAATTACTAATCACTTAGTATTTACTCTAGATAAAGATGCTCAACAGGAACTTTATCTATTGAAAAAACACCACATCAACAGTTGCCATCCTAACTAAAATCAAAAAAGGCATGACTGTTCTGATAGCAGCAATCGGCCATCGTCGCAACTTATTTAATAAAACCTTTGTGTCAATCTCTTGGCAAAACTGCAAAAGTATCCGTCTGCAAAATTCCTGCGAATATCCACTTGCTTCCAGTTTAGATATGACTTCAGGTATATGTTTGTATTGCATTAATAGCACCGCTTTGGGCTTTTTGTGCCAAAAAGTCGCACCAAAAGCACATTCTAAATAAGTTTTTTTTGTGACAATCACATTGCCGTGTGCAGCACAATAGCCCGCTATGTATGCTAATGACATCCAGTTATTTGCAGCATCTGACCAATTTTGCAGAGCGCGTTTTATTAAATCAGTGCGATAGATACTAGCACTCAAAAAGATAACTGCACCCAAACTTTTAGCAAAACAATGCTCAAAAATCGCTTTACCATCACTACAACCATCTTCACAATCAGCATCAAACCAGCGATTACCAATAATACTTGGTGGATATATTGGATGCCCAGTAATTTTATTGCAACCAGAGAAGTTGAGAAATAACAATGATAGATTCTGCTGTTGTTTAAGTTTATCAATAACATCAGCTATTGTTCTATCTTGAATGTGGTCATCAACACCAATTGCCCAAACATATTGGGTTGCTGCTGAATTTAGGCAATACATAATATTTTGCATTATGCCTAAATGTTGCGGATGCTTGTGTGATTTAAAAGTGAGATTAATCAGCTTTTTCTGCCATTTCTCTATAATCTCTGGAGTATGATCGCTAGAACAGTTATCAGCAACTAATACTTCACAGTCTGATTCAAAACCTTTGATAGATCGTTCTAACCAAGATAACTGTTGATCAAGTAATTCAGCACGATTATAGGTGGGAATGGCAATGGTTAATAATTTGCTCATAAGCAATAGGCAATAGGAAAGAAGGCTCTTTGATTTGCACCTAGCTTTGCCACAATCAAATAGGAGTCCTATATTGCCGCAACTCCCCTGGAAAAGTAGGGAGTTATTTGTTGTGACTTGGACTAAACTGACACTAGCTGTTCAGCATTGCTAGATAGTTGCATAAACTGCTGAATTTGAGATTGAGTTTTTTGCTTGATGTCATAGCCTTGTTCCCAGGCTTTAGTCCAATCTACTATCCAGGCTAATGCCGTTGCTAAGTCTAATTGGGGTTGCCAATTGATCAGATTACGAGCTTTAGAACAATCTAAGGTTAAATAATTGGCTTCGTGAGGTTGAAATCTACTATCTTGAATCCAACTAGCATTGTTCCCCCACAATTGCTGGAGTTGCTCAACTACCCAAGAGACTGTTTTCACTCCTGACTCATCAGGGCCAAAATTCCAGCCACCTGCATACAGACAACCTTGAGTAAATAATTTTTCCGCCAAAATCAAGTAACCATGAAGTGGTTCTAGAACGTGTTGCCAAGGGCGAACTGCTTGGGGATTTCTAATCACAACTTCTTCTCCTCCCAACCAAGCGCGGAGAATATCAGGAATGAGACGATCTTTAGCCCAATCCCCACCACCAATTACATTTCCGGCTCTGACAGTAGCTACAGCCACGCCATGTTGAGAGTAGTTAGCAGGATTGAAGAATGACTGACGATAAGCTGTAGTGACTAACTCTGCACATCCTTTACTGCTGCTATATGGATCATATCCGCCCATCGGATCTGTTTCGCGGTAGCCCCAAATCCATTCTCGGTTTTCGTAACACTTATCAGAGGTAATGATGACTACTGATTTGACGCTGGATACATAGCGGATTGCTTCCAGTACGTTGACTGTTCCCATGATATTGATTGCATAGGTATCTACTGGCTGCTGATAAGATTCCCGCACTAAGGGTTGAGCTGCCATGTGGATGACAATATCTGGTTGGAAAGTCTGCATTGCTTGTTGCAGATAGTCTAAATCTCTGATATCTCCCACTACTGATGTCATGCCTTCAGCGACATCAGCTAACTCGAACAGACTCGGAGATGTTGGCGGAGTTAAAGAGTAACCATACACTTCAGCCCCTAGCATTTGTAGCCATAGGGACATCCAACTGCCTTTAAAACCTGTGTGTCCTGTGAGAAAAACTTTTTTTCTATGCCAAAAATTTGATTCCATCACCAAACCGTTCACTTTAGTTGAGCAGAATTTCTAACTTTTGCGGTTAATTTTTATGACATCTAGTATTTATTACTTACGAAAAGACATAAATACTTCCATGTTTTTATTTGGGGTAGATATCATCTGATTTCTACCATTGGGGGGATTTACATCAATTCTAGATTTAGGCGTAAATTGCCCCTGGGTTGGGAATAAATTCGGTTGTTTTGCAATAAACTCCGTGACATCTGTTAAGTATTACCATACAACAGTATTGCTAATAATCTTTGGCAAAATGCCAAAAGCTTACGCCAAAGGAGTTTGTAGTTGTTGTAATTATCTCCTCACTGGTATTGTGTGTATTGGTGTTACCAAACTTTCCAGGGAGCTTGGTTAAGATTCCATAATTCTTCTAAGTAGTTTTTATCTCTTAATGTATCCATTGGTTGCCAAAAACCATTATGTTTGAAAGCTGATAATTGTTCTAAATCTGCTAACTTTTCTAATGGTTCTTTCTCCCAAACTGTAGTGTCATCAGCAATAAAATCAATTACGGCTGGTTCTAAGACGAAATAACCACCATTTACCCAGGCACCATCACCATCTTGTTTTTCTCGAAAACTGGTAATTTTAGTTTGTTCTTGTCCTAGGGAAATCGCACCAAAACGACCGGCTGGTTGTACGGCTGTGAGTGTTGCTAGTGTCTTTTGTTCTTGATGAAATTTAATTAGTTCGGTAATATTCACATTGCTGACACCATCACCGTAGGTAAAGCAAAAAGTTTCATTCCCAAGATGTTCTCTGATATGCTTCAAGCGTCCGCCTGTCATGGTGTTATCACCTGTATTTACTAGGGTGACACGCCAAGGTTCAGCATAACCAGAATGGATATTCATCTGGTTAAATCGCATATCAAAAGTTACATCAGACATATATAAAAAGTAGTTAGCAAAATATTCTTTAATGATGTAACCTTTGTAACCACAACAAATAATAAAATCATTAATGCCGTGGCTAGAATAAATTTTCATAATATGCCAGAGAATTGGTTTACCACCAATCTCAACCATCGGCTTCGGTCTGATACTGGTTTCTTCACTGAGGCGTGTACCCAGTCCTCCAGCCAAAATCACCGCTTTCATGCAACTACCTCGGAGATTTATAAATTAATTGTTGTGAGAAATTTATCAGGATGAAGAGGATGCACATGGATGGGAGAAAACTTGATTTCTCTTGTAGTTTTCTTCGTACACAGTCTAACTATTCTTCTCGGAAATTGTATAAAGAAAGGATAAATAAAAAACTTTTATCTGTTAAACCTTGATAAATCCAAATATTTGGCTAAATAATTGACTGCAAGTAGTAAAATACTTCTAATAAATTAGAGTGATGAATTTCTACATTGAGTATTTTAGGATTGTAAAAATCAACACTAAAAACTCTTAAATAATATGTTAATTCCTCAAGATACACTACGAATTCAAAAAATCTCGGCAAGATATCAATTATTATAGGGGCGCAAGCCCTTGCGCCCCTAGTAAATCTATCTCTTACATTCTTGTTTCTCATGGGTATAACTAGCGAGAAACTCAGAATACAGTATTTTGAATCGAGAATAGTTGTTAGCAAGTCCTTGTCCACAGGAGGATGCTATACATCTGGAAGCCAATTACCAAATATCTTCTCAAAAATTTTAGGTTTGGAATGCTGAATTCTGATGCTAGTTACTGTGTAAGGGTGGAGTTTGTATCTGCAAATCGCCACAAGTTAGCACTCTGGAATAAAGCGTTACATTTGCTTTCTTCAATGATACAGATACTACTTAATGCTTGCTGGTAAGTTTCTGTATCTTCTTGTTCTAGAGAAAGTTGGGCAGCAATCTGTAAATCGGCAATGGCTTTGAGATGACTAGGATCAGATGATGTACCAGTGAGTTGGGCGAGTTCATGGCGCACCATGCCGCGTTTCAGGTAAACTTTGGGCAATTGGTTGTTAATCTTTAAGGCTTGGTCAAAGTCAGCGATCGCCTGCTGATATTCCCAGTGAGAATCACCACTATATTGAGCGATTTGATAGCGGACAGAACCACGCTGAAAGTAAGCTTCAGATTTGGTATCGTTGATTTCCAATGCTTTGTCAAAATCCGCGATCGCTAGTTGATAGTCTTTGAGAGTGTCACCGCTATATCTAGCCATTTGGGCGTAAACAATTCCCCGACGGATATAGGCTTCGCTTTCTTTGGGGTTGACGCTGATGGCTTGGTTGAAATCAGCGATCGCTAGCTTGTATTCTCGATCAGGATCTTTGCTAAATTCCGCCAGCATATAGCGGGCATTACCCCGATTGACAAAGGCTTTGACTTCTTGCGGGTTAATTTGCAAAGCGGCTGTATAGTCTATCATTGCGCCTTCGTAGTCTTTGAGGTTATAGCGGGCATTCCCGCGATTAATGTAGACTTTGGCGTTGGTAGGTTCTTTTTGAATCGCCAGGCTAAAGCTATCTACCGCTTGCTTGTAATTTTGTTCTTGATAAGCAGCATCACCTTGCTGGTAGTAATCTGCAAAAGTCTGAGTCTGACTACTTGTCGCTGGCTGTGTAATCAAGCTTTGTTGGGCATAATTATTAGCTGAAACTAAGGGGCGGGTAAATTTCATCATCACATCCAAGTACCCCAATACCCCTAACCCCAGCAAGCAACTAACCAGAGGATAAAGTCTTTTTCGCCGTCGAGGGCGATAGGGAGCAAAACTAGAGGTGGGTAGCTGCCAGTGACTTTGGTACAAGGGCATAACTGGCAGTGGTAAAGCAGCCGGTTGTACAGTTAGGGTGCGTCCTTTTTTGGTAGTCTTGCGGGGACGTAGATGTTCTCTTCTCTCAATCGCTTGCATTGAGGGGAAAGGATCTCTACCACCCAAACGTACCGCCCGTTCACACCAAGGGCAAGTATGCAAGTGATTGCTGTAGCGATGCTGGGGATTAACACTACAAGTAGTCAGAGAGTCCTCGGCTTCCGCTAAGGCAGACAACCAAGTTTGAGCATGAGGACGCTTTTGGGGGGTATAGTGTCCATCCTCGAAACACTGCAAAAACAAGGCTTGCAGTCTGGGATGAAGTGTTTGCCAAGGTGGTGCAATCGGTGTAGGTAAGTAGGGAACTTGCCGCTTTTTACTGTAGGTGAAATGTCCAGAAGCAATTCTGGCTTCGTAGGGCGGTGGTTCGGCAATTTCCTGATAAATACCAGAAAAAGGATGTGTCCCTTCCATCAATAATTGGAAGATGAGGACTCCTAAGCCAAATAAATCATGACTAATTTGGCGGTCGTGATGAGCAAAAATTTTATTTTGTAGCTCTGGGGGTGTAAACTCAGGTTTACCCACCGGGCAACGATAAACTATATCGTTTTCTGGTTCACGCACTTGGAAGGAATCTGTATCTACCAAGGTGACTAATGCTGTGTCACTGACGAGGATATTTGACTCGTTGACATCACCGACACAATAACCACTGTTATGTAAAGCGGCAAAAGCTGCGGCCAGATTGCGAGCTGTACGCAGGAGATACTGATAATTGAATAATGGACAGTGTTGGCGGCGGGTTTTGGGGTTGTAAAAGTCGATGATGGGACGCATTCCGCGAATGCGAGGCATTAAAAAGCCAATGATGCTGGTGTTTTCATCTACCCCCCACAGTAATTCTTGCGGCCAAGCAATGGAAATATGCCCCAAACTCGCCGTTGGGTTTTCCGGTGGGTTGGCAAGCATCGCCCGGAGTTTATTACCATGAGCCAGCGTAGGTTTATGATAAACCTTTGCGACTAAATCGCCCGCCGATGGCACAGCATAAATACAAGCTTCACCGCCACGCCCTAAGCTAACGCTGAGGCTGAGAATTTCTTCTTGGGGAAGATAACGTAGTACCTTCATGATCAAATCACGATTAAGGGGTTATTGGCAAAGGCATGGGAAGGGATTGGGGATTGGGGATTGGGGATTGGGGATTGGAAGGGATTGGGGATGAGATTTTTCCTCTCTGCTTCCCTGCTTCCTCTGCTTCCCTGCTTCCTCATCTTCCTCTACTCCCTACTCCCTTACTTTCTGCCTTGTTGTTTACCGAACTTGCAGAATCCTGGCTCATGAATGGTTGAAGGCACCGAGAATCAGCGTCAAATCATCATCAGTACGTTGTGTAATCCGTTCAGAACTTAAAAACCTCACTAACTGTTCTTTCGCTGCTGTTTTATCCTCTGTTTTTTCGACGAACTCGAATAAAGGAAAAAAGAAAGGTTTGTGAGGTTCACCAACAACCATGTTCAAAGCCAGCATTTGTAGTCCATCGGTAAGGATTCCAATGTTGACTATGGCTTCCCGCCATAATCTCATCTGCGCTGTATCTAAGGCACCTGGTGAAGTTAAAAAAGTCGTTTCGTTGATATATTCGCCGTTGTGAGGTATGGTCAAGGCTAAGAGGTGGCCTGTGCGATCCTTAGCTACTGCTAATCCATCACCAATTTGTACGGCTGCGACCATTTCTGGTGAGGCGATCGCAATAATTAAGGTAGTTGCTAAATCCTGGGGCTGTTGTTGGCAAGCCGCCGCTTCATCTTCTACAGCTTTTTTAGCGGCTACCAAAGCATCAGTTAACAACAATTGTACAGTTTCATCATCAGCCAAGGAATATCTAGTGATGTTTTTGAGCGATAAATTCTCAATCGCTGTTTCTACAGCTACCATCGCCCCGACTTTTCCTTGACTGGCAGAACCCGCACCATCTGCGGCCGCTGCTACCAACACGTTATCAGGCAACTGTTGCCAGTGGTGAGCATCTTGACACAGCTGCTTATTTTTGAGGTGGCTTGTACCACAAACAGAGGCGGCGACTACTTGCCAATGAGGGTTCTGTTTTGATGTTTTCATATACTTGTTTCGTCAGCTAGCTGTGAAAGTGTGAGGCCGCAATTCGCACCCTATCTAAATAGATCCCCAGCCAATCGGCGGTAGTGCTATTTGCTCATCTATCTGAGAATGGGAAACTGCTGACATACTAGCTGATAACCAAACAAACATTTCGATAAAGTTCAATCCTTTGAGTTTCAGGGGTGTCCGCACGGCAATCTGGTTTAAACGCGTCATATTCGCGTTTTCTACACCGACGCTGAAAAAGGCGACGCGTTTATTGGCTTCGTCGTCTTGTAGACGTATTGCGGCTTGCTCTACTAAATGGTCTAATTCTCCTTGTGGCTCACCATCAGTAATCATAAATACCCACGGACGATAATAAGCAATACCGTTGGCACGATACAAAGATTTTCTCTCCTGCACCATATCCAAGGCTTTATGAATCCCCGCACCCATACTGGTTAATCCTTGGGCTGTCAAAATCGGCGGTTGAAATTGATCCGCCGTTACAAAGTCTTGTATCACATTGATATGACTATCAAAGGTAACTATTGCTATTTCTACCCGTCTGGCGGCTATGGAATTTTTGACTAACTCATCCTGAAAATTTAGCAAGCCCTGGTTTAATGCCTCTATAGGTGTGCCTTGCATCGAACCAGATGTATCGAGCAACAACACACAAGGACAACGTGGTTCTGGATTCTCCGCAAATTCTACTACTTCATCTAGCATTAAGGTTTCATTCATAACCTTTTGTGTTATGTTATAGTTCAACGCTCTATTTTCCTTTTTCCAAAGTATATAGTTGCCACAGTCGCAGGCAACAAGACCACAGGTAGATGTTTGCTGGTAGATGCTTTAATCTTCATTTAAAAGATTATTTTCACCGTAAGCTCTACAGATTTAAGCAAATTTTAATCAGGATGTAGAGACATAAAAACATAGATTAAAGTTCGCATGGGTGGCGAACGCCCATCTGCCATAATTTATCTACAGCAACCACAGAATATAATAAATAATTTGCATTTGCCTATATAAATTTTTAAAGATTTGATGTGAGAATTTTATTTTTCTATATAAATAATAAATTTACAATCAAATTAGTTACCATAAATTTATACCTAATGTAACTAAGATAACTTTCCGCTCAACTTTTGAGAAAATATTAACCCCAAATATAGGTGAGGATTTGACAAACTATTAAAAAGAAAAATTTACTACTTTGTCAAGTATATGTCTCTTCTGGAGCAGAGTTAATGGACAAAAAGCTTGTAAAATCACATAAATATTCACATTTTCAATGAGAAAATTTTACTTAAATCCTGTGTGTTTCTCCAAAACCATCCTACAACATGAATAATATCGGCACATTTACAACACTCCGACCTCAGAATTTATTAAGACAATTATCTAGTTGTTTGGATACCACTTGTTTACAAGCTGAGAGTAATTTAATTACTTGGTTAATTTACCTAGAAAATGGAATACTCACCTATGCTACCCATTCTGTAGAGCCATTTGACAGACTAGAACGCCATCTCCGCCGCCTCAGTCACCAATGTCCCCTGGTAACGCCAGAAATTCGTGTGCAACTGCGCTTGTTATTTGAGACTGACTCACCCTATCTAGTTAACGAAAATCACCCACCGGATTATCAGGCGATTCAATGGCTGATGAATCAAGGATATCTAGATAATCACCAAGCTTCATTACTCATACAAGAAGTAGTTAAAGAAGTAATGGAAGCATTTATTTTGATTCAAAATGGCACTTATAGTTTAAGTGATTCGTCTCAAAAATTGCCTGTAATTTGTCGGTTAGATGTAGCTAAAGTTATCAACTTTTGTCAAGCAAAATTACAACATTGGCAAACTTACCTACCAAAATTTACATCTCCTTATCAGCGTCCTTACTTGTTACTGAGTAATCCAATTTCTGGCAAAGTGGCAACCGAACTCCAGCCAAAATTAACTTATTGGATGAAGGGTTTTAGTTTGCGACACCTGGCTGTGATTATGAATCAAGATGAACTGCAACTAGCGCAATATTTATACCCTTACATCCTGACTGGCGAGATTATTTTAAATGAACCAGATCCACCTTATGACCTCTTACCCAAAATGGTGGTCAATTTGCCAGAAATACCTGAGTATACAACTGGATTCCTAGGGAAGAAATTAGTTGATACAGTGGTAGAATTGAGTCAAAATGCTACTCCTATCAACCCAAATGTAGAGATAAAAAATGTCACTCATGTTAGGCGATCGCGGATTTCTGCTGATACAACAGCCATCGCTCAACAACTAAATAACACAAATTCTGTTCCTGAAAGAGTAACCCCTGCTACCACTACCCCAGAAAAGCAATACAAAATTGTGTCTGTGGATGATAGCCCCACAATTTTAAAAGAAATTAGCTACTTCTTAGAAAATGAAAATTTTACTGTCATAGCCATTAATGACCCATTAAAAGCCGCTATGTCAATTATTAGACACAAACCAGATTTAATCTTACTAGATTTGAATATGGCGGGAATTGATGGTTATGAATTATGTCGGATTGTCCGCAATAATTCTATGTTTAAAGAAACACCGATTATCTTTGTTACAGGCAATAAAGGACTGGTAGACAAAGTAAAAGCCAGATTAGTCGGTGCTTCGGGATATTTAACTAAACCATTTACCCGTGCAGAATTGTTAAAAATAGTATTCATGCACTTAGCTTAAAGGCTGTAAAATACTATTTAGGGAATAGGGCATCGGGCATTGGGAATAGGGAACAAAGCAATACTTAAAATCACTGTCTAATTTGTATAGAGGCTATTTTGGCTGCTATGTTTTACTCAATCTTTTTTTTGATATTGTTTCTTGTAGGGCCAGGATTAGCAGCGATCGCTCTATACTATTCTTTAGCAGTTCGGTGGCAATTACTGTTGCTTGGTGTTTGCATTCTCTACGGTGTGTTGCCGTTTATCATCGCTGGGATAGGCTTAATCTTAGCTCAACGCTTTGGCTGTCAAGTAGATATTGGTATATCCTATAAATGTCCTGAAAATCCCCAGATGGCAGGTTTGGTGACAGGAATGATATTTATTGGCGCATGGGGTGGAATTATCACTATTCCATCTGGTGTTTTAGGTGTGATTGGAATGTTGATTTCTTTAGTAATGAAAACGCGAACTTAGGCAGACACCTTTAATATTCTATCTGCTAACAAAAGCAAAGGAATTGATTATCTGTTGATATGCTCGGCGATAAATAGCATCATTATTACCATACCCAGTTTTCGATAATGTCAGCACAATAATGCGAGAATCTTTAGGACTGAAAAAAGCAACGTGTTCGTTTTCGTATAAGCCACTAGATTGAAACTTAATTCCTGTTTGTCCAGCAATTCTAGCCGATTGAAAATCACGAGTTACACCGAATTGTTGACTCTGCTTCACCCAGTTTTGTAAACTCAATTTTCGCGGATTGTTATTGACAGTAATATTAACATTAGCTGGGTATTCTGTACCTCCTTGATATGCACCAGCGCGGATTTTTTGCGCGTGGTTTTTAGTCCAAATATCAATAGTGGACAAAGGAGAATCAACGTTATTTCTGGGGGTGGATATCTGATTATCTATGACAAAATCTTTGGCAGAGTAGCTAAATTGAAACCGCAAGCGATCGCTCCGGTAAGTACCGGGTTTTTGTGACACCTGTTTTGGTGTAGACTTAGGTGTAGCGATCGCACCGTGACTAGAAAAAGTTGCTTGTGGTTGACAGGCTAGCATACCTACTGTTGCTAAACCGATCAGCGCAGGTTGTAAAATCCACCTCTGGATGTGCTTGTAGTCAACTGTCATCATTGTCTCCTGAAAACTCAGCCGTTTACAGAATAGAGTGCTGATAACTTCAAAATAGCAATGACGCTTTTCGCAATTCCTAACGGGTGGGTTTGTGTATGTGTGTAACAACGGACTCGACAATAGTAGGCGATCGCTTTACAATATGCTTATCAGCTTGATGTTTGACATTCGTCTCTAGAACCTGCTTCCAGTGAAGATTTCAGTCGGCGGACTTTCCGCTTACCTCTTCCCAGCAAGGGGTTTGTTAATCTAATTTTAGTGAAGGCTAAAAACTCAGACGATTGTGTTTAATTATGAACGTTCATAAAGTAGAAGTTGTTTTAACAGAAGATGGAAATCTGACACTACAGGGTTTACCATTTAATGCTGGGGATGCTGTAGAAGTAATTATTATGGAAACTAAAAATCGACAACATCAAGCATCACAAACAGCCCCAATAGATGCGAATCCTTATCCTTTGCATAACACCCAACCATACAGTTATGAATACCCAACAGAACCCGTAGCTTTAGAAGACTGGGAAGTTTTGCAATGATTATACTTGACACCCATATTTGGGTTTGGTGGGTGCAGAATGATTCACGGCTAACTAAACAACAGCGACAATGGTTAAAAAATTATGAGTCTGACGGTTTAGGTGTCAGCATTCTTTCTTGTTGGGAAATCGCCAAATTGGTAGAAAAAAACAGACTAACTTTACCTTTGACTATCGATAAATGGCTAGAAGTTGCTTTAGCTTATCCAGGAATACAACTATTAAATTTGTCCTTGCCGATCATCATTGATTCAACTCAATTAAGCGGCTTCCATAGCGACCCGTTTGATCAAATGATTGTGGCTACAGCCAGATTTTATCGAAAATTTGGGTTGAAAACCCCGTCGTTCTACGACGGCTTTCTGGTATACTAGCAGTAGGTTGTAGACCGTGAGAACGATGAGGAAACAGGTAAAACGTCCTACTCCGTGATCTCAAAATGCCTAACAGTCAATGGTGTAAAAATAAGTCCAAACTGTAAGGTCGAAAAGCAATTAAATAGGGTAGGGCATACCCAAATTTACGCTTGGGGAGTAGTCCTTAAGTGGGGTATATCGAGAGATATGTTTCGGACTAGACATGAAACTGTAAGACCAAAATCAACATCGTTGGTGGAGGCAGGATTCAGCCCAAGAATCTCCGCACTTTTAGGGCGGAGAGTGTCAACATTGTCCTTTGCTAACTGCTGATGAGAAAATTCTCAACTTTCCTGATGTGCAGACTCTGAAGTAGTGCTATTAGCTTCGTATTTGATGAACTAAGTAAGTCAACTTAATTAAACATCAAATATCTGTAGTAGCGTGGCAAGGCTAAAGTAGTGCAAAAATATAGTTCTTGTGGTGTAAGCTCTCTAGCCTGCACCGGACGGGCTAGAGAGCTTACACCACAAGAGAGTTTTAATACAACATATAAAATTCTGAGCTTTTGCGCCTTCCCTGCGGTTCCGCTTTAGCGGTATGCGCGAAAAAACCCACCCCTAAACCCTGTTTCCAACAACCTCTAACAACGTAGTAGGATGAGGAACGGGGAAACCTCAACAGTCACGAGGCGACCTAAAATTAGAGCAAAAGACGAAACAGAAAACAAGCACACTCATGCGAATCTCTCTGAATTGGCTGCGGGAACTGGTAGAGATAAAATTAAGCCCCGAAGAACTAGCTCACACCCTGACAATGGCTGGGTTTGAAGTCGAAGATATAGAAGACCGTCGCACATGGGCAAACGGCGTTGTCGTGGGGAAAGTGCTTGAGCGTCAACCCCACCCCAACGCTGATAAACTAAGTGTATGTCAAGTAGATATCGGTGCATCTGAGACATTAAATATAGTCTGTGGTGCGCCGAATGTCCGGGCGGATATTTATGTCCCCGTGGCGACAACCGGAACTTATTTACCAAACATCGATTTAAAAATCAAACCCGCCAAACTGCGGGGTGTCCCATCTCAAGGGATGATTTGCTCCTTAAAAGAACTCGGTTTACCTGCTGATGTAGACGGAATTCATATTTTTACTCAAGAAAATCTTCCCTTGGGTAGTGATGTCCGTCCCTTATTAGGGTTAGATGATGTAATTTTAGATGTCACCGCCACCGCTAACCGTGCAGATGCTTTAAGTATGGTCGGGATAGCGCGGGAAGTCGCCGCTTTGACTGGTGGAAAACTCAGCATCCCTGCACCTGGGGAAATATCCATATCCCAAAACCCAGGCGCGTTAAGCTTAAAAATCGCCGATACCCAAGCTTGTCCAGCTTACATTGGAACTGTTATTGACCAAGTAAAAATCTCCCCTTCCCCCGAATGGTTACAACAACGCTTGCGTTCTGCTGGGGTAAGACCTATTAATAATGTGGTGGATATTACTAACTATGTGTTGTTGGAATGGGGACAACCACTACACGCCTTTGATCAAGAGCGTTTAACCACCGTCGCGGGTAATGGTAATCTTAGCATCGGAGTGCGTTTTGCTAACGCCAAGGAAACCCTAAAAACCCTAGACGGACAAACTCGCAATTTGTCACCCCAAAACTTATTAATCACAGCTAATAATCAACCCGTAGCTTTAGCGGGTGTCATGGGTGGGGAAGAAACCGAAGTTCATGACGCAACCCAAAGCTTAGTTTTAGAAGCAGCATTATTTGATTCTGTCGCCATTCGCCGTTCCTCCCGCAGTGTGGGTTTACGTAGCGAAGCTTCGGGAAGATACGAACGGGGTGTTAACCGTGCAGAATTAGAAGTTGCTTGTCGTCGCGCTTTATCCCTAATTATAGAATTAGCTGGGGGTGTGATTGTTCATCAAGAAATCGCAGATACCCGTCCTGATCCTACTACCTGGAGTCGTTCTATTTCCCTGCGTTTAGACAGAATAAATGAAGTTTTAGGGCCTGTAATTTTGGGTGAGGAAACCGGAGAAATAGAAGCACAAGATGTAGAAAGAACCCTCACCGCACTCGGTTGTCAACTAACTCCCGCAGGTGAGAGAACTTGGAATGTGACAGTTCCACCCTATCGTTACCGCGACTTAGAACGGGAAATAGATTTAATTGAAGAAGTTGCCCGTCTCTACGGTTATGATAATTTCTGTGATACCTTACCAGATAAAGCCGAAGCTGGTTATTTACCCATTGACCAAGAATTAATTCGCAAGTTACGCGCAGCTTTACGGGCGGAAGGTTTGACAGAGTTAATGCAATATTCTTTAGTTAAACCTGGGGAAGACCGACAAATTGTTTTGAGTAACCCCTTATTTGTCGAATATTCGGCTTTGCGTACCGATTTGTTAACTGGGTTGATTGATGCGTTTCAATATAACTTAGAACAAGGTAACGGTTCTCTCAATGGTTTTGAAATTGGGCGAATTTTCTGGCAAGGGGAAGAAGGTTTGCGAGAAGCAGACGCATTAGCTGGTATCATGGGGGGAGATAGAACCCTGGGCAAATGGTCAAAAGGTGGCAAAGAACAACAGATGACCTGGTTTGAAGCCAAGGGGATTTTAGAAAGTGTGTTCCAGCAAATGGGCATACAAGTAGAATATCAGCCTGATTGCCGTGATGAGCGTCTGCACCCAGGACGTACCGCTTCGTTATGGGTGAGGGGGAATAGGTTAGGGATTTTTGGTCAATTGCATCCCCAACTACGCCGGGACAAAGATTTACCTGAATCGGTGTACTTGTTCCAGTGGGATTTAGATGTACTATTAGATGCGGTAGACCAAGATGAAATTCTCACGCCTACCTTCTCAGCTTATTCTACCTACCCAGCGAGCGATCGCGATATTGCTTTTTTTGCACCGGTGAAAGTCTCCGTGGCTGAACTAGAAAAAGCCATTACCAAAGCTGGTAAAGGTTTACTGGCATCTGTGGAATTGTTCGATGAATATCGTGGCGAAAATGTCCCCACCGGACAACGTAGTTTAGCCTTTCGTCTAGTATATCGGGCGAGCGATCGCACCCTCACCGATAACGAAGTCGAACCAGTACACAACAAAGTCCGGGAAGCTTTAGTAGAAAAATTCGGCGTTAACCTCAGAAGTTAACACTGCTAATTACCCAAGGTAGCTTCTGCAAAGTCATTTAAGTTTCTGACCCCGTTAAATTACCGTTTTAGCGGGGGTCTTCTTCTATTTGCTATCCCACGCTACCACCTAGCTGACTTTTCCCTAGAGGTATGAAAACGGCTCTCACCAAACAAGTCGAAATATGAGTCAACCCAGCCTACCAACCAGTATATGCCGTTTGTGTTCTTTAAGTTTTTTTTGCCAGAATCTCAAATCATAACTAGAACCATATTTATCACATCATACTCAACCGTATTTTTTCTGATTATTATTGCCAAATTACTGTTTATATCAGTGGCACTTTCAATAAATTTACTGGTAAAACTTCTGATACTCAATACTTAATAATCACTGTAAATAAAATTTCAGCTAAGTAATTGTAATAAATAGTAACTATATATTAAGATATATGAAAGGCTAAGTTTCAGTATAAAAAATATTAATGAACACAGGTAGTAGTAGGTAAATTCTGTATGTTACAGCGTTTAAACAATAATTCGACACTAATCACAGATATACCCAATCCGGGCAATATAGAATCTTTAGCGCAGCAATGGGCTAAAAAATATATGCAGAATCTTCAGATAGATATTGTTGAAGAAGATTCTCAGACATTAACTTTATCAGATTTAGTCTCACCCTTTGGACGACAAAAAACAGCCCATAAAATTTTAGATTCTTTACGCAGTGCCAGTGCTAAAGCTTGGAATAAAACTGAAGCATTGTTATCGGTAGAAGTTGCCAGACATAACATACATCCTGATCACATTAATCCCTGGGAGATTGCAGGAGATTCATTTAAAATTTATCAAAAAGTTTTGCAAGTCTACACACAACAAGGAATTACTCGACCTTTATCTTTAGTTGTGCAATTAGCACAAGAAGGTAGCCAACTTAATGAAAAGGCATTAGAAGTTTACACTCAACAGATTGCTCCTAGCCAATTGACAACAATAATTGGTGCAGATATCGGAGCTATGCGAAAAAAATATGTTAGTTCTGATCCTAGAGTTATTGGCTTTGTAAGTATGCAATTTCATTACACAAGTCAAATGCTTTTAGAACAACTGGATACTTTAGAGCGATCGCTTGTTCGTGCATACTTTAAAGTTATTGATGACCACTTATATATGCCACTACAACGTGCTTATGAAGCCGCAGCCGAACATGATTATAATTCCACAGTCTTGTTAGCAGTACAAAACTTATTACCAGTGAGTACACAAATTGCTCAGAGGGTATGTCAAAGAGTCATAGAAATGTATCCCAATTACGGCTCTATGTCAGGTAAGTTGAGTGACCCAGAGGTGAGAATTTCTAGTATTAGGGATGTAGAAATGTTTCAGGTTTACCTGTGGGTATCGGCTTTAGAAGGCAATATCTCAGCAATTCAACAAGAATTATTTCCCCTATGTGTCATGCTTTATCCTAGATTAAAAGTACATTGGGAACTCATTCGTCAAATGCTGCATTTACTAGGTAAAGAAATCCAAGCTCGTCTAACTTCTGAACAAGCTAATAGTTTCATGCCATATTTTCAAGTATTGCCGCAGATGTTTTCACCCGAAGTTTTTGGTTGACCTGAGTTTTAAATTTTTTCTAGTAATGATATGCAATCTTAACCCCATTTTCCCATAAGATGACCACAGGTAGTTAATCAATCTGCAAATCATCATGTCTAAATATATAATGTGGGGTAGTTACTGCGAAGACGTTTTAGAAAAACGCGCACCTTACCGGGAAGCACACTTAGAAGGATTAGCCAAACAAAAAGCATCCGGTGTGTTAATTACAATCGGCCCCACCAAAGATATTACTAAAGTTTTTGGCATTTACGAAGCAGAAGACGAAGCCACAGTCCGCCAGTTAGTTGAAAATGACCCCTACTGGCAAAATGGGATTTGGACAGAATACACCATCAAAGAGTGGATTCAAGCCTTTTAAATTAAATTAAAATCTTGGGGGGTGGACTTTTAGCCCATCCCTGTTATGAAATTAACAATCAATTGCTAACCTTTCAAAGCCTTTCTGAAGTTATTGCGATAGGATGTATTCGCAATAAACAAAGCCGGCCATAACAAAGTTAAAATAATTCGATTGGGTAAAGAACGAGTGAAATTAGTTCTAGTAAAACCATTCCAAAACTTCCAAGCCCCACCTACATAAACCACAATCAAGCCAAAAATAATTAACTTAACCATCGCCATCAACTCCGCTAGTCAATCACAAAATTTAACGTAAGTCTTACAGCATCATGTAGTTATTTCATAATCTATACTATCTCAGTGTAACTTAACCATTCATTCTTAAATATATACAGTCAGTTAGTGTAGATTAATTGAATTGTGCCGAAAGCAACAATTTTTTATATATAAATCTGTTGACATAACATCTTGTTACTTGGCAACAATTGTTACCAGACAATTAATACAAATATCTATTACTAAAATATAATCTCAACCCAAGCAAGTCAAATTAATCAACAGAGAAATACATAGTATTCTAGATTTCTATATTACTTTTTCCTACTGGGTTGTTGTGTCTTAAGGCTCTGGTAGCTACCATAATTAAACCTGATCAGTAGTAACACCCTTGATGAGCAACTATTGACCTAGCTTGATTTGCTTGTTACCACAAGCTGGCATACAAGTAATTATACTTATTCCTGGCCAGATGTTTCTTGTGGGAGTGCCAGAAAAATCAGGGTAGAGGGGAGACTAAAGAAAAACACAATATACTCTCACGGTTCTCAAAGCAGTCACAACTGCAAAAAGTTAAGGAGGATTTATGCGTGCAGTGCTGATGGCAGGCGGTTCGGGGACGCGACTTCGCCCGTTAACTTGCGACTTACCTAAACCGATGGTGCCGATTCTGAATCGACCCATCGCGGAGCATATCATTAATTTACTCAAAAGGCATGAAATCACGGAAGTAATTGCCACATTACATTATTTACCTGATGTTTTGCGGGATTATTTTCAAGATGGCAGCGATTTCGGCGTACAGATGACCTATGCAGTGGAAGAAGACCAACCTTTAGGTACAGCAGGTTGTGTCAAAAACATTGCGGAACTTTTGGATGAAACTTTTTTAGTAATTAGTGGTGATAGTATCACAGATTTTGACCTTTCAGCTGCGATCGCCTTTCATAAACAAAAGAAATCAAAAGCCACTCTGATATTAACCAGAGTACCCAACCCAATTGAATTTGGCGTAGTCATCACCGATGCAGAAGGCAAAATTAACCGCTTTTTAGAAAAACCCTCCACCAGTGAGATTTTTTCTGATACCGTCAACACTGGGACTTATATCCTCGAACCAGAAGTTTTAGAATATCTACCAGCAAACACAGAAACCGACTTTTCTAAAGATTTATTTCCCTTACTGCTGGCTAAAGATGAACCGATGTATGGTTACATTGCTCAGGGTTACTGGTGTGATGTCGGACACTTAGATGCTTATCGTGAAGCCCAGTATGATGCTTTATACCAAAAAGTTAAACTGGATTTTGCCTATCAAGAACAGTCCCCAGGCTTGTGGGTAGGGCAGAATACTTACATTGACCCCTCAGCACATATTGACCCTCCCGCCTTAATTGGTAACAATTGCCGCATCGGTGCGAGAGTCCAGATTGAAGCCGGAACTGTGATCGGGGATAATGTCACCATCGGGGCGGATGCTAACCTCAAACGTCCGATTGTGTGGAATGGGGCAATTATTGGGGACGAAGCCCAATTAAGTGCTTGTGTAATTTCCCGTGGCACTCGTGTAGACAGACGCGCCCATGTTTTAGAAGCGGCTGTAGTTGGTTCTTTGTCTACCATTGGAGAAGAAGCCCAAATTAGCCCCGGTGTGCGGGTATGGCCGAGTAAAAAAATTGAATCAGGGGCAATCTTAAACATTAACCTGATTTGGGGTAGTACAGCCCAACGTAACCTATTTGGACAACGTGGAGTCCAGGGATTAGCTAATATTGACATTACCCCAGAATTTGCGGTAAAATTGGGGGCTGCCTATGGTTCAACTTTAAAACCTGGTTCTAAGGTAGCGGTATCCCGTGACCAACGCAACGTCTCCCGGATGATTACCAGGTCATTGATTGCGGGTTTTATGTCTGTGGGTGTGGATGTACAGAACTTAGATGCAACAGCAATTCCCATAGCACGGACTGTTATCCCCACAATGAAGATAGCCGGTGGTCTTCATGTGCGGGTACACCCAGACCGCCCGGATTATATTTTAATTGAATTCATGGATGGTAAGGGGATTAATATCTCGAAAGCCCTAGAAAAGAAAATTGAGGGGGCTTTCTTTAAAGAAGATATGCGTCGCGCCCTTACCCATGAAATTGGTGATGTGGCTTACCCCAGCCAAGTGATTGAACTTTACTGCACAGCTTTTGAGAAACTGTTAAATGTTTCCGCCCTCCGCAACAGTCGCGCCAAAGTGGTAATTGATTATATGTATGCGGTGTCTGGTGCAGTCTTACCCCAACTTTTAGATAAATTTGGGGCTGATGCGGTGGTGCTTAACGCCAGTCTGAATAAAAATGCCGTATCTACTACTGACAGGGAAGCTTTACTTAATCAGTTAGGTCATGTGGTAGAAGCATTAAAGGCGAACTTTGGTGTACAGGTATCAGCCAATGGGGAACAGTTGATTTTAGTCGATGAGTCGGGTTATCCGATTCGGGGGGAATTGTTAACCGCTTTGATGGTGGATATGATTCTCACTTCTAACCCCAGAGGGACGGTAGTAGTACCTGTACATTCGTCGAGTGCGGTGGAACAAGTGGCGCGTCGTCATGATGGGCGGGTAATTCGCACTAAGGCTAACCCAACAGCTTTAATGGAAGCTTGTCAGAAAAATCCCAATGTGGTGTTAGGGGGTAGCGGCGAGACTGGGTTTATTTTCCCGCAGTTACATCCGGGCTTTGATTCGATGTTCTGTATTGCTAAACTAATTGAAATGTTGACGATACAAGAGCGATCGCTCGCTACTGTCAGATCAGAATTACCCCGTGTCATTCACAGAACTTATACCATACGTTGTCCTTGGTCGGCTAAGGGTGCATTGATGCGCTACTTAGTGGAAACTCACCCCGCCCAAAACCTAGAACTCATCGACGGTGTAAAAATTCGTCAAACCTTTGATGATAGTTGGTTGTTAGTCTTACCTGATGCCAGTGAGCCATTAGTACATTTATATGCTAACAGCAATGACCGCGACTGGGTAGATGAAACCGTGAGAGACTATCGTTCACGGGTGCAGCGTTTTGTAGAAAGACAGCAAGAATATCACCCAGCAGAAGTTTAAGGACTTCGGGGATGGGGGAGTGGGGAGGCAGGGGAGGCAGGGGAAGCAGGGGAGGCAGGGGAGGCAAGGAAGAATCTTTTACCCAGTCAACAGTCAACAATCAATAATTTTGAATTTTGAATTTTGTAGGCGTAAGCCTTCCCGTAGGGTATTTTGAATTTTGAATTGATTTGTCCCCGTTCCCTATTCCCTGCCTCAACAGATATGATAAGTGTTCAACCAGACATAATATGACCAGGTTTCCCTACGACCAATTTGCTAAAGATTATCAGAAAGAATTATTACAACCATTGGGAACAGTGGAAACAAGTCGGAAAGTTCCCGCAGAAATTCGAGAAATTGATGTGGATTTTGTCACCCACCGCCTCGGAATCTATCTTAAATGGTTTTAGAGCTAACCTAGATATAGAAACCTGGGGAGAGGGAGTCTATTTTTTAGGCGATTATTTGCGAACAGCAATTGTAGCCATTCATCAATTACCCTGTACGGAAGAAACTTTATGGTTGAGAATTTTAGGTAAGGGACGAGTTCAGCAACAAGCGATAGATGAACTAGCAGCACTTCCCGAAAATCATCCCTTCCGTGACAAAGCTATTGATTTATTATTGAGTTTGAAAACTACCTTAGAAGTGAATCAAAATGTAGACGAGGAGGATAGAAATTTAATTATGCGTTTATCACCCATTTATGAGCAAAAATTAGCAGCAACTAAACAAGAAGGAATTCAAGAAGAAAGACGTACAATTATAGAAAATTTGTTGCGATTTAGATTTGGTGAATTAGATGGGGAATTAAGAGCAATTATGCCAGCTTTATTGGCTTTATCTCCAGAAGAATTTACTCCTTTATTACTTCAACTATCGCGGGATGAATTATTAGAGAGGTTTCGTTAATTGAAATTATTATTCTGGGTGTTGGTTCTGGCTGCTGCTGCATGGGGGGCGCACTGGGGAGCAGACAAACTGGCTGAACCACTCAAAAAACTACGACAACAATGGGGTTTGTCAGAAGCCGCAGGTGCTACTTTTATTGCTCTTGCTACTGCTAGCCCAGAAGTAGGTACTAACGTTGCTAGTGCTGTTCAAGGTTTGAAAGATATTGGTTTGGGTAATTTACTCGGTTCAAATATTATCTCTGTGCCGGCAATTGTGACTGTTGCTTATATCGCCTCGCGCAAAAATGCCAGAAACTCTTCTGAGTCTAGTCGCCGCAGTCAACATTCTATGCGAGTTAAACCAGAGGCTTTGTATGTACAAGCCCTGCCTTATCTAGCAATTATCGCTTTGGCTGCTATATTAACTGTTCCTCAGCCCTGGCGGGGACTGCAACCTATTGACGGTTGGATTATGTTGGTAGCTTACTTCATTTATGTAGCCCAAGCAATTATGCGTGAACGCCAAGATGCTCAAGCTGTGCGCTGGAATAAAAAAGAAATTAGCGTTGCTGTGATTGGTGTTTTGTTGTTAGGTTTGGGTGCTTATTTAACAGTCACCGCAACAGAAAATATTGTTTCTTTGTTAGGAATTTCTAAGTTAATAGGTGGGTTATTTATCACCTCGACTATGAGCATTGCACCAGAAATATTTGCTACCTGGAGTGTGGCGCGTAGCGGTCAGGTGACAGCTGCTACGACAAATGTCATTGCTGACAATACAGTTACTATGACGCTGGCTTTCTTTCCACTAGCATTAGTCAATTTACCTGTAGAAAATTTATTGATATTTTCCGTCAACTTAGGTTTTGTAGCATTGCTAGGCGCAGTATATGCAGCTTTTATTTATTGGGGTGCTGATAAAAACAGTTTCCAACTTTGGGAAGTCATCGCACTCAACGGTGTCTATTTTGCTTATTTAGCTGTGATGATATACGCTGTTTTGTGAATCTGGTGATGCTTACGGTGTAGCAAAATTATACCTAAATTCTACCTATGAGTAGAAGATTTGCTGCTTGGTATTTTCTATACTTGATGAAATGTTTGGTACTCGTGCTACCTGTAGTTACACAATCAAGCTACTGAACAAAAATATCAAATAGGCTGGATATATTTTACCACAATCTGCTTTGGAAAAATACAATGAATACTCGATTTTGTAGCTCAATAACTCTCAAGTTGAGCTTGGTTTTTGCATTAGCTTTAAGTGGATTTACTTTCATTTCTGCACCAACTAAGGCACAAGCAAATAATACTAATCTCCAAATTGTGGGTAGACTTTCAAAATACTCTCCTTTAGAAGCTCCCCTTTTGACTCGTAGTTCTCGTGGACAACCTGTGAGAGATGTGCAAGCTGTTCTGAAATGGCTAGGATTTTATAACGGAGCTATTGACGGTATCTATGGCCCTAGAACCTCTAGAGCAGTGGTAGCTTTTCAGCGATCGCAGAGATTGGTCGGTGATGGTAGAGTAGGAACGCTAACCTGGCAAGCATTACGTGACAGTATACCACCCGTTGATCGTAATCCTTTTTAAGCATTAGTTTCAATCCCTAATAACGTAAGTTGCTAGCTACTGTCCCATAACAGTATATGTCTCATACAAAAACACTGTTTTAAAGTATTTATTAATACTCAAACTCATAAATATTTACTCAAAGTTAGACGTTTTTTGATAACTAGCAACTTGGGTTAATAGGGATTAGTTAATGTTTCAACACCTAGGATCATCTGACTTTGGTCTACTCATGAATTGTTTCAATCCCTAATAGGGATTAGTTAATGTTTCAACCTGGTTAGCGATGATACTAATGGAATCGTCTATTTTTTGCCTGTTTCAATCCCTAATAGGGATTAGTTAATGTTTCAACCCTTCCGATAATTTTCTCCGCTTCCCAATCCCAGGTTTCAATCCCTAATAGGGATTAGTTAATGTTTCAACAGGATAAAAACTCGCCTCCTGTGAAGCAGCCGAAGCCCAGTAGTTTCAATCCCTAATAGGGATTAGTTAATGTTTCAACGGATTTGGCCAAGAAGAATGCTTGGCTCTAATGGCATCTGTTTCAATCCCTAATAGGGATTAGTTAATGTTTCAACAGAACTTTAATTCGGTCTGCTTCCTCCGAGGAGAGTTTCAATCCCTAATAGGGATTAGTTAATGTTTCAACAATGGACAATTCACAAACATTCTTCACTTGGCTACTATGTTTCAATCCCTAATAGGGATTAGTTAATGTTTCAACCGTTCGGGTTTAGATGTCGCCAAAATTAATTGTAAGTTTCAATCCCTAATAGGGATTAGTTAATGTTTCAACTTGGATGATGACGGCGATGGAATTCCTGATCCGTTTCAATCCCTAATAGGGATTAGTTAATGTTTCAACCTAGCTGTACGAGCCTTTCCAGCATCAGGTTTCTAGTTTCAATCCCTAATAGGGATTAGTTAATGTTTCAACTGTCAGGCAAACGCATCAAAAAGAAAGGTACAAAGTTTCAATCCCTAATAGGGATTAGTTAATGTTTCAACCTCTGGTACGTGTTGCATTTAAGGAGGGTAAAAAAGTTTCAATCCCTAATAGGGATTAGTTAATGTTTCAACAGACCGCACCCACCATCTACGGCGAAATCAAGAGTTTCAATCCCTAATAGGGATTAGTTAATGTTTCAACTCTTCGCAATCTTCTGCATAGTCGAATCTATCATCGTTTCAATCCCTAATAGGGATTAGTTAATGTTTCAACAAGCTGGGGAAGTTGCAGCTTGCCCAGCTATGTTGTTTTGGTAGTTTCAATCCCTAATAGGGATTAGTTAATGTTTCAACTTTAGAGCGCATTCTCTTCACCGCTTCACAGTGGGTTTCAATCCCTAATAGGGATTAGTTAATGTTTCAACAATGGTCACAAATCGAGGGGCTATCTGGTCTATTAAGAGTTTCAATCCCTAATAGGGATTAGTTAATGTTTCAACAAAAATATTGGCTCATCAATTAATGATGGGATAGTTTCAATCCCTAATAGGGATTAGTTAATGTTTCAACATCCGACCGGCATCGGAGTATATGTCCAGATTTGATCTTCGTTTCAATCCCTAATAGGGATTAGTTAATGTTTCAACATACAACACTATTTTTCGGGATTCATTGGAGTGAGGTTTCAATCCCTAATAGGGATTAGTTAATGTTTCAACGTGAACATGGGTAAGGAATTGGGATCTGTAGTGCCAGTTTCAATCCCTAATAGGGATTAGTTAATGTTTCAACAAAAATCGGCTACGAGCGTCGCAAAGAAGATTCATTTGTTTCAATCCCTAATAGGGATTAGTTAATGTTTCAACTTCAATATATTAACTATGATTTATATCCCTGTAACCGATGCCGAGTTTCAATCCCTAATAGGGATTAGTTAATGTTTCAACAGGAAGAATTTCGGCAATTCTTGATGTTTAAAAGTTTCAATCCCTAATAGGGATTAGTTAATGTTTCAACAGTTGTCTAATTTTCGGTCGTTGGTCGTAGGGATGTTTCAATCCCTAATAGGGATTAGTTAATGTTTCAACTACAGATCGAAAAATTTATGGAGATTACTACCAACAAAGAATAGTTTCAATCCCTAATAGGGATTAGTTAATGTTTCAACGTATCCTATGGTAATCCATATATCGCTGATAGCAATGTTTCAATCCCTAATAGGGATTAGTTAATGTTTCAACAATATATTCAATATTGGGGGGTTGAGAAATCGTCTTGTGTTTCAATCCCTAATAGGGATTAGTTAATGTTTCAACATAGTATCTCAGTTGACAATACCGGAGTAGGAGCGGGGTTTCAATCCCTAATAGGGATTAGTTAATGTTTCAACTCTGAAAGCAAAGCTTGGCATTTTCACCGATGAAGATATTCGCGTTTCAATCCCTAATAGGGATTAGTTAATGTTTCAACCATGTGTGGTTCTTGGGGACATTCTTACCACAAAGTTTCAATCCCTAATAGGGATTAGTTAATGTTTCAACGTATCAAATCAAGTGCATTAAAGCTATTTCAAGAGTTTCAATCCCTAATAGGGATTAGTTAATGTTTCAACAAAGCTGACAGCAACAGGAATACCATACTTCACCAAGTGTTTCAATCCCTAATAGGGATTAGTTAATGTT
Source organism: Anabaena sp. 4-3 (assembly GCF_001597745.1). Lineage (GTDB taxonomy): Bacteria > Cyanobacteriota > Cyanobacteriia > Cyanobacteriales > Nostocaceae > Trichormus. The sequence goes on along the minus strand of NZ_LUHJ01000026.1, from coordinate 376,424 downwards.
TCAACCTCGATTTATCCCACCGGATATCCCACCGGATATCCCACCGGGTTTCAATCCCTAATAGGGATTAGTTAATGTTTCAACCGCAATGATGGAGTGAAATTGCAAGCTGTTGCAATTGGTTTCAATCCCTAATAGGGATTAGTTAATGTTTCAACTATTACAAGCCTACTGAAGAAAACGAGCATTACGTTTCAATCCCTAATAGGGATTAGTTAATGTTTCAACGCAACTACAAAATCATCTTCCTCTGTGTCGTCAGCGTTTCAATCCCTAATAGGGATTAGTTAATGTTTCAACTGCGGCGACCTGAAACACGGTCTGTATTTAGTTTTCAAGGTTCGGTTGCGCGGATGGTGTAATTGTAGCATGAAAAATTCTGATTGGGAAGTACCAAAATGCCTGAAACCCTTGCGGGATAAGGTGCGCGGGTGTCTTGAAACAGAAAATCGCCAAAAGCCTGACTCTGCCTAAACTTCAGCCGTTGTTGCTCAAAGCCGATTTTTAACACCCCCCCATCCGCGCGGGGAGGGGGTGAG
>NZ_LUHJ01000026.1:324736-375875 GCF_001597745.1 Anabaena sp. 4-3 | reverse complement strand
GGACAAATCAATTCAAAATACCCTGCGGGAAGGCTGCGCCTACAAAATTCAAAATTCAAAATTCAAAATTCAAAATTGTTGACTGTTGACTGTTGACTGTTGACTGTTGACTGTTGACTGTTGAATTTATTTGTCTCCAGTCAACAATACCAACTAGGGAAAAATCGCTAACTCGGTGTCTGGATCGAAAAAGTGCAGTTTGTCTGGGGTGAGGGATAACCACAGTTGTTCACCAATGCTAACTAATTTTTCTGGTGGTACTCGCACTTGCAGAGGATTGATTATTTGAGCAAACTTAGAATCTTGATCCATCAGTCTAACAGTAATAAAAGCATCGTGACCGAGGTTTTCTACTAAGTCTACTTGCACTGGTAAATTTTTTGTCGCTGGTACGCTCAAACTTAGGTGTTCTGGACGAATACCTAAAATTAGGGTTTGTCCATCATATCTTTGTAACGCTCTACCCCACTCTTCTGGAAGGGTGAGCCGAAATTGCGAATGGGTAATTAATAAAGGTGCGTGAAATTTTACGGGGATAAAGTTCATCGGTGGTGTACCAATGAATTCGGCGACAAAGCGGTTGGTGGGATGATTATATAGTTCTAATGGTGAAGCTACTTGTTGAATCTGACCTTGATTCATTATGGCAATGCGATCGCCCATTGTCATGGCTTCTGTTTGGTCATGGGTGACGTAAATCGTCGTTGTCCCTAACTGGCGTTGTAATTTGACTATTTGAGTCCGGGTTTCTGCTCTGAGTTTAGCATCTAAGTTGGAAAGCGGTTCATCCATTAAAAATACTTGCGGATTACGTGCGATCGCTCTTCCTAATGCTACCCTTTGTCTTTGTCCCCCTGATAGTTGTTTCGGTAAGCGATGCAATAATTTTTCAATTTGCAATAACTCCGCCACACTCCGCACCCTTGCGTCTACTTCTCGCTCTTTCTCCGAGATATAACGTAAACCTTTCGGTAAATTTCTTGTCATCCCCACGAGGAAATTTTCTCCCCACTCAGGGAGTCGAGAGTGCTGAGTTGCAACATTGCCTAATTCCCGACGACGTAACCCAAAGGCGATATTTTCATACACCGTTTTATGGGGGTAAAGGGCGTAATTTTGAAACACCATTGCTATGTCACGGTCTTTGGGTGGTAAATCATTCACCAAGCGATCGCCTACCCAAATATTACCACCTGTCATTACCTCCAACCCAGCAATTAACCGCAGTAAGGTACTTTTCCCACAACCAGAAGCACCCACCAACACCATAAATTCCCCATCATTAATGGTGAGGTTAATTCGTCGCAACACATTAATATTTCCTGGTTGTTCTGCTGCTGTCTGAGTTAGCTTACCAGCAGGGGTGACACTTTCCCCTTTGCGGGGAGGGAAACTTTTATATACGTTTTCTATAACAACTTTAGTCATTAGTCATTAGTTATTAGTCATCAGTTATTAGTCATTAGTCATTAGTCAAGAGTTAGCATAGCAGTAATTACGAATTACAAAAAAACGGTCTACATCAGCAAAACCCAATTACCGTAGAATTAAACACCACTTTCTCCAGCCCACAACAAACATCTCCCTCATCTCCCTCATCCCCATTTCCCAAAGATTCTGTAATTTTGAATTTTGAATTTTGTACGCCTTTGGCGTTCCCGCAGGGTATTTTGAATTGATTTGTCTACTCCCCACTCCTAAACAGAGGTGCAATCATGACTACCCATGATATTGTAGACGTACAGACTACAGATTGTTGCATTGTTGGCGGTGGCCCGGCTGGTGCGGTGTTAGCACTGCTGCTAGCACGTCACGGTGTTTCTGTGATGCTGTTGGAAGCACATAAGGATTTTGACCGAGATTTTCGTGGTGATACGATTCACCCGTCGGTGATGGAAATTATGGCAGAATTGGGATTGAGCGATCGCTTGCTGCAATTACCCCATGCTAAAATGCGGCAAATTCAAGTCAAAACGCCGCAAGATACGGTAACACTCGCCGATTTTAGTCACCTCAAAACCTCCTATCCCTACATTACAATGCTTCCCCAGGTGAGATTTCTGGAATTTATCACCGAAGAAGCACAAAAACACCCCAATTGTCAAGTAGTTATGGGGGCAAATGTCCAAGAACTAATTACAGAGGATGGAGTAATTAAAGGTGTCCGCTATCGGGGCGGTGGTGGTTGGCATGAAGTCCGGGCTATACTCACCGTTGGTGCAGATGGTCGTCATTCCAAGTTACGACAGTTAGGAAATTTTACCACCATTGAAACCTCACCACCGATGGATATACTTTGGTTTCGCCTACCCCGTCAACCAGAAGAAATTGAGGGAGGAATGGGACGCTTTGCTGCTGGTCATATTGTAGCGATGCTTGACCGTGGTGATCAATGGCAAATTGCCTATGTCATTCCCAAGGGAGGATATCAAAAATTACGGGGTGAGGGTTTAGCAGCTTTAAAAACATCTGTGGTGGAAATTGTCCCAGAATTAGCCAACCGCATTGATAATTTACAAGATTGGTCACAGGTAGCGTTTCTTTCGGTAGAATCTAGTCTTGTAGAACGTTGGTATCGTCCAGGGTTATTATTAATTGGGGATGCTGCTCATGTCATGTCACCCGTTGGCGGTGTGGGAATTAACTATGCTATTCAGGATGCGGTGGTAACTGCCAATGTCTTAACTAAACCTCTGCAAAATCATCATGTAGAATTAAAAGACTTGGTAAAAGTGCAGATGCGCCGAGAATTGCCCACACGCATCATTCAAGCATTTCAGACATTGATTCAGAAACGAGTATTTGCTCCCATTCTCACATCTAACCGCACCTTTCAACCGCCAGCTTGGTTACGCCTACCGATTTTACGTGACCTACCAGCCAGATTGATTGCTTTAGGTGTGTTTCCCGTTCATGTTCAGATTTAGGATTTATATTACAGCAGTTTTCTGCTAACTAGATACTGGCATATTTAGTAGTGGACTGTTTCAGCTAAATTTGTGCATTAAAACTCTCTTGTGGGATAAGCTCTCTAGCCCGTCCGGTGCGGGCAAGATGCCCACACCACAAGAACTATATTTTTGTACTATTTTAGCTGAAACAGTCCAGTAGGGTGCGTCAGATATCAAAAATGCGTTGATTGACAGCATTTAAACAGTCTGACGCACCCTACAAGAATAATTAGATACTGAGGCAACTAACATATTAGTAGGGTGCGTCAGATATCAAAAATACGTTGATTGACAGCATTTAAACAGTCTGACGCACCCTACAAGACTAATTAGATACAGTGTAGAGACTTACCATGCTTAGTCTCTACAAGGGTTTGAAACTTTTTTGTGGTTTATATCTGTAGCAAGTATTTTTTTTGTAAAAGTGATACAATTATACTACTCATGCAAGATTCAATGCTCGTTTTAGTCAGGCGAAAGCGTTCAACAGTGTAATGACTGTTGTACAACGCGATCGCTTGGCTTTTATGCTAGAAATAACTCAATTTTCACAAACCAGATAGGCTTGCGTATATGAGTTGAGAATTACGAATTAGAAATTAAAAATTATTAAGCCAGGAGGATATCATGAACAGTTGTGTGTTAATGGCGGAAATCATTCAAGAGCCACAATTACGGTATACAGCAGATAACTTAGCAAAGACAGAAATGCTGGTACAGTTTCCCAATTCCGTGAAACCGGAAGAACCACCAGCAACTTTAAAAGTTGTGGGATGGGGAAATTTAGCCACAGAAATTCAGCAAAACTATCATCAAGGCGATCGCGTAATTCTAGCCGGACGCTTAGGGATGCACACAATTAAAAATCAAGATGGTTCTAAAGAAAAACATGCAGAATTAACTGTACAACAAATTCAACCTGTAGGCACTGCTTTCACCGCATCGCCAGCACCCGCGAGAACTCCCGCAGTTACAGAAACAGCACCACCCCCACCACCGAGTAATATTCCGAGTTACGAGTCTCCACGTCCCACAACTACCCCGGTGACAACTCCCGTAAATGTCCCTCCCCCACCAAACACCTACGAACCTGTCTCTACACCCAGCAGTTATGCACCTCCGGTAGAAGAACCTAATGACGATGATATTCCGTTTTAGGGATGAGGGGGACTAATTAATTCAAAATTCAAAATTCAAAATTCAAAATTCAAAATTCAAAATTTTTGATTGTTGACTGTTGACTGTTAAATTGATTTGTCCCCAATCCCCAGTCCCCATAAAATCCCAAACTACTGTTAAAATCCAAAGTAATTTTTACTGTATACTAGACTCCTATGAGAGAAACAGTCCTAGAAGTTCGCAATCTCCAAGTAGAATTTACCGGTGATGGCAATTCTGTCAAAGCTGTTGATGGTATTTCCTTTCAGCTAAAACGAGGTGAGACTCTAGGAATTGTTGGAGAATCTGGTAGTGGTAAGTCAGTTACAGCTTTAGCGGTGATGGGTTTGTTGCAACATCCCGGTAGAGTTAGCGGTGGGGAAATTTGGTTTTCTGCTCAAGGAAATGATCAAGGTATTAATTTAGTGACGTTACCGCCAGAGGAAATGCAACTATACCGAGGCGGTGACGTTGCTATGATTTTTCAAGAACCGATGAGTTCTCTAAACCCAGTTTATACCATTGGGTTTCAGTTAACGGAAGCAATTCAGCGTCATCAAAATGTGACGATAGGTGAAGCTAAACAAATTGCGATCGCGCTGCTGCAAGAGGTGAAACTTTTACCTAATGATGAGCAACTGCAACAGCAATACATCGACACTTGGCCGCAAACTCACCCCCATTCTCCCCTTGATGATTATAAATTGGCGCAGTTGGTGAAACAGCATAAAGAATCTATGCTGGAACGCTATCCGCATCAACTTTCTGGCGGTCAATTACAACGGGTGATGATTGCAATGGCGATTTCTTGCAACCCATTGCTACTAATTGCAGATGAACCAACTACAGCTTTAGATGTCACCGTCCAAGCTACAATTATTGACCTGCTGCGAGAATTGCAACAAACTCGTGACATGGCGTTGATTTTTATTACCCACGACTTGGGTTTAATCTCGGAAATTGCCGACCAAGTAGCGGTAATGTACAAAGGTAAAATTGTCGAAGACGGTGCAACTGAGCAAATTTTTAATCATCCCCAACATCCATATACTAAGGGTTTGATTGCTTGTCGTCCTACCCTTAACCGTCGTCCCCATAAATTACTGACGGTTTCTGACTACATGAGTGTAGAAGAAACTACAAGCGGAGATTTGATTATACAAGAAAAACAACCCGCACGCCCTCCTGAAGTGACTGGTGCAGAACTCTCCGCTAGGCTAGAAAACTTGGAAAAACAGAAACCTTTGTTACAAATTCGCCATCTTAAGGTAGGTTTCCCTGTTAAGGGTTGGTTTGGTCGGACTCAACGCTATAACATGGCTGTGAATGATGTTTCTTTTGATGTCAAACCAGGGGAAACATTAGGTTTAGTGGGAGAATCAGGTTGTGGTAAAACTACCCTTGGTAGAACTCTACTGCGATTACTTGACCCAATTAGCGGTCAGATTATCTTTGATGGACAAGATATTACTCACCTGAAAGGCGAACCCTTGCAAAAACTGCGCCGGGAAATGCAGATAGTTTTCCAAAATCCCTTTAGCGCGCTTGACCCCCGGATAAAGGTTGGGGATGCAATTATGGAACCGTTGTTAATTCACTCTGTAGGTAAGACGAAAAAACAACGTTTAGCAAGGGTAGCAGAATTATTAGAAAGAGTCGGTTTAAGTGCAGATGCAATTAACCGCTATCCGCATCAGTTTTCTGGTGGTCAACGTCAGAGAATTTGTATTGCTAGGTCTTTGGCGTTAAACCCGAAGTTTATTATTTGTGATGAGTCGGTTTCGGCTTTGGATGTGTCTGTACAGGCGCAGGTATTAAATTTATTAAAGGAATTGCAAGCGGAATTTCAACTAACTTATATTTTTATTTCCCATGATTTAAGCGTCGTCAAATTTATGAGTGATCGCATTTTAGTTATGAACCGTGGTCAAATTGTCGAACAAGGTGCAGCAGAAAGCATTTACCGCGAACCTAAACAAGAATATACACAACAATTAATTGCGGCAATTCCTACCGGGAGTCCTGAACGGGTACGCAGTCGCCAGACCCGTACAGTTTAAATTTGATGATTTACCGTGAAATATGCTGTAGAGCAAGGTGTAGAGACGTTGCATGCAACGTCTCTACAAGGTTTTGACAGCAACTTGTAAATGCGATCGCCTACATTTGGTTGATTCGATATACAGAACAGCTTTGAATGATAGATTATTGATGCTGACTATAACTACATCATAATCAAAGCTCTAGAGCCAGAATAACTATGAAATTTCTGCACCGTCCTGATTTATATGGCTGGTCTTGTTTCAACCCAGCAAGAAATATTGATTTCAATGGCTTTGCTTGGATTCGTCCCGGTGGTAATATTTTGATTGATCCGGTGGCATTATCCAATCATGACTGGAATCACTTAATTTCTCTGGGTGGTGTGGATTGGATTATACTAACTAACTCTGACCATATTCGGTCAGCTAAGGAAATTGCTGATCAAACCTATGCGAAGATAGCCGGGCCTATAGCCGAAAAAGAGTCTTTTCCCTTAATGTGCGATCGCTGGTTAGCTGATGGTGATGAATTTGTCCCCGGCCTCAAGGTGATGGAAATGCAAGGTTCTAAAACTCCCGGTGAGTTAGCACTGTTGTTAGAAGAAACTACTTTGATTACCGGTGATTTAGTCCGAGCCTACAAAGCGGGCAGTTTGAGTATTATATCAGATGACAAGCTGCTGAATAAAGCTGAAGCAGTGACTTCAGTGCGTCGATTAGCCGCCTTAGAAAAGATAGAAGCTGTCTTAGTTGGCGATGGTTGGTGTGTATTTCGAGATGGACGCGATCGCTTAAAGGAACTGGTGGCGACGTTGGGATAAAATAGAGGCGAGCATGATTCTCTTGTGGGATGGGCATCTTGCCCGTCCGGTGCAGGCTAGAGAGCTTACACCACAAAAACTATATTTTTGCACTACTTTAGCCTTGCCACGCTACTACATCATCTTTTACTGTTATCTGCTTGATGAAAGATTCTAATTTGCTGCTGTCTGGGCTTCTTGATAAATTATCTCTTGGAACTGAATCACATCTTTTCGTGGGTCAGCAATGCTAACTTTAACTGATATTTGTTCGCCCAGGTTCACCGACCGTCTGAAAATCATCGGTAACTGCAAACCTAAATCTTCTAACAATATTAGTGCTAAATTGCTGTCTTCTCGCAACCACATTAATACTGTTGCTTGCCAAATTTGCTCAGGTTGACGGCGCAAATACTCTAACGCCCAGTATTTATTCGTTTGCCGTTCTACCATTGTCAATTCTTGAGTGGTACTGATGACGGTCATCATCACTTCTTTGAGTTGTTCGGCGGAAAATGGCGGAACTTCTCCCCGTAAATGGGCTTTGAGTTGGAAGTGAGTCAATAAGTCACTGTAACGACGAATCGGAGACGTTGCTTGAGTGTAAGTATCCAAGCCTAAGCCAGCGTGACGCACCGGAGTAATACTCATTTCACTCTTGGGCATACAACGCCGCATGGCACAGGCGCGCACAAACCCTGGCGGTAGCTGGAGTAATTCTTCTTCTGGGGGTAATTCGGGCTGGGGTTGACCACGGAAGGGTAAGGGGATGTTATGCTTTTGACCGTAACGGGCGGCTACTTCCCCAGCTAAAATCATCATTTCTGCTACTAACTGCCGGGAAGGGGAATCATCTAAGATGTCGATACTGATGTCGTCATCTTTGACTTTAATCATGGCCTCCGGCATACTGATACTAATCGCGCCTTGATGATACCGCCAAGCTTTGCGCTTGGTTGCCCAAGAGGCGATCGCCGCTATTTCTGGTTCTGCTTCTACCCCTAACTCCAGCATCTCATCTACATCTTCGTAGGTGAGGCGGTAGGTAGGTTTAATTAAACTCGGATGTATGGTATAATCTTCTACTGCCCCATTTTCATCTAAAATTACGCCAAAACTCAAAGCACAACAGACTTTTCCCTGTACCAAACTCATCGGCCCAGTCGCCAGAACTTCGGGGAACATGGGAACCATCCCCGTCGGTAAATATACTGTGCTGCCCCGCTTTCGTGCTTCTAGGTCTAAATCATCTTCTGGTGCTAACCAACGGGTAGGATCGGCGATATGTACCCACAGTTGTTGTCTACCATCGGCGAGTTTTTCCCAACTCAGTCCGTCATCTATTTCCGTGGTGCTTTCATCATCAATGGTGTAAACCTTGAGGTGAGTCAAATCTAGACGATTTGTATCTGAGTCGATTGGAGGATATTGCAAACGTTGTTCCGCCACTTCTAATACCTTACTAGCAAACTGGACTGGAATTGCAGAACGACGCAGGAACAAGTTTTCATGCAAACTCCACCATCCCAATTCTACCAATAATTCCCAAGCTCCTTGGGGTGTTGCGGCTCTCCCCAACATACTCATTGTTTCTAAGACTGGGGCTGGAGGAGGATAAGCCCGCGCTAGGGATTCATTATTGACTCCCCCCCGGAAAATCTCTGCTAACAGCGTTGCGTACTTTTCTAATGCTTCTAGACGTTGACGGTCATAACGCTGCCATTCTACTGCTTCCCCTTGTAGTGCTGTTTCTACACGCACTAAAAAGTCTTGCTGTTCCCTGGCTTTGAGGGCTTTTACTTGTATTTGGTGTTTAATATCTGCTACCTGAGAACTCGTTCTCGGCTCGTAAGCTTCACCTTTTTGCTTAAAGTAGAGTTTATCATCTGACAGTAAACAATGGGCGGCATAACAGGGGGCTGGGTCTGATTCGGAAAATAATAAATTTGCCATTTCCGCCGGGGTGACTGCTTCCCCATCCTCAACCAGCAATTCCCAAGCTACTTCTAAACTTGAGGGGTCTAAATATGGTTTGACTTGCTCTAAAAAGCTGGGAATGTCAGACGGCTTGTAGGTTTGACCGTTGACTGTGTAGGTAATTTGTCTAGGCGCGAGGCTGTGGGATTGACCACGTTCATCGATCACAAACCAACGTGTTTTACCGTCTGGACGGTCTACCACCCCCAAACGGCGATCGCTTTGAACCCTAAATTCAACTAGCGTCCCCTTCTCCACAACTCTCGCACTTTAATTATTTGGTTGACAACTAAATTTTAGATTCTGGAGTTAAATATTGACTACTAAATCCAAAATCTCATGATTTGAGATTTATCTCAAGCTCCTACGTTGACTGAGATTTTAGATTATGGACTCAGATAATCGAAAGCTACATATCACCTTTTATGTAGCCTCTCTTGTTCATGCCCAGTCTAAAATACTCAGTAACAACTCGCTTTTAGCCTTCTGCATTGATAAATGGCAATAAAGCCACGATACGCGCCCGTTTAATCGCTAATGTTAAGTCTCGCTGTTGTTTAGCGGTTAGTCCAGTAATCCGACGTGGCAATATTTTACCCCGTTCGGTGATAAACTTCCGCAACAAGTCAACATCTTTGTAATCAATTGGTTCTCCAGGCTTAATTGGAGACAAACGACGACGGTAGTAACTCATCTTTACTTGATTTCCTTGTGAACGGTATGTTTATTACAGTGAGGACAGAACTTGTTCAGTTCTAAGCGGTTGGTGGTGTTCCGACGGTTCTTGGTTGTCGTATACCGGGAAACACCTGGCGATCGCTTATCTGGATTTGTTCGACACTCGGTACACTCTAGTGTCACTATAATGCGGACACCTTTACTCTTTGCCATAATCTTACAAACGCTAAAGCCTGAAGAGAATTAACACAAATATCTATCTTCTCACATTCCGCCGCAAAGTTTCAACTAATCGTTTAATTTTTAGATCCAACGAGTAGCCCCGACGCGACGAAACAATGAAAGTTCCTGCATAACGGTCATGCAAAGCTTGCCGCATCTGAGTATCAGATAAAGCAGCACCGCAGTCAATAGCTAGGGGAATTACTAGCAGTATAGCAGTAGGGTTGGCTCGAATATTGCCTAAAGCAACAGAGACCAAAATTGCCCCAAAGCCAATTATAGCTTCTCTTTTCAACAGTGCTGGTAATTGGGGAATTCTGCCGACAACTTCTCCTCCTTCCACTGCTAACACCTTTAAGTCAAACGCCCAACGCCCCAAACTTTGCCCTTGATTGTTATAAACTACCAAGACGCGCAAAACTAGCCAACCAAAGATAAAAACTAGAATTTGCATGAATTGAATCCCGACTTGATAACTTCCCAACAGAGAACTGACTAGCCAAACCACGAGAAAATCTAAACCCAACGCCATACCGCGCCGATTAATCTCGGCTTTGGGATAGTGTTGTTGGGGAATTCGTTCGATAGTCATAAAATTGGGGATTAGGGACTGGGGATTGGGGATTGGGGACTGGGGATTGGGGAGTAATTATTACTTTTATTATCTAGTGGCGTGGCAAGCTTAAAATGTTGCATTAAAACTCTCTTGTAGGATAAGCTCTCTAGCCCGTCCGGTGCAGGCTAGAGAGCTTACACTACAAGAACTATATTTTTGCACTACTTTAGCCTTGACACGCCACTACAATTTCAGGCTGAGGTAAATTATTTCAGGAAATTTGAGGCGATCGCTATGTTATCAGTCAGGGATGCAGCAGCAACTATTTTCAATTTAGTTCAACCACTACACAGCCTACAAGCTACGGAAGATATAGATTTATTCGCCGCTAACGGACGTATTTTAGCAACGTCTGTCACCAGTGCTTTAGATTTTCCTCACTGGGATAATTCGGCGATGGATGGCTATGCGGTACGTTATGAGGATGTCCAAAACTCTAGCGTTGAACAGCCAGTTAATTTAGAAATTGTCGCCGAAGTTGCCGCCGGCTATCAGCCCCAGTTTACCCTACAACCAGGACAAGCCGCACGGATTTTTACGGGTGCGGTGATTCCCAAGGGTGCTGATACTGTCGTCATGCAAGAAAAAACACGCCGGGAAGATAACCGGGTTTTGATTCTCACTACACCCCAAAGTGGGGAATTTGTCAGACGCAAAGCCTCTTATTATCAAGCAGGGACAGAATTATTACCAGCAGGGATTAAGTTAACGGCGGCGGAAATTGCTGTTTTAGCCGCTTCTCAGTGTTCTCAAGTCAGGGTTTACCGTCGTCCTCGTGTAGCGATTTTTTCTACTGGAGATGAGTTAGTTACAGTCAATCAAGCTTTACAACCAGGACAAATTGTTGATTCTAATCAGTATGCTTTAGCTGCTTTGGTGCAACAAAGCGGCGCAGAACCGATATTATTAGGCATTGTTAAGGATAACCCAGAAGATTTAGCAGCAACGATTAAACACGCCATAGCTAACGCCGATATAGTGATTTCTTCCGGTGGTGTGTCTGTGGGTGATTATGATTACGTTGACAAAATTCTTGATGAGTTAGGCGCGACAATTCACATCCGCGCTGTAGCGATGCGCCCAGGAAAACCCCTCACCGTCGCCAGCTTTCCCCAGTCGCCGATATATTTCGGTTTACCGGGAAATCCGGCGGCGGTTTTGGTGACTTTTTGGCGATTTGTGCAACCGACTATTAGGAAATTGGGGGGAATGGCTGCGGGTTGGGATGTGGAATTTATCAGAGTGCGATCGCATGATGAGTTACGTTCAGATGGTAAGCGCGAAACTTATATTTGGGGAAGTTTACATTTAATTGATGGCGTTTACGAATTTCACAAAGCTAAAGGTAGTCATATTTCTGGCAATTTAATTAATTTAGCTCAAACAAATGCTTTAGCTGTGCTGCCAGTCGGTAAAACTTTGATTTTACCAGGGGAAGAAATAGAGGTTTTACAGTGAATAAATATTCAGATCCCCGACTTCTTTGAGAAGTCGGGGATCTATATCCTCATATCCTCATCAAATATGAATTACTTTAGGGCAGGCAGGATGCCCACCCCACAAGATTTATTGGCGTGTGTAGCGATGTTTTACGCCGATGGGGAAATATTCGCGATCGCCCGTTGGTGTTAACATAACTTGCGGGGTTTGATATTCTTTCGGCACGTAGTTAGCAAACTCGCTGTTAAGTCTCAACAATTGGTTAAGAATTGAGGTGGTGATAGCTTGGCGTTTGTCTTCGCTACCTTCTACCCCCGGTGCTAATTCCACAACTACAGATAAAAATCTATTTTTATCTGCGTCTTCTTTTACCTGCAAAACGAATTTACCCGTTACCCAATCTTTAATCACAGGTTGCTCTAATCCTACTGTGACATTTTCCGGGTAGATATTCGCGCCAAAATAGGACACCGTAAAATTAGAGCGTCCAAAAACGTAAACGAAAGGTAATTGATGAATACCTCTTGGGGAGTCAGGGGTTTGAGAAGTTAAATTTTCTAATTGGTTAAATCCCCAGTCTGCTAAAAACTGGAGCATATCATTATAGGGAATAATTCCCCCAGTATCTAAAATATTATATCTTATTAGGGGAATGCCATTATTCCCAGAAAACCATAATTGACCGTTCTGCACTTCAAAAAAGCGGCTCACTGGGTCATACTGCACGAGTGTAGGTAAACGGGATTCTCCAAATAACGCTTTAGCGGCGGTGGGATTTTGCGCGAGAAAGCGGCGAATACAGATACTTAAAGGCGTTTCATTACCTAATACTCCCGCGTCAGCAGTACCGTAAAGTGAAGCAAAATCATAGCAGGGATTTTGAGAACCGACTCTTTCACCAACTAAACTGCGCCATTCTTCACTGAAGACTTCACCTGCCATCACAAATTTCATCTGATAGCGTTGCCAGTCTACACCACGGGAAATCCCTGTATCAATGACATCTTTTAAAAATGGTGGATATCCTAATAAAACCACTTGCTGAAAATTTCCGCCGAGTTCCTGTATAACCCGCAATATTTCGTCTTTATTGTTACCGGGTGTGATGACAGTGATGGGGTAGCCTTTGCTGGCAAGATAGCGACAGCAGTTAGTTGTGAACATTCCCCCGACCCAAGTACCGAGGGTAAAACAAATTACAGCCAAGGTGCGTTTATTGTCGGCGGCGAAACTGTCATGAAAAATTTGCTCGAAGCGTGTAGCAATTTGTAATTCATCGGTGAAGAAACGCGGCCAGAATGTCGGTTTACCTGTAGAACCGGAGGAAGCGGCTATCATATCGCAACCGTCTAGTTGTCCGTTGCGACATAAATCTGTGAGAGGATAACGGGAAATATAATTTTCTTTAGCGATCGCAGGAAGTTTCTGAAAGTCTGCAAAACTCTGCACAGCATCGGGATTAATTCCCCTGTCTGCCAAAAAAGCTTGATAAGCAGGTACATTAGCAGCCACATCATGAAATAAATCCAACACAGATGATTCAGCCGAAGTGTTAATATGCTGCTGTAATAACACCTCTAGAGGGATAGAAACAAAATCTTCCCATGCTTTAATAGCTTGCTGTCCTCTTGATTGATATTTCATCTTATTTAGTCATTAGTCATTAGTCATTGGTCATTGGTCATTAGTCATTAGTCATTAGTCATTAGTCCCCAATCCTCAGTCCCCATTCTCCGTAAATTAAACTGTGTTTATTGTAGTAATTTAAAAAAACCCTCATCTATCGTTCCGCGCCATGCAGGTATATTGCAGTAAACAACACGCCAATCATAGCAGTAATCGTTTTTGTACTCATTGCGGTGAAGCTTTGGCTCTTGCTGCTGGACAAGTTGTTGATAATCGTTATCGGGTGATACGTCAATTAGGACGAGGTGGTTTTGGACGTACTTATTTAGCTGAGGATACCAAAAAATCTCATCAAACTTGTGTGCTGAAAGAGTTTGCACCCCAAGTTACTGAGAAGCAGGATTTACAAAAGGCTAAGGAGTTGTTTGAGCGAGAAGCAAATGTCCTCAAAAAACTCCGTCATTCTCAAATTCCTAGGTTTCACGCGACTTTACAGGTAAAAATCGGCAGTCGGGATTTTTTCTTTTTGGTACAAGATTATGTAGAGGGTGATAATTTTGACCAAGTTTTAGAACAGCGTTTAAGTCAAGGTAAGGCTTTTAGTCAAGAGGAAGTCATCACTTTATTAGAACAAATTTTACCTGTGTTGTCGTATATTCACGCTCAAGATGTTGTTCATCGTGATATCTCTCCTGATAATTTGATTTTGCGTCGTTCGGATAATTTACCTGTACTGATTGATTTTGGTGGGGTGAAGCAATTACCTGCGGCTCAGGGTTTTTGGATGACTCAGTTAGCAGCTAATCGCACTCTTTTAGGTAAAAACGGATACGCACCAGAGGAACAATTACGACAGGGGAAAGTACATTTTAATAGTGATTTATATTCTTTGGCGGTAACGGCGTTAGTTTTACTGACTGGAAAAGAGCCACAAAGACTATACGATAGCTTTAATGGAATGTGGCGTTGGGGGAAGGAAATTAATGTGAGTTATCAACTAGAGACGGTGTTAAAAAAGATGCTGGCTTATAAACCAAGCGATCGCTATCAAAACGCCGAGCAAGTTCTGAAAGATTTACCCTCACCCACTGTGACTAAACAACCTGTACTCTCAGCAACTGCTACTAAATTACCTGTTACCCAAATTACCAAGATGAAGACAATGATAGTTGCCCCTGGACGGAAAGCTGGGGCAATTGTGAGTAAAATTAATAGTAAAACTCAATTTTTAGCCCAAAAGTTACCGTTACCTGTGTGGTTGCGTCCGTTTGCGGTGAGTTTTGGCGGCACAGCTTTAGTTGTTTTGACTGGTGCAGGAACTTGGGCGGTAGTAAATTCTGTGGTTAAAGGTGTGTCATCAATCACGATACCATCAATTTCTTTGCCTCAAATTCCATCCTTACCCAATCCTATTGCTCAACCAGTGGGGAATAACAACAAAGTTAGTCTGAGTGAAGTGATTAGCCGTCGTCAACAGTTAGAACTTCCCGAAGGTTTTTTTATCCGCACGGTAGATGAGTTATTCTATGGGCGCAAACCAGAACTAAAAGGGCGGACTCTGACTTCTGAAGCAAAAGACGCAGCTTTGCGCGATGAATGGGCTGGGATTGCTGGGGATTTGCTAAATAAAATAGAACAAGCTAACCTCAGTGTAGAGTCTCGCCGTAAACTAGGAAGCTATACGGAGCAAGATTACCAAAGATGGAGAAGACAAGCCCGTTCTGGACAATTGGGAAGATATACAGTTAATGATTTAAATAGAGACGCTAATCAAAAATTTGAGCAGTTGTTTCCTGACCAAGACCGTGGGAAACTGAATCAACAAACTTTAGGTCAAATCTGGTACGCGATCGCATCTGATCAAGTTAGTCAAGCCAGAAGTGGGAGATGAGGGAGATGAGGGAGAATGACTAATGACTAATGACTAATAACTAATGACTAATAACTAATGACTAATGACTATTTACTAAACTATGTATTCTCTTTATTGTTCTAAAGGACACGAAAATTCTCCCGAAAGTCGCTTTTGTCTCCATTGTGGTGAGAAATTGGTGGATAATACCCAGAGTTCTGGTATTCAAGCAGGGCTAACTTTAGGCGATCGCTATGTGATTGTACGTCAAGTTGGTAAAGGTGGGTTTGGACGGACTTATTTAGCAGAAGATGTTAACCGTTTCCGTGAACTTTGTGTTTTAAAGGAATTTTCTCCCCAAGTTCAAACAGAATACGTTATCCAAAAAGCTGAAGAATTATTTCAACGGGAAGCTACTGTTCTTTATCAGCTACAACATCCCCAAATCCCCCGGTTTCGGGAAATGTTTCAAGTTAGCCTCGAAGGTAAACAATATCTGTTTTTAGTCCAAGATTATGTAGAAGGAGAAACTTATAGTAACTTATTAATTTCTCGGAAACAGCAGGGTTTAAGGTTCACAGAAGCGGAAATCCGCCAACTTTTACAGCAAATTCTGCCAGTTTTGGATTATATCCATAGTTTGGGTGTCATCCATCGCGATATTTCGCCGGATAACTTAATGTTGCGTAGTGTTGACCAATTACCAGTTTTAATTGATTTTGGCGGTGTCAAACAAGTAGCGGCTACGGTGGCTTCTCAATATTACCAACCGGGTGCAGGTGTTCCAACTCCACAGGCTACTCTACTGGGTAAGGTGGGTTTTGCACCACCAGAACAAATGCAAACTGGTGCGGTTTCGCCTCACAGTGATTTATATGCTTTGGCTGTGACTGTCTTGGTGTTGCTGACGGGTAAACAACCCCAAGAATTACTCGATACTTATAATCTGACTTGGCAATGGCGCAAGGAAATTAGCCTCAGTCCGATTTTAGGACAGGTATTAGATAAAATGCTAGCTGCCAGACCAGGCGATCGCTATCAGTCAGCCCAGCAAGTTCTAGAAGCACTCAACCCCAAACCAGCGTATTATCCCCCCACTCAAGCACCCATCCCCATCACGCCACCCACCACACCACCCACTCCCATTACATCACCGACTACAGCACCTACATCCGCTACCCTGGCTGTCTCCCCATCTCCCCCATCTCCCCCATCTCCCCCATCTTCCTCACCTCCCCCGACTCCCCCGACTCCCCCACCTCCTCAACCTGACAACTGGTGGACACCAACTAAAGTTTTCTTGAGTTTACTGGCGTTTGCTGGTGCTGGTGGATTAGTTTGGTGGGGAATAAATGCTAATACACAAAAACCGATAGTTGTCAACCCCACGCCAACGCCCACGATTACCCAACCCACTAATCCTTTAGATAAATATTCGCCAGCAGAAAGACGACGCAAACAAAGATTAAGCGATCGCCGTCAACAATTGGGTGTAGACTTTAATTTCTACGTTAGTTTAGTGAATCAAGCCTTTTGGGAGGAAAATCCCAGTTTACAAGGGCGCACCCTCAGCGATGAACCAGAAGATGAAAGTTTACGCGCCGAGTGGGATCGGATTGCCGCCCAATTATTAGAAAAACTTGCGCCTTTGAGTACCAACGCCAGGCGACAACTCGGTACTTACACAGCCGCAGAAAGGGATAGATGGAAGGTTGCAGTTAACCAAATCAACGTTAGTAGTCGGGCTTTGTATGATTTAGGTGATGCTGCATTTTTTAACGCCTTTCCCGCACAAAAAGGGCGAGATTTTATCAATCAGCCTATCGGACAAGTTTGGCACGCTTTTGTCAGTGACAAACTTAACGCCCTTTTAGCTGGTAGTGCTTTCCAAAGAATTGTATTTGATCCCGGTGCTATTAGTAAAAACATTAGTGGTACTCTGAAACCGGCTGCTGGTAAAGTTTTTATTGCTGATTTGGGACAAAATCAAACTTTAGATTTAAAATTGGATGCCAATTCCAAAGTTTTATTATCAGTTTATTCTCCTTCCGGGAAAATCACATTTTTAGAAGATTCGCAAAAACGCAGTTTATCAACTGAACTACCAGAATCAGGATTTTATGAGTTTGTCGTGGTGTCTACTGCTTCCACATCAGCAAATTATCAACTCAGTCTGACTGTAGAAAGTCCCACCCCTCCCGAAGAACCTACACCCACACCCACGGAAACCCCTACCGCAGAACCTACACCCACACCCACGGAAACCCCTACCGCAGAACCCACACCCACACCCACACCCACACCGACGGAAACGCCTGAAGTTTGAGGTACTGGGGACTGTTGGTTTATTCACTTCTTGCATCAAGATTTTTTTTGTTTCGCGCATACCGCCAAGGCGGAACTGCCAGAGTAGGCGCAAAGAAGAAGAGATAAAATACTCAAATCTCCCCGTTTGGATACGTCTACAAGTCTTGTAGGGTGCGTCAGACGGATTAAATGCTGTCAATAAACAGATGGTTGATATCTGACGCGCCCTACTATTATGCCAGTTGCGTAAGTCCTGGTTAATCAGAATACTGTTCAACCATCATCTATGATTTTTTCTCAGTGTCAACTTTGACTTCTACTTTTACCTTTTTTACTCCCTTCACTTCCTTAACTAATTTTTGTGCTTTCTCTAATTCTGCTGAAGAAGCAACCGTACCTTTAAGGGTAATTTCACCCTGTTCATTTTCCACTTCTAACTTATTTCCGGGTAAGCCTTTTTCTAACTGTTGACTAACAACTTTTTCTAAATCTTCATCAGAAGCGATCGCCTGCTTTTTCTCAGTCTCAGTTTTAGCTTTAGTATCTGCATTAGTCGGTGAATTTTCAGCAGATTTGACAGTTTTATCTGTAACTGGTGTAGTCTGAGTAGCTTGCTTAGTCGTGGTTTCCGCAGTTCCATTCGTAGGATTAGGAGTTTGGTTAGCATTATTCGCAGATTCTTGGCAACCAAAACTACCAACTAATAAAAAGCTACTAACTAATAAGGTAACTAGCTTTTTCATATTTATCTCCCTATTGCATCATTGAAGCGAGTAATTTACTTGTGTGTGTTGCCTAGGAACAAATCTTAAAACAAGATGAAATTTGAAACGGCAAATGTCGTCAGCAAGCACCACAAAATAGCTGAAGCTAAACACTTATACTATTGCTCAAAGCTAAAATCCGCTAACCAGTTTGCAAAAGTGTCCACTCAAATTATCAAACTGGGGACTTACGCAACTGACATAATAGTAGGGTGCGTCAGATATCAAGCATGAGTTTATTGACAGCATCTAAACAGTCTGACGCACCCTACAAGACTTAAGACACCATGCTTATGCGGTGCGTTATCTGTTGCTTGAACGTACCCGATTTAATTAAAAAAACTATACAGGGGAAATCGCGCCTATTTAGTTCGGTTATACGACTGTTGTTAGGGCGTAAATAAATATAACCTCTATGTAGTAGAGAAATTTTAAATCTCAAACAAGACTCAAGTTGAGTCTCACAAAAAAAATCAACTTGTAGGGTGCGTCAGTCAAAGTTCAAAACTGAATTCATGAGGATTTTTGCCTGTGATGCACCCGATTCGATGCGCCAGTTGCCTGAGTCCTATCAAAGCTGCTAATCTCTCTGGAAGCAAGGGGTGAATGTTTGTGTACCAATGGATATTGCCAAGTCTGAGCGAAGTGTTAGCTGAAAGTCAATCAAGTTTGGCTGAATGTTCCGTCATGAAAGCAGAACAACAATGGCGGATGAGTTTAGCCGCTACAGAACATCTGCTGGTTGAGACTTTAGCTAATGCTGCACCTGATGCAGTCTCAGGTTTGGTTTTGGCTGCACCAGCACCCCTCTTTAGTCAGCCAAGATTAACTCAGAAGTTGCAGACGGTAACTTTTACTGCTAAACCATTTAACCCGTTGGCATTAATGCCGTTTCAAATGCCAAGCGCGATCGCTTGTAGTGAACCAGAAACTACACCCGGTGAGTCTGTATTACCGCTACTACCTGCCGATCCTTTAGCATCAGAGCAATTTTGTCTGGTATTCACAGATAATTTTAGCTTGGTGTTGGTGTTAGCAACTCATCCAGATGGACAAAAAAAATTTTCGTTTTCTTTTGAACCGGAAGTAGTACAGCAAGCATGGCGATCGCTCGGTGCGCGTGTTATGCTAACTAATCCCGATTGTTTCGCTCAGTTGGACGCATTAGTACAAAACTATCCGGTAGCCGCACCAAATTATCGGACTGTATTGCAATTTAGTCAATTGTTACTGCAAGCTGTACCAGAGTCAGCAGCAATTAAGGAAGATTTCTCTCAGCATTCCATCCCCAACACCCAACCCCCAGAACTTCATCCCCAATGTCCACTCCCCAATTATTCTACTCCCAACCCGGATGTAGAATTACTGCAAGCTTTTGCTCATGAAGTCCGCACACCCTTAACTACTATTCGCACCATGACGCGTCTGCTATTGAAGCGGCGAGACTTACCAGCAAATGTCATCAATCGTTTAGAAATTATCGATCATGAGTGTACTGAGCAGATTGATCGGATGGAGTTATTATTTAAAGCAGCAGAATTAGAAACTTGCAAATCTGCGAAGTCTGCTAACACCCACCTCACAGCCATGTCTCTGGATCAGGTGTTACAACAAAGTATACCCCGTTGGCAACAAGCAGCGCAACGTCGCCATTTAACTTTAGATGTGGTGTTACCGCAGCAATTACCGACTGTGGTGAGTAATCCCACTATGTTAGATCAAGTTCTCACGGGTTTGATGGAAAATTTCACCCGCAGTTTACCTGCTGGTAGCTGTATTCAAGTGCAAGTCATACCCGCAGGGGATCAATTAAAGTTACAACTGTCGCCTCAGACTCTCTCTCAAGATACTAATAAAGTTAGCACACCTGCAACTCCCCCCATTCGCAAAGCTTTGGGTCAGTTGCTCATGTTCCAACCAGAAACAGGTACTATTAGTTTAAATATCTCTGCTACTAAACACCTGTTTCAAGCAATTGGTGGTAAGTTAATTGTCCGTCAGCGTCCGCAATATGGCGAGGTTTTGACTATTTTCCTACCCTTGGAAGTTCGGGGAGAGGGTTGAGGAAGCAGGGGAGTGGGGGAGATGAGGGAGTAGGGGGAGAAAAACTAATGACTAATGACTAATGACTAATGACTAATGACTAATGACTAATAACTAATGACTAATGACTAATGACTAATGACTAATGACTAATGACTAATGACTAATGACTAATGACTAATGACTAATGACTATCGATGATGGAATTCTACGCTTTTCTCTAATATTTTAATGTCATAGTTGCCAAAAAAGTCATGTCCTAGTAATCCAATGGGTGCTAATGGTGCGATCGCTACCTCTACATTCTTGGCTATAGCTCCCCCTGCTATCATCGATTTTACCTTACCTGTGGGAAATTGAATCTGGCTACCGTCGGCAATTTGCGCCGCCATTACTCCTGTAGCTTTGAGTTTTAAAGCATTGGCTATTTCTTTAGTAATCAGCGTGCTGTTAGCACCTGTATCCACAATCATCTCAAAGGTTTTATTGTTATTAAAGGTGACATCAATGACTGGGGTTCTCCCTAGTCTACGCTTAATTGGCACTCGAAACACTTTTTTTTGTGGTTGTTGAAATACTTTTTTTCTTGGTTGTTGAAATACTTTGATATTGCTGGTTTGATTACAAAGTTTATCTAATTTAATAATTCTCCCAGAGGCGGTGATCATAAAACAATAGCCTGTATATCCAGCCGTTACACGTTGGGCAAATGCTAAAATCATCACCATTTGCATGATGAAAATTACAGCTAAATTGATGCTGCTAATTCTCGGCTTTACCAGATTTTTCATATTATTTTATTCTCCAATATTTACTCATAATCTTTGATGATGCAATTGTTGATTCTAGAGACAAACTAGAATCAAATTGCATCATTGATTGCCTGTAATTATTACTTCGCTCTTCTCTGTAATATTTCAGGCAAAATTACTAAATTGTTTACATAAATTTCTCGATTTATTGAATTAAATTAATAGAAAACGCATTTTATTTAATTTTTATAATACATAAATTGGCTAGTGAATAAATTAAAGTTTAGGTAAAGAGAAAATAAAACTACTGAGACAATATAAAAATTTGACAAATCTGATAAATGCTGGATTCTAATGATAGTTGGTGGCAGCATGGATAGCAGTAGCGATCGCATTGTTTACTGCCTGATCCTTTTGAGATAAGATAACTTGTTCGGTGAGAGTGCGTTGAGCGACTACAGCACAAACAGCCGCCGCCGCAAATCCATAGACTCCAGCCATTTTAAACAGTGTGCCGCATTCCATTTCATAGTTCAAAATGTTCAAATGCTGATATTCTGTAGTCATACCCTGTAGCGATCGCAGTAAATAAGGGTTAGCTGAATCAGTACGCTCTTGTCCTTCATAAAAAGTATCGACAGAAGCCGTAATCCCCATGTAATAATCAATCTGTAATGCTTGTGCAGCTTGCACCAAAGCCACAGTCAAAAACGGATCGGCAACGGCAGGATATTCTAGAGGAGCAATATCATTAGCTGCACCTTGACGACATAATGCAGCACTACTAATAACTATGCTACCGACTGGTATATGTGGTTGAATAGAGCCACAAGTCCCAACGCGAATAATTTGTTTAATACCTACCTGTACTAACTCATTTACCACAATACTTAAAGAAGGCGCGCCCATGCCACTGGTAGCCGATAAAATTGGGCAACCATTCGGTAAGAATCCCAAATAGCTATTAAGTCCCCGATTTTCTGACAGCAGACGAACATCCTGTAAATAAGTGTGAGCAATCAGACGCGCACGTTCAGGATCACCGGATAATAAAGTCATACTCGGAGGCGACGCACCTAAATCATCTAAGCTAAAGCCAAGGTGATAAAAGTATTTACTAGCCATTCTCTCATTCATCCCACACTGTTGATTAACCCCTCTCCCTCTCTTCACAGCTTTCACGCCGTTGCTGTACAAGGAAATGTAGAGACTAAGCATACTTAGTCTCTGCTGAGGCTTTCCTACTCTGGTAAATCAAACAATACCGTAGTCATGTAATTATCAGCCCATTCTGCACCAAAGGCTTTTTCTAGCACCCGGCGAGTTTTATCGTTTTGTTGCTGTTTGGTGCAGTAATTGTGTTGTCCGGCGATAATGTGCTGTATCTGTTCTGGCGCGACAGGGTGAGATGCGATCGCCGCTTGACAATGAATAGCTAAAAACTCCCGTACCCGTTCTAAAAACATGGTTTCTTCGGCGGGAGAACTCGGACGCACAAATACACAAAAATCTGAGAAAATATGTCCCCATTCCGGTAATTCACGCGGTTGGGAAAATACCAAAGATGGGAGAGATGACAGTTGAGAGTGATAAGATACTGGTAAACTCCGGTCTAGGTGAACAGGAGATAAATCTGCGATCGCTGCACTAATTTGTCCCCTACCCCCGACTAAATCACACCCAAACATCGGTAAGTCATATTCTGGGCGAGGAAACATCACACAATGCAAAATGTCTAAGATATTTCCTACCCTGGCTAATTCCAAGTGCATTTTACGAAACTGAGGGGTTTGATAGCAGCGATTTTCAATGATCAGTTTCTCACCCTCTAGCCTTCCTTCCACATACCCCAACTCAGCAGGTAAATGATAAGGCGACAAATCCAGATATTGATGCCAAGCTGCTTCAATACAATCAGCCAGTTGGCGAATTAAGGGATGTTGTTGCTCACGTAGCGAGGGCATGGAAGTTAATGACATAATCTATTTGATAATGCAATCTAGATGTCAGTCTACGGCCTGCCATGCTCATTATGTTATTGCTTGCAATATAAGCAAACATTTAGGATTAGTCATGGAAACATCAACTACCTATTTTCTCCGTTGACGATTTTTACCTTCCTGTAATGACCAAAGATAGGGTTTATCGTAGGTGACAACACCATTATTCAAGGTTGTTAGCTGGAAGTTTGCACCCCGGAAGTTAGTATAATTTAGATTAGCATCCTTAAAGTTAGCTGCTGCTACATTAGCACCAATTAACCCGGCAGAAGATAAGTTAGCCTTGAGCAGTGATGCCAATTGTAAATTTGTGCCGATTAACGAAGCACGAGTCAGATTTGCTTCATCCAAGACTGCGCCTTCTAAATTAGCCGAGGTGAGGTTAGCATTAGTGAGATTCGCTTGAGTTAAATTCGCCTCCTTCAAGTTAGCCTGTCGCAAATCTGCACCCACCAAATTCATTTGAGATAAATTTGCGCCACTCAAATCGCATCGTGGACAAATACCAGACGCTTTTAACTGTTCTAGGTCTTGTTGATTGAAGGCAAACGCTGACTGTGTTAAGCCTAGCGCAGTTAACAAAGATATGGCAGCCACCAAGTGAAATTTCATAATTTACGTAATATTGGTGTTGACAATTTATAATTTATCTTATTGTCACACACTTAGACTGAATTTTTGTCAGTGAATACGGGAATGAAGCAGTGATAAAGAACCTGTGAAAATACTATAAAATCTACTTATAAGAGTGGTCAAATAGTAATTTAAGATTTATAATCGAGTCGTAACTAACTATACGGAAAGAATTATAGTCTACCACATATACCAACCCCCTGATTGGCAAAAGAACACCATCAGGGGGTGTTAATTTTGGGGAGCTTTCGGAACAGGGGAGATTTTGACCTCAAATTCTTCACTGCG
This sequence comes from Anabaena sp. 4-3, assembly GCF_001597745.1. Taxonomy (GTDB): domain Bacteria; phylum Cyanobacteriota; class Cyanobacteriia; order Cyanobacteriales; family Nostocaceae; genus Trichormus. The sequence goes on along the minus strand of NZ_LUHJ01000026.1, from coordinate 351,726 downwards.
TGACTTTTGAATTAATTTGTCCCCAATCCCTAGTCCCTCAATTTATCGCCATCCTAGCCAGCGCAATGTGGGAACAATCAGGTAGTAACTCACTCCAAACCAAAAGCTAGTAGAGACACCGACAAAACTGAAAAAAGCCACAGGTAAGGATAATTCTGTCCAGACAGAACTAGGATAAAAGAGTAAGACGGTGGGTGGAAATCCAAAAAATAGCAGTGCGGCACAACCGAGAGCCATACCAGCCGCCGCAAATACCGCATAAACGATGCGATGACTACGAAAACCAATACTTAACGCCAACAAAAAAACAGCAATGGCTATTGCTACTACTAAACCGTCAGCAAGATAGCTGCTTGATGTGAACACTGCCCACAATATCCAACCTAATAGGTAGCTAATAATACCCATAAACGACGCTGCTAAAAATCGTCGTCGTTGACCAAAACAACCGCTAGCGGTAATTCCCCAGGCTGTACCTAAACCTGCGGCTGTAAAAACTATACTTGCTAAACCAAGGTTATATTGTGTGTCATCAATTAATTCGGGTAGCTGAGTGAAGATGAATTCGACTAAGCGATCGCCTAAATCGCCTAAATTGGTGTGATAGGCTAAACTATATCCGCTAATTGTACCCACACCAGCACCCACACCAGTTAACAACATTGCCCAAATTGTCAACAAACAAGCTTTTAAAATTTGCCATATCGTTTTAACTATCCACAGAAAGATTTTGCGGACTGTTTTAGCCAACTTTTTTACAGCTTGCTTTGTGTTTTGTCGCCAGGTTTGGAATTTTTGTTGAGTTTGGGTTAAAAGTTGCTGTAAACGGTTTGTCTGTGGGGGTGGTTGAGTAATTTTGTTTAATCGTTTTTGAATAATAGCAGCATTAGCAGGACGCGATCGCGGATCTTCCAACACCATCTCATCTAATAAATCCGCCAACTGACGACGCACATTTACCAGATTACGCCACTGCAAAACCCCTGTATTGGGATCTTCCAAGTCTGAAGGATACCTACCTGTGAGCAATTCAATCATAGTCCGACCGAGGGCATAAAAATCAGCCTCCGGGCCAACCTGTCCGCCTCTCACCTGTTCTGGTGGGCTATAACCAGAAGAAAATAACCGGGTAGAACTAGGATGCTGCCTTGCCAATTTAACTTGTTTTGCGCCGCCAAAGTCAATTAACACCAATTGTTCCCAACCACTCCCACCCTGAGACGGCAGCACCGTTGATACAGGAGTCCGCAACATCAAATTTGAGGGTTTAATATCACGGTGAATAATTTGGCGTTTATGCAATTCCTGTAAAATTTTCAAAGCTTGGGTTAACCAGCTTAAAATCAATTCTTCTGGGCATCCTTGCGGATATTTATCGAACATATCCGCTAAAGTCGGGCCGTTGATTTTTTCCATCACCAAACAAGCAAGCTGGCGCGGTTTAGGATTAGATAAATTTACCTGAAAATGTCCATCAGTTTCCACCTTCGGCACACCCGGATGACGCAAACTCACCAAAACCTCCGCCTCTTGGGCGAATAATTCCAACGCCTTGGGTGAATCTTCTACCAACACCTTCAGCACTTTTTCTGTTTGCGTCCTTTCATCCCAAACTGTGTAAATTTGCGCGAATCCCCCCGCGCCTAAGCGTTGCATCGGCACATAACGATCTAACAGATGCAGCACCGCGCCACAACTGTTACAAAACTTGTTACCCCAAGGTTGGGGATAGGGACGTTGACAATCAGGATTTATGCAGTGAACCGCACTTTTACTGATGTGGGACACAATCGCTACAATACAAAGGCTGACTTGATTTTAACGCCTCTTGGGGATTGGGGAGTAGGGATTGGGAATTGGGGAGAGTAAGCGGCTTTAGCCCTTTGATTAACGTTAAAAGTTTGATGGCTGATCAAACAACAATTAATTTGCTGTTAGAGAGAATTTCTGTGTACACTAAGACGACGCATAAAAAAGTTTTTGTTTTTCTGTCTTGGAGTCTTCAGCCTTCTAGTTACATTAAAGTTTGATGCCGAAAGTTGCTGCTAAAAGCCCATTAGAATTTACATTGCTGTGGACTGTTGGAACTTTTGGCGGTTTTGTGGGAAGTTTGTTCTGGATTGAAATTGGTGAACGTCCAGATATTGGGGTGGTACAGGCGGCTGTGGGAGGATTAGCGATCGCATTACCGCAAAGTCTCATCCTCAACCATACTATCTTTACAGGCAAGTGGATTGTCTTAACCTTAGCCGCTTGGGTTTTCCTCACCGCTACCGGCGTGGGTGCAGTCGGTTGGATGGTACTAGCTTCTGAGGTGCTACCCCTACGTCTCTACTTGGGGATGGTTTATGGCGCATTCGCTGGCTTTAGTATAGGTATGGCGCAATGGTTAGCAATTCGTCAGCCAGCATCTTGGGCTTGGCAATGGATATTAGCTAATGCTGTCAGTTGGGCTATAGCCGTACCTCTCGGTTCTGTTGTCGGCATGATATTACATCAACTCACGCGCTTATTCTTAGGCGAAGTTGTCGGGTTAGCTATCACTTGGCTGGTAGTCGCTATCTCCACAGGCATCTATGCTTATAAATTACTGTATCAAAGTTGGTAGCTAGTAGGGGTTTAGCATTGCTAAACTCTTACACTCGCTATTATATTAAGAAATGTAAATAAAATTAATTTATATCTTGTATTTGTTTAAATATATGCAAAAATCTTAATAAAATCTTAAACTAAATTTCCATAAAATTATATTGGCCTGCAAATGCGTTTTGAGATTCCAAAAGCAGGGTTATTCAGCTTATTGCGATTAACTAGCCTAGATTTTGGGTAAGAATTAGAGATAGGGGTAAATATCATCAGGGAAAGCTAGAAAGCATTGAGTTTAGATGCTCAAAGCCTTGTATACCTCAAAATTTCCAGACAAAGCATCTTAAAAAGAGTCAGTAATAGCAACCAGGGACTCTCCCATGAATATCAATTCTGTAGACTCGACTATCAAGTTGAAGGCAAAATCTCATTCTCATCTTCTATTCGGCACAGCAGTAGACGAAACCAGCAGTAGTCAACAGTTTCTACTGAGTATGTATGACTCTGTGCAGACATCTATATTTGTAGTAGATGTTTTAGAAAATGGTGATTTTTGTTATGTAGCACTCAATCCTGCCCATGAGCGATGGTTAGGTATCCGCACTGAGGATTTTCGGGGCAAAAAACCAGAGGATATTCTCAATCCAGTGGATGCGGCTAAGGTGCGTCAGCACTATGCAGACTGTGTACGTTTGGGTAGAACTATTTCTTACGAACAGTGTTTACAATTCCAGGGGGTTCTGACTTGGTGGAATACAACTCTCACACCATTACGGGATACAGACTCTAGAATTTATCGGCTCATTGGTAGCAGTAGTAATATTACTGCCGCTAAACAGCTAACACAGGCGCAGGAAATTCAAGCCCAAAGAGAGCAATTGTTGGCAGTCGTGGCGCAACGCATTCATTCGTCTTTAGATTTAAAGACAATTGTGCATGAGACAGCAAAAGATTTGCGACAGTGTTTAAATTGCGATCGCATCCTAATTTATCAGATGCAGACTCATGATCATGGTGTAGTCATTGCCGAAGCTACAGTTAGCCCTGCGCTGTCACTGTTGGGAAAAAGTTTCCATGATCCTTGTTTCGTGGCGAAACATCACAAACACTCACAGCGATGTTGTCAGGAAATTGTAGACGATATCTATGCAACTCACATCAATTCTTGTCAACAAGAATTTTTAGCTAGGTTGCAAGTGAGAGGGCATTTAGTCATGCCAATTTCGTGCCAACATAATTTGTGGGGGCTGTTAATTGCCCAGTATTGCGAAGAACCCCACCAATGGCAACAAATAGAAATTGACTTACTCCAGCAACTAGCCACCCTACTGGGAATTGCTGTCCAACAATCAAAACTACAACAGCAACTAGAGTTGCAAAACAAAGAACATCAAGCCCAATTACGCCAAATAGATCAATTTCAGGCGTTAGTCAGACGCATCACCGAACAAGTTCGTGATACAAGAGATGAGTGTCAAATTTGGGCAAGTATTACCCAGGAGTTAGCCGAGTTACTCCAGCTTGAGTCTTGTTATATTGAACTTTACAACCAAGACTGTTCACAAGTCAATGTTGTTTGTGAGTATGCAGCAACCCAACCCGTATACGAGGGATTGACTAGACAACCGCCAGAATTCAGCGAAATTTATCAGCCGCTATTGCAAAAACAACACTTCCAATCGGTGGAAATTGTCCCTGGATGGCATCCCAAGTTACTGGTAATTACTCAGTTAGCCTGTCCGATTTTTGACCAGGAAGGCATGCTGGGGAATCTGTGGTTGATTAGACCAATACAACAGATGTTTAATGAATGGGAAATTAACCTGGTGCAAACCTTAGCCAATGAATGCGCGATCGCGATTCGACAGGCTCAACTTTATGCCACCAAGCAAGCCAAAATGAGAAAATTAGCAGAAAAACAACGTCTAACTCAGGAATTTCTCAAAAATCTGGCTCACGAACTGCGAACACCAATCACAAGTATTAGTTTAGCGGCGCAAACTTTGGAAGGTGTGTTGTTACCTGATGGCACACTAGATGAAGTCGTACCCCAGCTTTTACACATCCTACATCATGAGTGTGGTAGGGAAAACAAACTGATTAACGATTTACTCACACTCATCCATCTAGAAGCACAACCGGAAGCGTCAACTTTAATTACTATCGACTTACAAACTTGGCTACCTCCGATTGTGGCAGATTTTTCTGAACTGAGTAGTTTCCAGAGTCAAAAATTACACCTGAATCTAGAAACTGCATTGCCACCGCTAGCAACGGAAATCACCGAGCTAGAGCGAATTATTACCGAACTACTCAGTTATACGTGTAAGTATACTCCGCCAGGGGAATCAATTACGGTGTCTGTTTATACAAATGTAGAGACACTAGAAATCAGCATCAATAATTCTGGATTAGAAATTGCTGCCGATGAGCGATCGCGCATTTTCGAGCCATTTTACCACATTTGCAAAGACGACCCCTGGAAGTATAGCGGCACCGGCTTAGAAATGGCATTAGTCAAAAAAATGGTTAAACATTTAGGGGGAACAATTCATGTAGAAAGTGGCGCAGGAGAGACTACTTTCATCGTCAAATTCCCCATATTTGCCACACCATAAATTATCAGTTGACTGTATTTTGACGAATTAACTATATTGTTGTGTTTATTTTAAGTTTTGTTGGCATGGATTCCCGACTTCTCAAAGAAGTCGGGGATTTAATGCTAGAGATTAAGCAAAGTTTAGTCAAAGAAGTATTGCATATTAACGTTAAGGCTGTTGCTTTGAGATATACCAGAATAATAAGCAGCGTTGGGGATCATCACAGGGTAAGGCTTATGATGACATTAAATGTTTCGCAATTCGAGAAGATAGATCAGTTTCATCATCTGCAATTAACTTTGCGCGATCGCTGGAAAACCATCGAGTTATTTGACACTGGTGAGGCAGACATTATCATCATACCTTCCCTGAGTATTGATCAGCGCGAAATCCAAAAGATAGAAGGTTCAGAACATTATGAAGAAAGATTACTTTTTGCCTTAATGCGGTTAAGAAATCCCCGCACTAGGTTAATTTATGTAACCTCAATGCCATTACATCCCAGCATCATTGATTACTATCTACAATTATTACCTGGAATTCCCTTTTCTCATGCTCGCAATCGCTTACTATTATTATCAACTTACGATGCTTCACCCAAACCCCTAACTCAAAAAATTTTAGAACGTCCCCGATTAATAGAAAGAATTCGCCAAGCAATCCGGCTAGAAAAATCATTAATTGCTTGCTATAATTCTACCAATTTAGAAGCAGAATTATCGTTAAAATTAAACGTACCATTGTATGCGGCTGCACCAGAGTTACAAATTTGGGGGACAAAGAGTGGTAGTCGCCAAATCTTTGCAGAAAGTGGAGTTCCCCACCCTGATGGTAGTGAATTAGTCTGGAAGGTTGAAGAATTAGCCATAGCAGCGAGTGAGTTGTGGGAACGTCAACCGACATTACAAAGGATGGTAGTTAAATTAAATGAAGGGATTTCAGGAGAAGGAAACGCACTCCTAGATTTGCGTCCGATTATGGACTTAGCACCGGGAGAAGGTACACAGACTCAGAGAATAGCAGCCATTAGCGATCGCTTTGCTGTGATGCGCTTTCAAGCCAAACAAGAAAACTGGGGGAGTTTTTCGCAAAAAATACCGGAATTAGGCGCAATTGTCGAGGCATTTGTAGAAGGAGAAAACAAGCGATCGCCCAGTGTGCAAGGACGCATTACCCCCACAGGCGAAGTAGAAATCCTCTCCACCCATGACCAAATTCTGGGCGGCCCCGATGGACAAATTTATCTTGGTTGTCGATTCCCAGCCGATGAAAGCTACCGTTTACAATTACAGAATTTAGGATTAAAAGTTGGTAAAAAGCTAGCAGAAAAAGGTGCCTTAGAAAGATTTGGAGTAGACTTTATCACAGTTGATCAAGGTAACGGTGAATGGGAAATCCAAGCAATAGAAATTAACCTTCGTAAAGGCGGTACAACCCACCCATTTATGACCTTAAAATTATTAACAAACGGACGTTATGACCTATCCACCGGATTATTTTATAGTCTACAAGGTCGCCCTAAATATTACATAGCCACAGACAACCTGCAAAAAGACCGCTATCGGGGATTATTACCAAACGACCTCATGGACATCATCGCCCACCACAGATTACACTTTGATAGCTGCACAGAAACCGGAACAGTATTCCATCTCATGGGTTGCTTGTCCCAGTTTGGTAAATTAGGACTAACCAGCATAGGTGATTCACCCCAACAAGCAGAAGACATTTATAACAAAGTCGTCAAAGTTTTAGACGAAGAAACCCGCAGCGACACCGCCAATTTTTCCCTATTTTCAGATTACACCTTCCCCGTCGCCTGGGACGGATACAGCTAGAAAATAGTTTGTAGTAAGGACTTTAGTCCTCTCTCATCTCATTGCTGAATATAGCAATTTCTAGTCTAATAACGTACAAATTTATCTGCGTTCATCTGCGTTTATCTGCATTTAAAATTGACATAACCACTTAGTAAATACAGCAAATTTCATCTGAGTGAAGTACATCAGGGCGGGCAGGATGCCCAACGCCACTTGCTACAAGTCGGCACAGCCGCCCAACGCAGTGGCTCCCCCACAAGATTTATGATATTAAATGTGTACCTCATTTATCTGCAAAGTGCTGTAAATTAATGAATTATTGGCTCATGAAGTCAGAACCAGAAGTTTTTAGCATAGCTGACCTAAAACAGCAACACCAAACTATCTGGGACGGTGTTCGCAATTATCAAGCGCGCAATTATCTGCGTCAAATGCTACCTGGAGACTTAGCTTTTTTCTATCATTCCAACACAAATCCACCGGGTATTGCTGGGTTAATGCGTGTAGTCAAAACGGGTATTGCTGACCCCACCCAATTTGACCCAAAGAGTGATTACTATGACCCAAAATCAAGTATAGAATCTCCTCGCTGGCAAACAGTTGTAGTGGAATTCGTGGAAGATTTTTCTCAGCCCATTTTGCTATCAACACTCAAAGAGAAATTTAACCCTGAAGAATTAATGATAGTCAGACAAGGAAATCGCTTATCAGTAATTCCGGTGTCTGAAGCAGTCGCACAGCAGATTTTGGCGTTGAGAACAGACTAAATAAAATGATGATGGGATAGATACCCGACTTCTCAAAGAAGTCAGGAATCTGGGTATTAAGGGACTTCCAGATAAAAAAAACATCCAAAATGTAGGGTGCGTCAGTACGAGTAACCCTAGCTATAGGAATCATATTTGATTTCTGAAAAAAACTCAGTACACCTCTGTTCCCTGTTCCCTGTTCCCTACCTACACAAATAATTTTATTAATCAAATCGGATTCCTATATACCAAGAAAATATTCATTCTGACGCACCCTACTAACCGTGTTCCCTAAGTTTTTTGAAGATAAGTTCAATTGCGTTTATTCTGACTGTTTTTTAGCTATTGTTAAAGGTCGTTCAGCTTTAGCTGCAAACAATTCACTAAAAACCGTGCGACGCTGTTTTGGTGATTCAGGAGTGATGTAACCCCACAGACTTTCCCAGTAGAAAAAAGATATACCAAAAAAAGAGCGATCGCGCACTGCTTGAACTTGTTCTTGAACCTGTGCAATCTTCACAGGACTACGTAAAGTCCCTGTAGTAATCCCAATCGCCACCGGGATTTTAGTTCGCGCAAACTTCACCGCAGGTTGTTCTAATTCTCTAATAAAACCACTTTTGTCATGAGTATAAACCTGCAAAATCAACTCATCTATTAAACCATTTTTTACCCAATTCTCCCAATCTTGGAGATAATTTCTATAGGCAAAAGCTTGTGAGTTAGGAGATAAAGATATTTTAAGATGAGGTTTTATATCCTTAACCACTTGAGATATTTTCGTCATGAACTCAGTAATTTTATCAGCCCGCCACCGCATCCATTCTGTTTCAAATGGGTCAATAGGAGGGCTTTTACCTTCATGTTCTTTTTGATAAACTTCAAGCGTAAATCTGTCATAACCAAACTGTACAGGCATACCAAAATGATCATCAACCTGAATGCCGTCTATATCATAATTAGTCACAACTTCTAAAATTAACGACAAAATAAAATCTTGCACTTCAGGATGCAAAGGATTCAGCCAGACTAACTTATTGGTAGGGTTATTGTTAATTTCTTCTGGTAAAATTTCACTAATACTTTTGACTCCTCCCTGCCCAGTTGTCAACCAATAAGGATAACGCCTAGCTAATTCGGAATCAGGTGGTGCCATAAACCCGTATTCAAACCAGGGAATCACAGTTAAACCTTTAGGTTTCGCAAGTCTCAATAATTTTCTCAAAAAATCTTGACCACCATGTACAAAATTCACCAAAGGTTGAACATCGCTACCTGTGAACAATTTCGCCGTCTTACTTTTATAAAAAGTATGTCCGCGATTCCAAACCACAGGATAAATTGTATTAAAATTGAGTGCAGATAGTTGATTGACAGCCCGATCAATTCCCCAAGGAACGAATAATACACCACTAGCAACATTAGTTAGCCAAACTCCACGAATTTCTGTTGTCGTCGGTAGATTATCTTTTGGTTGATAATCTGAGAGGGAAGGAGAGGAAAATATTGTTAAGCACAATACTAATTGCACACACACTAAATAAAACAAACAAAGTTTAGCCAACCGATTCATCTGTGGTTTTGACTTCGTTAGGTCGAGATATGTATCAATACAGAATAAATCATTATTGTTCTGGATAATGTAGAAATAACATCAAAATATACCAAGATATCAAGAAAAACTGGTAACTTGATATCTTGGCTAGAATTTAGTGATGAGATAGTTATTAGTGAACGTTGTTCGTAGTCAGGGCTTCAGCCCTTTCTTTTCCAAACTTCTAAGAGGTTCTTTAAAAAGTATTATTATTAACACCAAAGTCTGTCAAACCTAACCCCCCAGCCCCCCTTCCCTACATTCGCGCAGCGTGCCGCAAGGCAGGGAATGGGCGTTTCAAAGCCTCTCTCCTTGTAGGGGAGAGATTTGGAGAGGGGTTTTTAGTATCCTTGATGGCTTTCCAATCTTCTAAGGACTAAAGTCCTTACTACAAACTAGATTAAAATCTTTCGACTCCTGCAAACTGTTGATTACTGGTTTTATTTGCCGCTTCCCCACAAGTGCGAGGTGTAGGGAATATTTTACCAGGATTTGCTAAACCTTGGGGGTTAAATACTTCTCTTACCCACTGCATCGTTTCTAAATCAGCATTGCTAAACATATCTGGCATATAGCACTTTTTATCAGCACCAATACCATGTTCCCCGGAAATGCTACCGCCAACTCTGACACAAAGTTTAAGAATTTCTCCGCCTAATTCTTCGACTTTTTCTAATGCGCCAGGGACAGCATTATCATACAGCACTAATGGGTGTAAATTGCCATCACCAGCATGAAATACATTGGCAACTGGATAACCAAATTTTTTACTTAACGCCTCAATTTCTTGTAACACATAGGGTAACTGTGTCCGAGGAATTACCCCATCTTGTACATAATAATCTGGGCTTAAATGTCCAGCAGCAGCAAACGCAGCTTTACGTCCTTTCCACAACTTTAACCTAGTTTCTGGGTCACTCGCAGAAGTGACATTACGCGCCCCATTCTTTTTACAAATGTCAATTACACGCTGTTTATTTTCTGCAACTTCAATTTCTAAACCATCAATTTCCACTAACAGAATAGCTGTAGCATCACGGGGATAACAATTAGTAGCAACCACATCTTCCACAGCATTAATGCTGAGGTTATCCATCATTTCCATCCCGCCAGGAATTATCCCCGCGCTGATAATATCCGAAACAGTCGCCCCCGCAGCTTCCACGCTGGTAAAATCTGCTAATAGCACACAAATGGATTCAGCACTTTTGAGAATTCGTAAAGTGATTTCTGTGGCAATACCCAAAGTTCCTTCTGAACCGACAAAGATACCTGTTAAATCATAACCAGGAGTTTCGGGAATTTGTCCCCCTAAATCAACAATTTCCCCTTCTGGCGTGACAATTTTTAAACCTAAAACATGGTTAGTTGTGACACCATACTTTAAGCAATGCACACCGCCAGAGTTTTCCGCCACATTTCCGCCAATTGAGCAGATAATTTGGCTAGAGGGGTCAGGAGCGTAGTAAAATCCAGCACCACTGACTGTCTGTGTCACCCAACTATTAATTACTCCTGGCTGTACAACAATACGCTGGTTGTCTAAATCTACGCTCAGGATTTGCCGCATTAAGGAAGTGACAATTAAAACAGAGTCTTGTGTGGGTAACGCACCACCGGATAAACCAGTACCAGAACCGCGTGCGATAAATGGTACAGCATACTGGTTGCATATTTTGACGACCGCCGCCACTTGTTCTGTAGTGCGTGGTAACACTGCCACCGCCGGACGTTCACGGTAGCTAGTTAAACCATCACACTCATAAGTGATGAGTTCTTCCCGGCGTTGTACTACGCCATTTGCACCAAGAACAGCCTCAAACGCTTTGATAATGGGTTTCCAGTTACGTTGTTTTTTATCTTGGGTAAGCATAGATTTTTATATTGCTGGCTGGGTGGGTAAGTTTAATGACTATTGTTGCCAGAATAGCAGTTTAGGGGGATTTCTGATGGGATAGATACCCGACTTCTTTGAGAAGTCGGGTATCTGGGTATTACGTTTAATTAATACAGTATATCTATTTAACTGCGCTCCTATATCTCGAATCCATTAACCTAGAAATAAGGCTCTTAAATCAATGGATAAAATCATGGTTGAGCAACTTCTGATAAATAATGATGATTTCTATGTACCAGATGCCAACCAGCTAGTTACTGAAGATGATACACCTGTGGACAATTTTGCATCCGCCAAACAACAACGTCTATTAGTAGGTTCTCTTTACAGTGCTTTAAAAAATCAGACTTTCTTAGCTGAAGCTAACGTTGGTATTTATCATACAGATGAACAGCCAGCAATTGTTCCCGATGTTTTCCTCAACTTAGATGTCCAAACTCCTGCAAATTGGTGGGAGAAACAAAACCGTTGTTACATGGTTTGGCGGTTTGGAAAACCTCCAGAAGTTGTGATTGAAATTGTCTCTAATAAAGAAGGTGACGAACTCGGTAAAAAGCTGCAAATTTATGAACAAATGCGGGTTAGTTACTACATTGTTTATGATTCCACTCAGCAACTAGGAGAAAAAAAACTACGAGTTTATGAGCTGAGAGGAAGACGTTATTTTGAGACATCCGAAACTTGGTTAGAACAAGTAGGTTTAGGTGTTACTCTCTGGGAAGGTGAATTTGAAGGAAGACAGGATACTTGGTTACGTTGGTGTTATCAAGATGGTACGGTTTTACTGACTGGAGATGAAATTGCAGAACAAGAACGACAACGTGCGGAACAAGCAGAACAACGCGCCCAATTACTAGCAGAAAGACTCAGGGCTATGGGAATTGATCCTGATAGCCTGTAAAAATCTTTCATGCAGAAAACCAGTAGAGAGACGTTTCATGAAACGTCTCTACATATTGTTAATTAACCTTGCTTAATAATGGGACAAAACTTGATATATTTAAATCTCAACCTCCTCATTCTCTCCGCGCCTCTGCGCCTCTGCGTGAGACAAAAAAATACTGACACAAAAAGTCAATTATTGATAAATTCTTCCACACGCTGCCAAACCTTTTCCAACAAATCAGTATCATCCGCATCAAACCATTCAATTTGAGGATATGCTCTAAACCAAGTACGTTGACGTTTCGCAAATTGCCGAGTATGCAAAACTGTTAATTCTTTGGCTGTTTCTAAAGAAATATCACCGTTCAAATATTGCTTGATTTCTTGATAGCCTAAAGTATTCAACAAAGGTAAATCAGTACCATATTTTTTACAAAGATATTCGACTTCATTCACTAACCCATCTGTAATCATTTGCTCAGTGCGTTTGTGAATGCGCTTGTCTAATTTCTCTACCTGAGAATCTAAACCTATCTGCAAAATGGGATAATTTGGGGGATTTTCGCCTTGTTGGGCAGAAATGGGAATACCCGTCACATAAAATACTTCTAATGCGCGTAAAGTTCGCACGGGATCATTGGGATGAATTTTTTGGGCAGCAGTGGAATCAACTTGTTGTAAGATGCCGTAAAGTGTAGTTTGACCGAGAGTTTCTAACTGCGATCGCAATTCATAATCAGGTGCAACTCTCGGAATTTTCATCCCTTGCACAATTGAGCGAATATACAACCCAGTACCTCCCACCAATAACAGTGGAGATACAGCAACAGAATTAATTAAAGCTTGTGCTTGTTCTTGATAGTCTGCCACCGTCATTGTATCTGTTGGCTCGCAGATATCAATCAAATAATGGGGAACTAATTTCTGTTCTGCTAAAGTTGGCTTCGCCGTACCGATATTAAACTCACGATAAACCTGACGGGAATCAGCACTTAAAATCACCGAACCCAACCGCATCGCCAAATTCACAGCTAACCCAGATTTACCCGTCGCCGTAGCACCACAAATCACAATTAATTTAGTCATTAGCCATAACAATTCAAAATTCAAAATTCAAAATTAAAGAGACTTGGGAAAAAATCTCCCTCATCCCCCAGTCCCCAATCCCCAGTCCCTTCCAATCCCCAATTCCTTTTGTGCTAAAATCTTGAGGCATTTTGCTCTTGTGAGACTCAATGCTACAAGCTCTTAATGTCTCTTATCTCAAAATTAGTCAAATTGGAAATATTCCAGGCAATAATCTAAAAAACTTATGGGGTTACATCCCCTCTATAAACTTCTCATAAAATTGCCCTGCAACCGTCATTAAGGCTTTTGTGTTAAAATCTTGGTGTGTTTTTGAATTTTTAGCCTTTAGGCACTTTCAACCCCACGCATCAGGAGAAATTTCATGACGAGCAGTTACAGTGCCGATCAGATTCAAGTTCTGGAAGGTCTGGAAGCCGTCCGCAAACGACCGGGGATGTACATTGGTTCTACCGGGCCGCGAGGACTCCACCATTTAGTTTATGAGGTGGTAGATAACTCTATTGATGAGGCATTAGCAGGTTACTGTACTCACATAGAGGTCGATCTCAATGCTGATGGTTCCGTGTCTGTCACCGATGATGGTCGGGGTATTCCTACCGATACTCACTCGCGGACGGGAAAATCAGCTTTAGAAACTGTATTAACTGTACTACACGCTGGAGGTAAATTTGGCGGTGGCGGTTATAAAGTTTCTGGAGGTTTGCACGGGGTTGGTATTTCTGTAGTAAACGCCTTGTCAGAAGTTGTAGAAGTCACGGTTTGGCGAGACAAAAAGGTTCACACTCAGCGATATGAAAGAGGTGTTCCGGTGACGGAACTCGTCGCCAAGTCTTATAAAGAACCGAGAACGGGAACTTCTGTCAGTTTTAAGCCAGATGCTCAAATTTTTACCACTGGAACTGAATTTGATTATGTTACCCTCGCCAGTCGTCTGCGGGAGTTGGCATATTTAAATGCAGGGGTAAAAATTACCTTTACCGATAACCGTCTAGAATTGCTGAAAAGCGATACGCCGAAAGTTGAAACCTACGAGTACAAGGGTGGAATTCGGGAATATATCGCTTACATGAACCGCGAAAAGCAGCCACTCCATGAGGAAGTGATTTATGTGCAGGGTGAACGGAATAACGTTCAGGTGGAGGTGGCTTTACAATGGTGTACCGATGCTTACACTGACAACGTGCTAGGCTTTGCCAATAATATCCGCACCGTTGATGGTGGTACGCACCTGGAAGGTTTAAAGGCGGTTTTGACCAGAACTTTGAATGCGATCGCTCGCAAGCGGAATAAAATCAAAGAAAATGAGTCTAACCTCAGTGGTGAACACGTCCGCGAAGGTTTGACGGCGGTAATTTCTGTCAAAGTCCCTGACCCAGAATTTGAAGGACAAACTAAAACTAAACTAGGTAATACTGAAGTTAGAGGTATTGTTGATTCTTTAGTCGGCGAAGTCCTGACTGAATACTTAGAATTTCATCCCGGTGTCGCTGACTCTGTTCTAGATAAAGCTATCCAAGCTTTTAAAGCCGCAGAAGCAGCCCGTCACGCACGGGAGTTAGTCCGCCGCAAATCTGTATTAGAATCTTCCCCACTACCTGGTAAGTTAGCAGATTGCAGTTCCCGCGACCCTAGCGAGTCAGAAATCTTTATCGTGGAAGGTGACTCCGCAGGTGGTAGTGCTAAACAAGGACGCGATCGCCGCACTCAAGCCATCCTCCCTCTACGTGGTAAAATCCTGAATATCGAGAAAACTGACGACTCGAAAATCTATAAAAATAATGAAGTTCAAGCCTTAATCACCGCTTTGGGTTTAGGTGTCAAAGGTGAAGAATTCGACGCTTCCCAACTACGTTATCACCGCATCGTGATTATGACTGATGCTGACGTAGACGGCGCACACATCCGCACCCTACTGTTAACTTTCTTTTATAGATATCAGCGATCGCTCATCGAACAAGGCTTTATCTATATTGCTTGTCCCCCATTATATAAAGTCGAACGGGGACGCAATCATGAGTATTGTTATAGCGATCGCGAACTGCAAGACATCCTCGCTAAGTTCCCCGCTAACGCTAACTATACCATCCAACGCTTCAAAGGTTTGGGTGAAATGATGCCTGGGCAACTTTGGGATACCACAATGAACCCCCAAACCCGCACCCTCAAGCAAGTGGAAATTGAGGATGCTGCCGAAGCTGATCGGATATTTACCATTTTAATGGGCGATCGCGTTGCCCCCAGACGCGAATTTATCGAAACCTATGGTTCTAAATTGAATCTCACTGACCTAGATATCTAATCTCAGTATCTTATAACCTGAGTTTTACCTTGTTGGCAATGCCCACCGAACATTTAAAGAGATCAAAAAATCTCTAAAATGTAGGGTGCGTCAGTACGAGAAACCCTAGCCATACCAAGAAATTATTCATTCTGACGCACACTACTAACTCAGATCCCCGACTTCTTTGAGAAGTCGGGGATCTATCCCATCATCATCTTTAATTATGTTGACCTACTGATTTCATCTGAGTAGGTACGGATTAAACGACATTTTTCTTCATAAATATTCATCTTTCTGAACCTGCTCCTACTTATTCCCACGGATAAATCCGCTTACTCTGCGCTACATTGATTTGCGGTCAATTCCGTGTCTCATCAGCAAAACTTGACAGTCTATTTTCTGTGACTCTCAGCATCTTCTTGATATCTTTACAAAATTGCCAATCCACCCAAAGAAACATTTTCGCTGATTAAAATTGTTGCTGATAAAAATGTTTGTTAATATACATAATCATTGATTAATTAAATTATCAGTTTTTTTCAATTCATCTGAATGCACAAAAACCATATTTTGTCAACAGGGTGACAGTATAATTAAAATTTATCCGTTATTGGCTGGGATTAAGTCACAAAAGCCTCAAATTCTCACATTGAGGTCAATTATTCCGACAATCTCAAGCAATAAGTAACCGTTATCAACTGGGTACACCGGAACGGATAAAAAAGCTGGTTGATGCTTTTGCTGCCAGCCTCATAACTTATTTGTTAAGCTGGGAAAAAAAGTTCTAGATGAATCTGCTCAGTCACATCATCTCGGTATCTTCAAAATCCCAGATCACTAGACAAAAACATTTCCCAGGAAAACACGGGATTGGATTTCAAATTTTTTTGCTCAACAGCCACATTGAAAATTAGGTTAAGCTCAAACATGAACACCTAAACTATACTTCTCCTGCACAAGCAGTAGTCATAACCTGCTTCTAACTTGCTCATGTATTCTATTTCATCTTTTCACAGGCAGAATTTAGTGTGTATTCGATAAAGTTTTGCTATAACTAAGCAAATATCTTTCATTACACCTGTCAAATGCCTTTTGAATTGATTAAAATATCGTTGGATACAACAATCAAAGTTTGTCAAGAATTAGAGGGTAGAAATCTCAGCAGTGCGTTAATGTGTGAATAAGACTAAATTCAAATCGCCAACTGCCACCCGGCAAGTTTCCCCCAGCCTTTACTAGCTAGTAAAGGAGTTCTGCACGTAGAAACTTAAGTTTCTCAAGGCAAGAACTATTTCTGTTGGTGTCTTTATTTCTTGGGAAATCAAGCCCCAATTCTCCGGACTGAGTTATTTATGAAGGAAATGTAAAAATGGGTGCGTTAATGCTTCTGGACTCAGTTGATATAAAATACACAGTTTTTAGGTAATTCATGTCTTAGAAAATACCAGAAATTGTGTAAAGGAGGCTTTAAAATCCTGAGAATGTGAAGACAACCCACAGCAATTGCAAAAAGCTTTAGAGAAAATTTAAGGGTATCACTACCATTTTTCAAGACTTTTTGATAGTAGTGGCTTTACCTTGCTTCATGAGTTAATGATTAATACACAAAAAGAGTGCAATTTTTGTGAAACAGGCTACAATCGGAAGAGTCTTTATAAGAAAATATGCCAACAGTCATAATTAATATGTGATGAAGTGGTAAATTTTTTTATCAAGACAAGTCTTGTTAGAGACAAACCAAATAAAAGTGTCTGCCACAGCAACACTTTTGGCTGGTATGGAATGAGTAAGTAAGTCAGCATTAACTGCGACTTTTCACGAGGAGTAAGAAATTTCTCCATTGGCGGGAACTTCCCAAACACACCAGGGAAATCCATCTAAAACCCTATTTTTATTTGTTCACTAGCTCAGTTTAAAAAGAGCAGTCAACAAATTTTGAGTAATTGATTCTGCAAGGAGCATGAGGAACGCGGCATGAACCAGGCTAACAACGTACTCGATAGCATTTATCAGCCTGACCTAGAAATGATGAATCAGCCTGAGATCGAGTTAGAAGACCTCTTAATTGAAGACGAGGAGGACTTACTGCTTACCGATGACGGCGAAATTGATGAGTTTTTAGAGCCTCAGACTGATGAGGACGACGCAAAGTCTGGAAAAGCCGCTAAATCGCGTCGTCGGACACAAAGCAAGAAGAAGCATTATACCGAAGATTCGATTCGCCTGTACTTGCAAGAAATTGGTCGAATTCGCCTGTTACGGGCAGATGAAGAAATTGAATTAGCCAGAAAAATTGCTGACTTACTCGAATTAGAAAGGATACGGGAAAGACTCTCAGAACAGTTAGAACGTGATCCGCGTGATAGTGAATGGGCAGAAGCAGTACAATTGCCATTGCCAGCTTTCCGTTATCGCTTGCATCTAGGTCGCAGAGCGAAAGATAAAATGGTGCAGTCGAACCTACGGCTAGTGGTTTCTATTGCTAAGAAGTACATGAACCGTGGTTTATCATTCCAAGACTTGATTCAAGAAGGTAGTCTGGGTTTGATTCGTGCGGCTGAGAAATTCGATCACGAGAAAGGTTATAAATTCTCCACCTACGCTACATGGTGGATTCGTCAGGCTATCACCAGAGCGATCGCCGATCAATCCCGGACTATCCGCCTACCAGTCCATCTCTACGAAACCATCTCCCGCATCAAGAAAACCACCAAATTGCTGTCTCAAGAAATGGGACGCAAACCCACAGAAGAAGAAATCGCAACTCGTATGGAAATGACTATCGAGAAATTGCGGTTCATCGCTAAATCTGCTCAGTTGCCCATTTCCCTAGAAACACCCATTGGTAAAGAAGAAGATTCTCGCTTGGGTGATTTTATTGAATCTGACGGCGAAACCCCAGAAGACCAAGTTTCTAAAAATCTGCTCCGGGAAGACTTAGAAAAAGTCCTCGACAGCCTCAGCCCCCGTGAACGCGATGTCCTCAGACTACGCTATGGTTTAGATGACGGCCGTATGAAAACTTTAGAGGAAATCGGACAAATTTTCAACGTCACCCGCGAAAGAATTCGTCAAATAGAGGCAAAAGCACTGCGGAAGTTACGCCATCCCAATCGCAACAGCGTACTTAAAGAATACATTCGCTAGTCAAAAGCCAAAATTCATCTAGAGACGTGATGAATCGCGTCTAAAAAACAATAAGAACCTGGGATATAGATAAACTCCCAGGTTTTTTTGTTTAACTCTTTAGTATGCCTAGGCAATCTGACACTTAAAAATTACAGAATACCCCAAAAATGTAGGAATCCTTGACCGGAAAACAGTTCAATCAATACAGCTGCTAAAAAGCCAATCATTGCCAAGCGACCATTCCAAATTTCTGCTTGGGGGGTAAAGCCCCAACGCCAAGCGTTACGGTCTTCGATGACTGGAGCTGTAACTTTGGTTGTGTCTGTCATGGTTGCCACTCCAAACTGAATTTTCTAAGGATTGTTGTCTTATGTAAACTAATATAACAATATTTTTCTAAATTGCAACATTTATTTATATTCTGGTTGCCATAAACTCAATGCTATTGTTAGGGAAAATTGATAAACAGGCTCATACATCTATCTTTTGGCAGAAGGATGTCAGATAAAAGCGACCACCCAGAAATAGATAGTTGTATGAATAAATATAGATATTGCTATTATTTATCAATTATTTTAGCACAAAATTTGCTCATAGCTGGCTGTATTCTCAATTAAAGTAAGGCGATGCACAGCCAAAAACATCAAAATCAGGGTCTGAGAAACTTGTAAGCAATGCCCACCTGACAAATTGTATTAGGAATAATTAGCATTAACCATGTAACAATCAGATCCCCGACTTCTCAAAGAAGTCGGGGATCTATTGCGTAATTAGGGACTTCCAGAGCAAAAAACATCCAAAATGTCGGGTGCGTCAGTACGAGTCACCCTAGCTATACCAAGAAAATATTCATTCTGACGCACCCGACTAACAGTCAATCTGTTAACTTCTAGCTGAGTGGATGCTCACGATGAGCGCACAGGGACGACATTCATCACTTTTTCATCACGGTTGAGTTGCAGGATGCTTTCACCTTTATTGTCTCTGGTCAAAATAGGTATACTATCTGTGGGGATTCGCACCACTCGCTCTTTATTGGTCACTAGAGCCACTTCGGAAGCTGCGATCGCTCCTACCATACCCGCTAGATTATCTGTTTGGCTAGCAAATTTTAAGCCTTGCGTTCCTAAATCACCACGATTCGCTGTTTTTAGCTGATTAATAGGTAAGCGTTTGGCGTAACCTTCTTCTGTGACTAGCAATAAATGATCAGCTTCCGCCGAACTCACACACCCTACCATTGGTTGATGTTTCAGTACACGTAATGCTTGTAAACCCATCGCTGTTCTACCCATAATGGGTAATTGTGCCTCATTCACTGGGAAGCGTAACAACCGCCCACCAGAACTAGCTAAAATTAAATGCTCTCCTGGCTGAGTCAACTGAGTTAATAACAACTCATCATCATCTTTGAGTTTGATAATTGTAATTCCCCGTCTTGTCAGGTTAGTTAGTTCACTCAAAGACAGACGCTTAATTCTTCCCTGCTTCGTCAACAGAACTATCTGCTGAGTTTCTAAATCTTCTGGCAGTACAAACCGACTGACTACCGCTTCTTGTGTACCTTGGGCGGTACTTGTCAACATGGTAATTAATGGTGTTCCCCGTGGTGAACGTGTAGTAGTGGGGGGAATATCGCCTATTTTCACCGGGTAGAGTTTACCACCACTGGTGAGTACAAGTAAATCTTTATTGGTGTCGGTCAATTCGGTTTGAATGATGAAGTCATGATCATTTAAACCATTTTCTAGTTTTGACTTTCTCCCGGAGAGGGGAAGACGACGTACATACCCCCGTTGAGTCAATTCTAAGGTGACATCTTCCGCCGGTGTAGTAACTTCCGGTTCGACTTCAGCTAAGGTGGGTTTTTTTTGTCTGCTGGTGGTTTCGCTTTTGGGTAACTCCTCTGGAATATTCGTCCCTATCTTGGTACGACGCGAATCGCCGTACTTGCGCTTGAGCGATCGCAGGTCTTTTTTCAAAGCTTTCAATAATTCTTTGCGATCGCTCAACAATTTTTGCAGTAAAGCGATTTGTTGCCGCAGTTCCTCAAACTCACGCTGTAAATTTTGCTGTTCTAAACTGGTGAGGCGACGTAATGGCATCGCTAAAATAGCATCAGCCTGATTTTCGCTTAAATCCAGGCGACTACACAAACTGATTTTCGCCGTGCTACCATCGGCGGCTTGTCGCAAAATTGTAATTACCTCATCGACATCAGACAAAGCGGTGAGTAATCCTTCGACTGTATGTAGCCGACTTTCTGCTTTACCTAATTCATAACTATAACGACGGTTAAGTGTTTGTTCTCGGAAATTTAAAAACTCTAGTAAAAGTTGGCGTAAACTTAACTGGCGTGGTTGTCCATCGACTAAAGCTAAAAGAATTGCCCCAAAATTAGATTGTAAAGCGGTTTGGTGATACAAATGCTGTAGCACTTCTTGGGGGTTGGTATCGCGTTTGAGTTCGATCACAACTCGCATCCCTTCGCGATCGCTTTCATCCCGAATGTCAGAAATACCTTGCAAACGACCTTGATTTACCAAATCAGCCACTTTTTCAATCCAGCCGGCTTTATTAACTTGATAAGGTAACTCAGTCACCACAATCGCCGTCCGCCGCTTGCTACCTTTACCGCCGGGAATTTCTTCAACTGTGGCGACTCCCCGTAACATAATCCCACCCTTGCCGGTAATGTATGCGTCTCGAATCCCCGCATCCCCGACTATTTCCCCACCCGTGGGAAAATCTGGCCCTGGTATTAACTCTAATAACTTCTCATCTGGTAAATCTGGCTGATCAATTAGTGCAATTAAGCCATCCACAATTTCCCCTAAATTATGGGGAGGGATATTCGTCGCCATGCCCACCGCAATTCCTGCACAGCCATTCAGCAACAGAAAGGGTAATTGAGCCGGTAAAACTGTGGGTTCTTGCTGCGAATTATCGAAATTACCGACAAATTCTACTGTTTCTTCGCCGATTTCTGTCAGCATCCCCTCATGGCTAATCGGTGCAAGACGGGTTTCTGTGTAGCGCATCGCCGCCGGGGGGTCATTATCCACGCTGCCAAAGTTACCATGTCCAGCTAGTAAGGGATAACGACTGGAAAAATCTTGCACCAGTCTGACTAAAGCATCATAAACCGCTTGGTCGCCATGAGGGTGATATTTACCTAAGACATCCCCCACCACACGGGCGCATTTGCGGTAGGGTCTATCCGGTGTCAAACCTAATTCGTGCATCGCGTATAAAATCCGCCGATGCACTGGCTTTAAACCGTCACGAACATCTGGTAATGCTCGTCCGACAATCACACTCATGGCATATTCTAGGTAAGACCGTTGCATCTCGGTATGCAGGGCCGTTGTGATTACCTGTCCCGTTGCGAGAAGGTTTAACTGTTTTGCCATGAGTTTTTTCCCTGAGATTTAACTACACAAAAGTTGCTGGTGCTAAACATTGCAGCAAACACAGCATAACGGATGAAATGGGATTCCTTACACAATCTTGATTATCACCGAAGTAAAAGCCGTAGTATTATCCTTGATGACTCCGATGTATATAGATTATTAAAAAGGAGACAGTTTAGTGTGTCATCGACTGGTAATCAACCCTTGCTGCTCTAGGTTGCCTATAGTTGTGTAACCATAATTTGATTTGAAATTTAGAATTGGTGTTTCCCCCTCACGTTTGTAAATAAAATTCTCATGAAGACTGTTTTGATTGTCGAAGATGATTTGATTAACGCTCGTGTTTTTTCTAAGATTTTGACTAAGCGGGGTGGTTTAGGTGTTAAACATACTGAAAATGTGGAAGAAGTAATTCAAATCGCCCAGTCAGGAGAAGCAGACTTGATTTTAATGGATGTTTCTCTCTCTAGAAGTGTTTATCAAGGTAAGTCTGTTGATGGTATTAAGATTACCCAGATGTTAAAGGCTGATCCACAAACAGCAAATTTACCTGTAATTTTAGTCACAGCACACGCGATGGAAGGCGATCGCGAGAACTTTCTCAAACAAAGTGGTGCTGATGACTACATCTCTAAACCTGTTGTAGACCATCAACAGTTCGTTGACCAAATCATGGCACTTCTCCCCACAGACAACAGCTGAAAACTTTAGACATTCTCTGCGGAATATTCACCAGTTGGTGTTATTGGCGAACATTTTCCTCTGTTAGTATATATGTACTACAGTATAGTGTAATTGGCAACTAGGAAAATCATCTGGTAAAAAAAGCGGAGCTGTAAATGCTCCGCTTATAAGTTATCAAGTAAGTTTTAGCGGGAATCTAAGGCGGCTTGAATCCGGGGTAATTCCAAGAATTGTTTCGCATCAGCAAGTAAGCGATCGCCCCACAGATTTTCTTTGAGAAAATCCAAATCAGCATAGCGTTGATCGATGCGAAGTGCATTTTCACCTAAAGTCAAACCTTGTTGGCGATCGCCTTTAGTGTATATTGCCACAGCCATTGCTAATAATGGTTCGGCTGCTTGTTTATCTAGAGAAACAGCCGTTTGCCATTGCTGAATGGCTGCTTGCACATTACCCTGTTCATATTGGATTAAGCCGATGTTATTAACTGCGGGCCAAAATTTATTGTCTTGTGCCACAGCTTTATTATATTCGGCGATCGCATCTGTCAGTCTGCCCACCATATAGTAGGCATTACCCAAATCAAACAAACCTTCTGGGTGATTGGGTTTTAACCTCAAGCCAGCTTGGTAATTGTCAATTGCTGTGGTATATTTTTTTTGTTGAAAATTAGCCGAACCCAAAGCAAATAAAATATCGGCATTTTTCGGATTGAGAGTATGGGCTTGAGTTAAGGCTGCGATCGCGCCATCATAATCTTTGGTTTGCAAATACAAGCCACCCAAGAGAAACCAAACTTTATCATTTTTAGGAGCTAGTTGGCTAGCTAGTCGCGCTCGTGGTATAGCCAACTCATACTGCTGAAACTGCCCTAATTGGGCTGCTTCTTGTGCTAAACTTAACCCTTGCTTTTCTAGCTTATCCGTATCTAGTTGCACAGTATGAGGTATCAAAGCCTGGGCTTGAGCAGTTTTTGGCACACTCCACAAACCACAGACGAGTAAAAGAGAAATTAACCGAAAGTATTTAGGCACACTACCGCCTCTTAAACCATATATCAATAATCTTTCAGCTAGCTTAAACGATATCCGCTTGAGGTGGCAGGCCAATTTTACAGTCGTTAGCACTGGAGGAGCGGAGGAGCGGAGGGAGACGACTTTTACCCAACTATCAACCATCAACCATCAACAGTCAACAACCAACAATCATGACTTTTTCTGAAATGTTTGAACACTTCACCGGAAAATTAAAGGCATAAACAACTGATAAAGGCTAGGATAGTGTAGAATCAGCAACTTTTATCATGATTATGCGTCTAAATGTTTAATTGGCAATAAAAATTTATTTTCCCCCCCAGAGTTTTAAAATCTTGAGATAACTGTTCTTACCTGTTAATTAAGACCACCAAAAATTTTCATAGGCAACTACTGATGATTGCGTACATAGAAGTTCCCATTATTGGCAAAGTTAAATACCCAACCCGGTGGCTAGTGGGATTGTTAGCGGCGGGAGCTTTGGTTGTGGGTACAACGAGCTACACCATTGTCAATCAAAGAGCTAACAAACAAGACGTAACGCAACTAACCGTACCTGTAGAAGCCAAAAATGTAACTTTGCGGATTACTGCCAGTGGGAAAGTAGTTCCAGTTCAAAGTGTAAATATTAGTCCGAAAAACCCAGGCGTACTAGCACAATTATATGTAGAACAAGGCGATCGCGTGCAGCAAGGACAAATTATCGCCAGAATGGATGTAGGTGATATCCCCGCCCAAATTGCTCAATACCGCGCTAATTTAGCACAAGCACAAGCCCAGCTAGCCCAAGCCCAAGCAGGTAATCGTCCCCAAGAAATCGCCCAAGCTAGAGCGCGTTTGGCACAGGCACAAGCCCAGTTAGCCGAAGCCCGTGCCGGTAATCGTCCCCAAGAAATTGCCCAAGTCCAAGCCCAAGTAGATGCGGCACGCGCTAGGGTAAACTATACATCTGAACAAGTAAAGCGTTATCAGTATCTTTACCAACAGGGAGCAGAGAGAAAACAATTACTCGATCAAGCGATTAGCGAAGATAAAAGCGCAAAAGCGAATTTGGCAGAAGCACAAAAACGATTGTCGCTGCTGGAAACTGGGACTCGTAGCGAGGTAATCACAGCTAGAGAAGCAGCTGTCATCGAAGCCCGCGCCGCCTTGGTACTATTGGAAGAAGGTAGCCGTGTTGAAGAAATCGCCCAACGTCAAGCCGCAGTCAAAGCGGCTCAAGCCCAGTTAGCAGCAGCAGAAGTCAGACTACAAGATACAATGATTCGCGCGCCCTTCTCTGGGGTTGTGACTCAGAAATACGCCAACATTGGGGCTTTTGTCACACCCACAACTTCAGCTTCTACCAGTGCATCAGCTACTTCGAGTTCAATTGTGGCTGTAGCCAAGGATTTGGAAGTTTTAGCGCAAATTCCCGAAGCAGATATTGGTAGAATTCAACAGGGACAGCAGGTGGAAATTGTGGCTGATGCTTACCCTGATGAAGTGTTTAAAGGTGAGGTGCGTTTGATTGCACCAGAAGCGGTTGTAGAACAAGGTGTGACATCCTTTCAGGTGCGGGTAGCTCTGAAAACAGGTACAGAAAAATTACGTTCTGGCTTAAATGTCGATCTTACCTTTTTGGGCGATCGCGTCAATGATGCTGTGCTAGTGCCAACGGTGTCAATTTTGACAGAAAATGGCAAAACTGGCGTACTTATACCGGATGCGAAGAATAAACCCCAGTTTCAGGAAGTCACCATTGGCGCACAAATCCAAGACCAAACGCAAATTTTATCAGGTATAAAAACAGGCGATCGCGTGTTTGTGGATTTGCCAAAAGATTACAAACTGGAGAAGGAGAAAAAAGAGGGTAATTAATGAACCTGCTAGAAAGTATGCAAATGGCAGGTAAAACCCTGCTGTCTAATAAACTACGTACCGCCCTGACTATGTTGGGTATTGTCATCGGTAACGCTTCGGTGATAGCGATGATCGGAATTGGTGAAGGCGGACAAAGATTCGTACAACAACAGTTAGAATCTTTAGGGCCGAACGTACTGTTTATTATTCCAGGTAATCAGGCAACTCAACGGATTTCTAGAGAAGTACCAAAGACTTTGGTATATGAAGATGCTAACGCGATCGCTACCCAAGTACCAACCATCGCCGACGTGACTGCGGAGTTAAACAGTAGGCAGGTTGTCACCTACAGTAATCGCAACACAGATGTCAACATTATTGGCACAACCCCCAACTTTTTAATCGTGCGGGATTTTGAAGTCGCCCAAGGGCGGTTTTTTGGCGACGTAGACATGAAGCGCAGTAATCAAGTTGCCGTATTAGGGGGAAAATTAGCTAATAGACTCTTTGGTAATAGTAACCCCGTAGGTCAACAACTGAGAATTAAGAATGCTAGCTTTCAGGTGATTGGAGTATTAGAAACCAAAGGCTCAAGCTTAGGCGTTGATTATGATGATGCAGCCTTGATACCCGTGTTCACAATGGCTAACCGCATTGTTGGGCGCACATCTCCCTATGGGTTGGAGTTAAGTTATATTGTAGCTTCCGCCAACAATGCCGATAGCGTAGATGCAGCCGTATTTCAAATCACCAATTTACTGCGACAACGCCATAAACTCGTCGGTGAAGATGATTTTACTATCCGTACTCAAAAAGATGCTTTGCAAACAGTCGGACAGATTTCTGGTGCATTAACAATCATGCTAGCTGCGATCGCTGGCATATCTCTGTTTGTCGGTGGTATTGGTATCATGAATATTATGCTAGTTTCCGTCACCGAACGCACCCAAGAAATTGGACTACGCAAAGCCATTGGCGCGACAGAACAAGATATATTACTGCAATTTATCATTGAATCTGTAATTGTCTCTGCCATTGGTGGCTTAGTTGGAACTGCCGTTGGTGTCAGTGGCATTATGTTAGTAGGAGCTATAACACCCCTAGAAGCAGCAATTTCTCCCGTAGCCATTATGACGGCTGTAGGTGTTTCCGGTGGCATTGGTTTATTTTTCGGTGTCGTTCCCGCCCGTCGTGCTGCTAAACTCGATCCAATTGTGGCACTCAGAAGCGTTTAGTAAGGGTTGAGCATTGCTAAACCCCCACCCAGGTATTTGTATCTTCAAATGGTATTGCTTGAAGACGGGGAGATATTCGCCAAGTAATTAATTAAATCACTTTGGCTAGTAAAATCTAACAAAGCCTCAGCTAACTCCTCTAATTGAGTGAC
>NZ_LUHJ01000026.1:275012-324538 GCF_001597745.1 Anabaena sp. 4-3 | reverse complement strand
AACCTACTGCTAGTATACCAGAAAGCCGTCGTAGAACGACGGGGTTTTCAACCCAAATTTTCGATAAAGCACTAATCTGCTGTTGTATTTCTGGCTCAATTGCACCAAAGCGACGAGTCAATTGACGTAGAATAAGTTCTAACGCCTCTTGTTTCTTCCCTCGTTGCTCTCCCTGTTGCAATCCTTTTTGCAAAATATCCTGGTAAATTACAGACTCTTGCATAATTTCCTCTCGAAATAGCTGTCTAATCAAATCTTTTTCAAACCGCAACCCGGCTAAAACCTGCACACAAGCTGATATATTCTGTCGCTCGTCTGTTTCTTCAATCATATCGACAGCCGTCGCCACTTGCTCTAATAAAGCTTGGGGTGAATTGCTTTGTGCTAAGGATTTGAGCGTTTGAGAAACTAGGAATTAGCCGTAACGTACCGTATTTATTGGTGCGTTACACGCTGCTTTAAACCACCCTACAATTTAAGGTTTACTGTAGAGACGTTGCATGCAACGTCTCTACATCATTTATGTGGTGCAACCTCATATAAAATTTGTATCAGAGGAGTTCAAAAAAAATATTTAGGCATAGATGTAGTCATAATAGCGGTGTTGGTGAGCAAAAATGTAAATTTATCTCAGCAACACCCAATTCTTATTTCTCTACTTGATTTTTCATCAACCTTTGTACACTAACTAAAGCTCGATTTAACTCATAATTTCGGATTTGAGAATTTTGTAAATACGCCTGTTGTTCTTCCTCAATCATCTGCACATCTTGCACCACTAAACCATCGAGTAACTTTTGCGCCGCACCAAATAAACTATTTTTAATAAACCGTCGAAACCAGACGGGTAATTTATGTAATCGCCAAAAAGCATTTAATGAGGTGAAATGAATTAAATACGCTTTGGTTTCTGTTTCATTCACTGGACACAATAAACAATAAATTTTAAAATCTTTGCCTAATGTAGACATCCAGTGAGGATAAATATAACTCACATCCAAAGGTTCAGGATGTAAGCGGCGTAATGCGGGGAAAAATAACTGAGAGATAGACCAAATTTTATCTATTTTATAATAACTCTGGGCTTGGTAATGAGCATCAACACGGTGTTCATCTTCATCAATATCTTGAAGTGTGGCTTCTGCCCATGCTTGTAAATCCTGATGCAAATGTCCATGATACATATCCATCAGGTTTTCAATTAAATAAGAATAATGAGCTTTGCAGTTAATAACTGAAACTGTGGCGATATAATTTAGATGTTCCCACTCTGGTAAACCTAAAGGTTCTACAGATGGTTCTGCATCGCCAGGATATAACCAAATAAAACCGTCTTGTTCTTTGACTGGGTAACGTCGGATTTTACAATTAGGTAGTTTTTGATTAGCAGCTAAGTAAGGAACAGTTGCACATTCACCTTGATGATTGAAACGCCAACCGTGATAGGCGCATTCCAGTTCATCATTGATGACTTGCCCATGACTGAGTTTAACTTGACGGTGGGGACAACGGTCTTCTAGGGCGTGGATTTGTCCTTGACTGTCTCGATAGAGTGCGATCGCCTGATGCCAAATTATCACACCTAATGGTTTATTTGTCACCTCATCGCTACGTGCTACCACATACCAATGATTCGGGTTAATCCCCAATTGACGGACATCACGACTAGGCACAATTTGAGACATAGAGGACATAGATTTATACATCCTTTGCGGCGTTAGAATGAAAGATTGCTACACCATTTACTGGCTTTAGCTGGTGTAAGATATATATTACAAAGAATCCTAACAAAAGAAAATGTAATATTTCTTACTGAAATTTCATAGTTAAACCACAGCAAAGTAAAGTCTAGACTATTACTTAAGGAACTCAACCTAATTTTGCTCACAGGCTATAAATTAATGTGTAGATAAAACAGTGAATATATCGAGAGAAAAATCTGTATGACAAGCTACCAAGAAACCCTAACTAACCCAGAATCTTTAGATGAAATGGTGGAGACAACCAGCATTAACCATTTGGAAGTGATTGAAAACGTCATTGACTCCTTGGAACAAGATGATAGTGCAATGGTGAGCCACCCCGCAGAAGGTGGTTATTTGTGGAAATTCAAATATGGCAGCGTAGAAGTATTCGTCCAGCTTACAGGAACAACGGATGAAGACACAATCACAGTTTGGTCGGCGGTTCTCCAACTTCCGGCGAAAGATGAACCGAAGCTAATGCGTCACCTGTTGGAAATGAACTGCTCCAGCACCTTTGAAGCGAGATTTGGTATTATTGAGAATCGAGTAGTAGTCATCTCTACACGCACCTTAGCAGAATTGTCTCCAGGGGAAGTTTCCCGATTAATTACTATTGTGGCAACCATCGCAGATGATAATGATGAAGCCTTACAATCTGAATTTGGAGCAGCTTAAGTAATTCCCAATTCTCAATGGCTAACAAGCAGGTTTGGCGACTAATTCCTTTATTAGCAGCGTCTGGTAGTGTGCAGATGGCAATTGACCAATGGTTGCTAACACAGCACCTATCAGGAAAGCAACCTTCAACACTAAGATTTTACACTTGGTCGCCACCTGCGATTTCTCTAGGTTATCATCAACGACAACATCCGCAACATTGGGAAAACCTCACCTGGAAAAATCACACATTAGATTTAGTGCGTCGTCCTACAGGTGGTAGGGCAGTGTTACACCAAGGAGATTTAACTTATACTGTTGTTACCTCTGGATTAATTGGAAATCGTTTGCAAACTTATCAAAAGATTTGTGAATTTTTGCTGCAAGGATGGCGAGCGATCGGCGTAAAATTAGATTATGGTACAGCCGGACGTGGCTACATTCATAACCCCAACTGCTTCGGGACAGCTACAGGTGCAGATTTAGTCTTACCAGATGGAGCTAAATTAATAGGTAGCGCACAATTAAGACGAGGTGGCGCAATTTTGCAACATGGTTCTATGCGATTGCAACCAGATGCAGAATTATTTACTCAAGTATTTGGTGGGGAGACTTTTCAGCCTGTGCAGTTACCGCCAAGTTTGACTGTAGACCAGATTATCACAGCTTTGACAGCTGCGGCGAGGGATTGTTTTGATATAGAGATGGAAATACAACCCCTATGTTTATCCGAGTGGGATGATATTTTAAGTTAATAGTAAGTTTGATGACCTCTCCCCAACCCCTCTCCGACGCGGAGAGGGGCTTAAATATCTTCGGTTTCGACAAATAATCCGGCTTTTAAAGCCTCTCTCCTTGTAGGGGAGAGGTTTGGAGAGGGGTTTTTCAATCTGTAAGCTAGTGGGCAATATCAAAATCAAATATAAAAGTCCCTCTGCGCCTCTGCGTGACCATAATTCATCCCTTAAATCAACACCACAAAACTGTGCATTACCAAACCACGCCTAATCTTCAGCCTTCAGAACAGGCGTTTCTTGCAAATAACCAGCCGCCACACAGTCATCAATCAATTGCAAGACAAACGGCCAAAGTTCCGGCGCACCTGTTTCTACTGGTGCTACCCGTTTCATCACCTGATCTCGCCTAATTCCGTGAATGCGCCAAGTACCTCCCTGGGTTTGTTGATTATGCAGTAAAGGTTGGATGCGGTCTAAAGCGGCGGCGAATTTAGCTGTGGGTGTTTCTCCCGCTTCAAACTCATTCCACAGTTGATGAAGTTCTTCCCCCTGTTCTGGTGGTAACAGTCCAAACAGACGCAATGCGGCTTGTGCTTCCTTATGTGCTTTACTTTCGTTACCCTGCACATCGTAACAGAAGGTATCCCCGGCATCAATTTCTACCAAGTCATGAATCAATAGCATCTTGATAGCGCGGAAGATATCAACCCCATCTGGAGCATATTCTGACAGAGTAAATGCCATAATTGCCAAATGCCAAGAATGTTCCGCGCTATTTTCTTGACGCGAACCGTCTGTTAGTAAGGTTTGGCGCAGTATTAGCTTCAGGCGGTCAATTTCGATGATGAATTGGATTTGTTGAGTCAGGCGGTTAATGGACACGGGGATGTTACAAGAATTACTTTACTCAGCTTAACGGTTTCGCCAATACCCAGATCCACGATTTCTCAAAGAAGTCGGGGATCTATCCCATAATCATTTATGCTTACTAGATATCAGCTAATGCTTTGTTATATTTTCCAGTTAATAACCAATATATTGGTGCAACTAACCCAAAAGGTTTCCAACTTTTAGAATTTTTAATAACTGCACTTACTCCAGATTCATTCTGCACCACTACCTCACAATTTGGTTCACTCATATCTTCCATCATACCAAATGCAGAATAGGCAAAATAAGCAACTGAACAACTCCAATTATGACTCCATTTGTGCAAAACCATCTGTGTTTCAGGAAACTTCATATCAATAAATCCGTTGAGATTGTTTCTGTAAGGATATACATCCGGTAGATCAAAATGAGAAAACATAACTGCTATCCGATATTGAGATTGTTCACTGACAGGAACTCGTCTGTTCAACTCACTCTCTAAAATAGACAAACCTTGAGCAGTCTCTCTATCTTCCCTTGATGTAGCATCAATTATTAAGGCTAAATATTTTGTAATGGCACAGTCATCAAGATATTCACTTATCCAATTTAGGTCATTATTAGATAATGAACTAAATATTTCTCCCGGATATAGTACACACGTAAAACAAAGTTGGATTTCTTTACTTATAATTGTATTAATATTAGAATTCAGAGTAATTAATAGGCTATACACTGGTAACTCAATTGTATGGTAAGGTGCTGATGGCGGAGGCAATTGTGAGCCTTCAGCTAAAATGTCTTTTGCCCGTTCAATTAATATTCTAGCTTGGCCATTGAGCGGTTCAATAGACTGTAATATACCTGTTTTTACCAAGTATGGTAGATAAGCTAAAGTCGCTAGATAGACACTCTTTCCAGAAGGTCTTGGCCCTAAGATTATAATTGCTTCGTTATACCATTCGGTTGTTGACAGTGTAGTATCTGGCAATAAATCCAACCATTCCTGCACCGACTGGGGGCGAAACTTGTAATTTAACGCCATCCCTTTCATAATTGCCTCATTCACCCTGTCGCTAACGCTGGGATTTAAATCCTTTGGTGGTTTTAGGGTAAAATTTTGCAGTCTAGCTGGTGCTGGCATAGGTAACTGTCCAGTCAGCAAAGAATACAAGGTGGCGGCTAAGGCGTAAACATCAATATATTCTCCCCTTTCTTCTACTGGTGCATACTGTTCTGGTGGCGCGTAACCGTCAGTAAGATTCTCTGTATGGTGTAAAACTGCACCAGATATAAATTGTCTAGCAAGACCAAAATCAATCAGTACGGCTTCTGGCTTCCCTGCACGCATCATAATGTTATTTGGCTTTAAATCCCGATGCAGCAAGCCTTTTTCGTGAACAAGTATCAAAGCATCGCCAATTTGCCTAATATATTCGAGTGCTTCTGCTTCTGATAATGCTCCTTTTTCGGTGATCTGCTTACCTAAATCTTCTCCGGCGATGTACTCCATTGCCATACATGGTAAGTCACCTTCATCAAAAACATTTTCCACTTCTACTATGTGGGGATGGCGACATAAGGCTAGGCGTAATGCTTCTTCTTTAAAGTCTTGCTTGAGTTTACTTTGATGCGCTATCCAAGCAGGATGATTGAGTATGGCTTGACGCAGGGTTTTAATTACGCGCAAATTACCCTGTCGATTTTTGGCAAGATAGGTGATGCCAATTCCACCTTCGCCTAATTGTCTCTCGATTGTATAGCGATCGCCAAATAACTGCTGCCCTGGATTCCACACCATAAATAAAAACCGTAGTTTCCTTGGTATCTATTTTCGCATAAGCAGAACTTGGTGCTGTTGCAAGCAATTCTAGACGCAGCCAAACTCATACCAATTCTCTATGAAGTTGCATCAAATAAATAATGTAGAGACGTTGCATGCAACGTCTCTACAGTGCAGAATAAAGTACATCTATGGCTACGCCACGCAAGCTACATCAAGAAACGGTATCAAGGTCTTAGCAACTTGCAAGCAATGCCCACCCTACTGCAAAATGTTAAAATACACGCTGATAAACACGGATAACACTGGCTAATTATCTGCGTTTATCTGCGTGCATCGGCGTTGAATAATTCCCATCAAAATCAATTCACGGTAGACTTAGCAATTACGCCCAATTGCAACCCAGGCGGATAACTACCTTCTTCTTTGATGCGCTTAATTTCGTCCTCCGTCATCCGCAAGCCTAACTTCTGCGCTAATCCTTTAACTATATCTCCTCTGTCAATTACCCCAGCCACAGCACCCGCAGGTGTGAGTACAGTAATACGTGGTAAGTTGTCATTTTCTAATTTGTTGATGACTTCTGCTATAGATGTTGATTCCGCAACTGTGGGTATCTCGGTCAGGGGATGCACAATACTGTGGAGAGTTTGCGTTTCCCATGCGCTTCTTTCGACTAAGCGTAAATCTTCAATAGCGACCATTCCCCGATAACGTCCATCGGAAGCTGCAAAATAAACTTCTGGGGCTGTTGTCTCTAACAGGTAAGCATCCGCAAAACTACGTAAGGTTTGGTCTGCATCGATGACGCGAAAATCACGAGTCATTACATCGGTGGCTGTGACTTTGAGTAAGGTTTCTTGTAATGTGGTAACACGGTCGTAGCTGTTGGCGTTACGAATTGCAAACCAACCTAACAACGCTATCCACAATCCAGTGACTAACTCTCTAGTAAAGTAGTCTACCGCAAATCCCAAGGCGATCGCACCATATCCTAAAAGTTGTCCTGCCTTTGCCGCCCAGTGTACCGCTTGAAAGCGATTTCCGGTAATTTGCCAGAGTGCAGCTTTTAAAACTTGTCCTCCATCTAAAGGTAGCCCTGGTATCAAGTTAAACAAAGCAACAACTAAGTTAATTCTCGCCAAGTCTCCCACCATCATACTAATTGGGCTACTATCAGGAACTACATTATTCCCTAATCGCAGTAACAAAAACAACCCAATACTCACCAACGGCCCCGCAATGGCGACTTGAAACGCTTTACCCGGTGTTTTTGATTCTTCTTCTATCGCTGCGATACCACCAAACAAAAATAGGGTAATCGAATTAACTTTAATTCCTTGCGATCGCGCCGCTAAACTATGACCCAATTCATGCAATAATACCGATGCAAACAGCAACAGTGCCATGATTAACCCTGCACTCCAAGCTGTGACAGTTCCCAATTCTTGGTAAGCTACACCAAAATTGAGAGTCGCTAATCCCAAAATTAAAAACCATAAAGGGTCTAAAAATAGCGGAATACCAAATAAAGACCCGATTTTCCAATTTGTTTGCATTACAACGCCCTGAACCTAAAGATTTTCAGCAGACATACCACACAGGTATGTGTGTTTTACATACAAATTTTTTATTGAATAGATAGATAAAAGCGCGGTTGCTGCTTGATCTACCCTAGATCCTAGAATAGACAATCAAATCGACTTCAGCCTTTAAAAAACAGAAAAATCTAAATTTCAGTCAATAGTGATTTCAACTTATATCGTACTTACCCAACTAACATAGTATTTTAAGCTCGTAGTAAGGACTTTAGTCCTGATTTTTTGGGCGTAGCGTCTTTAGGAGAGGACTAAAGTCCTCACTACAAACCCTTCTTACGTTCTTCTTTGCGCCTACTCTGCGAGATCCGCTTGCGGTATGCGCCTTGCCTGCGGTTCCGCTTTAGCGGTATGCGCGAAACAAAAAATTAATGTAGAGACGTTTCATGAAACGTCTCTACAATTCCCCCTTGGGGTTAGGTTTTATCCTCTAAGCACCCACAGCTTCCTTCGCTGCATAAAGTACCTCAGCACTGATATCTTTAATACCGCGATCGCGTGCAAATTTTTCGGTGTTTCGCTTCACTTTACCACGCACAAAACCAGGAATTTTATTTAATTCTGCTAAACCATCTTTTGTCCAATTTAAATCAGATTCGGCAGATATTCCCTTAGTAATTACTTCTTTGGTATCATGTCCGCCAAAGATTTCTAACAGATGGTCTTCCATTCCTAAAGTAAAGGAATTGTAGATTAAATCTGTAATTTGATTTGTACCTTCATAACCTAAAAATGGTTTATAACCGATGGGGAAGTTCTGCACATGGATAGGTGCAGCTATCACACCACAAGGTATATTCAACCGTTTCCCGATGTGGCGTTCCATTTGCGTACCGAAAATAGCCGCAGGTTCTACGCGAGCGATCGCATCCCCAATCGTACCATGATCATCACTAATCAGCACTTCGTCGCAGTATTCGCTTACCTGTTCCCGAAACCAGTCAGCATCATATTTACAGTATGTTCCTGCCCACACTACATGAATCCCCATTTCCCGTGATAAAATCTTAGTCATGGCGGCGGCGTGGGTATTATCGCCAAACACCACGGCTTTTTTACCAGTTAAGTTTTGACAGTCGATGGAACGGGAGAACCAAGCAGCCTGAGATACATACAGGGTTTGCTCGTTGATATACTCTTCGTAATCAACATTAGCACCTTGGGCGTTAATTATCTCCTGAATTTTGCGGATACATCTGGCAGTTTCTACAACACCCATTGGGGCAATGTCTACGTAAGGTGTACCGAATTCTGCTTGCAGATAATTAGCCGCCATTAAGCCTAGTTCCCGGTACGGTACAAGGTTAAACCAAGCTTTGGGTAAATTTTTCAATTCGTGAACTGATGCACCTTCGGGAATGACGGCGTTGACTTCAATTCCTAAGTCAGCCATCAACCTTTTTAGTTCAGTACAGTCGTGGTTGTTGTGGAAACCAAGGGTTGAAATACCAATGATGTTAACTGAGGGCTTTTCGGTTTTGTTGGTGGGGAGTTCGCCTTTTTTACGGGCTTTCTCAATGTAGAATTGCACGATTTGGTGTAGGGTGCGATCGCCTGCTTGCAATTCGTTAACCCGATAATGGTTAACATCTGCTAGCATTACGTCACCTTTCGCTTCTAACTGCGCCCTTTCGACAAAGTTGTGCAAGTCTTCTTGCAAAATGCTAGAGGTGCAGGTGGGTGTTAATACAATTAAGTCTGGGTGTTCTTCTGCGTCTTTGCGGGTGATGTTATCAACTACTTTTTCTTGAGAACCACGCGCTAAAACGTTGCGGTCAACTACACTAGCTGTAACTGGCGTAAAGTCCCTTTCTCGCGATAGCATGGAGCGCATGACGTTAAAGTAATCATCGCCCAGGGGTGCGTGCATTATTGCATGAACGTTTTTGAATGAGCTAGCAATTCGCAGTGTACCAATATGGGCTGGGCCTGCATACATCCAGTAAGCTAGTTTCATTAATATTCTCCCGCGTTATTTTAAATAACTGGTCTATAAGGGCTTGATTACTTCTTTGATTTTGATTGATTTTGTCTTTAAAACCAGTTGATGGTTTTTAATTTACATGATTCTTAAAGTTCTGCAATTTTTTGTTATCTGTTTTTGTAGGTATTAATTACTTTTATAAGATTTTTAAACGCAAAGGGGCGCGGAGGTAAACGCAAAGGGGCGCGGAGGTTTTTTTGGGTGTTAAGGTTTTTTGCAATCTTGATTTTCTGTGTCTGGGTAAGCTAGGCAATAATCTTGTTTGATTTGTTGCAGAAGTTGTTCGTATTTTTGTTTATTTGTTTCGATGTCTTTGATTAATGTTTGGGCTTGGGTTAATGTGTTATTACATTCTTCTGGAAATTTCTCAAGTCCTAGTTGTTTGAGTTTTACGTTGCATTCTTTGAGTTGGTTATTTACTTGGGCAAATTCTGCTGTTTTTTGTTTATCTTGTTTGACGAGTAATTCACCTTGTTTTAAGTTATCTTCTAGTCGCTGTTTCGCTTGTTGTCTCTGTCTTTCTGTAAAGATATCTCTGACGACAGATGACACTGAGAAAATAGCCAGCAGGATGGAGATTATCAGAAGTAGATGGGTTTGGTTTAAGGATTTGATTCTCATACCTTCGGGAAATACTGCTAATTTAGTTTTCCCAAATCTTCAGCAGAAAATCGCAAAAATTGTCATCTTAATCAAAAGTTAATTTGATTTTAACTGGATGCGAGTTTTTGTAGGGTGGGCATTGCTGGCAATTTACTCGCAACCTTAGTTTTACGTTATTGGCTGTGCATCGCCTTTCACTAATTGAGAATGATGCCAGATATAGCTATATTTATCTCTCAGCTATTCTGGTAAATTCAGCGCAGGGTTACGACTAAAAAATCCTCTCGGACTTATTTTAAATCCTAGTTTATGAACTGGCATTACTGGCCAGTCTTCTGGTTTAGGGACATGAGTAATACCCATTGTGTACCATACCACAATATCCTCATTAGTCAATGTTTCATTGTCAGCAGTATATTTTGGTAAGCCTTCCCCTGGTGCGGTTTGATTGGGATAATCACCACCTGCATATAATTCATTAGGTTGATATTTTGTCACCCAAAAATGATGAGTTGCAAAGCCAGCTTTCTGACGAATTTTTGCGCCTTCTACGGGAAACAATATTGTATTACTTCCAGGCATCAACATATATGCAGGTGCAGCACCTAAATTGTTCTTTTTGTCTGCACTCGTTATCATCCATTCTCGACTATGTTTGATATCTGCATCCCTTACTGCCGCTTTTTCTGTTTTTAATGGGGTATCTTCTACGATGATGGCGTTTCCTACAGGGTTATTTTTCCCCATTGGTAAACTATTGACGTTCATTTCCATGACAGAATTAGCTTGTCCATCAACATCAAAATCTAAGCGGTAGTTAAAAAAGTGTTGATGATTTACGCCAAAGGTGTTTTTTGCTATCATTCGTCCATAGGAATTGTTAAATGTCTCTTGTTCCTCAGTCGTTCCCTGTGCTAAGACAATCCCCGTTAAGTCGTTTTCTACTTCTATTGTCCCGTCTTGATGAAATATCCAATTAGTGGTGTAATCATAGTTGTCTATTGCCGCAGTCATGGTGATGACTAATTCTCGGTTACGGCGGACATCATTACGTTGGGTGTTATATTCGTAGTGCTTCCAGAGTATACCGCGATCGCGCTCGTAAATACCCACTACTCCCGGCATTGTATAAGGTTCGCCTTCTTCATTGGCAAACACAGCATCAAGTAATACGCCATTTTCAGGAACTTCTTTCCCTAACTCCATTGTGTTGGCAAGTAACCCTAGGTTATATTCCCCGACATCAAAGGCGTTTCTAAATGACCAAGTGGGGTTAGGATCACCATAAGGTACTACCATCTCCGATAAACTGGCGCGGTATAATACAGGACGCTGTTTTTCACCGTCTTGATAGCTGACTTGATATAGCACCAACCCGCTACGGGGGTGCATCATGTAGCGAAATTTCCAACCTTGCCAAGTTATCTCATTACCTTTAATTTGGAAAGTCTTACCATTCGGTTGCAGAATTTTTAACAGTTTTGGCGGTGACAGCAGTTTACCTAACGACTGTAAATCATAGTTCCAATTTGTTTTAGATATGGGAACTATGCCGTTATCCATAAAACTGCTGACTGTGTTTGTATTTAAATTAACTGTGGCTAATACACCCTCTATGGGACTGCCGTAATAATTCCAGCCGCCTCTATAAAATAATAAAGTCCGACAAATGCGGCTACCTGCTGCGGCTTCTTCCTGGCTTAAAATTCCTGCCGCCCAGCAACTAATCTGCACTTGGTTAAAATCTGTAATTCCCCGCTTTTTCATCGCTGCTTGCCATCGAGGATCAGACTTGACAACTTGCCTTGCTATCTCGTATTCTGAAGCCATGATTGCAGGTTGTACTTTGGGGATTTCCTGCCAAGATGTGATTTGTTGCGTTTTCAGGTCAACAACACCTTCATAGGTTTTATTTTGCGATCGCTCATACACTACCAAAAAAGCTTGACGCTGATATGGTTGCCCCGGTGTAAATTTCAACACCTCGTTTTTATCTGGTTCAGCTAACGCAATTAGGGGAAAACCAGCCATATCACTCAAAGGCTTTTCTTTTCTAATTACCGCTACAGCCGTTTTAATTTCCGCCTCTGTTAATGCTGTAAGGGGATGTGTTATTTTTGGCTGTTGTGCGGTAACTGTCCCCATTAATTTCAGTGAGAGAACAAACCCGACAATAATACTAATGGCTAAACAACAAAATAGCCTAATTCGCTTATTCATGTTTCAGCAGTTTGGAAATTGATTGTTATTTATTTCCAAAAATCAGACAAAAAACCGCATTAAAGCACAATTAAATCCCCGACTTTTTCAAAAAATCGGGGATGTATCAGCGTTCAAGTATTCTGTTCGTAGTAAGGACTTTAGTCCTTACAGTGGTGTTGAACGAGAGTGAAGCGTTCAAGTATTCTGTTCGTAGTAAGGACTTTAGTCCTTACAGTGGTGTTGAACGAGAGTGAGCAGAAAAATAATTAAACGCAGATAAACGCAGATAAACGCAGATAATAATGTGTTTTATTCGGTTCAATCTGCTATATCTTGTTAGTTTGGAGAGGACTAAAGTCCTTACTACAAAC
Source organism: Anabaena sp. 4-3 (assembly GCF_001597745.1). Taxonomy (GTDB): domain Bacteria; phylum Cyanobacteriota; class Cyanobacteriia; order Cyanobacteriales; family Nostocaceae; genus Trichormus. The sequence continues at coordinate 311,988 of NZ_LUHJ01000026.1, read as the reverse complement.
AATTTCTACGTTATCTTGTTAGCGTAGTATCGCTTGGAGAGGACTAAAGTCCTCACTACAAACAATTTCTACGTTATCTTGTTAGCGTAGTATCGCTTGGAGAGGACTAAAGTCCTCTGGTGCGGACGCTACGCGTAGCTTGCTTCCCCGGAGGGGTACACTACAAAGTTTGATGTTAAGCAACTACTAAACGCCGCAAAGACTCAGCACGACGTTTTGCTGTGGCGTTATTCGGTTGAAATTTTAGGGCTTCTTCGTACATTTGTAACGCTTGAGCATTCAATTTTTTACGCTCGTAAGCATGACCCAGATTATTGAGTGCTACTACATAATCTGGTTTCAATTTTAGTGCTTCTTTGTACTGACGAATCGCTAAATCATATTGCTCTTGAGCAAAATAAGCGTAACCTAAACCATTGTAAATAGGAGCAGTATTTTCTTCTCCTTCTTCTTCGGCAGCTTTCAGGGCTTTTTGAAACAACGGTAAAGCCTGGCTAAACACTTTTTTCTCAGAATAAATACAAGCTAGTTCGTAGTATTCTTGTACTGTACCCTTCTCTTTAGTCAATTTGTTGCGTAAGCGCGATAAAGCACTCTCACGTTTGCGAGTTTTGAACAGTTGGCGAAAAACAGTCACAACTGTAAATGCTAGTAAACCCACCAACACAGAGAGATAAACAACCGCTAGACTGTTATCCATTGCCTTCAAATCAAAATATTAAACTTGCTTCTATATCTATTATCTGTTTTTTGTTGACTGTTGACTGTTGACTGTTGATTGTTGACTGTTGACTGGGGATAATGAATTTTGAATTTTGAATTTTGAATTAGGAGCGTAGCGACGCGACTAACCCCCAATATTCGATCCGTTCTTTTAACCAGCCCTTGCCGATATAGCTGGCGATCGCTTCGTTGACTTTCCGCCTCATCTCATCGTACTGTAATCCTTTGGGCATGACTACAGATAAGGGTGCTGTTGATAATTTTGTCGGTAATATCCGATACTGGTTATTTTCTCTCACCCAACCACTCAATACGCTAGCATCTGCGGCAAACCCTACTACAGCTTGGTTTTCTATCTTATCTTGCGCTTCTGCGTAAGAACTCACCCCTACTAATTTCGCTTCGGGGATGTAATAACGAATATCAGCAATTGTACTAGAATGGTTTAAGATAGCTATTTTCTGACGTTTCAAATCACTCAACTGTTTGATTGAGTCGTTGTTGGTGACTATGACAGTACCATCATAATAATAGGGAACACTAAAACTCACTAAGCGTGAGCGTGATTCGGTGGCTGTGACTCTGGCGATCGCCATATCTACTTGATGATTGTAAACTAAGGGTAAGCGATCGCGATTCTTCACTGGTTGCAATTTTACAGCATCGGCTTTCCCCAACAAATCCGCCGCTAAACGCTGTGCTAAGTCAATCTCTAAGCCTTGCAGTTTGCCGCTTGCATCCTGAAATCCCAAAGGCGGCAAGTTATCTTTAACTGCAACAATTATATAACCCCTTCGTTGAATTTCTGGCATTTCTGCGGCAGATGCAGTCAAGCCTGTTGGGAAAAACACGCAGAAAAGGCAAATTATGGTAACGGACAATACCAGATGTAACCGACTAATTTTTTGCCATCTGTTACATCTGTTATTCATCCTTGTTCACCGTTAACCTTTAACTTGTATTGCCAATTCAGCAACTTTGCTGAAGCCAGCCGGATCGAGAACTGCTAACTGTGCCAACATTTTACGGTTGAGTTGAATGTTAGCTTTTTTCAGACTGCCCATCAACTGACTGTAGCTTAAACCATGTTGTCTAGCAGCAGCGTTGATGCGGGTAATCCACAGGCGGCGAAAATCGCGCTTTTTCTTTTTGCGATCGCGGTAAGCACTGCGTAGTGCTTTCATTACCTGTTGGTTGGCGGTTCTAAACAGAGTCGAGTGAGAACCACGGAAACCTTTAGCTAGTTTAAGGATTTTATTGCGGCGTTTACGAGCAACGTTACCGCGTTTTACACGGGTCATATTCTATTCCTAAAGAGTCTACTATTTTACAAATAAGGCAGCATCAAGCGGACATTTTCTTCGTCGCGTTCGTTAACGACTGCCATTTTAGACAAGCCACGCTTTTTGTTGGTGGTTTTGTGTTCTAAAAGGTGGTTTTTGAAAGCTTTGCGACGGACGATTTTACCGCTACCAGTGGCGCGGAACCGTTTCGCGGCGGCTTTGCGTGTTTTCAGTTTAGGCATGGATTGACTTTAATTCGACACAATCCCTCATTATATACTAATCAAACAAGTTTGAAACTAAAAGCTAAACGCAATGGACTGCTAAACTTAACCTACAAATCTGGGATCTAAGACAATTCGATCACCTATTTGATTGATATGATAAGTCCAAAATTGATTCTGCACTCTGACAATGACTTCCCAGCCTGAGATGGGGTTGTATTCCTTGGTGCAAATTTCCCCAAAGTTGAACTCACAAGGATTACCGAAAGTTTTGGCTGTGATGTTGGTAATTTCTACTTGTCGTTGAGATAAGCCAGAACGTTTGATGGCATCATCCAAAATATTATTAGCGATCGCTTTGGGTAGTGTATTTTTTCCCTCTGTCATCGCTTTGGGATCTAAAACCAGTCGAGAAGCAGTTTCACTAGCGTGATAAGTCCAAAATTGATTCCGCACCCTGACTGTGACTTCCCAGCCTTCAATGGGTTGATATTCCTCAGTACACACTTCTCCAAATGCAAATACACAGGAATTAGCAAAGGTGTTGCGGCTAACGCCAGTGATTTCTACTTCAGGTATGGTGACATCAAAACGCCTAGCTGCATCAACGAGAATATTACTAGCGATCGTTCTAGGTAGTGTATGATTTCCCTGTTGACTGACTTTGGGATCTAGAACGATTTTAGAACCGAAGCGGTCTACGTAATAAACCCAGACACGATTCCGCACCCTAACCTCTACTTCCCAGCCTAAAATGGGGTTATATATTTGTGGGCAAATTTCCTCAAAGTTCAACTCACAGGAATTACTAAAAGTTCTGGGTTTGGCTGAGATCATTTCTACTTCTCGTCTTGAGACACCAGAACGTCTACTAGCATCCCTCACAACATTATTGGCGATCGCTTCGGGTAGGGTATTTCCCTCTACACTCACTTGAGGATCTAACAGGATTTGGGAACCAGATTGATTGACATGATATGTCCATGATTGATTCCGTACCTGTACAATCACTTCCCAGCCTTCAATCGGTCGATATTCCCTAGTGCAAACCTCGCCAAAGTTAAATATACAAGAATTAGCAAAGGTTTTGCCTGTAGCTTGAGAAATGGTAATATTGCTAATTGCTACCCCTGAACGCTGTGATGCGTCCCTAACTATAGCATTGGCAATGTTGCGCGGTAAGCGATTCTGGGAGCGTTGCGCTAATTGTATAATTTCTGGTGTAGGAGATGCCATCGCTGTATTTTTGCCAGCCACATCAAACCCAGATAATACTAGACTTGTGAATGCCAGACCAAAAACCCAGCCTTTCTTACTCACCAAAGGCAATCTTTGATTTCTCGATTTCATCGTAACTTCTGATCAGATATGTATCGTCTTCATAGAGTTGACGGTCACAATTCTCAATAAGTTTTACAATACCTGTTAAGAATTTGGTATTTAGAAATCATCAAGTATTTTACCGACAAATCCAAAAAGCGGTTCAGTAAATGACCGAACCGCCAGTTATGGGATAAGTTATTTTTGTTAAAGGTTGAATTTTCTCAAGACTTAATATTGTCGTGAGTATCCACCATTATTTTTTCCCCAACCACCACCGCCTGCACGAGTGCCTTTCTCTTCCCGTGGACGAGCTTTATTAACTTTCATTACACGACCCATCCATTCAGCACCGTCCAAAGCTTGGATAGCAGCATCTTCAGCAGCTGAAGTTTCCATTTCAACGAAACCAAAGCCACGAGCGCGTCCAGTTTCCCTGTCTGTAGGTAACTGAACACGCTTAACTTCTCCGTACTCGGAAAATACTTTAGTGAGGTCGTCTTGAGTGACGCTGTAGGATAGGTTCCCTACGTAGATTGACATGAAACTCTCCAGAATCCATTGGGGCAGAGATGTTGATCCGGAGAGCCGCTTGCAATTATGACTAACAACAAGATACGTATCGCCGAACTTAACTTCTCCTATTATATTTTAGCACAACTTCATGGTTCGTAAAGTCTCATTTTAAATATTTGGTTTCATGTATGGTAGAATACAGGGTTTTATGACTATAGATAAATCAATTTGGCACAGCTAAATCATCTGTGTCAAGACTCCTATTCACCCTGCAAATAGCCTCCCATGCTGAATTAGTAGCAGGAGGAATCAGCAAAAGGTGACTCGCTCCCGTGCGGCAAAGCAGTTATTTTTAATAAGTAAATTGCCTCGATATCAATGGGATTGTCAATCTGTAAAAGGGTATATTCTACCCAACTATCTAAATTCACTTGCTGGTAATTGTTCACAGATGCGGGTGCAGTTAATACCCTGAATTAACACCCGTTGCGGTGCGGCCTTTGTCTATGTTCTTGACCATTGAGATGGCGATGGTTTTGGGGTGGACTTTGCTGTATTCGTTAGCACTCCCTGAATGAGAATTGGGGGATTCTGGCTACGCTAATGCTAAGGTTGGGGATAAGTAAAAACACCACTACGCTTTTTCTGGCAAATTTGATTTAATTTTGGCACAGACTGAGGAAACAAGGATTGGGGACAAATCAATTCACAATTTAAAATTCACGCATAGCCTGCGGCTGGGCTTGCGCCTAAAAAATTAATGAATTTTGGGGAAAGTCTTCTCGCCCTGCCTCCCCTGCCCCCCTACACCCCCAGATGCTGACAAAACTTATTCCTGTATTTGACTGGTGGGGTATCGTGAAAACAGTAGTCGCCAATTCTGCCTCTGATAAGTTAAAGATTAGAAATAGCTGAAAAATTCACATCCAGCGATGTTCTACCTTAACCTCTATCAAGGACTGCACCCAACATTGGCAGGATTTTCGCCTTATGAGTCAAGGTTTCATGAGGCTTAAACTACAGTAAGTACGATTTTCATCTTGACATTTCGCCAAAATTACATCAATTTGACTGTTTAGCTTCGCAGCTACTCTTTTTTTGAAATCTCCATGTCAACTCTCGTCATTGTCGAATCTCCAACTAAAGCTCGTACCATTCGCAACTACCTGCCAAAAAACTATCGGGTAGAAGCGTCGATGGGTCATGTGCGTGACCTACCCCAGTCGGCGAGTGAAATTCCTGCTGCTGTCAAAGGGGAAGCATGGGCGCAGCTTGGGGTAAATGTGGACGCAGACTTTGAACCTGTATATGTTGTACCTAAAGACAAAAAGAAAGTTGTCACCCAGCTTAAAGATGCTTTAAAGGAAGCAAATGAACTGATCCTGGCAACTGACGAAGACCGGGAAGGTGAAAGCATTAGTTGGCATTTATACCAGTTGCTCAAGCCGAAAGTGCCAACTAAGCGGATGGTGTTCCATGAGATCACCCAAGACGCGATCGCCAAGGCTTTGAAAAATTGCCGGAATATCGATGAGCAGCTAGTCCGCGCCCAGGAAACTCGCCGGATTTTAGACCGCTTAGTAGGCTATACCCTCTCCCCCCTCTTGTGGAAAAAAATCGCTTGGGGATTATCTGCCGGACGGGTGCAGTCTGTGGCTGTGCGGTTGTTAGTCAACAAAGAACGTCAGCGTCGGGCTTTCCGAGAAGGCACATACTGGGATTTAAAAGCCTACCTACAGCACAATAAAAGCCCATTTACCGCCCAGTTAGTCACCCTAGGAGGCACGAAAGTGGCAACGGGGGCGGATTTTGACCCATCCACCGGGCAAATCGCCGCCGGGCGCAATGTGGTGCTGTTGTCTGAGGAGCAGGCGATCGCCCTCAAGGAACGACTGACCGATAAACCCTGGACAGTTGCCGAAGTGGAAGAACGCCCCGTAACCCGCAAACCTGCGCCACCGTTTACCACTTCCACCTTGCAGCAAGAATCAAACCGCAAACTGCGTCTGTCTGCACGGGATACTATGCGAATTGCTCAAAACTTGTATGAGCAAGGGTATATTACCTATATGCGTACAGACTCGGTGCATTTGTCAGAACAGGCGATCGCAGCTGCCCGTAGCTGTGTCGAACAACGCTATGGCAAAGAATACCTCAGTCCCCAACCCCGACAATACACCACCAAATCTAAAGGCGCGCAGGAAGCCCACGAAGCCATTCGTCCCGCCGGCAGCAGTTTCCGCACCCCCCAAGAAACCGGCTTAAGTGGTCGGGAATTAGCCCTGTATGACTTGATTTGGAAGCGTACCGTCGCCTGTCAAATGGCTGACTCCCGCCAAACCCAAATCACCGTCCAGTTAAAAGTTGAAGATGCTGGTTTCCGCGCTTCCGGGAAGCGGATCGACTTTCCTGGCTATCTCCGCGCCTACGTGGAAGGTTCTGATGACCCAGAAGCCGCATTAGAAGACCAGGAAGTAATTCTACCTAACTTGAAAGTTGGTGATCACCCCAATTGTCAAGATTTAGAAGCTATCGGTCACGAAACCCAACCCCCAGCCAGATACACCGAAGCTACCCTAGTTAAAACCCTAGAAAGTGAAGGTATCGGTCGTCCTAGTACCTACGCTAGCATTATCGGCACTATCCTCGATAAAGGTTACGCCCAACTGGTGAATAATGCCCTAATTCCTACCTTTACCGCCTTCGCCGTCACCGACTTGTTAGAAAAACATTTCCCCGATATCGTTGACCCTAGTTTCACCTCGAAAATGGAACAAACTTTGGATGATATCGCCGAAGGTGAAGCTAACTGGCTACCCTACCTACGGGATTTTTATTTAGGGGAGCAAGGTTTGGAAACCCTGGTTAAAGAACAAGAAAGCCAAATTGATCCGAATACAGCCAGAACTGTAGAACTAGAAAATTTAGCCGCTAAAATCCGTATTGGTAAATATGGGCCTTACATTGAAGTCGAAAATGGTGACGGTGTAGTTACCGCTTCCATTCCCAAAGATTTAACACCAGCCGACCTCAACCCTAAACAGGTAGAAGTCTTGCTACGACAAAAAACCGCCGGTCCAGATCAACTAGGTCGTCATCCGGAAACGGGTGAACCGATTTACGTGAAAATTGGAGCTTATGGCCCTTATGTGCAGTTAGGGGACAAGACAGAGGAAAACCCCAAACCTAAGCAAGCATCTTTGCCCAAGGGTGTGACTCCCGAAACCATTACCCTAGAAACAGCCATTGGTTTGTTGTCACTCCCCCGGACTTTGGGAGTACATCCAGAAACAGGTTGTAAAATCCAAGCTAGTTTAGGACGTTTTGGCCCCTATGTTGTCCATGACCAAGGAAAAGCCGGTAAAGATTACCGTTCGTTAAAAGCTGGTGATGATGTCTTGACAATTTCCCTAGCCAGGGCTTTGGAATTGTTATCAGAACAGAAAAAAACCCGTGGTGCTAGCAGTAGTAAGTCGAAAGCGGCTTTACGGGAATTGGGTACTCATCCCGATGATGATGCACCAGTGAATATCTACGACGGCCCCTATGGCCCTTACATTAAGCACGGCAAGACTAACGTGGGGATACCAGAAGGTGTATCTGTGGAAGATGTCACCTTATCTCAAGCCTTGGAATTGCTAGCCGCTAAAGCCTCGACTAGCAAAACCCGCAAGTCAACTAAATCCACCACGACTAAATCCAAGTCCACGACAACCAGCAAGAAAAAAACGGCAAAGGCTTAGTTATGAGTCATTAGTCATTAGTCATTAGTCATTAGTCACTGAATATATTTTGATGTGATGGCTTTTAACTATTGGCTAATGTCCAATTCCTCATGCCCCCTGCCCATTGTCCATTGAATAATACAGTTCAATCAGTGGCGAATGTGATACTCTAAAAAGTAAGGCAGATCACAACACTAAATTTTTAAAATTGGTTTATGCCCAAAATACAAAAGTGTGTATCAGCCTGGTTGCCAGCCAGAGGTGCAACATTACGCCAGTTTCTGCGTAGCTGTTAATTAAAATTGAGGTAGTCTCTCAGGAGCAGTCAGTTTAATGGACTATATAGATAAGGTACTGGAAAAGCTAAAAGAATTGGCGCGTAAGCTGATTGAAGCCCTACTAGGGCCTGAAGTAGAGCCGGAACCAGAACTGATTCCGATCCCTGTAGATGAGCGATCGCGTCGTAGATAAGAGGCCGCAGGTGTAATAATTGACAGGAAAACATTTAAGTATTTTGGTGCTGCATGGGCCAAACCTAAATTTGCTGGGACAACGAGAACCAGGAGTTTATGGTTCTACTACCTTGGCAGAAATTAACTGTCTGTTAGAAGCAGCAGGAAAAAATTTACAAGCACAGGTTTTTCCTGTGCAGTCAAATCATGAAGGCGTGTTGGTGGATGCAATTCATGAGGCATTAGGAAAACATCAAGGAATTCTGATAAATGCCGGGGCTTATACTCATACGAGTGTGGCGTTAAGAGATGCGATCGCTGCTGTAAATATACCGACGGTAGAAGTGCATCTCAGTAACATTTACCGCAGAGAAGAGTTCCGCCATCATTCCTACATAGCCCCGGTAGTCATTGGTCAAATCAGTGGGTTTGGTGTACAAAGTTACCTGTTAGGTTTACAAGCTTTGGTGCATCATGTAACTCAGTAAAAAGTTAAAAGTAAAAAGGTAAAATAACTAACTTTTAACTTTTTACTTCTGGAGACTATGCGTTATTCACTTGTAAATCGGTTCCGAGGTGCTTTACTGGGCGGATTACTAGGGGAAACCTTAGCGCAGATGCACCAGGCAAACCAGCAGATTCATTCTGACTTGGCTCAAGCAGTAGTTCCCGGTGCTACGAGTTTAATTAAACTGGGCAAATTAGATATAGATAATTGGTTAGAGCTTTATCCACATAAATTTACGGATTTAAAGCCGAAAACAGTAATTTTCGCCTCAATTCCCATATCATTGTTTTTTCATGACAATCCAGTAAAACTACACCAAAATTTACTGAGACTGTCAAAATGGCATGACAATCTAGTGGTGAGGGATAGTATTCTAGCTATAGGGTATGCGATCGCGCAATCACTCACAGAAAAACTACAACCCCAAACCTTAATCCCACAAATCATTACCTTTATTGGCGAGACTCCTACCTCAATCCCACAAAACTTAATTAAATTACATAATTTGTTAGCAGCCTCAGCAGGGTTAGAAAGAGTACAAGCCGAGTTGGATAGAGAAGACAAGCTAATTCTGAGCGTTTCTCTGGCTTTTTACTACTTTCTCAGTACCTTAGAAGACTTTCGGTTAGCGGTTTCACGGGCTAATCCTGAGCATGGTAGCTGGCGACAAAAACCGAGGATTTTACATTCCCCAACTATCAGTGCTATCACTGGTGTTTTATCTGGAACTTATAACAGCAGTGTCAGTATTCCTGTCAATTGGAGAGTTGCACTGGTATCAGCAGATGCAACCACCGACGAACTGAGCCAAATTTCGCCAATGCTAGAATTGGCTGATGCACTGGCGGCTGTTTGGTCGGGAGTGTATGATCCTGCTCTCAATGCTCTAGAATCTCAAGCAGAAGAATGTGTTATGTCTGATGGACAAGCTTCACCTTGCGTTTATGCAGCTCCTCGCGTCATCCGGGCGCGTTGAGCATGGGTGAGAGTCACTGAACATTCACCCATAGCCTACGGCTAGGCTTACGCCTACAAAATTAGAGAATTGTGGGGAAACATCTCCCCTGCTCCCTCCGCTCCCCTGCTTCTTGTTTACGGCTAGAGGTAATGAAAAGACAGCTATTTTTTCAGTCTTTAAATCAGCAATTGAGCCATTGGCGGCGAAGGTATAAATTAATTAGCCGTAAAGGTAGATTTCTTGTGAGTGTACATGAAAAACGTCAAACCTCTAGGAACGCATCCCCAAAATTTGTCCTCAAAAATATACTCTTCAATTTATTAAAAAATAGTTACAATAGCGAACACCAAAAACGCAAAATAGACCTCAGAGCAATGACAAAATTGGGCAAAAATCAAAGTAGGATTGATGCAGTAGGTCTAGCCTGGGCACACGAAAAGCGTTCTTCGTTGATTTTAGCGATCGCAGTTGTATCACTGACTGGTGTAATAGGAAATAAATTATACAACCAACCCCAATTAAAAGTAGGAACTATTGCACCGCAGACAATTAACGCGCCTTATGCTGACACGATTGAAGATAAGACGCGAACCGCAGATAAACGCAAAAATGCCAGTAAAGCTTCCACACCAGTATTAATGATTGATGCGGAAATTACTGAAAATATCAATCAACAGTTACAAAAAATCCTAGATGAAGGTAACACCATTCGTAACATAGCTGGTTCTTTTCCGTTTTACGATGCTTCGGTGTTGTCTATACCTACCCAGCATTATCTACGCTCTTGCTCTGAGTCGGAATGGCAGGCGTTATTAACCTCTATTGAAAATACTGCTATCCAAAGACAAAATACAATCAATCAACCTGCTAGGAACAATAAATTTACCAGCAGTCAAAACAGTCAAAATCAGGGCAATCAAACCGTTAATATTGCTAGCAAAAGTGAGTTGACGCAAGCATTAGCCGAATTAGTAGCTTATCGCATCACCACTAGCGAGCAGAACTTATCCACACTTTTAGCTCGGATTACTCAAGCTCGTCAAGCATACAGCCAAGCCCATGCTCAACTACTCAGACTGAATACGATTACCACACAAACAGTCTACAATCAAACAGTCCTGCTGCAATTGCCAGATCATGAGTGGACAAAAACACAAGCAGGAATTCATCAAAGTGCAGAACGCATTCTTACCCAAGGTATTCCTTGGGGATTACCAGATAGTATTTTAAGAAATGCCGTCAGCTTACAAGTACAAGCTTTTGTACCTAAAAATGCGGAAGCTTTAGCCAGCAAAGTGTTGCTAGCCGTCTTAGAGCCTAATTTAAAAAAAGACGAAGAACAAAGCATAAAACAAGCGCAACAAGCCGCAGCTGATGTTACACCTGTGTTAATTAATGTCAAGCGAGGTCAGATCATTGTCAATAAGGGAGACAGGATTACACAACAGCATTTTGAAATACTAGAGCATTATCAACTGATTCGCCGAGAAAATAACTGGCTAGGGTTGCTGCAATTAGCAACTTTAGTGACGGGAGCAATTGGTACTTTTGTGTTGGTAGAAAGAAATATTAAATACCACTTGCGACAACGGGATCACTTATTAGTTTTACTATTAACCCTGAGTACCCCTGGAGTGCTGGCGATGGGTTTACCTTACACTACTTGGGGGGGTGTAGGGTTGCTGTTGGGTAGCTTTTATGGGCGTAGCTTGGGGGTGACAGTCATAGTATTACTGTTGCTGTTGTTACCAGTAAGCTTAGAAGTGAGTGCAATTACACTCTTAGCTGGTGCTGTGGGCGGAATTTTGGGTAGTTGTATTGCTCAAAGATTGCGATCGCGGGAAGAATTCGCGCTGTTGGGTGTAGCGATCGCCTTGACTCAAGGTGGTGTTTACTTAATTATGAAACTCCTGATTGGTGCCGCCTTTGGTTCAGCTTGGTATATTGTGCTGCAAGCAGCAGGATTATTAGTTTTATCTGGTTTGGCTTGGAGTATTGTGGCTTTAGGCTTGAGTCCCTATCTAGAAAAGTTATTTGATGTAGTTACCCCGATTCGGTTAGCAGAATTAGCAAATCCCAATCGTCCCTTACTCAAACGCCTAGCCACAGAAACACCAGGAACTTTTCAACACACATTATCAGTAGCCACCCTAGCGGAAGCGGCAGCGAAAAAATTAGGATGTAATGTGGAATTAGTCAGGGCTGGGACATTATATCATGATATCGGCAAAATGCACGACCCTTTAGGATTTATTGAGAATCAAATGGGCGGGCCGAACAAACACGAAACAGAGATACAAGATCCTTGGAAAAGTGCAGAAATCATCAAAAAGCACGTTAGCGAAGGCTTAGTCATGGCGCGGAAACACCGCTTACCAACAGCGATTCAAGCGTTTATTCCCGAACATCAGGGTACAATGCTGATAGCGTATTTTTATCATCAAGCGCAACAAATGGCGCAAGCAGACCCCAGCATTGAGGTAAATGAAGTTGATTTTCGGTATGATGGCCCGATTCCCCAATCACGGGAAACCGGGATTGTGATGTTAGCGGATGCTTGTGAAGCTGCACTGCGATCGCTCAAAGATGTGAATCCTGAGCAAGCTTTCACCATGCTCAATAATATTTTCCGTGCTAGATGGCAAGATAATCAACTGAGAGATTCAGGATTAACAAGGGAAGAAATGACACAAATCGCTGAAATCTTCGTAGAAGTTTGGCAACAATTCCATCATAAACGCATTGCTTACCCACAATTAAAAGCTAAGAATAAAGTTAATAGTTAATAGTCATTGGTCATTAGTTATTAGTCATTAGTCATTAGTTATTAGTCATTAGTCATTAGTTTTTCTTCCTCTGAACCCTCCGATTCCATTGTATTTCACGGCGAATAATCATAGGTTTAAAAGCAATGTTAAGTAACACAGTGTAAATAATTAAAGTTTGTAGTAAGGACTTCAGTCCTTATTTAAGGACTAAAGTCCTTACTACGAAAGCGATTTCCATAAGTTTACATTACTTAACATAATTATATTTATTCCCACCGACTTACTGATTAAAAGTATGATAATTCCACTAATTGATTTAGCAGAGTTTAAACATAATCATACAGCCAACCAGCAAACCGTAGTTAAACAAATTTATCAAGCTTGTCATGAAATTGGTTTCATGTATTTACAAAATACCGGAATTTCTCCAGACTTATTAAAAGAAGTTTTCTCACTGAGTCAATCTTTCTTTAACTCACCTTTAGCTATCAAGCAACAGTTAGCCTGGAGTGATGAATTTAGTAATATAGGTTATGTTGGTGTAGAAAGAGAACGCCTTAACCCTGAACAACCAGGAGATTTAAAAGAAGCGTTTAATATCAACAATCAAGAATTATTTAAACCTGGGTTATCTTCTGTTTCACCAGCACAAAATCCGGTAATTCTTGCATTTTATCAAGCTTGTACAGAATTAGCGAATACTGTACTCCAAGCTTTTGCTTTAGCCTTAAAATTACCAGCAGACTTTTTCACCACCAGACACAATCAACATCATCATACATTGCGACTGCTACATTATCCACCATTGCAAACATCACCCCAAGCGGGACAAGTGCGTGCTGGGGAACATTCCGATTATGGGAGTATTACTTTATTATTTCAAGATAACATCGGCGGGTTAGAAGTGCAGACAACTCAGGGAGAATGGATTGCAGCACCCGTAATACCTGGTACAGTGTTAGTAAATACGGGTGATTTAATGCAGCGATGGACAAATCATGTATTTTGTTCAACTAAGCATAGAGTCATGATTCCCAATGATGAAAGAATCAAACAGTCGCGTTATTCTCTAGCGTTTTTCTGTCATCCAAATGATGACACAGAAATTACTTGTTTGGAAACTTGCACAAAACAACAACCAGCAATTTATCCTCCCATCCTTGCGGGAGAATATCTCTTAAGTCGTCTACAAGCAACATACTAAATGAAAACCTATGACTTGATTGTAATTGGTAGTGGTATTACGGGTGCTGCACTTGCTTATGAATTAGTCAAAACAGGCTTTAACGTATTGTTATTAGAAAAAGACGCAATACCAGAAAATGCTACCCGTTACAGTTATGGTGGACTGGCTTATTGGTCTGGAACTACACCACTTACTCGTCAATTATGCCAGGAAGCGATCGCGCGTTATCAAGTTTTGTCTTCAGAATTAGACGCGGATATTGAGTTACGAGAATTAGACTTATTACTCACCATCAGCGCAGACAGTAACCCACAAGCAACCGCGAAATTATATGCTCACTGTGCAGTACCTCCGCGTTTACTGAGTATATCAGAAGCTTGTGAATTAGAACCACAGTTAAATCGAGAGGCGATCGCCGGTGCTTTAACTGTCAAACATGGACATATTCATCCAGAAAAAACCGCACAAGCCTATATTCAAGCCTTTATACGTAGTGGTGGCAAGATAGAAATAGCCGAAGTCGTGCAAATCTTAGCAAATGGCGTAAACACAACTAACGGAACTTATCACAGCGCGAATGTGGTAGTATGTGCTGGTGGACTAAGCCGACAGTTGCTAAAAGCCGCAGGTATTCCCATCAAGCTGTATTTTACCCATGCAGAAATTATCGCCACTGCACCCATTGATTTACAGCTACGCAGCTTAATTATGCCAGCGAATCTGCAAAGATTTAAATTAGAATCTGCATCAACTCAAGATGAGCAGTTGTGGAATCAACCCAATCATCAACCAGTATCACCGATATTAGATGTAGGTGCAGTTCAATTTCTCGATGGTAGTTTACGCCTGGGTCAAATCAGTCGTATTCTCACAGATGCTGATGCTCAAGTCAATGCACAAGAAAGTGAATATTGGTTAAGACAAAGTATTAAGAAAGTTTTACCAGCGTTAGGTAACTTGCCGGGAACATGGCATCATTGTTTAGTAGCATTTAGTAGTAATAGTCTCCCTTTGATTGGTAGCATCCCAGGATTTCCAGGGGTGCATATTTTCTCTGGATTTAGCAACCCTCTAGTTTTTGTACCACCGTTAGCACAGAGATTTGCTCAATATTTAACAGGTAATCAAGATGAGATAATTACCCAATTATCACCTAATTAAAACTCTCTTGTGGGATGGGCTTCTAGCCCGTCCAGTGCGGGCAAGATGCCCACACCACAAAAACTATATTTTGACGAAAGTACGACACCGCATTAAAATTATTATCGCTTAAGTTTGACTACTGGTTAAATTGACTTCTGCGATTTTGATATTTATTTTATCATCAGCAATTAAACTAGCGGCTTCTTGTAACAGTTCTTTTTGTTCTTGCTGAATTTCGTCTAAACGACGTGAAATTTCTGCGAGTCTCTGCTGTTTATCTGGGGTAAATGTTTGATAATTAGGAGATAATAAATCAGGTGTGTTATCTATTGTCTGGTTATGAGTAAAGTTTTTAAAAGCAAAAATGCCGAGTTTGCTTAAAGATAGAAAACTAACTTTAATGAAAGCGACAATTAATTTTAATGGTACTTGCAGAATTGACCAACTAGCAGTCTCAATCAAGCGCATAATTGCTTTAATTATGCTCCAGATGAGTGTTAGCCCAAACAGCAAAATTATTAAACTAATAATTGGGTGATTAGTTCCCCAAGCTAGAATTTGTACTAGCCTTAAAAATCCTGGGTGTTGTACTAGCCAGTCATGAATAGAAGCTGATATTGCTGTTTGAATAGCTGTGGATGTTGTCGCCTTAAATTGATCAGCCACTTGCAAATTTTGGTCTACATAACCTTTAGCATGATCAATAGTTTTTGTGGCAGTTTCTTGTAAAGATTCCCCGAATTGCTGTGCAGAGTTGACAACTGTTTGCCAACTTTGCAATACTTCTGTGGACATATTGGTGTCTATGGGAAGTTTTTCATATTTTACAAAGGCTGAAACCGAACCCGCAACCCATCTTTAGGGCGATTTGTGGGAATTCGCGCTGTATCTAAACTTTGATTAGGCAAGATTTCCCAATCATAACTGCGTAAAAGATGGGCTGCAACAATTTTCATTTCCATTTTGGCAAAAGCTAGACCAATACAAATGCGTGGCCCGCCCCCAAAACCAATTAAACTAAAAGGATACTGTTTATGTTCTTGACGCTGGGGACTGAAACGTTCTGGATCAAAACGTTCTGGTTCTGGGTAAATTTCTTCTAGGTTGTGAGTCATCAAAATTGAGTACAAGAGTTGCCAACCAGCAGGTACATGAAACCCATTAAATTCAAAGTCTTTAATTACACCACGAAAACCGCCCCCTACAGGTTGATGTAATCTTTCAATTTCTAATAAAATTTGCTCTAAATAGGGCATTTTTCCTAACTGTTCTAAGCTTAATTCACCTTGACTAGCAAGCTGTAATTGTTCCTCTCTAGCGCGTTGCATAACTTCTGGATGACGGGCTAATTCTACACATAACCAAGTCAACATCGAAGTTGTAGTTTCATGTCCTGCAAACAATAAAAGCACAGCTTGGGCGATTAATTCTTTCTCACGTAAACTGTTACCATCTTCATCTTGAGCTTGTACTAATAAACTCAAAGCATCTTTTGTAGGTTTTTGCTGACGTTCCCTGACTACCTGCGTTAAATGCTCTAAAATCTGATTACGTGCGGCTAGAGCTTTGTTAAATTTGGTAAATGGTAAGGGTAAAAGATTAATAGCAAATAGTCCATTGCTCAGTGTGTTAAATAACTGACTCAGACGGACACATTCTGCACCAGGTTTAGTACCCAATAATAATTGACTAGCAATATCAAATGTTAATTGTTTATATTCATCAAACCAAGTAAATTCTTGTTTTTTTTCCCATTTTTTGAGATAGTTTTGTGTAATATCTGCCATTGTAGACACATAATTAGCTAAGGCTGGCCCATGCAAAGCTGGCATCATTAAACGGCGATTTCTGCGGTGTTCTTCACCATCTTGTAAAAATAATGATTCGCCCAGCAAGATTTTAAAGTTTTCCGGCCATCCTTCACGCCAAGAAAAATGCTCAATATGGCTAGAAAGCACAAATTCTACAGCTTTTGGCCCAGCCATCACCACAGTAGGTCTGCCAAAAAGATGAGTTTTAAAAATATCGCCATAGCGATGATATCGCTTTTCAATAAATTTATAGTCAAACAGAAATGAAACCGATTCACCTAATATTGGTAAACCAAAACTTCCGGGAGGAATTTGATTGTTTTTCATCTATCAAGTGATTTGAAAGTACATAATTAGGACTTACGTAAGTGTGACATTCAATATGTCTTGTAGGGTGCGTCAGACTGGTTAAATGTTGTCAATAAATTTATGTTTGATATCTGACGCACCCTACTAATATGGCAGTTGCGTAAGTCCTGACAAAAAAAGATGAGTCCGAGACTTGGAAAACTCTATTTTCAGGTGTTACCAAAGACACGGCTCATCTTTTAGTCAAGAATTATTGACTATTCATTAAATAAGTCTAAATCCGTGACTGCACCGACGCTGCTAGAAGCTACCAATTTAGCGTATTTGCCTAAGATACCTTTGGTGTAACGGGGTGGACGGGGTTTCCAGTTAGCGCGACGACGGGCTAATTCTTCATCAGAAACGTTAATTTGCAAGAGGCGGGAATGTGCATCAATGGTAATGCTATCACCTTCTTCGACTAGGGCAATATTACCGCCAACGGCTGCTTCTGGTGCAACGTGTCCGACTACCATCCCGTAAGTACCGCCTGAGAAACGCCCATCAGTAATTAAACCTACAGCGTCGCCTAAACCAGCACCGATAATTGCTGAGGTGGGGGCTAACATTTCCCGCATACCGGGGCCGCCTTTGGGGCCTTCGTAGCGGATGATAATTACATCACCAGCTTTAATTTTCCCGGCGAGGATGGCATCTAAAGATTCTTCCTCAGAATCAAATACCCGTGCTGGCCCGGTAATGCTGGGCTTTTTCACGCCTGTAATTTTTGCTACTGCCCCTTCTGATGCCAGATTACCCTTGAGGATGGCTAAATGACCTTGGGGATACATGGGGTTATGCCAAGGACGAATCACATCTTGGTTAGCGGGTGGTTCGTCGGGTATGTCTGCTAAGACTTCGGCGATGGTTTTCCCGGTGATAGTGATACAGTCACCGTGGAGTAAACCATGCACCAGCAACATTTTCATGACTTGGGGAATACCACCAACTCGATGTAAATCTGTGGCGACATAACGACCGCTTGGTTTCAAATCACACAAAACGGGGACACGACCACGGATAGTTTCAAAGTCATCTAGATTTAATTCTACACCAGCAGCGCGAGCGATCGCCAAAAAATGTAATACTGCATTGGTAGAACCACCCACCGCCATAATCACAGAAATAGCATTTTCTATAGATTTACGGGTGATAATTTGTCGGGGTAAAAGTTGCTTGCGAATGGCTTCTACTAATACCTTACCTGATTCTTCGGTACTATCAGCTTTCTCATCATCTTCCGCCGACATAGTGGAAGAATAAGGTAAACTCATCCCCATAGCTTCAAAAGCTGAGGACATGGTATTGGCGGTGTACATCCCACCACAAGAACCAGCACCAGGACAAGCTTGACGTTCAACAGCTAACAGTTCATCATCGTCAATCTTACCGGCACTGTATTCACCCACAGCTTCAAAAGAACTCACAACAGTTAAGTCTTTACCGTTGTAATGTCCAGGTTTAATCGTACCACCATAGACAAAGATAGCAGGGATATTCATCCGCGCCATAGCAATCATTGCCCCTGGCATATTTTTATCACAGCCACCGATGGCAATCACACCATCCATACTTTGACCATTACAAGCGGTTTCAATAGAGTCAGCAATAACTTCGCGTGACACCAGGGAGTATTTCATCCCCTCAGTTCCCATTGAAATACCGTCACTAATAGTAATTGTGCCGAACATTTGCGGCATCGCACCAGCCTGTCTAATACCAGCTTCAGCTCTAAGTGCTAACTTATTAATCCCCATATTACAAGGGGTGATAGTGCTGTAAGCATTAGAAATACCGACAATTGCTTTGGTAAAGTCTTCATCTTGAAAACCCACCGCACGAAGCATAGCGCGATTTGGCGATCGCTGCACCCCTTGAGTGACAACCTTACTTCTAAAATTATCCGACATCGTTTTTCCTTCCGTACCGTAACCGCTTGTGTTGCGATTGTATATCAAATTTTCTCACGCTTATGGGGGATTAGGGACTGGAAGGGACTGGGTAAAAATTTTTCTGCCTCCCTTCCCTCCCCCTTTCAAGGGCAGGTTTTTTACACTGCGCCCAAAAATACTGGTTTTAGGGTGTAGGGGTGTAGGGGTGTAAGGGTGTACGGGTGGATGAAATTCTGATTATTTCGTGAACCTTACAGTCCTCACTCATTACTTTATTAAAAACCTGCCCTTAAGAGCTTCCCTCCCCTCCCTCATCCTCTCCGCGTTCCTCCGCGTTTACCTCCGCGCTCCTCCGCGTTTAAAAAATTCAAACAACCATCCATGCAGCCTGAAAAAATTCCAGTTCGCATGACATCGCATAACGATAAGTAGAATAAATTGACGCTGTAACTGTAGCGTAATTCTCCACCAAAGAATCTAATTGCTGTGTCAACGGCAAAAAATCAGCACTACTATAAGTACGAATCCAGTCAGCATATTGATGCTCAGGAATGCCATGACTAGCTAACTGTTCCCCCAAAAAAGCATACAGACGCATACAGGGAGACATCGCCGCCGCAGTTAAACCGACATCCCCACCCCAAGCAGTAGCTAATAAAAAATCAGTGTAACGACGGGTAGCCATTCCCGGTTCTACAGACTTTAAATTCACCCCCCACTGAGCCGCATAGCTTTCATGCAGTCGCAATTCTTGTAAAACTCCCCCAGCTAAAGCGTGAAAAGTGGTGAAACCTGCCCAGTCAGGAGCTTTAGCCGCAGCAACACTATAGGCGCGAGCAAAGGCTTCTAGGAAAAAAGCATCTTGTCCTACATAATAAGCAAATTTGCTCTGTTCTAGAGTACCGTTACCAATGCCTTGCACAAAAGGATGCTTTAAGCAAGCTGCGGCCAAGTCTTGGTTTGCTGTCCACAAGTCAGTAGATAGAGTCATTAGTCATTAGTCATTAGTCATTAGTCTTTCTTCCTCCCTTCCCTCCCTTCCCTCATCCTCTCCGCGTTCCTCCGCGTTACCTCCGCGCCCCTCCGCGTTTAAAAAGGCAGAAATTGCAGTAACACCGAACCGAGACTACCTACAAAGTCAAAGAAACTAGGTTTACCTGCGCTGATTTTTTCTGTGTAGGGGGTTTGCAGTTCTTTGATAAAAGCTTGGGCGGTTTGTGTTCCGGTGGCGTTTTGCTGAGTGGTAAACAGTTTTTCCGCCGTTTGTGCATCTTGGAATGCGCCTTGACGGTCAAATATTTGAAATTTAGCAATACCACGGGCTAAGTATGCACCTGCGTATTCTGGTTGAGAGGCGATCGCCTGATTAAAATAATCGATAGCTTGCTTTTGATTGCCTTTTTGTGCTTCCGCGACACCCCAAGCATAAAACTGTTCTGCTGTGGCAATTTGTAACGGGATACCTAGCGCACCTTGAAAGTTTGTCCCTTCTAAATAAGCACCAGTAAATTCTGTATTTGCGAGATAACTACTTCTCAAGTCAGCACTAGCGAGATTTGCACCGCCTAGTTTAGCATTGCTCAAGTTTGCACCAAATAAACCCGCACCACCTAAGTTAGCTCCCCGCAAATCAGCACCGCTTAAGTTGGCGCGACTTAAATTAGCACCTGCCAGGTTTGCGCCGCTTAAATTCGCTCCTGATAAGTCAGCCATGACTAAACCTGCGCCAGTTAAGTCACAATTTTGACATTGTTTTGTAGACAATAACTGTCGGAGATGTTCGGGGTTAGCGGCTTGAGCAGTGGCTGTCAGACTAATAGTAGTTAAAAATACGGAGGTGGTCAAAATTAGGTTTTTCATAATCTCTTAGGTGATTATCTGCTCTGTATTCAAATTAACCCATACAAATTTATACCCAAGTTTATGATAGGTGTTACCTGAACTGATTGCCCTCCGTAAAGACCTAAGTTATTGATCAATTTCGTTCAGAGTCATCACCTGGTTGTAGTATATATTTATTTGTTCAGTCATCTCTATCGCAGGCCAGCCATACACTTGTGTAAATAAACAGAAAGTCAATGTTAGGATGGCTGCTAAAAACAGTTTCTCTAGCATAATTTACACTCCCCACCACAAGACAATCATAACTGATACTTATACAAAATACTAGGTATAATTTATATTTTTTAAAAATAGGCGATCGCTGATATCATATCAGTAATATCCATCAGGCGATTACAACATATTTGTGATATATATCGCCAGCACCACCAAGAATTATGCAAACAAATCAGTTTGCTGTAGGGTGCGTCAGCAGAAATATACAGAAATTTGCACGTCAATAAACCACAAAAAAATGTAGAGACGTTGCATGCAACGTCTCTACAAATGATTTAATTAGTCGAAAACTGTTGTATCAGCCAGGTAAAGGTAAACCAGTCACGGCTACGATACCAGCAATTACACTGGCAACCAGCGAAGTCAACGCCGTACCAAATAGCCACCAAGCCGCACTCGCAACGGTTCTTTTAGTTTCTTCGGCTTGCTTTCTCATTTGCTGTTGTACAGCTTTCAGGCGTTTTTGGGTTTCTTCCTGAATGCGTTGGGTGCGGTGCAGTACGCTATCCCGTGCGGCTTCGATTTGGTTGATAATACGGTTAGCGTCTTCTGGGGAAATATCCTCACGAGAGCTTAAGATAGCTACTAGGGTATCACGGTTAAAATGACTCAGGCGATCGCGCACAGCCTCAAATCCCACTTGTGGATCATCAAACAACTTAGTAAAATCTTGCCTAATACCCTCATAGCTGAGTTCGGGACGTTCTAAAGAATCTAGATAGTTGCGTATCCTGGCAAAAATTTGGTCAATGGCTGACTGTACCCGTTGCTGGAGTTGCTGGATTTGCTCGACAATAGTATGACGAGTTGACTCGATTTGTTCAACAATGCGGTTAGCTTCCTCTTGGGAAATGTCCTCACGTTGCGACAATAATGCCACCATTGTAGAACGGTCAAATTTAGCCAGGCGATCGCTTAAATTTTCTATGCCAAAGCGCGGGTCTTGCAACAGTAATCTTAAATCGCGTTTAATACCTTCAGGGTTGAGTTCTTCTTTGTTGGTGTGACGTAGATAGTCTTCCAAACTAGCGGCAAAATTCCCCACCCGTTGGGTAGCGCGTTGTGCTAAACTGCGGGGAGTTCTGATAATATTGCGAATCGCATCTTGTACTTGGTCAATTGTCTGATTAACTTGCTCTTCGCTCAAATCTCGGCGTTGACTGAGGAGTTTAACCAAAGTTTCGCGGTCAACTTGCGCCAACCTGTTGCGTAATGCTTCCGCACCTTCTCGCGGCTGATTGAATAAAGTTTCTAAATCGCGTCTAATACCTTCGGGGTTGAGTTCCTCTAAATTAGTATTGCGGAGATAGTCACCAATAGCTGTGATCGTGCGGTCATATTGTTCTCTAGCTTGTTCTAAAGCCGCTTGTGGTGCTTGTAAAACATTATCCCTCACAGATTCTAACTGATCAATAATTTGATTAATTTGCTCCTCGCTCAAATCTTGACGCTGACTGAGCAATTTTACAAACGTATCACGATCAACCTCAGATAAACGTGATCTGATTTGTCTAATTCCTACTTGGGGATCTTGCAACAACGCTTGAAAATCGCGTCTGATACCTTCAGGATTTAACTCATCTTTGTTAGTATTTCGGAGATAGTCTTCTACTCTTTGCCATAGTTGATTAACTCTAGCTGTGGCTTGTTCTTGTCTTTCTCTGGCTTGATTTAAGAAATCATCGCGGATACCTTCCAATTGACTAACAATATTATTAGCTTCCTCCTCGCTAAAGTCTTGACGTTGCAAAAGTAGCTGTACAAAAGCTTCCCGGTCAAAACCCTGTAAGCGAGTGCTAAAATCGGCGAATTCATCCTCGAATTCTCTTAATAAATTCGTAAAATCTCGTTGAATCGCCTCTGGTTTCAGTTGGTCTTTACCAGTTGCACGCAGATAATTTTCAATGCGAAGACGAATTTCTTGACCTTTTTCCGCTATTTCAGAATGATGTACAGTTTCTAGAATTTCTTGGCGGATGCTGTCCATCTGCTGTGAAATTTCTGTAATTTTAGTTTCGTTGAGGTCGCCTCGTTGTTGCAACCAGGTCACAAAATCATCTGGTTGGATTTTTTCTAGTTGCTGACGCACATTTGTTGGGTCTGCTTCGGGGTCATAAATGACTTCTGGAAACTCATTTCTAATGGTGATGCGGTTGAAATGCCAAGGAAAAGAATTTAAGATGTAGTCTTTAACATCTGTTTTGATGGTGTTGTCAGTTGGTGCTGTAAATCGTGACGTTATTTGCTCAGTGGTTTTATCTCTGAGTTCTTGTAGTTGGTGAGTAATTCTATCAACGTCGATATCTTGAACCTTATCTTTTAACTGTTGTAATTGGTGGCTGATTCTATCGACATCAATATCAGAAATATCCACTCGGTCTAAAACAGCAGGAATAGCAGCACCTACCCCAAACTGCATAGCTTGCTTGAGGACACCATTACGACCATTACCGCCTTTACCGACAGTCACTAACTGCTGTAATCTTGCGCCTAAATTTTCTGATTTTAACTCTTCGGGGGTAGCAGATTGTAGTAAATTAATGACTTGTTCTGTAGGGTTGCGGCGTGAAAAAGTTTGTTGCCAAGCGGCGTTTAATTGGTCAGCGATGTTGTTAATATCTGACTTAGATAAATTGGTGCGATCGCTAATTAAATCTACAAAAGTTTGGCGATTAACATTTTTGAGTACGTCACCCTCAGCAAGCGATGGGCTACGCCCCGCCTGTAGCGAACGCCAATCTACATCATTCAAGATTTTATCAAACTGACTGCGAACTTCTCCTAAATCTAATTTTGGTGTGGGTAACGCCGAAAAAGAATTTTTCAAAGTATTAGTAATACTTTCCGCATCCAAACCAGCAGTTAATTCTCGTCGCACTGCGGCTGTAATTTCTTCAGCAGTAGACACAGCTTGTCTTTGTGCAGCACCAGCACCAATAACTGTAGTTGCTGTTCCCATTAACGACTGTAAACCAGAATTAACAGTGCTAATGATAGAACCTAGTAAAGAGCCTACTGCCGATGAACTCAACCATGCTACCAATAAGAAATAGGTAGACCAAATCACCACACCAATAATAGCTCCTAACAAAGCACTTTCAATTAAAGTCAGTTTGACTGCTAAAAAACAAGCAGCAAATAAAGCTATACTGGCACTTATAATGCTCCAAGTACCGACTTTAGCCTCAACTTTGCGAATTTTACCGCCAAAAGTTTCTGAATCTGACTCAGGATAAACATCAGTACCTAAAGTAGATATTCTAGCAGCGACAGAGAGGTTAGTTAATAATAAATGAAATGCCACCGCCATTAAAGTACCAGCTAAAAAAGCCACTAAAAATTTAGAACCAGAAAAAACAGCAACAGGTTCTACAGGTGCGATAAAATCCGGCCATCTCGTTGCAGGTACTATACCAAGAGATAGCCATAGCTTTTCCCAAATTTGAAACATAGTATTTTATCTCTGACGACCGATAGATGAAATATTCATTTCAGCAAGAAATGACTTATTCATCAGTCTATTTATTAATTCCAGTTACCTTACACTTTCGTAGGTAGTAATTTGACATATCAAAAGTTATACTTCAACTTACAGCATTCTCAATCATAGTAGGGCAATGCACTGCACACAAAGAAAAAATCATAGTTTAAGCGAAGTTTCAGCAGTGCATCGCCGCAAATCACAAGGATAATATCATAAATAATTAAAGGTTTGTAATAAGGACTTTAGTCCTTACATGAATTTACATTACTTAACAAAAATAAATTGATTCATATCGACTAAATTACAACTAATGATAGACATATATATTCAACCAAGAGGTTGAGGAATTGCAGAACAAAATTATTAAATATAAGAAATAGTGTTGATAAAAATTGAAAAAATTAAATATTTATTTGTTGGATATATTTAGGAGAAAGCAGAATGGTTATAGATATACGTAAACGTGCTGTAGGTGTATTTTCTCGCCATCAAGACTTTGAAAAAGCACTACATGAATTGAAAAATATTGGCTTTCCAATGGATAGAGTTTCTGTAATTGCGCGGGATGAAGACGGTAAATTTGTCAGTCCTGAGTTGCAAATGCAGGAACAGGTTGACGAAGGTGTAAGAATGGGAGTAATTTCTGGGGGTGTATTAGGTGGTTTAGGCGGTTTATTAATTGGTCTTGGTACAATAGCAATTCCTGGTATTGGCCCGGTAATCCTGGCAGGTGCAACAGCAACAGCGATCGCAACTACTCTGGCTGGTGCTAGTATTGGTGCTGTAACTGGCGGTTTACTAGGTGGGTTGATTAGTTTAGGAATCCCAGAAGAACGAGCCAGAGTTTATGAAGGGCGTGTACGACAAGGACACTATTTAATGATGATAGATGGCACAAATGCAGAAATCTCGCAAGCCGAGGTAATTTTACATCGCTGTGGTGTGGAGGAATATGAGATTTACTGATTCAATCTGCCACTACGATTTTAAACCGCGATCGTTCAAGTAGATTATATTGAATTGCTAAAAAATTAGATGAATGTAAATAAATATAACTAATGACCCTGACTCTCAGTAGTCAGTATAACTAATAACCTAGTTTCATTGACAATTGACAACGCAAATGATTATGTTTATTTACATCTGATCAAAACTCTTGTAATTACCAAAGTAGAAAAATTATGGAAACAGAACAACAGCCAATGGAATCCTTAAACACCAATTTACCACAAGGTACAATAGCATTGCCCAAGGCAGATAATGTGAATGTACCTAAGCTACCACCTGCCACTGACACCAGTTCTCAATGGCAGCAAATAGCAAAACAAGTAGCTGATTTATTGGCGAAACTACCTGCTTATGTAGGTAATTTTTATCAAGAATATAACCGCCCCATTGTCACAGTTTTATTAATTCTATCAGTGTTAGTCACACTGAAAGTATTACTAGCTTTATTAGATGCCATCAACGATATTCCTCTGTTAGAGCCAATTTTTGAAGTGATTGGACTTAGTTACTCAACTTGGTTTATCTTCCGTTATCTGCTCAAAGCTTCAAATCGCAAAGAATTGGTAGCAGAAATTAACTCAGTGAAAAGCCAATTTTTTGGTTAACATTTTATTCTGGTTTGTAGAGACGTTGCATGCAACGTCTCTACATCATTATAGAGAACTGGTATTAACTACCGCAGATACTCAATTTCTGGAAGAAGTTGGGTATTTATTTTTTTTAGAAAATATTTAGGACTGTATATATCTTGAGATAGATAAAATTATTAATTTTATTTTTATAACACCTCTCAAGATAGTAGATTCAATAAGTGAAAAAGCCTAATCTAGTTCTCGAAGTTTTAACAAATTTTTAATTGAGGAGGTAGATCATGGCAAATGAAGCAGTTAATAAAGCAATAGATTCGTCTGAAAGAGCAGAAGTAGATACTTATGATAGAAATATTGTACCTGCTGAAACTGCTGCCCGCAAAGAAAGAGAAGGAGATTTATATAAAACAGTCCCCACAGAAGAAAGAGAAGCAGCCGCACCTACAGATGATCAAACAAATGCTGCAAGTATTCACACTACAGATGGCTACACAGTAGACAAGGAAGGTTTATTAAATAACTATCCTATTGAACCGGAAATGTATTATGAAGTTCCTGGTGATGCCACCCAAAAAGCAGAAGAAGATGCCGCCGCACGAATGCAAGAATTAGCAGAAGTGAATGAAGATAAAGAAGGCGAATTAACAGAACAAAATGATGTTAGAGGAAAAGGCCCTGGTTTAATTTAACACCTAGGTTTTATGCGGTGGGCATTGCTAAAAATTCGCTCAAAACCTGATTTTTTCATTGTGGGCAATGCCCACCCTACAGTGATTAATGATGGTGCCAGATATTAGCAAAACAATTTTCAATTTTGCATTAATTACCGCCACTTTTCACTCCAAGCCCCTGTTACATTCACGCCACCAGGAACAGGTGTTAATTTCAAGGAACCCCAACCAAAGGTATTACAAATACTACCGAAATTAGTACCACAAATATCACTAGCACCGTAACCATTAACGGCACGGGTTCCTAGATGGGAATAGGTAGAACCTCCCCAATTACCGTTGCCAAACCAAGTAGTGTTTTTTAACCCTACTCGCAGAACACAACGCAAGCCTTCACCTCTGCGTCTACCTGCGAGATCAGATACTTGGTATTCATCAAAGTATCTACCACAGGTTTTTGGTCTGGGTAAAGGTCTATAATTGGTGGTTCTGACTAATTGCCATTGTTCATTCCATGCACCAGTGACACGAATTGTTGAACCATTGCCCAAAATTTGTACTTGCAAATTTCCTGGGAAGTTGTTGTTGATATCTTCGCCGTTTCCGTGAATATCTGAGGCAAAACCCACAAGATTCCTACCTCTATATATAGCTTGTCCTACGTGGCGGTAGGTTGCACCCCTCCAGTTACCTTCGCCATACCAAGCTAATCGCGGGATAGCTGTTCCTCGTCTACTTCTGCTAAATTTGACACAACGGATACCAAAGCCTTGGCGATTATCCAGAGGTTTGACGATGTAAGTACGCAAATGGGGGCCACAATTAAAATTTGTGGTTGGCGTTAATCGCAAGTCTTGTACTATGGGAACTTGGGCAAAAACAGGAGTTGCAGAGGTGACAGCAACTATGCTAGCAAGTGTTAAAGATTTAAGTCTGAGGCGAAACATGATACTTTTGCCTTGTAGTAAAGTTTGTGCAGGTGTTGTTTAACTCCTGCTGTTGTCTTATTAGGTTGGCTGCGAGTTTTTTATGCAACCTCGGCAAAGTATCATGGAAATTTTTTCGACTTTTGTGCAGTTTGATGGCGATCGCTTCCATCGATGGGCGATAGAATCACGTTTGCGTCGTAGTATCCAAACTTGTCTCCAGCAAACCCCCAAGGAAACTTCGGAATATTTTTGGACGTTGTATTGGTTTAAGTTTTGGCAGCTTCCCGAAACTCAATCTTTAGCCAAGCAACATCTCACAGCTTATCTGCAAGAATCTTGTTATTGGATATCCCAAAAAACAGCCGCTAGTTTTACCAGTACACAGTATCAGCTGTCAGACTGTTTTCAAGTGGCGATCGCCCAAGTTGATCGAGTCCTCACAGCCTTTAATCCCAGTCACAGCAGCACTCTGAAAAACTACGCCAGCATTATTTTTGGGAGTGCCATCCGCGAAACCCTACGCCAACGTCAAGAAGTTGATATCTGCACAGATTGGGGTTTGTTACGCAAAACTAGCCAAAAGCGGTTAGGGGAATCTTTGCAAAATGCTGGTTTATCTCCAACGGAAGTTAGGGCATATATCCAGGCTTGGAATTGTTTTAAAACCCTGTATGTGCCGACAAAAGCGGCTAACTCCCGTCAATTGGCTCGTCCAGATGATACCACCTGGGAAGCGATCGCTCAAGCCTACAACGCCCAAAACACACCCTCAGCCAATCCCCAAACTCTAGAAAAATGGCTATTGAATGCGGCGAAAGCTGTACGTAAGTATCTTTATCCCACCCTAGACTCACTAAATATAACTAAGGGTGATGATAATTCCTCGGAAGTTTTGGATAATCTCCCAGGTACAGAACAACCATCTTTAATACAAGAAATTATTGCCCAGGAAGAAGAACAAGCCAGAAATTCGCAAAAATTAGCAATTAATCAAGTGTTAGTTTCAGCGATTTCTCAACTAGAATCTCAAGTCCAACAGATTTTAATTTTATACTATAATCAAAAGCTGAATCAGGATGCGATCGCTCAACAATTAGATATCAAACAATACACCGTATCCCGGAGATTGACAAAAGTTAAAGAAACTTTATTGCGGACTTTGGCAAGCTGGAGTCAAGATACCCTGCATATTTCCTTGACACCAGACATACTCAAGGATATGAGTACATTAATAGAAGACTGGTTACAGAATCACTATAATGTCTCTCATTCCTAAATTATGCTCATTCCAAAGCTAGCAACCTAGAACTCTAGGCTAAATCTGAACTTGTGAATTTTGAAGTGATTCGGACTATGTGCCATGACTGCAAACCCTAGCGTTTTTACCTTTGCTGATACCAGCGACTTGATTTTAGAAATTCCAAACCATCCCGAAAATCAAGTCAATCAGTCTTTTTCCCATCCGAGTGCTTGGTATCAAGCCGACTTAAACGAAAAATGCTTGAGTGCAGTCTTGCCGTGGTTGCAAGAAGATTTTACACCCCAAGCAAAGATTTGGCCTCATACCAATTCTCTAGCCAGCATTTGGGAACTGGTAAATGGAACTGCCATCACATTAGACGGAACTAGATTTATCTTAGTTCCCAGTGAAACTATTGATTGCAGTGGGTTGCGTGTACCGCAAGAATGGGTAGATTTACCTAGCTGGGTGGGAGATTATTATTTAGCGGTGCAAGTAGAAGCGGATGGGGGTTATGTGAGGGTTTGGGGTTATAGTACCCATGCAATATTGAAGAATCAAGGTAGATATGATGCAGGCGATCGCACTTATACTATAGATGCGAGTCAGATGACAACTGACATCAGCGTGCTACCTGTAGAGTTACAATTTTGTTCACAAATAGCCACACGTAGCCAAGTTGCACCCTTAGCCAGCATACCCCTAACCCAAGCCCAAAACTTAATTACTCGTTTAGGCAACCCCGAAGTTATCAACCCCCGGTTAGCCGTGCCTTTTGAGATGTGGGGGGGACTCATAGAACATGGTGGTTGGCGCACTAGCCTGTATGAACGCCGCTTAGGGCTTGCAGAACAGCGTTCAGTCGTGCAATGGTTAGAAAACGGAGTTTCCCAAATAGCTGAGGCGATAGGTTGGGGAAGATGGAACTTACAATTAAGTGCGGCTGCTAGGAGTGTAGAAGCAGTACAACCAACAGTAACATTATCTCGGAGGTTGGCGATCGCTGGACAAACCTACGAACTATTAATTTCACCCCAAGGCGAATCAGAAGCACCCTACTGGCGGTTTGAGTTACGAAATGCCACCCTAGGCGCAGTTATTCCCGGCGGTTTTAAACTCAGACTGCTGACAGAAGACTTACAACCCTTTCCCAACAACGAAGACATAGCCACAACCGCAGTCGAACAACTCTACGTTGAAGTTGCCCTAGATACTGGCGAAGGTATAGTCTGGGAAATAGAACCTCATCCCGAAAATTATGACCGAGAAATTTTGAGATTCTAGGCTGTTGGTGGTGTTTTTTTATTGTTAATGTGGATAAGCATTCTTTATCAATCCACATCAGATAAACAGCCATGAGAGAAACACACCTACAACAAATGCGTATCTGGGCTATGTTGTGTCATCTCTCAGCATTATTAGCATGGATACTTTTATGTACCTTAGTCTTCTGGGGTATTCCTTTATTTCTGCCCTTAAATATCTTAATACCGTTCACAATTTGGCAATTGAGAAAAGTCAAATATCCTTGGGTAGATTTTCAGGGTAAAGAATCGCTCAATTTTCAAATCACCCTCACCTTTTATATAGTAATTGTCATAGTAATATCCTTACTATTAGTTCTCACCAGT
Source organism: Anabaena sp. 4-3 (assembly GCF_001597745.1). Lineage (GTDB taxonomy): Bacteria > Cyanobacteriota > Cyanobacteriia > Cyanobacteriales > Nostocaceae > Trichormus. The sequence goes on along the minus strand of NZ_LUHJ01000026.1, from coordinate 281,460 downwards.
TGTGGTATTGCCGTTACAACTAACGGTGAAGTCAATCAAGTCACAACAGTTTTAGACACCCTAGTATTAATTTGGATATCTTTTATATTCGCCCTACTGTTATTACAATTATTTTTAGTCACCTTTGCAGCCACCAAAGCCTATAATGGACAACATTACCGCTATCCCTTCACCATGCGAGTCTTGAGGTAATGGGGACTGGAAGGGACTGGAAGGGATTGGAAGGGATTGGGGATTGGGGATGAGGGGGATGAGGGAGAATGACTAATGACTAATGACTAATGACTAATGACTAATGACTAATGACTAATAACTAATGACTAATGACTAATGCCCCTTTTTTCTGTATGCTGACTTATGAAATACAGAGTAAATTTAACCAATAAGATATATGGTTTCTGGCATACAAACAAATCAGGGTAAAATTGGAGTAGCAATTGTTGGGACTGGATTTGGTCAAAAAGTCCACATTCCCGCATTTCAAGCCCATCATCGCACAGAAATAGTTGCGATTTATCACCGAGATATTAATAAAGCCAAAGCCATTGCAGAAGCTCATAATATTCCCCATGCTTGTGATACCCTGGCTGATATTCTCACTTTACCAACAGTGCAAGCAGTCAGCATTTCTACACCGCCGTTTCTCCATTATGAAATGGCAAAGCAAGTATTGCAAGCCGGGAAACATTTATTATTAGAAAAACCCGTAACTTTAAATTTTGCTGAAGCGAAAGAATTGTATGAATTAGCCAAAGCGAAAGGTGTGATTGCTACTGTAGACTTTGAGTTTCGTTTTGTTCCTGCGTGGCAATTGTTCGCGGAATTATTGACAACCGACTATGTAGGAAACCAACGTTTAATTAGAATAGATTGGTTAGGTTCTTCTCGTGCCGATAGTTCTCGCCCTTGGAATTGGTATTCATCTCAGGAGAAAGGAGGGGGTGCGTTAGGTGCGTTAGGTTCTCATGCTTTTGATTATATCTATTGGTTATTCGGTGGAGTCAAAAGATTAAACGCCTACTTAACTACTGCTATTTCTACAAGGGTAGAACCTGCTAGCGGTGAAATAAAACCAGTAGAGACAGATGATACTTGTTTGCTGTCTTTAGAATTAGCGAATGGTACACCTTGTCAAATTGCCATTAGTTCTGTAGTTCATGCTTCCCGCACCCATTGGGTAGAAGTGTATGGCGATCGCGGTACTCTAGTATTAGGCAGCGACAATCAAAAAGATTATATACATGGATTTAAAGTTTGGGGTTCACAGCCCGGTCAACCCCTGCAAGAAATCGAAATACCCCAAAGATTATTATTCCCCCAACATTACCCAGACGGACGCATTTGTGCATTTCTCAGAGTAGTTAACCAATGGGTAGAAGGAATAGACAGCCAAACGCAAACCATACCATCCCTCAAAGAAGGCCTTTATTCCCAATTATTGATGGACTTATCTCATCAATCTCATAATACTGGTAACTGGGTTAATGTCCCAAGTTTAGAACTATAAGGGCTTTCCAACAAATAAATTATCCATCTTGTGGGGTGGGCATCTTGCCCGCCCCGAAGCTAGGACGGGCAAGATGCCCATCCTACAAGAGAATTAACGTATTCCGATCCAAAAAAGCTAACTAATGCTAACACGAGGTAGCTTTTTCTTCCTGCTTCATCCTGAAAGTGTCGGCACTACTCAGTCTACAGGCTTTAAGATCGGGTGGATCTCACCCTACTATTAAGTATTTAGGCTTGGTTATCACCTAAATACCTATCAATAATAGCACTGTTTATGCTCCCCTAGTCTCAAAATTGTCTAGCGAGCGGCTGGTTTTTCAGTGAATCAGTAGACATAAATCGTACTTAAATGTAACCATTTGTTAGGTTTCGTTAGTAAAACACTAACTAGCTGTTAACCCTACAAATGTAGAGACGTTGCATGCAACGTCTCTACATAATTCCCCCATTCCCTTTATAGGTAATACCAACTTTATGTGAAGTTGCTCATAATTATCAAATAGATTGATTTATCTGTCTTTATCCGCGTTTATCTGCGTCCATCTGCGTTCAATATCAATTCCATCCAGTTTCTTCACCGCAAAAAGCAAGCAACCAGAAATTATCTCAAATTCCTGGTTGCTACTGAAGACTTCAAATTATCACCACAGCCGCTAACTACAACTTAGTCCCGCACTCAGAACAGAACTTATGGTCAGAGGCGTTGCTTGTACCGCAATGACTACAATAAACTGGTTCTACACTGGCTTTCGGTGGTTGCTTGGGTAAACCAATCATTTGAGCGTTGCTCTTACCAGGAGCTACCATTGGATAACAGTTTTCGTCTTTGGTAACGTGAACATCCAAAATTACCGGGCCATTATGGGCTAACATTTGGGCGATCGCATCCTTCAACTGTTCACGCTCTGTCACTATTATCCCCTTAATTCCATAGGCTTTAGCCAAATACTCAATATTTGGCATCCCTACTTCCATATTTGAGCATGAATAGCGTTCCCCGTGGAAAGCTTGTTGCCATTGGCGTACCATCCCCTGCCAACCGTTATTTAAAATTACGGTCTTGACATTTATGCCATATTGTGCAGCAGTACCCAACTCTTGCAAACACATTTGAAAACTAGCATCACCGCTAATACAAACGACTTCATCATCGGGAAAAGCCACCTTCGCACCAATAGCCGCAGGTAAACCAAAACCCATAGTTCCCAAACCTGCGCTAGAAATCCAGCGTCGAGGGCCATTCTTGAGGAATTGCGCCGACCACATTTGATGTTGACCAACATCAGTAGTATAAAAAGCGTGGGGTGCTTGGCTACCGACTTCTACAATTACCTCTTGCGGTGAGATGCTGTCAGCATGGTGTGGAACTACCAAAGGATACTCTTCACGCCAACGGTTAATTAAATTCAACCATTCGGTAGTTTGGTTAGGTGTGGGTTTGATATTAGCTTGTTTGCAGCGACGCAACAAGTCAATTAACACCTTCCGCACATCACCAACAATGGGTACTTCTGGGACGCGGTTTTTACCCACCTCTGCGGGGTCGATGTCGATATGAATTACTTTAGCACGGGAAGCGAATTCATCTAACTTGCCAGTTACACGGTCATCAAACCTGGCACCGACACAAATCAGCAAATCACAATCCGTCACCGCAAAGTTAGCGTAAGCAGTACCGTGCATACCCAACATTCCCACAGACAGGGGATGGTGTTCATCAAATGCACCGATACCCATCAAGGTGGTAGTGACGGGGATGTTGAATAACTCTGCTAGTTCTTGAATTTCAGCGTGTGCGCCGGATGCGATCGCACCCCCACCAACGTAAAGTAAAGGACGACGGCTTTCTTGAATTAATTGAATTGCGGCGTTGATTTGCCGAGGATTACCCTTGACAGTCGGACGATAACCCGGTAATTTCACAGAACCCGGTTCTACAGGCACATAATCAAATTCTTCAAACGCCACATCTTTAGGCACATCAATTAACACAGGCCCAGGACGACCTGTACTAGCAATGTGGAACGCCTCAGCCACAACCCGCGCCATATCAGCCGGGTCACGTACCACATAGGAATGTTTAACTATGGGTAGAGTAATTCCGTAAATATCTGTTTCTTGGAAAGCATCTGTACCAATCATTTTCCGGGGTACTTGTCCGGTGACAATCACCATCGGAATCGAATCCATGTATGCTGTAGCGATACCTGTTACCAAGTTAGTCGCTCCAGGGCCAGAAGTACCAAAGCACACACCCACTTTTCCAGTCGCACGGGCATAACCATCAGCAGCATGAGCCGCCCCTTGTTCGTGCCTCACTAGAATATGTTTAATGCTGCCAGTTGCTTCGACTTTGTAGAGGTCGTCATAGATTGGTAGTATAGCTCCACCAGGATAGCCAAAAATATATTCAACACCGTGGCGCAGGAGGCTATCCAGTAGTGCAGAACCACCTGTTACCCGTTTCGGGGTGACAACTGATGATGTAGAACTGGCAGAGTGTTTATTTTGCTCTGTTTGTGAGGGACTAGTCGGGGAAGGCAAGCTCACAGTCACGATCAAACCTCAGAGGATAGCTAAGTTTATGCGGGAATTCTGTATTTAATATTTCAATTCTAATTGAAAATCTCAACCTAATTATGACTGAAATTTATGTCTTCTGGATGTGGCTGATGTAGCGCAATCATGCTAAAAACTGTCCACACAACATAAATCATAATTTTAGTTTAGGACTAAAGCACATCTTTTGAGTTAATTTTCCCTGACTTGGGGTGGAGGGAGCAGGGGGAGCAGGGGGAGCAGGGGGAGCAGGGGGAGTAGGGGGAGTAGGGGGAGCAGGGGAGCAGGGGGAGAAAAACTAATGACTAATGACTAATGACTAATAACTAATAACTAATGACTAATAACTAAATTACATCTTGCAAGACTCTGCGGGTATTTTGCCACGCCCACACACCTACAGCCGCAACTAAAAAACTCATTCCTACTAATACAGTTCTCAAGCCTAAAGCATCGGTTAATGGCCCGGTAATTGCTAACGGTGCTGATAGGGCTATGTTTACCGCATGGTTTTGAAAGCCGAATACTTTACCATACATTGTTGGTGGTGTTTGCTGTTGTATCAGGGTTTGCATGGGTACGCCGATAAAGGCTGCACCAATACCCAATAATGCACAAAGTCCTAGAGCTAGCAAAAGATTATGTGTAAAGGTAAATAGTCCTAAAACTAATGCCATTACCAAAAATCCAATTAAGGGTAAGGGTTTATGGTGCAATTTGTCGCCCCAATGTCCCAAACTAGCTGCACCTAATACTATACCTACTCCGGCTGCTGCTAAGAAAAAGCCGAATTGTTTTTCTTGTAAACCAAAATCTGCTGCTAATCTAATTGCGAGTACCATTAAAGCTGCAAACACACAGTATAAAGTCGTCAGTTGCAGCATGGCGTTTAATACAAGGCGATTTTTTGTCAGATAACGTAAGCCAGCTTTAAAATCTGCCCAAGGAGTGATTAATGTGCGGCGATCGCTCACAGTTTTGTTTTCTGATCTAAAATCAACAAACTGAAAGGCAACTGCTGACAATAAATATAATCCACCTACTACCGCTTGTTGACCATACCCTGCACCTAACCAAGCCTTTGCCCAACTCAATATCGGCTCCCCTATCGCAAAACCAACAATTAACGCCCCCATCATTGTGCTACTGTAAAGAGCATTCGCCGCCATAAAATTTTCTCTTGGCACCACAACCGGAATCGCCGCCTGTTCTGCGGGTGCAAAAAACTGTGCTAAGGCAGAAATCGCAAAAGTCAGAATTAAAAAAATCACAAAGTCTCGCGGCGCAAATGCTATTAATAGCGTCAATATAGCCTGTAATATATTCGAGCCTAGTAAAATCAGCTTTTTAGAGAAGCGATCAACAAAAATACCACCCGCAGAACCTAATAAAATTGCTGGTAGAGTGAATGCCACCATCAAAATTGAGTACATGGAGTTTTCTGCTAAACCCGGAAGCGGTGGGTAATTTTCCAGCAAAGCCACCATTAAAACAAAAAAAACTTTATCGCCTAATTGGGATAGTAACTGTCCTATCCATAGGAGCATAAAATTTCGATTTTTTAGCAGTGCGCCAAACCCGATATTGACATCCGCCGGTTCAGTTGGAAACATGATTCACGTTGGTATTTTTACTAGGGTAGATGGGGAGTGGGGATTGGGGATTGGGGACTGGGGATTGGGGACTGGGTAAAAGTTCTTCTCCCCTGCTCCCTGGCTCATCTGATTTATGATCTTGACTCTGTAGCCCAAAATCCTCTATTTCTCACTCCTTTGTGCTTATATTGTTTTCCGGATCATTTTTGTTCATAGCGTTTTAATAATAAATGTAGAAATTCGGCAGCCGTGAGCCGGTTTTTTGGGGGAGAAATTTCACCTTGGGAGGAATTTACCCACCAGCCTTGTACTATTTGGGGCGATCGCCATATAGTTAAATGGTCAACTGCTGGCTCTGCATAAAAGTTATCTTGCCCACTACCGAGCCAAGATGAACTCCAATGAGTAAAATAGTCATGACTGAGCCGATGTATGGGAAAGTTACCCCATAATGGTACCCCCCAACCATCTATAGCAATAAATGCTTTGACATGACCACCCAAAAGTTGCCATTGCCAAGCTGCACCTATCGCTCCGACTACACCAGCACTAAAGCTGATGAAGATGACTGGCGATTCTAGACTAGAGTGTAAGCGATCGCGTACAAACTGCAAAATATGCCATGACGATACCGCCAACACCCCCGGTACAGGCGCAACTAATATATTCTCTCTCTCTTGACTAAAAATATCTGTCGTTAAACCACCCCAACACCCTGAAATAAAGCTTTCAGTTAAATCTGCTTCATGAATTCCAGGGCAAATAATTATAGTCATTTCAATTCA
>NZ_LUHJ01000026.1:217449-274939 GCF_001597745.1 Anabaena sp. 4-3 | reverse complement strand
CGGCGGGAAACCCGCCTACAGAACTTTTCGCAAAATTCAAAATTAAAGAATTCTGGGCAAAAAATCTCCTGCCTCCCCTGCTTCCCCTACTCCCCCTGCTCCTCTGCTCCCTCACTCTCCAGTCTTCACTACTTAAACTTTTTTAACACCAGTATGAAGTAATAACACTAATATGTGTCTTTTGATATATTATTGTCAATTTGGTGGTTATCCCATCGGGGGGGATGGGATAATAAATAACTAATTAGGCAAAACCCCAGCTATGTACTAGCTGTTGATTTTGTCTTCTATTCTGGTTTACATTGAGGAACTCATTGTGGTTGCCACACCGGAAAAATTACAAAACACCCAGGAGCATTTACCAACTCAAAACCGAGTAGCGGTGTTGCTCATGGGTTATGGTGAAGTCGAAAGCTACGAAGATTTTGCCAACTATAACGAACAGGCTCTAAATCTACTCACAGCCAAATTTGCACCCGTTCCTACCTGGATATATCCACCTTTAGCAAAATTATTGGCATTATTTGACCGCCACGAATGGGGACACCAACATCATGATTTTATCTCCCCTCATAATGCCATCTTTGAAAAACAACGGGCTGGAATTGAACAACAACTACAGGCTAAGTGGGGTAGTAACGTTCAAGTCTTCAAAGCTTTTAACTTCTGCGCTCCTTTTTTACCAAACCAAGTTTTAGCAGAAATCAAAAACCAAGGCTTTGATAAAATCCTAATTTATCCTCTACTGGTGGTTGATTCTATCTTTACCAGTGGAATTGCGATTGAGCAAGTCAACAAAGCTCTAGCTGAGATAACTGAAGGTGAAAACCATTGGTTAAAAGGACTACGTTACATCCCATCTTTCTATAATCAGCCGGAATATATTCATTTAATGGCGCGTCTGGTTGAGGAGAAAATTAACGCTGATTTAACAGCAGCATATTTACCTTCTCAAATTGGTATCGTGTTAATGAATCACGGTTGTCCTCACAAAGCCAAAGGTTTCACTTCTGGAATTACGGAAAGTCAAGCATTATATGAGTTGGTGCGGGAGGAGTTAATTAACCGTTATCCTCTCATTTCCGTAGGTTGGCTCAACCACGACACACCCCTAATTGAATGGACGCAACCCAATGCAACACAAGCCGCTAATAACCTGATTCAATTGGGTGCAAAAGCAATCATCTTTATGCCTATTGGTTTTGCCACAGAAAACCATGAAACTTTACTAGATGTACACCACATAATACACGCTTTAGAAAAAAATTATCCTGATGTGGATTATGTACAAATGCCTTGCGTTAACGACCATCCAGAGTTTTTAGCGATGGCGGCAGAGTGGGCAAATTCTCAAATTGCTGAGTTACAAAATGAGCAAGGATTAACAGTAAATCCACATATAGAGATTCATCACCACCATCATCACCACCATCATTAAACACCGGTTTGTAGTAAGGACTTTAGTCCTTATTTTCTCAGGACTGAAGTCCTTACTACAAAACATCATGTTTCCCATGCTCCAGTGTCTAATCTACTCCTCGCAGCTTGCGAGTATTTTCCACCAAACTCTGGGCGAATTGATCAAATCTTTGGGAAAGTTTTTCATCTAAAATTTTGCCTTCGGGACTGAACGCACCATAAGCTTGTCCGATAGCAATTTGCTCTGGAATTACCCAACCATGCACCCAACGCACAATCAAACGCAAATCATTTAAGGCATTGCTATTAGATTGACCACCGAGTACACTAATTAATCCGGTAACTTTCCCTGACAGTTGTTCAAAGCTCATTAAATCAAGGGCATTTTTCAAGACACCGCTAACACCGCCATGATATTCAGGTGTCGCCAAAATTAATCCATCAGCATTACTCACAGTATCACGCAATCGCTGCACATCGGGATATTCTGGATACTCTTTATCACCATTGCAAAATGGTAAGTTTAGCTGTCTTAAGTCTAAAATCTCTACCTCTGCACCTATAGCTTCTAGGCGTTGTGCTGCTATCTGCAAAGCTAACTGGGTGTAAGAGTTGGTTCTTAAACTACCCCCAATACCCACAATTTTCACCATAATCTACCTATAGTTAAGAAAATCTAAAAAACGAAGTCATTACGATTATGTTTACTATGTTAACGATTGATGTCACCACAGTCAAACTACTGAGGATGGAATATTGGGAAGAAAAAGTGTAAAAGTCACGATGAAAAGTTACACAATAAAAGAATCCTTGCTTTTAAATATTGCTATCTATCTTTTGACTTGGAGAGTGGGAGTTAGACTAGATTAGATAGCAGTGACTACGAGTTATGGCAATTTTTGCTAAAAGAGTAGGGTAAATCAAATGCTCGGCTATGGCAGCAGATAAAGGGTAATTGTTATGAAAAATTTTGGTAAACAGGCATTGATGAAACAGCAATCACCAAAGCGTGTGGCTTGGACTAGCGCAGTTGCAGCCAGTTTGATGATGTTGCCGAGTATTTTGGGGGGTAATCCCGCCTTGGCTCAAAAAGCAGAGCGCGACTCGCTAACTTATGGGCAGTTAATCCAAAAAATTAATCAAGAACAGGTTAAAAGAGTAGAATTAGACGAAACTGAACAGATAGCAAAAGTTTATTTAAAAGGGCAGAAGCCAGATACACCACCGATACAGGTGAGGCTGTTAGCGCAAAACCCAGAGTTAATTAATCAACTCAAAGAAAACAATGTAGATTTTGGGGAAGTTTCTTCTGCCAATAGTAGAGCAGCAGTTGGACTACTAATTAACTTGATGTGGATTTTGCCCTTAGTGGCTTTAATGCTGTTGTTTTTGCGCCGTTCTACCAATGCTTCCAGCCAAGCTATGAACTTTGGTAAATCGAGAGCGCGTTTTCAAATGGAAGCCAAAACAGGGGTAAAGTTTGACGACGTTGCAGGTATTGAAGAAGCGAAAGAAGAATTACAAGAAGTTGTGACTTTTTTAAAACAGCCAGAAAGATTTACGGCTGTGGGCGCACGTATTCCCAAAGGTGTGCTGTTGATCGGGCCTCCGGGTACTGGTAAAACTTTACTAGCAAAAGCGATCGCTGGTGAAGCTGGTGTACCGTTCTTTAGTATCTCCGGTTCGGAGTTTGTAGAAATGTTCGTGGGTGTGGGTGCTTCCCGCGTCCGTGATTTATTTAAAAAAGCTAAAGACAATGCACCTTGCTTAATCTTTATTGATGAAATCGATGCGGTAGGTAGACAAAGAGGTGCTGGTATCGGTGGTGGTAACGACGAGAGAGAGCAAACCCTCAACCAGTTACTCACCGAAATGGATGGTTTTGAAGGTAACACAGGGATTATTATTATTGCGGCTACTAACCGTCCCGATGTCTTAGATGCGGCGTTGTTGCGTCCCGGTCGTTTTGACAGACAGGTGATAGTGGATGCACCTGATTTGAAGGGACGACTGGAAATTTTGCAAGTTCATGCTCGCAATAAAAAGATTGATCCTAGTGTATCTTTAGATGCGATCGCTCGTCGCACACCAGGATTCACAGGTGCAGATTTAGCCAACCTCCTCAATGAAGCCGCAATTCTCACAGCTCGCAGACGCAAAGAAGCCATCACTATTTTAGAAATTGATGATGCTGTAGATCGAGTAGTCGCTGGGATGGAAGGGACACCCCTAGTAGACAGCAAAAGCAAACGCTTGATTGCTTATCATGAAGTTGGACACGCCTTAATAGGGACGTTATTAAAAGACCATGACCCAGTACAGAAAGTCACCCTCATCCCCAGGGGACAAGCACAAGGTTTAACTTGGTTCACCCCCAACGAAGAACAAGGTTTAATTTCCCGTTCCCAAATCAAAGCTAGAATTACAGCTACTTTGGGAGGTCGTGCAGCTGAAGAAATTGTTTTTGGTCAACCGGAAGTTACCACAGGTGCAGGGGATGACTTGCAAAAAGTGACATCAATGGCGCGGCAGATGGTGACAAGATTTGGTATGTCTGAATTAGGGCCAGTCTCCTTAGAAAATCAGGGTGGAGAGGTGTTTTTAGGACGCGACTGGATGAATAAATCAGACTATTCTGAGGAAATAGCCGGAAAAATTGATGCACAAATCCGAGAGATTGTCAATACTTGCTACCAAAAAGCCAAAGAATTGTTGCAAGAAAATCGCCTATTATTAGAGCGACTTGTAGATTTGTTGGTAGAAAAAGAAACCATTGATGGTGAAGAATTCCGCAAAATCATCGCCGAGAATAATACACCATTAATTGATGAAAAGGTAGCCGTATCTCAATCCTAGGAAACACAGGGAGTAGGGAGTTGGGTGTAGGGGTGTAGGGGTGAAAAACTTTTACCTAGTCCCTTCCAATCCCTTCCAGTCCTAATAACCAGCATCAAGAATACGTTGTGAGTCTTGGATGATGACTTGCGACTGCTGATTTCTGTACCTGGCATTACCTCTAGCTATTTGCTGTTGGCTAAACATTTCTTTTAACACCATTGCGGGATCGACATAGTTATTTGCATACTTCATGATCCAATGCAGGTGAGGGCCTGTTGTGCGTCCAGTCATCCCAATTCTACCAATTCTCGCTCCGGTGGGAATTGTTTGACCTTCCCATATTTGAATTCCCCCAGCGCGATCAATCATAAACCGCCTACCATTGGCGGTTTCTACATAACCTTCTAAATGACAATAGGTGTGTTCCCATTTGCCTGATTTTATCACTATGTGAGTACCACAAGCTCCGCGATCGCTCACTTTAGTTACAGTACCACCCCACCAATTACGAATGTAACTACCTTGTGGTGCAGCAATATCTAAACCATTGTGAAATTCCCAATTATTACCACCAGTTGCAGAACGACGATACCCAAAGGCTGATGTATAAGCTTGAAAATTCTCTACTGGAAAAGAAGCAGCTAACCAACCGCTACTTGTTGCTGTTTTATTTGACCTTGTTTCTCTGGCTCTAACAGTTTCTATTTGCGGTAATACAGTTATACAACTAAAAATACTTAAACATAAAATTAATAGTTTGACTCCAGAAAAAACTTTTTTTTGTTGCTGCTTATTCATTATTTTTATTCCTCAAGCCAATTAAATATAATCAATTCTTACTTGTTGAAAATTTCACAAATACCAAAGTAAATCTATAACCAAAATTCAAATTTATTAGTGAAAAATTGTGTTTTATCACTATTTGCCAATCTTGGCATTACAAAGATTTCAGTAGAAATATTGAGATTTTCAAGAAATTAGCTTACGACATAAGGGTTTACACTGTCAAATTGATTTTTTTTAGCCGAATCTTGGTAAAAGTAGCATATTTCAAATGCTTGGTATCATTAGAATTACCTATCAAATCTATTGCTATAATTAACATTTAAAAAATATCACCCCCAGACCTTGCGTATAAGGGAATGCTGGGAACTTGTAGAGAAGTTGCATACAACGTCTCTACATTCTCAAGTAGAGTTTCGCAGAGGTGTTTATAGTATACTTTGCCTCTAACTACTAAGCTATTCCATCAATGTATCAGTTTTCAGGATAGATACTGTTTTACGTATATACTTAATTTAGAGAAAAAATGTATTTTAGATAACAAAAAAACTGGCAGACATAATATACAGCATATTTCATCTTAGTGAGGTACAAACTGAAATCATAAAACCCTTGTGGAACAGGCATCCTGCCTGTTAACCTTGTACCTCATAACTTAGGAAACTGCTGTAAAAGATGGTCAGGGTTGATGATTGATGATACCGCAGTGACACGTATGATTATGTATAATTATATTTAGATAAATTATATAGAATTAAGATAAGCTGCCTAACGGGATAGTTGTTAAGTAATTAAAATCTTGTGATGTTTTAGGCGTAAAATGACGGAATAGGTTAATTGAAGCTCGATGATGAGTCAAGTTGACCCTGTGCAGGACGCAACCAAGCTATGCTGACTGAAATATTACCTTTCCGTTTTGAATTAGATACTGTGGCGATCGCCGGAGCGAGTTTGTGGTCTTTGGCGTTATACTTAGGTTTCTTCCCGGTGAGTGAATGGGTAATCGAACAACTCAACCGATGGTTTAACTTTGCCGAGCGATCGCTGTATACTAGCCAGTCAGAATTTGAAAAAACGCGCAAAGCCAGAGAATCGCAAAACGCCTTTTACGCCTCACTGTTTAGTATAGTGCCGTTTTTGGTAATTGGGGCATTATGTAACTGGGGAGTTGAAATCAGTTTAGGACGCAGTTGGGCAATTAGTACAGGTATACTTGCCTGTATGGGTTGCGGTATTTATGAACTAGGGCGTAGAGATGGGCAGTCTGATTAATTAGTCATTAGTCATACCAATTCAAAATTCAAAATTCGTCTTGAAAAGTTTCCTACGGCGGGAAACCCGCCTACAGAACTTTTCGCAAAATTCAAAATTAAAGAATTTTTGGGAAAAATCTCCCCTGCTCCCCTACTCCCTACTTACCAATTTCCTCAGTGACAATTTGCGCCATTTTCTCGGCTGCGCCGCTTTCGCCTCTGGCGTTTCTTAGGTTAGTTCGTATTTCTTCTAATTTCTCTGGATGAGCCAAAAAGTCTAAAACCATTTCTCCGACTGTTTCAGCTTCGAGTTTTCCGACAAGTTCTGGAACTATCTCTGCTTTTGCCCAGATATTTGGCCATGCTAATAAACCTTTGCGTCTGAGAAACAGCCAATTAATGATTTTGGCAAAGGTAGAACCTACCCCTGGTAAATTAGCGAGTAACCCTGGTAAACCATCCCAAGAACGCATCGCATCAAGTTGTTGAGTGGGTAGCAACACAATCATTGGCACACCCAAAGCACCTAACTCGGCGGTGTTCGCTCCGACGGTAGTTAAGCAGATAGAACAATGCGATAATAAGTTATAGGCAGGATTTTCTTGGTGTAGCTCTACATTTAATCCTTTAGCTGTTCTCAGTAGCGGGTATTGATGACTTTGTGCTGAGACAACTAAGGAAGCACCAGAAAATTTAAATGTTTCGAGAAACGGGTTTTTTTGGGAATCGGCAAAACTGGCTAGAGTTTGTAAATCCAAAGTTGGGGCGACGGGAATCACAAACTTAGTGTCTGGTATTTTTCCGTGGATGTGTTCGGCAATGGCTAAAGTTAGCGGCACTCCTTGGGCTAATTTTGCTGGTTTTGAACCGGGTAAAATGCCGATGATTGGGGATTGGGGATTGGGGATTGGGGATTGGGGATTGGGGATTGGGGATTGGGCTTCTAGCATTAAGTCGCCCACGACGGTAAATTTGTCGGCGTATTTGGGGGAGACTTTAGCCGCAACTGCTGGTTTCATGACTGCGAAGCGGTCAATTAAATTATGCCATCGGGCTTCCCACTCGGCGTAAACTACTGTGCGATATCCCAGCTTTTTGCCGATGATTACCGGAAAAATTTGGTCGCCACCTAAGAAAACAACTACACCTTGATGACTCCATTCCCAATTTTCCGCAGTTCTGCCCCATAGCAAAAATTGCCAAAAATGCTCTGCTGATTGTACTCGGTCTACTTCTGGGAAAGAAAGGGCGATCGCTGCTTCTTTGCCACTGGCATGAGGACAAGGTGATAACACTACGGAAATCCTCACCTCGTCACGGTTATTACCGAGTTTTTGCCGCAAAGCCTTAACTACTGGACGCACCCAGGTTGTCAGCTCACCAGGGCCATTGGAAAGAATCAGGATGTCGAATTTAGTCATTGGTCATTGGTCATTAGTTTTTCTCCCCCTACTCCCCTGCGCCCCTGCCCCTCTGATCCATTGTCTACTCTACTGCCTACTACCCAAACGCTACTCATAAATGTTAATTTTTTGTTACAAATAGTGAGCATTTGCTCTTATTATTAGTTAATGTTTGTTAATAAATTTTGCGATTTTTATATCGATTTGTGTCAGATAGCCGTTAAAATGCCCATTTGGTAGGGTTTTTCTGATAAAAATCACATATTGCCGAACATAAGAACTAATGTTTTGCGGCAAAAAGTCGCCAAGCAAATTCACTAGAGAACACGCATCAAAGGAGCCGAGGAAGCATGTTCACCCACGTCAAGTCCACCATTAGACACATTGCGCCTGATAACCTAGGCGGACGTAATTTAATTAAGGTGGTCTATGTCGTGCTTGAGTCCCAGTACCAGAGCGCACTGTCGCAAGCGGTTCGCGCGATTAACTCAAACAATCCTAATCTGGCAATTGAAATCAGTGGGTATTTAATTGAGGAACTCAGAGACCCGGAAAACTATGAAGAGTTTAAGCGGGATATGGAGAGTGCCAATGTTTTTATTGCCTCATTGATTTTCATCGAAGACTTAGCACAGAAAGTAGTTACAGCAGTTGAACCATATCGCGATCGCCTGGATGTGGCTGTTGTATTTCCCTCCATGCCAGAGGTGATGCGCCTGAACAAAATGGGCAGCTTTTCCTTGGCACAGTTGGGACAATCGAAGAGTGCGATCGCCCAATTCATGCGGAAACGCAAGGAAAAATCCGGGGCTGGTTTCCAAGATGGGATGCTGAAGCTGTTGCGGACTTTACCGCAGGTGCTGAAGTTTTTACCCGTGGAAAAAGCCCAAGATGCTCGCAATTTTATGTTGAGCTTCCAGTATTGGCTGGGAGGTTCACCAGAAAACCTGGAAAACTTCTTGCTGATGCTCGCTGATAAATACGTATTAGATAAAGTAGAAAAACAAAATATTACATCGCTGGCATATCAAGCACCAGTTGTGTACCCCGACATGGGTATTTGGCATCCTTTGTCAACTACCATGTTTGAGGATGTTAGAGAATATCTCAACTGGTACACAGCCCGCAAAGACATCTCCAGTGATTTAAAAGACCCCTTAGCCCCCTGTGTTGGGTTAGTCTTACAACGCACTCACCTAGTTACCGGGGATGATGCCCATTACGTAGCGATGGTGCAAGAATTGGAAGCCCTCGGTGCGAGAGTAGTACCAGTATTTGCAGGTGGTTTGGATTTCTCCAAGCCTGTGGATGCTTACTTCTACGAACCAACTACCAAAGCACCCTTAGTTGATGCGGTAATATCTTTAACAGGTTTTGCCCTAGTAGGCGGCCCCGCTAGACAAGACCATCCCAAGGCAATTGATGCACTCAAACGCCTCAACCGTCCTTATATGGTGGCCTTGCCTTTAGTATTCCAGACTACCGAAGAGTGGTTAGATAGCGATTTAGGCTTACATCCGATTCAGGTAGCATTGCAAATTGCCATACCCGAATTAGATGGAGCGATTGAACCGATTATATTATCGGGTAGAGATGGGGCAACCGGGAAAGCGATCGCCCTACAAGACCGCATCGAAGCCGTAGCGCAACGTGCCTTAAAATGGGCTAACCTCCGCCGCAAACCCAAACTTAACAAAAAAGTTGCCATCACCGTTTTCAGCTTCCCCCCCGATAAAGGCAACGTAGGTACAGCCGCTTACCTAGATGTCTTCGGTTCTATCTACGAAGTCTTGAAAGCATTGAGAAACAACGGCTACGACGTGCAAGACTTACCAGAAAACGCGAAAGAGTTGATGGAACAAGTCATCCACGACGCACAGGCACAGTACGCTAGCCCCGAACTCAACATTGCTTATAAGATGTCAGTGCCAGAATACGAAGCACTCACACCTTATTCCCAACGCCTAGAAGAAAACTGGGGGCCACCACCAGGACACCTCAACAGCGACGGACAAAACCTCTTAGTTTACGGTAAGCAATTCGGTAACGTCTTCATTGGTGTTCAGCCCACCTTTGGTTATGAAGGCGACCCCATGCGGTTGTTGTTCTCCCGTTCCGCCAGCCCTCATCACGGCTTTGCAGCTTACTACACCTACCTAGAAAGAATTTGGGGTGCTGATGCGGTACTACACTTTGGTACTCATGGCTCTTTGGAATTCATGCCCGGTAAGCAAATGGGGATGTCAGGCGAATGTTACCCCGATAACTTAATCGGCACAATTCCCAACCTGTACTACTACGCCGCCAACAACCCCAGCGAAGCGACAATTGCCAAACGCCGCAGTTACGCCGAGACAATTTCTTACCTCACACCACCCGCAGAAAACGCAGGTTTATACAAAGGTTTGAAAGAACTCAGCGAGTTAATCGGTTCTTACCAAACCTTAAAAGATAGCGGTCGCGGTATCCCCATTGTCAACACCATCATGGATAAATGCCGGATGGTGAACCTAGATAAAGACATCGACTTGCCAGAAATTGATGCCAAAGATATGACCCCAGAAGAACGGGATAATATTGTCGGCAGCGTCTACCGCAAGTTGATGGAAATTGAATCTCGGTTATTGCCTTGTGGTTTGCACGTCATTGGTAAACCCCCAAGTGCAGAGGAAGCGATCGCAACTCTGGTAAACATTGCCAGCTTAGACCGTCAAGAAGAAGAAATTCAAAGCTTACCCCGCATTATTGCCAACAGCGTAGGGCGCGACATTGACGAAATTTACCAAAACAGCGATCGAGGCGTATTAGAAGATGTCCAGCTGCTGCAAGACATCACCCTAGCAACTCGCGCTGCTGTTCGCGCCTTGGTACAAGAACAAACCGACGCGGAAGGACGGGTTTCTTTAGTTTCCAAGTTGAATTTCTTCAACATGGGCAAAAAAGAACCTTGGGTAGAAGCACTGCTTCAAGCAGGTTATCCCAAAGTTGATGCTTCAGCGTTGAAACCTCTGTTTGAGTATTTAGAATTCTGTTTACAACAAGTTTGTGCAGACAACGAACTCGGTGCATTACTCAAAGGTTTAGAAGGCGAATACATTCTACCCGGCCCTGGTGGCGACCCCATCCGTAACCCGGATGTACTGCCCACAGGTAAAAACATTCACGCCCTCGACCCCCAAGCCATTCCTACATCTGCGGCAGTACAATCAGCTAAAATCGTTGTAGATAGACTTTTGGCACGGAACAAAGCCGAAAACAACGGTAATTGGCCCGAAACCATCGCCTGTGTTCTCTGGGGAACAGATAACATCAAAACCTACGGCGAATCACTAGCACAAATCATGTGGATGGTGGGTGTGCGTCCGGTTCCCGATGCTTTGGGACGGGTGAACAAGTTGGAGTTAATTCCCTTAGAAGAATTAGGAAGACCCAGAATTGACGTTGTAATCAACTGTTCTGGTGTATTCCGCGACTTGTTCATCAACCAGATGAACCTACTAGACCAAGCTGTGAAGATGGCTGCGGAAGCGGATGAACCCACAGAAATGAATTTTGTCCGCAAACACGCCATGCAACAAGCTGAGGAATTGGGAATTAACCTCAGACAAGCAGCCACCCGTGTTTTCTCGAATGCTTCTGGTTCTTACTCCTCTAACATCAACTTGGCGGTAGAAAACAGCACCTGGGAAAGCGAAGCTGAGTTACAAGAAATGTACCTCACCCGTAAGTCCTTTGCTTTCAGTGCCGATAACCCCGGTATGATGGAACAATCCCGCCAGATTTTTGAAAGCACCCTGAAAACTGCTGATGCGACTTTCCAAAACCTGGATTCTTCCGAGATCAGCTTGACCGACGTATCCCACTACTTCGACTCAGACCCCACCAAGCTTGTGTCAACTCTGCGTGGAGATGGTAAGACACCAGCATCTTACATAGCCGACACCACCACAGCTAACGCCCAAGTCCGCACATTATCAGAAACAGTGCGCTTAGATGCCCGTACCAAATTGTTAAATCCCAAGTGGTATGAGGGGATGCTGTCTCACGGTTACGAAGGTGTGCGCGAACTCTCCAAGCGGTTGGTGAATACAATGGGTTGGAGTGCAACAGCTGGTGCTGTGGACAACTGGATTTATGAGGATGCGAACGAAACCTTCATCAAAGATGAAGAAATGCAAAAACGGTTGATGAACCTCAACCCCCATTCTTTCCGCAAGATGGTTTCCACTTTGTTGGAAGTGAATGGTCGCGGTTATTGGGAAACTAGCGAGGAGAATTTAGACCGCCTCCGCGAGTTGTACCAAGAAGTTGAAGACCGAATTGAGGGTATAGAATAGTTATTTTAGGGCAGGTATTATGCCTGCCTTAATTTGCTGTCTTATTTCTGAATCGGTTATGCTCAAAAGCAAAAAAATAGAAACAGGTGTTTATGCTCAACAGTTAGAATTGTTTCAATTGTTTGAACCAGTTAATACCATAGTTGTCCAATCAAAATTTACATTTGTAGACTTATTTTCTGGTATAGGAGGGTTTAGAATTCCTCTGGAAGAATTAGGAGGAATTTGTTTAGGATATTCAGAAATTGATAAAGAAGCTATTAAAATTTATCAAAAAAATTTTATTAAAGATACGAATAATCATGAAATATATTTAGGAGATATTACTAATTTAAATCATTTGCCTTTTGAAATAGATGTGATAGTTGGTGGTGTTCCCTGCCAACCTTGGTCTATAGCAGGAAAATTACAAGGATTAGAAGATCCAAGGGGTAAATTATGGTTAGATGTTTTTCGATTAGTAAAAAATAGCCAACCAAAAGCATTTATATTTGAGAATGTTAAAGGTTTAGCTGAACCAAGAAACAAAGCCAGTCTAGAGTATATAATTAATCATCTGACAGCATCTGGCTATGTAATTAAATATCAGGTGATAAATTCCTATGACTTTGGTTTACCCCAAGATAGAGATAGGATATTTATTGTTGGTATTAGAAATGACCTTGATAACTGCTGGGGTTATACTTTTCCTCAATCACTAAATAAAAAGATAAAACTTTGTGATGTAATTCCGGGGGTTCAATGTAGTAATTATCCGAAAAAGAAATTTCCACCAGAAATTTTATATCCTGATGGTAAAATTCCGGCTTCTAGAGGGAGATTTCAAAAAATCGATGAATTGAATGATTTTTTTACTTTTGCTGATATCAGAAATGGACATACTACTATTCATTCTTGGGAATTAATAGAAACAAGTCCTAAAGAAAAGCTCATTTGTCAAACAATCTTGAGAAATAGAAGAAAAAAAGTTTATGGACCTAAAGATGGTAATCCTTTAAAATTTGAAGTATTACAACCTTTGATTCCTAGTTTAAAACTTGAAGAAGTCAATAGCTTAGTAGATAAAAATATTCTACGTCTTGTTGAGGATAAGGGGTATGAATTTGTAAATTCTAAAATTTCTTCAGGTATTAACGGAATTTCTAAAATATATTTACCTCATGCTGATGCTATTGGAACTTTAACCGCTACTGGCACAAAAGATTATGTAGCTACTATATCTATAGAATGTGAAAAACCAGAAATATATAAGCAAAAATTTATTCAAGAAATTTATCTAAAAAATAAATATAAACTTTTAACTGCACAAGATTATGCAAGATTACAAGGATTTCCCGAAAGTTTTAAAATTGCAGATAATGAAACTACAGCCAAGCATCAATTTGGTAATGCTGTCTCAGTTCCTGTAGTCTATCATTTAGCAAAAGCTTTGTTAAAAATAATTATATAGGTTTAATTTTAACTATGGTAGCTATTAGTTTAAATACTCGTATAGCCATTAAAGGTTATTTAGAAGGATTTATTCATGGTCTAATAGATGAATATAAAGGACGTACAATTTTAAAGCCTACTAGCGCATTAGAGTATCTATCAAGATATTCATCTAATGGAGAACTAAAGCCATTTCAAGCCGCTCTTATACCACCAGAATTAATACGTATCAATCAATTTGAGCGTGGCTTGAGTACCAGATTGGGAAATTCTCTTGAAGAATGCGCTCGCTTAATTGCTTTAGAACATCATCAAGATGTACGTCGAGGTTATGATATTAAAGCGGAAGTCAGTAATGCTGCTTTTGCAGAAGCTGAACTTCAAAAACAAAATTACGAATCTGCTGCTGAGAAAAAACAAAAAAAGCCAACTTTCGAGGAGATGATAACAGCAGTCCTTAATGCAAGACGTACTGATGATTTAGAAACAAAGATAGTTCGCGCTGATCTTTATATTCTGGCGAAAGATCGCACAGAATTCTTATTTGAGATTAAAGCTCCTAAACCAAACAAAGGGCAATGTTTAGAAGTTTTACAACGTCTACTTAGATTTCATGTACTGTGCGGTGCAAACCGTCCCCAAATAAAAGCCTATTATGCAATGCCCTATAATCCTTATGGTGCAACCAAAGCTCATTATAAATGGACATATGCAAAAAATTATTTACCTTTTGATGAGGCTGTAGTTATGGGAAATGACTTTTGGAATATTTTAGGGGGAGAAACTGCTTATGAGGAACTGCTAGAAATTTATCTAGAAGTAGGACGGGAAAAAAGTAAATATATGCTTGATGCTCTAGCTTTTGGATTTTAGAATGGGGAAGTGCGTTAGGGGTAGCTTACCGTAGGTATCGCTTTTGGGAGTGTGGAGTGCGATCGCTCATTGCTCACGGGGTAATGGAATATAGAATAGTATGTAAGGTAGTTAAAATTGCTGCTTTAATATTCAATCTGGAATATCACTATGAATACTTTCACAGTCAATCTTAAACCAGTATTGGAACTGACAGATGAGCAATTTTTTAATCTATGTCAAGCAAATCGGGACTTAAAATTTGAACGCAGCGCAACTGGAGAATTAATTATTATGCCGCCTACGGGGGGAGAAACAGGGAATAAAAATGCGAGAATTACTCAACAATTAATGAATTGGACTGATGCTGATGGTACTGGCATCGCTTTTGATTCTTCAACTTGCTTTAAGTTGCCTAATGGTGCAGACCGTTCTCCTGATGCTGCTTGGATAAAGTTACAAAGATGGAATACTTTAACAGATGAACAAAAGGAAAAGTTCCCTCCTGTTTGTCCTGATTTTGTAATTGAGTTACTTTCACCTAGTGATAGTTTGAAGGCTGCACAAGAAAAGATGAGGGAATATTTAGATAATGGTGTAAGTTTAGGTTTGTTAATTAATCGTAAATATCGTCAAGTTGAGATTTATCGACAAGGAAAAGAGGTTGAGGTTTTGGAATCTCCTCCAACCATATCAGGCGAAGACATTTTAAAGGGTTTTGTATTGGAATTAGCAAAGATTTGGTAATTTATTTGGTCAGGCGTTGGCGTAGCTTACCAAAGGTATCGCCTACTGTGCAATCATAATATCAGCGATCGCTGTTGGGTGTGTTGTGGAGTGCGATCGCGTAGCTTACCGTAGGTATCGCTGGTTGGGGGTGTTGTAGAGTGTAATTGCTTTTATTGCTTTTCCTGAATACTTTCAATTAATTTAATATTATTTCTCAACCATTCATTCACTAAAATTTACACATCAATATTTTTCTCTTGAGCAACTTTCTTGAAAAAATTATCAACATCTGGTTCAAGGGAAATCGGATAATGAAACGTTGCATCAGGATGGTAAAACTTACCTTGTTCAGCTTGTGAAAAATCATATTCTGCTTTCATAGTTTTCTTCCTTGATAATACTGCTAGCCATTACACTATCAATTGCTCTAACACTAACACTGATAACCCCGGTAATGATGGTAAACGCGCATCATTCGTCAAAAAAAATGATGCACCTCCACGAATAGCAGTAGCCATCTGAATAGCATCTGGGGTTCTTAAATTGTAATTTGCTCTTAATTGTGCAGCAGTTTCGGCGATATCTGGAAAAACTTCGATAGTCGTCAACCCTTGGGAGTTAAACAAAATATCACGATATTGTTGAGCTAATCTTGTGTTTCCTTGCCGCAAGGGATAGACTAACACTTCCGTAATAGTCAAAACTGAGGTAACAACACTAAAATCACCCCGAAACATTGCTTCAAAGAAAGCATCTATAACATCCAAATAATTAGGATTTTCTTCAATAAAATAAATCAGTGGTGCAGTATCCAATCCCACAACTTGATTCTGTAACTGAACTAGCCATTCCATGAATCACGTTCCTGATTAACATATTCTTGAGCATCAACACCATTCCAGATTTCTTTACCCAGTCCACGTAATTCTAAAATGCTACGCTTGGGTTTAGGTGTCATCGTCACCCGTTGTCTAATTAAACTTGATAAGTCTTCAATTAAACGAATTTGTTCTTCAGGAGTTAAGCTTTGAACTTGCTGTAATATTTCTTGATAGTTAGACATAAGATTTTCACTTTGATTTTTTCCTATAAATCTAATATACACAGACTGCTTTTATCTATTTAACCTACACGGAGTATATTAGCCTAGCTTACCGCAGGTATCCCTAGAATCATTGAATATAAACATTAAATTCCTTAATTATATGGATTCTATAACTTGCTACTTACCTGCGTAAATTAAAATAAATATTGATTTCAACATAATTTTTACTGTGTTTAATTTCTGCTAATTTAGTTGTTAGCCTAACTTAAATTTAATCTACATCTTCAACTGTGCAGAGTGCAGCAATTGAGTAATTAATCCCCATTTAAATTGTTCTCAGGCTGTAGCCTAAGAACAACTTCTACAAAATTAGTCAATTATTCCTCGGCTTGACCAACACGGCGGATATTGAGGATGTCGCTCATCTTTTTGATTTGGGTGAATAATTGTTCTAGTTGGGAGCGATCGCGGATTTCAATTCCTAAGTCCATTAACGCCGGTTGACCACTGGTAGTCTTGACTTGAGCATGGCGGACGTTAATACCTTGGTCACTTAACCGTGATAAAATATCTTTCAATACCCCCACTCTGTCTAAAGCTTCAATCTGAATATTCACAGGGTAAGTATGGGGACGACCACTGTTTTCTGCGGCTGGGTTCCAACTCACAGGAACTAGGCGATCGCATTCCACTGCATCCAAATTATGACACCCTTGGCGATGAATCGAAATTCCCCGTCCTCTTGTCACCACACCAATAATTGATTCCCCCGGTATCGGTGTACAACATCCGGCAAGATAATACATTAAACCTTCTACCCCGACAATCGGCGAGTCAGTCGAACGGGAACTGATCATCGAAGTTTTCGCTGTGGATGACTCTTTGGGAATGATGGGAATGACTTCTGCGGCTGGTTGTTGCGCTTTGATCACTTCTCGCCAACGATTTAACACCAGATTTAAAGTCACCTCACCGTAACCCAAACCAGCCAGTAAATCTTCTGTACTGT
This sequence comes from Anabaena sp. 4-3, assembly GCF_001597745.1. GTDB lineage: Bacteria > Cyanobacteriota > Cyanobacteriia > Cyanobacteriales > Nostocaceae > Trichormus. The sequence goes on along the minus strand of NZ_LUHJ01000026.1, from coordinate 257,840 downwards.
GATAATTACATTTTTCGGCGACGGTGTGCATCGCATCTGACTTCAGCAAATTGTCAAACCCGGTTTTACCTAGTTCCTTTTCTAATAACTCCCGTCCCCGCGCTACATTTTCTTCCCGCCGCGATCGCTTATACCATTGTTTAATCCGATACTTCGCTGTCGAAGTCCTGGCGAAATTCAGCCAATCTAAGCTAGGATGACTATTCTTTTGGGTAATAATATCTACAATATCACCATTATGGAGACGTGTGGATAAAGGAACCATCCGACCATTCACCCGCGCCCCTGCACAGTGGTTTCCGACTTCTGTATGGATGCGATAGGCAAAATCTATAGTTGTTGAAGCAGGACTTAACGGTACAACATCCCCCTTGGGAGTGAAGACATAAACATCATCTTCAAATAAATTATCTTTGACATTATCAAGATACTCTTGAGCATCCTTCATGTCACTTTGCCATTCTAACAGCTGGCGTAACCAAGTAAACTTCTCATCGCTGGCTGTTAGTTGGCTATGAGAACCACCTGTTTCTTTATACTTCCAATGGGCTGCAATACCGTACTCTGCAACCCGGTGCATTTCCAGCGTCCGAATTTGCACCTCTAAAGGACGACCAGTTAAGCCAATAACTCCAGTATGCAACGACTGGTAACGGTTAGGTTTCGGCAAGCCGATATAATCTTTAAATCTGCCAGGAATAGGGCGAAAAGCATCATGTACAATTGCTAAAGCCCGATAACACTCCTCATTGGTTTCCACAATAATTCTGAGTGCAGCTAAATCGTAAATTTCATGAAATTCTTTTTGCTGTCGCTGCATCTTTTGATAAATACTATATAGATGCTTGGGACGACCGCTAATATCTAAACAGCGAATTCCTGATTGTTGTAAACGTTCTCGCAACATTGCTGTCGCTTTCACTAACTTTTCTTCTCTAGCTGTGCGTTTTTCTGATACGTGCTGCTGAATTTGACGAAACGCCTCTGGTTCTAAATACTTAAATGCTAAATCTTCTAATTCCCACTTAATCCGCCAAATCCCCAGACGATTGGCTAAAGGTGCAAATATATCTCTAGTTTCCTGGGCGGAACGGCGACGACTGGCTTCTGACATATATTGCAGAGTTCGCATATTATGCAAACGGTCTGCTAACTTCACCACAATTACCCGGATATCTTGCGCCATTGCTAAAAACATCCGCCGGAAGTTTTCCGCTTGGCTTTCCGTTTTGCTTTTGAAATTGATTTTAGAAAGCTTCGTGACACCTTCGACTAACTGACGCACTTCTGCGCCAAATCTTTCTTCTATCTCTTCAATTGTGACTTCTGTATCTTCCACTACATCATGAAGAAATCCAGCTGCTATCATAGCGGGACTACCTCCTAAGTCGTGTAGCAATTCCGCTACTGCAATCGGATGACTAATATATAGTTCTCCTGACTTGCGATATTGATCTTTATGCAGTTGGTAAGCAAATTCAAAAGCCCGACAAATTAAAGCGTTATCGCGATACCTTCGGTCATCTTCTGCTGCGTGAGACTTGGCTGATGTGTCGCGTAAACATTTATTCAACCAATCTGGAAGGGAAAGCTCAGTTGGGGAAGTTATAGCTAGACTACTCATACAATACGGTAGGTGATCTGTGGATAGGTGAGAAATAGATGCAGTTAACAGCATCGGTTGGCGGTGATGCTGTAGGGTGTGGGGGTAAAGGTAGGATTAGGATGATGTCCCATAAGCCTATGGTACTCATCCATCATCGATTTTCAGAATCATAATTAGTAAATAATCTAGATTGCAAACACAGCCTCAAAGCAAAGTTTGAGGCTGAAATTGCCAATAAGAGCCTAAGATAGATTAGTGTGTCAGGAATTTTTCTTGAGATTAATAGTATCTTAAATAGCAGTGAATGTCTTTAATTTCTGATAAATATCAAGCACTCGTAAATTTACTTGAACAATTGCGTACAGATGTCAGCAATTCTCAAGTTAGTACGCCTGAACTGAAACAAGGTGTAATGTCTTTGCAACAAGTGTTTAGTCAGGAAATTCTGCCTTTAGCGACAGATGCAAACTCACGAGAGCAATCTTACCAGACGGAAATTAGTAAACAGTTGCGTCTGCTAGAAGTTGATGTGATGTTTTTGCAAGGGGCGCGACAAAGTGCAACTTCACAAGCAAGGCTGAAAACTATTAGCGATCGCCTCTCTATTTTAATTCAATATTGTCACGCTATACTGCAACAGCAGACACCGGAATAAACTGGGGACTGGGTACTGGGGACTGGGGACTTGTTTTTAGTCGGATTTTTTTAAACGCAGAGGGGCGCATTCGCGTAGCGTCTCGCAGAGAAGGTAAAGAGGTACGCAAAGCATTTGCTGAATATCTTTGAACGGGAGGTTTAAGGAATTTGATAGACTAGCTTAAATTTAAAATTATCCCAGGTGGTGGCTCTGGGTTGATAACAAAACTATGGGTAATGAGTTATTTTGTCTCGAAAATTTGCGCGTCGCCTATCCTCAGCGTGGCGGGGAAGAACCACGGTGGGCGGTTGATGATGTATCTTTTACCTTACAACCTGGTGAAAGAATGGGTTTGGTTGGTGAGTCCGGTTGTGGTAAGTCTACTTTGGGACGGGCGGCAATGCGTCTTTTACCCGCTTCTAGTCGGGTAGAGGGGCGGGTGATGTTTCAAGGACAGGCTGTATTTGATTTGACACCAAATCAATTGCGGAAGTTTCGGGGGGAAGCTGTAGCATTAATTTTCCAAGATCCGATGACTCGCCTTGATCCTTTGATGACGATTGGTAATCACTGCATTGAAACTCTGCAAGCGCATTTACCAGAGTTATCAGCGAAGGAAGCTAAGGAAAAAGCACTCGCTACTTTAGATAAGGTGAAGATTCCGGCGAGTCGGTGGAATCAGTACCCGCATGAGTTTAGCGGTGGCATGCGTCAACGGGTGGCGATCGCTTTAGCTTTACTTCTGAGTCCGAAGTTAATCGTGGCTGATGAACCGACTACTAGCTTAGATGTTACCGTTTCTGCTCAAATTTTACAAGAATTAACGCGGCTGTGTAGTGAGGAAAATATGGCGTTGCTGTTAATTTCTCACGATTTGGCAATGGTGGCGGAGTATTGCGATCGCATTGGGGTAATGTATCAGGGTAAAATGGTAGAGATGGGTTCTACTGACGCAGTGTTTAGAAACCCTCAACATGAATATACGCGATCGCTACTGCAAGCAGCGTTACATATTCAAGCTGTCGATGAAGTAGAAAATGAAGATGTTTCTCCGTCCTCACTCCCCAGTCCCCAGTCCCCAGTCCCCAGTCCCCAGTCCCCTATCCTCAGTGTGGCAGAACTGAAGCAGTATTACACCATCGAACCTAACTTTATAGAACGACTGTTTAAGGCGGAAAGTCAAACCATCAAAGCTGTAGATGGAATTAACCTAGAATTATATCCAGGGGAAATTCTGGGTTTAGTTGGTGAATCAGGATGTGGTAAAAGTACGCTGTCGCGGACAATTTTACAATTAATTCGTCCGACATCTGGTAAAGTAGAGTTCTTAGGCAAAGATTTAACTAAGTTGTCCCGTCAGGAAGTTAGAGCTTGTCGGCGACAAATTCAGATGGTGTTTCAAGATCCCCATGCTTGTCTCAACCCAGCGATGACAGTGGGACAAAGTATAGCTGATCCTTTATTAATTCACAATTTAGCTGATGCAGGTACAGCTAAAGAACAGGTGTTGTGGATGTTGGAGAAAGTCGGGTTAACACCAGCAGAATTATATTATCAGCGTTATCCATCCGACTTGTCTGGGGGACAACAACAAAGAGTTGCGATCGCCCGCGCTTTAATCACTCGTCCAAAACTGGTAATCTGTGATGAACCCGTGAGTATGTTAGATGCGAGTGTACAGTCGCAAGTATTGGATTTGATGTTGCAATTAAAGGCAGAATTTGAGTTAACCTACTTGTTTATTACTCATGACTTGTGGTTAGCCAGATTTTTGTGCGATCGCATTGCTGTTATGCACGGTGGTAAAATTGTTGAACTTGGCGCAACTAAACAAATTTTCGCCCATCCCCAACACCCATACACTCAAACCCTCCTAGCTGCTGCACCCTTACTAGCACGCACTTAGAGGCTATTTATCAAGTAAATATGAAGTAGGGTGTGTTACGGCTATGAAAGGATTTTCGCGTTTGAGAGAGTAGGAATTAGCCGTAACGCACCAATAAATCCGGTGCCGTACTCTCAGCTAACGCACCCTACTAGCGTGACACGACTAAAATGATGCACAAATATAATTCAAGATTTCTTGTGGTGCAGGCATCTTGCCTGCAAGGGACGGTCAAGATTACCATCCCACAAGAGTTTCCTAATGCACTAAATTAGCTGTGTCAGTCCACTACAATTTAAGGTTTACTTAGCTACCCATAAGGGTTAATAAATCAATTTAGGCGGCTCAGTTCCTTTTTTTCAACAGTCAAGTGAAATCAATTTTCCCATACCTTTGTATAACAAGGAATTGATTGGCTGTAATGGTTCGTGCTGAAGACGAGGACGAAAATTCACAGCAAATTGCGATATGAAACCAAAATATTTCCAGACAGCATCAGCATAAGGCTGTAATGCTGTAGCACTGTAATCTTGGCCTCGGCAAATCGAACCTAACAGTTCCCCTGCTATTTTCCCTGACATCATGGCTCGATCAATTCCATGCCCTATTAACGGATCAATTAGACCAGCAGCATCACCTGCTAGAATAAAACCATTACCATGTATGGTTCTTGTTGTCTTTGCTAAAGGTAAATACCAACATTGAATATTTCCCACTGGTTCGGCTGCTAGAAATCTTGCTTTTAATAATGGAGATTGGATTAAATGCCGATGAATCTCTGATGGAAAAACACCTGTATTTTTAAAGTCTTGTTCAAATAATATGACTCCGACATTGACAGTTTCTTGGTCTACAGGGAAAATCCAAAAATAACCAGGTCTACATTCTGGAAGATAATACAATTCTAATTCATTTCCAGAAACATCAAGGTGACGATAGTAGGCACGAGTCGCTACTGCTCCATCCTGTCTTAAAGATTGATGTAACCCTAATTTTCTCGCTACTACTGAGCTACAGCCATCTGCACCAGCCACTACTTTAGCCGTATATTCCTGTTTTCTCCCATCCTCAGATGTTCCCTGAATGCCAAATACATAATCTTCTTTCATCAGCAAGTTTTCAACTTTAAACCCCTCTTTTGTTTCAGTACAAGCTTTTGCTGCTTGGAATAAAACATTATCAAAAATCCAGCGTTTTGATGTAGAAATGTCTTTGGTTTTACTCATACTTGGAGGAATTAATCGCTCGCTTTCTGAATAAAAAATCATATTATTGGCACAAGCGTGAGGTTCTTGTAGTAATTTATCTATCAGATTAAACTCCTGCAAAATTTTTAAACACATTACGGTCAAAGCATCACCACAGATTTTGTCGCGAGGAAATTTTGCTTGGTCTACAAGTAACACTTTAAGTCCCTGCTTGGCTGCTGACAAAGCCATTGTTGAACCAGCCGGCCCTCCACCGACAATTATCAGATCGTAATCGTAATTCATGAGTTATTGCTTTTAATTTTTATTGGTAAATAAGGAATAATTTTTCTGGTTAAATAAAACTTTTATGCCGCTAATTATTATTGATTTTATCTCCTTTGATACATCTTTACACCATGATATTTTTTAATGCGATCGCTCCTAATTGCCTTGAGATTTTCTCAAGAAACAGGCTCTTAGTTAGGTTGCTTGTATCGGCTAAAACAGGGAATGATTCATGATTAATCCAGGGACAAAAACTTTAACAACGGGAATATGAAACGGTTTTCGCGTCAAATCGACACGATAAACATTTTTGTAGCCATTGTTGCCGAGAGACTGCAAAACATAGTTATAGTCTGCCGATAAATCATGTTGAGCCAAGTTAGTTAATTTTTGCCAGGGTGTGGTACTGGTAATGCGATCAAAATAATTGTAGAGTTGACGATGGGTGTTAGTTCGTTCAAAAATCTGCTCGGCGTTGAGATCATCTCTTGCGCCGTGGATAAATGTGAGTCGTGACTGGGCGGCTTCAGTAATAGCTCGTGTGGCAGCAATACTCGGACTAAGATGTGTTCCATAGCCGACATTGACTATGAGCGCAGGGTTATAAGGATTTTGGTCAAGCAGAATAGCCCAAAATGTGTTAATAGCAATACAGCTTTCTACCCAGATGAGAACAAGCTTGAACTCAGCAGCATTGATGCGTTCTAATAAAGTTTGTAAGCCAGGATCATCTATTGTCTGGAGAGCAATAAATTTACATCTGGTTTGAAGATTTAAGCGTCCTTGAACCACAAGGTGAGCGATCGCATCTCGTTCGATCACTTCGTAAAGTCCATGAATTGTCCCTTCTAAAATATGATTTCCACTGGCTAGCCCATTAGTTCCAATCGCATACAGATGCGGAGAATAACGAGAAGAACAATCATAAACTGCACTCGCTGGTAGCCAGACCTCTGCGTTAGTCATGAGGTTTTGTCCTGGTACCCAATCGAGGATAAAATCAGGATGAAAATAGGCACAATCATAGTATCCTGGCAGAATATGAGGTGCTATCACCTCTTTTCCACTCGACTGCAATGATTTGAGACTGTCACGCCGCAACCGCTCATCTGGGGTTTCGGCGTGGAAAACTTCAATCGCTTCCATCAACGCCGAAACCTTAGCCGCCTCATGGGAAATTCCTTTACCATTACTGACTTGTAACCAAGGTCTTGTAGGTCGAATGGCACAGTAGACTGGAATACCTAGCCGATCTAATCCTGTGACATCAGCACAACGGGTAATTCCCATCGCTAGCAAGTGAGGTTGAATATTGGCTAAAGTTTGTGCTGGGGGAATTAAACGATGTGTCCCATAAGTATAATTTTTGTTCAGGCTATTCATATCAAATTTTCACAAATTTCTCTAGGCACAAAGCAGAAAGCAGAGGAGACAAATTCATGTTGGTTGACTAATGACTATTGACTACCAGTATTTGTGCAGCTTTTCCGGTAATTTGCAATTCTTGAAACAATGCTTGTGGAAAAGACCAAGAAATACCAAAATATTGGGGTTCTTTGTCAACAATCCAGGCTTCCATTGCTTTTTCTACCAGCCAAGCTTGATGTTGCTCTTGATCTATCAAGTTATTCAGTTGTGGCCATTTTTCCAGATAACTGTTTAGTTCTGTCTCTGGACACACTACACCATTTTGTTCTGCCCATTCCACAATCAAACGACGCTGTGATAACTCTGGCCACATATTCACTTGTGATCCTACATTACCAGTGAAGCGTAATTCTGCTGACAAGGCTGTTTGATAGTTCCACTTAATACCGAAATAGTCTGGGCCTTGCTGAACAATCCAATCAACTAAAAAATACTCTGCCAGTATTTCTTGGTAGGTTACAGAAGTTAAACCATTGGATTGTAACCATTCAGCCTCGTTGACAATGTTATATTTTTGTTGCCATTGTCTGAGATAGCTTTGCCACTGTGCTATGGGAAAAGATATCTGATTTTGTCTAGCCCATCTGAGCAAGAAGCAGCGTTTTGCTAGTTGCGATCGCATCCTCCCTTGCAGTTCGACATCTTGTTTGAGAAGTTGTAATATATCTTTCCCTACTCTCAGTCCGCTAGCAGTCACAAATCCAGTCATCTTTAATCGCTGGAACTGTAAATCTATAGAGGGAGAACAAAAGCGTCCCTTTGGTTTTGGTATTTGCTCTTGACTGAGGCTGGCGTATAGTTTCAAGACTCCCATAGCATCAATTTGTTTGATGTTAATCTTGTGGTGGAGTAAGTAATGCTTGAGTCTGGTTGCATTCTCTGATGGCAAGTCTTGAATTACTTGACTCTGAAGCATCTGCTGGTAAGAACGCTGTGGATAATAAAGCTGTTTAACCTCATCAATTAAATAGCGTGCTTGTTCAGCCGTTAAATAGTTGGCTTCTACTGCTTGAAGTAATGTATAGCGAATATTAACTAAAGGCTCTGACATGGAAACGAACCCAGATTCTTCTGTGCCGTGTAACAGAGCTACTTCGTCATCACTTTCCAGTAGACCATCACGATACCATGCAAAAACTTGACCGTGACCAACCATACCAAACGGTTCTAACTCTGCTGCTCTCAAAGCTCCCATGCTAGATGCACCAAATACCTGAATCCCTTCTTCAATGGCATGAATCAGTTCACGATGCCAAATCGAAGGTTTACCGTGAAAAATCCCATCAATCAGAATGATTGTTTTGACACCTGAAGCCATAATACGGTAAATATCGCCCTTACTCGCTGGAGGATAGTAGTCAGCATCAAGAATTTGACGGGCTTGCTGTCTGGGCAAAGATGGGCCTAAGAATACTGCTACTGAGGGAGATTTATTCATGGGCAAATTAAATAATCGAAAAGTTATGCTTTCTCATTGCTATTTAGTTTGATTTATTACCAATAATATTAGTTGAAATTGCCAAAATTACCAAGCTCGAAATTAATTACCTGAACTTTTCCGAGTGAAAACCTGAACTTTACATAACTTTCCTGGCGCGATCGCCGCTATAAAATATTTATTCCCTGATCAACATACCTAGGTAACCACAATGAATATTGAATATATTACTCATGCTTCTTTGTTATTGAGAACAGAGGAATTTTCCCTGCTGACTGATCCTTGTTACTTCCTCGAACCATTTTTCGCCACAAATTTATTTCACTTCCCACCCCGAAAACTTACCCCGGAGATGTTTGGTAATTTAAACTATGTCTATAGTTCACATATTCATGTAGATCATAGCCATCCTGAAACTATTAAACAACTCAAAAATCAGATAGACACTGTTCTTTTACCTGCAAAAAGACCTGATTTAGAAAAAAGATACCGAGATATAGGTTATAACAAAATTATTCTTTTACAGAATGGAGAAACCCTCCAACTCAATGACACAGTAGAAGTTACCAGTTACTGGGATGATCCAGTCGATACTATTTTATTGGTCAAAATACAAGATCAAGTCATTCTCCATCAGAATGACTGTAAATTAACGCCAAGAACATTATCTAAAATTGCAGATAGATTTCACATTGACTATGCGTTTCTTCTTTATACTACTTTTGCCAATCATCAACCAACTTTACTATATGGGTTGCCAGAAGATATGAGCAAACAAGTAGCAGATGATGAAGAAGAATTTTTAAAATACCAAGTTGAACTGCTCAGAATTCTCAAACCACAGACAATCATTCCTTATTCCATGACATTGAGCTATTGTCAACCAGATCAGTTACATTTCAATGGCTATCAGAGAATGACCCCAACTATTTTTATCAGTAATATTTTAGCTCATTTACCGCAAACCAAATATTTCATATTACAACCAGGAGATATTATTGATTTAGAGTTAGAACAGGTGAAATCAGCGCATAATAAAAACTTTTGGGGAGAAAACCTTCAGGAATATTTGCACAACATTAGTAAATATGTCCAAGAGGAAAATATCCCAAAATTTAACTTTGGAGACTCTGAAGAAAACAAAGAAATAATTGCCAATTATCTCCAACAACTTTTGACTTCGACCGTACCAGATTTATTTATTAATCAAGTTATTGTTCTGGAAGTAATTGGCAATGAACACAATATGACCTACATAATCGATTTCCCACATCAAAAAATTTTTTTGAATAACTCACAACTAGCAGATATCTCTAATAACTACTTTGTCAAGCTCTCAATTCCAGCCAGTATTGTAGAGCAGTTAATTGCAAATAATTTAAATGATTCACTCATGGACTTTATCCTGTATTCTAATCGAGTAACTTTAAAAGTCAATTATCATAAACAACTTTCGATTAAAGCAAAATTTGGTCTATTCATTAAAACTTTGCTATTTATTTTCGGCAACAGATAAAATGATTTTTTTAAATAAATAGGACTAAATTTACCTGTCACATTAAATGTGTCTTGTATGGTGCGTCAGACTGCTTAATTGCTGTCAATCAAGATATTTTTAAGAGCTAATTTGTCAACTCAAGTAAACACACATCTTGCAAGAGTTCCTTAACTGATATCTTGCATCATTCTCAATAACCGTAGGGCGATGCACTGCACACAACGTAAAAATTAGGGTTTGAGCGAATTTTTAGGAGTGCATCGCCGCCCTGTAATCGCAATAAAGCAACTGGTGCAAGATGTAAGTTAATGATAATTTTTGTAGGGTGGACGGGTTTCCCGGCATAAAGCCAGTGGCGTGGATAATAGGGGATCTACAAGTGTTGGATACCACACGAAAAAGTTTTCAAACATCCTCTAAGTTCTGAGACATATCAAATAATCACGAGTTTCCGTAATTTTTTTACAAAAAGTAACATATTTTTTTAGTGTTACTTTTTATGAACTATTTACGGAATTTGCAGTTTTAGGTGTGCATAGGATAAACTCCTGAACTTTTCATAACTAAGACCTGAATTTTCCAGAAACACAAATAATTATCATCTTGATAGGATTTAACAAGACTGAAAAACAGTCGATTGAGAATTTGTATTCAGGAGATTTAAAAGATATGTCCGCAGAAAATGCAAAAGAAATGATCAATGCTCTCCAGCAAAATGAAGCATTGAGAAATCAAATAGAAAGTAGTAGTTCCAGTGCTGAAGCAGCATTTAATCTAACTGTAGAGTTAGGCAAACAACAAGGACTAAATTTTACTGCTGAAGAATTTCAGCGCGAATTAGAAGCGCGGGGATTAGGTGTCAATACAGATGGCGAACTAGAGAGCTTATCGACAACTGTAGGAGAAGAGGGTGAAATTTCCGAAGAAGCTCTCGAAGCCGTTGCTGGTGGATTTTATTACGGCAATAGCCGTGGTTCAAGTTGCTCTCAATGGTAAAAGATGAAGGTTAATGTGTTGTTTGAGGACTAACCCAACACATCTGTACATCATCTTTGGCATTTCAATATCATTTTAGCAGGGGGGGAGCATCCCAAAATGGCAAGAACATCGTTGAGTCGGTTCTCGACATCGACATATCCTTGCAAAATCGGACTCTCCCATTGTTTTCCCTGCTGATAGAAATTGACTAAGGGACTTTTAAGTAAAAAAATATTCGATTGTCATTGTTGGCTGTTAACAGTTAACAGTCAACAGTCAACAGTCACCAGTCACCAGTCAGCAACTCATAAATAAAACCAGAGTTCCATAGCTTTATTGAATGAGGAAAAGATAATATGCTGCGGACAAGTAGTTATACAATCTACGTAGATTTACCTAACAACCCAGAGGAAGTCCTGCTTGTACACGGCTACTCAGGTGCTTTTGATAAAGTTAAGCGACCAATAGCTACTTATTTACGTTCAACTGAAGCTAAGGAACGTCCCAAACCTCTCTACGGAGAATGGGTTTCTGAACCTCCTATCGAGTCAGATGTTGTTGCACCTTCTCCAGCAACGATAGAGTCACTCAAACGGCGGGGTTACTTGACGGAAATGACGGTGGAAGAAGAAGAAACATTTTTCGTCAAGATGGCGACGAAACTGCATCAGATTGAAAGTCTGTTGATGCCAGTTTACATTATTATGCCCACCTACAGCTGCAATCTGCGGTGTGCTTATTGTTTTCAAGATCATATGCGGACTAACCCCGCATTCAAACACTTGTTGCAAATTATGCAGCCGGAGATAGCCGATAGAATTTTTGCAGCCATGCCCCAAATTGAGGCAGGTCATGGTGTACCAGTAGATGCAGATATTCCTCGTGGTATCACCTTCTTTGGTGGAGAACCGTTGCTAGCAGAAAATCACTCGATTATTGAATACATTATAAATAAGGCATTATCTCTGGGTCAGGCACATTTCGATGTGATTAGTAATGGAACTGAGTTACACGCTTATAAAGATTTGCTAGGCCCTGATAAAATTTCATCAGTGCAGATTACCCTGGATGGGCCAGCACTGGAACACGATAAACGCCGCATCTATGCTGATGGCAGTGGTTCTTTTAACAAAATTGCTGATAACATCACAATGGCATTGGACTTAGGGGTGCAGGTAAGTGTGCGGATGAATATTGACCGCAACAATATCCAACAGTTGCCTCAGTTAGCTGATGAAATTATGGCGCGTGGTTGGCATCACTACGAAAAATTTGCTACCTATACGGCTCCCATCCATGCCTCTAATGAAAACACAGATGTAAAAACAACTTTTAATTCCTGGCATTTGCAGAAAGCTTTACAAGAAATGCGTCGTGAATATCCAAAGATGGAAGTTATTTTGCCTCCTGATGATGCCTTGCCTGATACAATTAGACAAATATTTGAACAATATAAAGATCCATCACAAAAGAAAAAATCTTTGCCTCCTTTTAAAGCCAGTTTTTGTCAAGCACATAAAAAAATGTATGTTTTTGACCCCTTTGGTGATATCTATGCTTGTTGGGAGAAAACTGGGGATAAAAAAATCCGCATTGGTCATATCACTGAAAACAATGAAGTAGTTTTAAATGAGGAATTGAATCAAACTTGGCGGAATCGTACAGTTGTCACTAACCCTACTTGTCGTAAATGTCGTTACGCCCTTTACTGTGGTGGTGGGTGTGCAGTATTGGCGATGAATCACACTGGTAATTTTCATAGTAACTATTGTGATGGTTTTGGCAATCGTTTCCGTGACAACGTAGCTAAGGCGTATCAAGATTATGTTTCTGATGCTCAACCCCTGGTGAAGCGAAATATTCCAGTCTGTAGTTGCTAGCTGGCAATGAGTTGAAAATTACAAGTTTGCGTCCAGGCTGATTGGCCTGGACTGCTTTTTCCACAATCACAGGGGACGATAAATATAGTGTTTGAACATAAATTTCAAAATCGTTTGTTTTTTACCCCGATATATGGATTTAAATTAAATTTATCAGAGAGTTATATTGCCGAACTCATTCACGAAAGTCATCAGCTTTATCGAGAACAGGGGATTTATCAGGAATATCGCAGCACTAGGGATGCGTTTCAAAGTAAAGATGATATTCATCATCATCCGTTATTTAAAGAATTTTTTGATGTGATTGTGCAGGCATTTAGTGAAGTTGTCTGCAAAGATTATCAAATTGAGGTTGCAGATAGACAGAAATTCTTTGTCAAAAAAGCCTGGGTTAATGTTAACCCTACAGGAGGCTATAATGTAGTCCACAATCATCCTAATGCTTTTTTTAGCGGTGTTTATTATTTGCAAGCCGATCAGGATTCAGGAGAAATTGCTTTTCTGAATCCAGTATCAGAACAGGGCTTGACTATGCCACATGAATTAATTCACCAAAGCAGTATTTATACTAGCGATCGCTATTTCTATTCGCCGAGAAAAGACCTACTTCTTTTATTTCCTTCTTACATCAATCATTACGTTCATCCAAATAAATCTTCAGAAGACAGAATTTGCGTGGCTTTTAATATCGGCAGATAAGAAAATAATCATAAATTTCAGCAAATATGACATTAGAAAATCCTCAACAAATTACAAACATAGTTATTCTGGGTGGCGGTTCAGCCGGTTGGTTATCCGCCACATATTTAAATCAAATCCTGAACGGTGGTAAAGGCAGCCCTTGTCAAATTACCTTAATAGAGTCTAGTGATATTGGCATTATTGGTGTTGGTGAAGCCACAATTCACACCTTTCCTGGCACGTTAAAATTATTAGGAATTAACGAAAGTGAATGGATGGTTAAATGTAATGCCACCTTTAAAAATGCGATTAAATTTGTGAATTGGTCGGGTTTGCCGGGAAAAGATGTGTATTGGCATCCGTTAAGTGATATAATTCGCACTACAGGTTTATCTATTCCTATTTTTCACTATTGGCTGCAAAGTAAATTCCAGGGTAATTCAGCAGCTTTTGATGCTAGCTGCTTTGCAGCAGTTGAGTTGTCTGAGTCTCAAAAATCACCTAAGTCTGTAAACAATCAGAATCCTCACACCCAACTCAGCGACTATGGTTATCATTTAGATGCTGGGTTGTTAGCTACTTATTTGAAGGAGAAGGGAAAGTCAGAAGGCATTAGACAAATTGTCGATAACGTCTTAGATGTTGCTTTCGATGAACATGGATTTATTCGGCATTTAGTCACAGAAAATCATGGTGGAGTTGCCGGAGATTTATTTATTGATTGTTCGGGATTTAGCGGCAGACTGATTAATCAAGCACTGCAAGAACCGTTTATTTCTGATAATGATTGCTTATTGTGCGATCGCGCCGTGGCTATACCAGTATTCTATGAAAGTGGAGACAAGTATAACGAAAAGCGGGGCGGCATCAATCCTTACACCACCTCAACGGCTTTAAGTTCAGGATGGGCATGGAATACGCCACTTGTAGAGAGAAGCGGCAACGGTTATGTTTATTCCAGTGCTTTTATTTCTCCTGAACAGGCCGAAATGGAGTTAAGACAGCACTTACAAGAATACACTACTCCCGCCCGACATCTACAAATTAGGGTAGGTAAAACTCGCAATACCTGGGTAAAAAATTGTGTCAGCATTGGCTTAAGTAGTGGATTTATCGAACCCTTGGAATCGACAGGGTTATATTTGATTGAAGCGGGATTGTATCATTTACTCAAGAATTTTCCCGACCGGAAATTTGATCCCATACTTAGGGACAATTACAATCAGACAATGCAGGATTTGTATGAAGATATCCGCGATTTCATTGTCCTTCATTATTGCTTAACTCAAAGAGAAGACACTCCATTTTGGCAAGCTAATAAATATAACCTGAAGATTCCCGATTCATTGCAGCAGCGATTGGAACAATGGCGATACATCTGGCCTAGTCACAATTTTTCCGCAGTCTCTCAGCCATTGTTTGGAGATTATTCTTATGTATGTATTTTGGCAGGGATGGGATATTTACCTGAGAAAGCTTTGCCAATAGCCACATATCAGCCAACTTTATCTCTACAGTTATTCGCTCAATTAAAAAATTATGCTCAACATTTGAAAACCTGTTTGCCAAACCATGTTGATTATCTCAAAAATATTCATCAGCGAGAGATTTTGTCCAATATTTTTATGCTAGGCAAACAGGAATAAACTGAATGGCATTACAGGAATGACAAACAATCAAATGACTATCGAAAAATTTGTTCTTAGCAGTTAAACCTTGCCTCTTACCTATCTCCACGAAAAGACTTGTTCAGGCAACCCTAATTATAAAATGGGTAGAAGTTTGATGGTTGATGACTAAAATTTCGGTAAGAAGACGATGAATTACTCATTGGAAAATTATTTACGCTTAGTGGTTCCTTATCTCTCAGATGTACTCGTTTCCCAACAACAATTAACTGCCATAAAACATCTGACTGAAATTTTGCCACCTCTGTCGCCAATGCTTTTAGAATGCCGACTGGCAGCAGAGCAACCAAGAGTAGATGTATCAGTAGGCTTACAACCTATGAAATTTCTTATTCCTGAACCACTGATATCTTATCCATTTTGGCAACAGCTTGAAAGTTTCTGTCAAGATTGGACAACTGTTAATTCTTTTGTGTATCAGACAGTTAAGGATATGTGGCTCGAATTTGATCTTGATGGATTAACAGATGGGTTAACGGTAGCTTGTTGGTTTTTTAGTTTGCGGGGAGAGGAGTTTCAAGATAAGAACATTGAGGCTAACTTAAAGTTAGTAAAATTAATATCATTGTTGCAAAATTGTCCCCTTGATCAGCAGCGCAAGGCTTTAGTTGGGCGGTGTGTCAATGCCTTACCTGATGGGGTAGGAATAAGTCAAATTGGGGCAATGCGATCGCGTCCCGGAAAACCATTGCGGATCAATGTTGATGGTTTATCCCCACAGATGATTCCCACTTATTTAGCTAAAATTCAAGGTGAACCAGTGCCGGCTGATTTGACGGAGATGATCACCCTCATTCAACCTCTAAGCGATCGCATAGTTTTGTGCTTTGATATTGAAGAGCAAATAGGCTCTAGAATCGGACTGGAATGTTATTTAAACCAACAGCCCAAAAAAGAACCTCGCTGGAGTGAATTCCTTAACCTTGCCGTAGCAATGAAATGCTGCACGCCTCAAAAGCGAGATGCCCTTCTACAATGGCCTGGGTTAATTCAAAAAAAAGATCAGCCAGAACTTTGGCCTGTTAATTTACAATACTTAGACTCATTGATCAGCCCTGGTAGCTTTAGTGTGTTCTGGCGCACCATCAATCATCTTAAGCTAGTTTATCAACCCGGTTGCCCTTTAGAGGTAAAAGCTTATTTAGCTGTTGGTCATCGTTGGTTCAAGGCTGATTGAGCCGATTTGTTGACCTCTCACCGCCTGGCTGAAAAGCGCGAGAATACAATTTCAAGAATTTTTTGATTTTTGACTTTGCCTGTTCCAAATCATTTACTCCCCGCAATTAATTTCATTTTCTCTCTATTTGAACCATATAGTTCCACAAATCTATTAAAAAGTAACATATTTGCTTGCTTAGAAGACCTACTACCTTTCAATAAACGTTCAATATCAATTTCCGCTAAATTTCTCAGATAAGGTAAATCTTCCCAGAGAGTTAAACAAGAAGCAAGATGTAATAAAATTTGCAAGATTGGTTTAGGCCATTCCAAATCACTATAAATTTCTATAAAGAATTGATGTTCTTTCTCAGTTAATGGTACAGCGCAAAATATTACTCTTATTCTTTTATTATTGTAGACTGGAATACTCAATTCAATAGTATATGGAGTATGTAAGATTAAATCCACCTCAACTATAGGTCGTCTCCACATTCGCAAAGGATTAGCCGGCTCATCTATCAACGTTTGAAACTTGATGATTCCACCTATATTGGTAGGTTGGAATTCACTAACATTCAAAACTTTCAAATTATTTAAACTAAAACTATGAACAGTTTCTAAATGTTTCAGGTTTAAAAGATGATAAATTTGGCAGAGATAAGGAAAAGGTAAAATATACTCCTGGCTAATCATGTGCCTTTTTTTTAGCTCAAAATTATTAGTCTGAGTAAAGCAGAAATAGCCTTGATATGGACTTATATCAGTATTTTCATCCAAATTATCTTCAGGTTTTAAATATAGCCAAATCAGGAAAAAGAGAGAGGTTGTAAAAATCTGCAATATTTCTGTTGCTGATAAATATCCATCAGCAAACGCCGCCATACTTCTGTCAGTGATGCCAAAAATCCAAGACGGTATCCCAAAAAACCAAATACCTGTCCTGAATTTATTAATAAACTGATAAATTTCAAATTGTACAGGATTATTGTCGTTATTCTTGGCTTTTATATTATCATTATCTATAGACATAGAAAATTATCATAAATAAAGATTTATTACAACTTCTATGTTAGTAAGAGATAATGCTTGACAACTCTGCCTCTAGCTGTAAAGCAGAGTTGAAAATATTGTGCTAAATAACAAAAATCTCTGACAAAAACTTAAAACTTTAGACAGAGAAACTGAGCAATTATTGATTAGTCTATAGTTATATGTTGCGACTATAGACTCATGGATTCACCAAGCAATTTAACTGGTCTTCTGCATTATCCACTGCATGAGACTAGGAAATAATCGATAGACAGTAGTAGTCACTGCACCAGAACCAACGACTATTTCATCTTTGTGATGTTTGACGACATCCCAAATGGCTTGAGCTACATCTTCAGGTTGACTAGCTACAGCAGTATTTAAGATATCATTCATCTGCTGGCGATACTTTTGAGCTTCTTGTTCATCCTTACCGCGAAATTGCGATCGCTCCATAAAATCGCTGTTAGTAACACTCGGTTGTACTGCACAAACATGAATACCTTTTGGTTGTAATTCCAGGCGTAAAGTCTCAGTTAAACCTGTAACAGCATACTTACTTGTACAATAAGCAGTCATATTAGGTAACGGCATTTTGCCACCAAAAGACCCCACATTGACAATTGTCCCAGTACCTCGCTGCAAAAAGTGGGGTAGTATTGCTTGAATTGTGTATAAATAAGCCCAAAAATTAACATTCATTATCTGCTGCCAATCACTCAAAGAAGTATTTTCGATTGGCCCTGTCATGCAAATCCCTGCATTATTTACCAATACATCGATATGACTATAAACATCTAAAGCTTTCTCTATCAGGTGGTTTACCTGTTCCACTTGGCTAACATCCGTAGGGATAGCTAAAGCTTGTCGTCCCAAATTTCGCACCTCAGCCGCCACAACCTCTAAACGTTCTGGCTGACGTGCGGCTAAAACCACATCATAACCTTGTTGAGCGAATAACAATGCTGTGGCCTTGCCAATACCTTGAGAAGCACCCGTGATAATTACTGTAGGAGACATAGAATTATGACTGTGAACAATGTATTATTTGTGAATATTTCCACCAAATTTTCTGCAAAACGGCAGCAATGACCATCCGTCATGCGAATGAAACTGATTTGTCAGCAATAGTAGCAATATATAATGCTGCAATTCCTACCCGCCTCGCCACTGCTGATTTAGAACCTGTGTCTGTAGAAAGTCGCCGTGCTTGGTTTCAGGGACGAGTGGCTAATAAACGTCCCCTGTGGGTAATCGAACAACAGGGAGTGATAGCAGGGTGGCTGAGTTTCCAATCATTTTACGGACGACCAGCCTATCACGCCACCGCCGAAATTAGTATTTATATCGCCCCAGCCTTCCATCAGCGAGGCTTAGGAAAACAACTATTAGCCACAGCTGTTCACGAAAGCCCCAACTTAGGTTTAAAAACCTTGTTGGGTTTTATTTTTGCTCACAATCAACCCAGTTTAAAATTATTTCAATCCTTCGGGTTTGAAAAATGGGGACATTTACCCCAAGTCGCAAACTTAGACGGTGTGGAAAGAGACTTAATTATTATGGGACTGAGGATAGGGGACTAGGGACTGGAAGGGACTGGGAGGAGATGAGGAAGCAGGGGGAGCAGGGGGAGCAGGGGGAGCAGGGGGAGAAAAACTAATGACTAATGACTAATGACTAATGACCAATGACCAATGACTAATGACTAATACCCCATGCCCCATACCCATTTAGCAACATTTATAATTAATCTTGCCCTATTTAGTTCGTTACCATGTCGGAAGAAGATATCCGTGCCGCTAGGCTGGAGAAAGTAGAACAACTCAAGCAGCTAGGGACTAACCCCTACGCCTATCGTTGGGAATCTACCCATCATGCAGCCCAATTGCAAGAAAAATTTGCCGATTTACCCAGTGGCGAAGAAGTTGATTTAGAAGTCGCCATTGCTGGGCGCATTATGGCGCGTCGCGTTTTCGGTAAATTGGCTTTTTTCACCTTGCAGGATGAAACAGGCACAATTCAACTGTATTTGGAGAAAAATCGCATTCAGGAAAACATGGCAGAGGTTGATGCCGATGCCTTTAATCATCTCAAACAACTCACAGATGTAGGGGACATCCTGGGAGTCACAGGTACTGTCAAACGGACTGAAAAGGGCGAGTTATCGGTTTACGTCAAACAATACACCATCCTCACTAAATCCCTTCTGCCCCTACCCGACAAGTGGCATGGGTTGACGGATGTTGCCAAGCGATACCGTCAACGCTACGTGGACTTGATTGTTAACCCTGAAGTCCGGCAAACTTTTCGCCGTCGCGCCCAAATTACGGCGGGAATTCGTCGCTATTTGGAACAACGTGATTTTTTAGAAATTGAAACGCCAGTTTTACAAAGTGAAGCTGGGGGTGCTGATGCGCGTCCGTTCATCACCTACCACAACACCCTGGAAATGGAGTTGTATTTGCGAATTGCTACAGAACTCCATCTCAAACGGTTAATTGTCGGTGGTTTTGAAAAGGTGTTTGAATTGGGGCGAATTTTCCGTAATGAGGGAATTTCGACTCGACACAACCCGGAATTTACATCCATTGAAATTTACCAAGCCTACGCCGACTACAACGATATGATGGCACTCACAGAAGGTATTATTACCACTGTGGCGCAAGAAGTCCTCGGCACGCTGCAAATTACCTACCAAGGCGAAACTGTAGATTTAACACCACCTTGGCGACGGGTGACAATGCACGATTTAGTTAAAGAAGCTACTGGCTTAGATTTCAATTCTTTCCAAACCTTGGAAGAAGCCAAGGCAGCTAGTAAAAATGCCGGATTAACAGGTATAGAAGATGTACCTTCCATTGGCAAACTGTTAAATGAAGCCTTTGAACAAAAGGTAGAAGCTAACTTAATTCAGCCTACCTTTGTGATTGACTATCCTGTAGAAATTTCGCCTCTAGCTAAACCTCACCGTTCTCAGCCTAGCTTGGTGGAAAGATTTGAGTTATTTATCGTTGGGCGGGAAACTGCCAACAGTTTCTCAGAATTAACTGATCCTATCGACCAACGAGAACGCCTAGAAGCACAAGCAGCCCGCAAAGCTGCGGGTGACTTAGAGGCTCAAGGTGTAGATGAAGATTTTCTGGCTGCTTTAGAATATGGTATGCCGCCCACTGGCGGTTTAGGTATTGGTATTGATCGGTTAGTCATGTTATTAACTGATGCTGCCAGTATCCGTGATGTGATTGCTTTCCCCTTACTCAAGCCAGAAAAATCCGAATCTTCCCCAGAGTCAGAGTCTTAGTAAATAGTCGTCACCAAATTATTAAAACCTGGAGAAACTTGATATTTTAGGTTTCTACAGGTTTTTGTTTATACTATTTTATAATGTCAAGACTGACGCAACTAGCATATTATTTTAAGTTCGTAGTGAGGACTTTAGTCCTCAAAATCAGGACTAAAGTCCTTACTACAAACCAATTGCCTGATACTTACTAACAAACTTGAATATGTCTGAAGAAAAATCCAACCAAGCACAATTACCTCCAACTAATGCCATTGAACTTCCCTCTATTAATGAATTTGATACTTGGTTTACATATCCTATCAAAGTACATCCCCATCACACTGACTATGCGGGTATTGTCTGGCATGGTACTTATCTGACTTGGATGGAAGAAGCACGGGTAGAATGTTTACGCTCTATCGGTATCGAGTTTGCTGATTTGGTGGCTTTAGGCTGTGACTTGCCTGTTGTAGAACTTTCTGTGCGCTATCATCGCTCCCTTCAGTTGGGTATGTCCGCCGTGCTGAAAACCCGGATGAATGAGGTTACGGGTGTCCGCATCAATTGGGATTATGCTATTGTCTCCACCGATGGACAGCAATTATTTGTGACTGCCAAAGTGACATTAGTGGCATTAGACCGGGAAAGAGGTAAAATTATGCGTCAGTTACCACCTAGTGTGAAAGATGCTTTAGCAAAGGTTTCTAATTTGCACAATAACTAAATCAAAGATATGGTTAGGGGGGCTGTGCATCGCCCCACGGTGATTGAGGGTAATGCCAGATGTCAGCTACTTAATATTTACTTGCCAGTTGTAATCTGCGAGGCAGTTTGAAGCAATTGCATAATTTGTTGCCAAATATCTTGCGGTGTAATACCAAAACCAATATTTAATAAAATGAGTATTGCCGCAATCGTTAAGGCATTGGTGACAGTTGCTTTTAATATCTTCCAAACTATGATGAAGACTATCCAAGCTAAAATTAAGGTAGGAATCATAAAGATAAATTCCTGAAATTTTCCCTTTTGTTAAGGGCATTTACGTGTAAATTGTAATTTTATTTTTCGCAAAATTACTTAAAAAATCCTCGCAAGTTGTGTTATTATTAACAATAAATGTTATTGACTTGGTGGACAATTTTAAGTAATTATTGCTTTTAGAGTATACAATCAATCGGCTGTTTATTCCTGATAAAACACAATTTTTTTAGACAAAATTACTAAAAAGTTTTTTATTTCTCCGTAGATATATAGAAAAATTATCAATAAAGAAATATGTAAGAGTGCTGAGGGTGGTGTGTTTAATTCACCATCCTCATTATGTAGTTGTTCTTTCTAATACAACGGGGTGATAAATAGACAAAAAAGCTGATTTTATGGGGATGAAAACCTCTGTTTTTTGTCTGTGGGTACTAACTGCGTGCAGAAATTACACGCGAGTCAGTATTTAACTTTTTAGTAGCGGCGATCGCTTCTTGTCTTGCCCATTGATCTGCTGCCAAAATATCATCTAAGGAAGGATTGGCACAGTTATCATTTTGATGGCGATCGCACACCCATTCAATACACCGAGGAATATCTAAAAATTTGATTTTCTCATCGAGGAATAAAGCCACCGCTTGCTCATTAGCCGCATTCAACACCGCCGGCATCGAACCGCCAGCTTTACCAGCAGCATAAGCCAACCGCATACAAGGATACTTTTGATGATCTGGTTCACGGAAGGTAAGATTACCAGCTTTGACTAAATCTAGGCGTTCCCAGTCGGTGTAGATGCGCTCTGGCCAAGATAAAGCATACAATAACGGTAAGCGCATATCCGGCCAACCTAGTTGCGCCAGTACAGAAGTATCTTGCAGTTCAATCAGCGAGTGGATAATGCTTTGGGGATGGATGACAATATCGATATCTTGGTAATCTAACCCAAACAAGAAATGTGCTTCAATTACTTCTAGACCCTTATTCATCAAAGTTGCAGAGTCTACGGTGATTTTCCGCCCCATCGACCAGTTAGGATGTTTGAGAGCATCGGCAACTGTCACCTCTGCTAATCTAGCTACATCCCAATCCCGAAAAGCACCCCCAGAAGCAGTCAGTAGAATCCGCCTCAAACCGCCTTTTGGGACACCTTGCAGACATTGAAAAATTGCTGAATGTTCAGAGTCAGCAGGTAATAATTTTACGCCGTGTTTTTCGATTAACGGTAGAACTACGGGGCCACCAGCAATCAGAGTTTCTTTGTTGGCTAAAGCAATATCTTTACCTGCTTCAATGGCGGCGATGGTTGGGAGTAACCCAGCACAACCTACGATGCCTGTAACAACTGTTTCCGCATCACCATAGCGAGCTACTTCGATGACTCCTGCTTCACCACCTAGTAAAATAGGCTGGGGATCAAGGTCTTTGATAGCTTCTTGGAGTGCTGGCAGTTTTTCTACGGCAGAAATGGCGGCGATGCTGGGTCGAAATTGGCGAATTTGAGCAGCTAACATTTCTACATTGCTACCAGCCGCCAATCCCACAATCCGAAACTGATCTGGGTACTGAGTGACAATATCTAAAGTCTGAGTACCGATTGAGCCGGTCGAACCAATAAGAGTTATAGCTTTCACAATTGCTTAATTATTGACAGATAACTCTCACTATAAATTGCTTCGGACTCATTCAGAACAGCGATCGCCACAATAAATATACCAATATCAGCTAGAAATCGCTTATACCTAGAAATTCTGACTCATACTTATTCATCATCTAGCTGGGGTTATTTCCTATTTTTATGTAATTTTTTGTGTATTTGAATACTTGTGTGTACCCAAAAAATGTTTAGGATACTGGTTAAAATATTTGAATACTCAATGCTTGATGTCAATTTTACCAAAAAAACATAGTTATGTTAATGTTTAGTTTGCTCTGAAAAATGTGATAGACATTAGTACAAAATAACACTGTTAAATACCAACAGCATCGGCAATAACAAACAATACATGAGGGAATTTTTCAAACGACTAGAGCCTATGGACAAAGTGCAAATATTGATGACAAAAGCTGTATGGAATAATGATTTTCTCTTTCCGGTAATGATGTGGTCTTTGAGCCGGATTTTAATATGGATAAGTATTTTGTTAGTTGCGCCCCATTTACCATCATCACCCACAAACATTTTATCTAGTTGGGGTTGGGGAATGTTTGATGCTTGGGATGGTAGCCATTATCGGGCGATCGCTACCACTGGTTATCAATTCGTCAATGATGGAAAACAACACAATCTCGCCTTCTTTCCCCTGTTTCCCTTCAGTATCAGGGTATTGATGAAGTTGGGTTTATCCTTTGAAGTTGCAGGTTTGTTAATCAACAACTTGACATTTTTAGCAGCACTTTACTGTTTATACTTATGGCTAAAAAAATGCTATGGCGTGAGAGTAGCGCAGTGGGGTACTGCTGTCCTTTGTTGGTATCCCAGTTCAATGTTTACAGGAGTAATTTACACCGAAGGATTATATTTATTTTTGAGTACAGCCACATTACGGGCTTTTGATCAACAACAGTATGGCTGGATGTCACTTTGGGGTGCGTTGGCGACAGCTACACGCCCCACAGGTTTGGCGTTAATTCCAGCATTAATCATTGCAACTTGGAAGGAACGCAAACCGCCAATTGCTTACATTGCCAGTTTAGCAACTGCCACTGGCGTATTACTATTTAGTTTGTATTGTCTTATTCGTTTTCATCACCCTTTAGCTTTTATTGCTGCACAGCGAGGTTGGCGGCCTTCTTTGGGGTTTGATTGGCAAGGTTGGTTAAATATGCTGATGCAAATTGTTGTAGGTGCAAAAAACTGGCAATTTGGTTGGTTGCGTAACTCATCTGACTTGATTAACGACCCTTGGCATCCTTTAATATTTACGATAATTGTGGGCGGAGGCTTTTGTTTATGGCACTTCCGTAAATATATGCACTCAGCAAAGATAGTCTACGGATTTTACACTTTAGTTTTATTGTTGTTGCTGTTAATAGAAGAACACTTGATTAATCACCTGCTCAATGCTTTTATGGTCTTGGCTGGCGGTTATGTATTATGGTATGTTCGAGCAAAACTCACACCAGTAACTTTCTTTTATGGCTTGTGCGGGATTGGTTTGTTGTTAGCTTCTGGCGGAACAATATCTTTAAGTCGCCTTGCCTATGGTATCGTACCTTTGAATGTAGCCATAGGTGTATTATTGTCTCGCTATCCGCGTTTAGGATATTTCACCTTTGGTGTATTTGTGATATTAATGACTAGGCTAGCTGTAGGATTTGCTCAAGAACAATGGGTAGGTTAGAAATGGACAAAGAGTTATACCTACAGTTTGCAAAAGTAGAAGATAGTCATTGGTGGTTTGTCGGTCGTCGTCTAATTGTAGATAAAATTATTCGGCAACTAAATTTAGCACAAAACTCTCATATTCTAGAAGCAGGTTGTGGCACAGGTGGCAATTTAGTTATGCTATCCCGTCACGGTCAAATTTCTGCTATGGAATTAGATACAATGGCTTGTCAAATTGCTAATCAGAGACAAGTCACACAAGTAAAATTAGGTAGCCTACCTGATAAAATTCCTTTCACCGATGATTATGATTTGATTGTAATTCTCGATGTTTTAGAACACATTGATGATGATTTAGCAACACTAAAAGCATTATATGCCAGGTTAAAACCAGGGGGTTTGTTATTAATTACAGTCCCCGCATATCAGTTTTTATGGAGTCGCCACGACGAAATAAATCATCATAAACGTCGCTATATTTTGAGGAGTTTAAAACACATCGTCAAGTTAGCTGGCTACAGTGTACATTACAGTAGCTACTTTAATATCTTTTTGTTTCCTGTTGTGGCAACTGTGCGTTTATTGCGGAATTGGTTACGTCTGGAAAGTTCTGAGGATGCTAGCAGTGACTTAAAATTACCTACTAAACCTATAAACCAATTTTTAACATTTTTATTTGCCAGTGAACGTTATTTGATGGGTCGCTTTGGTTTACCGTTTGGTGTCTCTATTTTATTGGTGGCACAAAAAACTTTGCCAAGTCATGAAAGATAATTGAGAAAATACACGATTGTATGTATAAAATCAATTAGAAAATCAGAATAAACAAATTAGTGAAAAATAATATGACAAAAAAACTTAATCACCCCAATGTGATCAATTGGATGATTGGGGTGAGTGCTTTGATTTTATTTGTCTGTAGTAGTTTACGACATATACTGTTTTATTCTACTGCTTTTGATTTAGGAATATTTGATCAAGGAACTTATTTAATTAGTCAAGGACAGCCGCCTATTTCTTCCTTTACGAATTACCATATTTTGGCAGACCATGCAGCATGGATATGGTATCCTCTAGCTATTTTATATAAAATCTACCCTAGTGTTTATTGGCTATTAGCTATACAAGCCATAGCTTTAGCTATAGGTGCTTTGCCAACATGGTATTTAGCTATGCAAGCTGGACTTAAACAGAGTCAAGCGATCGCTGTGGCGGTAGTATATCTGTTATATCCCTTAGTCTTTAATGTTAATTTGTTTGATTTTCATCCAGAAGTCATTGCTTTACCTGCATTCTTAACAGCAGTGTTGATGGCTCGTAGTGGTAATCTTTGGTGGTTTTGTGGCTGTATCTTCCTCGTGTTGGGATGCAAGGCGATATTATCCCTGACGGTTGCTGCTTTGGGGGTGTGGTTACTTGTTTTTGAAAAACGACGCTTATGTGGTGCGATCGCTCTTATTAGTGGTATTGCTTGGTATATTATTGCTAATAAATGGATAATTCCTGTAATCGGTGGTGAAGCCGCAACTATAGAACGTTATGCTTCACGATTCAGCTATTTAGGAAACTCCCTCACCGAAATAACTAAAAATATAATTTTACAACCAGGAATTGTTTTAAAAAATCTGTTCTCATTAGACAATATAGGCTACTTATTGCTACTATTTGCACCTGTAGCCTGGGGAATTTCACCCCAAGGAATGACTCCTTTAGTAAGTGCTATACCCTGTTTAGCCATCAACTTACTCTCAGACTATCAACTACAAAAAGACTTATTACATCAATATTCTTTACCAATTTTACCTTTTTTATTGTTAACTGTAATTAATAATTTAGCAGCAGATCGGGTATTTCTCAAAACTAAAAGAGCAATTATATTATGGTCATTGGTGACATTTTTGTGTCTAGCAAAGTTTACCTATTTTGGAGGTAAATATTTACAATCGTTAGATACTTGGCAAGCTACACACTCAGCTATCAATCTCGTACAAACATCAGGTAGCGTTTTAACTACAGATGAAATTGCTACTCATTTAAGCCAGAGAAAAATCATTGAGTTAATAAATCCGGCTGTTCCTAACGTGGAGTTAGACAAGTTTAGTTATATATTGCTGAGTATTCGCAACCCTGGTTTATCAAATAATCAAGAGTTTGTAGCTAACCTGGTTAATAAGTTGGAAAATCATCAAGCTTTTAATTTGCAATATCAGCGTGATGATGTATATCTATTTGTGAGAAAATAAATCTCAAAAACTAATACCAATTATCTATGAAGTTGCATAAAATAAATAATGTAGAGACTAAGCATGGCTAGTCTCTACATTACAGAATAAAGTGCATCTATGGCTACGCCACGCAAGCTATATGAAGAAACGGTATCACCAATATATTCTTATTTATTGATGGATTAATATCAAGCCTTCTGCCTCTCCTAAAGATTGATTAATCGGAAGATTTAATTGTTGTAATGATGTAGAATCTAACAGTAGATAAGATTTATTTAACCACATTGTTTCTAAAGCTGTGATATCAGCAGGTATAACTTGGCAATCGCCATAAAAATCTAAACTAGGACGACTATAAGCAATAGAACTATAAACTTTAGTTCCTGGTGAAACATGGGCGCGGATTAATTCCGCTACGGGTTTGACTGGGAAGTTTTCGTTTAATTCCCAAATCCAAGATTGGGAACTCATTAGTAAAATTAAAACTACATACATCCCAGAAAATAACACAGGAATAAAACGGCGATCGCGCTTGTTAACTAACCATGCTACAATCCCCATACTCACAGCTAAAACCATACTCATGGCAATTAGCACAGGCTGGGGATCACTCGTAGCAAAGTAAACGCCTCCTCCTAAACCTGCAATCGCAAAAACTATAAAGAATCCTGTCAAAATTCTCGGTTGAAAATAACCATGCTGCCAAATATCCGCTAGTTTAGCACCAATGGCTAAGGCTAAAAATGGATATATAGGCATCACATACCAAGGTAACTTGGTTTTCATCACGGAAATAGTCACTAAATATATAATTGTCCCGACAAGCACCAAGCAACCCCAAGTAGTCTGTCGTTTTTTCCACGCTAGATATAACCCCCCTGGCAAAAATAACAGCCAGGGAAAACCATATTTCAAGATTTCGATTAAATAGTACCAAGGTGCGCCGCTATTACCCTCAACAGGTTCTATCAAACGGTTAAAAGTTTGTGATTGTAAATTGATTTGTAAAAAGCTGTCGCCATAATGTAACCATTGTGCCACATACCAAGCGATCGCCGGAGCATTTCCTAAACACATCCCCACCCATAAATAGGGATTTCTCAATAAATTCAATTGTCTATTTACTAAGACGAATAAACCAGCAATTCCCCCCAACAATAAAACTATCATTCCCTTAGTCAGAGCAATTAAACCCAAGCCAAACCCCACACCCAAAGCATAGGGTTGGTGATGACGCGCTTTCAGTAAACACCAAAGCACCACTAAGAAAAAAGTCATCAGCGAACCATCCAACATTGCTAGTCTGCCGTGACGCACTACAGGCAACATGGTTAAATAAACTAACGCCGCAAATAAGGCTGGTAAACTGCTGTTAAAAGATAATCTTCCTACCAAGAACAGTAAAGGTACACCCAAAGCTGTTAATATCGCACTAGGTAAACGTGTTGTCAATTCATTAACACCAGCAAGTGAGTAAGTCCCAGCAATTAATAAGTGTATTAAAGGTGGCTTGTTATGATAAGGTTCACCAGCTAAAGTAGGATACAGCCAACGCATTGAGCCAAGTGGGGAACGCCAAATATCACGCGCCACTTGTGCAATAGTACCTTCGTCCCAATCTCTTAAAGGAGAGTTGCCCAAACATATCAGCCATAGTAGTAAAGACAACCCTAATAAGCTCAGTATCCATTCTCTGTCTTTGACTAGACGCATAGTGTGAAAATTTAAATAAATTGGCATTAACAAGACTTACTCAATAACACAAGAAACGCTATATAATTTTTTTTATTCATTTGCACATCAGGAAATTATTTTTAATTGTGCAGTTAATTTGAAAATATAACAATTTATATCAATTTTACATTTATATAGACAAACCCTGTGGAGCAGCCAATTTACTCTTTAGTAATACCCATTTATAACGAAGCAGAAAATATTACTGAAATGTATCGCCGTTTGACTCATGTTATGGCACAGTTAGATGGCGAAGTAGAATTAATTTTGATTGATGATGGTAGTAGCGATCGCTCTTTAAATGCCATCCGCGAACTACACCATCATGATAGTCGGGTACGTTATTTAAGTTTGGCTCGCAATTTTGGACATCAAATTGCCGTCACAGCCGGCTTGAATTTTGTGCAAGGTAAATGCGTCATCGTGATGGATGCTGATTTGCAAGATCCTCCAGAGTTAATTTTAAAGATGATTGCTAAGTGGCAACAAGGCTATCAAGTAGTATATGCTCAACGTTTATCTCGCAAAAAGGAAAGTTGGCTAAAACGCTTAACTGCCTATATTTTTTATCGATTTCTGCGGCTGATGGCTAATGTGGATATACCTGCTGACACAGGAGACTTCTGTGCAATGGATAGGCAAGTAGTAGATATCCTCAACACTATGCCGGAACGGAATCGTTATATTCGTGGCTTACGGGCTTGGGTAGGTTTCCGTCAAACTGCGATTACTTTTGAACGAGAACCTCGCTTTGCTGGCAAAGTTAAGTACACTTTTGGCAAGTCTTGGGCTTTAGCTGTGGATGGCATAATTGCTTTTTCTACGATACCTTTAAAAATCTCAACTTATCTAGGTTTACTATCAGCAGGTATCGCCTTGTTAATGATAATATTAGTTTTATATTGGCGATTGCTTGACCCATCTTCGCCATTGATAGGCTTTACTTTAATTACAGTTGCAATGTTTTTTATGGGTTCGGTACAGCTAATTTCTATTGGTATTTTAGGTGAGTATATTGGACGGATTTATGAAGAAGTCAAAGGTCGCCCTATCTACACTTTAAAAGAAACTGGCGGTTTGATGAAAGTTTCAGAAGTATCGCCAAAATAATATTTCGTCAGAGGTTGAAAATTTAATTTCCTGAAAACTTAGTCTTTTTATTAAATCAAAAAGGTAATTTTGTGACTCCACAAGAATTTAGTTTATTGTTAATATCAGTGCTGATTAGTGTAGCCGGACAGTTTTTTTTAAAAATAGGAGCGTTGAAATTAGGCAAAGTTCATATAGAAAATGCTATTACTCACATTCTGAGTATTATAACTACCCCTGAATTATTAATCGGATTAAGCTGTTATGCTTTAGGTGCTATAGCCTATATTTTGCTGTTAACTAGAGTTAATCTGAGCGTTGCCGGGCCATCTATCTCAATAGGTTATGTTTTTTCTGTGTTAATAGGTTACTTCATTTTGAAAGAACCTATTTATCCCACCCGTTTAATAGGTTTAGGTTTGATTGTGGTGGGAGTGATATTAGTCGTTTGGCGAAAATAAACTTAACTGTGCCAACTGGTGCTAAAATTATCTCTTACATATTGCGTGTGATTTGCTTAACTGAGACTTGAGACTCAACTTGAGCGATCGCTCAACCACTGAACTGATTCTGATATTGAAGAAATACGAATTTTATTGAAATGTTTTTATACTTACATACCTGATAGCAGTAATTACTTATAAATTTAAAGTAATAGATAATACAAAAGTTCAAATTGAATCTGTTAATTGTGGAATCATTCAATGCACATACCCAAAAATTTAAGTTTATAGTTAATTTCCGTAAAAATACTGTAAACACATATATTAAATTTTCATATTAATAATATAATAGCCTACATTGATTTGAGACTTCATCAATATCAAGTGTTAAGCTGTGGTTAATTCATCTCGGAAATATCTAGTACAGCACGGCGAGAATAAAGCTAAAAGTGCCAATAGTTAAACCGCCCAATCACATACTATCAGTATTGTAAGTTTTAACTACCACGTAGCGGTACTATGGTGACAAGCGAAATTCAGCCTTTCATAACATAGTTTTATGCTCAGGATTGAAAGAGTATATGACTTAACTAATCACAGACACTTGTTCATGAGAAACTATCCTGAGCAGAGTGTCGTCTATGTGCTGGATATTAGGCAAAGGCTGGTATTTAGCGGCTCAAAATTTAATTTTTTCTTTCCAAGGTAACAATGGGAGTCAGCATTAGAATATGTATGTTCAAGTTGAAAATTGACAGTTTTCTGCCACTTCTGGTAGACAAACTACCGCAATCAATAATTGTATGGAACATTTTTTGTAGCAACTCCCATCATAGATGAGGTTAATTTATCTGAGCAAGAGTTACACAAAATATTAGTTTTAATGCTACAGTGAATCACATTATTGTGATGTCCTGATAGCTAGATATCAAAGGTAAAAACTAGAATATTATCTGATTTGGATCAGTATAGTTAATATTCCATACTGTTGTTTTCTATAAATGCTATAGAAATAAAGCAGTTGACTGGTGAGTTCAGCACAAAAATTAAGTCTCATACCCAGATACATAGCAGGTTTTACTGCTAATTAATTGACTGTAAAGGCTTCGCCAAACTAACTTTCTGAAGAAAGTGGGAGAGGGCTTTTAGCCTACCCTAGTGGCTTTGCTGTGGTTAAGCATCCACAATTACTATCCTCTAGCTGAAAGTTCAATCTATAACACCTATGAACTCAAATTTTCTAATTAATTTCTGTAAATCAGTCGGCCTAATTTCAGGATTAACCGAAATTGCCTAGGTATATAAATTATCCAATGTTCCATCTTGGGAATATCATCATCAAACAGTGACTAATAAAACTTAACTCAAAGGAGCTATGAAGTGGAAAATAATAAGTCGTGGGTGTGGCCTCAAGGAATATTAGTTGTGCTGTTTGCTTTAAGTGCTAGTTTGAGTGTTGGTTTAATGATGTTAATCAAACCAAATACTTCAGATGCTCAGAGTAGACAAAGTATAAATGTTTCTAATGTTGCTAATGCAGCGCAAGGAGGTACGCAGAAGCGCATTGAAGGATTAAAAACCACAATGCTCAACAGTTGGCAGCAAGAAGCACAAGTTAAAGGTTTATCTTATGCTTTACCGCCACGCTTTCAAGGTGCAACCATTAAATCAGCACAACTGGGCGCAGATAAAAAAGTGATTGCGCTGACTTTTGATGATGGCCCTTGGCCTGAAACTACAGCACAAGTATTAGATATTCTTAAAGAAAATAATGTTAAAGCTACCTTTTTCGTCGTTGGACGCAATGTTAAAAACTTTCCAGATATACTTAAGCGAG
Organism: Anabaena sp. 4-3; assembly: GCF_001597745.1. GTDB lineage: Bacteria > Cyanobacteriota > Cyanobacteriia > Cyanobacteriales > Nostocaceae > Trichormus. Next base: position 225,539 of record NZ_LUHJ01000026.1, on the reverse strand, counting down.
TAGTTGCAGAAGGTCACGTCATTGGCAACCATACATGGCATCATTGGTATCATTTCATGAATCCCAAGGTAGCTGCTTACGAAATTGAGAATACAAGCAACATAATTTACAGCGTTGCTGGTGTGAAAACAAATTTGTTTCGGCCACCCGGAGGTATGATGCACAATGGGTTGGTGGCTCATGCTAGAAATAAAAAATACGGCATTATTATGTGGTCATCTGACTCAATTGACTATTCCCGTCCAGGTGTACCAAGGTTAGTCAACAATGTCTTCAGACAAGCAAAATCTGGCGGGATCGTACTCTTACATGATGGTGGTGGTAATCGCTCCCAAACTGTACAAGCATTACCAGAAATCATTGCTAAATTTCGCAGTCAAGGTTATAGCTTTGTCACTGTTCCAGAACTTTTAGAAATGCAAGAGCAACACCAAAAGTTAATTGCTAATAAAAAGTAATCATCCGATTGAACAATTAAGTAGCTCAACTTAAAAAACATAATACTCAGATCCCCGACTTCTTAAAGAAGTCGGGGATCTATAACGAATTGAAAAACTCCTCTCTAAACCTCTCCCCTAAAAGGAGAGAGGCTTGAAAAGACTATTGACTAATCACTAAACTGAACTCAGATGTTTTTCTAGTACAGCTTGGGGATTTGTCTCTGGACTTTCAGCTTCAGAAGGTGGTACTAATTGCCAGAACTGAGGTAAGTAATCTTGCCAATTTTGCAAGATGTGTTTAGCTTTGGCTGAACCAGTACGTTCTGCATGGGCTGTGATTAAATCGTGTAACTGTTTCTCTCCGGCTGGTGTAATTACCCGTTGGATTTTCACAATTTCACGGTTCACTAACTCAGGTAAAGAGCCATCTTCATCTAAGAAGTAAGCTAGTCCACCAGTCATCCCCGCCGCTACGTTGCGTCCTACTTTACCCAGTACGACAATTGTGCCACCAGTCATGTACTCACAGCAGTGATCCCCAGTACCTTCAATCACGGCGACACCTTTAGAGTTTCGCACCGCAAAGCGTTCTCCGCCTAAACCATTGACAAATAACACCCCACCTGTAGCACCGTAAAGGCAAGTGTTACCAACTATAACGTTTTGTGATGGGTCAAATTTAGCATCTGCTGGTGGTTTAATAATAATTTCTCCACCGTGCATCCCTTTTCCTACGTAGTCGTTGGCTTCTCCTTCTAGGGTGAGAATGATACCAGGCAGGTTAAAAGCTCCAAAGCTTTGACCTACACTACCTGTAAAGTTGAGGTTAATTTGTCCTTCAAAACCACTATCACCGTATTGAGATGCGATCGCACCCGCTAATCTCGCGCCCACTGTTCTATCAGTATTGACTATAGCTAAACTCTTAGCCACAGTTGATTGATTACGAATAGCGGCTTGAATTTCTGCGTCAGCCAGCAGTTGATCATCTACAACTGGCCCGTTGCTATGCACTTCTTCATGCAACAACCAGCTACGGTTAGTTTTTGTATCTGGTAGTTGCAGTAAGCAATCCAGGTTAATTGTTTGGGTTTTGGTGATGCGTGCGTCTTGTCTGGCTTGCAGGATATCACCACGCCCAACAATTTCCGACAAAGAACGATAGCCGAGTTTTGCTAGCAGACTCCGCACTTCTTCCGCAATGAAGTAGAAGAAGTTAACCACGTGTTCGGGGATACCTGTAAACCGCTTGCGTAGTTCTTCTTTTTGGGAAGCAACACCGACGGGACAGTTGTTAGTGTGGCAAATTCTCGCCATGATACAACCTTCAGCAATCATGGCGATAGAACCGAAGCCGAATTCTTCTGCACCCATCAATGCACCGATGACTACATCCCAACCACTCTTGAGACCGCCATCTACACGCAAAATCACGCGATCGCGCAAGCCATTTTCCATCAGCACACGATGCACTTCGGTTAAACCCAATTCCCAAGGTGAACCAGCGTGTTTAATTGATGACAGTGGTGATGCACCTGTACCACCATCATGGCCAGAAATTTGGATAATATCCGCATTGGCTTTAGCTACACCAGCAGCAATTGTGCCAATTCCCACTTCTGCCACTAACTTGACTGATACTTGGGCTTTGGGGTTAATTTGATGCAAGTCAAAAATTAACTGTGCCAAGTCTTCAATCGAGTAGATGTCATGGTGTGGTGGGGGAGAAATCAAGGTAACACCAGGTTTGGAACGTCTTAACATCGCAATGTAAGGACTTACCTTCGCCCCTGGTAGTTGTCCGCCTTCCCCTGGTTTTGCACCTTGGGCAATTTTGATTTCGATTTGTTTGGCACTGGCTAAATATCCAGGTGTGACACCAAACCGTCCTGATGCAACTTGTTTAATTGCACTGGAAGCTGTATCACCATTCCGCAAACCGCCCAGGTGGGGAAGGGTGGGGGAGTGTCCCGACTCATCCACATCATTGAGGACTTTATAACGAACTGGATCTTCGCCACCTTCCCCAGAGTTAGATTTACCACCTAAACGGTTCATGGCGATCGCCAATACTTCATGGGCTTCCCGTGACAATGCACCCAAGGACATCCCCCCAGTACAGAAGCGTTTGACAATATCACTTACTGACTCTACTTCTTCTACGGGAATTGATGGGCGATCGCTTTGTAAATCTAGCAAGTCCCGTAACGCCGTTGCGGGTCTACCTTGAAGATACTGCTTGTAAACTTCGTAGTGGTCGTATTTCTTGCCATCAACAGCTTTATGTAGTGCTTTCGCCAATTCTGGGCTGTTCATGTGGTACTCACCACCAGGACGGTAGTTGTAGAACCCTAAGTTTTCTAACTTCTTAATCGTCAGTTCTGGGAATGCCTTACTATGGAAGGTTAAAATTTCTTGGGCTAAGTCGCTGACACTCAACCCACCAATGCGGGAAGCTGTCCCCCGGAAACCCAGTTGTAATAAATCCCCACCAATACCAATTGCTTCAAAGATTTGCGCCGCTTGATAGCTAGGCAGCAGGGAAATTCCCATCTTGGAGAGAATTTTCAACAGACCCGAATTTACAGCTTTGCGATAGTTAGCTATAGCTTCCTCTAAGGTGAGGGTTTTAATTTTACCCCGTTCCATAAAGCTTTGGGTTTTCGGCTCAAACCACCAATCGCGCACGGTTTCCAAAGCCATGTAAGGACACACAGCACCCGCCCCATAGCCTAACAAACAAGCAAAGTGATGGGTACTCCAGCACTGGGCGGTATCCACAACCAGGGATGTTTTCATCCGCAAACCCTGACTAATCAGGTAATGATGCACCGCACCCACCGCTAACAAAGGCGGAATATAGCTGTATTCGCTGCTGATGCCGCCGTTGGTTCTATCGCTTAAAATTAAAATCTTTGCCCCTGCGCGGACTGACTCAGCCGCTTGTTGTTGTAGGGCTGCAACTGCTTTTTGTAACCCTTCTGGGCCGTTGGCGATCGCAAACAGCGTTGATAATTCCGCCGTACCCAATCCTGACAGCTTAATAGCATCTAATTCTGATTCTGTCAATACTGGCGAATCTAGTTTTAGCCTTTTCGCGTATTCTGCCTTGGGTTCTAATAAGTTACCTCGCTCACCCAACTCCACTTTTAACGACATCACCAATTTTTCCCGCAGGGGGTCAATTGCGGGGTTAGTGACTTGAGCAAACCGTTGTTTGAAATAGTCATACAACAAGTGGGGTTTGTCAGACAGCACCGCCAAAGGAATATCATCCCCCATGCAGAACGTTGGTTCTGCACCGTTGCTAGCCATTGGTTGAATCACCATGTCTACATCTTCGGTGGTGTAACCAAAAGCTAGTTGCTGACGCAATAAGCTTTGTTTGTCAATGGTATTGGTTGGCTGTGTTTCGTTCTCTGCTACTCGATGACCATTACCATTACCGTTAATATTAGCTGCTGGGCTGTCAAGCAATTGTTGCAAATCTTGACGATACTGTTTTAACCATGCGCCGTAAGGGTGCTGCTTGGCAATACGCTGTTTAATCTCCCAGTTCTTCAGTACCTCATGGTTGACTAAATCCACAGCAATCATTTGCCCAGGGCCGAGTCTACCTTTCTCGATAATATCGGCTTCTGGGATATTCACTACACCAGCCTCGGAAGCGACCACAATATAGTCATCTTTGGTAATCAGGTAACGAGCCGGTCTTAAGCCGTTGCGGTCTAAGGTTGCGCCGACTTTTTTACCATCACTAAATACTAACAGTGCTGGGCCGTCCCATGCTTCTTGTAGACCACTGTAATATTCGTAAAAATCGACAATTTCGGGATATTGACGCAATGACGGTTGATTTTGGTAAGCCTCCGGTACCATCATCATCAATGCTTCTTCTGGGGTTCTGCCAGAACGCACTAATAACTCCAGCACGTTATCCAAGCTGGCAGAGTCACTACTGTTAATATTGACAACAGGCTTGAGTTCTTCCAGGCGATTTTCCCAAATTGGATGATTAAGGCTCGCTTCTCTGGCCATCATCCAATTAATGTTACCCAACAAGGTGTTAATTTCGCCGTTATGTCCTAACAGTCGCATTGGTTGCGCTAAAGGCCATTTCGGCATGGTATTCGTACTAAAGCGGCGATGATAGACAGCAAACGCACTCTTATACGCCGAATTTTGTAAATCTTGATAAAATTCACCCAAAACTGCGGAACGCACCATGCCTTTATAGACAATTGTGCGGCTGGATAGGGAACAGATGTAAAATTCCTCAGAGATATTTTTCGCAGCTTTAACTATGCGGCGACGGGTAATATACAGTTCCCTTTCTAAGTCATCACCAGTTTTATCAGATGCTAATAAAACCTGCTCGATTTGGGGTTGATTTTCTCGTGCTTGTACCCCCAGAGTGTCTGGTTTTACTGGTACTACTCGCCAGCCCAGTACCGTTAATTTTTCTTCAGTGGCTACTTGCTCAACAATTGCTTTAGCTGTTTTTGCAACTTCAGGGTCTTGTGGCAAAAAGAGCATCCCGACTGCTATATTGCTAGTGGATGAAAAGTCTATCTGTCTAAAGGTAGATTCTTGCTGTAATAACTCCCAAGGAATTGCAGTCAAAATCCCCGCACCATCACCAGAGTCTTGGTCTGCACTGCAACCGCCTCGGTGTTCTAAACAAGTCAAAGCAGCTAAAGCTTTTGCCACAATTTCATGGCTGGGATGATTTTGACGATGAGCAATAAAACCTACACCACAGGCATCTCGTTCCTCTACTAACCACCTTTGCCCCTGGTAGGTATCTCTTGAGTTCATTTTCGCTGTGATTTCTGGGTTTTGATTCATCGATTTATCAGTCATAGCCTGTTCCTGAGATCCTGAGTCACTTTCGCCACTGAATTTGTGAGCAAATTTTTGCAATTTCGTCCTATGTAGATACACAAATCGCCAAAATTTAGGGAAAAAAAATTTTAACTTCGGCGTTCAAAATCGCCCTCGTTAAAATGTTTACGTTATTGCTTATGTATTTATCCTGTTGTTTGACAAAATACCTTTGCCTGACAGCCTTTTATTTATATCGTGAATCTGTGTACCTTCTCAATTTCTTTGTTACAGATTAAATATATTTTTTGCTCAGGCTACATTATCTGGTGACGAGGAACAAAAAACCAGATTAATGCTTCACAGTATTCCAAACTCATTAATCCTGATTTCATCGCAAAATCAGCGTATTACACTATATGCCCATTTGACATTTCCTAATTCTTGTTTGTTAGGGTTGAGATTTTCGCTAATCAACTAACGCCACTGTTGTGACTACTGTTTAGCTAATGACTATCAGTAGCGACAGAAAATACTTTACATCCACGATGTAATATCTGAATTCAGATTCTACAACCAATACTACTGTTAATAGTTTGGTGATTACTATTGCTAGTTAAAGTATTTAGTCACAGTGATTTTAGCCGCCGGTCTATTGGTTGTGGCTATCAAGAGATAAAGAGCCAATATACACAATATCACATTTTTGCAAAAATTGAATCGTGATTTTTTAAGATTTCCCCACAATTAGTTAATCTGTGAGTTTAGGTCAGAGATTGCAATACTACCTATATAAACTATGGTAAACATACTAAATAGTTGTCAGCAACAATACTTGAGTGCAATTGCCCAACAATTCAATGATCGCTTATTGCCAATCACTGCATCGCCAATCTTGGTAATATCACTGTGTTTGTCTGCCATTAGTGCCACTACCGCCCAAACACCACCAACCCAGGCTCATGCAGCTTCAGAGTTGATTGCACAATCTGCCACATCTACCTCAAGGCAGAACATAGCTTCTGGTAGGCAAATTTCCCTGAATGGTCGCACTTTCCCAGGAACGTGGTTACAGCAATTTGCCGGAACAAATCAAGCCAAAACCTACATTAGTGATGGTGTTCTCAGACAAGTTATCGGAGTAGACCTTTTAAGTAGCAATAACCCAGCCAGACAACCAATACAGTGGTTTTCTGCCCATACTCAATCATTGGTGTTGACTACGGCTCTATTGGCAGGATACCGCTATTTAGACGTGACAAACTTAGCCCAAACCGTGGGGTGGCAGATGCAAGCCCAAGGTAACACATTAGTAATTACCACACCAACGGCGCAAGTCAGAAATATTATTCCACAGAGTCAAGCACCTGGGGTAGCGACAAATCGCATTGTTTTGGATTTAGACCGTCCTACACCTTGGCAAGTCAGACAAGGATTACCAATTAAAACTTTACTGGATGATCCAAACACCCCCAGTCCTAACAAATCTGCGCCAGTTAACAGAGAATGGACAATTGTCTTAGATGCTGTTGCTGATGCCAGTTTAATTCAGCGATATACGCCCTCACCTGTATTATTACCAAACTTATTAAAACAAACAGAAGTACCAACGCAAGAGTCTGAGCCATTAATTCAAAAAGTGGAGGTGGTGAATAATCAAACTTTGATTAGTCTCAGCGTTCCTTTGAATTTATCTCCTCAAATTAGCACTACAGCTAATCCTCATCGCCTAGTGATTGATCTAAAACCTGATGCTTTGAATACAAGAGATATTACCTGGGCTAGAGGTTTACGTTGGCGACAACAATTAGTGAATTTAGGTGAAGACCGTTTTCCTGTGGTTTGGTTAGAAGTCAATCCCCGGACTGTGGGGCTAACCTTAAAACCGATGGTGGCGAATACAGGAACGATGGTAGGGACAGCCCCGATAATTCAAACGGCTCAAAGATATTTAGCTGTAGCAGCCATTAATGCCGGTTATTTTAACCGGAATAATCGATTACCTTTGGGTGCAGTGCGTCGGAATGGTGAGTGGTTATCTAGTCCCATTCTCAACCGGGGTGCGATCGCCTGGAATGATTCGGGACAATTTTACTTTGGTCGTCTCAGTTTACAAGAAACTTTAATTACTGCCAATAACCAGCAACTACCAATTTTGTTTCTCAACAGTGGCTATGTCCAAAGCGGTATTGCCCGTTATACCCCGGTGTGGGGGGAAACCTATACACCCCTGACAGACAATGAAATTGTTCTGTTTGTCCAAAACAACCAAATCACCAATCAATTAGCAGGTGGTAAAGCCGGTCAAACTAACCTTCCTATTCCCAAAGATGGATATTTATTAACTTTACGTGGTACTGCCACCAATACAGCATCTCAATTATCTGTAGGTTCTACTGTCCGTGTCATCAGTAAAACTACACCTGCTGAGTTTAACCGTTATCCCCACATCGTTGGTGCTGGGCCTCTACTACTGCAAAATAATCAAATTGTGCTGGATGGTGAAGCTGAAAAATTTAGTAAAGCCTTCATCGCTCAAAAAGCTAGTCGTAGTGCTATCTGCACCACAGCCAACGGTAATTTAATGCTTGCTGCTGTACATAATCGCGCCGGTGGCCCCGGCCCCACTTTGGCAGAACACGCCCAATTAATGCAGCGTTTAGGCTGTGTCAATGCCCTCAACTTAGACGGTGGTAGTTCAACCAGTCTTTATCTAGGAGGACAACTACTCGACCGCTATCCTAACACTGCGGCTCGTGTACACAACGGTATTGGCATTTTTTTACAGTCTAGGTAATCGCATTGGGGATAGGGCATGGCGCAGAT
>NZ_LUHJ01000026.1:149989-217380 GCF_001597745.1 Anabaena sp. 4-3 | reverse complement strand
AACCCGCCTACAGAACTTTTCGCAAAATTCTTGCATTAAAGAATTGTTGGGAAAAAATCTCCCCTACTCCCCCTGCTTCCTCATCTTCCTCTTCTCCCCCAGTCCCCAGTCCCCTTTTTAAAGCTGACAATAAGCTACCTTTCAGCTTCATGAAGAATTGGTTTAGTGTGGAAATTTGAGCCAAAATTTACCAAAGGTCAAAGTTTCGCTTTGCTATGTTTAGCAAAGTCAAACTAAATTGCTGATTTTCACGGTTGTCAGATTGCTCATAAGTTTTCCATCAATGGTTAAGAGTTAAAAGTAATGACGGTTTGTTATGTCTTTAAGTGAGGTAAATATGGCTCAACATCAAGAAACTACAAAAACTAATACTTTGCCTCTACCAACTGCGATCGCTAACCGGAGTGTTGCGGCAACTGAACTGCGTCCTTGGGGTTCGTTTACCGTTTTGGAAGAAGGACGCGGTTACAAAATTAAGCGCATTGAGGTTAAGCCTGGACACCGCCTCAGTCTACAAATGCACCATCATCGCAGTGAACACTGGATTGTTGTCTCTGGTACTGCTAAGGTTGTGTGTGGTGAGCAAGAAGTTTTATTGAGTAATAATCAGTCTACTTATGTGCCTCAGTGTACTTCTCACCGCTTAGAAAATCCCGGTGTGATTCCTTTGGTACTGATTGAAGTCCAAAATGGCGAATATCTCGGTGAAGATGATATTATTCGCTATCAAGATGATTATGCCCGTACCCCCAATTAATCAGCTAATCGGGCTTTTATGGCTTTGAGCTAACAATATAATTCGCAAACCGTCTACACTCAGTCCAGTGTTTTTAAGTCCCTACTCAGTATAAGTGGGGACTAAAATATTTTCAGATGCTTGGATGGTTGGGAGTTTCCCAAATGTTTGATTTTTAACGCAGAGGAACGCGGAGGAAACGCGGAGGCACGCAAAGAAGGGAGGAGGCGGAGAGAGAAGAACTTTTACTCAGTCAACAGTCAACAGTCAACAGTCAACCATCAACCTTCCCCTTTAATTTCTAACTGCTGATTCTTGTCGGCAAACCTTCTGTAATACTTAAGTATGGTGTTTTCAATTGGCTAAACTATTGTTATGATTCATGTAAGCCAAGCAGCAGCAACTGAAATTGCTCGCTTACGGGCAAAGCAACAGCCAAACAAGTTTTTTCGGTTAACAGTTAAACCAGGTGGCTGTTCCGGTTTGTTTTATGATATGTCTTTTGATGAACAGGTAAAGGAAGGCGATCGCCTAGTTGAAGTGACCAGTCTGCAAGTGGTTATAGATGCCACTAGCTGGGATTATGTGAATGGTTTAGCAATAGACTATTCCGAAGATTTGATGGGTGGTGGGTTTCGGTTTCATAATCCCCAAGCTGTTGTTACCTGTGGCTGTGGCAATTCCTTTTCTACCACCGCCCCAACCGTGGTTTAAATAAAAAAATAAAAATTATATGTGAGTTTGACATAAAACCACGAAAAAAGATATAATCAGGATTTGTTAAAACTTAGACTTAGCAAGCAGCTTCACGCGCTGTTACTCATGCCAACAATACAGCAATTAATCCGTAGCGAACGCGAAAAAGCGCGTCAAAAAACCAAGTCTCCTGCTCTTAAACAATGCCCTCAGCGTCGGGGGGTATGTACCAGAGTATATACGACGACTCCTAAAAAGCCTAATTCGGCTCTGCGTAAAGTAGCAAGGGTAAGACTGACCTCTGGATTTGAAGTGACAGCTTACATTCCCGGAATAGGTCACAACTTACAAGAACACTCAGTAGTAATGATTCGTGGTGGTCGGGTTAAGGATTTACCCGGCGTGAGATATCACATCATTCGTGGCACCTTGGATACAGCTGGAGTCAAAGACCGTAAACAAGGACGTTCCAAATATGGAACCAAGCGTCCAAAAGAAGGAGCTAAAAAGTAGGGATAGCGATTAATCGTCAAATCATACGATTGGTCGCTTGACCAAAAAGTGCCAGAATAACAAATTATCAAAGGCACTGGTTCTGAAACAGGATTAATTATTTATAAAATTTCTGTTTTCAGAAATTGCTCAAGCTTCTAGCTCAAACCTACTACTCAGCGAGCAAGTGTAGGTAGAATCAAAAATGCTGTAAGCGGCAGCAGCATTGATTTTTTACCTGAGATGGCAAAGAATCAACTTCCTTTGTGTTCTCAGTGGCAGTAAAAGTCTACAAATTAGGTCACTGCAAACGTAGAGCCAAGGATTACGGCATCCGATCTGTAGCCAAAAAGCGCAGAAAAGCCGCAGTCTGGTAGCATATAATTTCGTCGCCAAATCCAAAATTAAGGTTAAATTATGTCTCGTCGAGGTGTTATTCAAAGGCGTCCAGTACCGCCTGACTCTGTGTACAATAGTCGTCTGGTGAGCATGATCATCAGACGGATAATGCGTCATGGCAAAAAATCATTAGCAGCACGCATCGTTTATGATGCTATGAAGACGATAGAGGAACGTACTGGCAATAATGCACTGGAAGTGTTTGAAAGAGCAGTGCGTAATGCTACACCTCTAGTAGAAGTCAAAGCGCGTCGAGTTGGCGGTGCAACCTACCAAGTACCAATGGAAGTGCGTTCAGAACGGGGTACTACCCTAGCATTGCGTTGGTTAGTACAATTTTCTCGCTCTAGACCAGGGCGCACAATGGCTGGCAAACTAGCAAATGAATTAATGGATGCAGCCAATGAAACGGGTAATGCCATCCGTAAGCGCGAAGAAACACATCGCATGGCAGAAGCTAACAAAGCATTTGCACACTATCGTTACTAAGCAGAGCAGCGATATATCATGCCTGAAAAAGGGGTATATCGCCGACTTACAAAAAAGTAAAATAAAGACGGTTTTCCGTAAAAGTATAGAATCTTAACAAAGAGTAATATACAAGATATCATGAGGCAAAAACCATAGGAGGCTACTGTGGCACGTACCAACCCGCTAGAAAAAGTACGCAATATCGGTATTGCGGCGCATATAGATGCGGGCAAGACAACAACAACAGAGAGAATATTATTTTACTCTGGGATAATTCATAAAATTGGTGAAGTTCACGAAGGAACTGCGGTAACTGACTGGATGGATCAGGAGCGGGAGCGGGGAATTACCATCACTGCGGCTGCGATCAGTACCAGTTGGAAAGATCATCAAATTAACATTATCGATACTCCAGGTCACGTAGACTTCACAATTGAAGTAGAACGCTCCATGCGAGTGTTAGATGGAGTGATCGCGGTATTTTGTTCAGTAGGTGGTGTGCAACCCCAATCTGAAACAGTGTGGCGACAAGCAGACCGCTACAAAGTACCTCGGATTGCTTTTATCAACAAAATGGATCGCACAGGCGCGAACTTTTACAGAGTTCACGAACAAATGCGCGATCGCTTGCGTGCCAATGCCATTGCAATTCAGTTGCCCATAGGTAGTGAAAACGAATTCAAAGGCATTATCGACTTGGTGGGAATGCGTGCCTTCATCTACAACAACGACCAAGGCACGGATATCCAAGAAACGGCAATTCCGGCAGAAATGCAAGAGCAAGCCGCAGAATACCGCACCAAGCTGATTGAAGCAGTAGCGGAAACCGATGACGACTTGATGGCCAAATACTTCGAGGGCGAAGAACTGACACAAGACGAAATTCGGACAGCTCTGCGTAAAGGTACAATTGCTGGCACCATCGTGCCTGTACTATGCGGTTCAGCATTTAAAAACAAAGGCGTACAGTTAATGCTGGATGCGGTAGTTGATTATCTACCAGCACCAATTGACGTACCAGCAATTCAAGGTACATTGCCTAGTGGAGATTCTGTAGAGCGTAAGGCTGATGATAATGAACCCTTGTCAGCTTTAGCCTTCAAGATTATGGCTGACCCTTATGGTCGCCTTACCTTCATTCGCGTTTATTCTGGTGTGCTGAAAAAAGGTAGCTACGTCCTTAACGCCACCAAAGGCAAGAAAGAACGGATCTCTCGCCTCGTAGTGTTGAAAGCAGACGAACGCCAAGACGTTGAAGAACTGCGAGCAGGTGACTTAGGTGCAGCAGTAGGATTGAAAGACACCTTGACAGGTGATACTTTATGTGATGAAGGCTCTCCCGTCATATTAGAGTCTCTATTTATCCCTGAGCCTGTAATCTCGGTAGCGGTTGAACCCAAAACCAAGAACGACATGGATAAGCTGTCAAAGGCACTGCAATCTTTGTCAGAAGAAGATCCTACCTTCCGCGTCAGTGTTGACCCAGAAACCAACCAAACCGTAATTGCTGGGATGGGAGAGTTACACCTAGAAATTCTCGTAGACCGGATGTTACGCGAGTTTAAAGTAGAAGCTAACGTTGGTGCGCCACAGGTAGCTTACCGCGAAACTATTCGTAAAAATGTCACCAGAGTTGAAGGGAAATTCATCCGTCAAAGCGGTGGTAAAGGTCAATATGGTCACGTTGTGATTGACCTCGAACCAGGCGAACCCGGTAGTGGTTTTGAATTTGTTTCCAAAATTGTGGGTGGTGCTGTACCTAAAGAGTACATCAACCCCGCAGAGCAGGGAATGAAAGAATGTTGTGAATCTGGCGTATTAGCTGGATATCCACTGATTGATGTGAAAGCAACATTAGTTGATGGTTCTTACCACGATGTAGACTCTTCAGAAATGGCTTTCAAAATCGCTGGCTCAATGGCGATGAAAGAGGCTGTTAGCAAAGCTTCACCTGTCCTGTTAGAGCCTATGATGAAAGTTGAGGTAGAAGTTCCCGAAAACTTCCTAGGGGATGTAATGGGCGACCTCAATTCCCGTCGTGGGCAAATTGAAGGCATGGGATCTGAACAAGGTATTGCCAAAGTGACCGCTAAAGTCCCCTTGGCAGAAATGTTTGGCTACGCTACCGATATCCGGTCGAAAACCCAAGGTCGGGGAATCTTCTCAATGGAGTTTAGCCATTACGACGAAGTGCCTCGCAACGTGGCTGAGGCAATCATCGCAAAAAGCAAAGGGAACGCATAATTAAAAAAGGAAACGAGCATACATGGCACGCGCAAAGTTTGAAAGAACTAAAACCCACGTTAACATCGGTACTATTGGCCACGTTGACCACGGTAAAACTACATTAACAGCAGCTATCACCATGACCTTGGCTGCTTTGGGTAAAGCAGAAGCTAGAGCTTACGACCAAATCGATAACGCACCCGAAGAAAAAGCACGGGGTATCACCATTAATACTGCTCACGTTGAGTATGAAACCGATAAACGGCACTATGCTCACGTAGACTGCCCCGGCCACGCTGACTATGTGAAAAACATGATCACCGGTGCGGCGCAAATGGACGGAGCTATCCTGGTAGTAGCTGCCACCGATGGCCCTATGCCTCAAACCCGTGAACACATCCTGCTAGCACGTCAGGTGGGCGTTCCCAAGTTGGTAGTCTTCTTAAATAAAGAAGACATGATGGAAGACCCTGAACTATTGGAACTGGTAGAACTAGAACTTCGTGAACTACTGAGTGAGTACGGATTTGATGGTGATGAAATTCCCATCGTCAGAGGTTCAGGTTTGCAAGCTCTAGAAGCAATGACCAAGAACTCCAAAATTCAGCGTGGAGAAAATGAGTGGGTAGACAAAATCTACTCATTGATGGATGAAGTAGATTCCTACATTCCTGATCCAGAGCGCGATATTGACAAGCCTTTCTTGATGGCTGTAGAAGACGTGTTCTCTATTACTGGTCGTGGTACTGTGGCAACAGGCCGGATTGAGCGTGGAAAAGTCAAGGTTGGCGACGTAGTGGAATTGGTTGGTATCAGAGATACCCGCAACACCACCGTCACCGGGATTGAGATGTTCAAGAAGAGCCTTGATGAAGGTATGGCTGGTGATAACGCTGGTGTACTACTACGTGGTATCCAAAAAACCGATATTGAACGCGGTATGGTAATCGCCAAACCAGGTTCTATCACTCCTCACACCCAATTTGAAGGTGAAGTATACGTACTCACCGAAAAAGAAGGTGGTCGGAAAACACCCTTCTTCCCTGGCTACCGTCCTCAGTTTTACGTGCGGACAACCGACGTAACCGGTACCATCACAACCTTCACTTCTGATGACGGCAGTGCTGCTGAAATGGTGATGCCCGGCGATCGCATCAAAATGACCGTAGAATTGATTAACCCCATCGCAATTGAGCAAGGTATGCGCTTCGCGATTCGTGAAGGTGGTCGCACCATCGGTGCTGGTGTCGTCGCCAAAATCCTCAAATAGTACGTTTGTAACCTAATAACCAAGAGCAGAGATGCTAAGATGCCTCTCTGCTCTTTTATCTGAGGGAATAGGGCGTTATGGCATCAAACAAGTCAAAAGTCAGAATTAAAGAATTTTGAATTTTGACTTTTGAATTGATTTGTCCCCAATCCCCAATCCCCAATCCCCAAATTAATCCGAACCAGGAAAACTGAAGATGGCAACTCTACAGCAGCAGAAAATTAGAATTCGTTTACAAGCTTTTGACCGTCGTTTATTGGATACATCTTGCGAGAAGATTGTAGACACGGCTAACCGGACTAACGCTACAGCTATCGGCCCGATTCCTTTACCCACCAAACGTAAAATTTACTGCGTGCTGCGATCGCCTCACGTAGATAAAGATTCCCGCGAACATTTTGAAACCCGCACCCATCGCCGGATTATTGACATCTACCAACCTTCATCTAAAACTATTGATGCCCTGATGAAGCTCGATTTACCATCAGGTGTGGATATTGAAGTCAAACTTTAATTAGTGAATACTGTGTAATTTTTATAAAAGCCCTGAAGAAATTTATCTCAGGGCTTTTTATTAGCTGTGAAACAAATGTTAAAATGTAAAAAAAATACGGGAAAAGCAGAGAAAAGTAAATCTTTTAGGATTAAATTTATACTTAGGTAAAAATGACATCTTCTTCTAGAATTGCAGTTCGTGAACTACCTCTGTTCCCGTTACCTGAAGTAGTTCTATTTCCTACTAGACCGCTACCCCTGCACATTTTTGAGTTTCGCTACCGAATCATGATGAACACGATTTTGTCAAGCGATCGCAGGTTTGGCGTGTTGATGGTTGACCCAGTTCAAGGCACAATTGCCAATGTCGGCTGCTGTGCCGAAATTATCCACTACCAGCGTTTACCAGATGACCGCATGAAAATGCTCACCTTGGGACAACAAAGGTTTCGCGTATTAGAGTATGTGCGAGAAAAGCCCTATCGTGTGGGTTTAGTGGAATGGATTGAAGACCAGCCACCAAGTAAAGATTTACGCCCCTTGGCTACGGAAGTAGAACAACTACTGCGGGATGTGGTGCGACTGTCAGCTAAATTAACAGAACAAAATATCGAACTTCCCGAAGAGTTGCCAGATTTGCCCACCGAGTTATCTTATTGGGTGGCGAGTAATCTTTACGGTGTGGCTGATGAGCAGCAGTCATTACTAGAAATGCAAGATACTGCGGCTCGCTTAGAACGAGAAGCAGAAATTTTGACTACTACTCGTAATCACTTGGCGGCTCGTGCTGTGCTGAAAGATACTTTTAATCAAAACTCTTAAGCTGTCAAGACTCCTGTGTCCTGATTGGTACGACATTATAACTACCAAAAATTTTGAGAACTTCTGTGTAGTTACTGAGTTCTACCAGTGCAGATTGCATTTTAGGTGTGTTGACAGCAGCCTCTAAATCAATAAAAAATAAATACTCTCCTAGCGATCGCTTCGTCGGACGTGATTCAATCCGACTGAGGTTGATTCCTAGTTCAGCAAATACCAGTAGTGGTTTAACCAATGCTCCTGGTACGTTAGCAGGTACACTAAAAGCCACAGACGTATGAGTGGGCGTATGTAAGGGTAGCTGCTGCGTAATTTCTGAGTCTTCCTGACTGATTACCCAAAAACGTGTACAGTTTTCGGGATAATCATTAATCTGATGCGCTAATATCGGCAAATTGTAAATTTGAGCAGCTCTAGCAGAGGCGATCGCGGCGGCTGTGAAATCCTGCTGTAAAATTTTTAACCCTTCCGTGGTAGAATTGCTGGGAATCAGTTGTACATTCGCGAGAAACTCTCCCAACCAGTTCTGACACTGCGCCAACCCTTGCGGATGCGAATAAACAGTTTTAATCTTATCTAAGCTAGGCGCACAGGAAATTAAGGCATGGGCAATAGGCATCACCAAAGTTGATTGAATTTGCAAACTGTCTAACTGCCATAAAGTATCCATCGTCATGGTGACGCTGCCTTCAATCGAATTTTCCACAGGTACAACAGCTAGATGGGTTTGTCCTTGGGCAACGGCTTTTAATGATTGAGCAATACTAGGATAGGGACATAAAACAGTTTCAATACCTGTATGTTGTTTTAGCCATTGAACATAAAAAATCGTTGCTTGTTCTGCATAAGTTCCTGGCGGCCCTAAATGGGCAATTGATAAAGTCACAGCGTTTAGTCCTTAGTTATTTCTGATGTTTCTGACTGTATCATAGGGAAAATCAGTTTTTTTTAGTCGCCATATTTTGTCCGAATAAAAATTTAATTGGTACTGGTTTGAGCAACACAGTGATAAAACTTATAACTATATTCACCAGCAAAGTTACCGTATTTTTGATCAAGAACACAGTTTTGAGATTCCACATCAATTGGGGTGCGAAATTCGACTAACCACAAGTCTAAAGGACGCTGAAGTTGAGTTAGTTGTTGTGTTAATATTTGCTGGGCTTGAGTATAATTCTGAGTTTTTGAATCTTTACCAGCTAAGAAAAATTGCAAATTTTTGGCAGGTAAATTTTGTAATTCCCAAGCTAACCCCATCATTCTACCTGTTTGTCCGTGATGGATGTGTGTTGTGGCAATTAGGATATTATTCTGAGAGGCTTGTTGAATAATAGCGGCGAGAATATCAGGACGTTGGTTTTGTAGATAACCCAAATTACCACCAACTGTTACACCTCCTAAAGTCGCCATCAATAAAATGATGCTGACTGCAACTTTACTATGAACTAGAAACCGCAATTGCTGTACTTGATGCCAACAGCCAGCCAAGGCTGCACCTAAGAGTAAAATGATTGCTGGGGCGTAAAAAAATTGGAAACGGGCGGCTAAAGTTAAGTCTTTTCCTAAACCGTAGGTGAAAAACAAAGATAAAGCGATCGCCCCCCATACATAACCAGTTAAAATTTGTATGGTGAGATGGGTATCAGGATTTTCTTGGTAAATTTTCAATCCCTGAATCATGGGTGGTAGACTCCAGACTAAAAATACCAAAGTCACCACACCAGACAGAATTATCACCGCTAATGGTAATGTGAGAGCCGAAGGTAACAACAACAGCATACTCATCAGCCACAGTAGTAATCTTCCTAATGGTTCTAACCATCTAGTATGGGGACTACTACCCCCTACCCAACTTGTGAGATCACTTCCTGGTATATTCAGTAAGTTGGGTATCCACACCAGACATCCCACCAAAGTACCGACAGCAACTATGCTGATTCGCCACCAAGTGCGATGCTGTTGTTTTGATTGCCAAATCTTTGCTAGGAGTACCAAACCTTCAGCGCAAAGCGTCAGCATGAAAAAATAATGTGTTGCTACTCCCACACAGTTAATTATCACCCAAACAAACATCAGCGATATGGGTAGAGATTGCTGAGTATAAATTTTTTGGATAGCTTTGACTAAACAACACAGAGAAGCAATCACCAACAACATGACTAAAGTATAGTGACGGGCTTCTCTTGCTAAAAAAATAGTGTAAGGTGAAACTGCCATCATCGCTGCGGCTATTTGCCCCACCAATTTAGAACGAAAAGCCACATAGGCAAACCAGAACATGGCAGGAATTGATAAAATGCCTAGACAAGCACTGAGCGATCGCGCTGCTAAAATAGAAGCAACTTCCCCAGTCGGTGAAAAGATTTTCATCCACAAATGAGCTAGTACGAAATATACAGGTGGATGGGTACTCTCATTTAACAAATGTTGAATTACCGTAGTGAACCCTACTAAGGGCGTAGGTACGAGTTGTTGTAATAAAACATCTGAACTAATTATCTGATTGAGTGGAACAATGCGAAAACTATTCCCCAAGCTAAAAACCATCGTGGCACACTCATCAGTCCAAGGGGGCAAGACTTCTAAACGCCAAAAGCGTAGACTTGTACCAATAGCTAACCATAGCAGCAGTAGCAATAGGTGATATTTGTTCTTCATTCAGGCATTGAGTAGTAATTTTGTCAAAAAAATTGCCCTATCGATGACAGCAACTTAGAGTTTTATCATACATACTTTATAGGGTAATTACTGACTTTAGACTCGGTGAGGAAAAATAAATTTCATGCCGATGTTTCAGGCTTCTTAGTCATCAAGCATCACTTGAGATGTATTTGTTGTTTTAAATTCAACAGTCTTAAATATTACTAAAGTCGCACCTCACCAAAAAGTTAGACTTTTTTTGTGCAGAAAACATCCGGTTTTAAGATATAATCAATATACGTAAGCACAAAAAATATAATATTAGCAATCATTTTAATAATTAATCATATCCATAAAAAAATATATTTTTATAATCTATGAAGTAGCATTGCAATAATTTTGAATCAATCAAAAAATCAAATCGTAATTAAATCAATAGTAAAGCTAACAAACAATTAGTATTCATAACTCATGGCTACCAAGTTTACAGCCTCCCAATCGGTAGAAATTGCTGTTCCACATCAGCCTATTCCTATCCAGCATTACTTACGTCAGCCGCAACGCCTAGTTAATGCTTTGGTTGATCAAAAGCGCATTCAGCAGCTTTCTGAAGAAGTTTTTCGCTTGAAAATGCGTCCCTTAGCTTTTATGTCACTCAGTATTCAGCCGACTGTAGATATGAGAGTTTGGGCAGAATCAAACGGCATAATTTATCTGCGATCTGTTGGTTGTGAAATTCTGGGTTTTGAGTACATTAACCAGCGATTTTCTTTAAACTTACAAGGACATTTATCGCCCTATCAAGTAAATAATGATACCCGGTTAAAAGGTAGAGCCGATTTAGAAGTGCAAGTTGAACTACCCCCACCTTTTTCTCTGACTCCTAAACCAATTATCGAAGCAACTGGTAATGGTTTACTCAAGAGTGTATTATTAACAGTTAAGCAGCGACTAATGCACCAACTGTTAGTAGATTATCGTCAATGGGTCATCTTACAAACTCAAGACCAAAGCTTGATTGATGAGGGTGCTAATTTGCCAATGCTGAATATTGAATAATTTTTTACAAGTGAGCTATAGCAGATTGCAACCGGATAGAATCCAAATTCATCTGCGTACCCTTCGGGTTCGCGGTAGCGTCTCGTAAGAGAAGCAAGCTACATCCGCGTTCATCTGCGTTCAATTATTTGTTCGGTAGAATACACCTCACCAAAATATTAATTAGTTAATCTACTTATCGGACTTGACAAGGACGAAAAGACTTACGGTGTAGAGATGAAGGGCCGTACTTTTGCAAGGCTAACAGATGCTTTTTACTGCCATAACCCTTGTTATTATCTAAATCATACATGGGATATTTAGCAGCTAGACGCATGATTAAATCATCACGCCAAACTTTAGCCACAATACTAGCTGCTGCTATGGTAAGCGATCGCTCATCTCCTTTGATGATAGTTTGTTGTGGTATAGCCAAATCTTTCACCAACTGATTACCATCTATCAAGCAAAGTTCAGGCTGTACCTTAAGCTTTTGTACAGCCCGCTTCATCGCTAACAGTGTGGCTTGCAAAATATTTATTTTGTCAATTTCCGCAGTGGAAGCATAACCAATTTTCCAGTCTGTTGCTAGCGTACAAATTTGTTGCGCTAGCAAAATTCTGCGAGAACTCGACAGCTTTTTACTATCTCTAATTTCAGCTGCTATCAGTTCAGGCAAAGCACAGGCTGGTAGTATAACTGCTGCTGCGACTACAGGGCCAAACAAACAGCCCCGCCCTACTTCATCTACCCCTGCTATCAACCCTGGAATCTTTGCAAAAGCCGAGGAAAACTCTAGCCAACCAGTTTCATCCAGGAGTGATTCAGCAGTACGTTCCATTTTAACCATACAGACAGATTAACTGTCCTCTGTAGAGCCGTTGTCTGACTCCAATGCAGAGGAACGACGACGACGACGACGATTAATAGTAGTGCCGGTATTGGCTTCAGTATCTTCAGTGTTAGTGAAGCGTTCTGCCGTATCAGCTACAACAGTTTTTGGTTCAGCTTTAGGAGTGGGCAAGGTTTTCCTGACTAACTTCACTTCTGGTGTACTCACTTCTGTGCTTTCTCTCAACACAGGAGTTGGAGTTGGAGTTACTTCAGAAGATTCTGTTGATTTCTGCCCTGGCTGCACAACATTAATAATGACAGATTTAGGATTTTTTACCTCCTGATCTAACTTAATTAGCGGCGAAACCCCCATTAAGGCAAAAATATCCTGTTCTGGTTGCGACATTTCTACAGTTTTAATTTCCGGTGGTTCTACCACAGGTTTAATTGGTTCTGTTTTAATGACTTTGGTACGTTCCGCCCTTTCAGTCCAACTAGATTTGCTTAAGTTCGGAGTTGGAAGTTCTGGTGTTGTACCCAGTTCTACATCACCATCTAAGTCTAAATCTGAGTCATTCATGAAACCCAAGGGACTGTTAATAATTCGGGTTTCGTCTTTGCCATTTGTACCATTGATGCCAATGCGACTGCGACGGGTGCGGGTACGACGTTTGTTTTGTTCGTTGAGTTCTTGATAACTGGGATGATTAACTAGATTTAAAGCACCCAAATCAGACTCACCCTCGAATCCTTCGCCAAATCCATCATAGGTTTCGCGCATATCTGTGAGGCGATTCACAGGTAAACGGGGTTCTCTTTCTCTTTGCTGTGGCAAAGATACAAATCTATCTGGTACTTCTACGGGTGTAGGCAAGCGGCTTTCAGTTTCTCCAGGTAAGCGGACTGTATGTCCTAAACCGCCACAGGTGGGGCAAGTGTCACCAAACAATTCGTAAATGTTTTGACCTTGGCGTTTGCGGGTTAACTCGACTAAACCTAACTCAGTTAGTTGAGCAATTTGGGGGCGAGCTTTGTCTGCTCTCAGGGCTTTATTAAAATGTTCTAAAACCTGCAATTGATCACGCCGTGATTCCATATCAATAAAGTCAACGACGATTACCCCAGCGATGTTTCTTAAACGCAGTTGACGAGCAATTTCGGTTGCAGCTTCGCAGTTTGTCCACAATACGGTTTCTCTGGCGGTTGCCGATCGCGTGAACGAACCAGAGTTAACATCAATTACAGTTAAGGCTTCTGTTGGCTCAATGATGATATAACCACCAGAAGGTAGGTCTACTCTTGGTTTCAGGGCTTCGCGAATCGCAGCGTTAATGCGGAAATACTCTAAAATTGGTGAGCGATCGCGATGGTGATCAATCAACAATCCCTGCGGTGTCTGTCCACCACTCCAGTTCTGCAAATACTGTTTTACACGCTTCAGCCCGGTGCTGGAATCCACCACAATTCGATTCACATCCGCGCCATACATATCTCGCAGTACGCGCTGAATAAAATCATCATCTCTATTGAGTAACGCTGGCGCACGAGTGGATTGAGCTTCTTGTTGAATAGCTTCCCACTGCTTTTGCAGCACTTCCAAATCTTCAATAATTGCTTCTTCTGGCTTGCCTTCTGCTTCTGTCCGCACTAATAAACCCATTCCTGCGGGTTTAATTAAAATAGCTAATGCCCGTAAGCGGTTACGCTCAGTTTCGCTTTTAATTCGCCGGGATAAATTTACGCCTCTACCATAGGGCATCAATACCACATAACGTCCAGGCATAGTGATATTACCTGTGAGCCTCGGCCCTTTGGTTCCCGTTGGCTCTTTCATCACCTGCACCAGCACTTTTTGCTGTGGTGTTAACAGTTCTGTAATTGCCGCAGATGAGCGTTTTAGCCTGAGAGGCCCTAAATCAGTAACATGAATAAAGCCATTACGTTCTGGATCACCAATATTTACAAACGCCGCATCAATCCCAGGTAATACATTTTCTACTACACCTAAATAGATATCACCGATTTGATGATGGCCTGTGGCTACAACCAGTTCTTGGATTTGATCTTCCGAAAACACAGCAGCGATCTGATGCTGCTCCGCGATAATAATTTGTTTTGGCATTCAATTTCCTCAAAAATCGGCAGCGTCAACGGGCTTGGAGGTTTGTTATGCCTCTCGCCCCTGCCAGCCTCCAAAGACGCTGTTAGTAATAAAAATTGTGAAGCAGAGCTTCAAAATTAAAGAGCTATTGACTATGGAATTGCGTTGACACGCCTGATTATTCCAGAACGGCTGCATATTGTTTAAGCAAATAAATCAACCGTCCTTGGTTGATTTTTGATGTAATACCTTTACCCTCCGGGGTTTAGGCATTCAGCAGTTGTAAAAGCATAGATAGAGAAGCCGACTTAGCCTGCTGTTAATCACTGATTCACAAGGTAGCTATCGAGAGAGTGTTTTTTAATTCGCCTTAGTTTGTCTGGGATAAGATCCTAGAAATTACACTCTAATATCTTGCTCTTGCTCCCTGATTACCAGGGTAGTAGTGAACCAGTTTGTTCAATGCAGCGCCAGAAAATTTCTCTTGATTCTATTCTAACGCAACCTTGCTAAAAATCAATTCCCATGATGTGCTACAACAGGGCAACTACTAGCAAGTTGCCCTTTGGGATTATACAGCTAAAAGCAACTGATTGCGGTGGATCTGTGAAAGATGAAATTTTGTGAAGTTCGTTGATGCTTCTGCATCTGTTGGGGGAGTGGGGTGACTCCTTTGGTGGGGAACTTCACCAGCGACTATTTCTAGCATAGACAGGGTTTGTTCAGGACGCAATAACAAACCGTCTTGGCGACAACTACCAACATAACGTAGAACAGCTGTTGATTCTCCGTCATGATTATCAGTTGATACTAATTCTAGCTCAAACAACAGTGAGCGCAGATTTACGATTTTAGTTTTCCCTGATTTGGTTGTTTGCTCCGCCAAAATTTCATCTTCGGTTTTAATTGCCTCAATCCAAGTTTGCCATTGTGCAGGTGTTACCTCGTCTTGGGTTGTGACAGTAATCAAATACTCTGCCTGTTCTAATATTTTATTAGCGGCGGGAGCTTTTAAGTCTACCTGTTCTACACGATATACAGGGATATCTTGTGGTAGTTCTTGGGCGAGTTTTTCATGAAAGATGTTAACTGCTATTGGCTCAGTTAACTCAAAATCAACAATTTCACCGCTACTGGTAGCCCCTAAAGCTAAAGCACTTGCTACAGCAATTCTGGGGCTGGGGTGAAATCCATTTGTATAAGCTACTGGTAAGCCGGCTCGCCGCACTACTCGGTCAAACAAGCGCATTAAATCTAAGTGACTAACCAAAGCCATGTCACCTTGTTTACCAAACCACACCCTTAATCTTTGGGTTTTAGTTGTGTTGGGGACAAACTCACCAGCAAATTCTGGGATAGCTGGTGGTTCAATGACGATGTTGTGACCGAAATCAGTACCACACACGCCACAGTGAGAACAACCTTCAAAAGAACAGTCTGGAACAACTGCTGCTTCTAGAGCGCGTTCTAAGTCATCGATCAGCCATTGTTTATCAATGCCTGTATCTATATGATCCCAAGGGAGTGGGGATTGGGGATTGGGGATTGGGGATTGGGGACTGGGGATTGGGGACTGGGTAACAAATTCTTCCTTGTCTCCTCCGCTTCCTCCGCTCTCTCCCTGCGGTGCTGAGAACAGATTCCATTCACCGTTTTCGACTTGGCGGTATTTCCAATCTAGACCGGCTTGTGCGATCGCCTCACCCCATGCGGCAAAAGCTTTGTCTAAACTATCATACCAAGAATCCATCCCCGCGCCCAATTCCCAGGCGCGACGGACTACTTTTCCTAAAGTGCGATCGCCTCGACCAATAAAGTCTTCCATTGCCGAAATGCGGATATCGGTGAAATTAACTTTCAATCCCCGAATCCGGCGGAATGCTTGTCTTAATAGGTCTTGCTTACGCTGAAATTCGGCAGTAGAAACTGAGTGCCATTGGAATGGTGTATGGGGTTTTGGCGTAAAGTTAGAAATCGTCAAATTAAAGTTAAGCGGTCTTCTACCTTTACCTCGACATTCCCTTTGCAACCAGCTAACTGTTTCGGCAATGCCCAAAACATCGGCATCCGTCTCACCGGGTAAGCCGATCATAAAATACAATTTTATCTTATCCCAACCTTGTTCCCAAGCGGTTTTTACACCTCGTAATAATTCTTCGTTGGTTAAACCTTTGTTGATGATATCCCGCATTCTTTGAGTTCCGGCTTCGGGGGCAAAGGTTAACCCACCTTGGCGTGTACCACCGAGAATGTTGGCGATATTTTCATCAAACCTATCTACACGCTGGCTAGGAAGTGACAGGGAAATATTTTCATTTCTTAACCGATTTTTGATTTCCATCCCCACAGCAGGGAGGGCTAAATAATCGGAACAACTCAAAGACAACAGTGAAAACTCATTATAACCGGTGGCTCTCATCCCTTGTTCGATTGCGTCCACCACTTGCTCTGGTTCTACATCCCTAGCTGGGCGGGTGAGCATTCCCGGTTGACAAAAGCGACAGCCACGGGTACAACCCCGTCTAATTTCAATTGTCAGGCGATCGTGTACCGTTTGGACGTAGGGAACTAAGCCAATGGAATAAGCCGGGATGGGGGTAGCAACTCGCCGCAAAATTCTAGGGGGAACATCTGAGCGTAGCGGTTGTACTGAACCGTCTGCTGTGATGTCATAAAACTGCGGCACATACACGCCAGGAATTTGCGCCAAATCTAGCAGGAGTTTTTCCCGACTTAATTTAGCTTGTTTACCTTCTTCCAAAACCATACCGATTTCTGGGAGGAGTTCTTCACCGTCTCCCAAGGCGAAAAAGTCAAAGAAATCGGCGTAGGGTTCAGGATTTGACGTTGCTGTTTGTCCTCCGGCGAAAATAAGCGGATAATCACCCTGCGCTCTTTCTTGCCATGTGAGGGGTATTCCCGCTAAATCCAACATTTCCAGAATGTTGGTTGCTCCTAGTTCATAACTGAGACTAAAACCTAAGATGTCAAATTCTTGTAGTTCGCGCTTCGACTCAACCGCAAACAGGGGCGTGTTTGTTGCCCTGAGTTTGCTAGCTAAGTCTGTACCGGGTAGGTAGGCGCGATCGCATAATTGTCTGGGCTGGGCATTCAAAATGTTATACAGAATGATATGCCCTAAATTTGATGCTCCTACTTCGTATACCTCCGGGTAAGTTAATACCCAGCGTATTACTGCCGTATCCCAAGGTTTATGTACCGCCAGCCGTTCGTTACCCAAATAACGTGCTGGCTTCAAGATATCCGATGTGATTAATTTTTCAAATGCAACAGCCACTGTGCTAACTTCGAGCTACTTTAATTACAGCTACTCACCTCCAACATTAGCATTGATTCGCTCATTCGGTAGGATTTCTTGCCGTAACTTACAACTCCTTTACACTCCCTTGCCTCAAAAGCGTAGCTCGTGTTAGTATACAGTGCCAGATTTGCAAAGAATTATCTTACTGCCTACTCAAGTTTGGCTTCAGATATTGCAAAAACTTGATCTAATTGGGTCAACTCAAAAATAATTTTAATAGCTGGGGGAACCGCATACAGCCGGAAACCTTTGCCTAAACTCTGCGCTGATTTGAGAGCAGATACTAAAGCCATTAGTCCGGCACTATCTAGAGATTCTACCGTTGACAAGTCTACTAACAAGCTGGCAACCTCATCTTGAGACAAAGTTGTAGACAAGTCTCGCTCCAATTCTAAGGCATTAGTGGCATTCAAATAACCTTGAGGACGAATAACTGCAATGTTCGGACTCTCTATTACTGCTGGCATATCAACATCCTAATCAGAGTTATTGAACCGTGAAGCTGGAATTTATTTGAACATAAACTTTTTGGTTTCACATCGACCATACGTCCTAAGTCTCTTTGCTAAATCTTTATTTTTTTACCGGGTGTGTTTAAAGATTGTCCTAAATTTAGGATGAATTGTGTTTGTATATACTGTTTTTTCATTTGAGTTCCCAAAAAATCGACATAGACAGCCCGGAAGCACAAGCCAGCGCAAAAGTCATCCACAATTATGCTGAAAAGTCAGGCTAATCTAGGACTACAAGCGATTCAGCCAGCATTCCGCAAAAGTTCCGGTGTATTGAGCGCAGTTGATTGGCAAATTTCATCAGAAATCATCTACCGAATTAAATTGTGATTTAAATCACTGGTACTACAAAATTTACATCACATTTTATACTTAGTTCCATCTGAGATAATTTAGTATTACTGAATGCAGGTTCATTAGTTATGAGAACTAAATACGTAATTCGTCAATTGGTAGAAAAAGCACTTGATATTAAAAAATTAACTCCAGAGATAGAAAATGAAATCAACTCAGAACTGACTCAACAGGGTTACATCTCTGACGTTGATTACGAAGCCCTGGAATTATTAATGGCAGAGATGGATGCCGGGCGGGTGCAGCTGGTTCCGAGTTGGGGATACTAAATTACGTCAAAATTGGTGTATTTACACGAAAACAACTTGAATTTTGCTTATGGGACAATGCTTAGTCCAAGCCAAGTGTTGATTGCCGGTGCTTTTCTGTGATGTTTAGTATTTAGTTACATGGTGTGCCGTAAACTGTGCTAATGAGCATCCACTTTTGCATTAGTAACAAGTCGCCATGCAGCCCGCTAAACGTTTAGAAAAAATTCCTCCCTATCTATTTGCGGAAATTAACCGTAAAAGAGAAGAACTTGTTGCCCAAGGAATTGACATCATTAATATGGCAGTGGGTGATCCTGATAAACCAACTCCTGCTCATATTCTCCAGGCAATGCACGCAGCGATTGATGACGCTGCCAATCATAACTATCCACCTTATCAGGGTATGCCAGCATTTCGGGAAGCAGCAGTTGAGTGGATGGAACGACGGTTTGGGGTAACGGGATTAAACCCCTATTCAGAAGTGATATCTTCTATCGGTTCCAAGGAAGCAATACATAATACTTTTTTAGCCTTCGTAGAAGCGGGGGACTATGTACTGATACCAGATCCGGGTTATCCTGTGTATCGCACTGCGACCATTTTCGCAGGGGGCGAACCTTTCACAATGCCTCTGAAGGCAGAAAATCAATTTTTACCAGATTTAAATCTGATTCCTGAAGAAGTAGCCCGGAAAGCCAAACTATTATGGATTAATTACCCGAATAATCCCACGGGGGCTGTCGCGAGTTTAGAGTTTTTTGGGGAATTAGTGGCGTTTTGTCGGCAATATGATATTTTGCTGTGCCATGATCATGCTTACTCAGAAATGGCTTACGATGGCTACAAACCGCCGAGTGTGTTACAAGTTCCCGGCGCTAAGGATGTAGCAATTGAGTTTCACAGTTTGTCAAAAGCTTATAACATGACAGGTTGGCGGATTGGGTTTGTGGTGGGTAACGCCGAGGGGATTAAATGTTTAAGCCAAGTCAAAACTAACGTCGATTCAGGGGTGTTTAAAGCCATTCAAAAAGCGGCGATCGCAGCATATCAGACTGATGCAGCCGAACTACAAAGCCTGATGTCAGTCTACCAAAATCGACGGGACATAGTGATTCAAGGATTACAAGCTTTAGGATGGCAAATTGCACCACCAAAAGCCACCTTATACATTTGGGTTCCCGTTCCCCCAGGATATTCCTCAACCGAATTTGCCAACTTGCTCCTAGATAAATGCGGTATTATGGTTCCCCCTGGTCATGGTTACGGCGCATCAGGAGAAGGTTATATTAGAATCGCCCTCACCATCCCCGATGAACGCTTACAAGCAGCCATGCAACGAATGCAACAAGCAGGAATTCGCTATGCTTAGGCATAGGGCGTTATGGCATTGGGCAATTGGGTAACAAGTTCTACCTCATCCCCCTCATCCCCATTTCCCCACAATTCTTTAATTTTGAATTTTGTAGGCTTGCCTTCCCGTAGGGTATTTTGAATTTTGAATTAATTTCTCCCCACTCCCTCCTGATATGCTTGCCAAAGTTGGTTAATAAACTGATGAAGTTGCTGCTTGGCTAGGGCGTGTAATTCAGGCTTTGGTTCTTTCACCAAAATCTGAGTTAACAAAGTAATCACTTCTGTATCTAGGGCTGGGCGAAATAACTCACTAGGCCATAATAAATCAGAACCATCTCGCAGGTCGGTAATTATGGGCTGTTCTGGGGTATGAGTGACTAACAGCAGTGGGCGTACCCAGCATAGTTGGCGGGAAACCACAAATTGAATCACTTCTGCATATAGATTCCTGTCACTATGCTCTAAAGAGACAATTTGTCCTGGTTGAAATTCGACACTCATGTTGATCATCAGCTAGTCAGGGTAATAGCACGGGTTATGTTGCGGTTTCCTGTACCTTTATTGTAAAAGTGCGAGTCCGGTCTGCTCCAAGAAAGTGGTTGACTAGCGGCAGCAAAATTTGGATTGGCTATAAAGTTTTGGTGATCATGCTATAAAATGGGTAAATAACTGTTAAGCGATCGCTAGTGCAGAAACTCTGTTGTAGTAAATCAAAAGTATAAAGAGCAAAAGCTGTGTCAGTCGAAACCATTGAGAAGCGTTCCACATCCCGTAAGCTTGCGCCTCGGTATCGTGTTTTGCTCCATAATGACGACTACAACTCTATGGAGTATGTTGTGCAGGTACTACTAACTACAGTGCCGAGCCTTACCCAGCCCCAAGCTGTTAGTATCATGATGGAAGCCCACACTAACGGGTTAGCCCTCGTCATTACTTGCGCCCAAGAACACGCAGAGTTTTATTGTGAAACGTTAAAAAGTCATGGTTTAAGCAGCACAATAGAACCTGAAGAATAGTTATGAGTCATAAGTCATAATCTGGAATTATTGACTTATGACTTTTAACTAAACGTATCATGAAAACTAATCTTGTCAATTTAGCTGAACGCCCTGCCCCTATCCGGCTGGGTTGTTTCATTTTCACCTTATTATTGTTGTGGTTGCCCATAGCCGCACCAATTTATCTGTTAGTGCGTGATGCTAACTTAGTCAGTATCTTGACAATGGTGATTTTATATGCAGAGTTTATTACACTGCTGAGGCTATGGGGTAAAAATGTCTATCAGCAACCTCAAATTTTGTGGGATTATGGCTTAGAATTCACACGGCGTAATGGCGTAGAACTGCTGTGTGGTTTAGCTATAGGATTGATTAACATTGTAATTTTATTTGGTGTACAAGGTTTTTTAGGTTGGTTAGTATGGCAACAACCAACCATCTTATTAATAAAAATAATTGTCGAAGGGTTTCTTGTCGGTTTAGGTGTCGGGTTTGCAGAAGAATTACTGTTTCGCGGTTGGTTGCTGGATGAATTAGAACGGGACTATCGCAAAAGTGTAGCATTGTGGACAGATGCTTTAGTGTTTGCAGCGTTGCATTTCATCAAACCACTAGCAGCAATTATCCAAACCCTTCCCCAATTTCCGGCTTTAGTATTGCTGGGTTTAACGCAAGTATGGGGAAAGCGTTGGCGCAGGGGACGTTTAGGCTTACCCATAGGTTTACATGGTGGGTTAGTTTGGGGTTACTACATGATTAATGTGGGAGGATTAATTAAATATTCGGGACAAGTTCCTGACTGGGTAACTGGAGTCAATAATAATCCCCTACAAGGGTTAATGGGGGTACTATTTATGAGTATATTAGCTTTATGGATGCGCGGGAGAACAATTAAAGGTTAATTATGATTAAATATATGGTAATTTTACTAATATTTGTATTTTCTGTTTCTTGGACATCTCCAGCTTGGGCGATGATGTGCCGCAATTATGAAGGGCATGAAATTTGTATTCTTAGTATCAAACGTAGTGCCAAAAAATATTGGGAATATCAGGCATCTGTAAGTGTTGATGGTGTGAAAACACCTGTTGAAATTTATAATTGTCGCGGTAGATTTAAGCTGCAAAAAGATGGCAAGGTAATTCAATTTACTCAGAATAGTCCCGGTGAAGTGATTTGTAGTTTTTTCAAAAAGTAGTTGTCTGATGGGAGCAACGCCGATTTTTGTAGTGAAAATAGTATAAACAAACTATTCGCTACCAAAAAATTACAAATAGTCTTTGATACTTAAGTGTTACTTGTTTATATGAATTTATGTAAAGTTTTTGAATTTCCCCCCAGAATTTTCTCTGCTATGTCATTATAGGAGATGAGAGTTAATTCGGTTAATAGCGTTTGTTTTTAGTATTGACAGGCTTTTTGTTTTTGGTATTTACAAACTTTTCTCCGAAACCTAAATCTCTACACATTTATGATTTCGGAGACAATCTATGTCAGTTTATGTAGGCAATCTTTCTTACGAAGTTACAGAAGATAGTCTTAACGCTGTGTTTGCAGAATATGGTACTGTAAAGCGCGTTCAGTTACCTACAGATCGTGAAACAGGTCGTGTACGCGGCTTTGGTTTTGTGGAAATGAGTAGCGATGCTGAAGAAACAGCCGCCATTGACGCTCTTGATGGTGCGGAATGGATGGGACGAGACTTAAAAGTAAACAAGGCTAAACCCAAGGAAGATAGAAGTTCGTTTGGTGGCAACCGAGGTAACTACGGTGGACGTAACCGTTACTAAGGTTTACAGATTTAGTTCAAGAACTTAATTTGACTTAGTAGAGGCTCAAGTATTTATACTTGAGCTTTTTTGGCTGAAAAGCTGAGAAATAACCAATAATAGTAGCATTTGTGGGAATTTCCAAAGATACCAGATATTATCTCTCTACTGAGTTAAGAAACTTTTTCCAGCATCGTACCTACTACACAGGCTTTTGCTAAATTAACACCATTCAAATTTGCGCCTTCTAATTCTGCACAAAGTAAGTTAGCACCTGTTAAATTTGCTCCTGCTAAATTCGCGCCGCGTAAGTCAGCTTCTTCTAAATTAGCTTCACTTAACAACGCTCCTTGCAAGTCAGCACGGCTTAAGTCTGCACCTTTGAGATTAGCACCTGTGAGGTTAGCACCCCTTAAGTCAGCACCACGCAAGTCAACGCCTTGTAGGTTAACATTCATTAAGTTCGCACCACTCAAGAATGCACCAGCTAAAGACACTTCGCTGAGTGTCGCGCCCATTAAGCTGCTACCTCTCAAGTTGCTGCCTCTTAAGTCTGCGCCTGTTAAATCGGCTTGCATCAGGTTAGCTCCCATGAGGTTCGCCCGTAAGTCGGTAGCTTGGAGATTTGCGCCCATCAAATTCGCGCCTTCTAAATGTCCGCCTTCGAGTTTAGAACCTGCAAAATTAGTACCGACAAGGGTAGCACCAGCTAAATTGATGCGGCTTAAATCTAATTGAGATAGTTCTTCATCTTCTAAATTAGCCCCTGGCAGTTGTTTAATTTTTCCTTGTCTAATGGCTTCTATATTCATTGGCGGTAATTACTAATCTCTTGATTTCTCTGGTTTTGGCTATCCCATCGGGAATCTAACAACCACATACCTGTGCTGACTTTGCTTGTCATTAGGGGTAAGTCTAGTCCCTGTTGCAAGCCCATTACTAATACAGTTAGGGCATCTACCAGTTTAGGATCAAAGCGATCGCCTTGTTGCCTACATTCAGCCAAAGCTTGGGTAAATATCTCTTCTCGACTCAGTTGTAAAGATTTTTTCTGATGAACTTTCTCCTGAAACTCGGCAACTAAAGCCAAAATTCTCGACTCTAGAGGAATTTCATCGCCAGCTAACCCGGCTGGTTCTCCTGTACCATTCCACCATTCGGTTTGATGGGTGATAATTTGCGCCACCGCTCGCAGTCTGGGCATCGTTCGCAAAACTTGCGCCCCTGGTACTAAAGGACAACTCAAGGGTAAACTGGGGGCTGTTTCGTCGTGGCGTTTGGATGTACCGGGAGTCAGCACGCTTTTGGTGGTGCGGAGTGGATCTATGCGGTGTAATAATGCTGCTAGTTTTAGTCGCTTGATTTGCCATGCAGGTAAATCTAAAAGTTGCCCCATTGTTTCAGCTAGGGCGGCGACTTCTGCGGCGGCGGCTGGGTTGTTGACATCTGCCATATCCATCAACTGAGCCATCCGCAAAAATGCTTGTACTTCGTTGGAAAGCAAGTTTTTATCTAGGGCGTGCTGGTGTGTTGCTGTGGGTATAGATAATTGTTCTTGCCCTGTCTGGAGATAATCCACAACACGGGAGACAACTGTACTCAAGTCTTGTGAGGTAATTACAGACGGTGAAATTGCCTGGTGTAAAGTTGTCAGTTTTGCCGCTAATTCTGGATTGTACTGCTGAATGTGGGCGATCGCTAACTCCGCCGTTTTTCTCACCAATTCCGGCTCAAATGTCCACAAGCCATAGAATTTACGCTCTAAATCCGAACTAGGTACACCCCCTACCCCATAATCCGCCGCCGATAACTCTTGACAAAGTACCATAGCTGTGTATTTCGGCGACAGAATAATTAAATGCCATTCCTGCGCTACCGGATCAGCCTCATCTAATCCTACCAAGTCCACATTTGGCAATTGGCTAGTAGGATGTTCAGCAAAGCCTGTCTCCGGTGCTGCCATAATCACAATCTGGCGGCTAGACTTAGCAATGTCTGCATATCTTTCTGCTTCTTGCAAGTACCACTTTCCCCGTTGGAAGGCAGTAATTACCAACGGTGTACTGTCATCGCTTAATATATGGTCTTCTAAAGCATGGCACAAAGAAACCAGGGTATTTTTGTAATACACCCCCAAGCGAATCGGCCTAATACTTTGACGATGGGCTGTTTCCAGTTGTTGTAAAATCGAACCTTCTAACATAAGCTTTAGTGGCAAGAACAGCAGAGGAAGCAGGGGGGTAAGGGGGGATGAGGGAGATGAGGGGGATAAGGAGCAAAGGAGCAGAGGAAGAAAAACTTTTACCCAGTCACCAGTCACCAGTCACCAGTCCCCAGTCCCCAGTCCCCAATCCCTAATTCTAAGATACGCCAGCTAACTGTTTTTCTTTCGGTTGAATGGGTGCTGACAAAGCCTCTTCTAAATCGGCACATCCCAATCTTTCTTCTAAGATTTTCATGACTTCCCTGCCGAAGTCATTGGGGTTTTGTCGCCAAGCTTGTAAGCAAACTTCACCAAAGAATGAACCCAGGGGTTCAGGATTCCACAGCAGTTTTTTAGCTGTCCACGGCATCAAACTCATGGGATTATACCCTGGTTTGAGTATCCCTTCTTTGAAGGCATATTCTTCTAGATGGGTGTGGGGTTGTAATCCGATGAAGAAAATCGCTGGTTCGACTTTATCCGCGCCGAAAATCTTTTCTAGTTCCCGGTGGTAGGCGATGGTTTGGCGGATAGTTTCGGGACGTTCATCAATCACGTTAAAGGAGTAATTGACGGAAACTAAATCATTAAAACCAGCTGCTTTCAAGTCTCGGCAATTTTGCAAGACGGTACGCAGGTTATACCCCATCCGCATTTTTCGCACGAGTTCCTGAGAACCGCTAGTAATACCGATTTCAAAGTAATTCATCCCGGTTTTTGCCATCAAATCACACAACTCTGGTGTTAAGTTGTCGGCTCTGATGTATGCTGCCCAATGAATATCTGTCATGCCGGAATCGACAATTTTCTGTAATAGTTCTACAGCATCGTCGATGAATCTCCGCGCCGGGATAAATTGGGCATCAGTAAACCAGAAGTTGCGAATCCCGCGATTATAGAGTTGACGTATTTCCGCCACCACTTCGTCGGCTGGATTAATGCGTACTTGTTTACCTTCGACAACGGTGTAAACACAGTAACAGCAATTGTGGGGACAACCGCGTTTAGTTTGTACACCAATGTAAAAGTCTTTTTCTTGCAGGTAATAGTTGAACTCTGGCCAGATGCTTTCTATGTAATCGTAGTTACAGGCAGTTTTTTCTAGTGGGGTGGGTTGTTCGTGAATAAGTCTAGGGCGTGGTTTATCTTCTCCCACTACATAACAACGTTCGTCACGAAACTCTCTGCCACTGAGGAATTTTTCCAGCAAGGTTTCACCTTCACCTACAGAAATGATTGTTCCTGCGGGTAAGCTTTTACCTAACTGTTCGTAAAATACGCTGACTGCACCACCACCGACAACAGCACGGGCATCCTGATGATATTGGCGGGCGCGTTTTAAGCCGCGTTTAATTAATCCTAGGTTGCGCCATAACTCTACATAATAGGCGATAAAGATACGTAAACCACCCAATGCTCCCCGTAATTTAATCAGGGGATTCTTGGCATAGTAAAATTCAAACGCATTTTGTAGAGGATTGCCACCACGCCCACCCACTGGGGCATAAATTTGTATATCCCGCCAAGAGAATACTAATAAAGTTGGTTGAAATTCATCAATACAACGATCTAGTGCCGAGCCGTAGTCTAAAGGTGGTACAGTTCCCAAATCAAAAATCCGTTGTTCGATATTGGGAAAAACTTTGTGGACATGATCGCTCAAATATACAACCCCAATGGGAAAGATGGGGTTACAAGGAAGGCGAACATAGAGAATTCTATTTTCCATCATCGGTGTTTTAACTTCCATCTTGCCAGTTGTCGGGGAAAGTCTCAAGAATTAGTTCCTTGAGTATGGGTTGGTTGTGCCAGTTGCTTCAGTCATGCTTGACTTTTTGGCAGATTCCTGATAATGCGATTTGCTTGACATCATTAATATAGATGAGGTCTGATGAGGAAAATTTTCATATATCTTTACCATAACATTGAGTTCATTTGTTAAGCGATGATCCCTGCTCCTCAGTTGTGGGATAGATAAAAACAAATCATCACGATATCGACTCTCAATAGTGGCGAGTGGGAATGAACTGTTGCTTAATTCAGTCAGAAAATTCAACAAAATTTCAGTTATAGTGTATAATTATTGGGAATAAATTTCTTTGTATAAAAATTTCATAACTTGAACATATCTTTAGATAGAAATAACGTAGAAATTTTCAGTTGGTAGTCGGAGTTACAGCAGATGGGGATCAGCAAGTGTTAACTTTGCTGGTGTAATGTAAAATTGTGGCGTAAAGCTCCTCAGCAGTTATGGCTCAAATATTAGACCCTCTACCACCTGAGCAATCGGGGAAAATTCTCTGCTGCTACGTTAATGCCACGAGCAAAATTCAGGTGGCTCGCATCTCCAATATTCCAAACTGGTATTTTGAAAGGGTGGTTTTTCCTGGACAACGCCTCGTGTTTGAAGCTCCTCTAGATGCTCAGATGGAGATTCATACGGGAATGATGGCAAGTGCGATTTTATCAGATACCATCCCGTGCGATCGCCTGATCATTGACGAGCCGAGCAGTAGTGAGTTTAATACAGATACAATAGGTGCAGACCCGATTAGTACACAATCGATTGTGCCGTCAAAAAATACAAAACTCGGTGATACAACGAAACCCTTAACAACAGCTGGTTTATCATCAATTGATTAACAAAATAGTTTTGCTCATTCAAGGGTTGCTGAATTCAGCAGCCTTTTTTATTGGTTAGTCATTAGTCATTAGTCATTAGTCATTAGTCATTAGTCCCCCCAATCCCCAATCCCCAGTCCCCAGTCCCCAGTCCCCAGTTTCCTGTAAAATAAAACTTTATGCACCTACCTTCATTTCTCTGGTTGTGGAAAATAGCTGCTTGGTCGATGGGATTGTCGATACTGGCTTATTTGCTGTTAGCAGTTACAGGCGTTTGGATGTGGCTGGTGAGAAATGATCACAATGTCAGTAATTTTTGGCAGGTTAATAGAACCGGAGTGCGATGGGCTGCGCCCCGCCTTCCCTGCGGGACGCTACGCGAATGGCGATCGCTCCACTATATCATCGGTATCAGCATGGTTAGTTTAGTGCTGTTACTCCTAGCTATTGGTATTGTTGGTACTTTAGGTCACTTTGGTTCATTAGGACACTCGCCACACTTGGCGGCTGGTTTAACCGTCGTCGTATTAGTTCTGGTGTCGGCTGTGAGTGCAACACAAATTAGTCCTAGTCGCCCTTGGGCTAGACGTTTACACGTCAGTGTGAATATTATTCTATGTTTGGGCTTTGCTTGGGTGTCACTCACTGGCTGGAGTGTAGTACAAAAGTATTTACCTTGAGAGAAATGAGGGAGCAGGGGAGCAGAGGGATGAGGGGGATGAGGGAGTGGGGGGACTAATGACTAATAACTGCCCACTTCCTAGTTAGACTGAAGTTAAAAGCTTATAATTGATGATTGAGCCGTGACAGTAAACTCAGCTAATGCTTCAGCGTCTATTTTTCGTTTATCTCCCTTAATTCGGATTACACTGTTGAGTCTTTATGTAGCACTCACAGTACCATTACCTTTTCTAGCCGAAGCCACAGCCGCACCCACACCCCCCGCTTTGTTATGGGTGGGAATTTGCATTGGTTTTGTGGGTTTATATGCAGTGTTGACGGAACGAGTAGTTTTAGATGAACAAGGAATACAGGTTGCTTACCCTGTTTGGGTTCCTTCTTTCTTCCGCAAGGGTTGGTTTTTACCTTGGTCAGAGATAAAACAAATCAAACCTCGTTCTACTGGTCAAGGAGGATTAGTTTATTATTTTCTCAGTCAAGATGGCAAGGCTTATTTACTACCGATGCGAGTAGCGGGATTTGCCCGGTTAGTAAATATAGTCCAAGCTAAAACAGGTATAGATACTACAGATGTTCGCCCGTTGGCGCAACCTTGGATGTATCTAATTTTACTAGGATTTACATTACTGTTGTTGTTGGTTGATGCTTGGACTATCACCACAGCTTTAGCTATCTAGTCAACTACTCCGCGCTACTCCTGTTGAGCGCGGAGTCTACGATACTCTGAAACTGAAAAAACTTAATATTAAATAATTTAACAAACTAACTAAATTAATTTTTTTTAACCAAAGATAATTCCATAATATCCGAATATGTAGGAATTAACTTGCTATCATAATAATTACTTATAAGTTTTTATTTCAGTTAAACGCAGTCGGGTTGCGTATATATTAATGCGTTTATCCCAAAACTATATTTCGGGAATTACGGAAGCTGACGTTTTGATTACAGCAGCACTAGCTAGTCGTCCAGCGAGACAGGCAGATTTAGCGGTTGAAAATCAAGCCCTGCATAGGCTTGCTCAACAACTGATGGATGAGCCGCAATCTATACTTAAAAGTCTTGTGGAGATTGCAGTAGAGCTATGTCAAGCTGATAGTGCCGGAGTCAGCTTACTGGAAACAGTACCCAATGGTGAATCTAGATTTTGCTGGGTAGCGATCGCTGGCTCATTAGAGTTTCTAGAACAAACTATCATACCAGGTAACTTTAGTCCTTGTAGTAGCACAATTCAATCTAAACAGACCCAACTTTACACCTATCCTGAACGCTATTTTACCTATCTGCACCATCCGCAGTTTCCCATTGTTGAAGGTTTGCTAATTCCGCTATTTGTCAACGAGCAACCATTGGGTGTGCTGTGGATTTGTTCCCATCATGAGGCACGACGGTTTGATGCTGAGGATCATCGGCTGATGAACAGTTTGGCGAGATTTACCGCCTCCGCCTTACAAAGTATGCAGCATCTACGCCAAACGGCTATGAAAGCTGTCTCTCAAGAGAAAGCCATCCGTGAAGCACTGCAACACAGTCAAACTCGGTTTGAGGCACTGGTGGCAAACGTGCCAGGTATGGTATATCGCTACTCGCCTAAAGTTGATGCGAATACTCCGCATCGGTTTAGTTTTGTGAGTTCTTGCTCCCGTGAACTCTTGGAACTAGAGCCAGAAACCATTTTACAAGATGCCGATTCCTTTGTGAGCTTAATTCATCCAGAGGATTTACCATCATTTGAAACCTCTGTGGATTATGCTGTCCAGCACTTCCTACCCTGGCGGTGGGAAGGGCGGATCATCACGCCATCAGGTAAATCCAAATGGATTCAGGGCAATTCCCGTGCTGTGCCAACACCAGAAGGAGACGTATGGGATGGGTTATTTATTGACATTACCAACCACAAACACGCAGAAGCCGAGCGCGAAAAA
Source organism: Anabaena sp. 4-3 (assembly GCF_001597745.1). Classification (GTDB taxonomy): domain Bacteria; phylum Cyanobacteriota; class Cyanobacteriia; order Cyanobacteriales; family Nostocaceae; genus Trichormus. Next base: position 187,173 of record NZ_LUHJ01000026.1, on the reverse strand, counting down.
CTCTTTGCCCGTGAACGAAATTATGCCAACCAATTGCAGGGATTGACAAAAGCATCGCTGGCAATCAATTCGGCTCTTTCTATTCAAGAAGTTTTGCAAGTAATCACCGATCAGGCAGCATCAATTATTGGCACTCACCAAGCTGTCACTAGCATGACTATTGACGAAAATTGGGCGCAGGCAATTAACGCTGTTTACCTGTCTGATAAGTATGCACATTGGCGAGACTACCACGAAAAGCCAAACGGGTCGGGAATCTACGGCTGTGTTTGTCACTCCAATCGCCCGATGCGGATGACACAAGCCGAACTGAACGCTCATCCCCTGTGGGAAGACTTCGGCCAGGAAACCAAACATCATCCGCCTCTGCGGGGCTTGCTGGCAGCACCCCTGATGGGACGAGACGGGCATAATATCGGCTTGATTCAGCTTTCAGATAAATGTAAAGGTGAGTTTAACGCCACCGATGAAGCTATTCTTGTGCAGTTGGCACAGATGGCATCAATCGCCGTTGAGAATGCCCGGTTATACGAAGCACAGCAGCAAGCAAGGTCAGCAGCAGAAGCACTACGGGAACAAGCCCAAGCGGCAAACCGTGTCAAAGATGAATTTTTGGCGGTACTTTCCCACGAGTTACGCACCCCCCTTAATTCTATTCTGGGTTGGTCTAATTTACTTCGCCGACAAAAGTTGAATGAAGCAAAGATAGCGCAAGGTTTGGAAACCATTGAACGCAATGCCAAGTTACAATCGGAACTGATTGAGGATCTTCTCGATGTTTCCCGAATTTTACAGGGCAGACTCAGCTTGAATGTGGCTCCGGTGGATTTAGCAACTGCGATCGCTGCGGCTGTAGAAACTGTACAAGTGGCAGCCCAAGCTAAATCAATCAAGGTGCAAGCAGTGATTCAACCCTATGTGGGTAAGGTGGCGGGTGATTCGACTCGGCTACAACAAGTAATCTGGAATCTGCTTTCAAACGCTGTGAAGTTCACGCCTGAAGGGGGAGAAGTCAGCATCCGCTTGGAACAAATTAAAGACGCGAATCTAGAAAAACTTGCCGCCTCAACACGCCTCCCTGTTTCTACATCCTCCTATGCTCAAATTACCGTCAGCGATACAGGCAAGGGTATTGATGCTGAATTTCTGCCCTATGTGTTTGACTACTTCCGCCAAGCAGATTCTACTACTACCAGAAAGTTTGGAGGGCTGGGATTAGGGTTAGCGATCGCCCGTCACTTGGTAGAATTGCATGGTGGAACAATTCAGGCAGAAAGTCCCGGTATTGAGCAAGGCGCAACCTTTACAATCCGCATACCCCTAATGCCTACTCAATCGACAATCAACCAGGATGGTAAACTACTTGATCCATCTCTAGATTTGAGTGGTGTAAAAGTTTTAGTAGTGGATGACGATACCGACACACGACTGTTCATTGCTATCCTGTTGGAGAATTATGGCGCGAGTGTCACATCTGTGTCTTCCGCATCTGAAGCACTCCTGGTTTTGCCACAGTCTCAACCTGATGTGTTACTGAGTGACATCGGAATGCCTGATATGGATGGTTATATGTTCATCCAGCAAGTGAGAAAATTGTCATCAGAGCAAGGTGGGCAGATAAAAGCGATCGCTCTGACTGCTTACGCCGGGGAAATGAATCAGCAACAAGCATTAAAAGCTGGTTTCCAAAAGCATATCTCTAAGCCAATAGAGCCAAACAATTTAGTGCAAGCAATCTCTAGCTTGGTTCGCTCCAGTTAGGAATAGTTTCAGCTAAACCAGGACTTACGCCACTGGCACATTAGTAGGGTGCGTCAGATGTAGAAAATCTGTGATTGTTTCGCCAATTCTCGCTGCTGACGCACCCTACACCAGACTTTCATTTTGAATTTTGAATGAGAGAATTTTGAATTCGGAGCGAAGCGACGTGACAGCCCAAATACAGCTAGAGCAAGTTAATTTATTTGCCAAGCTCAAAACTCAACTCCAGGGATACCCCATATTGCAAGATATTTCCTTTGAGGTATCATCTGGAGAACGTTTAGCCATTGTCGGCCCTACTGGTGCCGGTAAAACTTCTTTATTAAGATTAATTAACCGCCTCAGTGAACCCAATAGCGGCAAAATTTATCTAGAAAATCAAGAATATCGCCAAATCCCGGCGGTTCAACTGCGCCAGATGGTGATGTTGGTATTACAAGAGCCAAGGCTACTGGGGATGACAGTTCAGCAAGCCTTGGCTTATCCTTTAGTTTTGCGTGGTTTACCTAAACAGACAATTCAGCAAAGAGTCAATCACTGGACAGAACAACTGCAAATTCCCCATGATTGGTTAGGACGCACTGAATTACAACTTTCGGTTGGACAAAGACAGCTAGTAGCGATCGCCCGTGCTTTAGTCATTCAACCGAAAATTCTCCTGTTAGATGAGCCAACCTCTGCTTTAGATATCAATACCGCCTCCCATCTGATGCAAGTCTTAACCCAACTCACACACACCCATCAAACAACAATTTTGATGGTGAATAACCAACTCGACTTCACCCAGATGTTTTGTCATCGGCTGTTATACCTACAGCAAGGACGTGTATTAGTAAATCAAACAGCCGCTAACATTGACTGGGTTGACTTGCGACAAAGGTTGATGCACGCCACAGCGCAAGCAGATGCAGAATGGAGTTAGTCCCAACACTCAACATTTAAAACTCACAAGCAGTGAGGCTGATTTTTTTGGCAATTTTCTAGTCTGGTAATCTCGAATGTGCAGATAACTTAAAAATGCAAAAATCTCTTGCCTCCTGACCTTGAAATTTTAAATTAACCTGGGCGCAGCAATTGACGGTTTTTTTCTATGATATTTGTCCACTCAAAGTCGAGCGTGGATTACTAAACCTCTCCTTAGCTAACTTAGTTTGTGTTTGGGGAAGATTAGCATTCAAAATTTCCATGTTAAATCGGTATCCCACGTTACGGATAGTCTGAATCAGGCTAGGTTGACGGGGATCAAGTTCTACTTTTTTGCGTAGCGATAAAACATGAGTGTCAATGGTACGTGGATTATCAATAGCATCCGGCCAAGCACGGCGCAATAGTTCCGAGCGACTTAACGGCACTCCTCCAGCTTGCGCCAAAACGTACAGTAAACTAAACTCCTGGGGCGTTAAATCAATAAACTCCCCTTGGAAACGAACCCGTCGCTGCACTAAATCAATTTGCAAACTCCCATAATCCAAATAAGCAGGTGCTGTTGGTGTGCGCTTACGGCGAATTAAAGCCTCTACCCGCGCCAAAAACTCCTGCATTCCAAACGGCTTACTCAAATAGTCATCGGCTCCAGCTTTTAAACCTGCCACAATATCCGCTTCGTTGCTCCGAGCAGATAGCATTAAGATTAAAGGCTGTTGCTGGCGATGTAACCAACGACAAAACTCCATGCCGTCGCCATCTGGCAAATCAGCATCTAAAATAACTAAAGTCGGTTGATGGCTTAAAAACAGTTCTCTTGCTTGATATATGCTAGCTGCCTGATGTACCCTATACTCCAACTGTTGCAAGTGCCAGCCCAGCAACGACCTTAGATGGGGATTCCCCTCTACGATTTCAATACAAACCGAACCCACGGCTGCAAAATCCCTTAGCGTCGATGAATTTCAAAGTAACAAGCCCATGCTCAAGGTTTTGTAGTCTTTGTTACTCCAAGTGCAATTCCCTTGACATTTCCTGATCAGAAGTGTTGGTGATTCGGTGAATTCATCTCTTACCCAAGACTGAGTTAGTCATATTCGGCAATTTTTGTTAGACTAAATCAAAGGTTGTTTCCGGTAAACATCCTACTTTTGAATGAGGACAATTTGCCAAAACTCTACTATAAGCCCAGCCAATCTTTGCCATTCTAGAGCTAACTGCGCTCTGAATGAATTAATACTTACACAGTCTCATCCACTCTGGCTACTGTACCAAAACTAACTATAAAAATACCTTATAACAACATCTGGTTGCGATTTTTATGGAATAGGATTTAACTATACTGTAGCTGCTGGAGAGATTGCCACAAGCAGATCCAAACAATTGTTATCGATTTCCAAGAATAAATAACACTTCACTTTTTAGTCTGAATCAATTACAATTCTCATTCCAAAGAGATCAAAAAGCAGTTATGCTCCAAGACACACAAACCATCCGCTACTACCAACGCATTACCGATGCCTTCGTCGAGTTATGGAATCGCGGTTATCGCACGGATGACATGAGGATGTATTTGGATGGATATCTAGCCGCGCTGCGACACAGTAACGTGATTGAACCTTATCTGATTCACCGTTTGGAGGAAGAAGCTAGCCGCTACCTGTACGATGCTTCAAATTTCGTCATGGTACAACCACAACCACAGCCTGATTATTATTAACAGCTACTCAAAGGTGTAAATCACCTCTCTAGCCGCAGATGATTATAACATATTATCTGCACAGGTCAAGCACTACGCTAGTGTGAATTTTGGGAATCAAAAAGTTATCTCCCTGCGCGAGAGGGAACTCTTAACAGGGAACAGGGAACAGAGAAGAAATAGGGTTGGAAGGAAAAACTTGTGGCAAGGGAAGTTAACTCTCCCCAGGCTAGGGTTAGAGTCACCACCCACAGGCGGCAAGTCTAGATGGGGGATTTAAACCCCCATCTCTAAGAGAAGCCCCGCTATGCGTGTCTACACAGATATCTCCTGTTCCCTATGTCCTGTTAAGAGTTCCCCGTCCATAAAAAATATTATGAAGCTAGTGCGACTTCTACCATTTGTTGCAACTCACCATTTTGGTAGAGTTCAATCATGATGTCAGAACCGCCGATGAACTGACCATCAATATATACTTGGGGAATAGTCGGCCAGTTGGAATATTCTTTAATACTCTGACGAACGTCGTAGTCGCTAAGGACATCAAAGGTTTCAAAGGGAACTCCCAGAGTATTGAGAATCTGCACAACGTTGTTAGAGAAACCGCATTGAGGCATCAACTTGGTTCCCTTCATGAAAACCATAATTTTATTTTGTGCGATTAAGTTATCAATTTTCGCTTTGGTTTCTGGTGTCATGGCTTTTGTGTTTCCTAGTTTTGTTAATAGTCAAGAGTCAAGAGCATAAATAGTCAATAGTCGAGATTTCAGCGATCAAACTGGAATATTGGACTATTGATTCTAGGAAGCGGCTGTTGCTTGCCAAGCTTCGGGAGTATAGGTTTTTAATGCCAAGGCGTGGATAGCTTCAGTAGACATAGCTTGACGCAACGCACCATAGACTAACTGATGCTGTTGCACCAGTCCCTTACTTGCAAACTGCGATGAGACGACTGTCACCTGATAGTGATCACCACCACCAGTCAAGTCTTGCACTTGAACCTGAGCATCTGGCAGTTCCGCTTTGATCATTGTCTCAACCTGCTGCGGAGTAATCATCGCAATTCCTGAAAAACTTACTTTTCTATCTTAATGGAGCAAGAGGACTCCCGTTACAGTCGCTAGACTTAACGGGATGATGAATTGCGACCAACATAAAAATTGAGCGCAGCGAATCATTATTTTGGTTGTTCTTGTTTCTCAACGTAATTTTTTAACTGTACATGATGCTGGTTTTGGTATACTGCTTAATTTCATTAGCTACAAACTAGAGAGAGAGGGGAGTAAATTTATCCAAGTTGACAGATTCTTTCCCAGTACAAAGCTTTGTTTCTGTTGCGGATATAAGAATGATTTGCTGAACTTAAGTATCCGTGAGTGGATTTGTCCAAGTTGCCAAACAACCCATGACAGAGATGAAAATGCTTCACGGAACTTGAGAGCAGAAGGGATAAGAATACTAACAACAAATACTGTGGGACACACAGAATTTCAAGCTTGTGGAGAAGCAGTAAGACTCGTTGGTACTTGTACCAAAAAGCGTGTTTCTGAGAAGCAAGAATCTCCCGCTACATTGCGTTAGCAATTAGCGGTGAGAGTGTCAATATTAGCAAATCATAGAACAGATGCTGATGCGAAATTGCTGGGGAAAGGATTTCCAGTTGAGAAAATCCCCACTTGTACAGTCAGCCAGAAAATGATACAGAACTGACTTACTTACCTTTGGGATGAGGAACTACTACCGCCTTGTCTGGGATAGGGAGCATCAACAAAACCCAATTCAAACAATTGCTGATAGGCTTTTTTACCTAATTCTCGTGTAGGGTTTTGACTTTTAATAATTTGAATCAACAAAGGTACAGCTAATTCTGGCTGATTTTGCGCGCGATGTACCAATGCTAACTGATAGGTTGCCTCATCCCGCTTTTGGGCAGTCATGAGAGCTTTTTGACGTTGGGAATCAGAAACGCGAATATCAATCCCAGAGAAGCTAGAGTTTAAATCTTGGTAGAAATTGGATAGTTGATTATAAACCTGACGTGCTTCTTGCAGTTTTTTAGCAGCTAAGGTGTAATTTTGAGCAGCCACAGCTTGCTCCGCCTCTTTCATCAAACGTTCTCCACCAGCAATGCTCAACAGGCTGTCATTTTGAGCAGTAGGACGTAGGTTATTCGGACTATTAGGATCGATAGGCTGTACTTGGTTCTGAGCATGGACAGGAGTTAGCAGACTAAGAACTGCTATCACCGATAGAGAAGTTAAACGAACTAAAGAAGCAGGAGCAGCGACTTTCATGGGGTGAATTTGTGCAACAACTATTAAAAAATAGAACAAGGTAGAGAAACTTCGGGTATCTTAACTCTGTTTTGGTTTTTCACAAAACGAAGCTACGTACTGAGTTTCTGTGATTTAGACTGAAAATCGGTTTTATAGAGTTCCCATAGCTTCTGCAACTACTAGAATCGTCATGAACCCTCGCAATCACTCCTCTGATTCTTCAACCACAGGTGTACCAGCAAGTAGCTTGGGATTAGTTCTCCAACGGGGTGGGGAAGAATTAATCTTAGAGAAAGCTGTCTTCTGCTTCACCGTCCGTTTTGTCCCCGATTTTCCTGTGCAACAATTATCGCAGGTTAGTTGGGGTATTTGGCAGCGCAGTATTACCCAAGCTCGACTAGAACTATATCAGGTAACGCCTGACCACATCGAGGAGGCGATCGCCCAAGCTCGTGCTGATGAGAATGTAGCTTTTGCCAGTCATGCTTACACACTCCAGGATAACCCAGGAACTTACGTTTATTTAAGCGACCAAATTACAATTCAATTTGCCGATGGAGTAGATACTGTCAAGATTAATCTGATTGCTGCTACATTCCACCTCATCCAACATCAACCCATCCAGGGTTTACCCAATGCTTTTGTCTTTGTGGTGAGTAAACACGCCACAGCAAACCCTGTTAAAATCGCTAATCAATTGCAAGGTATCCCAGAAGTATTAGTAGCAGAACCGAATATACTTATACAAACAGAACCCCATTACCAACCCCGTGACACCCTTTACACTCAGCAATGGTATCTCAATCATAACGGTGGTTATGAGTTAAGCGCGGGTTCTCATATCGCAGTAGAACAGGCTTGGGATATGACACGCGGTGTGCGTTCTGTGGTTGTGGCTGTGGTGGATGATTCTTTTGATTTAAACCACCCAGATTTTCAAGGTGTTGGTAAAGTTGTCGCGCCCAGAGATTTAAGGGAAAACGACTTTTTACCTTTGCCTGATGGTAGTAAGGCGAATAGTCACGGTACAGCCTGTGCAGGGATAGCGGTAGCTGAAGAAAACAGTGCGGGAATTGTGGGCGTTGCGCCTGGTTGTGCATTGATGCCCATCCGTACTACAGGATTTTTAGATGATGAGTCAATTGAGCAGATATTCAACTGGGCAATTGAAAAAGGTGCGAGTGTGATTTCTTGTAGTTGGGGGGCAGCTGCTGTTTACTTTCCCTTATCGTTGCGTCAACGGGCGGCAATTACCAGAGCCGCTACACAAGGACGCAATGGTAAAGGTTGTGTAGTTTTATTTGCGGCAGGTAACGCCAACCGCCCAATTAGCGGTACTGTGTATGAGCAGAATTGGCCGGATAATGTTTTACGAGGTTTAACAGATTGGCTCAGTGGTTTTGCGGTGCATCCTGATGTGATGACAGTCGCGGCATCCACTAGCATGAACAAAAAAGCCGCCTACAGTAATTGGGGAGCTAATATTTCTGTATGTGCGCCTAGTAACAATGCTCCTCCGGGTATGTCATTTCCAGAGAAGGGTTTTTTGTATACGCAACCCATGATCCAAAGTTCCCTAATGGGAAGGGGAATGTTGACAACTGATCAAATCGGCGCGGCAGGTTATGATCCAGGGAACTTTACAGAAAACTTTGGTGGTACTTCTAGTGCTACGCCAGTAGTAGCAGGAGTAGCGGCGTTAGTTTTATCAGCAAATCCTGACTTAACAGCCGCACAAGTCAAACGCATTTTAGAAACAACGGCAGATAAAATTATAGACCTTGACCCTGACCCGCAGTTGGGTTTACGTGAAGGAACTTACAACCAAAATGGACATTCTCAGTGGTTCGGTTACGGTAAGGTGAATGCGGCTAGGGCTGTACAAGCTGCTTTGCAAATGCAGCCGAATAAATCAGTTGCTAGTCAACAAATTAAGGTGAGTAATACTCGCCCCATAGAGATACCAGATAATAATAGACAGGGTATTAAGAGTGCGATCGCTATTTCTCAAACGAGTGCAGTTAAAGATATTCAAGTTACAGTTAATATCCAGCACGATTTTTTAGGTGATTTAGAAATTTATTTAATTGCTCCGAATCATCAACAGGTGTTGCTGCAAAATCGCACTTTGGGATGTCGGACTCAGTTAAATACTAGATTTACACTGCGATCGCACCCCATTCTCAAACAGTTACTATCCCAGTCTGCTAAAGGACTTTGGCAGTTATGGCTAATTGACTACGCACCCCAAGATGTCGGTAAACTCAACAGTTGGGAATTGAGTTTAGGGGTTTAGTTATTAGTCATTAGTCATTAGTCATTAGTCATTAGTTATTAGTCATTAGTTATTAGTCATTAGTCATTAGTTTTTCTCCTCCGCTTCCCTAGTCCCTAATACCATCAAGAATTGGGAAGTTCTGCCAAAGCATGATGACTCACAGCTAGTTGTTGAGTGCTTAATTGTTGTAGCGACCTGGTTAAATCCTCTGTTAACCGTTTGGCGTTTTGTTTGACTTGACCATTGATATAATCTTGCACATCAATGGCGGAACCAATGTTGATGCTGACATCTGTACCCCAACTGGGATAAGGCTGACTGTAATTGATGCCAACTGGTAGAATTTTTACCCCCAGTCCGGGATGATGGGATTCTGCACTTAAAGCTAAACGAGCTATACCGGGCTTTAAGGGGTGGATTTTGCCATCTCTAAAGATATTACCTTCGGGATAAATGACTAACATTTGTCCTTGATGTAGGACTTCTACCGCATGACGGAGAGTTGCGATCGCCGGGTGTTTGGTATCCACAGGAAATCCGCCCATGCGACGTACCAACCAACCTTGTAACCCTTGGCATTCAGTCAGAGTTACCATAAATTGTAAGTCTCTACCCGTAACATAACGACCTGTGGCATAGGGTAGAAGTATTGAATCCCAACGTGAGCGATGGGTGGGTGCTAAAATTACAGGCCCAGACTGGGGGAGATTTTCTTGTCCCGTAACTTGAATTTGCCCAAAATAGCCGGGTAAAACGATGTGATATCCCAAAAAATAGGCTAGAGGAGTTAACCAAGGTGAAATTCGCCCACTACTAACAGCCACCTGGGAATTTATAGGTTTTTCTGTGGGTTTGATTGTGCAGGGATGAGACACAGAGTAAATATCGATCATGACGGTAGCTGCTTTAAGCGGTAGAATAAGGCGATAAATGATTGGTATAATCACACCGTAGAGTTTCTTTGTGAATTTGTGTGATTACACTGGACAGTTCTACCTCTGTCCGTTAGTTTTATCCTGTCGCCTAGTGGCAAACCAACTTTGTAAATGTTGGCGACAAGCTGATTCTAAAATCCCTCCGACAACTTGCAGACGATGATTAGATGCAGCACTATCGGGGATGTTGATAACAGTACGAACTGCGCCAGTTTTAGTATCGTCCACTCCATAGACTAGCTTGCCTAAACGTGCTTGTACTATCGCCCCTGCACACATAGGACAAGGTTCTAAGGTGACGTACAAAGTACAATTATGAAGCCGCCAAGTTTGTAAGGCTTGGGTGGCGGCTCTAATGGCGATAATTTCTGCATGGGCTGTTGGGTCATGGTCACGCTCTTTTCTGTTTTCCCCTTCAGCAATTAAATTACCATCAGCATCAGTAATTACCGCACCTACAGGAACTTCCCCCGCATCCCCAGCGATTTTTGCCAACTCTAAGGCTCGGTTCATCCAGTGGCGGTAAATTAAATATTCGGAGTAGTCGGGGTATTGGGGACTAATCAATTCAAAATTCAAAATTCAAAATTCAAAATTAGATATTTGTAGGGTGGGCATTGCTTGCCAGTTGCTAAGACCTTGAGTTTTAAGTTGTTGGCAATGCCCACCTGACTTAGACCACTGTAGTCAACACTCAGCACTCACTCAAGCTGACTGTATTAACATCGGGTCTAGTTGAGCTTTGGTGTCTAGTTGATAAAGGTCATCACAACCGCCAATGTGTTGGTTATTGATGAAAATTTGGGGTACTGTGCGGCGACCGTTGGCACGTTCGGCCATTTTGGCTCTTGCGGCTTCGTCTCCATCGATTTTGTATTCGGTGAAATTTACACCTTTCCACCACAACAACATTTTGGCTCTAATGCAGTAAGGGCAAGTTTGCCAAGTATAGATTTCTACATTGGCTTTGATTCGTTCGGGATGGCGACCAAGTATAGGATTGAGGAAGTCAAACATAGGTTTTTATTTTATGGTTTTTTGAAGATTGTAAATGAGTCAGTAATTTTTGTTTTACCACTCAAGGTTAATTTTATTAATTTAAGAGCGATCGCATTTGGGCAAATCCTCTGCTCAAGCCTCCCTAATCTAAATTAGCAGCAAAACTTAACACTTATGTGAGTGAATACTATTTTCCACAGGTATCCGCCCTTTGGTAGACTTAAGAACTGAAATGGCCAGATGAAAAGACACAAAAGTCAAGCAGTTGAGAGGGCGACTCTGTGGAAAATACACTTGGATTAGAGATTATTGAGGTAGTAGAACAAGCCGCGATCGCATCTGCGAAGTGGATGGGTAAAGGCGAGAAAAACACTGCTGACCAGGTAGCAGTGGAAGCAATGCGGGAGCGGATGAATAAAATTCAGATGCGTGGTCGCATTGTCATCGGTGAAGGCGAACGTGATGATGCGCCCATGCTGTACATCGGTGAAGAAGTTGGTATCTGCGCCCGTCCAGATGCTAAAGATTTATGTAACCCCGATGAATTAATCGAAATTGATATTGCGGTTGACCCCTGCGAAGGTACAAACTTGGTAGCTTATGGACAGCCTGGTTCAATGGCTGTGCTGGCTATTTCTGAAAAAGGTGGATTATTCGCGGCTCCTGACTTCTACATGAAGAAATTAGCCGCACCACCAGCAGCTAAGGGTAAAGTAGACATCAACAAGTCAGCCACGGAAAACCTCAAGATTCTATCTGAGTGTCTAGACCGCGCTATTGAAGAACTGGTAGTAGTTGTGATGAAGCGCGATCGCCATAACGATTTAATCAAAGAAATCCGTGAAGCAGGTGCAAGAGTACAGTTGATTTCCGACGGTGACGTAGGTGCTGCTATTTCTTGCGGCTTTGCTGGTACTAATATTCATGCGCTCATGGGTATTGGTGCTGCTCCTGAAGGTGTGATTTCCGCCGCCGCAATGCGTGCTTTAGGTGGACACTTCCAAGGTCAACTGATCTACGATCCAGAAGTAGTCAAAACTGGCTTGATTGGCGAAAGCAAAGAAGCCAACATTGAGCGTCTGAAGTCTATGGGTATTACTGACCCCGATAAGGTCTATGATGCTCATGAACTAGCATCTGGCGAAACTGTTCTGTTCGCAGCTTGCGGTATCACCTCTGGAAACCTGATGCAAGGTGTGCGCTTCTTCCACGGCGGCGCAAGAACTCAAAGTCTGGTTATTTCCAGTCAGTCTAAAACTGCTCGCTTTGTAGACACCATTCACATGTTCGAGCAACCCAAAGTTGTCCAACTGCACTAGGGACTAGGGACTAGGGACTGGGGACTGGGAAAGCATGGAAAGCAAGGGAAGCAAGGGAGGCAGGGGAGGCAGGGGAAGAAAAATCCCATGCCATTCGCCCAATCCCCAATCCCCAGTACCCAATCCCCAATCCCCAATCCCCAATCCCCAATCATTAATCACCCATTACTAATTACCGATAAGAAATGAATATTGCAGTGGTGGGGTTAAGCCATAAAACAGCCCCAGTTGAAATTCGGGAAAAGCTGAGTATTCCAGAACCACAAACAGAAAGCGCGATCGCTCACCTAACCAGCTATCCCCACATTGATGAAGTTGCAATTCTCAGCACTTGTAACCGCTTAGAAATTTACATTGTTGCTGCTGAAACTGATCATGGCATCCGGGAAGTCACTCAGTTTCTATCTGAATACAGCAAATTACCTGTAAATTCTCTCCGACAACATTTATTTGTACTGCTGCATGAAGATGCAGTCATGCACGTGATGCGGGTTGCTGCTGGCTTAGATAGCTTAGTCCTGGGAGAAGGACAGATTCTAGCTCAGGTGAAAAATACTCACAAACTGGGGCAGCAATATAACGGTATAAAAACAATTTTGAATCGATTATTTAAACAAGCAATTACAGCTGGTAAGCGTGTCCGTACAGAAACTAGCATTGGTACTGGTGCTGTTTCTATTAGTTCGGCGGCTGTGGAACTAGCACAAATAAAGGTAGAAAATTTAGCTGCCTGTCGAGTGGCTATTCTCGGTGCTGGGAAGATGTCCCGGCTGTTGGTACAACACCTAATTTCTAAAGGTGCTACACAAATTAGTATTGTCAATCGTTCCCGCGATCGCGCCCAAGAATTAGCAAAGCAGTTTTCTGAACAACCCATCCGCACACATTTACTATCGGAAATGATGGAAGTAATTTCCGATAGTGATATGGTATTTACTAGCACATCCGCAACTGAGCCAATACTAGATCGGGCTAAATTAGAGATGGTTTTAGCACCTAACCAAGCTCTGATGTTATTTGATATTTCCGTACCGCGAAATGTCCACTCAGACGTGAATGATTTGCCTAATGTCCATGCGTTCAACGTGGATGATTTAAAGGCGGTAGTCGCCCAAAACTACGAAAGCCGCAGAAAAATGGCTCAAGAAGCTGAACGGCTGTTAGAAGAAGAAATAGAGGCTTTTGATATTTGGTGGCGCAGTCTAGAAACAGTTTCTACAATTAGCAGTCTGCGGAATAAAATCGAAACTATACGGGAACAAGAATTAGAAAAAGCTTTGTCCAGATTAGGTTCAGAATTTGGCGACAAACATCAAGAGGTAATAGAAGCCTTAACAAGAGGTATTGTTAATAAAATTTTACATGACCCGATGGTGCAGTTGCGAGCGCAACAAGATGTTGAAGCTAGAAGACGCTGTATGCAAACCCTACAAATGTTATTCAATTTAGATGTAGGTGAGCAGTTTAGTTAAGGGGATAGAGATTTAAAAACTCTAATAGTGTTTCTGGATTGATCATAAATCTAATTAGCAGTATGTCTAATTAGATTTATGTAATTATTGTCCCAAGTAAGCTTGTAAAACTTGGGGATTAGTTTGAATTTCTGCGGGAGTACCGTCGGCTAAATTTTGACCTTCAGCTAATACCCAAACGCGATCGCACAAGGACATGATCACATCCATATTATGTTCAATAATCAGAAAGGTCATGCCGTCGTCACGGTTCCATTGGAGAATGCGATCGCATATATCATCAATTAACCTAGGGTTCACCCCGGCGGCTGGTTCATCCAACAAAATCAACTTCGGGTTAGTCATCAAAGCCCTACCCATTTCTAACAGCTTACGTTGTCCACCCGACAAACCACCAGCATATTCGTAAGCTTTATGGGCTAATCCCACAGATTCCAGCAAAAACATTGCTCTTTCTTTTAATTGCTTTTCTTCTTTCCCTACTACCTGCGGTTGAAACTGTACTTGCCAAAAATTCTCTCCTGTTTGTTTCTGCCCTGCTAACAGCATATTTTCTAACACCGATAAGCGGGAGAGTGTGCGGGCTACCTGAAAAGTGCGGACTAAACCCTGCTGGGCGATTTGGTGGGGTTGCAGATTTTGGATCGGTTCACCGTCAAATATTACCCGTCCTTTGTCGGGACGAATAAAGTTTGAGAGTAAATTAAATAAAGTAGTTTTACCAGCACCATTGGGGCCAATCAAGCCTGTGATGCTACTTTTAGCGACTTCAATGTGTGCTTCTTGCACAGCTTTGATACCACCAAAGTTTTTACAAAGTCCACTAGCTGCTAACAGGGGAAGTGGGGATGATTGGTTATTTACCAAGGGTGAGTTCCTCCTTTTTCCCTAAGATACCTTGAGGCCGCCAAATCATCAGCACCATCAAAATTAAACCAATAACCATGATGCGGAATGCACCTAAACGCGCTTGATCCAGAGGAATAATTATTGGTAAAACTTCACGAGTAATGGCATCGTAGGCAAAGTAAATGACAGCACCTAAAATAGTGCCGACATTATTACCAGAACCGCCTAAAATGACCATAATCCAAGCGTCAAAAGTTAGCTGGGGCTGGAAATTATCCGGGTAAATCGCGCTGATTTGCCAAGCGAAGAAAGCACCAGCGACACCGGCGATCGCACCCCCTAACATTAAGGATTGTAACTTGTACCAAAAGACATTTTTACCCACAGCTTTGGGGACTTCTTCATCCTCACGGATAGCTTTGAGAACTCTACCCCAAGGCGATCGCACTAAATACTCTAACCGCCAAAACACAAACGCTAACACCAACAGCGATAACAACATTAAACCCGCTTTGGGAATGTAGTTATACAGTGTGATTACTCCAGAAATATAAATTGCCGTTGCCAATAAACCTAAAACACCGCCTACGACTAAACGAGTGGTAAATTCTCCCTTAGTACCGACTCTAGCAGTCTGATCAGCAAACCGTAATTTTTGGGCGGTACGAATCCACCGCCACAAAGAAAACACAGTAATCGCCAACAACAGCGTTAGCAAACCAATCATCACCAACCGAAACCACAAATTAGGCGGTGTCAATAGGGGAATAGGGTAACTTTGGACACCAAACGCCCCAGATACCCAGGTATTACCTACAGGTAATTCTTGGTTATTCACCACCAAACGAATCAATTCACCTGTGCCGATGGTGACAATCGCTAGGTAATCTTCCCGTAGACGCAACGTTACCAAACCGATAACCAAGCCCAGCAAAGAAGCGACTACTGCCCCAGCAATCGCGGATATCAATAACGGAACACCCTGTAAACTCAACAATACAGTAGTGTAAGCCCCCAAGGTCATAAAAGCGATATGACCAAAGTTAATTAACCCTGTAAAACCCCATTGTAAATTCAGTCCTAAACTAAACAGGGCAAAGGTGGCTGTAGAAATTGCCAAGAAAATTAGATATTCAATCATTAGTCATTAGTCATTAGTCATTAGTCATTGGGCATACAAGAGGAATTGGAACAGGGTGCAGGGTGCAAGGGGGAGAAGAATTTCCTTTTCTCCCTGCCCCCTGCCCCCCTGCCTCTTCCGCTTCCTCTGCTTCTGCACTATCCACTCCCTACTCCTTACTCTTTCCAATACATTAGCTTGATGAGACTCATTTATCGCCGTTAACAGTTGCCAATTTTTGGGAACAATACTTTTGTGTTGTGGGTAATGTAAAGAGTAGATGAACTTGCTAAGAATTAGAATCCATCACTTAATTGAACAATTAGGGGATGAAGAACTGGAAAGCGTTTGGCATGATATCCACGCGTTGCATTGTGACTTTTATATGCGTAAAGCTATACAACAAGCCCAGCGATCGCTGCAACCGTGGGATATATTAACTTATGATGAAGCCGTTAGGATGTTGATGTTTGTTTAGGAATAGGGACTGGGGATTGGGGACTGGGTACTGGGTACTGGGTAAAAGTTATTTTTCCCCTGCTTCCTCATCCTCCTCATCCTCCTCATCCTCCTCATCCCCCTCATCCCCCTTATCCCTCTCATCCCTCTGACTTTCTAAGGTGAGTTTAGTGAATCTAGAAATGCGCTATGCTATGTCTTTTTTAGTAGACTTGAAAAATTTAGAACCTGCTGCGTATCAGCGAGTATATGAGTTTGTGTTTAATGAGTTTGCTGAAAAGTGGCCTTTGCATTCCCTACCAGAACTGCGACAACTGGATGAGGAAGGAATATTTCATCGGTTTACTATTGATAATTATCTGATTGGCATAGAAATTAGGGGTGAGATTGTCAAATTTCTTCGCGTTATACCTATGCCAGATGTTTAGGGTGAGGAGTTTCTCCAGACTTAAAACTGTATAAGACAAAGCAGGGATGGGTCTACCGTTAAATTAAACTGGTGTTTGAAGGACACTTTACAAGAGATTTCCCTATGGATGCGAAGGCACTTTGGCAAAGATACCAAGATTGGTTATATTTCCACGAGGGATTAGGACTGTATCTAGATGTCAGTCGGATGCGTTTTGATGATGCCTTCGTGAATTCGTTAATGCCGAAGTTTGACAAGGCGTTTGCGGATATGGCTCAATTGGAAAAGGGTGCGATCGCTAATCCTGATGAAAACCGCATGGTTGGACACTACTGGCTAAGAAACCCAGACTTAGCACCCACTCCAGAAATTACACAAGAAATTGTCCAAACCTTAGAACAAATCGAAGCCTTTGCGGAAAAAATCCACACAGGTGCGATTCATCCCCCCAAAGCCAGCCGCTTCACCGATATTATATCTATTGGCATTGGTGGTTCTGCCCTCGGCCCTCAATTTGTCGCTGAAGCCCTCGCCTCAGAATTTCCACCCCTGAAAATTCACTTTATCGATAATACCGATCCTGCGGGTATAGATCGAGTTCTTACTCAACTAAGAAATCATCTCTCTAGCACTTTGGTGTTAGTTATCTCTAAATCTGGCGGCACACCAGAACCCCGCAACGGCATGATTGAAGTCAAAAAAGCCTATGCTGGACAAAATTTAGATTTTGCTCAATATGCAGTAGCTATCACCAGTGCTGATAGTAACCTGGATAAATTAGCAACATCTGAAGGTTGGCTAGCAAGATTTCCCATGTATGATTGGGTGGGTGGACGTACTTCCGAAATGTCCACTGTGGGCTTAGTTCCCGCCGCATTGCAAGGGATTGATATCCGCGCCATGCTAGACGGTGCCAAAGAAATGGATGACGCTACCCGTGTCGCTGATGTGAAAAACAACCCGGCGGCGTTGCTGGCTTTATCATGGTATTTTGCTGGTAACGGTAAGGGTGAAAAAGACATGGTTGTTTTACCCTACAAAGACAGCTTGCTGTTGTTCAGCCGTTACTTGCAACAGTTAGTGATGGAATCCTTGGGTAAAGAGAAAGACTTAGATGGTAATACTGTTTATCAAGGTATTGCTGTTTATGGTAACAAAGGTTCAACCGACCAACACGCTTATGTACAGCAGTTGCGTGAAGGTGTACCCAATTTCTTTGCTACTCTAATCGAAGTTTTAGAAGACCGTCAAGGTGTATCTCCAGAAGTAGAACCAGGTGTAACATCTGGTGATTATCTCTCTGGTTTTCTGCAAGGAACTCGTCAAGCCCTTTATGAAAATCAGCGCGATTCGATTACAGTCACGATTCCCCAAGTTAACGCCCGCACTGTCGGCGCGTTAATTGCTTTGTATGACCGTGCTGTGGGTTTATATGCTAGCCTAGTCAACATCAACGCCTACCATCAACCAGGGGTAGAAGCTGGTAAAAAAGCGGCGGCGGCAATTCTTGATCTGCAAACCAAAGTAGTAAAATTACTGCAAACCGAAAAAACCGCCCTATCTTTGGCAGAAATCGCCAACAAAGTGGGTGCGGCAGATCAAGTTGAAGCTATCTACAAAATTCTGCGTCATTTGCAAGCTAATCAACGCGGTGTAGTCTTCCAGGGAAATCTTGCACAACCCAGCAGTTTAAAAGTTTCTCTGGGCTGAAACTCTCACTGAATTATCACGGTATTGTTCAACAAAGATTTATTTTTACCAGCATCCTAATTTTTAGGATGCTTTATTTTATCTTTAAAAAATGTAATACCCATATCCCCGACTTCTTTGAGAAGTCGGGGATATATGCCATCATCATTTTATGTTTAATTATGTTGACCTACTTAATCAACTTTTTCCTATTCCCTATTCCCTATCTATAGGTTTTGACTGACGAAGTGTTGCATAAAGTAGCTTTTGGGTAGAAAGCATCGATCAAGTAAGAAAGGATCATCAGTATATTGGGATAGGAAAACTAAGGGTTGATCTTTGTGGCAAAATGGTCGTACAAGTCCCCATTCTTCCGCTAACCAAATCCAATATCCGATTTCTATTTTTCCGTAGTTTGATACGGTGTCTATTTCCCCAACACTGTTATTGATGGGGACTAATTCAGGTGATGCTTTGATGTCAGTTAAGAGCCAAGCTAATTCATCTACAGTAAAGGAATAACCATAATTAGCGGCTATATTGATGAACTGCTTCGGGTTTTTCGCTGCTAGCAATTTATCTTTGAGTGCTGGTGTTTTTTGTGCTAAATCAAGGAATTCCCAAATCTGCTTTCTTGTCACTACAAACCAAGCTAGTTCTTCAGGAGTTAAAATATAACCGTTTTGTTTGGCAATGTTAATAAAATCCTCAAGGTTATAAGCTTCACCTAGTTGGTGTTTGATGCAGACATTTTGCTCGACAAATACTAAAAAGTCTTTGATTTTCTGCCATGTAAACTTATTGAATTGGCTATGGTTTTTTATCTTTTCTTTCCAAGTTAAATATTCTTGCTCCTTGAGAAAGAAATTCCAAAGCTGGTAATACATGATTCATTTTTCCTGAAAATTAAAAATACGCTTATTTATTCTGATTTTCAGTGTAATCCGTATATCCTTAGTTATCGACAGTATTATTTTTCAGATTTTGGTAAATATAACTACTCAAAAACTCAGCATAAAAAATGCTCAATAGTACGTTTAATTTATTAACTAAAGTTGAAAAAGCTACAAACAATTAGATGCGATCGCTCATTTTTTATGTTAAGTTTTATTAATGATAGTTTTGGTAGACACAACGTTAAACATCAATACAGGCTGTGTCTTGATGTATTGGGTTAAGATGATTAGTTGAGTGGTAAATCGCGGAGATAGTAAAAGCGATCGCTTGTCCAATCACTACCTTTAATTCTGCCTAAATAGCCTGTTAAGGGTGAAGCAAGTTCAATTAAAATTTCGTGCATTTCTTCTGGTTTTAGGGGCTGTGGCGGATTTGAACCGAAGTAAGCACCATGTAAAGCGTCAACACCAGCAGAGGTTATACCTGAGTGTTGGAGATAGGTTTTAACAAGGTTGACTAGGTGCGATCGCAATTTAATATTTTGTGCAACTTGATCAATATAAGACTGAACTTTATCGTCAGCTAAACCAAAGGGTGCTTGTTGCAAATAATCTTTTAATTCTAACAAATTGATAGAATTTTTATGGCGTGTTTGCAGTTCAACTAATTTTTGTAGAGTTTCCGGGCGAATGATATTCATTTCTTCTTCCGTAGCAGTTCTTAAAGCGTAGTTAGTTAAATCTCCAGCAGCAACAATTAATTTAATCGCTTGTTCATACTGGAATTTACCGAGATGATTTCGTCCTATTTTGAGTAATTGTGCAGGTGTACCATCAGAAACTTTCTCTGTTTTAGTAGCTTTGCATTCTCCAACTATTGGGAAAGGTGCTTCAGCATAAAAATCCATACCTCCAGCACCACCCGTTGCATCGGGATTTATTCCTGAACCAGTAAAGCCTAATTTTACTAAACCTCGACGCACTAATTTTTCAAATGTATGTCCGTCGCTAGAATTGCCAACTTCAGCAATTTTTTCAATCCAGACTAAATCTGAATCTAGTGTAGTTTGCTGACTCTCACTACTCCAACCAAGAAGTCTTTTAATATCATCTTCTAATTCTTTAGCGGCTGGGTTAACCTGATAAATTTGTGTTAAAGCACTCTGTAATTCTTCTAATTCAGGATGCTGTGGCGGTTCTAATTTTTCTAGTTGCTGTTTGCGTTGAATAAATATGTAATCACTCAAGACTGGCTTTGTTTCATTCACAGTTAGAGAGTTAGGTAAATCCACAAACTGACGATTTTGAGATTCTAATGCAATCTCTAGAGGTTCAGATAGCAAATATACACGCAAATAAGCCAAAAAAATATAAGGTCTTTGTGCAAGAATTTTCTCTAATGCCTGTGCAGTCCATATCGTTAAACAAGATACAGACTTTAATGATTTGGATTTATCAAGCATTTCGCACCATTCGCACCTCGCCCAAGCTTTAATTACAGCTTTTTCAACATCTATGTTATTAATAAGTTGTTGTGCAAATGGTAAAAAAAATGATTGATATTGTTCTTCATTAGGGAGTAAATTAGTCGATACACTTGTGGGGTATAAAGCAAACTTCTGCCCCGAATTGATTAACTTTCGAGGCATTGCAGCAATCATTCGCCCCTGTATTAAAGCTTCAACATCAGGGGCGGGTAGACATAAGGCATTATAAATCTTCACTGATTCACTCATTTTTAACTTAACAACTCGCTTAAGTCGTCTGAGTCGTCTGTTTCACTTGTACTCAAAGACCCAAATAATTCATCTATTAATTCATTATCTTCTTCATCATCAACAGCAGGCATATCACCAGATGGATTGCTTAAAATTTCTCGAAGCAAGAGATTATCAGACGTAATCTTGTTTTTATCAATTACATCAAAAATCAACTCTTCTGTTAATTGATACTGCTGCTGCTTTTGATAAACACCTAAAACTGCGATGAGCGGGCGAATTTGCTCTTCTATCAAATCGACGTGTTCCCCACCTTTTTCTGATATAAGTTCGTTCAGAAGTTTATATGCTTCTGAGTGCTTCTTCATTTGTTCTATCTTAGATTGGGAACGAACTAAACAACCACGAGTTAGTTCAAATGTTTCATAGTCAATTAAACGTTTTAATGCTGCTGTTAATGTAAGTTGCGAGTATTGTATTACCGAAACACCTATTTTTGCTTGTCTGCCATTTTCAGTAGCAATGATTTTGAAGTTGATAAATTTTTTATCCATTGAGCTAGGCATATTGTGTGCTTTAGGTTGGATATCTCTTATAACTTCTTCAATGAATACTCCTTCTAAAGTCTGACCTTTTAAAGTCTCAAATCCAAAATATAGAGCTTCAGCAATTAGAGAACTATCTTCTAGATAATCTCCAATATATGCCTCATTTTCCCTTTTGAATGCCAGTTCAAATCTCTCTAATGGCTCAGATGGCAGAGGTTCTTCATCAATCTTAAAGTTATCTGCACACCACCGCAAAGCTTCTCTGACACTTGGTTTACTTACTTTGCCATATTCTCTTAGCTGACTTTCTTCAAATGGGTAAAGTGGATGAGGAGGAATTAAGTTTTTTGCTCCGTAAAACTCTTGCAACCAAACATTGACTAATTCAACCATTGAATCGCCACTAACGTATTTTAAATCTATAGGTTTTCGTTGTGTAAATTTTGAAATTCTATCAGGTGTACCCCCTGGAATTGAATTAACTTTATCTCTCCATGTTTCAGGTAACATTACTGTGAGAATAACCACACCTTGACTAAGTTCAGAGTTTTCAAGGGTATCATGAATAATTTTGACAAAATTAGCAATTACACTTTCTGTAGGCAGTCCATCATCCGTAGAGTTGTTTTTAACATCTATTTCGTCAAAACAAATTACAACTGGATTATAGAAACTAACCAAATTCAAGATTTGCTGAATATTTTTGAGAGCTTCAGCTTCTCTATCTTGATTTGTTTTGCTAGGATTAGGTAATCCCAATTCATCAGCGTTGAATTGAGCTAATTCTTCGCCAGATAACCATTTGATTGCAAAAGGTGCTTGAGTTTCTGAAAGCGTCCACAAAATAGCCCGAAGAATATAGGGATCTGCATTGGGTTTGTTTTTGAGAACTTGTTTTTGCAGAGCATTCATTAAGTTTTTATTTTTAGCCAAACTATTTGCATAGGCTTGGTCAAATTTTTTAACTAAGTCTGCTGGAGTGGGGGAATTTTCACTTCTAACTTCGTTTGCTATGGCTGCTGCTACTTCCTGCCACTGCATAACCGACTGACTACCTGTTTTGCTCAAACTATCTGCCAAGGTTTGCTGAAATTGATACTTAATCAGATTTAAATCTGTATAGTTATTTCCACCTGCATAGACGAATAAAGCACCACCATCTTTTTCCAGTTGATGACGAATGCGACTGAGGAGGTGGGTTTTACCAACTCCCTGTTGTGCAGTTATGGCAATTGAAGTCACCTTATCATGACTAGATTGGCTGGTTCGCACCAATTCAATCGCCTGAAAAACCGCATCAGAAGCATGAGCATTTAAGGTAGGTACGTCTAGGGATTTCTTCCCCCAGATATCCTGTTCTTTGACAATCCCAGCATTGGTAAATGGATTGTGACTGTGAATGGCCGCATTGACGGCTTCTATAGGAGAGGTGGAGTTATTCGTCATAGTGATTCTTTAGGGTGTGAGGCACTACACAGGGTTTAGTATCAATCTGATTAGCTCAAGCGTTTAGCGTAAGAGCGTAATCCTACACCAGCGATGGTGATTGAATCTTCTCTTTTATCAGGAGTGAAGTCTGGTATCTCTCCAGCAATTAGCTGAAAAATGTCGTTAGCTTGCACTTCCAGCAACCACGCATTGAAATGTTCACGACTAACGCGATCGCCTATTTCTCTCCTGATGCGGTAAATTGGCACTAAATCATTAAAGTTATAGTTCTGGTTCAACTTGTCGTAGACTTCCAGTACCACTGATTTAAACTCGTCGTAAGTTGCGATCGCACTCTTGCCATTAGCTGGTGCAGATGTGCTAACTGCCGCAACATCAATCTGGCTAATCCACTTCAATAACGCATTTGCTGCCCAAGTACCAACAATAGTGCCATCAAACTTAAACTCGCCACTTCTCAAAGCCTCACCCAGAAACTCTAAACCCTTGGGAGATGTTAGAGAGTATCCTTGCTTGGAAATTGTGATCACTCCCTGGTTGCTTAATTCCTCAAATTCAGCCTGATAGTCTGCCGCCTTCTTGCCCTTCGATAAAATTCGTTTGTTGAGTTGCCCTTTCTTCACTTCCTGCTGAGTTCCTCCCAAATCCCACAAAGCCAGCAGAAGACGAGTTTTAGTTTTGGCACTCTGTAAACTATCTTTGCCTGAACCCATGTGATGTAGCCTATTTAACTGATTATTACCACATTATAGTTTGCTTTTTCTTACATAGTCTATGTAAGTGGTATTAAGAAAATCTTCATATTTAATCAAAAAACTCAATTTTTCAATAAAATCAGCAATATTCAAGAACTAGCAAAGCAGCTTTTATGTGATTTAAAATACAGTAATGAAATATTTTCTTGAAATATTGTTTCTAGCCTATGGTATTAAAACGGCAGAAAATTTTATATAAAATGACAATCAGATAAAAAAATGCGGCGATCGCTCACTATTTTTCTGCCAAAATCACCTAACTAAAAATCTATTTCTGGGGAGTAATGCAAACTCTTTCAAAAGTAGGACGGAAGACTAAAAAAATCGCCTCATCATAGCAGAGGGTGAATACAACCTTTCTCAAAATTAACTTGTATCCTACTCCTGTGTTTCAGGGAGGAAAGAGATTATGGTAGATGATTTTTTGCGAAAAGCAAAGGATTTTATCGGTGGTTCAAGACGCAAAGAAAGAGAGGAAGACACTGATTATCGGGAGTATCGGGGACGTAGGGGAAGCCAAGATCGGGAAGAATGGGAAGAAGACGAAGAAAACGAGGAGTATAATCGCAACTTTCCACCCTCCCGTGAAGACCGCTATGATGAAGAAGATGAAGAAGATTATGGTAGTATGCGTCGTTCCCGCAGAAGCCGCTACGATGATGAAGACGACGACGAATAACCATCAATAAACCCCTTGTAAAGACGCGATAAATCGCGTCTACCAATCACGCTTATCAATTATTACTATATAGAACTTATTGCCCCTAAAATTTCTTGCGATCGCGCAATATTTTTCCGCACAGATTCAGCCGAAATATGCAAAGCTTCTCTTTCACTTTCACTCAAATTTAACTCTAAAATACTCTCAATTCCAGCCGCACCCAAGCGACAAGGAACACCAATCACCACATCTTTTAAACCATATTCACCTTGCAAATATGTCGCCACAGGTAACAACCTGGACTGATTTAATACAATCGATTCTACCATCACACTCGTAGCGGAAGCTGGCGCAAAAAATGCTCCACCAGTCTGGATTAATTCGACAATTTCCGCGCCACCGTTGCGGGTTCTTTCTACCAAACGTTCAATTGTATCTGCATCTAATAATTCTGTGATGGGAATACCATTAACTGTCGCGTAACGAGACAAGGGAACCATCAAATCACCGTGACTACCTAACACCATCGCCTTGACATCAGCAGGTAATACACCCAACTCCAAGGCGATAAAAGTCTCAAATCTGGCTGAGTCTAAAACCCCAGCCATACCCATAATACGATGACGAGGTAAACCCGTGGCTTCCCAAGCTAGATATGTCATCACATCTAAGGGATTGGTGACAATAATTAAAATAGCATCGGGAGAGTAGGCGATCGCTTGCTTGGCTGCTTCTACAACAATCTTCGCGTTAGTTTTGAGCAAATCATCCCGACTCATACCTGGTTTGCGGGGAAGTCCGGCGGTAATTATGACGATTTGTGAACCAGCCGTGTCAGTATAATCATTTGTGCCTATAATTTCACGATTATGTAACTCAATGCCTCTAGCTTCCAACAAATCCAAAGCTAAACCTTGAGGCATTCCTTGAACAATATCTAATAATACGACATCAGCGAGATTTTTCTCAGCGATGCGTTGCGCTAAGGTGCTACCAACTCTACCAGCACCGATGATAGAGACACGCGGTAAACGAGACAGAATAGGGGAGACAACAGAAGAAGACATAATTCTGCTAGACAATGCAATCTTTACACCACTCAGGTTAACAGCTAGGATTGCGATCGCCTGTCACTAGAGTTAGAAAATTCACTATGTAGGATGGAAGATATCCACCCTACAATTTTGTAGTGCAAGCAAATTCTACCAAAGGATAAACAGCACTTATCCCCAGCCTAAAGGCTTATTCAGACACTTCCAGTTGATCTAAACGTAACCAAATATTAGGGGTGGGTACTTTTCCGAACTTCACCAAGGCATAATCACCTTTAATATCTACCACTTCACCGTTAGAGTCAAACAAATAAGCCGGAAAGCGAGTATCACTAGCTTTTGCTTCCACACTATTTTCTAGTTTCTCACGGACAGCCCGCACCATATTACCTTTTTTTAGTGGCATAAGTTCTTCTCGCAAGTTTTTAGTTTCATACAGGATTTTAACTTGCAGACAGGTCAATAGAGTATGGGCGACAGTTGATAGGCGACAGATAGAAGTAGGTTGGGTTAAGTGCTGCGCTTAACCCAACCTACTTCTAATTCACTATCTTAGCCTTGCCACGCCACTATTATATTTTTTTATTAATTTATAAAAAACTCTAATAGATTGTTAAAGAAACTATTTCAACTCTGCTAATGGACGAATAGCCAATACTGCATCGCTAGGCATTTTTTGTACTGCTGACATAGGAACAGTAAAAACAGCGATAGAGTCACCTATTGCATTAAAGACTTCTAATACATAACCATCTTCACCACCATGAGGATGAGTCACATAATCAATTAACATAGCAACATCGCCCCGTTTGAGATTATATTCTGGTAAATCACAATTGAGAGCAACATACTGATATAGTTCTAATTTCATCCAATTTAGTCCTTTTTTGGTTTTAGGGTAATAAAGCGAAAGTTGCTGCCATGTTTTGATTGTAGCCAAACTGTGATTACTGCTAAATTTTGACCATTTACTCCTTGTAGGTTTCCTTCGATAGTGTAAAACGTTCCATATTCATTAGTAATATCTTCTACTACTTCATGGGTGGTTGCGAGTTGCCAAATAGCTGTTAATAATTCTTCTGGGTTAGTTTGTGTAAATCCCGCTTGGGCTAAAAATTTTGATTTATCATCTTTTATCCGGGGAACTAAAAGATAGCGGGTAATCTTTTCTTCTGGAATTATGATATTTTCTGGTATTTTCACAATTCAGTTTTGCTATAGTTCTTTTTAATTAACAACAAAATTGGGTTTAAACCCAATACAGGAACAGAATACTCCCTTGGCTTCATCTGAGAGTTAGCGCGTAACTCATCAGTAAATTAGTAGGGTGCATCAGATACCGGAAATATGGTAGTTTTTGCCAAATCATCTCTTCTGACGCGCCCTAATAACTATCTATTCTAGAACAGACTAAAATGGAAGTGTATAATAGGGAAATTTAGTCTACACAAAGCTTTTACTTATATGTTGTATTCTGGTTGATTACTCATGTTACCCATCATAAAATCAACAATAAGTAAACATAGAGTCAAAGCCATGAAAAAACCTACCAATCTTTCATGAAGATTAGCAGGTTAGGGATTTTATCAATCGGAGCGGCGGGATTTGAACCCACGACCTCCACTACCCCAAAGTGGCGCGCTACCAAGCTGCGCTACGCCCCGGTCACGATTTACTATAATAACGCAAAGCTGAAGGATAATCAAGGGGTAAGTTCAAAAAACTTTTAGCATCCCAGCAGCTTGCAACAGACCAGGTACAGCAGAGGCTTGCCATTTACCTTCTGCACAACGTCCAGAATTCAGGATAAAGCGCAGACTGTATTGATGGGGGTAGCCTTCCACCTCCATCCATAATAAATCACTTTCGGCTTCACAGGCAATTTTTTCTTCATCCATTAATTCGGCTGTGAGTTGTTTCATCGTGTCGGCTAGCTGTGCCAACAACCGACAAAAAACATCTAACTCGGCGGCGGTTAACTCTATCGCCCAGTCATCAGTACCTACTAAACCTTGATACTCAACTGCATTGGGGTTCCAACCGATGCGCCAACCATCACCGCTTTTAATTACTCGTTCCATCAGGACTGGGGTTAAAGATGTTGGTAAGGACTTGTGCTAGCGCATTTCTTTGCTGGCGGGTGAGGCGTTTAATGGTGGCGCGATCGCCTGCTAAGGGATTCTGTCGTAATGTATCATTACCTGGGTAGGTGTTTTCATACATCACTTCGTTAGCATCCAAATAATCAGCTAAAGTCAGCTTCCAATCTAGGCGATAATTGGGGGCGCGTTCTTTAATATAAATGTGATACCGAATCAAGCGACTAGCCAAGGTGTTATTCTCAGCCACCTTCCCAGACTCTCTGCTGATGTATTGGTTTTCCTTGGGCAAGTCCGGTAATTGCTGATATACCAACTGCCACACATCGCTAGGACTAATCCTTTGGGCTTGTGCTGGTTGAATACTGAGTAAATTAGTGGGTGTAGTTGGTGTAAATCTATCCACGCCCGCACCTAAAACAATTACACTCACCACTATCAAAGCAGTGAGTGTCTGCCAAGGATGGAGTCGGGGATGAATTAACGATAAATGTTTGCTCATCCTACCTTCTCTCACACCCGCTTATAATTCACCAATGATTTCTGGTTGTGTCAGTTCGTCGGACATTTCAATAATTGCCCTCAGCACTGGCTTCATCATTGCATCTTCCGCACTATCAAAGTCTTCATAACGTCGGCGTTTAGCACGATTTGCCACCTGAACCGTAATGCGGTAGCGATTAGACGCTGCACTAATTAAATCCTCAGCACGGTGCATAATCTGAGATTGGGTTGTCTCGAACTTAGAACGCTTGAGCATAGTAACTGGTTCTTGGGGACATACCCTAGTTTAGCAGCACTCAATCAATGTTCTACTTGGTGATATTGCTGGCAACCTTTCTGTTGATAGAGGTTGATTACTTTTAACTCTTTATAACTTAGTGGGTAAGGAAGTTAATTAATTAACCCCATCTTATGGCTAATCTTGTGGAAACTGCTGCCAACGTTGGCAAGTTCAATAAGCTGTTACAACTGGCTGAAACTGCCCAAATCGTAGACACCCTCAAAAGTGCTGATATTTTCACTTTATTTGCACCTACTGATGAAGCTTTTGCTAAGTTACCAGATGGAACTTTAGATGCACTACAGAAAGATATCCCTACTTTGAAAAAAGTTTTGACGTATCATGTAGCCTTCGGAGATGTCAGGGCTGAGGATTTGGTGCAGATAGAAGAAGCAGAAACATTAGAAGGTTCTGTATTGGCGATTGATTCTACTAACGGTGTGATTAAGGTAAACGATACCAACATCACCCAAACAGATATCGTGGCTGATAATGGTGTCATCCACGTTATTGATCATGTGTTGATACCAGCAATGGTAGCAGGGAAATGAAACCGCAAGGAAGCTAAAGACCCCAATTTCAGGATAAGCGACTGAATCGAAAATTACGGCGTAACCTCCGAGGGGTCGCCCTCTGCGTTTTTTTGAGCAAGGCTGAAAGGTTATGATGTAATTGGGCTATCGATAACCCAAAATTTTTTTTAGCAAAACACTAGCCAAATCTAAATTTGTCTGCTATATTAAGAATTGTGTGAAAAACAAGGCTCAGTAGCTCAGTTGGTTAGAGCACGGGACTCATAAGCCTGGGGTCGTTGGTTCAAATCCGACCTGAGCCATATTATAAATTAATCAGCTAAAAGTTGTGAGTTGAGCAATTAGGATTAACCTTTGCTCACTCAAATCACTATTTGAAATGACGAATCACTTCAGCGATTGACCAAGCTTGGGCTACTGCGCCTCTGGGTTGGTGTGGTGCGTCGCCATCAAAAATTTCGGAAATAGAACCAATGCAACCATCATTCAGGAAATGGTGTAAAAGGGGTTGCCAATCAAAAGGTAGGGGTTGTTCGGGAAAAAAACGCTGCCAAGCCCGGATAAAGGGGCCAATTAGCCAAGTCCACACCGTACCCTGATGGTAAGAGCGATCGCGTGTTTGTGAGTTACCTTCATATTTACCTATATATTGTGGATCGGCTGGGTCAAGGCTGCGTAGTCCATAGGGAGTCAGCAAGCGATAAGTTGCTAAATCTATGACTTGACGACCTTGTTGTTGAGTAAACCCACAATGGGAAAGTGACAATGCAATCACAGCATTGGGGCGAATTTGAGCATGGCGGCGATCGTCAAAATCAATGGTGTCGTACAAATAGCCTAACTGTGGATTCCAAAATTTTTGCAGAGAAGCTTTTACCTGTTGGGCTTGTTCAGCATAACGCCCTGCTTGCTTTGCTAAACGTGCCGTATCACCTACTTGTAACTGGCTCAAGCATTCTGCCCAGTTACTCATCCAACATAATGCAGAATACCACAGTGCATTAATTTCTACAGCTTTGCCAGGTCGAGGCGTGACAGGTTCTCCTTCTACTATTGCATCCATCCAAGTTAAAGCCACACCTCTGGCATCCCATCCCACCAATCCATCGGTAGCATCAATTTGGATGTTGTAGCGTGTACCAGCTAAAAAAGCTTTATGGATTTGTTGGACTACAGGGAACTGTTCAGACAAAAATTGCCAGTCTTGGGTTGCTTCTAAGTAAAGCCCTAAAGTTTCAATCCACCACAAAGCCGCATCAATGCTGTTGTAAAACGGTTCACTGTCCACATCAGGGAAAGCATTCGGTATCAAACCGTAACGACAGTAACGCCCAAAGGTGCGTAACAGTCCTTTTGCTAGGTCAAAGCGTTGAGGTACTAAGGTTAAACCCGGTAAGGCGATTAAGGTATCCCGTCCCCAGTCATTAAACCAGTGATAACCAGCAATTACCGTAGGCCCAGCAATTGAAGCACGATAGACGATGAACTGATCACCAGCTTTTAATAATTGTCGCCAAATTTTGGATTGGGAATTGGGCAGGGGGCATGGGGCATTGGGCATTTCTGCTTCCCCAGTCCCCAGTCCCCAGTCCCTAGTCCCTAATTCCCAACCAAAAATCTCAGATAGTCGTTGTTGTTCTGCGGCGACAGCTGCGGCAAAGGTATCGGTGGTAAGAATATCTGGTGTTTGCTCAGGAAAACCGATGCGTGCTTCTAGAGTGACTGCATCTCCTGGTTTGAGTGTGACGGTCAAATAACCAGGGCTGTAGAGGTCTTCGCGATCGCCTAATCCCCGTTTTGTTTCTTGGGGAAATTCGTAATTCCAATACCACACCGAATCTGCTCGATATTCTCCTTGTGTCCAACGCAATTGCCAAGGTGTACCAAAATGCCCCGATTTAATGGCTTGCAAACACACTTGTTGATGTCCCAGCAGTTGGGAAAATTGTAAGTCTGAAGTCGCGGTTTGTTGACTGTGAAAGTCGCGATCGCCTATCAGCAAGCGCAGTCTTAAGGTTGCCGTTTGTCTACCTTCATAACGATATTGAATTAATAGGCGATGACCTCCGGTCGGGTGTAGCCCATCACTCATTCGGGAGTCGCCCGCCTGATTTTCTTCCCTACTCCCTCCCATCCCATGCGGCATCAGCAATTGTCTGCTCAGTTGCCAGTCATTCTCACCCCAAATCCATTGGGGAACAGGGTTAATCTCGAAACTGTGCAGCAGTTTGTAGCCTCTCGGCTCAATGTTACCTGTCCCCCAGATATTCGTCCCCAGTGAAACCACTTTCCCGCCAACTTCCAAGCTAGCTTCTAAGTGTGATAACAACAGGGTACGCCCAGCCGGTGGATTTGTGGCGACAAATAGCCAACCATGATAAGTCCGTGTCCGCACATCCGACACCGTACCACTGGCAAAGCTACCCAAGCCATTAGTCAGCAACCATTCTCTTGTATCTAAATCTGCCATTTGCTACTCACAATCGTTATGAGTATGATATATTTGTAACAGATCGTAATCAAACTGTGAGAGAGCGTGGAGGGGTAAGATTTACCTGACCCCGACTCCAACGCTAGAAAACGGATATAAGTTGAAGGAGAACATAGTAAATGTCCATCACTTACGGAACAGAAGGAAGCCTGCGCGTTGGTCAACAAGCTCCCGATTTTACAGCAACAGCTGTGGCGGATCAGGAATTCAAGACAATCAAACTTTCCGACTATCGTGGTAAGTATGTTGTATTGTTCTTCTACCCCCTAGACTTTACCTTTGTTTGCCCCACTGAGATCACAGCATTTAGCGATCGCTACGAAGAATTTAAGAAAATTAACACTGAAGTGCTTGGTGTTTCCGTTGATAGCGAATTCTCACACCTAGCTTGGATTCAAACAGATCGTAAGTCTGGTGGTGTTGGCGACCTCAATTATCCCTTAGTTTCCGACATTAAAAAAGAGATTAGTGCCGCTTACAACGTACTAGACCCAGCCGCAGGTATTGCTTTACGTGGTCTATTCATCATCGACAAAGATGGTGTTATCCAACACGCTACCATCAACAACCTAGCATTTGGTCGCAGCGTTGATGAAACCCTGCGGACACTGCAAGCAATTCAGTATGTGCAGTCT
Source organism: Anabaena sp. 4-3 (assembly GCF_001597745.1). Lineage (GTDB taxonomy): Bacteria > Cyanobacteriota > Cyanobacteriia > Cyanobacteriales > Nostocaceae > Trichormus. The sequence continues at coordinate 155,363 of NZ_LUHJ01000026.1, read as the reverse complement.
CACCCCGATGAAGTTTGTCCTGCTGGTTGGCAACCCGGCGACAAAACCATGACACCTGACCCAGTGAAGTCTAAAGTTTACTTCGCTGCTGTGTAAAAAAGCAGGAAGTGAGCCACTGCGGTGGACGGGTTTCCCGGCATAAGCAAGTGGCGAACCCGTAGGGCAGAAGGCAAAAGGGAACAAAGTTTATGCTAAAAACTTTCTAACCTTTGTTTGATATCTGCCTTTGTGCTGGTAAGATTTTCAGACAGAAAATCAACCATACCACAGATGAACATAGCTGAACACAGAGATAAAATCAGTGTTATTGGCAGTGTTTACCTGTGGTTTTATAATTTTTAATTTTGAATTATTTATGTTAACCTCAACAGATTTCAGTGGCTTACTTAACGAGCGTTTCTTTCGTAATTTTCTGCCGATTCCAGCTAGTAATGAATTAAGGCTGGATGTAAAAACACCAGATTTTCAATTACCGGATATCACCAACAACAGCACAGTAAAATTAGCGAATTTTTCCGGCAAGCAGCCTGTTTTACTAGCATTTACGCGAATTTTTACCGAAAAGCAATATTGCCCTTTTTGCTTTCCTCATATCAAAGCTTTAAATGAGAACTACGAGGAATTTAAACAGCGTGATATAGAGGTTTTACTGATTACCAGTACAGACGAAAAGCAAAGCCAAATAGTTGTGAGAGACTTAGGCTTAAAAATGCCTTTGCTGAGTGACCCTAGTTGCAGAGTATTTCGCACTTATCAAGTAGGACAAGCCCTAGGTGCGCCTTTACCTGCTCAGTTTGTATTAGATAAAGAAGGAAAACTCCGCTACAAGCATTTATTTTCGTTTTTAGATCACAATGCCAGTATTGAAACTTTACTCAATATGTTCAATTAAAGTCAGGTGGGCAATAGACCTCTTGCATAAATATTTTTCTGCCTCACGCATTCGCCGCTAGGCGTTCCCGAAGGGTAGGCGCAAAGACGCAAAGAAAGACGCTAGAATCATGACTTTTGCAAGAGGTCTAATGTTCTGAATTTGCTCAAACCCTGAATTTGGATTGTGGCCAGTGCATCGCCCTACCGTTAATGACTCAGATAAAATACGTTGTATGTAGAGACGTTGCATGCAACGTCTCTACATTTTTAGGGAAGCTTTCCGAACTTTAAAGTTTAACTTGCTGTAAATGACTGCGGGGATTGTAACTACGAATAGCCCGGATTTTTTCATAGTATTCCCGTTCTTGCTGGCTCATTTCTTTGGGTGGAACGATCGCCACCTTCACCAACTGATCACCACGCCCACCTCTAGAAAGAGGCCAGCCTTTACCCCGTAAACGCAAAGATTGGCCAGAACGCACTCCGGCTGGTAACTTCACATTTACACTACCATCGGGTGTGGGAACATCAATTGACGCACCAAGGGCAGCTTCATCGGGAGTTATCGGTACTTCACAGACAAGATTATCACCATCAATCTGGAAGAATGAATGTGGCTGTAATTCTACCTTAAGATATAAGTCGCCACGTTGTTGAGTCATGGGGTTGAATTGTCCTTTACCACGCACCCGCAGACGAGTACCGGATTTCGCGCCGGCTGGGATACGAACATCTATGGTTTCGTTACCTAAGCTAAACCGCTTTTGACAACCTGCAAAAGCTTCTCCAAATGTCAAACTAATAGAAGCTTCTGTATCTGCTGCGCCACCTGCACCAGCTGCACCAACATCTTGAAAACCGAAGTCACCAAACCCACTATAACCGCCCCCTGGTCTACCTGTAGAGGTACGATAAGAATAGCTTTGTCTGCCACCGCGAGGCGCACCACCACCAAAGCGTCCTAGTAATTCATTGATAAACTCATCAAAAGTGCCGTATTGACTGAAGTCGAAACCGTTCATATCGACACCAGCACCGCCAGGGAAGCCGCCTTCACCTACTTGTCGCCAATATTGACCAAATTGGTCATATTTTTTGCGTTTGTCTGGATCTGATAAAACTTCGTAAGCTTCGTTAATTTCTTTGAAGCGTGCTTCCGCTTGCTTGTTACCTGGGTTCACATCAGGGTGATACTTGCGGGCTAATTTCCGAAAAGCTTGCTTAATTTCTTCTGGACTGGCAGTTTTACTAACTCCTAAAATCGTGTAATAGTCCTTGAAGTCGGTTGCAGCCATCTACCAGCCTCCTGTAGCGATTTTCTTTAAGTTTTTTTCTAAGATGTGAGATTCTGTGTTTGCTAGGTATAATGCCAAGCACAAATAATTCTGATTTTAAATTAACAAATTATCAATAAAATCAAGTGTGGTTGTTGCTGATGGCATGAGGGCGATTACCGTACTTTGGGGACTCTTGACTGGGGATGGGGTAGGAAATTAAGTTATCTAGTCCTTCTTCGAGGCTGGGGGGTGCGTCGCGGAGTTGGCGGTGCATTCGTAAGATAATGTCTTCGGGGACTTGGCGATCGCGTCGTTTATTCCTTGCTAAACATAGCCATACTGGAGTTCTCACCCATAACCCTGTAATGTGAGTAAAACCTATTTCACGGGCTAGGGTGATAATTTCCCGACGATGGCGGCGTTGGGCGTTAGTAGCATCAAAAATTACGGGTTTATTTGTAACAATAGCCTGTTGCAATTGTCGTTGAATTTCCCGCCAAATCAGCAGCCACGGCCCTTGAATAGCTTCTGAGCCGAATAATTGCCCCCGGATAGCATCTGTAGAAATTAGGTGCATCTGGGGGCATTGTGAGAGTATTTGTTTTGCTAAAGTTGACTTACCGCTACCAGGAAGACCAATCAGCAACAGTAGTTTAGTCATGAGTCCATAGTCAACAGTCCCTAGTTAAATATCTTAACTAATGACTAATGACTAATGACTAATGACTAATAACTAAATAATAGTGCCATCGGGAATTACAGCATTTTTGAGAACAACTACAATGCCACTGCGAATGTAGAAGCCTTGATTTTCGCGGTTAGCTTCCTGTACGTTGTCTTTATTGATAATTTTGACATCGTGACCGATGCGGGCATTTTTGTCAATGATGGCACGGCGAATGATTGTATCTCCACCGATACCTATGGGAATTTCACCTTTTTCTAAACTGCTTTGGCGTTCTACGTAAGGTTGATAAAAGTCAGAACCCATCACTAAAGATTCTTCGATGATAGAGCCAGATTCTACCCGCGATCGCACACCCAACACTGAGTGTTGAATGCGGCAGTTTTTCAAAATGCAACCTTCCCCAATTATCGATTCTGTCACATGACAGTCTAATAATTTGGTTGGTGGCAAATAACGAGGGCGGGTATAAATGGGTGCTTCTTCATCGTAGAAGCTAAAAGGCGGTAATGGTTGCCGAGTCAGGGCTAAATTGGCATTATAGAATGCTTCAATTGTCCCGATATCTTCCCAGTAGTCGTCAAATAAATAAGCTTGAACATTGTAATCTTTTGCCGCATCAGGAATAATTTCCTTACCGAAATCGGTGCGTTCTAAAGATTCTTTCAAAAGTTTGATCAAAACGTCTCTTTTAAAAACATAAATCCCCATCGAGGCGATGTAGGGCTGCAATTTGGCTTGTTCGGCTGACAATCCCAAAATGGTGGTATCGACGCGCATATTAGCTAAAGCTTCGCCTTTCGGTTTTTCGCTAAAGTCGATTACCCTACCGGAATTATCAATTTTCATTAAGCCAAAATCGGAAGCCCGGCGTTCGTCTATGGGGATAACTGAGAGTGTGATATCCGCACCTGTTTCGCGATGGCGTTCTACAAATAGACGATAGTCCATGCGGTAGAGGTGATCTCCTGATAAAATCAGGTATTCGTCCACATTCCATTCTTCCAACAGCCAGATATACTGACGCACCGCATCAGCCGTACCTTGGAACCAATTGGGGTTTTCTGGTGTTTGTTGTGCGGCTAGCACTTCTACAAACCCCTCACTGAAGCCAGTGAAGTTATAGGTACGGGCAATATGACGGTTGAGGGAAGCCGAGTTAAATTGTGTGAGGACGTAGATTTTATAAATCTCAGAATTGATGCAGTTACTGACAGGGATATCTATTAGGCGGTACTTCCCTGCCACTGGTACTGCCGGTTTAGCACGTAGTTTGGTTAAAGGGTACAGGCGAGTACCTGCACCACCTCCAAGGATAATTGCTAAGACTTTTTTCACAAGATTTCTCCCAACTGCCGTTCAAATCCCACCTACAGTTTAGGACTGTATGTAGCAGCTGGTAAGGGGGGATCAACGATTATGTCTAAGGAATTTTACAAACCCTACTTGTGATGTATGCCCATGTCGATAATTAGTCAGCGATCGCCTATGTCTGATTGTAGGCGATCGCTCGGTCAAAACCATTTAAAAGGGAACAGGGAACGGGCAACCGGGAACAGTGTAGGTTTTGCAGGTGATTTAAATCCGCTTAAAAGTGGGGGCTTGCAAAGGCTTGAGCAAGTGCTTCACAGAAACGGGAAACGGTTGGTTCCTCACCGTTCCCTGTTCCCTATTCCCTTTTTGCTTAACACCTCGAATATTTCAGAATTTGCCACAATAATTATCAAAGCAATCAAGAAAAAATCATGCAAATACACACACCAGACTGGGTGAAACACGCTGTATTCTACCAAATTTTTCCCGACCGCTTCGCCAGAAGTCAACAGCCCCGTAAACGCTTGTTGCGTAATGCACGTTGGGAAGACTGGGAAGCAATGCCCACACTGCAAGGTTACAAAGGTGGTGATTTATGGGGCATTATGGAGCAATTAGACTATATTCAAGATTTAGGCATTAATGCTATTTACTTCACACCTATATTTCAATCTGCCAGCAATCACCGTTATCATACCCATGATTATTATCAAGTAGACCCGATGTTAGGGGGTAATCCAGCCTTTAAAGAATTACTAGACGCTGCCCACCGCAGAAATATGAAAGTTGTTCTCGATGGCGTATTTAATCATGCCAGTCGGGGGTTTTTCTTTTTCCATGACATTTTAGAAAATGGCCCTTATTCCCCTTGGGTGAATTGGTTTAAAATTGAAGGCTGGCCGCTTGCGCCGTACACTGGCGAGTTACCCGCTAACTATGTAGGTTGGGCTGATAATCGAGCGTTGCCTGTATTTAATCATGATAACCCAGAAGTGCGGGAATATATCATGGAAATCGCCGAATATTGGCTTAAATTTGGTATTGACGGTTGGCGGTTAGATGTGCCGTTTGAAATTAAAACTCCTGGTTTTTGGCAAGAGTTTCGCGAACGAGTCAAAGCTATTAATCCTGATGCTTATATTGTCGGGGAAGTCTGGGGAGATTCCCGTGAGTGGTTGGATGGTACACAATTTGACGGTGTGATGAATTATTTATTTGCTGGGCC
>NZ_LUHJ01000026.1:0-149907 GCF_001597745.1 Anabaena sp. 4-3 | reverse complement strand
CCCTACCCGCCCCTATTTGCGGCTGAATACGCCAGTAAAATGCAGGAATTACTGCAACTATACCCTTGGGAAATTCAGCTAACTCAACTCAACTTACTCGCCAGTCATGATACGGCACGGTTAATTACTATTGCTGGGGATGATCAAGCCAGTGTAGAATTAGCTACTCTATTATTGTTGACTTTTCCTGGTGCGCCTAGTGTTTACTATGGCGATGAAGTGGGTTTACCCGGTGCAATAGATCCTGATTCCCGTCGTGGTTTTCCCCTAGAAGCTAACTGGAATCGAGAAATTTATGATATTCACCGCCAGTTAATTGCTTTGCGTCATGCTTATCCAGCTTTACGTACAGGTGACTACACAGTTCTTTGGGCGCGGGGAGAATTGTACATTTTTGCCCGCACTTTAGGGAATGAAGAATTGATGATTGCAGTGAACGCAGGGACAGCATCAGCCCAGGTTAACTTTAATGTTACCAGTTTAAAGACTCAACCCAACCAACTTTTATACGGCAATGCAGAATTTCAATGGCAAGGTGAAGGAAAAACCCAGCAGTTGACGTTAACGCTGCCCCCTCGTAGCGGTTGTATTTTGGGTTAATCTAGCGATCGCTAACGGTGCGACAGTCATATCCCAACACAATCAGAAATTATTCGTACTGACGCACCCTCCTAACTCACCCAAATCTTCCCACCAATATGACTACATAGAGCAAACATCACCAAAATTCCCACTTGATACACTATATTCCGTAAAGGCTGAATTGCACGAATGTAGGCTACTGTATGAAGTATCCGAGATGCCACAAATAGCGGAAAGTAGATTAATACACCTGTTTGCCAACAATTTAGCTGAACATAAGTCATCGCCAAAAAGAGAAAAATAGGAATGTTCTCCCCATCATTGCGAAGAACATTTTGAGCGCGACGTACGAGTTCATCGTCACTTGATGCAGCATCTTTTCTTCCCAAAATATTGCTGACAATAGCCAAATCTTCAGGATTAGAAAAACTGTTAGACTTGAACCTGCCATAAGCCTGAATGAGAACAGTGGCAAACATTTTGAGAAATAGCGCAATAACTGTTAAACCATAGGCTTTCCAACTATCCATGTTTGATTTTTATCGAGTTACTGATACATCTGCGTTGCTTTGAGCATGTGGTAAGTGATAATTAACTGTGTCAACGCCAAGGGGTAACTTTGCAGGGTTTCCCCAGTTGTGCCGGCGACTTTACCGATTTCTGGGTTGCTGTCGCGATCGCATAGATTTTTTAAGTTAGGTATATCATTACAGAGAATATGTTCTAACTTATTCACCTGTTCTAAAGTAGCATGACCGTCCACTTCCAACACATCGACGGGTTTACCCATATCTCGATCTAATCCTAGGCGAATCGCTGACCCAGAATCATTATTAGTCAAATTGATAATTGGTGTAAAATCCGGGTGGGGAATAGTAGGACGCAATACCAAACGCACGTTGAGGTGTCCGTTGGTTTCATCTTCTGCACCATGCGGTGGATAGAAACTAACTACTATATCAGACCATTGCCGTTGGGGACGAATAAATTGCTCTGAATCTGGTTCTCGTTTTACTAATTCTGCTAATACTTCTTCTGGAGAATAGCCACGTTTTTGAGTATCTCGTTTAACTTTCCACTTAGCACGTAAGTCTTCTGGCGGCGCAAGATAAACTCTGACATCGTAGCATTCACGAGCAGCACGAGTAGAATAACCTAGCAAACCCTCTATTATAACAAATTTCTTCGGTTTAATGTACAGGGGTGCCTCAAAAGTACCTGTTTTATGGCTATAAACGGGTTTGAGAATTGGCTGACCTGTACGTAGCAGCGATAGGTGCTGCTGCATGATATCTAAATAGTTGCAGTCGGGATGGAGAGCAGTAATTCCAATTTCTGCTCGTTGCTGGCGGTCGTAGCGATGATAGTCATCAGTACAGATCAGCGTGACATTTTCCGGGCCAAGAACCTGAGCAATTCCTTTAGTCAGTGTGGTTTTGCCAGCAGCACTATCACCAACAATACCAAGAATGATTGGACGGCTCATTCATACCCCCAGATACAAGCAAGTTTAGTAATTAATTTGCCAAGAATGTCTTCTTATTTTAAAGGTGTTTTGACTCAGTGGATCAAGCTCAGACATTTGTGCAACATCTCTATACATCTGCAATCAAAAAGAGCAGCAATCACAAACCATATGCGATCGCTACCCTCAAAGAACACCTTTTCTGAAAAACAATGTTCACGCCGCCGGTATTTTTGGCCGTTCCTGTTTAGGGAACACCAAAAAATAAATTATCCCCATCGACTGTTAGTTAGTAGAGTGCGTCAGTATGAATCTTTTCTTGGTATAACTAGGGTTTCTCGTACTGACACACCCTACATTTTGGATATTTTTTTATCTGGAAGTCCCTGAGAGAAACCACCAATACCGGATTGTCTCACACCACAATTGGCTGATTAATTGCCAAACATTTATCTAGCACCCATCTCATCGACTGCGCTACGTAAAAAGTCAACCCTTTGCTCAAAATCCCATCCCTTGACTGTATTCACAAAGTTATCTGTTTGAGATGGCAATTCATAATCAGCAGGGACTCCTATGATAGTGCCATTTTCCATCCCTTGTGCCAGCTTCAGCCATAACTCTAACTTGGCACTAGAACTTAAAGCTTTATAGGCATGGCTAATCTCTGTATCTGCACAAGCGACAATATCACGTTGTACTTGCAGTTGTTGTTTTTGGGGTAATGCTCGCACTTGATCAAAGAAAGCGTTAGCCGGAGTAGTTACAGAAGGCTGATTGGTGGTTGGGCTTAAGGAATCTTTGATGTCTAAATAGCCATACCACAGCAAGCCTAACTGTGTATCAGCATCAAAGCGGCGGAATTGTTCTACAGACTTTCTTGCTTGTTCGTTGGTAGTGTAAGTCATAACGTCTCCGATTACTTTTGGAACAAGCAGTTGCCAGAGTTATCACTAACACCTGCTTTACAAAATTTAATAAATTCCCTTGAGAGATTAACCTGGCAAAAGACATAAATATAAACCTCCACTGAAGACAGATGTAAAAATGACATCAGTCTTGGAAAGTCTCCCACCGGGTATTTACAAGTTACTCAGGCTTAACCCACCCGGTAGCCTACCTCCTGGGCTGCGAAAACCTGAATGTTAGTGTTAATCACAATACTTGTTAAACATCCTCTGAGATAATACCAATAGCAAAATAATTAATAACAACCAGTAGACCTCAGTGACAACTACAAAAACTCAAAATTTACCTTTTAGTTTAGCTCTAATTTCTATTATTTCTTTTGCACTGCTCAATTTTGAATACACCGAGCCTGTAGTTCCTATTTTGGGATTTCATGGCATTGTAGATACTAATATGAATATTAAAACAGCAGAAATGCACTACTCCAAACAAGAATTAGAAAAATTTTTAGAATATTTAATTATTCATGATTACTGGTTTCTCACAACTCAAGAATTATATGATTTTTTCTTAACCAAATCTCAGCCAATTCCGGGAAACCGTAAAAAACAAAAGCCTATCATGCTTTCTTTTGATGATGGTTATAAATCAGTACATACTAAATTACTGCCTATTCTATATAAGCTAGAAAATAAATATAAAACCAAGGTAAAAGTTGTTTTATTTATCAATCCTGGTCATTTGTCTAATCAGCGAGATAGTAATGCGACTAAGCTAGGATGTCAAGACTTAAGGGAAGGTTTAAAAGCAGGATTTTATGACATTCAATCTCATGGATTAAATCATAAAGATGTAACTAAATTATCACGACGAGGATTAATCAATGAATTGTTAAGAGCAAGAATAATTTTAAGAAAATGCACACAAGACTTAGACCCAAATCAACAAGTAGCATCTCATTTTGCTTATCCCTTTGGAGCTACTAATAAACAGGTAGAATCATCTGTGGAAAAATATTATTTATCTGGGTATTTATATAATAATGAAACTTTAAATTACAATTGTTTGAAAAATCCCTATCAAATTCCTCGCCTTGTGGTTAATCGGCAAATATCCGCAACGGCACTTAAGCAAATACTGGAAAAAAGTTATTTTATGAAGAATAATCAAGATAAAAAATGCTAGTAATTGCTTCTCCTGATATTTTGCACCATTATTAATTAGAATAGGAGGGCATTGCCAACTACTCAAAAATCAGGATTTTAGCAAATTACCAGCAATGCTCACCCTACGAAAAGTATCATCAATAAACTGGTGCAAAATGTGTATATTAGAGTTTGATACCTGCTTCAGCTTCGATGCGATCTAAAGCCTTTTTAACTTTAAACATGGCACGCAAATAAGCCACATTACTAGACCAGGCGGAACGAGGTAATAAAGGTTGTGGTGAGTCTACCTGTACAGCAGGATTTTTCTGAGAACCATCGACAATTTCAGGTGTTAGTTCTGTAAAATTTGCGGTTTGAGGAGGAATCAAATCAGTATTAGACATATTAATGAAGTAAGTAGAATTTCTAAATCTTCTGTTTAATTTAATTAACTGAAGCTATAACTAACTCTGGTTCTTCTGCCCAACTTTCTGGCCATTGAATCTTATCGGCGGTAAAATGAAGGGGATCATTTTCTGGCCAAGGTGCATTGATGGGTTCTTCGACAAGAGCAAATTCGCCATTATCAAAGGGATTACCGTTAGCTTGACGTTGAATATATACTCGCTCTCTAATTCCTTGTTTTGATTGAGCGATCGCACGGTGATGACAATAAGGATTATTACCTCTTTTGTCAAAGAAAACATGAGCAGTCCAACTGCAACCACCGCGACAAAGTTCTGCAAATTCACAGGTTTTGCAGAAACCCCATAAATGTTCTGTCCCTTTGGGAGTACCAGCACCCAGATTAAATCTTAGTTGTTCTGTTTCTTCAATAATTGTTCGCAGAGAATAGTCGCGGATATTTCCACCGGTGTAGGCTGTGGTGGGTAGTGAAGGACAACCTTTAATAGAACCATCAGCTTCAATACCTAAAGTAGCTAGTCCTGCATTACATCCCTGCCAAAATGACCAAGCATCTCCTCCGCGTAACAAACGCTCATAGGGGCCGTAGTAACCGATATTATTTCCTGCATTTACGTTTACCCCTTCTTGTCTAGCTTTCTGCACCACACGAGCAATCATTGGATAAACATCCAGCAGTTCATAAGGTTGTAATAAAATTTGGCTATTATCAGCAGCATTACCCATTGGTACAGTTAACTGAATCTGCCAAGCAACAGCACCAGCATCACGGATGTGTTCGTAAAGTTGGGGAAATTCAGGCGCAGAGAGGCGATTAATTTGAGTATTGCAACCAAAGGTAATCCCTGCTTCTTTAAGATTACTCATTGTTTTAAATGCCCATTGCCAAGAACCTTGTCTACCCCGGAGATGATCATGAGTTGCTTCTAAACCATCAACTGATACAGAAACTTTTTTGATTCCGGCTTGTTTCATTTTACGTGCTGTATCTAAGGTGATACCATAGCCACCAGTCGTCATCCCACAAAGCATACCAGCATTGTCAATGGCATGGGCAATTTCTAACCAATCAGGACGAAGAAAGGCTTCACCACCAATAATAGTAACTTCCTTAATTCCTACTTCAGCCATTTGTCTGACTAAATCCAGAGCTTCTTCTGTAGAAAGTTCTTTGGCTCTTGTGTGACCTGCTCTAGAACCACAGTGTTGACAGCCTAAATTGCATTTTAGTGTAATTTCCCAAACAGCATAACTAATGCGGCGGTCACTCATAAAAATACCTCAATTTTTTGTTGATAAAAATCAATGATTAGTTGATAATATTTAATTTTTATAAACTAATTTTTTAGCCAGCACTGTAACTATTTGAATGTTTAAGTCAGGAAGTCGTCTCCCTGACTTCGCCAAATATTTCTACAGTCGGTAAGGAGGGATGATAACACCGTACAGTGGTTGTGCTGCTCTGCCACCGACAACAGCAGCTAATTCTTGGTCACTGATTGCTCTGAGTTCATCCTCAGCGTTAGCTGATTCTAAAACTTCGATTGTATATTCCTCAAATTCTTCTTGAGTAAAATAGTAGCCATGAGCTTTCACTATTTGACTACATTCCTCCTTATTTTTTACATTTTGTATTTGTGCGCGGAAAGCTTCATCATTGTTGAGTCTTTCGTAGAAAGATTTAACGTGTGCTAGTGACATAATTGTTCCTAATTGTAGCAATGTGGTTGTTTAGTTAATAGGTAATTGTGTTTCACGCATGAAAAGATAGAGCCTGTTTAAGACTCGTTTTTTTATGCTGAGAAAGACTTAATACCTAATACAGAAATACAGTTCAGTTAAGAAAATATAGTATTAACTTTTGCTGGTTTGTAGTCAGCACCAAGGGCGCAGATAAAATCAGCACTAAAGTCCTGAGTACGAACTTGTTTTTGATTCACAAGTTGTCTGTAGCCTTAACTCAACTGTATTGCCTGATATATATTTATCGATCTCAATCAGGAGATTTATGCAGGTTGATAAAACTTTGACATTTCTTCACTGATGGTGCAGTGCCGTATCCATCTCTGCGACTGCTTCAGAGTTTACTTCTGGTGTAACAGGCTCGCTACAACCTTCTCCGCTTCTTTGACATCGCCAAAAAAAATATTCCTGGATGTGATAATATTATCATCACATTCAGAAATTATCTGTTTATTCTCCCAAATTTTACTTAATATCTGGTATTCATTTACTCTACAGTTACTGACTTTGCCAAATTCCGAGGCTGATCGACATCCAAACCACGACGGGCGGCGATGTGATAAGCCAACAGTTGTAAAGGTACGACTGTGAGGATGGGAGATAACAATTCATCCACTGATGACACTGGGAGTAAATCGTTAAAGATTTCTGCGGCTTCGCCATCTGTCACAGGAGTCACCCCAATTAACCGGGAATCTCTGGCTTTGGCTTCTTGAGCGTTAGAAATCACCTTTTCATACACAGTACCAGGAACTGCGATCGCTACTACCGGAACTTTAGCATCTAACAAAGCTATCGGGCCGTGTTTCATTTCCCCAGCCGGATAACCTTCAGCGTGAATATAACTGATTTCTTTTAATTTCAACGCCCCTTCTAATGCTATCGGGAAGTTAATCCCTCTACCCAAAAAGATAAAATCTTTGGTTTCCGCAAATTCATGGGCTAAGTGTTCGGTGATTTCTTCCTGACGTTCTAATGTCGCCTCAATTTCCTTGGGAATCTGGCGCAAGCCTTGAATAATTTCTGTGAGTTTTTCCGGTGGTAGTGTCTGGCGACGAGCCGCTAAATCCAATGCTAAGGCATAAAACGCCATCAACTGGGCAATAAAGGTTTTTGTCGCCGCTACCCCAATCTCAATTCCGGCTAGGGTATTAATAATATGGGGAACCATCAAACCGAGGCTACTTTCTGGGCGGTTGGTAATCCCCAAAAGTCGCGCCTGATATTTCGCTTCTTTTCCTTGGCGGCGTTCTTTTTCCATTGCTAACGCCGCTAGGGTATCAGCCGTTTCCCCTGACTGAGTGACACCAATAATTAAGGTATTGGCTGTCAGGGGTGATGGGGCATAGCGATACTCAGAAGCGTAATGTACCTGGGTAGAAATTCCCGCTAGTTGTTCGAGTAAGTGTTTACCCACTAAGGCAGCGTGCCAACTTGTACCACAGGCGACGATGTGAATTTGCTCTAAATCTGCGTAAAAATCCTGTGGTAAGTCTAGGTTAACGGTATCATGATCAAAATATGCTTCTAAACTAGCTCTGACTACTCCCGGTTGCTCATAAATTTCTTTGAGCATGAAGTGTTTGAATCCCTGCTTTTCTACCATCGTGGGATTCAAGTTGAGCATTCGGGGTTGTCTTTTCAACCTGTCGCCAGCAAAGTTGTAAATTTCCACTCCCAAAGGTGTGAGGCGGGCTATTTCGCCATTCTCTAGGGGGAGTACGGCGCGGGTATAGGCGACAATTGCCGGGGTATCAGAAGCACAGAAAAACTCACCTTGACCAAATCCTATCACTAAGGGGGCTTGCTGACGCACCACAACCAACTCGTCGGGGTAGTCAGCCGAAATGACGGCGATCGCAAATGCCCCTTCTAAATGATTGGCAGCTTGGCGCACTGCCTCTAAAAAGTCAGAGGGGGTGAGGGGGTGAGAAGGTGAGGGAAGATGCTGTAAATATTCTGCAATTAGATGGGGAATCACTTCTGTATCGGTTTGCGAACGGAACTGATGCCCCTTCTGTTTCAGTTCCTCGCGTAACTCGCGGTAGTTTTCAATAATTCCATTTTGAACAACAGCAACCCGCATAGCTGTGTCTAAATGCGGATGGGCGTTATGTTCCTCTGGTTTACCATGAGTTGCCCAGCGTGTGTGTCCGATGCCTATTTGGGCTGGTGTTGCTGACTGTTCCAGCTTAGAACGAAGATTGTAGAGTTTCCCTTTAGCGCGGACACAATTAACCTCTCCTTCCCAAACCGTGGCAATTCCGGCGGAGTCATATCCCCGATACTCTAGTTTTTCTAACCCTGCTAATAAAATTTCTGTCGCTGTTTGAGTGCCTATATACCCAACGATGCCACACATTACTCACACCACCTGTTCAGGATAATTACATCAAGTATAGATGCTGATCTAAATATCGAGTTCCACAAAAAAAGGAGCTGTTAGCCCCTGTGTCAAGAAGTATATTCATATTTTTCCAGTTTGACATTGTAGAATGAGCGATCGCCGCCCACCCTACAATGCTAAAGTTGTTTGCTATCGAGGCACTGAATGGTCAACTAAATCAGGAATTAGCAGTTAATTCCTTAGTAAGCTAGACCCATACTGCGAGTCGTTTCTGCGCCCAGGTAAACCCGGATGCTCAAAAAGTCGGTGGGGCAAGCAGTTTCACAACGTTTGCAGCCTACACAGTCTTCTGTACGGGGGGAAGAAGCAACTTGAGCAGCTTTGCAGCCATCCCAAGGAACCATCTCCAGAACGTCAGTCGGGCAAGCGCGGACACATTGGGTGCAGCCAATGCAGGTATCGTAGATTTTTACGGTATGAGACATTGAAAAAACGGCTCCTTTCCAGTGTTCTTTATCTGTGAAAGAATCATAATCAACGCATAGTTTACCGCAGTGGCTTATACGGCGTAAGTAAAAGGCTACATAACTTTAAACAATTTAATAGGCACTTCTCAAAATTCACTTTTCGGCAATCTCTCTCTGTTCCTATAAAATAGCCACATTTCCGCCTCGTATTTCTCCTCATCACCCAATCAGAGATTTAGCCGATTTGTAAACATATATGAAGCGTTACTTGAATTCAAAACCTCAACTTAGTAGTTCTCTATGCTACTGATTGAGACTCATCTATCGATGAGCAATTTTGCCAAAGTTGTAACGTTATATTAACAATTAACAAATTATTTACAATATAGTGTAGCAGTAGAAAATTTGAGTTTTTTAACTCTCGATGAAGATAGTAGGTATGAGAGGAAAATTCACTACAGTTACACCTCCATCACAGGCAAAACCCACAAGCAACGATGCAAAACGAATATACCTGACTCCCTACTCCCGATTTTCTCCTCCCGATTTCCAGCTAGCTAGGGTAGGCTGCTACGATACCATTTTTATAATGTAAACCACATCACACAAACCTATGGAGCCAGACTCTTTACCAACCGAGGTGATTCAGACCCATCCCCGTCGTACCCTTGGTAAACTACAACTTGATTGGACACCCCAACCCGGAAACTACCTTGATTTTGAAGGTAAAACCTACGCAGTTTTAGAACGTCGCCACAGATATCAATTTAAATCAGGGCGTTATCGGTTGCACAATATCGCCCTTTATGTACAATCTGCTCAAAGACCAGCAGAAAAAACTTTAGTCGCTGGGCGTTGGGTAATTGGGGATGCTAGCTGTAAATATAACGCCCATTCGGAAATTCTTCGCTGTGCAGTCAACCCCCATGGCCCTTGTGAATCTTGTCATTTTTATGAAATCTCAGACCATTCTGAGTTTTAAGTGAGAAATGGGGAGTAGGGAAGTAGAAATACTAGCATCTAAGACTAACTACCATTACCTAGCACTTCTCCAACAGTGAGACGTGTACCATTGACAAAATCCCATCCAGACTGGGGACGTTTCCCGGCTAGCTGCACCTCTCGCAATAGCAGCAGTCCGGCACCAGTTTGAGCGATCGCGCCTATTCCCTTGGCAATGCTGACTACTTCCCCTGGACTACCAGATAGATTTGATAAATCAGGTAATTTTTGATATATTCCTTGTAATTCTGGGGGTAGACTGTCAATGTCAGCAACACCCAGGGGAAGGGTAGCAGTAATTTTTATAGTTTGCTCCCGAAAGGTTACTGTGCAATTGGGGTAAAAACCTCTAATTTGATTGTGCAATTGTATGGCACTCTTTGACCAATCTAAAGCATAGTCTTCTTTAGTAATTAAAGATGCGTAAGTAGCTGCATCATCATCTTGAGGAATTGGTGTAATTTCCTGGCGTTGTAGCTTGAGTAATGTTTCAATTAATAAATCTCCACCAATTTCTGACAACCTTGCAGCTACATCCTGAGCATTATCTAATAAGCTAATCGGTGTAGTAGCCTTGAGTAACATCGCTCCTGTATCCATCCCCGCATCCATCAGCATTGTCGTAATCCCGGTTTCCGGTTCACCGTTATACAAACACCATTGAATCGGCGCAGCCCCCCGATACTGAGGTAAAATCGAGCCATGCACGTTCACACAGCCTAACTTGGGCATATCCAAAATTTTTTGTGACAAAATTTGCCCATAGGCAACTACAACAAATACGTCCGCATCTAGCTGCTGGAGTTGTGTGAGAGTTTGAGCATTTTTTTTCACTCGCTGGGGTTGCCACACTGGGATATTGTGATTAGTGGCGACAACTTTCACGGGTGAAGGTGTCAGTTTGTTACCACGTCCTCGACGTTTATCTGGTTGAGTGACAACCGCCAAAACCTCAAATTCTGGATGATTCAATAATTTTTCTAGAGTGGGAGCAGCAAACTGAGGTGTGCCAAAAAATACGACTTTCATTAATATTTATGTAATTAAATATTTCATCAAGAGTTAATATTACATAAAATAGTGGGAAGTTTGAAAGCCCACCAGTAACACCCTGAAAATCCCAAAAATTGGGGACAGAACGACCTCTGTTTAGACTTGGAAACAAGTGTAAATAAGCCGACTGGATGAACCAAGAATCCCCCTACTTTAGCGTTCGCGCAAGCGTCTCGTAGAGAAGCGGAGTAGGGGGAGTGTCAAGCTGTAGGTTATTGAATTTGTACATAGTCCCTAGCTAAAATATTGAACAAATTATTTCCATTGCCAGGGGAACTAGATCCACATATACCTAATCATAGGGCAGTTGCAAAATACTCGTAAGAGGCAGAAGCAGAAACCTGAATCGTGTTCGCGAAGCGATGCGTCAATGGCTAGGCCATACAGTAAGAAGGCGCAATTGTAAAAACTCCCATAGCAATTTCTACCTTATGGTAGATGCTCAAGGCGTTTTTCTAGTATTATATGTTGTGCGTCAGCTTTTCCAACTGTTCCACGAACGCCTCACGAAAGCCTTATCAGGGTCTGCACTGCTGTCATAAGTAGCAACAAGAGATTGTTTGTAGCTGACTTACTCTTAACAGTTCAGTAATGATGCTCTACCTTGGGCTATCTGTTTCTTGAGCCAACTATATAGATTTGGTGTTCTTTGAGCAAGGCCACTGTTTGTTGGTGGTTAAGTGACAAAAGCAGCAACATATCATTTCAGCTAGTCATTTAATAGTGAATATGCTGTTTTTTCTGGTAGCGGATTTTTCTGTAAAAACCCTTAACTTTGATAACAAGATGTAAAGGAGATACTCGATTTCTGTAAAATTGCCCAAATTTTAAAAAATTTTCGTCTTGATCTCGTTAAAAGTTTGAGTTTGTTGTTATACCTGTAATCAACACCTGTTTTCTTCTGAAATAAATATTGCTCCTCACACAGCAACCGCCCCTCTGGAGAGTCCGCCCATGCTTAAACCCCTCTTGCTGTCAGGATGGTTCCGCGTCCAACCATTTCTCAATTATTTTGTTGTTTTCATGCTCATTGCTCCGTTAGTGGCAGCATCAGGTAATTCTAGTTCAGCCAAGCAATCAAAAGTCATAGCCAAGATGACTACTGAGACAGAAGAATCTGATGGTGCATCACAGGAGATAGCTACTGTTAGTGAATCAGATTTATTTGAATTCATCATTACAGAGCAAAACAATTCCAGCAGTAGAGAACAGGAAACTGTACTGCCGCAAACACAGGTGGCATTACCAACAGAGAATTTTGAGTCTTTGTTAGCTAAAAAATCACCTCTTTCCAGCAGTGAGGATAATGTTGATCAATTAGCCGCAGTGGAACTAGCACCACTGACAAAGATACCACCTACTCAATTACGTTTTTATGCTAAAAACGATGCGGTTGTTCTCGATTCACTAAAAGAGAACGAGAGGGGAAAACCAGATAATAATTTATTGGCAGCAGCCCCAACTATGCCAAGTCTTCAACTATCAGAACCGGATGCAACTCAAGAGGTTCCGAGAGTTGAACAATCGTTACCAGTCACAGCAGAACCAGAAGATCCTATAGGTAGTCCTCATCCCATTCCTTGGAAATGGATTGTATCTACACAAGAAACCCTGACTTCTAAAGGTGTTTCGGGTGTGCGTTATTACCGGAGTGTACCAGTAGTGTCTCCTGATGGGAAGTATGCGGTTTATAGCCGGGTAGAACTGGAAGTGAAACCGGAAATGCACAATAGCAGAGTGAATAGTGTTCTGTTTGTAGAAGAGAGGGCAACCAAGAAATTACGGATATTGGCTTCCACAACTATTGTGAAAGATCCGCTATTACATCAGCAGGAAACAGTAGCCGCAGAATCTCCTAACGATGGCAAAATTGGGGTATTAGTACCTGTGAGTTGGTCTCAAAAGAGCGATCGCTTCCTAGCACGCAAGTTTCAAGGGGTATTTAACACCGGTGATTCTACAGATCATGCAGTGATTTGGGATAGCCAGAAAAACCAAACTAGCACAGTTGCACCGGCACAAACCGAAGATGAGCATGAAAAAATTGCCGTCTTGTTAGGTTGGAGTAAAAACGAACCCGATCATGTCCTGTTCCGTGCCGGGGAAATCGGGGCAGAAGACTGGCCTTTGGTAAAAGTAGCTGAGGATGGTAAGACGGGAGCCACAACAGAAGCGGATCAGCCTGTTACTTATGGTAACAAGTTGACAGAAATTTGGTCAGGCCCACAAGTGGCATATCGTTAGTTATAGGGCGTTGCCGTTGGTAGTAGGGGTTTAGCATTGCTAAACCCTGACAGTTACTAGAGATGATTTTTTAGCCAACTCAGTCATTAATAGTTGAGCAAAATTCTGCACTCGAAAATCTACTGAGAGGTTTCATTGTTTTCTAATTCAGCGATAGCTTCTTTCACCCGACGGATGGGTAAGTTAGCAATTAAAGCTGTGGTGCGTTGATTGCTTTCTAGAGAAAATTCGAGTCCGTCGGTTTCCACTTCTACATAGCGGCAGACTATTTCTAAAATTTCTTGCCGCATTTTTTCTAAAGTTTGAGGATCTAAGTCAGCGCGATCGTGAGCAATTACCAATTGCAGACGACGTTTGACTTGAGAACGACTACTATCAGGAGTCCGGGAAAACAGCTTGTCTATGAGTTCGAGCAACATTGCAGGTAGGGTGCGGAGACTGGAAAATTAATTAAACAATTTTACTGCGTAATAATCGGCGCAGGCGAGTAAAGATGTTTTCATGGGGTGCGTCCAGATCGAGAAAATCGACGCTTTCTCCTTCCAGTCTCCGAGCAATATTCTCAAAGGCTATGGAAGCTAGACAGGGATTGTCACCTAAAACTAAAGGTTCGCCGCGATTGGTAGAAACAATGACACGCTCATCATCGGGGATTACCCCAATCAAAGGGATGGCTAAAAGTTCCTGTACATCTTGAACAGACATCATATCATTAGCCCGTACCATTGCTGGTCTGATGCGGTTAATGATTAAATGTACCCGTTTAATGCCTTGTGCTTCTAATAACCCCACTACTCGGTCAGCATCACGCACGGCGGATATTTCGGGAGTGGTGACAATGAGGGCTTCTTTCGCGGGAGCGATCGCATTTTTAAAGCCATTTTCAATCCCCGCCGGGCTATCCAAAATCACATATTGATACTTTTGCGCCAGTGCATTCACCAATAACTTCATCTGTTCTGGTGTGACAGCATCTTTAGTGCGGTTTTGAGCGGCTGGTAATAATACTAGGTTGGGTTGACGCTTATCTTTAACTAAAGCTTGTTCTAATCGGCATTCTCTAGCTAACACTTCCACCGCCGTATACACAATGCGGTTTTCTAACCCTAGTAGCAAATCCAAATTCCGCAAACCAAAATCCGCATCTACTAGGGCAACTTGACGACCCATTTTAGCTATAGCCATGCCCAGATTTGCCGAAACTGTAGTTTTACCCACACCTCCTTTACCGGAGGTAATTACAATAATGCGAGTCATGATCAGAGTGTGCTGGATTAGGGTGAAAGAAATATATTAAATGTATTTATGGGGCTTGATTGATCCTACTTAAAAAGTTTCTAGACATTTCAGTAGTTCTGACGATGCGAATTCCTTGGGGCGTAATATGTGCCACTTCGGGTAAAAATTGCGTCGGTAATGTTTCTGGAGACCTAGCTACAGCGTCAGCGATTCGCAGTTGGGTGGGTTCCATTTGCAGTGCCATAATTAAACACTCACGATTACCCGCCGCACCTGCATGAGCCACACCACGCAGACGACCCCAAACTAAGATGTCGCCATCTGCCACTACAATACCACCTGGATTGATATCTCCTAATAAAATTACCGTACCAGGATGACGAATTTCTACGCCAGAACGTACCGTCATTTCTAGATATAAAGCATCGGCTTGGGCTGTCGGCGTTCCTTTGGGTTCAGAAGACAGGGTAGTTGCTGGTTGTAGTTGTTCTACAGAATAGCCGCAGGTGACAGCCGCGATCGCTGTTTGTCGGCGACTGCTGGCCACAGATTGCAAATGCAGTTGCATCTGGTTCAAGCTTTCCGCCAGTTCTTGTAGTTGTCTGACATCCAACAGCCGGTCATGTGCGATCAGATGCACTGGTGTATTTGGTACACGTAGGCGATCGCCCGCCATCAATCGAAATTGTAACTGTTGCCAAATCTCAGACCAAGCAAATTCTGAGGCGGGTAATTGTAATTCTGTAGGTAAAACTATCAGTATACGCCCATCCTGGTGTTTCAATTGCACTTGGACGTTATTTTTCGCTGCTGAGTCACTGGCATCAACAGTCAATAAACCAGATTCAGCATCTATATCTGACAACAGAGAAATTGTATTGAAATCTTGGCTGGTGGCGGCTAGTTCTACATCAGTAGCGGCTGACTGTTCTTTTAAGCTGTCAGAATTAGACTTGAGAAAATTCAACACAGAATTTAACTCGGTATCGGGAATGATCGAGTTAGATTCTTCTTCATGAACAGAATTTGACTTTTGATCATTAATATCTAAATCAACATCTGCATCAGGCAATGCAGCATTTGACTCTAAATTGGGGATAGCAGAATCAGAACTCATGCAGCTTTAGCCAAAATCAAAGGTATACACCTGGTACTTGCCAACTTTTCCCACCTGACGGTAAACAAGCTCCAGACTTGTGAGATTGTCCCTGAGTTTTCAAGGTCATACCAATTTTATGTGAGGTTGCGTCAAATCTATACCTAAGAGAAGTTATATGTAACATCTCTACAGTTAAGACTCAAGCGCAACTTCATCAAGAAACGGTATCACCATCTGTAGCTGTTTTGGGGAAAATTGGTTTAATCAATCTTAAACTAGATGCAAAATTCCACAACCTTTTCACCTAAGTATTTTTAGTTAATCTTTGGTAAATTGTCGCCAAGGCATTAGCATCACCCACGTTACCGGGAAACAGCACCACTGGCAAGTCAGGGAATTGGGGATGATCTGACGGTGTGATTACCATCGAACAACCGGCTAAAATTTGACCGAGTAAACGGGCTGAAGTTAATGTTAAACCAGTGCTTAACACATCATTG
Source organism: Anabaena sp. 4-3 (assembly GCF_001597745.1). GTDB lineage: Bacteria > Cyanobacteriota > Cyanobacteriia > Cyanobacteriales > Nostocaceae > Trichormus. The sequence goes on along the minus strand of NZ_LUHJ01000026.1, from coordinate 133,683 downwards.
GAAGTAATCCCACCCTTACTGATGAGAAATCCGATATCAGCAGGTAAACCGCGCACAATATCCATTAATAAAGCGGAAACTTGAATACCAAACTGTAAACGAGTTTTGACATCAGTAAATGTTAGTTCTTGACGGCTAGTGTACACTACTGGAGTTTTACCAGCGTTGTGTACAGCATGAACTTTTTCTACAATCTCGGTGAGCAGTTTAGCAGGTGTATCCGGCTGTGCGTCAAGTAATCTGGCTACCTCCACTTCAATTCCCTCTGTTCCCTCCACTTGTAACAAAGCTTGAAGTTGCTGCGTCGTCTTTTTCACATGGGAACCAACGATGACTGCACCTGGTTTACCTTGACGTACATACTCAGCCATATTTTCCGCCGCAATTGGTTGGGGAGGTAAGGCGGCTAAAGCTGTTAAGATACTGGCTGCACTGCGAAATAAAAAGCGTTTCCCTTGACTGGCGGCGGTTAATAAGTCTACAGCAAAGCGATTGAGATCCGCTTGCGTTTCGCCATCGACAACACAACACTGATTACCTGTGAGTTGCAGTAAGCGCGCTAAACTTCCCTGACGAATATCAGCCAGTAAGAATCTTTCTACTGCTGACTCTGGAATGCGTGCTTGGGTTTTTTCTTCTACATACTTGGGTAAGTAGCTGTGATGGTAGCCGAAGACTGAATCACGCGCAAATTCAGTTTCATGAACTGGGGTAGGTACACCGTCAATAATTAGGTAATGTACACTATCGCGGGTGATGCGTCCGCCTTCAAAAAAAGCTGGTACGAGGAAATGAGCATCGAATGCACCGAGTTCGTCAGCGATCGCATCGGTTTCAATCGGATAATGTCCCCGTAAGGTAGAATCAGAACGGCTGACAACTAAAAAATCAGTCACACCTTCAGCCGCTAAAGCTACCTTTAAATTTTGACAAACTTCTTTGGTGACAGCTGCGGCTGACTCTGGCGGTAGGGATCTGGTATTTGTGAGTACGAAGAAAATCGGCGAATCATCCCGTAACCCCAAGCGTAAAGTATCCACATCCCAACGCATTAGCAGCAAACAGCTATGGACTGTTTGAGAACCGGTAGGATCATCATCTAAGACGATTATTTTTGGTTTGTTGCTCATGGAAGTTAACGGGAAGATTGTAGTTTTCTGACTTGTGCTTGCACATCCAAAGCAATCTGCAATACTTGATTTAACAGTAGACTATATTCACTAGCCTGAGAGTTGGCTTGTAAAGTTTGGATACTGGTTAAATTATTGACAGATAAATCTTGGTCATGGGTAAGCAGTTTTTTATTATCCCGCAAAAGTCGCTCTGTTTTGAAAGCGCGGACTAAATCTTCTCGTAGTAGTTGCAAGGCTGTCAGGACTTGATCTCTATTATTGAGACTATCATCGAGTTCGCCAGACACGGCTAACTGGTCATTCACATCGACAGCTACAATCAAGGCGTGATATTGATCTAGAGCATCTAAAAGCTGTTTCAGGGATTTGGGACTGTGGACACTTCGCCAGAGCGATCGCCCCAATAAGACTAGAATAAATACTATGATTAACAGTAGAATTCCCAATGGAATTGCTGAACCGATGAATGGCAAAATAATTAAGCCATAAACTAAGCCAACAATCACGGTAGCAATCAGCAGTGATAGCGAAATCTCACTTTGCCAAAATTTTAATCGCTGTTGGCGGTTGGCGATCGTTGCGGGGCGCAAAACTTGATCGGGAGACACCCCAGTTAAGCGTCGTAGTTCACCCTTGCTAATTTCCAACCCTATCAAGTCCGCTTGCACAACTGGATACTCCTGGGAAAATGCAAGGTGCGTATTTTATTTTAGTGCGGTTTTGCGGTTGTGGTACATCTAGAGAGAAAGGAGTGGCGATCGCGATCATCCTAACAGATAAAATTAATAGGCTATATGAAGGGAGATATTCAAACCTTGAATAATCGACTGATACTAAAAGAAAAATTACAAACGCAACTTGAGAAAATCCTCAAGCATAAAAATGGCTCTCCTGTCACCAACTTACAACTAGATAAAACTATAGCCGCAGAAATTGAACAACTAACCACAGAATTAGAAAACTACAATCCTAATCCTCATCCTCTTTTATCTGCTACATCTTTACTGGATGGAGCTTGGTTACTGCAATACTCCACCGCTAGAGAAATTCGAGCTTTAGATTCTTTACCCTTGGGATTGCAAGTAGGTAAAGTTTACCAAGTGATTGATGTCACTAATAAAAAATTTTTCAATTTAGCTTTTGTCAAACATCCTTTGGGGTTAGTATCGGGATACGTGAGAGTGACAGCTACTTTTGAACCAGCCACAGACGAGTCATCACCTGTACCTGATAAACGTATCAATGTCTATTTTGACAAACGCTACCTATCAATAGAAAAGATTCTTAATATTGATACACCCAAACTCAACCCATTTAAGGTTGTACCAGCTAATAATCCTCAAGGGAGAATTGCTACTCTTGATATTACTTATTTAGACGAAACCTTGAGAATTGGACGCGGTGGAGATGATAGTTTATTTATTCTGACTAAATCTCCTGATATACCTGCTTGCTAAAAGCAAGCTACGCTCATCGCCTCAGCAATGTTTGTACTTTTTCCTACCCTTTTAGGTGGATGAATAACTCCGTAAACATGAGTAGAAATTAATTAACAGCCTAACCGGAGAGTAAAATAATGACTAAAGGTAACGGACATTCTCAAGAACCTATCAGCAACTTAGAATATGACTTTCTCACAGTGCTACAGAATAAGGCGGAAGCGGTGAGAGCTTATGAGACTTACATAGAAGATGCAAAAGCTGTTAATTCCCAACCTTGTGTAGAGTTATTCCAAAAATTACGCCAGTCGGAAATTGAGCAAGCTCAAGAAATTCGTCATCACCTACAAGAAGTGATGCAGCGCGGTAAGATGTAATCCCAATTTTATGTAAGGCTGCATCAAATACAGCAATTTTCAGGTACATGAACCACAAAAGTAAATTTCAAAACCTTGTAGAGACGTTGCATGCAACGTCTCTACACTGGGGTTTATTTAGCGGAGATTTGCTGTAAATAATGTAGAGATGTTATGTATAACGTCTCTACATCTAGGAAAAAAGTTAATAGGTAAGGTTTGTAGTAGGGGCGGGTTGACAGATATCATCAATTATTAACAAGGATATCGGTGAACCCGCCCCTACTTTAGTCCTAAAAGAAGGACTAAAGTCCTGACTACGAACTTACTTAGAGTTTTTAGCTTTTATTTCTCCTGTATGGTGATGTGGTTGAGATGAATAAGCAGAAAACTCACATATAGATTTAAATGGACAATAACGACAGTGATAACCAGGGTTAGGCGGAAATATTTCCGGAAAACTCTTAATTGATTCTTGGTAGTCTTGTAAATCTTGTTGGTGTTTTTTGGCAATATTAACTAACTCAAATTTCAAAGCTTCTAATTCGCTATTTTTCAACCGAATTAATTCTGATTCGTGACAAAATTCTAGATTATAAAATGAGGCGACAGCTTGCCTACCAGGGTAAAGATAACTAGCAGCTAATAAATACACTAATGCTTGTCTGATATCGAAATTAGATTTACCTGTTTTAAAATCTACAATATGTAAAGTTTGAGCATCTGAATCTATAAAAACGCAGTCCATTGCGGCATATAACCGGAAGCGATAATTATCTTTTTCAATCAAAATCGGTTTAGGAAAACCTTCATCACCACGAGTTAATTGCAGAATCCGTTTACCTAAAAGTAAGGGAGCTTCATAATATTTTTTCAAAATTTGTAACACTCGCTGTTGCACTTGTAAAGCCGTGTGACTCAATTTGAGTAATTTGGCAACTTGTTCTACTCCGTCGGATCTAGTTAACAAATGTCCATTATGATGAAATTCATAAATGCCTTTTTGGGCGAGTATCCCGATTCGCTGAGGTGCGGTAGCCTGATTCAATAATGCTTTGACTTGTGGTTCGTGTTGACGTGCTTTGATAAACCCCCGCCTCATTTGACAGTGCCAGCGTTCTTGTCCTTTAGCTGGGGCTACTAAAGACCAGAGGTGATAACTAACAAAAAGTCTTTCGGGGGTTGACATTGCTCAATAGCAGTGAGAAAAAATACGGTGGAGGATGCTTGCAGCTACGCACGCTTTGCGGGAAGCTTCCTAATAGAGTTCACAAAATATGGGAGAGAGTGGCAAACATGAGCGGTAGCAATTCCAGCAAGATAAAATTTGGGACTGATGGATGGCGAGGAATTATCGCCGATGACTTTACTTTTCCCAACGTGCGGAAAGTCACAAGAGCGATCGCAAGTTACTTGGAAACAGCCTACAGTAAAGATAGACCAGTTCTGATTGCTTACGATACGCGGTTTTTAGCTGATCAGTTTGCCCAGACAGCCGCCCAGGTGTTAGCTGATTTAGGTTGGAATGTTAAAGTTACTGATCGGGATTGCCCTACACCAGTAATCGCTTATAACGCCCGTCACCTGAATTCGGCTGGGGCTTTGATGTTTACTGCTAGTCATAATCCAGCACCTTACTGTGGGATTAAATATATCCCTGACTATGCCGGGCCTGCCACTCCAGAAATTACTGATACTATTGTGGCAAATATAGAAACTGCATCAGATGAGTTGCCCAGTGGCAAACCATCCGGTTCAATTTCTATTTTCGATCCCAAACCAGACTATCTCCAATTTATCTATACATTGCTGGATGTGGAACGAATTAAGAGCGCACAGCTAAAAGTCAAGTATGATGCGTTATATTCTACATCCCGTGGCTATTTAGATGAAGTGTTGGAACAAAGTGGTACACAATTAGAAACATTTCACACTTGGCGCGATGTGCTGTTTGGTGGTGGAATGCCAGAACCCAAGGGAGAACAGCTTGTAGAATTAGTGGAAGCTGTGCGCCGAGATCATGCAGATTTGGGCTTGGCGACTGATGGCGATAGCGATCGCTTTGGGATCGTGGATGAATTAGGCAATGTTCTCACCCCTAACACTGTGCTGTTAGTGTTAGCTAGACATTTAATCAAAAACAAAGGTAAAAGCGGCGCGATAGTCCGCACAGTGGCGACAACTCACCTACTGGATAACTTTGCCGCTAAATACGGCTTGCCAATTTATGAGACACCAGTCGGCTTTAAATACATTGGTGAAAAAATGCGGGAAACTGCCGTGCTGATTGGGGGTGAAGAATCAGGCGGTTTAAGTGTAATTGGACATATTCCCGAAAAAGACGGCGTTTTAGCTGATATGCTCATAGCGGAGGCGATCGCCTACGAAGGCAAACCTTTGAGTCAATTAGTCAAAGAAGCGATCGCCGAAGCTGACGGCCCGCTATATAACAAGCGTCTGGACTTACACTTGACAGAATCACATAAAAATGCTGTGATTGATTCCTATACCAAAAATCCGCCTTCAGAGGTAGCCGGGATTAAAGTTAAGGAAGTTGGACGTAAGGACGGAATTAAGCTGTATTTAGAAGAAGGTAGCTGGGTATTGTTGCGTCCTTCTGGTACTGAGCCATTGGTGCGCGTTTACTTAGAAACCAATTCACCTGAGAAACTTAGCCAACTTGCCCAAGAAATGGAAAGTGCGATTTCTAAGTTAGGATAGGAGCTTAGACCGCAGATGTACGCAGATGAATACTGAGACTATCTGTGTACATCTGCATCTATCTGTGGTTTGATTTTTTTATGAAAAGCTTGGCTAATTTGTTGATATCTTTGATTGTAGCGGTTTGGGTAGTGGCGATCGCGGTTATTTCCGTGCAGAATGCCACACCTGTATCGTTAAAATTCTTAACCTTCCAATCAATTCAAATACCAGTGGGTTTAGTGCTGGCGTTCAGTGCTGGTGTAGGGTTGATTGGTGTCGCTATTTTACAACCTCTTTGGGGTCTGGGAAATTCTAGTAATTCTCGCTTGGAAGAAGACGCGGAATTTTTCGTTGATGATGAAGATTTTTAGTTATGGAAACTGAGTATGATTTTAGCCAAGGAAAGCGAGGAGCGATTGAGCCAACAACACCGGGGAAAACTCGAATTACAATTTCTCTAGATGATGAAATATTAGCATGGTTTCGTGAGCAAGTTCACCTAGCAGGCGGGGGAAATTACCAAACATTGATTAACGATGCGTTGCGTGAGTATATTCAGCAACAGCGTGAACCATTGGCAGAAACGTTACGGCGAGTGTTACGTGAGGAATTGGAGCGAATTAACAAATAAACAAGAAAGTGTAGAGATGCAATTCATTGTAGGCATCTCTACAAAATCGATGTACAATTAGTTTTAATAGAGTTACAAAATTAAAATGTCCATTCGTGGTTAGGATCATTTAGGGCAGCACGGACAGAAGCTAAATTTGCGAAGTCTTTAAATGGACTAGATTTAGCTATTTCTGTGATTGAATTTAAAGCAAGAGCTAACTGCTCATTATTACCAGATGCGATCGCACTATCAACGACAGCAAATAAAGCGCGAAAATTGTCTGCACGTTCATCAAAAGACCTATCAAGATAAGCTATCAGCAAGTCTCGCTGGGCGTTAAGTTTGGTAATTGTTTCTTTTTCCCAAGCTTCAATTTCTCTACGCTTTGTCTGTTCTTGTTCAGCAATTGTTAAGTAATCAGTGTAAGCTGATACCATTTGCTGCAAGTATTCAGCAGGATTGGTAAATTCCTTAACTACTGCTGTAGTAAGTTTCTTTGCTGACATTCCTAATTGCCTCCAAGAGTACGATACTTAGCTTGGATAGTCGCAGTAACAGGATTCAGCTGTCCTTCACTATCTAGAACAGGGGTTTTCATAATTTCTGCTAGTGCTGTTACTAAAAGCCCTACCTGTTGGAATTTACTAGCATCTCTGTTTTTATTAAATGATGGTAAAGATTCAAGTTCATTCAAACCTAGAACAGCACAGTTGTTAAGAGAGTTAACCAAATCCCTTAACTCTTTAATTCGTCGTTGTACTTGTTGCATGAAGTCTTTGGCAGCTTGAATTTTAGCAATTGCAATGTTGACTTCAGCTTCGTACTCTCGCGCCTTTGTTAACGCTTTTTCTCCTTCACCAGCCAATACAAAACCTCCTATTAGGACAGCAGGGCCAACAGTAATACCACCCAAAACAATAGAACCAAGAGCCATACCACCACCACCAGCAGCTAATGAGCCACCACCTAGCCATGCTAGAGTTGCATTCCAAGCTGCTGCTCCACTGAGTCCTGAAATAGCGGCTCCGGTACTAGCAACTCCTACAGAGGTAGCAAGACTCATTGCACCACCATAACCAGCCGCCGCCGCGCCAATTGCCTTAGCACCACCTTTGAAAAACTGTTCAGCTTCTAAGACGGCAGTTTTATATTCCTTAATCTGTTGAACTGAAATTCCATCCAACCCCTCTAAAAATTCCTTTTGACTTTGTTTCCCTTTACCCATGTTGCGTTCAATAAAGTCAACAAAGCGTCCAATTGTACGCATCATAATATCAAGTTGCAGTTGACCATACTCTTCTGCCAGTTTGTTAGTTGCTTCCCATTCGGTTTTTAATTGCCTGACAGCCTGATCATGACGCTTTTGAGCGCGTTCGCCAATTTCCTTAGCCTGATTCATGTTGCTAACGCCTTCAACACCTTTGACTGCTCCAATAGCAGCACTAGCTAAAGCAGCAGCACCCAAAATGATTGGAATCATGAAATACTCCCAAATCTGATTTGCTTATATAAATACCTAATTACAACTTGTCCTGACTAAACAGGGATATCCTTATATGTAATTGTTCCCCGTAAAACAGGTAAATAAACATTTATTAAGGAGAAATGTGTAAAACTTTGATAAAGCTAAGTATTTAGTGAGTGATGCAATCTCAAAATGTTTAGTGCAATGGGCTTACGCTCCGCCGTAGGCGATAAGCTTCGCTTAAGCCTTCTGGAGCGAGACGCTAAGTGAACGGCTATCGCATCTTCAATACAGTACAGTAGATGAGCGATCGCACTCATTACTCCTGCACTACAATCATCAACGACTGCTGATTTCTACAATGGCTTCTCCTTGGCGTAGCTGTTGTAGAAATCAGGAAAAGCGATCGCCATTATTCGCCGCAAGTTACGATTTGTTACATTACCACAAGTAAGCCAGATAATTTGCGGTGGTGTTCCCAAGCGACAAACCAAGTCCACAAAGTCGCTATCTTTGGTCATAATGACCGCATCACTAGCTCGTGCTGCATCAAAAATCTCAACATCTTTAGCATCTCGTAATCCAAGCTCTCGTAGTGCAGTAGCTCTACCTCAAAGGTTTCATTGAGCCAGCTTGCTAATGTAGGAGGTAACTGAGCATCAATCCAAATGTTCATGCTGTCAGTCGGGGGAAATCAGTTCGGCGTGCAGCAAACAATAAACAGGCTTGAATATCTTCTGGTTCGAGGTCGGGAAAATCTTCTAAAATCTCAGAAATGCTGACATTCTCCGCTAACATTTCTAAAATGTCGCTCACCCGAATTCTCATACCACGAATACAGGGACGACCTCCACATTGACCAGAAGTTTGGGTAATACGTGTTAATAAATCAGTCTTTGAGTTCATGTAGTGTTGTTACCACAATATAAATTTCTATGACCTGATCATACAGAATCAACTATGGGTTTCGCGAGTGCTTACGGGCGGACTAAGCTCATCGCACTCCCATGAAAGCTAAAATTATAAAGCGCAGTCTTGTAAAAATGCTTGGCAAAGATTTTAACCTGAAAAACTAGATTGAATCTGACTTTCTTAATTACGAATTACAAATTGCTATAAGCCATGACTCAAGCCCTACGCAAGTTGATTAAATTTGATGAATTTGTTGCCATATATCCAGATGAAACAGGGAAACGTTATGAACTCCATGATGGGGTAGTCGTCGAAATGCCACAACCAACAGGAGATCATGAAGAAGTAATTGGATTTTTAGCCTTTGAAATTACTAGAGAATGTATCCGTTTAAATCTCCCCTACTTCATACCCAAAACAGCATTAGTCAAACCACCTGAATATGAATCAGCTTACTCGCCAGATATACTGTTGTTGAATCGCCCCAATTTAATAAATGAACCTTTGTGGAAAAAGGAATCTACTGTTACTCAAGGAATATCAATCCCGTTAATTGTTGAAGTCGTAAGTACAAATTGGCGTGATGATTATCTGAAAAAATATGCTGATTATGTTGGGCGAAGCCCTTCCCGAAGGGTACAGATGGCAATTCCTGAATACTGGATTGTGGATTATGCAGGATTAGGAGTTAGGGAGTTTATAGGTAATCCTAAACAGCCTACTATTTTGGTTTGCTGTTTAGAAGAAGGGGAGTATAGTGTGAGTAAATTTAGAGGTGACAGCCGTATTCAATCTGCAACTTTCCCTGATTTAAATTTAACTGCACAACAGATTTTTAATGCTAGTTTGTGATACTTCTACGTGATACGAAATTTTAGAGTGTCTCAGCTACGCAGCTGATAGATAACGGCTAAGTTTGATAACTATGGGTGAGTTGTAGCTTGAGGTAATCGATAAAATTTAACATTTCTGTATCAGACAGATGATAGCGCGATCGCAATCGACTTAAAATTAAAATATAGATATAATTCCCAAACTATCAAATTAATTAACATATATAAATTAAACCTCACGCCAAGAAAAATAAAACTTAACGTGAGGTTAAACATCAGTCAAAACTTGAAGATTTGACACCGTATTGCGCCTAATCTCAAACTATAGTTTCCGGCTCATAACCTAACGCCTTTAACCTGTCTTCCAGCCTTTGTACTCTATGTTCAGCTTCTAAACGACGCTGTTGCGCCATATTAGCCTGTTCTTCTGCTTCCATTATCCGTTCTTCCGGTGTCAGGAATCGGCGTTTTTGCTCGTCATACCAGTAAAGCCATTCTCTGGCTACTCCTTGGTAAAGTCCTCGTTCTCTACCAATTCCTAAACCAAGTTCTGGTAGCCAAATCGGATTTCCTGACATCAGGTAATATTCGCCATCTTCTAGACGATAGACTTCCAAAGGCGACTTTTTGCGCCGGAAAGGATTGTACACAACATAATACAAAACTCCTAATTCAGCGTAGATATCTTTTTTGTGACTGTATTCGCCCAGAGGTTTGTGAGAAGTTACCTCTAGAGCTAGAATTGGCGGATTTTCTTCTTCCCAGAGTACATAACTGAGACGCAAATCGCCATCGATAAAACGTTTGACACCTACACTCAAAAATCCATCAGGGACGATCGCTGGCTTTTTTGGGTCATAATAAATACCCATATTTACACCAAAATACCAATCCCATCGCTCTAACCAAACTAAAGCCAAAGAAGCTTTTAGTAAACTCGGAATTAAATATTGTATTTCATTATCCACGGGTGTATCCTCAGAGTTCGGCAGCTCTTCGGAAGATGGTAAACAGAGTAACGAGTTGTAGTTTAACATGAGAGGTTTTCTCTGGTTCTAGTCTTAGATAGAGAAATTTGCCCAGATAAAATAATCTAATGTGTGCATTCTGGTCGCTAGCGCATAGCTTTGATCAACACTGCATCTAAACTATAACGCGCTATGGTCTTTGAAGTAAGGGAGCAGGGGAAGCAGGGGAAGCAGGGGAGGCAGGGGAGGCAGGGGGAGAATAACTAATGACTAATGACTAATGACTAAACCCAAAAAAAGAGCAGGTTTCCCACCCACTCTTAAAGAAATCTCAATTGCAGCCATCAAATCCCAATTAATCACTAATTGCTGGTGCATTCAAAGAAACTTGTGCTGTTTCTTGTTTTTGCTGTGCTAATGTGGGGACAGAATCACGCAACCTAGCTGTTAGTTGTACTGTTGTAGAGTCGTACATCTGAGTGAGTAACTTGGGATAGAAACCAATACCAATAATTGGCACTAACAAACAAGCAATGATGAAAACTTCGCGGGGTTCAGCATCAATTAAAGCTTGGTGAGAAACTAATTCTTCGTTTTCTTGACCGTAGAAAATTTCCCGCAACATGGATAGCAAGTAAATTGGAGTTAAAATCACGCCAACTGCCATCAAAAATACTACGATGACTTTAAATGTAGGGCTGTAAGCATCGCTAGTAGCAAAACCGACAAATATCATTAACTCGGCTACGAAACCACTCATTCCGGGTAATGCTAAGGAAGCCATCGAACAAGTGGTAAACATGGCGAAAATCTTCTGCATCCGTTTACCGACACCACCCATTTCATCTAACATCAGGGTGTGTGTCCGGTCATAAGTTGCACCGACAAGGAAGAACAAACTCGCCCCAATTAAGCCATGAGACACCATTTGCAAGACTGCGCCACTCAAACCTAAATCGGTAAAGGAAGCGAAGCCAATAACCACAAACCCCATGTGAGAAATTGAGGAGTAAGCAATTTTGCGTTTGAGGTTGCGTTGGGCAAAGGATGTTAAGGCAGCATAGATGATGTTCACTACCCCCAGAATTACCAACACTGGGGCAAAATAAGCATGGGCATCAGGCAGTATCCCAGCATTCATGCGAATTAGGGCGTAACCACCCATTTTTAGGAGAATCCCAGCCAGTAACATGTGTACTGGGGCTGTAGCTTCACCGTGGGCATCTGGTAGCCAAGTATGTAGGGGAATGATGGGCAGTTTAACGGCGTAGGCAATGAGGAAGCCAGCATACAGCAACAATTGGAAATTCAGGGCGTAATCTTTGAGAGCGAGCGATCGCATATCAAAGGTGACATTATCGCCATAAAAGGCCATTGTCAACGCTGCCACCAAAATAAACAGCGAACCGCCAGCAGTGTACAAAATAAACTTGGTCGCTGCGTATTGCCGCTTTTTACCGCCCCAAATTGCCAGCAGCAGGTAAACCGGAATCAATTCCAATTCCCACACCAGGAAAAACAGCAGCATATCCTGGACGGCGAATACGGCTATTTGACCGCCATACATCGCCAATAGCAAAAAGTAAAATAGCCTTGGCTTCAGGGTCACAGGCCAAGCTGCTAAAGTTGCTAATGTGGTGATGAATCCAGTCAAAATAATTAGGGGCATAGACAAGCCATCAGCCCCCACAGACCAATTCAAATCCAACTGTGGAACCCAAGGGTAACTTTCCACCAGTTGCAAGTTTGGATTGTTGAAGTCGTATTGGGTATAAAATGCGTAAACAATCAGGGCGAAGTCAATTAAACCGACGATCAGGGCGTACCAACGGATGGTTTTACCGTCCTTATCGGGAATGATGGGAGTCAGTAGCGACGCGGCTATTGGTAATAAAATAATCGTCGTCAGCCACGGAAAATTAGCTGTATTCATCACAATTTGTCTACTATCAAAATCATGTTTGTCAAAAAGCCTCTAGTTATTAACTAACAGCTTTTTGACGATTTGGCAGTTATTGTTAGGTTGATTTAATCAAATTGGTATTTTCGATGAGGAGTTTTAAGTCCTCTTTTTCTATAAGCGGCGGGTTTTGTGGCGAGGTCAAATACCTGTTACAAAACGTAATTTAAAATTTCAAATTAATTTAATGTTTCTGTTAACTAAAGTTAAAAATCTGACTTGAAAAAGCTGCGGAACTAAAATTTTACTAAAGCTTGAATTGTGAATTATTGAAGTATTAACCAAAACAAAAGAGTCTAATTGAGACTCTGACAAAACTTAGGGGCAGACAAACGCCCACCCCTATGAAAATCAGGTGACACCAAAGAAAATCACCAAGCCCAAAACAGCCCCAAAGATGATCAAGGCATAAAATTGAGCGCGACCATTTTCTAGGTATTTCAAACCTTCACCACTGACAAGGGTGAAAAAGCCTGTCAGGTTAACAGCACCATCCACCACTCGGAAGTCTACTTCCATCACTTGTCTAGCCAAGCGGCGTAAACCCAGGACAAACACACGATGGTAAATGTCATCGAAGTACCACTTGTTCAGGGATAGTTCGTAGAGTGGCTTAATTTTAGCAGCGATCGCAGCTGGGTCAATTACACGCTGCAAATACATCAAAGAAGCCAAGGTAATCCCAATTAAGGAAATACCCACTGAACCACCCGCCATGATGTAAAACTCATGGGGGTCAAACTCGGCTGCTTTTTCGAGAATTTCGGTGAGGCTTTCTGTAGGAGAAAAGATAAACCGTTCAAAGTAATTGTTGTAAGGTGTACCTACCAAACCAATCAAAATTGAAGGTATAGCCAACACTAGCAAGGGTAAGACCATCGTCCAAGGAGATTCATGGGGAGAATCACTGTGATGACCGTGGGAATCATGATGATCCGCTTTTGCTGCCAGTTCTCCTTTTTTCATCGCCCCAGGCCCAAAATTAGGCGCAGCAGCACCTAATTCTAGAGGCATATCAGCAGCAGCTTTTTTGAGTAGGTTTTTGATTTTCTCGTCATTACCCCGGAATTTGCCTTCAAATGTCGAGAAATACATTCTAAACATATAAAAAGCAGTAATCCCGGCTGTCATCCAGCCAATAAACCATAACAAGGGGTTAGCGGCATAAGCTGCCCCCAGAATTTCGTCTTTTGACCAGAAGCCAGCAAAGGGAGGAATCCCAGAAATTGCCAAACAGCCAATCAAAAAGGTGAGTCCGGTTAGGGGCATATACTTCCGCAGTCCGCCCATTAAGCGCATATCCTGCGCCAAGGCTGGGTCATGACCAACAACTGCTTCCATGCCGTGAATCACCGAACCAGAACCCAAGAACAGCATCGCTTTGAAATAGGCGTGAGTCATCAGGTGGAATAAACCAGCACTGTAAGCACCTACACCCATTGCCATCACCATGTAGCCTAATTGGGAGATGGTGGAGTAAGCCAAACCCTTTTTGATGTCGTTTTGGGTAATGGCAATAGTAGCCCCTAGAAATGCTGTGAATGCTCCCGTAAAGGCGATGACGTTCATCGCGGCGGGGACGTGTTCAAACACCGGGTACATCCGGGCAACTAGGAATACACCTGCTGCTACCATTGTTGCGGCGTGGATTAAGGCAGAAATTGGAGTGGGGCCTTCCATCGCGTCTGGTAGCCAGACATGAAGGGGAAATTGGGCGGACTTGGCGACGGGGCCGAGGAAAACTAAAATTGCAAACAGAATTGCCAGGAAATTGCTCAGTGAGCCTGTTTGTACCAGTTCCCCTAGGCGATCGCCCATAATAGTGAAATCGAAGCTGCCTGTAGCCCAAAATAGCCCCAGAATGCCCAGCAGTAACCCAAAGTCACCCACGCGGTTGGTCACAAATGCTTTTTGACAAGCATCGGCGGCTGACTTGCGATCGTACCAAAAGCCGACCAGCAAGTAAGAACACATCCCCACCAGTTCCCAGAATATGTAAATCTGCACAAGGTTGGGGCTAACAACTAGACCCAACATGGATGAGCCAAATAAGCTGAGATAGGCGTAAAATCTCACGTATCCTGGGTCATGAGCCATGTAGCCATCGGTATAAACCATAACTAAGAAGGCTACTGTAGTCACAATCACCAGCATTAAGGCGGTGAGATTGTCGATAGTATAGCCCATGCTCAGGTGGAAATTCCCGGCTGCTGCCCATTCCAGGGTGCGGAGATAGGTTGCGTGTCCTTGGAGTTGACTCCAAAGTAAGGCCAACGACAGACCCATTGCTGCGCCCATCAGGGAAATGATCAACGCTGCATTTAGTTGTCGTAGGCGGTTTGTCGTCTGATTTAACGAAATTAAGCCTATGCCGACTAGCATTGCCCCCAAAAGCGGCAATACCGGAATCAGCCAGGCGTATTGATAGATTATTTCCATCACTGACGCGTACTTTGAGGATTCTTGACTAACTTTGGACTTTACTGTACAGTGATTGCCGCCAGCAAATGTCCAGGTCGGAACTGTTAATAATTGTGACACACACCCTAGATGATAAAATACCCCACTCAATCACATTTCGGTGGGGTAATTAAGCTTGGTTTTAGATTTAGGCACTAGCAAGGGGGCAGGGGGACGGAGAAGCAGGGAAGATTTTTCCCCAAAATTCTTTAATTTTGAATTTTAAATTTTGAATTTTGAATTGATTTGTCCCCAATCCCCAATCATGCTAAATGACATTCTAGGTCTGCGGTCTTGGGGCTGTGGTAAGTTGGGAGGCGATGACTATAGGTGAGTTTAATTTCTTCCAAAGCTAAACGTAAGTCATCTCGACCACGAAAACCTTCTAAGCGATGCCGAACCATACCATTTTCAATCAACAGTAAGGTAGGCAGAGACTTTAGGCGATAAGTGTTAGAAAGTTTAAAATTGTCATCGGCGTTAATCCCAACTAATTTAATTTGCTCCCCGCATTCAGCTTGAAATTGCAGGAGCAAAGGGTGGATAATCCGACATAAACCACACCAAGGTGCTTCAAAGTTGACTAAAACTGGAATTGGAGATTCTAAAACTTCTTGAGTAAATGTCCGCTCACTAACCGACAACACCATGACGCCTCTAAAATTATAGGGTTTTATTATCAAACTAGCTATCAGCAGAAGAAGTTAGCAAGCTAGTAAAGGCTTTATAGCAGTTAGGTTTCAAAATTGCTTTTGGCTTTGACACACAAGCCAGCAGCATTTTAACGGCTGCTTTTTAGCTTTTTAAGTCCTGGCAGACCTCTGGGAGAGGTTATTGTGAATGCTGTGCCTGATACTCTCCCACAGAGGCAATTGCTCAGTAACTTACCACTATAAAAAAATATTCCAACTAATGAGCGTACCCCCACTAACAGCTGTTTCCATTCATCCTACATTGATTTGGTAGTAATTGATAAGTAGGAAATTTCCCGCTTGTTAGTATTTTTTTTGGAGATTGGGGATCATGAGCAAACTACCAACTTACCCGGCTAGTTGCTACCAGTAAAAAGGGATGCGCCCACCAAAGCAGTGCGACAAAAATACCAATACCTAAGTAAGCAGGACGAAGAAATTCTTGCCAGTTGAGAGATTGGCGACCATCAATAATTGCTAAAAAGGGAATAATGGAGGTGCGCTGTTTGACAATTGCAAAGGCTTCACCATAACGATCGCTCAAACGGCGATCGCCGTGCCACACTCCAAATAAATGATGCAATACTAACCCAATTGATGTTACCAAAGTAAAGCTAGTACCTAACCACAGGGTATGAGCGATACACCAAATTATTTGCCCCACCATTTGGGGGTGGCGGGTAATTCGGATTATCCCTGTCTCATACAGATGCACTTGGGGCTTTTGAATAGCCGCAATTTCTAGTAGATTGAAGGTGGCAGGATACAAAAATAAAAATGAAATCGCTGACAACACCCAAACTATTGCTTTCACTCCCGGTACACCTTGTACCTGCCAAAGTTGCAGGCCATCATAACGGTGATTAAAAAAGTAAATAATTAGTGTGACAGCCAAAGGTAAACTAACTAATGCAAACACAATGCGATACACCCTGGGGCCGATGTACTTTTCTGCCCAAGGTCGCAAAGCCGCTCCCCCACTGTGGGCGATCGCAAACGTTAACAGTAACCCCAGCATGACAAAATGACTCGGAGTTAACCAAGTATTAAGCATCATAAACATAGGTGAAGTTATTTAAAGAAAAGTTAAGTATATACAACCAATACCACAAAGTATTCCAGAGGGGACTTTTATCAAGATGTTGTGATACTGTCTTTTTCGAGTTAAGCCTCCAAGTGTAAGATGCAACCAATCATGCACAGCTTCTAGCTGTAAACCTTGATTGATTGCCAAAGCTGCTCCTTTCAAAAGTTTGTGGGTTGAGCCATTATGTCTGACCTTCCTTTCACTTTAGATCAGTTACGTATTCTCAAAGCGATCGCCGTAGAAGGGAGCTTCAAGCGCGCCGCTGATAGTCTATACGTCTCCCAACCTGCCGTGAGTTTGCAAGTGCAGAATTTAGAACGGCAATTGGATGTACCCTTATTCGACCGTGGCGGACGACGCGCACAGTTAACCGAAGCAGGGCATCTACTATTGAGTTACGGTGAAAAAATCCTCAGTTTGTGTCAAGAAACTTGCCGAGCGATTGAGGATTTACAAAACCTTCAGGGTGGTACTTTAATCGTCGGTGCTTCTCAAACTACTGGTACATATTTACTGCCCAAAATGATCGGGATGTTTCGCCAAAAATATCCCGATGTTGCTGTCCAACTACACGTCCACTCTACCCGACGCACTGCTTGGAGCGTCGCTAATGGTCAGGTAGATTTGGCAATTATTGGCGGTGAAATCCCCGCAGAATTGGCAGAATCTTTAGAAATTATTCCCTACGCTGAAGATGAACTGGCACTGATTTTACCTGTATTCCATCCCTTCGCCAAACAGGACACCATTCAAAAAGAAGACCTATATAAATTACAATTCATTGCCCTAGATTCCCAATCCACAATTCGCAAGGTCATTGACCAGGTATTAGCACGCTGTGGTCTTGATACTAGGCGGTTTAAAATTGAAATGGAACTCAATTCCATTGAAGCGATTAAAAACGCTGTGCAATCAGGGTTAGGTGCGGCTTTTGTTTCCACCAGCGCGATCGCCAAAGAATTACAAATGGGTGTACTGCACTGCACCCCCATTGAAGGTGTTGTTGTCAAGCGCACACTATGGCTGATATTTAATCCTAACCGCTATCGTTCTAAAGCCGCCGAGGCTTTTAGTCAAGAAATCTTGCCCCAGTTTGCTGCCCCTGACTGGAATCAGGAAATCTTAAAATTTTCCCAGAAGAAATTAATGGTAAGTGCATTAGATGCAGTCATACCAAATTCTGCTGAAGAAGATTAGTGATTGGTTATTAGTTATTAGTCATTAGTCATTAGTCATTAGTCATTAGTGAACAACTAGCGACTATTGACTATAGGCTTTTGACTCAAAAACTCACATAGAAGCAAATACTGCGGTTAATCAAACAAGTTGCAGTAATATATCTTTCTTAATGACTCACTAGCTACTAACCCCAAAGGCATTGTCTCAATGTTCAATCTAGCCCTTGCCGTTGGGGCGAACGCAGGGGCTATTACTTGCTCCATACCAAGAACGATTCGTCCTCCCTAAATGTCTTGATCAATGGCACAAATTGAACATTGAGGCCTTTTAGCGATAAATTTGCCCGATTGCATAATCTGTTTGTGGTGGACAAACAGATTTTTTTAACTGAGCAGTAAGCAAGTGTTGCTGGCGCGGACTTACTGCTGACTCATCGGGGGTAGGAACTGATTACCTAAGTTTGACAATCACAACTCACCGAACTCTGCTATTGCTGATAGCCAGAGTGGCAGTTCCTCACCGTAGATGCGCTGAATACAGTCAATGATGCTTTAGCTGGCTCTATTAATTGACTCTGCTGGCAAGCAAATCAAATTATCCCCTTGGGTGAGAATTAAGCCACGTTGACGTAATTTACCCATTAAACGGGTGACGGTGACACGAGTTGAACCAATCGCGCTACCGATTTGAGCATGGGTAAGGGGGAAAGGCAAACAATAACCACGAATCACATCGGGATCGGTTTCGCTCATGGCTGGCTCTCCATATTCCTCAATTAACAAAGTGAGGAATCCTAAGAGTCGGTCAATTGTACGCCGTTGACCCAAAGCACTGAGCCACAAAAGTTTACGCTGGTGCTGGTATCTGAAGGCATCCATTACTTCCCGACGAAAATGAGGCCAGTTGTCTAAATCATGCCAGTACATCCATAGCACGGCTGTTTGATCAACATGAGCATAAGCTTGCAGCGTGAATGGTGACTGCGCCACGATTTCAAAGGGCTGTCCGGCTCCCACAAAACCCAAGAATGCTTCTTCGGGGGTTCTGTTGATGCGTCGAGATGTTAGCTGACTCGCAGTAGCACTAACCTGGGCGGTTCCTACCATGCGAATCGCACCCCTCTGCACCAAATACAGCAAACCAGGCCGGGCTGGGATGCGCTCATCTTTGCTAAAGGTGCGGCAGCGATAGTGTTCTTGCGCCCAGTCAAGAATGCGTTGCCAGGTGAGAAAAGGGCGTGATGCCTCAGAAAAGGAAGATGGAGATTGCATAGGTAACAAAGAGCGTTCGGCTGAAGACAAAGACGACATAAAAGGTGCAAGGAGTGTCTTTGTGTTTTTTTTGAAGTAGGCTTAACGCCTAACAGCGTCAGCCATCCAAAAAGTAGAGAGCAATTTGCGCCCTACTATATTTGTTATACTTCCTACTGTACAATGTTGGTAGTAAAGTTTACATATTATTCATCGAATATTTATGAAATTTTATGCTTGTCTCATTTTTCTCCTTTTAGAGTAATATTATATCCTATGTTAGATGACATATACCCAAGTAATTACCGCAACCGTGCTTTTCATCTAAACTAAGTGTATAATCACTTATTTCTCAGTAAAAACACTGCACCTAAGCAGTTAGTATATGGTTATTTACTAACGGCACTTGATGTTTACAGTCATCATAGGGAAACCCTACAGATAAAAGATGGAAAAATCCCTCTACATCAAGGTAGAGATATTCATCGAGTTCTGTATATTTCAGGGGTGGCTCTACGATTGTCAAAATCTCATAATCAAGACGCTTTGGAGATAGCTCAAGCCATTGTTAGCCACCTATGCGATATCTGTGGTGAAACTTTGTCTGTGGGGATTGTGCCTCCAGGTTGGATTCATTTAGAATTACGTGACTCTTTTTTAGCAACTTGGTTGCAAAGTTTTGCAGTTGGCAAAAGCTACCTCTACTCTTCACCGCCAGGAACGCAGCTAAGTGTAAAACTTCACAGTCCTGCTCGCTTATTTGCTATACAATATGCTCATGCACGCTGTTGTTCGCTCCTTTGGCTGGCTCACCGGGAAGGATTAATTCAACTCAAAACACCTTCGTCAGATTATAGCGATAATCAGCCACTCTTAAGTCTGCTGACAACAGAATCTATTCCTTGGCTGAATCATGAAGCTAAACTTCGCCTGAATCATCCGGCGGAGAGTAGTTTAATTGTGGAATTAGTCAAAACCGTAGATGAGTTAGAGTTTCCTGACAATGGGGATAAAATCAACTGGGAAAAAGTAGGGCTGGATTTGAGTCAAGCTTTTGAGGATTTTTGGTGTCGGTGTCGCATTTGGGGGGAAGTGAAAACTTCTTTACCAGAGTTAACCCAAGCGCGACTGGGATTGTTGATTATTACTCAGTTAGTTTTCAGGTTTTTGTTAGTCAACAAATTGGGTTCTGTTGCACCTGTGGAACTATAACTTTAGATACAGCTAATTGCATAACTCTAGCCAGAAGTGAAAATTCTGTGCTGGGTTTTGCTCACTCTAGTTTCTGCTTTTGCAATCATACCCGCCAAATCGAGTTTTACAGCTTTTGACCTTTGTTCAGTAGTGTTTCTGAGCCAGACAATAAAAACTTTTATAACTAGGTCTTGACTGATTTATGACCCTCGGCTATATTATCAGGTGTGTGAGGAGCGAACCAGCGAGAACACCGAGACGAAACACGGCCAGTCGTCGGTGTTCTTTCTGATTTTCGGGTATTTAAGAAAGTAGAAATTTTTCGATGGCTGTGGCTACACCATCAAGTTCTACACTAGGAGCTACCCAATCCGCGATCGCTTGCACCTGTTCTGGAGCATTTCCCATCGCTACACCAACCCCGGCATACTCCAGCATTTCTACATCATTGAAGTTATCCCCAATAGTCATGACATTGTGACTTTGTAAGCCTAATATTTCTTCTGCCAAGTAACGGACAGCATTACCTTTATTGACAACCGGATTGGCAGCTTCTAAGAAAGTAGCAACGGAGGTTGTCATATACAATTCCGCCGGGGTGTACTGGCGGCGCAAATTCCCCATTAAATTTTGAATGATAGTTGTATCGTCACAAAGGGCTAAAATCTTTGTGGGTTGAGCAGAGGAGAGGGTTTGGCGTAAATCTCCGACAGCAATGGGTGTAATGCCAGAACGAACAGCATAGGCTTGGGTTTCCGGGGTGACTTCCCGCACATACAACTGATCATTGATGTAGAAATGGATAGAAAGCAGCGATCGCAGCGTCGGCTGTTCAAAATAATCTAGTAGCTGGTGAGCCACTTCTCTAGATACAGCTAAATGTTGATAAACTTTTTGAGTAGCGGGGTCTTGAATCCACGCACCCTGATAAGCCATTAACGGCAGAGTACAATTTAACTCTTGATGAAAGCGTAAAGCCGAGCGATACATTCTACCAGTGGCGATCGCCACTGCAATACCTTGAGCTTTGGCGGCGGCGATCGCTTCTTTGACAGCTTGACTAACAGTGTTCGACTCTCCCGAAATTGTGCCATCTATATCGACAACTAACAATTTAATTGCTTGGGCGGTACTGGTAGCTGGTGCGTTGTACATAAATTTCCCAGATTTCAACTCTCAGTTAAGAGATTATCAGGCTGTGGGCAATTCACGCATAGGCTTACGCCTACAAGTTTTATAGTTTTATTCAGCGAAGATAAAAAATAATTGAACGCAGATAAACGCAGATAAACGCGGATAAATCTGTAGTCTATCTGGTTGCAATTCGCTATCATCACCAACCTATGGGTAAACCTAACTGTTCTAAAGTGTCCCCGTCTTGTAAAAGTGGCTGAATTTCACTGTCAATGGCGATGCTACCGCCAGAGAGTACCAAAGCCCGTTGAGTCACTTTTCCCAACCAATGTAGTTCATGGGAAGCAATTAAGATGACTTGCACTGGTAAATTTAATAATACTTGCGCCAGATGTCGCCGCCATGCTGGGTCTAGTCCAGTGGTTGGCTCATCTAAAATCAAAATTGTCGGTTCGAGTGCCAAAATAGCGGCGAGGGCGGCTAGTCGTCTTTGTCCCCCGGATAATTCGTGGGCGGAACGATTGGCGTAGGCTGCTAGACCAAAATCTGCTAATAATTGACGGGCGCGATCGCTGGCTATGGCGGTTGGTACACCGTAATTACGCGGCCCGAAGGTAATATCTTCTAAGATGGTGGGCATAAATAATTGGTCGTTAGCATCTTGAAAGCTAAAGCCAATGTATCGCCGAATTTCGGGTAAGGTTTTGGTTTCTAGGGGAATGTCATTAATGAAAATTTTGCCTGATTGCGGCTGTTTTAAACCAATGAGATTTTCTAGCAAGGTGCTTTTACCAGAACCAGTTGCACCCATTAACGCCACGCGATCGCCTGGATTTAAACTAAAAGAAATATCTTGTAATACAGGTGCTTGGTGAGGATAAGCATAAACTAAGTTTTTCACCTCAACTACTGCGGCGTGGGGGTGACGGGTAGATGTGTGGGGGTGAGAAGTTAAAGATTTCAAGATTCACAACTCTATATGAAGACTGCATTGTGCCAATAGGAACTGAGGGTAAAACAGATAGCGATCGCCCAAGCCATCAGCAGAGTAAAACGTTCTTTGGCTCGGAATGTCGCATCTATGGGCAATTGTCCGTTATAACCGCGAATCACCATTGCACCATAGACACGTTCCGCCCTTTCCAAACTGCGAATATACAAACTCCCAATCATCGCTACACTGGCGTAGCGTAACCAGCCAGATACACCATTGAGTCCTCGTAATTGCGCGCTACGCTGCATCCGTTTGACTTCCGACAGTAATATTTCGATGTATTGCCCAGCTAGCAATAAATTTTCTTTGATAGCTGTTGGTACAGGTAAACTTTTGAGCGCAATACCAAAACTGTGAGGGGGTAGAGTTAAGAGAAAACTATTCATGACGACGAGACAAACCAGAGAACGAACTAACAGAAAACTGGCTCGTTCCCAACCCAAGGGTAAGGCGACTAAAGACAAGAAAATTAATTCTGTACCGAGTAATCCTCCCATTTGACGCAGTGGTGGGCGTAAAAATGCCAACCACAGACAAGCGATCGCACCATATACAGCCAGCCAATACCAAGCATGATGCTTTAATAAAGCTGTGCCGACAACAATCACTAGAGATAGATGCAAACGTAACGCTAAAACCATACGTCAAAATTCAAAATTCAAAATTCAAAATTCAAAATTGTTGATTGTTGACGGTTGACTGTTGACTGTTGATTGTTGACTCTTCAATAATTTCTCCATTGTCTTCCCCAGTCCCCAATCCCCAGTCCCCAATCCCCAGTCCCCAGATTAAGCACTCTTCGGACTGACGATTTTGGCGATGCCAAAGGCGACAGCGAAGCAAATCGCCGCACCTACAAGCCCAGCGATACTTGTACCAATCACACCTAAACCTTCAATTCCGTAGTCTGCTAAGGGTGTTGGTACTGTTACCCGCACCTGTTCGGCTAAGTCGATAAAACCTAAGTCTTCGGCTACTCTTTCTAAACCATCAGGCCAAGCTGAAGCTACCAATGATAGTAACCCAGCTACTAAGACAATGCTAACTACAGGTACTAACCAGCCACGCATTTCTTCCTGTTCCCCTGGTAGTAAATCTGGGCGTGCTTTGGCTAGGTAAGTCAACACACCGCCAGTAATTAAGCCTTCACCTACACCTATCAAGATATGAACACCAGCCATTGCTGGTAAAACGGCTATGGAAGCAGTTCCCGAAAGCAGTAATTCGATCGCACAAGCTATAGATGCTACGACGACGCTGACACCCGCAGCAATTCCCGCAGCTAAAGGTAAGCGTCCTTTAGAACCACCGAATAACCTTTGTAAAGTTTGGGTTAATATCCAGCCTACCCAAACGTTAATTACTGCCGCATTTAAAATATTAGCTCCCAAAGCGGTGATCCCACCATCGGCAAACAATACAGCTTGGATGATGAAGACTGTGGCCATACAAAGCATACCAGCCCAAGGACTACCCAAAATAATTGCTGCTAACGTTCCTCCCAGCAAGTGACCACTTGTACCACCCGCAACCGGAAAATTAATCATTTGCGCCGCAAAGATGAAGGCGGTAGTTAAACCCAGTAACGGGGCGCGACGAATACCAAAGGCTTCTTGCGATCGCTCACACGCCACAAACAATGCTAAAGCACTGGCTAAACCAGTAGCCCCAGCCACGGGTACAGAAACAAATCCATCAGGTATGTGCATAATCTGCCCTTTATTAAAACTGTGCAATTTTAGGCATCAAACTTATAAAAAACAATATTTCTCATTTGTTTTCAATGCCCTATTGGGGGATTTTAGCCTGATACTCAGGGAATATTCGCAATAAAATACACATCAAATAATGTACTTATTTAGCAAGTTGTTAACTTTTATTGATTTCACTACAAAATAAGATAGATCCCCGACTTCTTTGAGAAGTCGGGGATCTGGATTTGACGCTATGGATGAACAAAAGAACTAAAGCAACATATTTAATATTTTTTGGCGTAACTTTTCTAAACTTAACTCTTCTTGAGTTTTATTTTCAGAAAATAATATATCGTAAATCAGAGGTAAACCTAATTGTAACTGTTCTAAAATATCTTTCTGGGCAAATAAATCCTGTGGTTGTCCTTCTAAAACTAATTTGCCTTCATCCATCACAAAAATCCAGTCTGCCCAGCTATAAACAAAGTCTAAATCATGGCTAGCCATGAGGATAGTTGTACCGGATGCGTGAATTTTTTGCAAGCTGGCTATTAAATTACGAGTTTGGGGTTTATCTAGATAAGCGGTTGGTTCATCTAATAATAATAATTCTGGATTTAACACCATGACATCAGCTAAAGAAACTCGCTTTTTCTGTCCTAAACTCAGATGATGTACAGGTTTATCAGCTAATTCAGTTAGTTCAAATTCTCTCAAAGCTTGTTCAACTCGTTGTTGAATTTCCGCTTTTGGCAAGCCTAAATTACATAAACCATAGGAAATATCTTCTTCAACGGTAGAAGCTACTAACTGTTGTTCGGGGTTTTGAAAGATTAGCCCGATTTTTTGCCGTAAATTCATCAGATAACGACGGTCATATTGTAAAGGCTGACCTTGCCAAGATATTATACCTTTTTGGGGTTTATATAGACCGTTAGCTAATAAAAATAGTGTAGTTTTACCGCAACCATTTCTTCCAATTAATGCACATTTTTTTCCTGATGGTATTCGCAGCGTCATTCTTTGCAATGCTGCTTTGTGTGTACCAGGATAACTATATTGTACATCAAGGAATTCTAGTAATGATTGCTGCATAATTTTTCAGAAATACTGTTATAAAACAGCAATTTTAAATTCTAATTCTAATAATAGTAAACATCCCAGAATAGCTTCTATTGCGTACCTTCTAGAGAGATGATAACGATAGGAATGCCAAACTTGAAACTCACCGTTAAACCCACGCGATTCTAAACTAAGAGAAACTTGACGATATTTTTCGAGAGTGCGTTGGAATAACTGCCCAATTAACAATGATAAACTCTTTATGCTCAGGCTAAATGTACGGTAGCCACTACGAGATTGTTGAGCTATCCATAACTCTGATGCTGTATTTAATAGGACGAAAATAAACCGATACATGAGTAATAGTAAGTCTGTGATTAGTATCGGTAAACCTACACGTTTTAAAATTTGTAATAAGTCAGTAAAGGGGATGGTTAACATGATAAAATAGAAGCAAGAAATAGCTGCGATCGCTCGCGTTAAAATACTCCCTGCTTGCTCAATTCCCTGCTTGCTAATATATAAGTAATAACCACCAATATCTAAACCTGTAATAGTATCACCTTGAATTAAATTGAACTGGTGAATATGCACACCATTAATTACTAAAGCGGGTAAACTGGTTAACCAGAAGACTATCGGAATATAGACTAATTTTAAATAGATTTTAGCGGGAATACCTGCGTAAAAAATTGTCCAAACGCTCATCCAAACAGCGATTAAAATCTGCACAGGTGGATGAGCCAAATTTGATATAATCAGTAAGGCGATCGCAAACAGTAATTTTTGCACTGGTGCTAATCGCCGTAATTTATTAGTATAAGCCAGTGTATCGATTTGCAGGCTCATTCCTTATTCCTTTGCTGCTGGGAACGTCCCTTATATAAACCAATTGCATAACCGATAATTCCCGCACCTAAAGCAGCTTGTGAGCTAAATAATAAACTTTCGACTTCACCGCTTGGGGGTTCAAATAAAGGTTTAAACCAAGGTTGATAATCAGGTTTAATTTCCCCAATTACCTCTTCAGCTTGTCCATCAGCACCCGCAAATTCTGCACCTTTTAAAAATATTAAAGGCGTGACTGATAAAATAATAACTCCTAGCAATAATAACCAATTACTGATTCCTGACTTAGATTGATTCATGGGTTTGAGATTCCCGTCTAATTAATTGCAATAATTCTAATTCTTGAGGACTATAGGATTGTAACCAATTCCACACCAACACAGTTAACAATCCTTCACTAATAGCTAAGGGTACTTGTGTAATTGCAAAAATTCCGGCAAACTTAGAAAATGAAGCGACAAATCCCCCCACGGGTGCGGGGAAAGCCAAAGCAAGTTGTACAGAAGTAATCAGATAGGTGAGCAAATTTGCTAAAGCTGCGGCTAAAAATATAGCGATTTTTTGCTTACCAGTGAACTGCATTGTTAAATGATAGATCCAGTAAGCCGCAAAAGGGCCAGCGATCGCCATCGAAAAAGCATTTGCTCCCAAAGTTGTTAAACCACCATGAGCCAATAATAAAGCTTGAAACACTAAAACCAGCGTACCCAAAACCGACATAGCCAAAGGGCCAAATAACACAGCACCCAAACCCGTACCAGTCGGATGAGAACAACTACCTGTTACCGAAGGTAATTTTAACGCCGATAAAACAAAAGTAAAAGCCCCTGCCAAAGCTAAAAGTAACTTTAACTCTGGATTAGCCTGAGTAATGCGAGAGAGCGATCGCACACCCAAAAGTATAAACGGTAAAGCCACCACCCACCAAAACACCGCCCATCCTGCTGGCAAATAACCCTCCATAACGTGCATAGCATAGGCAGGAGCAGACGCGCTCACAACCATATAAAAACTCAACACTCCCATCAGGATGAGCGACACAGGTTTTGAAGTGAGAACCATTCTCAGCACACTTTATACCTCAAAAAAATTAGTTCAAAAAAATAGTTTAACCCAGCAACCTCCAGAGACAACAACTCACCAGGAAAAATTAAAAATTCCAGACAATTCCTCATATCCAGAATCAGAACTTAACTAAAACCACTGCATTAAAGCTTACCAAGAGCTTTTGAGACTTTCATCTCTAAAACCTCTTGTAGAGCTTACAGGAACTCCAGAGAAAATCACCCCAGAAAATATCTACCCATAATCTTCTCAATTACTACTATAAATAAATACTTTAACCTAAATGTATTCACGTAAGCAATCGACGAAAAACCCTCCGCGTACCTCCGCGTTTCCTCCGCGTACCTCCGCGTTTAACCTCTCAAAACCCACCACTTGACAATCATTGACAATAACTCCTAACTCCTATAACATACAATTCGATAGTTGCAAATAATTTGCAATTTAATTACCGTGGTTAAATTCCATGCCCAATAACGTCACCCTGAGCAAAGGAGACAAATGGAATCCGCCCAATCAGCAATGGTAGCGCAACCATTTATGAATTTGATGCTGAACCCGTAAAAACACCGGACGAAGTGACTCAGCTAGTGAAGACTATTGAAGTGAATTCTCAAAAAGTCATTGCTCAATCTAACAGCCAAGCACAAAGATAGTATTGTCAAGTACCATCAGCTACAAACTAAGACGTTTAAAATGAGTAAGCAGTAAGATACTTTTTCCAAGTACACCAGTAAATCCTTACTCATAACACTCCCTTCGTAATTGTAACTAACGACAAATGCAAGAGCTTGACCAACAAAAGACCATCGACTTATTAAACGCCATCATGGAATTTGAACTCGCCGGAGTAGTGCGCTACACCCACTATTCCCTGATGGTAACAGGCCCTAATCGCATTCCCATTGTAGCCTTTTTCAAAGCTCAGGCCAGCGAATCTTTACTTCATGCTCAACAAGTAGGCGAAATTCTTACAGGATTAGATGGACATCCTACCTTAAGAATCGCCCCAATGGAAGAAACCTTTAAGCATTCTGTGAAAGATATCTTGGAAGAAAGCTTAAACCACGAAAGAAAAGCATTGGAAATGTATAAAAATCTCTTAGAGACTGTTGCCGATGCTAGTATTTATTTAGAAGAATTTGCCCGTACAATGATCGGGCAAGAAGAATTGCATAACCTCGAACTGAAAAAGATGTTACGCGACTTCAGCTAACACTAAATAGTCCATAGTCCATAGTCAACTACTGTTTACTAAAAACTATGGACTAACAACTAATGACCAATGACTAATGACTAAATCATAATGAACTTTAGCACGGCTCTACCAACATTTGTAATTACACTCCGCGAAGGAGTAGAAGCTGCTTTAGTGGTGGGTATTGTGTTAGCACTGTTGAAAAAAGCTCAACAATCCCGCCTCAACATTTGGGTATATGCTGGTATTGGCGTGGGGATTGTGGTCAGTGCGCTCATCGGTGTACTATTCAGTTGGTTAATTACAGCCATAGGAGCAGCAAACCCACAATACACCTCTGTAGTTGAGCCAATGCTAGAGGGTGTGTTTAGTGTGTTAGCGATCGCCATGCTCAGTTGGATGCTAATCTGGATGACAAAGCAAGCTAAATCCATGAAAGCCCAAGTGGAAGGCGCAGTCAACGAAGCTTTAGGAAAAAATTCTCATGCTGGTTGGGGAGTCTTTAGTTTAATCTTAGTAGCTGTTGTGCGTGAAGGCTTTGAAACAGTCTTATTTATCGCCGCCAACTTTCAACAAGGACTAATACCTACAGTCGGCGCACTTGCAGGTTTAGCCTCAGCCGCAGCCATAGGTGTACTCTTATTTAAATTAGGTGTCAAAATCAATATTCGCCAATTCTTCCAAGTCATGGGTGTATTATTGGTTTTGATTGTCGCCGGCTTAGTAGTTTCAGCGTTAAAACATTTTGATGATGCTGTAGCTAACCTAGCACTCAGCAGTCGCGCTTCAGAAAGTCTGTGTTTTTATTACGAACACTTTACCAAAATTCATTCTTGCATTTTAGGGCCAATGGTCTGGAACACTGACAAAATCTTACCAGATCGACAGTTCCCTGGCATAATTCTCAAATCTTTATTTGGCTATAGAGAACATCTTTACCTGATACAAGCAGTAGGATATCTGATATTTTTACTCACTGTAGGAGGCTTGTATTTCCGTAGCTTAACTGGTGGTTTTAGCAAACCTGAGAAAAATAGCTTAGTTAATCAAAAACAGTGAATGATTTAGTTCGTAGTAAGGGCTTTAGCCCTTCTTTCAATTGCAAGGACTAAAGTCCTTACTACAAACCAAAGATTAAAAATTATGTAGTTCGTAGTAAGCGGCTCTAGCCCTTATTTTAATTGTAAGGACTAAAGTCCTTACTACAAACTGGTTAATTGCAAATCTTGTTTAAGCTGCTGACAAGCCTTTTCAATCGCATCTATACTACCAGGATTCACTAAACCGTAATAATTAAAAACATAGACACGATTATTTTTAGTCGCTTGCAGTTTTTGCCAAAAAGCTTCTTTTTTAAAACTATCTAACACTCCTGTTTCTGAACCACCAGAAGGCGGACTAATTACTAGAATCACATCAGGATTTGCTGCTACAACTTTCTCCGGCGAAAGTGTGACATAACCCGCAATTGGACTTTTACCTTGTAATTCTGCTGCTAAATTTTTCGCTTGAAATTTCTCTAATAAATCTCCTGCCCAACTGTTTTTATTTGGTGCTAAAATTGGTTGTATACTCACCAGAACTAAAGTAGAAGGACTCTGGTTAACCTTATCTGGTAAAAAACTTTGGTAACGGTCTAATAAAGGCTGAGGATTAGCATCAATTAATTGGGCTAGTTGTTTAGTCAGTGCTGTTAAAGATTCCCAAGTATTCACTTGCGTTAATAAAGTAGGAATTCCTAATTGTTGGAGTCGTTCAATTGCTGGGTTAGAAAATCCTGCTGCACCAATGACTAAATCTGGTTTGAGTGCTACAATTTTTTCTAAATTGGGCGGAGTTTGACCTTCACTGACACGCGGAATGTTCTGGAAGCGTGAGTCATTTTTAAATAATGTACTACCACTAATACCTACAAGTTTTGTTTTATCCAGTTGATAGATAATATCTGTAGCCAAAGATGAGAGAGTAACAACTCTTTTGGCTTTGACTGTTGGTAATTGCTGAGAAACTGGTTGAGATATTTCAGTATTATTAGTAATTGGTGCTGATGACTGTTGAGTAGTTGCAGTTGCACAAGCACTAATAATTATGCTCAATAAAATTGCTAAGGCTGATGATATCCAACGACGAAGCATATTAAAATTCTTTCGTGTTTATTTTAATTGTAAGCAATATTGAAACAGGAGTGACGCAACTAGCAAATTTTTAGGTTGCATGAGATGACATCAAGAATACTATATATAGGAATCCGATTTGATTAATAAAATTATTTGTGTAGGTAGGGAACAGGGAACAGGGAACAGGGAACAGAGGTGTACTGAGTTTTTTTCAGAAATCAAATATGATTCCTATAACTATTCGCATTCAAGTAAGGTACAGTTAGTCAGAATTAAACGCAGATGGACGCAGATAAACGCAGATAAGTTGGTACTTCATTAGACTAGAAAACGCTATATTACTACGAAAACATATTTGTAAAAAAAAGCGAGTAAGCACATCAGTCAAAATCCCCGAAAATCAGATGACTGTGCTACTCGCCTTTATGTATACAAGGTTTTTGAGAAAAGCTGTATTTAATATACAGGAATAGCGTGAGTAAGTAATGTTTGATAGATAACAAAACATACTGTATTTAAAATTTATAAAGGTAAAAATTTTTACATTTATCTGTCGTGAGGAGAAAGTTTGATTTTTAATCTGTGAGCAAAGCCCAATCTTCTGGGGTGTTGCAATTAAACAGTATAGACGGTGCTGGTAAGGGTAAAATGTGTACAGGATAATGCTGAAGCCACTGTTGGAACGATCGCCCGCCTTGATTGATAAACTCTAATAGTTGCGCTAAACAGCGACGGCGATAAAAACCACACAAGGGTTCCCAGCCTTTTGAGTGTTGAGTTAAAGTTGCGATCGCCTCATCTTCTACATTATCCAATTCAGCCGCCCAAGCTTGCAACACCTCAACCCGCAATTTCGGTAAATCACAAGCTAGTAGCAACACCCACTCAGTTTGTACTTGTGTCAAACCTTGAGCAAAACCAACTAAAGGCCCCTGGGATGAGGTGATAGGGACTTCTGGAATAAATTGGCTATGGGATAAGTCTAAGTGTTGATAGCGTTCTGGCCAAGGTGTGACTACATAAACAGTCTCAGCACAACTCGCCGCTACACTACACACCCTCTGCAATAATGGTACACCTTCCCAGGTCAGCAAAGCTTTATCCTCACCCATCCGAGAACTTTTACCACCTGCTAAAACAATAGCAGTGAGAGTATTTTTCATCTGCATCAACTAACCTCTATTTTGACTCTGCTGCACTTGCTCTAACATTTGCTCGATACTTTCAGA
The DNA here is from genome assembly GCF_001597745.1 of Anabaena sp. 4-3. GTDB lineage: Bacteria > Cyanobacteriota > Cyanobacteriia > Cyanobacteriales > Nostocaceae > Trichormus. The sequence goes on along the minus strand of NZ_LUHJ01000026.1, from coordinate 102,097 downwards.
GGGAGCAAGACATTTTAAACCTTGACAAACTAAACCAACACTACCTGCTGGTAAATTAGATACCACACTAAACACAGCCGTTGGTAGATATTTCGGTATTAAAAGCTTGATTTGCTCCGTGGTACTACGAATTAAAGTACAGTTATGATACCAATCTAACGCCGTGAATAAACTGGGACAAGCTTGGGGTGCTTGTTGCATTACACTATTAAAAGCCTTTAAACCTTGTTCGGCTAAATCGAGATAATGCAGGTCGTCCGTGAGCAATGCTAGACGCACTAAGTTAGCGATCGCCACTCCGTTGGCTGATGGTGTAGCATTATCAGCATAGCTACGTTCCCGCACGATTAAATCTTGACTTGCATCACTAGCTGTATTAAAATAACCGCCTAATTCTACACTCCAGAGAAATTCATTAAACTCAGTTTGTAGAGCGATCGCCTTTTCTAACCAAAACCTCTGCTCAGGAACACAAGTCTGTAAATCTAACAAAGCCTTAATAAACAGCGCATAATCTTCAGACTGTGCGATAATGCTCGGCTTACATTCATAATTTAGTCGATGGAATCGTCCATTCACAAACTGATGCTCTAAAATAAAATTCGCTGCCCGTGTTGCCATCTCAAAATACAACGGTTCTTGGAACACTGCCGCAGCCCTTGCCAACCCCGAAATCATCAAACTATTCCAAGCTACAATCATCTTAGTGTCTGTAACTGAAGGAATGCGTCCCGGCCAATTCAGAGTTTTAGCTTCTTGATTATCACGCGCTGGGGGAAAAGTTTCTAAAGCATCAGGTGCAGTACCATAACGAGCCGTAAACAATTTATCTAAGGCCGTTTCGACAGTTGTACTTAACAGCCCTCGATTACGTCTTTGCAAAACATTCTTACCTTCAAAGTTACCATTAGCAGTAACAGTAAACTCCTGTTGTAATTCTGCTAATTCTGTCGGTGCTAATAATGCTTCTAGCTCAGTGTAACTCCAAACGTAAAAAGCTCCTTCCTCCGGTTCAGTTTCCCCAGGATTACTAAAACTATCAGCATCTTGAGCCGCATAGAAATAACCTTGTGGTGCTGTCATTTCCCGTTGTAGCCATTCGATAGTACCAGCTACAGCCCTAGTAAATGCCGGTTCTTGTATTCCCGCGCTCCACAAATTCGCCAGAAACTCGACAATCTGACCATTATCATAGAGCATCTTTTCAAAGTGCGGGACTGTCCACGTAGGGTCAACCGTGTAGCGATGGAAACCTCCGGCTACATGGTCATAAATGCCGCCCAAAGCTAAATCTAGCCCGCGCTGAGTGCAAATTTCCTGACTATTATAGGGAGATGAGAAATTAAATCTAGTTCCCCGCAGAGCTAATTCTGTGTAGGGAATCATCGGAAAACTATTACCATACTGATTAGGGGTAATAATTCCCGTGCTAGTTTCCCAACCGCGTCGCAGTAATTCCTGTGCTTGTGCTGCTTGTGTAGCGTCAGTTTGTAAAGCCGCAGCAGTGAGGAGAGATTGCAGAATTACAGCCTTGCGATCGCGTAAATCTTCTTTTTCTGTATCATAATAGCGGCGCAAAGCTTCCAGCACTTGCAAAAAACCAGGACGGTTGTAGCGTGGTTCTAAAGGAAAGTAAGTCCCAGCATAGAACGGTACTAAATCTTCTGGTGACAGAAACACATTTAAAGGCCAGCCACCTTGACCACTCATCATCTGCAAAGCTTGCATATAAATGCTATCAATATCTGGTCTTTCTTCCCTATCTACCTTGATAGGCAAAAAATTAGCATTCATATACTCAGCTACAGCCAAGTCAGAAAAAGCCTCACCTTCCATCACAGTACACCAGTGACAACTGGAATAACCAATAGACAGAAAAATCGGTTTATTTTCTGCCTTTGCAGTTGCAAGAGCTTCATCACACCAAGGCCACCAGTCAATCGGGTTTTCGGCGTGTTTGCGTAAGTAAAGACTCTGAGCGTGAGCAAGGCGATTAGTCATAGCTGAGATTCGGTAGTTGCCTTCTTAGCCCAGTTTACCTGTTGTCAGTGTTTACCTCAATGTCTGAATATATATCTCCTAAGAAACACATTAAGTAAGGAGGGAGTGAGGAGTCGGGTGGAAAAAGTTGTTTTAACTTGTTGGTGAGCGTGGTTAATTGCGAGAACGCAACAACATACTAATGATTTGTGCTGGCGTTTCCGTTGAGGGTGAACCCGCCCTGGTTTGCAGTCTCGTATTGGGGCTGAGTCCTGCAATAATATAAAGTAAGAAAGTTATGATGGTGGCTTGCACAAGTCTTTTTGGCATGGCAGGTCTCCCTCAGTTGATAGCATTGCTAGTGAGATTGGCGAATTTAACTACACCTCGTACTCTGGGTTTATCGGATTTGTGAGAAATAACCAGCATAGTCAATTCTTTAGACGTACTCTCACTATAAAAAGTGCCAATCAGGATTTTTGGCATCTACCAAACCATAGAAGAAATGACCTCAGCTTGGGATGAGGCGGCTCAACACCCCATAGTCAGGTCTGATTTTTCCTCTATTCCCTATTCCCTATGGCCTATTCCCACCCAGAAAGGTGTTGTCCTCGATAAAATAGTATTCAAAATAGCTACAAGCACGCTGCATGACTATTCCTATCGTCATTGAACAATCGGGTCGCGGTGAACGCGCTTTTGATATTTACTCTCGCCTGTTGCGTGAGCGGATTATCTTTTTGGGTCAACAAGTTGACAGTAATTTGGCTAACTTGATAGTTGCCCAATTACTGTTTTTGGATGCTGAAGACCCAGAAAAAGATATTTATTTGTATATAAATTCTCCTGGTGGTTCTGTGACTGCTGGCATGGGTATTTTTGATACCATGAAACAGATTCGCCCTGATGTTTGTACCATCTGCACCGGATTAGCTGCCAGTATGGGAGCATTTCTCCTCAGTGCTGGTACTAAAGGCAAGCGGATGAGTTTACCCCATTCGCGGATTATGATCCACCAACCTTTAGGCGGCGCACAAGGTCAAGCTACTGACATCGAAATTCAGGCGCGAGAAATTTTATACCACAAACAACGGTTAAATGATTATTTGGCCGAACACACAGGTCAGCCCATTGAGCGCATTGCCGAAGACACAGAACGTGATTTCTTTATGTCGCCAGATGAAGCCAAAGAATACGGCTTAATTGACCAAGTGATTGACCGTCACTCAGCAGGTAGTCGTCCTGTAGCAGTTGTAAGTCAATAATCACTTTATCCTTAACCCCTCCCTGTCAGTAAGGAGGGGAATTGACTAATTTAAAACCCGGCGATGGGATCAGGCTGAGATTCTAGGTATTTGAGGAAACTGTGCAGTTCTTCCTCTGTAAGTAAAGTCCGCCCTCGTTTACCGTAGGTTTTAATTAAATACTCTCTACCCTGTTCTGGTGTCCAGCCTAGGCGTTGCAGTTCGACATCGGTTTTGGCTATGACATCAGATAAATCTACAGGTTCAGCTTTTTTCTTTTTCTTGCCTGGGCTGGGTAAATTAGTCACGTTTTCTGGGGTATTGTAGCTACGGGGTGTAAAGGGTGTGACATTACTAGCTGTGACATCAACAGAGGAAGCAGTATCTAGCTCTCTAGCTGACATCATTTGCAGGTCTTCGCTGGCAGGATCATATTCTGGTTCTTGGTAGCTAGTCGCAGGTAAACTGGGACTAAATTCTTGACTTGGGGTGTCATTTATGCTATGGCTACCTGCATGAGTTGTAGGGGAAAAGCGGTTGATGGTATCTTGAGTGCGATCGCTCGTCTTTGACCATTGATTACTACCAAAATTACTGTCTTGAGGCGTAGCATAGCCAGGCTGATTGACAACAGAATTCACCTGTATTGGAGATACCCCTTGAGCAGTCCCGGTTACGGATGTTTGGGGGGTGTTTGTCATTCCCAACACCATCAATGCTCTAGTTCTGGCTTGGTCTTCTGCTGCTTCTATGGTTTCAGCTGCTGCCATACCCGTCGCACGGGTGACACCTTCAATGATAACACTTGCCCTGACGACATATTTACCTTGAAAAATTTGCACTAATTCAGCAATTAAACTGCCGTTGGGATACAAGCTCTGGAATTGAGCCAACATCATCTTGCCACCAATATAAATCTAAAGAATCAGGGGTGTGAAGTAATTCAAAATTTAGCTAAGAACAATACCCACCCTATAAAAATTGCTAGCGATAAAGCAAAGCACCCTAGGCCCTGGTGTTGCATAGTTATTTTTACCTATGACTACCACCGGAAATTTTGGGGAGAAAAGCAGATGATCATCTGTCTCGGATGTCCCAATTTTAGCAGTAGCTTTTGACAAGACTAATTTCGCGCTTTGGTAGATTAACTCTCAGTGGCGTGACTATTAATGCTATACTATTTACCCAATTCGCTCTTCAGAACTATTTTCTCGAAGTGCGCTCTAAATCTACAATAATGGAGATAAGGTTCGCCCTCACTGCTTGTTAAGCTGCCACCCAATTGTTACTGATTCTACGTATGGGCAAATGGGTTGATTCGGCAGTTTCTCCTAGTAAAAAATCAGAGTCTGATGGCGTAAAAGTACCTTGAAGCTAGACAATCAAACACCTGTGTTTTTCACGATGTACCGCTTTTTTGGGTAATGTGGAGAGTTCTCCCCACCCAGAAATCAAAGCCATTGGCGTGATTACTATTGTGAAAACAATTGGCATCAGGCGTAATCTATGAGTTTGGTGAGGTAAAGGGACTCCAACGCAGGTTAACTCTGAAATTGTCGTGCAGTGAGAAGTTCGTAACGGATGTACTCCTCCGGAGAAGCAAGCTAGCAAGAGCGTCTGGTTCACAAGCATCTTCCCGCTAGGGTGGGCTAGCTTCTTTGACTGGAACTTCGGGAACCCTGACTTAGGGTATTTCGTTTCCAGCTAATATACTGTAGGCCGTGAGGGTGTACAACACAGTACCAGATTCAACAAACAATGACGTTTTGACCAAAGGTCGGTTCACTGCATGGAATTTTCAATCGCTACACTCCTTGCCAATTTCACCGATGATAAATTGGTAGCTCGCAAAGTTTTGGAAAAGAAACTAGGATGCGAGGATGAAGATAGTTTAGAAAAACTCCACATTACTTTGGAGGTATTGGAGAAAATCGGGCTGTTGGTGAAGGAACGGGGTAAGTATCGCCGCATTACAGAAGAAGGACTGATTGAAGCCAAGCTACGTTGTTCGAGTAAAGGCTTTTGCTTTGCTATCCAAGATGTCGAAGGGGCAGAGGATATTTATATTCGGGAAAGTCATTTAAGTAATGCCTGGAATGGCGATCGCGTTTTAGTCCGAGTTCTCAAAGAAGGTAGTCGTCGCCGTTCTCCCGAAGGCGAAGTCAAGTTAATTTTAGAACGTGCCAATCATACTTTACTAGCACGGATTAAACAGGTAGAAGGGGGTTTCCGTGCTGTTCCCTTAGATGATCGTCTGCTGTTTGAACTGAAACTTTTAGTTAATGGCATGAAGTTAGAGGAAGCCCTCGATCACCTGGCCCATGTAGAAGTGCTACGCTATCCTCTAGCCCAATATCCGCCCCTAGGGAGAGTCGTGCAAATCCTCGGCAGCGATGCCGAAGCCGCAGCTGATATAGATTTAGTTACCTGTAAACATGATTTGTCCCGGACTTTCTCAGAGTCAATATTAGAAGCAGCATCAAAGTTACCCAAAAAGTTACTGAAAGCAGACCTGAAAAACAAACTAGATTTACGTAATTTATTTACTATTACGCTCACAGAAGTAAATAATGATCCTCATGTAGTAGAAAATGCTTTCAGTTTAACCAGAACCGTTTCCGGCAATTGGCAGTTAGGTTTTCACATCGCTGATGTCTCTCATTATGTGCAACCTGATGAAGCTTTAGACAGAGAGGCGATTAAACGTGGTAGATCAGTTTATTTGGGTGACTTAGTATTACCTATGTTACCGGATGCTGTAGCTGAACGCTGTTCATTAGTGCCGAATAGCGATCGCTTGGCAATTTCGTTTTTAATGACTTTCTCTTCTCAGTCAGGTGAGGTTTTAGACTGGGAAATTCAACCCAGCGTTATCCATGTAGATACATCCGTCACCCAAGAACAAGCCGAAGCAATTCTGGAAGGAGAAGTCATCAAAGAATCCCCAGAGGTAATTGAACTACTACATAATTTGTACAGCATTTCTAAGACTGTGAGAAAAACCCGCCTTGCCCGTGGTAGCTTGCAGTTAAATTTACCCTCAACTCAAAACCCCTATTTTGATGAAGGAATTTTGGGGGCGGTAGTTATGGATGATTCCCCGGTGCGATCGCTATTTACAGAATTCGTACTCTTGGCGAATCAACTGATGGCACAACATTTGAGTGCTTTAGGCATTCCGGCAATCTGGCGCACACAAGGTACACCGGATGCAGAAGATGTGCAGGAAATGTTGAAGTTAGCGATTAACTTGGGTGTAGAACTAGGACTAGAATCAGAAGTAGAAATTGAACCTTTAGATTATCAACACCTGATCCGGGCGTTTGCTGAATCTCCCTCAGAGCAAGTGTTGACTTATCTGTTGCAAGATACCCTCAAGCCAGCAGTTTACAGCACTACCAAGGGTAATCACTTTGGTTTAGCACTACCGCAATACATCCACTGTACTGCTCCCTTGCGACGCTATCCAGATTTACTGATGCAAAGAGTGTACTATCAGCTACTAGAACACGGACGCGATCGCCGTAATACCCGTGTGAAAGAACGGGTAAACCTGCGTCACTCCTCTAGCCACGAGGAAATTAACTGGAACGTCCTGCCGCCAGAATTACAACAGGAACTACAAAGCGAATTAACAAGGGTAATTGTCCAAATCAACGATAGGGAAAAAGAAGTTCAAGAAGCCGAAGCCGATTTAGCCGGACTACAAAAAGCCCAATTAATGAAACAACGCATTGGGCAAGTGTTCCAAGGTGTGATTACTGGCGTACAATCCTACGGTTTCTTTGTGGAAATTGAAGTACCAATCACCGAGTCCGAAACCGCAGGTAGTCCTGGCGTACCTTTACGGGTAGAAGGATTAGTACACGTTAGTTCCCTCAAAGATGATTGGTATGAGTACCGCGCTAGACAACAAGCACTGTTTGGCCGGAAAAATCGCGCTTCTTATAGATTAGGCGATCGCGTCGCTGTCCAAGTCAAAAGTGTCGATTACTATCGCCAGCAAATAGATTTAGTCACCGTAGGTAATGATGGTTTAGCCAAAGGTTTAGGTATGGGTGGTGTCAATGGTGACACGGCGGATATCTACCTCAGAAACGAACTTGAACCAGATGATTTAGAACCTTATGCTGAAGATGAGTAAATTTTTATTAAGCAACGGTGACAAATCATAACAAACCCTTAATTATCGGCGTATCAGGAGCATCTGGACTGATTTACGCCGTTCGTGCCTTGAAATATCTGCTGGCGGCAGACTATGAAATTGAATTAGTAGCCTCTAAATCAACATACATGGTTTGGCAAGCCGAACAGGAAACTCGGATGCCATCAGAACCAACCACACAAGAACAATTCTGGCGAGAACAAGCTGAAGTTCCCCTTGCAGGTAAACTGCGCTGTCATCCTTGGAGTGATGTGGGAGCAAATATCGCCAGTGGTTCTTTTCGTACCTTGGGGATGATTGTGATTCCTTGTAGTATGAGTACCGTGGCAAAGTTAGCAGGAGGCTTGAGTTCCGACTTATTAGAACGGGCTGCCGATGTCCAAATCAAAGAAGGACGCAAGTTAGTCATCGTCCCCCGCGAAACTCCTTTTAGCCTAATTCACCTACGGAACTTAACTACCTTAGCAGAAGCCGGAGTCCGGGTTGTACCCGCCATACCGGCTTGGTATCACCATCCTCAAACTATCGAGGACTTAGTTGATTTTGTAGTGGCTCGCACTTTAGATCAACTGGATATTGATTGCATACCCATTCAACGCTGGCAGGGAAGTAAGTAAAAAGGTAAAAGTAAATATGAAAGAGGGAGTAGGGACAGATCAATTCAAAATTCAAAATGGGGGACGGTTGACTAGGTAAAAGTTCTTCTCCCCTGCTTCCTCGGCTCCCTCGGCTCCCTCGGCTCCCTCGGCTCCCCTGCTTCCCTTACTTATGACTTTAATTCGTTTAATTCTTTTAATCGCAATCATGGGAGGACTAACACTTTTGTTAGTCCAAAATTGGTCGCCTGTTTTATCCCTAGTATTTCTAGGTATGCGTAGCCAGCCGATACCCCTGGCGATGTGGATTTTGTTTAGCACAGCTGCTGGTGCTGGCACATCTTTATTAATCACCAGCTTGTTTAATTTATCTAATTATTTTGGGGGAACACCACGCCAAAGCCCCTGGAAATCAACTACCAATTCTCGACGTACTACCGCTAGCCGCCAACCAGAATTTACACGTCCGCCATCCAATTCTTCACAGGCAGCTAGTCAAACGGAGTACGCCACTAATAACGAGTTTGATGATTGGGAAACCCCTAATCATCAAGACGATGATTGGGATGTGGCAGAACAGCCACCGAAAGCACCTCAACCCAGTTCTCAAGCTCAGTCATTTCAAGATTCTGCTACCTACGAACGCCCACAACAGCCCAAAAGTGGTTCTCAGTCTGGCTCTTTTTATTCTTATAGTTACCGTGAGCCAAAAAATACTGCCGCAGGTAAGACAGAATCAGTCTATGATGCTGATTACCGAGTGATTATTCCCCCCTATCAACAACCAGCCAAAGATGTAGCTGATGATGTAGCCGATGATGATGACTGGGGATTTTTTGAAGATGATGATTGGGAAGATGATCAATCTTCCAAATAAAGCTAGACTTATGCAATGCCGCAGCGTTCGCGAGATTCTTGCTTGACTATACCGTTCATAGCAGCTTCTTGCAAATTCATAAAGGCGTTAAAATCTTCTAGGTCATACTGAGTAGTTAACAGATGCCGTAGTTGATTTTCGGCTTCTATCGTTAGATAGCCAGTTACTAAAGCTTGTTGCACAACGTCACGAATTCGAGTCATGGTTGATGCCTCATTACACACCACATTAAATTAATCTGGTCTAACGACCGTAAGATATGCAGTATTATTTATGCCTCAACCTTCCAAGTCACCAAATTTTTTAAGAGTTTGAGAAATTGAGTCATTTTTCACACCTTGAGATGCAATCATTTATTGATAGAGTTTGCCATAACTAAAGTTGACAATCGTCATATCGTGCTGTATCAAACTGCGTAATTTGCACTAAAAAACCGCGCTACTCAGGTTAGAGTTATCCTAGTTGTGGTTGACGGCAAGTTTACGCTTAAAGTTTCCAACAAGTTGTATGAATTTTCCATTAAGTCTAACCATAACCAATTAATCTCTACTACGTCAACTCACAAAAGTTAGGAAATTAAAGAGAAAAAAATTGATTCTTGATTACTTCTGACTTACACAGAAAATTATTAATCTATTGCCTAAGTGACATTAAATACATAAACAACAGATAAATATACTAGCTACTTTGAGGAATGGGATTGTAGCTATTGATATTAGACGTTTTCAGGGAAAACAGAAATCGCAAAAATTAAACAGTCGCCTATTGTTAATCTTGGGCATGGGTGGGATTGGAAAAACAGCCTTTTGTGCGAAGTTAGACAAAAGATTCCAGAAGAATTTGATTATGGTATTTGGCGATCGCTACCCCTTTCACCTACCCTAGAGGGGATATTAGCTCAAATATCAGCAGAAATAATACACTAGGATGCTAGTCCAAACTCTCACACAGATGAATCTCAGAAGTAATAGATTTATTACCAAGCAAGCTGGCAAGTTCTTTCAAACATCAGCATTGATGGAGTATACAACTAAGTAACTAATATAGGAAAATTTTTATAGGAAAATTTTATGTGTTGAAATAGAAGACTGCTGATTTATGCAGTCACCTGGGACAACACAACACCAAAACCAAGCCGAAGAAAGTCGTCTAAAAACGGAGTTTGAAAGTAGAGTGAGTAGTTTGTTGCAAGGAGTTAACCTATACCTAATTGGGATGATGGGATCTGGTAAAACCACAGTAGGGCAATTACTAGCAAAACAATTAGGTTATGGGTTTGTGGATACCGATGATGTAATTGTCCAAGCCGGGAAAAAATCTATTAATCAGTTATTTGCGGAAGAAGGCGAAGCAGCATTTCGTCAGTTAGAAAGTGATGTGTTAGCGCAAATTTGCGCCTATACTAAGCTGACTGTCGCTACAGGTGGGGGTATTGTGCTGCGGCGCGAAAACTGGAGTTACTTGCATCACGGTTTAATTGTCTGGCTAGATGTACCTGTGGAGTTACTTTATACCCGTTTAGCTGAGGATAACACAAGACCATTATTGCAAGATGCTGATCCTCAAGGTAAACTGCGATCGCTCCTCGAACAACGCACACCACTTTACGCCCAAGCAGATTTACGAATCTCTGTGGTTGCGGGAGAAAAACCAGAACAAATTGCTGACAAAGTAATGGCGGCTATTCCCAGTGTGTTGAAATAGTCATTAGTCATTAGTCATTAGTTATTAGTCAACAGTCAACAGTCCCCAGTCCCCACTCAAGAGTCAAAAAGAAGATATGTAATCAAAGATTGTGGCGGGTGGAAAAGTCTTCTACACTGACTGCATAAGTATGTAAGTCTCAACCTCTGTTCATGATGGTCAACGATACTGATTACATCAGGCAAACTGAAGCGACGCGGGTACGAGTGCTAAGTGAAGCACTACCTTATATTCAACAATTCGCCGGTCGCACTGTTGTTGTTAAATATGGTGGTGCTGCTATGAAAGACAGCACCCTCAAAGACAAAGTTATCCGCGATATTGTCTTTTTATCCTGCGTTGGCTTACGACCAATCTTAGTCCACGGTGGCGGCCCAGAAATTAACAGTTGGTTAGATAAACTGGGCATCGAACCACAATTTAAGAATGGTTTACGTGTCACAGATACACCCACAATGGATGTTGTGGAAATGGTGCTGGTAGGTAGAGTTAATAAGGAAATTGTTGCCTTAATTAACCAAGCTGGTGGTTTGGCTGTCGGGCTGTGTGGTAAAGATGGGAACTTAATTACTGCCCGTCCCCAAGGTCAAGAAGGTATTGGCTTTGTAGGAGAAGTCAGTAATGTTAATATCAAAATTCTCGAAACTCTGGCTATTCATGGCTATATTCCTGTAGTTTCTAGCGTTGCAGCCGATGAAACGGGACAAGCTTATAACATTAACGCCGATACAGTAGCCGGAGAAATTGCCGCCGCTTTAGGGGCAGAAAAGTTAATTTTATTGACCGACACCAGAGGTATTTTAAAAGATTATAAAGACCCTTCCACTTTAATACCCAAAGTAGATATTCGGGAAGCGCGGGAGTTAATTTCTAATGGGATAGTCAGTGGCGGAATGATTCCCAAAGTCAATTGTTGTGTGCGATCGCTTGCTCAAGGAGTACGTGCAGCCCACATCATCGACGGACGTATTCCCCACGCCCTATTACTGGAAATCTTCACAGATATCGGTATCGGGACAATGATTCTCGGTTCTCAGATTACTTCCGGTTAGGGGAGATGAGGAGGATGAGGGAGATGGGGGAGATGAGGAGGATGAGGGAGTAGGGGAGGTAGGGGAGGGTGGGGAGATTTTTCCCCAGAATTCTTTAATTTTGAATTTTGAATTTTGAATTTTGAATTGATTTGTCCCCAGTCCCCAAGAAAGATATCAACAACATTCACAGCCTTGGCAAAATGAAAGCAGTGCTGATTGGTGAGTAAACAGTGGTGAGTACAGAAAGTTTAGAATTAGCTAGAACGAGATATCAAGCAGGTAAAATCGCCTTTGAAAATGGCAAATATCGTGAATCTGTCGAAAATCTCGAAAAAGCAAGGGCTTTATTAGAGCGTAACTCCCGTTTGGGTGGCGAAGTTGATATATGGTTAGTGACAGCCTATGAAGCATCTGGACGTACAGAAGATGCGATCGCACTATGTCAACAACTCCGTCGTCATCCCCACTCAGAGACTCGTGAGCAAGCCCGCAGATTAGTTTACATTCTGCAAGCACCAAAGCTAAAACGTCCCAGTAATTGGATGACGGAAATTCCTGATTTAGCTGCACTCTCTGATAACGAAGCCAAAATCCGTATAGCCGCCAAACCCCGCAAATCTCCCGCCCGCAAACCTGCTGAAGTTGAATTTGTTGATTTGAGTCAGGTTAATACTAAAGACAATCGCTTTATCTGGGCGGCGTTAGTTGCCATTGGTTTGACGATTTCTTACTTGGTTTGGCAAGGACTATAAAATTCAAAATACCCTACGGGTGAATCCTACGGATACGCTGCGCGAGCGCGGTAGCGTCTCGTAAGAGAAGCAAGCTACAAAATTCAAAATTCAAAACTAATATTTGTTGGGCTTGTGTCAACAATGACTAGAATATTGATTTTTCTCTGAGGAGCATATTTCATGAATTATTCTATGTTGACAAGATGGTTAATGGCGTTAATTAGACCATTGCAATTAATGTTAGTAAAATTGTATGGTCGCAAGATTATGCCATTTATCTTGTTAATATCGCTGCTATTATCTGGTTGTGTAAATTATGATGTAGGGGTGAATTTTCACAACTCTAATAGTGGTGAATTCGTACAGCATATCAAAATAGGAGAAAGGCTGACCAGCTTTAGCGGTGATTATGTATATGAATGGTTAAATAGTATAGAAAAACGCGCTCGCAGATTAGAAGGTAAGACTAAGCGTATTTCTAACGAGGAAATTGTGGTAACAATTCCTTTTACTAATGGTCAGGAATTACAAACTAAATTTAATGAGTTCTTTAATTCTAATCATCAGCAAAAGACTAAAGGTGAACCAGCAGAATATAACTCGGAATTACCCAAAATTGAGTCAAACTTTCTCTTGTTCCAAAACAATTTTTTATTAGTAGTACGCAACAAATTAATTTATGATTTAGACTTGCGATCGCTTACCTTAATTTCTAGCAAAGGTAATGTTTTAGCTGATGCTGGTTCTATTCTCAATTTAGAATTTGGGTTAAACACTCCTTGGGGTGCTAAAAACATACCAGTCACAGAAAATGCCATCGTACCAGAGAAACAAGGTAATCAATTAGTCTGGCAACTCCAACCCGGTGAACTCAACCACATAGAAGTGGTATTTTGGCTACCTAGTCCTTTAGGAATTGGTGGCTTATTAATTATTTTGTTGGTTTGGGGTGGCATATATCTCAGATATACTTTTATGCCTGATCCCAAATTACAGTTTGCGCCTAAAACTGAGTAAAGACGCGAGGAATCGCGTCTGTAGAATTACGGTGATAAACGCTGAATTTTCCAGCTATTATCATCTAAACGAGTATAAAGTAAGCGATCGTGTAATCTACTAGAGCGTCCTTGCCAAAACTCAATTTCTGTGGGGATCACCCGCAAACCTCCCCAATGGGGTGGGCGGGGAATCTCCTGATTTTCATATTTACTCTGCAATTCCTGCATCTGCTGTTCTAAAACTTCTCGGCTAGCGATAACTGCACTTTGATCAGAAGCCCACGCACCCAAACGACTGTTAGCCGGACGACTGTAAAAATACTGATCTGATTCCGCCTCAGAAGTTTTCTCTACACGCCCGACAATTCTGACTTGACGTTCCAATTCTGCCCACCAAAAAACCAAAGCTGCTTGGGGATTTTCCGCTAGTTCTTGTCCTTTGCGGCTGTTATAGTTGGTGAAGAAAACAAAACCCCTCTCATCAAAATCTTTGAGCAGCACCATTCTAGCCGAAGGACTCCCATCTGGTGTAGTTGTGGCAATAGTCATAGCATTGGGTTCGGGAAGTTGGGCTGATAATGCCTGATCAAACCACTGTTTAAATTGTATAAAAGGATTAGGATTAACCTCGGTTTCGCTCAAACCTTGCAAGGTATAGTCTTTGCGAAGGTCGGCTATGGTTCTGTCCATTGTCATTTGTTTCCTTAATGTCAAATATGTTATCAAAGAAGGCAGGAGCCTGGCGAGGTAATACTAGAGCCTAGGAAAATCACTGTTGACTATTGACTCTTGACTATTAACTATAGGAGTAATAAAAAGCGATTGCGTCAGATGCGCCGTTCGCCATCCCTTCAACGTTTATTATTTTATGGTCTGAGCGGCCCTATCGTCGCTCTGAATGTTTGGCTGTTATCTGTTCTGTTTAGTTACTTTCAGCACCCGATTACTATTTTGAGTTGTGCGGCGATTTTAGCTTTTTTATTGAATTATCCTGTGAAATTCTTTGAACGGGCGAGAATCAGTCGTACCCAAGCTGTAATTATCGTTTTACTTTTTACTTTAACTCTTTTTAGCATTTTGGGTGTGACTCTAGTACCAATGGTGATTGACCAAACTATTCAACTATTAAATAAAATTCCTGATTGGTTAAGTAGTAGTCAAGAAAACTTGGTGCAGTTGGAAGCGTTTGCAAAACAACGACGCTTACCTATTGATTTGAGGGTATTGAGTAATCAAATCAATGCCAGTATTCAGAATGTAGTTCAGCAGTTAGCTGGGGGTGCAGTCGGGTTAGCGGGAACTTTGCTCTCAGGATTGCTGAATTTTGTCTTGGTGGTGGTGTTGGCATTTTATATGCTGTTGTATGGCGATCGCGTCTGGTATGGTTTAATCAATCTCCTACCTGCTAATATCGGTATCCCCCTGACTAAATCTTTACAGCTAAATTTCCAAAACTTCTTCCTCAGTCAGATATTATTAGCACTATTCATGGTTGTAGTGCTGACACCCATTTTTTTAATTCTTAGAGTACCCTTTGCTTTATTGTTTGCTGTACTCATTGGCATCTCTGAGCTTATTCCCTTTATTGGGGCTACTCTGGGTATTGGGACTGTCACCCTTTTAGTGCTATTACAAAATTGGTGGTTAGCTGTTCAAGTTGCGATCGCTGCCATTCTCATGCAACAGATAAAAGATAACCTATTGTCTCCCAAGTTACTGGGCAACTTTATCGGCTTGAATCCCATCTGGATTTTTGTGGCTATTTTGATGGGATATGAAATAGCAAATTTACTGGGTGCGCTGGTTGCTGTTCCCATCGCTGGCACTATCAAAGGTACTTTTGATGCGATTAAAAATGGTAAGTCCAGTGATTTTATGTCAACAGTGACAATTCATCATGATTTTGAGCATGATTAACAGTTTAATTTGACCCTGGATAGAAGCAAATATCAAGCTAATTGAACGCAGATGGACGCAGATAAACGCGGATAAAGACATTAGTAGGGTGCGTCAGATATCAAGCATAAGTTTATTGACAGCATTTAAGCAGTCTGACGCACTCTACAAGACTGCCATATTAGCTGTTAATTTTTACTTTTAACCTATATTGGGTGTATTAGTATCAGTTTAATCTGAGTTTATTCCCCTTATTGTATTTTTTGGCATCACCAAGCCTAGGGTTACTCGTTTCATCATCCAGTATAAAACTAGAAGTACAACAAACGTGACCGCGATAATTATTAAAGGTTGTTTTCCTAACAGTTCTTCTACACCTGTAGTTAGTAAAGCATCTGGTTGAGTAATAAAATCCCAACTGTTGAAACGTAAAAAACGACCCCAATAAATACCGATAGCACAAAGAGCATGAGTAATTAACTCAATCCATAAAATCCATTGAGTTTTACCAATGCGGTGTAAGTAGTAACCAAGATTAATTAAAGATATGACATAAGCTTCAAATCCAGCCAAAATCACCAGTAAATACACAGGAATTAGTACCAAGGTAATTATCCACACAGATTGAATTGTCCGGATGTCATGAATTAAGTGAATAACATCAGTTAATAAATACGGAGCATTTGGTAAGAAGGCATAGAAAACTAACAATCCTAACCACCATACCCAAGAGCGTCCGCGTCTAGTGCGAAACAGCCAAACACTTAAAGCTAAAGGTATAAAAGCTAGAAATAGATTCCAAGTCATCCACCTCATGTTTCTACTTAAAACCTGCAAAATTTTGGTTATTAATTCTGCTGTCATAACTTTTTAATGGCAATATATCTATATTTTTACTTGATAAATAATCTTTAAGAAAAAGAAGTTCTTAGTAGTCAATTCTCCTACCAAGAACTTCAAATAGATATTTGTCTCAATCTTGCTCTGTTCCTAGCGATAAAATAAGTTACAATCTGGTTAGGTTGGATTCCAGAATTTTGGCACAGATCACCCTCAATTATTCTGGCTGAGTACAATACTGATTCAGTCGTTTGACGAGTACATCAGACTCCTTACCAGCAGTTGTAGCGGCTCCTGTGAGTACGGTTTCAATTTCTTTTCTGGCTTTTTGTAATGTTTCTCTACCAGATGGTGATGCTTCGGCTGCTTTAGCGTCACCTAGGGCATTTGATGCTTTGGCGATCGCTTGACTGAGATTTTGGAAAACGTTCTTAAATCCGCTTTGAATCTCTTTTAAATTAGGATCTGATAAGTTGAGTTCTCTTAAAGATTGTGTGATTGCTACTAAATCCTTAGATAATTGTAAACTTGTTGTTACTTGTTGACCTTTATTATAATCTATTAAAGCATTACCCGCATTCACGACTTGAATTAGTCGTTGACACTGAGAAGCTTTATCTTCCATACAACCAGTAGCTAGAAAAATTATGCTCACACTCACAGGAGCAATCACAATATATTTACGCCACACAGTAATTAACACTCCACCACCAATAAATCCGAAACAATACTAACGAATAATTTTGATATTGGAGAGGACTTACGCAAGTGTGACATGACAAATGTCTTGTAGGGTGCGTCAGACTGTTTAAATGCTGTCAATAAACGTATTTTTGATATCTGGCGCACCCTACTAATATGCTACTTCCTCTATTGCCTCTGCTCCCTCAACTTTTCCCAGTAGCCTCTTATGCTTCCTGTGATTTCTACTATTCCACTGCGTCAAATGGCTTCAGGCGATCGCCTGTTTTTACAAGTATACAAATTCATCAGTGTTAACCCTGGTAAAAAGGTTTACATTCAATCGAATTTACACGGTGCAGAAATTGCTGGTAATGCAGTTATTCATCAACTAATTGAGTTTTTATCGTCAATTGAAGACACTGATTTATTAGGAGAAATCTGGTTAGTTCCCGTGTGTAACCCGATGGGGACTAATGAACGCGCTCAACATTTTTCGCCAGGGCGACATTGTGCTTATGAATTTAAAGACTGGAATCGGATTTTTTGGGATTATGAAAAAGCAGCCAATGGTTTATTAGAATTTGCTAAATCTCATTTGCATGAGAGTTTAGAAACAATTCGCCAGAATTACTTAACTATCATTAAACAACAATTCGCGCAAAATTTAGCTGAAATCAATTCTCCTAGTAGTGTACCTTACACTGAGATTTTTCGGTATCAACTCCAATCCCTGTGTCTTGATGCAGATTACTTAATTGATTTACATAGCTCTAATAATCAAGGTTTAGACTATGTTTATTATTTCCGACAACGTGAAGAAACTGCCAAATATTTTTTATTAGATTTGGGTATTTTACTGGATAAATATGATGGAGATGCTTTTGACGAAGCTTTTATTAAACCCTGGCTAGCTTTAGAGGAATGTTTTCAACAATTAGGGAGAGCAGTAAAATTTGATGTAGAAGCTTGGACATTAGAATTAGGTGCAGGAATGCAAATGAATCCTGATTCTGTAAATAAAGGTGTGGCAGGTGTGAAGAATTATTTATTACAGAAGGGTGTATTGGCAAATACTAACTTAAATTTAGCTGCCAATAAATCTGATCAGATGTACTTTGCTCAGAGTAGCAAGCGGAAAAAATACTATGCGATCGCTGGGGGGATGATTCAATCTAGAGTAGAATTAGGTACAAAAGTAAAAGCCGGCGAAAGACTCTATCAAATTCTCAGTTTTAATAAAGAAAGTCAACTACCTACAGTCATTGATATCTGTGCGGGTGAAGATGGATTAGTATTTGACGTTGCCACAAATCAAGCGGTGAATCAAGGTGAGTTTGTTTTAGGAATTCTTCATGAAATATGAACTGGCTGCTCAAGTTTTATGAACCAATCCACTTAAATGGAGTTAAAAGAACATCATAGGATTGAAACAGCAATACTCACAAAGGTAGAAGATTTGAGATAGTGGTGTATTTCTATCTCATTTTTTTTGAGAGGAAAGCAAAATATATTTAGTCGTAGATTAAACTTAAACAAAGATGGTTCCGCGCAAATCTCAGGAAGAATTGATATTTTGTGGCGTGACTTAGTAAAAACTTATCTCAGCTATAAATTATAACGGTAGAACTCACAGTGGCTAGCATTGACAATGACATTTTATCTTTTTCAGGAGATGTAGCGATTCCCCAAGCACCTCCTGAGTTCAAATCTGGTTTTATTGGCATTATAGGCCGTCCCAATGTCGGTAAATCTACCTTGATGAATCAATTAGTGGGGCAAAAAATAGCGATTACATCACCAGTAGCACAAACTACGCGCAATCGTTTAAGAGGAATTGTCACCACATCAGAGGCTCAATTCATTTTTGTAGATACACCAGGAATACACAAACCCCATCATCAATTAGGTGAGATTTTGGTGGAAAACGCCAAAATAGCGATTGATTCGGTGGATGTAGTGCTGTTTGTGGTAGAAGGAACAGTAGCTTGTGGTGCAGGCGATCGCTTTATTGCGGAGTTAGTGACTCGCAGCCAGACACCAGTAATTTTAGGTGTGAATAAAGTTGATCAACAACCCACAGATTATCAAAGTATTGATGAGAGTTATCAAGAGTTAGCAAATACTTATCAATGGCCAATAGTCAAATTTTCCGCCAAGACAGGAACAGGATTACCCCAACTGCAAACATTATTAGTTGAAAATTTAGATTATGGGCCTTTCTACTATCCGCCCGACTTGGTAACAGACCAGCCAGAACGGTTTATTATGGGGGAATTGATCCGCGAACAGATTTTGTTGTTAACCCGTGAAGAAGTTCCCCATTCTGTAGCGATCGCCATTGATCAAGTTGAAGAAACACCCAGCATCACCCGTGTACTAGCAACTATTCACGTTGAGCGCGATTCTCAAAAAGGAATTTTAATTGGAAAAGGTGGCTCAATGCTCAAAGCAATTGGTAGTGCAGCAAGGGAGCAAATTCAAAAACTCATTTCTGGTAAAGTCTATCTCGAATTATTCGTCAAAGTCCAACCCAAATGGCGACACTCTCGCTTCAGATTGTCAGAGTTAGGTTATCGCATCGAAGATTGACACTCCTCAGTTAGTAGGGTGCGTCAGAATGAATATTTTCTTAGTATGGCTAGGGTTACTCGTACTGACGCACCCTACTGGATTGACACTACTAATACACAAATCAAGTCAAAAGTCAACAGTTATTGGGCATGAGATTTTCCCCTTTGCTCTCTTGCCTCCCCTGCACCCCTGCCCTATGCTGACAATAAGTATTTATTCCTAATTTTGGGGTGGTTTTGAGTGCAACAATGACCCCAAAAATAAAAAAAATGCTGAAATCCATATAAATTAACGGTTTCATCTATCCACTTCTGGCTAGTTCACCTTAGAATGATTCATTGAAAAGTCGAGTAGATGGGATTTACAGCGATTTTGAGTAGAAATACTCCCCAAAGACGACTTTTGTATTGCTCAAAACAGAGGTTTCAGTGAAGATGCGACATGGTGCATCTAGAAGAAATCTCAAGTAAACCTCAAGGAGTTCCAAATGAACAAGGGTGAATTGGTTGATGCAGTAGCTGAAAAGGCTAGCGTGACTAAAAAACAAGCAGATGCGGTTTTAACTGCTGCTTTGGAAACGATTATTGAAGCTGTTTCCTCTGGCGATAAAGTGACGCTGGTAGGATTTGGCTCCTTTGAATCACGGGAACGTAAGGCTCGTGAAGGTCGTAACCCCAAAACTAACGAAAAGATGGAAATCCCCGCCACCAAAGTTCCTGCTTTCTCGGCTGGTAAGCTCTTTAGAGAAAGAGTTGCGCCCCCAAAAGCATAGACTCTGTTGTTAGGAATCTGGATGTAATGCGGCAACCGGCTCATGGGGGAAATTTAGCTTGGGCAGCAGCAATAGCTGGCTGCCTTCCTGATGCTATTGTGGATTTTTCTGCGAGCATCAGCCCGTTGGGGCCGCCCAACAGTGCGATCGCTGCTATTCAATCGCAAATGGGAAATCTCAGGCACTATCCCAACCCAGATTACAGTGATCTGAGATTAGCTCTGGGGAACTTCCACCAAGTGCCGCCTGAGTGGATTCTACCGGGCAACGGTTCAGCCGAATTACTGACTTTGGCAGGTAAGGAATTAGCTGAACTAGCCGCAACCGTGTTAATCACTCCAGCGTTTGGCGACTACTACCGCACCCTAGCGGCGTATAACGCTCAAGTTCTGGAGTGTAACCTTCTGAGTGCTGAGAACCGAGTTTTGGGTGCTGAGTTACAGCAATTACTCAACACTCAGAACTCAGCACTGTTTACTAACTGCGCCTTGTTGCTAAATAATCCCCACAACCCAACAGGTAAACTGTTTACCCGTGAGGAAGTTTTGCCTTATTTGCAGCAGTTTGCTTTGGTGGTGGTGGATGAAGCTTTTATGGATTTTGTACCTCCCGATGAGGAACAAAGCCTGATTGGGCTGGTGCAGGAGTATGAAAATCTGGTAGTGTTGCGATCGCTGACAAAATTTTACAGTCTTCCCGGTCTGAGACTAGGATATGCGATCGCTCACCCTGACCGCCTCCGTAAATGGCAGTTATGGCGTGATCCTTGGCCTGTCAACACCCTGGCGGCGGCGGCGGCTGTAGCTGTCCTCCAGGATGAAGAATTTCAACAACAAACTTGGCAATGGCTAGCACCTGCACGCCAGCAACTGTTTCAAGGTTTAGCCAGCACCCCAGGATTAACACTCCAACAAGCTGCGGCTAACTTTTTACTCGTAGAAACAGAACAATCGAGTTTGCAGTTACAACAACAACTACTCCAACATCATCAGATTTTAATTCGTGATTGCCTGAGTTTTAAAGAACTAGGCGATCGCTTCTTCCGCGTAGCTGTACGCACTAACTCTGATAACCAACGCCTAATAACAGCGTTAAACTTAGTGCTGAGGACTGGAAGGGACTGAGGAGAGGAGAATAACTTGTAGAGACGTTGCATGCAACGTCTCTACAGACTGCTTACGCCCATGCCCAATGACTAATGACTAATAACTAATGACTAATGACCATTGACTACGACATAGTAATCGTAGGCGGAAGTCTAGCTGGACGTTACGCCGCCTTAGCTGCCACCCAATACAGAGCCAAAGTAGCATTAGTTGAAACTAGAGTGAATACCGGGTTAATTTATCGCCAAGCTATGGGCGAAATTGGCAACCTAGCCCAACATTTCGGTGATTTAGTCGGTTTTGGTGTTCACACCACACAGGCTGATACTGCCCAAAAATGCCCAATATCTGTAGAATGGCAACAGGCGATGCTGTATGCTCAAGGCGTTGCCTCCACTATCCAAGAACAGACTTCTCCGGCTGTATTAGCCGCCCAAGGAGTCGATGTTATTGTCGGTAGGGGTGAATTCCAAAGTTCTCGCCGTTTGGCATTTGCAGTTAATCAACGCTTACTGCGGGGACGCACTTATTTATTAGCGAGTGGTTCTCGTCCAGCCATTCCAAAAATTGAGGGGTTACAAGCCACCGACTATCTAACTTTATCAAATATTTGGCAAACTTTGCAAAAATCAACACCGCCTCAAGATTGGGTAATTATTGGCGGTGTTCCCCAAAGTATTGAAATAGCACAAACTTTGGTGAGACTAGGTTGCAGAGTAATTTTAATCATTAAATATCCTTACCTGCTACCTCATATTGAACCAGAAATTTCCCAATTACTACAAGCACAATTAGAAGCTGATGGGGTGCGTATCCTCACAGAAACAGTAGTAACTCAAGTCAGGCGAATTGATGGTAAAAAATGGATTCAGGCAGGAGATAAAGCCATAGAAGTTGATGAAATTTTAGTGGCTACTGGACAGCAACCAAATCTAGAAACTTTAAATTTAGCCGCCGCCAAAGTAAAATCGTATCCAAATCGGTTGCTAGTCAATGAAAAACTGCAAACTACTAACCACAGAATCTATGCTTGTGGTGATGTAATCGGTGGTTATGAATTCCCTGAATTGGCTAATTATGAAGCGAGAATTGCCATCAAAAATGCACTATTTTTACCCAGATTAAAAGTTAACTATCAACATATACCTTGGGGAATATTTTCTGAGCCAAACATGGCACAAGTTGGTTTAACTCAACTGCAAGCACAGCGACAATTTGGACGCAAAGATATTTTAGTCCTAAAACATTATTATAAATCAATAGCAGCAGCCCAATTAGCCAATAAAACTACAGGTATTTGTAAATTAATTGTCCGACGTAACGGTGAAATTTTAGGAGCAGCTATTTTAGGAGCAGAATCCAGAGAATTAATTAATCTAATTGCTTTGGCAATGTCCCAAAAAATTAATATCAAAAACTTAGGAAATTTATCAGCTATTTATCCTAGCTTTTCAGAAATTATCGCACAAACAGCCCAATTATGGAGTGAGCAAAAATTAAATAGCAACCTAGCCTTACAAGACTGGCTAGAAGGTTTCTTTTATTTTCGCCGCAATTGGAATTTATGAACCAGTGCAAGCTTGTATATTCATCTCTTAAAAATAAAAAACCTCCGCACCCCTCTGCGTTAAAAAATAAAAAATTTAGCATACTAAGGTAGGAACTGGTGCAAAATATAACTGAAGCACTGGCACAATTAAAGAACATCGAAGCAGGGGAGGAAACAGAAGAATGAAATACACAATAATTCTTCAATGCTCAGAGGAAGACCAATGTTATGTGGTTTTTTTACCTGAGTTTACCAATATAATGCAGCCTTGCACTCATGGCGATAGTTATGAAGAAGCGTTGAAAAATGCTCAGGAGGTTTTAGAAATGCTCATTGAAACAGCATTAGAAAATGGTGAACCTTTACCAGAAATAAAAATGCTAGGTGATTCTTTTCAAGTGGCATAAATTAGCACAGCGATCAAGATATCTTGCGCCTATCAGTTGCCTCGGAATAAATTCCGAATATCATAGTGTAAGTCAGTTAAGTAAGTCGATGGGAATAAATATAACTATCTTAAGTAATGTAAATTTATGGAAATCGAGTTCGTAGTAAGGACTTTAGTCCTTACTACGAACCTTTAATTATTGACGCTGTTCTACTTATAACTGACTGAATTTTTGTGACAATTGCAATTTTTATGTTATCAGTTATCAATTTAATTTGTTCTCAAAAAGCATTAAGAAAGGAAGGTATTTCTAACAGATGATAGTAAACTAAAGCTCCAACTACTAAAGTATAAAGTGTTGAACTACCTAAACCAATTAAAACGTCTCTCTTCAGGTGACGTTTCTCTGTTTTTAAAAACATATCCATTGCACCAAACTGCATCATTAAAATACCTAAGACATTAGACAGCCAATAACCAATTAACGTACCGGGGAGAAACCAATCTTGATTTATGAAACTGACTAGATAACCTAAAAGCAAAGCAATTGGTAGATTAAAAAACAAATCATTCCACCAAGAAAGGGGAGACAGCATATAACCAACCCCTATCAAAAATCCACCCCGCAATTTTTTCCACATAGTTATGCTTCCATTCCTCCTTGTAGTTTATTAAAAATTATTTATAACGCTCACTGTTACGCTTAAAGTTTTTTTCTGAGAAAGATACACTACCAATACCTTGGATGATCCCACGACCTATTAAACCTAAACCACGCCCTACTATTTGTGTGAGGACAAAGACAATACCACTACCGAAAAAAGCTAATAATGATTGTAATCTAGGCGCGATCGCATCTCTAAATTCTAGTACCAATGTCACTACTAAAGGAATACCAGACAACTGTGCTAATTCCTCTCTCCGAGGCGCATAAATCGATATTGTGGCAATACCACGAGGCGCAAATACAAATAAATGATAACGGCTTTCAAAGATTTCTCTAGCTTCATTCACATATCTATTTAAACGGTATTTCCAAGATAAATCATTTCTAAATCTCTCAATCTCTCGCGTAGAAATCAATTTACGGTCATAAAAGTTTTGCTTGATTTGTTCTACATCGGCTAAATAGTTAAGTAATGGTTGTATCACACCATTAGCTACCTGAATCAATAAGTTTTCTAAAAGTAATTCAGCTTGTGAATTGGCTTCTGAACTACCTGCCGGATAGTAGTTATTATCAACTTGCAAATCTGTTTGGAATAATAAATAAGCGCATAATTCCGTAGTCATCGGAATTTTATTGAGAATTGCCGCTTGTATGATTGCAGGATTTTGTAATAATACATTCACAATTTCTATGTGGCGATCGCCTACACGCATTTGGGAGAATTTCCCAAAAAACTCACTAACTGTGGTTTGCCACAAATCTTTTAAAATTACATTCCTCAACTCTGCTAATTGATTAATTGTGATTTGGGCATCACGCAGTTCATCTAGCTGTTGAGCTAATCTCTGCAAAATTAGGTAAAGTAATTCTCGTTTTTTCTCTTCGCGCAAGATATCAATTTCTAAAGGACTATCTGAGACGTTTTTTAAAGAGAATTGCAGTTTATTAATACAAGCAGCAAATAAATTAGATTGCAGTGTTCTGGGACTCAGTAACGGCGGCGAGGTTAAACTTGTTTGTGTATCTGAGGTGATAATCACACTAGGTGGCTGTATCACAGGTAATGTTTGTTGGGGTGTTGCTGTGAATTCCTGTAGCTGTTCTTGTTGTCTTTCTAAGGGTGAAACGAGTAAATGATTCAGCAACCAACGTGCTGTTAAGAGTTCTCGCCGTTGTCCTGCTAGCACTGCCCGGTCTAAAATTGGTAAACCAGGAATTTGTAATTGTGCTGTGACTGCTTTGAGAGCAGTATCAATGTAACCAATTCCTGATAAATGTAAATTCTGCCGCACCTTTGCCAAAGGTAAGCGTGGTGAGATTGGGGGAGGGGGAGGAGTTAATTCTGTACTAACTTTTTCTTTTAACCAATAGGAATTCCCCTTGGCTACTGCTGCCATTGCGGTGACTAATTCAGAAATAGGTGTACCTTTAGGACAGTAACCATTGACACCAAAAGCCCTAGCAGCCATTAATATTCCTGGTGCTTGTACAGAACTGAGTAACAAAATGGGTAGGGTGGGATATAAAGCTTTGAGTTGTTGACACAGTTGCAAACCTTGTTGTTGACTGTCTGGCGAGCGACTGTCACCTAATTCCAGAACTACCAAGTTCACTTGATGCGGGTCTTTTTGTCCAATTTCTGCTAGTATCTGCAAAGTTTCCGTATCTGTTGCTGCTTCTGCTACCACTTGCAAATCAGGAATTGCTTCTAAAGCTACCCGTAGCCCTAGACGGAAGATGGTGTCTGGATCAACTAATAATAATTTTAAAGGGCGATCGCTCATAGTCCACTTAGATACATCAGCACTAACTTTTCCCCATCTGGTTCAAAGTTCAACTCTTTCCCATTGTCACCTGTTTTTGTCCCCTGTTAGATGGATGATCATTGGCATAGGTAGCAGTTATACCAATTCAAAATTCTTGCATAGCCTATGGCATCGCCTAGCGTCCCGTAGGGAAGGCTTACGCCTACAAAATTCAAAATGAAGAAAGATAGATATCACAATGGTTTGGGCGTGTGTATCTGTGGCATTCTTTTTTAAAATTGGTATTAGCTTTGACGCTTTGCCTGTGCGGACTAATGTAAAACCAAGGTTTTCTAGCCTGTGTGGTGCGTAGCGTCAGCGTGATAGTCAGGCTAACCTCCGGGAAACCGTGCATAGCGTGTCTACACAGACGAGTTCCCTGTTCCCTGTTCCCTGTTCCCCGTTCCCTGTTCCCTGTTCCCTGTTCCCCGTTCCCTGTTCCCCGTTCCCTGTTAACTGTTGATTGGCTCGGTGAGGCGATTTAAGTAT
Organism: Anabaena sp. 4-3; assembly: GCF_001597745.1. Classification (GTDB taxonomy): domain Bacteria; phylum Cyanobacteriota; class Cyanobacteriia; order Cyanobacteriales; family Nostocaceae; genus Trichormus. The sequence continues at coordinate 75,995 of NZ_LUHJ01000026.1, read as the reverse complement.
CTTTCGATCAGTAAAATGGCCACAATGTCATCTATGGGGCGTGGAGGCTGGCGCATCCCCTGCGGTAGTAGTTTTATTAGTCCTTTGGGGGGGTACATCTGCCAATAGCGATCGCGGGCTTCTAAGGTACTATAACGCTCATCTACTAAAACAATATTTAATGGTTCTACCAATTCTTGATTTAATTGCTGTTTCCAGCGTTTGGCTGTGGTTTGGTTTCCCATCACCATTAAGGAAACAGGAAACTGTTGACATAATACACCTATTGTGGTAACAGCCTCTTGAGAAGGAACGACTTGATGATAATGCAATTGTCGATCTAATCCCATGATTGCTAACCCACACTTATCTTTACCAGGGTCAAAGCCTAAAATCACTGGTTGTGTCGGGGAAAATTCACTAAAAGTCATGATTAATTAAAAAATTAAAATTTAAAAATAAATTAGGTACTTAAAACAACTTTGCCATTTTGAACTACTATCAGTTTCACTCTCAAAGGCCCGACTGTGTAAGTATCTTCTGCGGCTACGGCTTTAATTTCTAATGGTTGTTCAAACTGACTTAATAGGGAAACAAAGCGAATAAATGTACCATCTATTTGTACACTTTCCACAATACCTGCATTGCGAGCGCGGAATTGGGAAGCAGAAATGAGTAAATCTAATCGTTGTCTGATTTGATATGAGGTCATTGTTTTCGGATCAGCATTAGTAGTTGCTAAGACCTCACCTGCGGAGAATACTAAAACATTTCTGGCTGTATCAGCAAAAAATTCTATTTGCTTTTCTCCCCGCACATAATTCCCAGCCGAGAAAATTCTGACTACATATTCTTTACCATCATCAATTAGTTGAATTAGTTGCTCAATCCTGTCTGGAGTCACACGTAGTAGTTCTGTTGTGGCTGAATTGGTTCCAGGTTCAGCTAATTCGATGCTAGCATTGCGGTTGGCTTGTTGCAGCAGTTGCATGATCACTTGTCGAGCCTCATTAGCTTGATTTACCCGCACTACACCAGAAGCTATCACTTGACCACGTACTAAAGCCAGTTTACCTAAACGTAGGTCACGGTATGATTGGTAATATTTTTCTAGTCTTGCGACTTCCTGCTCTAAATAATCCTGTTGTCTTTCTAATTCTTTAAGACGGGCTTCGCGTTTGGCTATTACCTGTTCTCGTGCGGTAATTTCTAAGTTGCGGTTTTGAATGAGTTTGTCGAGTTGAGAAATTTTACGATCGCGTTGTTCGATGGCAGCTTGGCGGTTAGATAGTTCGCGATCGCGTTGTTCGATAGCGGCTTGACGATTGGCTAATTCGCGATCGCGCTGTTCTATGGCTCTTTTCGCTTCTGCATACAGTCGTTCCCGTTCTGCCCTCAGTTGTGCTATCGCTGTTTGTAGAGATTTGATTTGATTGTAAACTTTGCCGAGTTCAGTTATTGCCCGTTGATACTGGTTTTGAGTCCGTTGGAGTTTAGCTTGAGTTTGCGCTAAATCTCGCTGCACTATGACTTTTTCTTTTTTAGCTTGTTCTCGCTGAGTTTCTGCCTGTCTTTTCTCAGTTATGGTGGTTTGTAGCTGCTGATTAGCTTTCTTTAACTCAGTTTCTACCTGACTTTTTTGTTCTTCAGCAACTTTGAGTTGTTCTCGTTTTTGTCTAAGGTCTTTTTGAATATCTTCTAATTCAAAAACTCCCTTTCTGAGTCCTTCGTCAGCCAGAAACAGAATTGCTAGAGTTGTCGCCGCAGTTAACACACCTGTGAGGATAGTGATTAGTACCGCCGTATTTTTGGGACGCAGCTTAAAGAGAGACAGGCGTGCTTTGCCGACTTTGGTGCCGATGCGATCGCCAACCGTGGCAATTACTCCTCCCAAAATTAAAATTGCTGCTATTAGGATGTACCCGGTGGTCATCTTCAGCTACCGAAAGGTTTCCAGATACAGCCTACTACTTTCAGTCGAGGTATGTGGAGGATAGGAGGTGGGCAATAGCTGAAATTACTCAAGATTTTTGATTGACTTCCAAACTATGGTGTTAACTGAAATATAACACGCGCCACCTCCTCTGTTTCCACTTGATTTTTATGTGAACTGTCTGCTCAGGGCCACAGGTTTATGCACAGTAATCTTCTTTTTGTGGATTGAAATCATCTTTTTCTCACGCAGATCCCCTAGTAATCTGGTGACGGTTACGCGAGTCGAACCAATTGCTTCCGCGATCGCTTGATGGGATAACTTCAAATCAATCGTTATCCCATCTGCACAAGGAATTCCAAAATCACGACAGAGAATTAACAGAAAACTCACCAATCTTGAACCCATATCTCGGTGAGCTAAAGTTTCAATCATCATCTCTGTTTGCAAAATCCGCGAAGACAGACCTCGCAGCATCAACATGGATAATTCTGGATTTTCCTTGAGTGCTTGCTCCACTTGCTCAATTGGTGCTGACAGCAATTCTACAGGTGTAAATGCCACCGCATGGTAAAACCGATCCGACTTATTTCCCGTCAGCAGAGACAGCACTCCAAATACGCTATTTTCCCGCAGTAGTGCCACTGTAATTTCTTCTCCTGCCTCGTACACCCTGGACAGTTTTACAGCACCTTTCAAAAGAAAATAAACTCGCTCGGCAGGATCGCCCGGAAAAAAGATCGTTTTATTGCGTTCAAACGTTTCGACAACTGGCGGAAAAGCTCCAGTTGCCATCTGACGAAAAACATTTGCTAGGGCCTTATCTTGTGTCACGATCATCTCCCTTCCCCTACCCAATGCCAGAACAACAAAAAACTAAAAACTAATTACCTAAGAATACACCTGAAAACTCAATCAGACACCGTTAACCTTACTGTACTTTCCTATACTCAAACCGCTAACTTCAGAGTTATTTGTTCATAATGATACCTAATTTTTGCTATTTTTAGCTAGCAGTTCTTGATAGATACTTCTGCTTGCTGTAACCATCAGGTTTTTTAGAAAAAAACTTAAGTAATCTTGAAAATATCTTAAGGAATAATATTTATTTTAAATCCAACAAACACCCTTACTAATACTCTTTTTTGATAATCATGGATAAAACAAAGACAAACGTACCTCAGATTCTAGTATGCTCCTAATACATGAAGGCAGTAGCCGACGGCAAGCCGTCAGGCTAGGCAGAAGGGAAGAAATCTTCCAACATAGCTAATTCACCTCTTTGACTGGCTAGTGATTTCTGTCAAGCTGTACTAATCAATCATCACATGAATCAGATCAAAAATATCTATGCTGGATCTCAAAGGAAAAAACGCTCTGGTGACAGGGATTGCCAATAATCGCTCTATCGCCTGGGGCATTGCTCAACAACTACACGCCGCCGGAGCCAATCTAGGCATTACTTACCTACCAGATGAACGTGGCAAAATGGAGAAGAAAGTAGCCGAACTGGTAGCACCTCTCAACCCCAGTTTGTTCCTACCCTGTAATGTCCAAAACGACGAACAGATTCAATCTACTTTTGAGACAATCCGCCAGAAGTGGGGCAGAATAGACATTTTGATTCACTGTCTGGCCTTTGCTAACAAAGATGATTTAAGTGGAGATTTTAGCCAAACATCTCGCTCTGGTTTTGCCACAGCCTTAGATGTCAGCACTTATTCACTTGTACAGTTAAGTGGTGCAGCTAAACCTTTAATGACAGAGGGCGGAAGTATCATCACCCTGTCCTATTTGGGTGCTGTCAGGGCAATTCCTAACTACAACGTCATGGGAGTTGCTAAGGCAGGTTTAGAAGCTAGTGTACGTTATCTAGCATCTGAACTCGGTTCCCAAAATATTCGCGTCAATGCCATTTCTGCCGGGCCTATCCGCACCTTGGCATCGAGTGCCGTTGGTGGCATTTTAGATATGATTCATCACGTCGAACAAGTCGCCCCCTTGCGTCGTACCGTCACCCAAATTGAAGTAGGTAACACTGCGGCTTTTTTAGCCAGTGATTTAGCTAGTGGCATCACCGGACAAGTCCTGTACGTGGATGCAGGATATGAAATTACGGGTATGTAATAAAATTTGGGCATGGGGCAAATAAATTCAAAATTCAAAACTTGTACTGAGCTTGTCGAAGTATTCAAAATTCAAAATTGAATAAATTCTGCCCCTAGCTTCTTACCCAATCCCCAATCCCCAATCCCCAATCCCCAATCCCCAATCCCCAGTATTATGCAAATCAGCGATTATCCCCAAATTAATTTATCTTCAGCCCCTCGTATTGCCTCGGTGCATCGCTCCACTGGTGAAACTGATGTGCAAGTTACTATCAACCTAGATGGCAGTGGCATCTGTAAAGCAGCCACGGGTATTCCGTTTTTGGATCACATGTTGCATCAAATTGCTTCCCACGGCTTAATTGATTTGGATGTCAAAGCTACAGGCGACTGGGAAATTGATGATCACCACACAAATGAAGATGTGGGTATTACCCTTGGGCAAGCTTTACATAAAGCATTAGGTGATAGAAAAGGGATTGTCCGTTTTGGCAATTTTTTAGCACCTTTAGATGAAGCTTTAGTACAAGTAGCATTAGACTTTTCTGGTCGTCCTCACCTCAGCTATGGTTTAGAAATTCCTACCCAGCGTGTAGGAACTTATGACACCCAATTGGTGCGGGAGTTTTTTGTGGCGTTGGTGAACCATAGCCAAATGACGCTGCACATTCGCCAATTAGACGGGATTAATTCCCATCACATTATTGAGGCGACGTTTAAAGCATTCGCTAGGGCTGTACGCATGGCTGTAGAAGTAGATTCCCGTCGTGCTGGCACTATTCCCAGTTCTAAGGGAGTGCTGTGAGGTAGGGGTGTAGGGGTGTAGGTGTGTGGGGGTGTAGGGGTGTAGGGGGAGATGAGGGGGATGAGGGGGATGAGGGGGATGAGGGGGATGAGGAAGCAGAGGAGATTTTTTCCCCAGAATTCTTGAATTTTGAATTTTGAATTTTGAATTTTGAATTTTGAATTGATTTGTCCCCAGTCCCCAGTTTTGCAACAATTAACAAATTGGTGGCGATCGCAGTTATCCTATGGGGTAACTTATAACCAATACTGAGTTAAACTGTCACTCTATCCATTAGTATCTGTTACTTGAACCGAGATGAAGTCTTTAGCAGACAACCCTGATTCTCACCAGACTCCTCCAGACACACCCGCAGTAGTCATTACTTCCGAGTTGCGAAAAGTCTATCGTACTGGCTTTTGGATGAATCAAAAAGTTGTCTCCCTTAAGGGCTGTTCTTTAACGGTTTATCAGGGTGAAACTTTTGGGTTACTGGGGCCTAATGGTGCTGGTAAAACAACTCTGTTAAAACTGTTGCTAGGGATTATCCGCCCTACGACTGGCAGAGGCTTATTGTTAGGTAAACCTTTAGGCGATCGCACCGTTAAGCAACGCATTGGCTACTTAAGTGAAAACCCTTACTTGTATGAGTATCTTACTGGTTGGGAATTTTTACAATTAGCTGCTGGGTTATTCCAAATTCCTGCCAGTGTGCAACGTCAACGCATTCCTGAACTACTGGATTTAGTGGGTTTATCGGTACGGGATGCCCAAAAAAAACAAATGCGCCGCTACTCCAAAGGAATGTTACAACGTGTGGGAATGGCACAAGCATTAATTAATGATCCAGAATTGATATTTTTGGATGAGCCGATGTCTGGATTAGATCCTTTAGGACGCTACCGGATGCGGGAAATTATCTTATCTTTGAAAGCGGCGGGAAAAACAATTTTTTTTAACAGTCACATACTCAGTGAAGTAGAACAGATTTGCGATCGCATTGCCATTCTGGCTCACGGTGAATTAATTTGTATGGGTTCTCTTGACGAACTATTGGGTGGCAATCAAACATATCACGTTAAAGGTGAAGGTGGTGATGCTGCTATTCTCAACAAATGGCTATCTAATCTAGTATTTGAGCCTGATGGATCTTGGCACGGTATACTGCCAGAAGATTACTACGATTTTCTCTCCAGTCTCCGCTTGATGGGCGGGAAAATTATTTCTATGCAGTTATCTCGTCCATCCCTAGAAGAATTTTTCATTCAACAGCTACAAAAACAACTTCACTAAGTTTCGGTATGTATAAAATCCAAATATTAACTTGAGAATTTTGTATGGATTTACACAATTACCATTAATTAATAATCATGCGTCATCACCTAGCGATTAGGCAGAGATTAGTTTTTTTTGCTACTTTTTTTCAGAATACAAAACCCATAGCAAAATATTTAATTTTCCAGTGAGGTGAATAGTTATTTTATAGTTAATCCTGTAAAACTTTAAGCTAAATTTACTAAAAATTTAAAAACCACAAAAAATATTCTTCCGAAAAAGATTGGTTTTCAAGGAAAATTAGATGGTCGGGCAACTTAAATACTTAAGTATAGTCAAGATTAAAAGGTTTAGACAATACTTTACCGATCATAGTCTCAGAGTTTAAGGTAAATATGCTTAACACAGGTTCGCTGAAATTTCCAACCCAGCCAGCTGTGGGTGCGGCTTTATTAACGGCTGTTCATCTCATTGTGCCATCTGCCAGCATAGCTCAGGGACGACCAACTTCGCCAAATCAACCAGCAACATTTCCCAATTCACAAACTGTAACTCCCAGTCAAGCGCAAGTCTTCCCAAATACACAAACAATACCTCCGAGTAGTCAACCAGTATCTCGACAAACACAACAACCAGATACGAATTACTTATTGGGAGGCGGCGATCTTATCCGTGTAAATGTATTTGAAGTACCAGAATATACAGGTGAATACCAAATTCCTCCAGGCGGAGCGATTAACCTCCCTTTAATTGGCAGTGTTAATGTTCAGGGTTTAACAACAGAACAGGCAGCTGATATCATTACGGAAAAATACCGCCGATTTCTCAAACGTCCCCAAATTTCGATCAATCTTTTATCCCCACGTCCGATTAATATCTTAGTTGCTGGAGAGGTAACACGCCCAGGAGCTTATACTTTGAGCCTGCAAGGAGGCGCAGGTAATAATCCAGGGGTACAATATCCCACTGTATTAGCTGCACTGACCATAGCTCAAGGTGTTACCTTGGCGGCAGATGTCACCCAAGTACAGCTCAAGCGCAAAACAGCAGGTGGTGAGCAAATTGTTACTCTCAATCTCAAGGACTTAATTCAAACAGGTAATACAGCCCAAGATATTACCTTACGGGATGGAGATGTAGTTGTTGTACCAACTGCAACCACCTTTAACGTTGCAGAAGCACGTAATTTATTTGCGGCTAACTTTGCTGCTAGCCCAACTGCACCCCGCACAGTAGCCGTAATTGGTGAAGTTAATCGCCCAGGCGCGTATGTTGTCGCCGCAGCAGGTGGCACAGAGGCTGGAGGTGGTGGTTTACCCAATGTGTCACGAGCCTTACAATTAGCTGGTGGGATCACATCCCAAGCAGATATTCGGAATATTAAACTACGCCGACCCACAAGAACAGGTTCAGAACAAACTATCGATATCAATCTTTGGGAACTTTTACAAAGTGGTGATGTCAATCAAGATGTGATTGTGCAAGATGGAGATACGATTATTATCCCCACAGCTACAGAGATTAGCCCAGCAGAAGCTACTCAATTAGCTACTACCACTCTATCACCTGCCAGTATTCAAGTTGGTGTAGTGGGTGAAGTTAAACGACCTGGTGCGGTAGAACTACAACCCAATAGTTCTTTAAACCAAGCCCTACTCGCTGCTGGTGGATTTAATGATGCTAGAGCGCGTACCGGAACTGTAGAATTGGTGCGTTTGAACCCTAACGGTTCAGTTACTAAGCGGGAAGTAAAAGTTAACTTGAGCCAAGGAATTAACGAGCAAACTAATCCTATTCTCCGCAATAATGATGTGATCATAGTTAACCGTTCTACTCTTGCCAGAACTGGTGATAGTCTCAACATTGTAGCTGGGCCTCTAGGTATTATCGTTAATCTTTTGAGATTGTTCGGATTTTAACTTTATATGTACTGTGTGATTGGGGATACAAGTTAATGCTTGTAGTCCCCAATTTTTATTGAATAGTGGTTTTTACTGGTTGACAGGGCGAATAATTAAGGCTCTACTATGCCATAGCTATCCTGAAAACATGAAATTTCAACTAAAAAATGGTAGTAGGATGTCCGATCAACTAAAATCTCCTTAACAGCTAATTAGGAGTATATATGGAGCCAATTATTGCTATAGTTTTAGCACTCATGGGTTATGGTTTCGCATCTACAAAAATTATCAATGAAGGAAATGCAGCCCTAGTTGAACGTTTGGGAAGAAGACACCGCACACTCAAGCCAGGCTTAAACTTTATAGTGCCTTTGGTTGATCAGGTGGTGATGGAAGACACCACACGCGAACAGTACATAGACATCAAGCCGCAGAATGTAATCACTAAAGATAACATTTACCTAGAAGTCGATGCGGTGCTGTTTTGGCGGATTAAAGATATTGAGAAAAGCTTTTATGCTATTGAAGACTTGCAAGGTTCGTTGAATCAACTGGCTACAACCACACTCCGGGAAGTTATCGCCCAAAATACGGTAGAAGAAACCAATGTTTCTAGAGCCGAGATGGACAAAGCAATTTTAGACCAGTTGAATCATATCACAGCAGATTGGGGTGTTGATATTACTCGGTTGGATATTCAAAGAATTACACCACCGGAGAGTGTACGCAAGTCAATGGAGGAAGAGCGAGCGGCGGAAATTAAAAAACGGGCTTTGATTACGGAAGCTGAAGCCGAAAGACAAGCTGCTATTAAGAAGGCAGAAGGTACTATGACTTCAATGCAGATAATTGCGGAAGGTTTACGGAGTAATCCCGAAAGTAAGGAAATTTTGCGTTATTTGGTAGCTCAAGATTATATCAATGCTAGCTATAAGTTGGGAGAAAGCACAAATGCCAAAGTTGTATTTGTTGATCCTGGCAAAACAGGTGAATTGATGAAAGAAATGATTGCTGAATCAGCTAATACTGAAGGTAATAGTAGAAATCCTGAGCATAGTTGAAATAGGGAGTAGGGAGTGGTTGGTAGACAAAATCACCTATTGGGAGGCGCGAAATAGTGCATCTGTAACTAGAGATACATCAGACATTTCTTTAACGTCGTGAACTCGGAGGATATCCGCTCCATTCACAATCGCCGCACAACACGCCGCCGCCGTTCCCCAGACTCTGGCTTTTGGCTCTGGTTGATTTAAAATGCGACCGATGAAACTTTTGCGGGATACTCCTACTAAGATAGGACAATTGAGCGATCGCAAGGAACGCAAGCGGCGCAGTATTTCTAAATTCTGCTCATAGTTCTTAGCAAAACCAATACCAGGGTCAATGATGATTTTTTCGGCATTTATACCCAAATTCGTGGCTATTGCTATCTGTTGCCTTAAAAAACTGGCAATTTCTCCAACTACATCCTCATAGTCAGTCATTTGTTGCATTGTCTGGGGTGTACCTCGGATGTGCATCAACACAATTGGTACATCTAAACTCGCCACTGTCGGCAACATTTCCGGGTCAAATGTCCCACCAGAAATATCATTAATTATATCTGCACCTGCTTCTATAGATGCTTTTGCAACAGTAGCCCTAGTGGTATCTACGGATATGGGTACAGAAATTTCCGGTCGTAATGCCTGGATGATTGGCACTACCCGATTTAATTCTGTCTCTAAGCTGATTTGTTCTGCTCCTGGTCTAGTTGATTGACCACCGACATCGATGATATCAGCACCAGCCGCTACCAAAGCTTGCGCCTGGGAGAGAGCCGCAGACAGACTATTAAATTCACCACCATCACTAAAACTGTCAGGCGTGACATTCAACACACCCATGATATAAGTACACTGTCCCCACTCGAAACAGCGATCGCGTATAATTAGTTTACTACCCATATAGTTAAACAATAGTAGAGACGCGATTGATCGCGTCTGTACAAAAGGTAATAGTCAACAGTCATTCCTTCTCAAAACTCAAGCTAAGGACTGATGACTCTTTACTGATAATTGACAATGCGAGCAAAACTAGCAGGTTCTAGACTTGCTCCACCCACAAGCGCACCATCAATTTCTGGTTGCGCCATAATCTCATCAATGTTATTTGGCTTTACTGAACCACCATACTGAATTGGCACATCAACATTTTTTAACTGACTGCGAATCAAGCCTATAACTCGATTGGCTTCCGTCGCTTCACAAGTGTCACCAGTCCCAATTGCCCAAATTGGTTCATAAGCAATCACCAAATTATCTTGATCAACGCCTACCAAGCCGTGATGTAGTTGGCTAGTAATTAGTGATTCAGTTTCCCCAGCGTCTCTTTGCTGTTTAGTTTCACCTACACACAAAATCGGAGTTAAACCACACTTTTGGGCAGCTTTCAGGCGTAGATTCACTGTTTCGTCGGTTTCGCCGAAGTATTGCCGTCGTTCGCTATGACCGACAATTACATAACGTACACCAATTTCTACTAACATGGGGCCGGAAATTTCACCAGTGTACGCGCCACTTTCCTCCCAATGGACATTTTGCGCTCCTAGTTGTACACGGCTACCGTGTAAATTCTGGGACAAAACGCTCAGATCAGTGAAAGGAACGCACAGCAGGACTTCCCGTTCTTCAGGGGTTTCCTGTAATGCAGGCAGAAACCCTTTTAAAAACTCTAGAGATTCTGCCTGGGTTTTGAACATTTTCCAGTTACCGGCAATAACGATTTTTCGCACAGGTGATTTAGTCAAGTTCCTAACGCTACTAGATGCAATTTTCACTGTACTACTTTTTCGGATCAACCGATGCAATTAGGAATGGGGAATGGGGAATGGAAGGGACTGGGGAAATCACTGATAGTAATATTCTCGTCTGTTTAGCTGCTTTCTTAGCTAAATCAAAAAGAAGCCCCACATCTGACCCGGAGGGCAGTGTGGGATGAATTTTTGGGCGATGACGAATTGACCCACAACCAACTAGGATCAAGAGGGATTGTTAATTTTGACTTTTGTAGGCGTAAGCCTTCCCTACGGGACGCTACGCGATGCCGTAGGCTATTTTAAATTTTGAATTTGGAGCGCAGCGAGGTGACTTCCATATTGCCTGAACCGCATCACAGCAACTCACCCAACTGGGAGGAAGAACTAGATCATGCTATTTTTAGCTTTGAAGATATTCAAGCGGAACTCAACTATAAACAAGCTCAAACCGCATTACGTAACTTGGTGGAAAATCTTGACCTGAGTTCCCAAGAAAAAGCGGGTTTAGAGTCAGAAATCGCTGATTTGGAAACTATGCTGGCAAAATTAGACAGTATGGTGGTTCAAATTGCGGCTTTTGGCATGGTGGGACGGGGTAAGTCTTCTCTGTTAAATGCTTTGGTGGGACAATCAGTGTTTGAAACTGGCCCTTTACATGGTGTCACCCGTGCGGCTCAAAGTGTCAATTGGACTATTAGCGAAGAAGCCATTGGTGAAACAGAACGGGCTTTGAGGGTGACTTTACCTGCTGTTGGTAAATCTCAGGTGGAATTGATTGACACCCCAGGTTTAGATGAAATCGATGGAGAAACCCGCGCTGCATTAGCGGAACAAATAGCAAAACAGGCGGATTTGATTCTGTTTGTGATTGCGGGTGATATGACTAAGGTGGAGCATGAAGCTTTATCTCAATTACGGGAAGCTGGTAAACCGATTATCCTGGTATTTAATAAAGTAGACCAATATCCTGAAACTGACCGGATGGCAATTTACCAAAAAATCCGGGATGAAAGGGTGCGGGAATTACTCACACCGCTAGAAATAGTTATGTCCGCAGCCTCACCACTGGTAAAGACGGCTGTCTATCGTGCTGATGGTAGTAGGGGTTTACAGTTGCGTCAGGGTGCGGCTCAAGTGGCAGAGTTGAAGCTGAAGATTTTAGAGATTTTGCAGCGTGAAGGCAAGGCTTTAGTGGCGTTGAACAGTATGCTGTATGCTGATAATGTGAATGAGCAACTGGTGCAGCGTAAGTTGATGATTCGGGAGCAGAACGCTAATCAGTTGATTTGGAAGGCGGTGATGACTAAAGCTGTAGCGATCGCTCTCAATCCGGTTACGGTCGTAGATATTCTGAGTAGTATAGTGATTGATATTACTTTAATCTTAGGTTTATCTAAACTCTATAATATCCCCATGACTGAAGCTGGTGCTGTGCAACTGCTACAAAAAATCGCCATCAGTATGGGCGGTATCGGTGTCAGTGAATTATTAGCTAACTTGGGGTTAAGTGGGTTAAAAACTTTACTTGGTATCTCTGCATCAGCCACAGCCGGACTTGCGATCGCCCCCTATATTTCAGTCGCTCTCACCCAAGCGGGGGTAGCTGGTGTATCTTCCTATGGAATTGGACAAGTGACTAAAGTTTATTTAGCTAATGGTGCAACATGGGGGCCAGACGGGCCTAAAGCTGTGATTAATCGGATTTTGTCCACTCTGGATGAAACTTCAATTCTCAACCGCATCAAAGATGAACTACTGCACAAGGTAAAATTCAAAAATTAACCTGTAAAGACGCGATAAATTACGTCTGTACAAGAGTTATTGTTTCAAAATTTAAAGATAAGATTATGAATAAACCTAAAATTTTCATTGACGGCGAATCGGGAACTACAGGCTTACAGATTTACTCACGTCTCAATCAACGTGATGACATTGAGTTAGTCAGTATTGAGCCATCTAAGCGTAAGGATACGACTGAACGAGCCAAATTAATTAATGCTGTCGATGTTGTGATTCTATGTTTACCTGATGATGCAGCCCGTGAAGCTGTTAGCTTAGTTATTCATAATCAAGTGAAAATTTTGGATGCTAGTACAGCCCATCGTACAGCAACAGATTGGGTTTATGGTTTTCCAGAATTAAACCCTGAACAACGAGAAAAAATTGCTCATGCCCAGTTTGTCAGTAATCCTGGTTGTTATCCTACAGGATTTCTGGCTTGTATTCGTCCGTTGATAGTTAAGGGTGTGATTCCTGTTAATTTTCCCATCACGATTAATGCTGTGTCTGGCTACTCTGGCGGTGGTAAGAATTTAATCCAGAAGTATGATAGCTTTCATGAACAGCAAACGGGAGCAAATTCTCTTTATCCCTATGGGATTTATGGTTTGCAGTTTGGGCATAAGCACGTTAAAGAAATGCACCAGCATTCAGGGTTAGCATCCCCACCGTTGTTTGTTCCCGCAGTCGGAGATTTTGCACAGGGGATGTTAGTACAAATACCTTTACCTTTGTGGACGCTGGAAAATCCGCCATCAGGTGAAGTGATTCATCAGGCGATCGCAGACTATTATCAAGGTGAAAAGTTTGTACAAGTAGCCCCATTTCAAGATGCTACTCTCCTGCGAGATGGTACATTTTTAGATGCAATGGCAATGAACGACAGCAATATTGTACAGGTGTTCGTCTTTGCTAACGATGCTACCAAAGAAGCTTTATTAGTGGCGCGTCTCGACAACTTAGGTAAAGGCGCATCAGGTGCCGCAGTCCAGAATCTTAATATTATGTTGGGAGTTCCAGAAGATTTAAGCTTGTAATTTTGTCGGGATGAGGGAGTAGGGAGTTCAAAAAGTAAATTTGTGAGCGTTTCTTATGCGAATGCTATGGAGTCAGGTGTAATTTGGCTAGAATGTACATCTTTAATTAGGAATGCTCCTTGATTCCATGCCACATTAAACTGGAAAAGAGTTCCATTTTCAGTATCAGTGATGTTAACGTGAGACATAGGATTAACACTACCCCAGTATTGGAAAACAATCTGATCCTTACCAACCTGGAAATCTTCAATGACATCTAACTCACCCTTAAGCAAGCTATCAAAACGGTGAAAAACAAATTTATCACTTCCCTCTCCACCAACTAAGACATCATTACCACGACCACCAATCAAGATATCATCACCCCAACTACCATGCAGTTTATCGTTACCATTACCTCCTAACAGAGTATCATTGCCTTGGCCGCCTTCGAGGATGTCATCGCCTCTTTTTCCTCTGATTAAGTCATCTCCCAAGCTGCCATACATTTTGTCTGCGCCATCGGTGCCTCTGAGGTTATCATGGGAAATTGTGCCATAGATAACATCTTCACCCAAGTTGTCAATTAACGCGTCTCCTATCAAGCTAACGTCACTGAAATTAATTTGTATTACAGCGATTTGAGTATCATAATAAAACTTTCTCTGATAATTTCCGATAGCTTGACCTCTCACAACTCCTGTACCATTATTACTATCAAGACCAGTGAATTCTTCACTGTCAATAATGGTAACTTTATTACTTTCGGTTATACGTAGTTTACCTTTTTGTCGTTCTGAATCTAATTCACCTCGAATGAGAAATCTATCTAAAACCTGGATTCGATTAGGATTAGATATATCTACTACTAGGAAACCTAGTTTAGACTTAGCTGCATTATAATGAGCATTCTGATTTTCTATTTGTTGATTTCTCAGTGTTAATTCAGCTAAAAAATCAAAAGAAAATAACTCTCCAGAGGCAACAGAAAAAGTGTTGACAAGTTGAAGATTTATCTGACTATTGCCTTGAAAAGCACCGTCTATGCCAAAGATATTATTCTGACTATCAAAAACACTAAATGAGGTTTCTTGGCCAGTTGTAGCGTCAAATTCAGTAATGGCTGTTGCTACTCCCCCTTTGATGATGTTGTCTGCGTCTACAGAATTAGAAGTACCTAAAGGGTTTCCCTTAAAATTGTACAAGAACCCGCTTCCTGTTGCACTGACGAAGTTACTAACAGAATTATCACCATTTCGGGGAGATTTTTGTGGTTGTAAAAACAGAGTATCTGAAGTCATAGTCTTAAAGAATTTTGTGGTTCAAAAGGAAAGATTTCCAGAAAATTTTTACTGCTTTCAGCAAATATAAATTGAGAATTGCTAATACTCATTGGCACAATAATCAAAGTACCTGATATCTTTCATCAGTTGGGTTAGGGCAATTACAAGGCGGCGATGCACAGCTAAAAGTTCGCTCAAAAGATAGATTTTTAAGTTGTGGGCATTGCCTACCCGACTTTGATTAAAAATGGTGTAAGATATCAGGTACGCAATTATTACCCTAAACCGCGCATTCGGGTGCTGGAATATTGAGATTTTCTTATCTTTGGCTCAATGAATTGAAGAGCTTATATCCCAAATCAATCAATTATTCCAAGACATCGTAATTGGGAATTATCAACGGCAAATTACGAATTATTTGGTACTGAAAATGCAATGAAGACTTACCTATACAGTGCTTGTAGGTTCAGTAATAAATGTGTTAGCTGCAAAAGGTTGATTAAATCCAACAACTTGAGCAATCACTTCAAAGTTATTGTTAACGGTAACTCCAATCAGTGTATTTGCGCCGAGGGTGAGAAATCTGAGAGAATTTGGGTCATTGACTTGGATTTTATCTACACCATTCTCGAAGTCTACAATATCAGCGCGATCGCCAAAACCAGTTATCACAACACCTCCTAAAATGCCGGATATGCTAGCAGAACCGGCAGTGTAGAAATTAGCATTGCTATTTCCAACCACAAAGGTATCTGAAGTAGGTAGACGGAAAGCCCTACCTTCACTAAAGATTGATTCTGGTTGACCATCACCGTTGAGATCGAAGTATAAACCACCGATTAAGACATCGTACTCACCAGGTAAAGCACCACCACCATTGAGAGTGTCACTACCCAACCCGCCAACTAAGATATCATTACCATTGCCCCCAAATAGTTGGTCGTTACTGCCCAAGTCTCTGACAGCAAAGCCAGGAATATTATCACCACCGTCAAGGTAGTCATTGCCATCGCCACCATAGATGGTGTCACTACCGCCACCACCAAATACAGTGTCATTGCCGCCACCAGCATAAATTTCATCATTACCGTCGGCAGATCCAAAAGAGTCGCGATCGCCAAAAATTCGATCATCACCGCTACCAGCAGTAATAAAGTCATTACCGCCTTCGCCTACAAGGGTGTTATTACCAATGCCCCCGTATAGAGAATCATTGCCACTACCCCCGTACATTTCGTCATCACCAAAGCCGCCTGAGAGTAAGTCATCGCCACTACCCCCATCCATTTTATCGTTGCCAAAGCCGCCAATCAGCATATCATCGCCATCACCAGCTTTTAAGATGTCATCGCCACTACCCCCATTGAGGATATCGTTGCCATTACCCCCATCAAGGAAATCGTTGCCGTTACCACCCGTGAGAATGTCATCACCACTTCCTGCAATGAGGATGTCATCTCCATTACCTCCATTGAGGACATCGTTACCACCCCCAGCCCAAATAAAATCATTACCATCGCCCCCGTTGAGGATATCGTCGCCATCGTCAGGGTTTTCAAAAAAGTTGGGGTTAGGGCTTGTTAAGTCAATAGGTTGATCACCAAAGATGATGTCATCACCTTCATCTCCTCGGATGATATCGCCACCACCTAATCCTGTTAATCTGTCATTTCCCTTGAGGCCATATATCGGATCTGCACCTGATGTACCCAAAAGAGTATCATCTTGATCAGTTCCTCTGATGAAAACCATAAAATATCTCCTCCAATTTAAAATCTTTGCAATGATTGAACTGTTGTTGTTGTTTGCACAGATAACTACTCTGTTTATCAACCCAGTAGTCTGGTTGAGGTATTTGAGAATTTTGAAAAGTTGCTCAGGATTTTTGGCATTTGATTAACCATATCAACCCAGGTTTTGCTATCTCATTCAAAATAATCTGGTATCTAGTGGATATTTAAGTTTTGAGCTTTTTGATAGCAGACAGATGCTTTTTGTGATTTACCTTGTGTTTGTAGTGTAAAACTTAAGTTGTGATCAGCATCTGTAAAGTCTGGTTGCCAGGCGATAATTAGCTATATTCATTGTGAATGACTGCCAGCTAATGGCTGATCAAATCAAAATCTTTTTCTCTCATGAATATCTCACAAGATATATCAGCCTATATCTGAACAATTGCTATTTTACAACATAGAAAATTAATAGTATACAGATATGAAACATCTTTAATTTTAATAGTAAAATATTCGTTTTTATTATTAATTACATCACTGATTACTCTGTTAATAGAAAATTGAGTAGGAATCCAAAAACTCACATTTTTGGATTCCTTCTACCTGATGACTAAAACTTGGCTCGCTATGAGAAAACTTTTGACATCAAGGTACACTCAACTTTGATGCAAATCCAATTGCCTAGGCTTTGAGAAGAAATAACTAGCAGTTTAAACCATACATATAATTGTATATGATTATGATTTAAACTAACTAGCTCTTCTAAAGATTAGTCAACAGCAGAAACTAGCTTGAAGTATTGGCTAGATAATTTATTTTCAATGGTTAATTGTCCAGCAATAGCTTCAACAAGGGTATCGTAACCATAAGCTTCGTTGTCAACGGCTAAGGTAGCTGAATTACCATGAACATCAACGTTGAAGTTGATATGTCCATCTTTGTAGAAGTCCTGGTCGATATAGCTATCAAAATCGAAATCAATATCTGTGTCAATATGGGTGTTTAAATCTTTGTCGAAATTGACAACAGTTCCACCCCATCCACCGAAAACTTCTTGATTAGCAGTTTCCAAATAGTTCAAATCAGAAATAATCATTGGTTTCTCCTGAAAAAATGAGATTTATTTCTAGCAAACAATTTATTGTTTTTGCTTGCTTTTTCGTGAGAAGCTTGTTTGTTTCTCCTCACAATTCAAATATAACCGATCTCCACGATAAATCTATGATTTATTTTTCGATTTTCTTGATTATTTTTTGATTCAAAATCATAAAACTGCTGTAGATAAAACTTTATTTTATTAAACACAAAAACGACGACAGAAAATATCTTCTGTCGTATAAAATCAAGTTTTTTTATATTTTGACGGGAGGAAAATTCTATTTTATTTACAGTAGACAAACGAAAACATGATTAATTCAAGCATTATGTTCTTTATATATTGTTAATAATGTTGCAACAGAAGACTTTAACTTTTGATCAAGCATTTTCGACTTTGTATCCTGCTAAGTAGGAAACATAAATTAGGCATTAGAGGCTAGTATTTTTTACTAAGGTAGTAGTCTGAGTAGTTTCTATGTTTTTGCTTTCCCATCAAGGCAGTTACTACCCTTGGGGTTTCCCCAAGACTGTATTCCTCTGCCAATGCAAAGCTGCATAAGTATATTTATTTCTGGATAGCTAGTTAGCAATACATACAAAATATTGTAACTTTCTCAACTATTTGAGATTGTTGATTAACTAAGTCAAGACTTGTTGAAAATTTGCTGCTCAGGCTGCTAATTAGCATCTGATTTTAGTTGAGTGAAAATTTTTAAGCCTTGTGTTTTTTGTTTTAACCACTCGGAAAACAATTCTGTAATGATTTTTTCGCGTAAATCTTCATTTAATGTAGCTTGATTAATTTCTTCTACCCAAATTAAATACACTCCTTTAGGAGTCGTAATAGGTTTGATAATTTGTGGCGGTGTTGCAGCAAAGACAATAGCTGCAATCTCTGGACGAAAATCTTTACGGTGTTGCACACCTTGATAACCATACATACTACGCTGTTCTGGTTCTTTGATATACATCCGCGCAATGTCTGGAAAAGTGATTTCACCTTCTTCTATGGCATAAAAGATTTCTAAAGCCACATCTCTATCATCAAATATGACTTGATATGTAACAGCCGTGACATAATCTAGTTGGTGTTGATAAAAAAACTTTTCGACTTGAGAAGCAAAGAGATGATTAGCTAACTTCTTAGCGAGGATTTGATTGCAGATTGATGCTTCAAAATCATGTTCAGAAAGATGGTGTTTTTCTAGCCATGTCAATGTATCTTGGGCTTTGACTAGCTTCTTAGTTAAGCGGAAGTTATCCCCAGCTTGCTGTATCTCCTCTGGTGTGACGGTAATTCCGGCTTCCTCTGCTGCTTGTGCAATCACTTTTTGGGATGCGATCGCCTGTAAAATCTCTGGCAGTTGGTACGATATCTTGAGATGCTGAATAATCTCTGAACTATCAATATTCAAACTTGAGATTGTCATAATCATCCTGGGGTATTTAATTTTGAATTTTGTAGGCGTAAGCCTTCCCGTAGGGTATTTTGAATTTTTAATTTTGAATTCGGAGCGTAGCGACGTGACTAATACCCTTTCTTCATGAAGATGCACTTTATTCTGTGGTGTAGAGACGTTGCATGCAACGTCTCTACATTATTTATTTGATGCAACTTCATAGAGAATTGGTATAAGGTTCTAATTTATCTTTTTGCAGTCTCTTGAACGGATCTAGAACAAAGTCAATCACTCGTTTCTGGCGAATAATTACCTCAGCAGTTGCCGTCTGACCAGCAGTTAAGCGAATCGGTTTTTCACGATTTTGGATATACTGCTGCTGTAGAGTAACTTCTAATTCAAAAGTTTCTCCAGGACTTTGGGGTATTTGACTAACTTTAGAGTTGGGAGAAATCCAAGTAACTTTACCTGGCACAATGCCATACTCTTGGAAAGGATAAGCATCAAACTTGATTTTGACTGGCATTCCCACCTTCAAGAAACCACTATCTTGACTGGGTATTTGGGCTTTAAGTACAAATTCTGCATTTTTAGGAGCAATTTGAGCAATTCTTTGCCCTGGTTGTACTACTGCCCCTGGTTTAGTGATGGGTAACTCAAAAATCATCCCATCAATAGGTGCGCGTACTACTCTTTGACGCATCTGCAACTTTAAGGATTGGATTTGGCTGCGAGTTTGGGCGATTTGCGATCGCACCGTTACTACTTGTTGTTCTAAATTTTTGAGTTGTTCCTGAATCTTCAATACAGCCAGTTTACCAGCTTGCAGAATGCTTTGATAGCTGTTTTCTGCCTCTTGTAGTCGAAGTTGGGCTTGCTTAATATCAGACTCCAACTGACTCATTGTCGCCTGATAACGACTCATCTCTTCAGTTAGGCGCAATTGTGATTGTTTAACATCAGATTGCGCTGTTTTGTAAACCCGCTTGCTTTCTTGTTCTTCTTTTTTGAGTTGATCAATTTGGGTGACAGACACCGCACCATCTTTAACAATTTGGTTAAAGCGTTCCACTTGCCTAGAATCTATACTTAGCCTTTCCTGAGCCGAATTGAGGTTATTTTGCGCCGCCTGAATCTGCTGCTGTGCTTGATTGACTAATGCTTGTTTTTCTAACTTTTGTAGGCTATGAATACTCTGCCTTAATTCCAGATTTTGTTGCGCTTGGTTAACCTGGGACATTTTTTCTAAAGCTTGAGACTTGTTTTGTTGTTCCTGAACGTTCAGCGTTAATTGTATTTGGTTAATGATTACATCCAACTGCGCCTGTTGATTGAGTAAACCAGATAGTCTTGCTTGTGCTTCTTGCAGTTCAGTCCGTAAAATATCATCCTCCAGTTCCAACAACACCTGTCCAGCTTCTACAATGTCGCCTTCTTTCACCATCACAGTTTTGACACTGCCACCAGCAGGAGAGTCCAATTTTTGGGTTGCACCTTCAGGTTCTAGTCGTCCTCTTGCGCTTCCTGTCTCATCCACTTTAGAGAAGCTAGCCCAAGGTAAAGCAATGAACACAAAGCCGACTAATGTATATAAAACAAGGCGTGTCCATAACCTTGGTAAAGCATCCAGTAATGCTTCAGTACCATAATATAAACCTTCGCTGTCGTTAGGTGTTTCTGTTTGCTCCTGAAATTGAGTAAGTTCCTGAGTCTGTTGAGGACTTACATACTGATTCACAGTTTCGGAAGTTGCATGAGGCATAGATAATTGTTGATTGTTGACTGTTGACTAATGACCAATGACTAATAACTAATGACTAAACTACAATCAACCGACTTTTGAGAGTTGCTGTTGATTTAGGTAATAGTAATGACCTTGTTTCGCAATTAATTCTTCGTGAGTACCGCTTTCCACCAATAAACCCCGATCCAAAACGAGAATCAAGTCTGCATTGCGGATAGTAGACAAACGGTGGGCAATGATCACACTGGTGCGCCCTTTGAGAATGGTTTTGAGGTTGTTTTGAATAATCCTTTCTGTTTCCGAGTCTAGGTGACTGGTAGCTTCATCAAATAACAATAAACGAGGATTTCCCATCAGCGCACGGGCGATCGCTAGACGTTGGCGTTGTCCACCAGATAGCATCCCACCACCTTCACCAATTTGGGATTCATAACCCATTGGTAGTTTCTGAATAAATTCATCTGCACCAGCTAATTTTGCGGCTTCTATGATTTCTTCTAGAGAGGCTTCTGGATGGGCTATAGAAATGTTTTCCCGAATAGTACCACCAAACAAAAAGGTATCTTGGTCAACAACACCTACTTGAGAACGGAGCGATCGCAGGGCAATACTTGTAACATCACATCCATCAATCAACACTTTCCCTTCTGTGGGCGGATATAAACCCAAAATTAACTTACTCAGGGTAGTTTTGCCAGAACCGCTACGCCCTACTAACGCTACCATCTGCTCAGGCTGGATTTCAAAGCTGATATTTTCCAGCACGTTAGTCTCACTTTCTGAGTGATAGCGGAAGGTAACATTCTCAAAACGAATATGACCGCGAATTCTACCTAAAGGTGTGCGGAGTTGATGTTGTAAATCTTCTTCTGGTTCTGCCTCTAAGACATCATTAATCCGTTCTGTAGAAATCAGGATTTCCTGAAGTTGATTCCACAGTTGTGAGAGTCGTTGGAAAGGACTCAAAACGTGACCCACCAACATATTAAAAGCCATTAATTGACCAATGGAGAGTTCTCCTTGAATCACTTGCCATGCACCAAACCACATCAGTGCTGCACTCACAAAGGTATTGATTGCACCACTGATCATCGAGAGGCGAATCCCAATTATTTGACCATTGAAAGCTTTTTTAACCAAATTATTCAGCAGTTCTTCCCAACGCCAACGTACTGTCTGTTCAATTGCCAAGGAGCGAACTGTGCGAATGCCTGTGAGAGATTGGATAATATAGCTGTTTTCTTCTACCCCAGCATTAAATACTTCTCTAGAAATGCGACGGAGGATACTTGTGCTAGCCAGTGCCAGAATAAAAAATGGTGGAACGGTCAATAGTACAAATAATGCCATCTGCCAGCTATACCAGAACATCAAGGCTAGATAGATGACCAAGGTCAGCATATCCAGAATGACTGATAGTGTCTGACCAATGAGGAATTGCTGAATTTTCCGGTTTTCTTGGATGCGTGAGACAATATCCCCCACGTAGCGCGACTCAAAGTAGGAAAGAGGTAAGCGGAAGGTATGCTGGATAAAACCCACCAGTAAAGAGATGCTGATCCGATTGGCGGTGTGACTGAGCAGATATGCCCGCACTCCGTTCATGGTAATGTTAAACAGACCAAAAATAATCATCCCTAAACCAACGGCGTTTAAGGTGACAACGCTACGTTGCACAAGCACACGATCTAGCAATAACTGGGTAAATACTGGAGTGACTAGCCCAAATAATTGCATCACTACGGAAGCCATGAATATTTCTAACAACACTCCATAGTGAGGCTTGAGTAATTGAAAAAACTTCCAGACGCTGGTATTTTCCTCTTCAGTATCATTCAGCCGGGCTGTGGGTTGTAGTAGTAAACCAAAACCAGTCCAACCTGCGAGAAATTCTTGCTTGGTGAGACTACGTTGACCGATGGCGGGATCGCAGACAATCACTTGTTGTGTAGTGATTTTGTAGACAACTATAAAGTGTTTGTTTTCCCAGTGAGCGATCGCAGGTAGAGGTTGTTCTGCTAATTTATCTAAACTCGCTTTGACAGGACGAGCAGCAAAACCCAAGCTTTCTGCTGCTGTTGCTAGGGCTGTTAAGGATGCGCCATTACGGTTGATGTTCGTCATCTGGCGCAAGCGATTCAGACTAAAATGCTTACCCCAGTAGTTACAAATCATCACCAAGCAAGCCGCACCACAATCTGCCGCACTTTGTTGGGCGTAAAAGGGATAGCGTTGAGCAAAATTTCTCCACCAATGACCAATTTTGACTTTCGGACTCGGAAAGTAAGGGCGTGGTTTTTCTGGCTTTGATTGTTGTGCAGTCTGCATCGGAAACGGAATAACTTTCCGGTTCAAACTCATGTCGGGTGCTTGCAACCGACTCTGGCGAGGTTTTCGCGCAGTATTATTAGTAGCAGATGCTTCTAAATTGATAGATAATCCCAATTCTGGCCAATGTTGTACCGCCGTTTGCCAGTGAGAGTTTTTCAGTACATATACAATTGCGGGTTGTGTGACTTGCCAATTCTGCTGTTGAATCAGGCGCATTTCTCCAGCTACTAGCTTGCGTCCTTCTGCATTTGCCAGTTCGCCTCGATATACTAACCACCACTGAGAATTTTGATAAAGTTCTGCCGGTACTTGCCCAACTTCCAAATCGTAACGCTCAAATAAAAATAATGCTTTGAGAATACCCGGTACAGATATCGGACGCTGGGGTGTCTTGGCACAATAAGTTAGTAATAAATCCCAAACTTCAGCATGAGCAAATAAACGCGAGCGAATACTGGGATATTTCAGCATCAAAGTTTGCAGGATTTCGCCAGAAATGTAACATAATTTCAGCCCATCTGACGCTCTAGCTGTATAAATTTGCCAATCTGTTTGTGAGAATAAAGTTGCTTCACCAAATGCAGTTCCTTTAGTGAGAGTTGTAATTAAATTATCAGCATAATCCAACAACCTGACTTTACCAGCCAAGACCATATAAATTCCTGGTTCTGCGTTGGCTAATTGCCAAAACTGTTTGGCAACAGGTGGGTCTAAAACCTCTACCATTGTTAAGCAGCTTTCCAGGTCTGATTCAGAAAGCTTTTCACCAAAAAATGAAGTAATATCTTCACTTAACTGATACTTGGAAAACGCGGTTTGCACTTGTTCACCTCTCAGAAAGCATCAGATAATTAAAAATTATAATTTCTGTTTTCTCTGTTTCTAAGTTACTCAGGAATTGAAATTTCTGGCTTTTAGCAGAGAAAAACTCAAGGGAGTCCAAAAATTAATTATTCAATTATTCGGGTATTTTATCGGATAATTAATTTAGATTTTATGAAATACATATAAATAATTTGTTGGAAAAATAAAGTAAATTTTGATAAAAAATTATTATATGTATTTTGTTAGACCAAGCAACAATGTTGCATCTATGGGCTGATAGTTAACTCCTTAAAGACAATAAAACATTTCTGAATAAAGTCAATATAATGCTGATAAATTAATGCCATCTTGGCTAAAAGTGTTTTTATATATTGCATCTTTTCATCCCAACGCTAGCGACATAAAAAGACATAAAATAAAGCTACATAACTTTGCCATATTTTCACGTTAAATCAAGGGTTTTGCTGACATACTGAGTAATGAAAATACAATGAATTTGATAGTGCCAAATGTGAGCAATGCTAGTGTTAAAGGAACACCAAAAAATAAATTATCCCTATCGACTGTTAGTAGGGTGCGTCAGTAGTATATTTTCTTGGTATAGCTAGGGTTTCTCGTACTGACGCACCCTACATTTTAGAGATTTTTTTATCTAGAAGTCCCTAAAATTATGAATTTGGCAACATTTTAAGAGTCGGATATATTGCCTTAAAATCAGCCAAATTGGCAAAACAATGGAATTCTTGAGCAAAAATCCCACGGCTAAAAGCCTTGGGAAGTGTCAAAATATCCTAAATGCAGCTACCACCAACTAAAACATTGAGAATGTCCCAAATTTTTGAGCAATCAATTCAAATTAATGCTACAGCCACAGTAGTAGAACGCTGTATTACAGATTTAGCTTTGATGCACCGTTGGCTTAACCCAGTGCTGCGTTGCGAACCTGTGGGTGAAACTTGGAGTACGGATATCGGTAGTAAAAGCCGCTTTTTGATTCAAATACCACTACTGCAACCGACTTTAAACAGTGTAGTGGTGGAACGTCAACCAGGTTTAGTCGTGTGGGAATTTCAGGGATTTTTTCAAGGACGCGATCGCTGGGAATGTCAACCCACCGAAAGCGGAACTTTGCTAGTCAACCGCTTTGAGTTTAATATTCCCAACCCCTTAGTTAGTTGGGGTTTTAACTCCTTCGCCGCCAACTGGACAAAGGAAGATATGCAAGCCCAATTACGCCGTCTGAAGCGAGTCGCTGAAGAAGTACAGATTAGTAGAGGGGTGTAGGGGGAGACAAGTAAATTCAAAATTCAAAATTCAAAATACCCTACGGGAAGGCTTACGCCTACAAAATTCAAAATTAAAGAATCCTTGGGAAATGGGGATGAGGGGGATGAGGGAGAATAGCTGATAACTAATGACTAATAACTAATGACTAATGACTAATGACTAATGACTAATGACTAATAACTAATGACTAATGACTAATGACTAATGACTAATGACTAATGACTATTAGCAACCCCAGATTTACGAACCACTTCCCGTGAAAATCTGGAAGCGCATCAAGCTACAGCTAACCATTGGGTGTTAGTCGCAGAAGATCAGCCGGTTGCATATTCTGCCTTTAGTGGACGTTTACCTGATGTGGTGCAAATCGGCGGAGTTTGGACACCGCCACAATTGCGGGGTAGAGGTTACGCTAAATGTGTGGTAGCTGGTTCATTACTAGAGGTGCGATCGCAAGGTGTTCACCGTGCTATCCTGTTCACCAGTCCAGAAAATCTAGCCGCACAAGCAGCATACCGAGGAATTGGTTTTCATCCCACTGGTGAGAAGTTCGGATTAGTCTTGTTTAAGCAAGATTAATCTTGATGCAACAGAAAATTAAAGATTTGCTCAAGTTAAGATAATTGCGATCGCAAACAGGGCATAAATAAAAATAGTTGTATCTACTATGACTATTCTTTAATTGTTTTATGACCTATTGCCTAAGAATTGCTGACATCCCAGAAAATGAGCGTCCCCGTGAACGATTAATTACCTATGGCCCAAAAACTTTAGCCACGGCCGAGTTATTAGCAATTCTTTTAGCTACTGGGCAAGGGCCAGGCAAACTTTCCGCCGTCGGGTTAGGACAATATATCTTACAACAGTTGGGTCAACATCAACGTGACCCTTTAGCAGTATTGCGAGAAGTCACACCCGCCGAATTAATGCAAATACCAGGAGTTGGCCCGGCAAAAGCCACTACTATTTTAGCTGGGATTGAATTAGGTAAACGCGCTTTTCAATCCCGTCCCTCAGAGCGTACTCTCATTGATAGCCCAGTTGTTGCGGCTGCGGCGTTGAGTCAAGATTTAATGTGGCAAGTCCAAGAACGTTTTGCTGTGTTGTTATTAGATGTGAAAAATCGCCTACTGGGTACACAAGTGATTACCATCGGTACAGCCACAGAAACCTTAGCTTCTCCCCGTGAGATTTTTCGAGAAGTGATTCGCCAAGGTGCAACCAGGGCAATAATAGCCCATAATCACCCCTCTGGTAACTTAGAACCCAGCCCAGAAGATATAGAATTAACGCGCCAATTATTAGCAGGGGCGCAATTATTAGGAATACCGTTATTAGACCATTTGATTTTAGGCAATGGTAATCATCAAAGTTTGCGCGAAATTACCACCTTATGGAATGAATACCCCCAAGGGGATTAATTTATCTGACTTTTCACGTTATGTGGAAAAGCTAACGTGAAACCTAACCCCCTAACCCCCTTGCCTACTAGGGAAGGGGGAAAAATCAAAGCCTCTCTCCTTGTAGGGGAGAGGTTTGGAGAGGGGTTTTCCAGATTCCGCGAAAAGTCAGATTAATTTATAGTCTACATCCGCTAGTATCACTATCGATAAATCGATGGTGAATGTCAATAAGTTAACGGCACAATTGTAGTGGAAGAACTGTAATCATCCAGTTCTTAAAAGTTCAGTGAACCGAACAATGGCGCAATGATTAGACCGAACTCTTGGAAAAATCGCCTAACTAATGTCTGGAACAAGACAGGCAAAAATGTCATCCAACGCTTACCTGTAGACCAAGTTAAACAAACAGTAGCGCAATGGTTTAGCGTCAGCGAAACTGAAATTACCGAAATTTTAGAGAAAGTCCGTCAAGAACTACCAACTACAGAAGCTTTGTTAATTGGTAAGCCGCAAGCTGGTAAAAGTTCCATTGTCCGGGGACTAACAGGGGTTTCGGCGGAAATTGTTGGACAGGGAT
Organism: Anabaena sp. 4-3; assembly: GCF_001597745.1. Classification (GTDB taxonomy): domain Bacteria; phylum Cyanobacteriota; class Cyanobacteriia; order Cyanobacteriales; family Nostocaceae; genus Trichormus. Next base: position 48,742 of record NZ_LUHJ01000026.1, on the reverse strand, counting down.
ATCGTCCCCACACACAACACACTGAACGTTATGCTTATCCTTCTAATGATCTACCTTTACTGATTTTTACTGATACAGTAGGACTAGGTGATATTAGCCAAGAAACAGAGGCGATTATTCAAGAGTTGGTAGGAGATTTACAACAGGAAACTAAACGCGCTAGAGTCTTAATTTTAACAGTAAAAATTAATGACTTCGCCACTGATACACTCCGCCAAATTGCTCAACAGTTGCGTGAGAAATATCCAGAAGTTCCCTGTTTATTAGCTGTTACCTGCTTACATGAAATTTATCCGCCCAGTGTTTCGGATCATCCGGCTTATCCGCCAGACTATGAGGAGCTAAACCGGGCGTATACTGGGATTCAAGAAGCCTTTGCTGGATTATACGATCGCTCGCTTCTGATTGACTTTACTTTAGAAGAAGATGGTTATCATCCGGTCTTTTACGGCTTGGAAGCACTCAGGGATAATCTAGCTGAATTACTTCCCGAAGCAGAAGCACAGGCAATTTATCAGTTATTAGATAAGCAAGCGGCTGAGAAATTGGGGAATATTTACCGAGATGTGGGTAGACGTTACACCTTATCATTTGCGGTGATGGCGGCTACTGTGGCGGCTGTACCATTACCCTTTGCTACAATGCCTGTATTGACTGCTTTGCAAGTCTCGATGGTGACGCTATTAGGTAAACTTTATGGACAGAACTTGTCACCATCTCAAGCTGGTGGTATTGTGAGTGCGATCGCCGGTGGTTTTTTAGCCCAAGCTATTGGAAGGGAGTTAATTAAATTTGTACCAGGTTTTGGTAGTGCGATCGCAGCTTCTTGGGCAGCAGCTTATACTTGGTCTTTAGGGGAAACAGCCTGTGTTTACTTTGGTGATTTAATGGGTGGTAATAAACCCAACCCTCAAGAAATTCAGTCTGTAATGCAAGAGGCGTTTGAGAAAGCAAAAGAACGGTTTAAAGGAATCAAAGGTTAATCGGGTTTTGCTGTCCAAAAATAGGCTGTTACTGCTAAACTTTCTCCTTTGGTGGTGGTACAATTCGACTTTGATTTAAACCCTGATCAATCTGTCTGAGCAGTTGAAAATCTGCCTCTGGTAAAGGATAACTATCACTACTAAATAAACCAGCACTCACAGCCGGTTGTTTTTCTAAAAAAGAGAACGCTTGGCGAAACTGATATGGTTCAGCTTTAATTGGTGCGTCAAAATGACAGGGAATAATCCATTGAAAATCCCAACTGGCTACTTTCTCAGCCCAATTAATCGTTTCTCTAGGTGCGCGGTTGAGAATTAACGCCTGTAATATGGGTGCGACAAATAAACGCCCATCCCCCCGCACCGCCTGAAACGAACGCTGCCAATCGTTGCGCCATTTGAAGGGAAACAAGCCAAAATAAGCTTTATATGACCGGTCAGGGGCTTTGAAAGCCTCACGGAATACCTCCCCCCATTTGGGTACTTCTAACACGCTGGGACGGAAATACAAAGCAAATAAGGTGATGCGCTCCCATCCTTTACGGCGATTAGCTTGGTTATCGGCAACGATATCTGAGGCTTGATCTTTAGCGTGAAATAATAAGGCGTAAGGATCTAACTGAACTATAGCTGGGGGATTTTCTGGGACGGAAATCACCGTATCTGTGACTAATAAAGTGTGCGATCGCTTGTGGAAAAATGCGACTTCTGCAAATTTGCCAGGGCCAAGGTCAATAGTATCTAATATGGCATAATCAAATTCATCAGCAAAGGGGGCTTGACTGCTATCTGCTGGTAGTACAGAAGTGCGTCTACCAGGTAAACCCAACCAACTTAATGGTAAATTTAGCGGAAAACTCCATTGATTAGGTGCTACAAATACCTGTGCTTGCGGAAAAAATCGAGCAAAAGGGCCGACAAAGATTTTATGTTCTAAACCGGAAATTGTGGGCAGAATGATATATTTCACATCTCCGTGTTCTGCCACTAATTCATTCATCAGCCTCATACATTCAGGAGTCGGTGCAACAGGCGCATATACCAGCAGTCCCCCCGCATCTAACTTGACTACAGTCATGCGAATCGGGACAATCACGTAAAAAATGCCCTGCATCTGGTCAAAAGTCCAGATAGTGTCTTTAATCACCTCTTGACGCAGTGTTCGCCGCTTACCGTAAGGGTAAAGTGGCAAAGTAAACCAGAAAGGCCAGGTAAAATCTTTCTGAGTGATCTTGTCTAAATTTTCTGCCAGTTCGTCATGCACCACTCCGCGACTTCCTCCCAATTCCCAAGACTCAAACTATTTTTACTTAGGACTTACGCAAGTGTCACATTAAATATATCTTGTAGGGTGCGTCAGACTGCTTAAATGTTTTCAATAAATGTATTTTTGATATCTGACGCACCCTACTAATATGCCAGTCACATTAAATATATCTTGTAGGGTGCGTCAGACTGTTTCAATGTTGTCAATAAACGTATGTTTGATAACTGACGCACCCTACTAATATGCCAGTTGCGTAAGTCCTGTTACTGTTTTTGTTGTAGTAATAATTCCTGAATTTTATCTGAAGTGAGCTGTTCAACATTACTTAAAACCACTGCTGCACCTGCTGTGAGTAGTTTTTGTGTATAAGCCTCACTGCGGGCTGTGGTTTCCTGTACATGAGGCGGTAGAATACCCACACCAATCCAAGTCCGGTGAGGCTTCAGTTCTCTAGCTTTACCTACAGTGTACATATCCGCCACGGTATCACCTACGTAGATGACTGTTGATGTTGCCTCTAATTCATTCTCTAACTTGTTGACGGTGGCAAAAAGTCCTGTAGGATCTGGTTTACCGGGTGCATCTTCCATTGCAATCAATACCGGAGACTGTAAACCCAAACGTTTCTCTAAAACATAGGTAGCAGAAGCACGGGTTGCACCACTGAAGAACCCCCAAGCTATATCCGCTTGTGTCAATTGCTCTAAGTAGCTCTTTTGTAATAATAAGGGTTCATCACAAATATATCCCGTCCAATTGTCGGGATTTGAACCACGATAACGGGATTGAAAAAAGGCAACAATACTGTCGTAATTTAGTTGTAATTGTTCGCGGGGCTGTCCTTGACTGGCAAAGTAGCGATAAATTAATTCTTGGGATGCTTCCCAGTCATTATTCCAAATGCCTTCTGATTTGAGTTGGTCAATTTCTAAGGATGTAGGACGATAAGCACTGTTAGTAAAATATTCTACCGTGTCTGCTAATGCCCGACGATAGGAATTACCCACATCGCGGATAACACCATCAATATCAAATATAGCGATCGCTTTTGCTGAAAAGTTTTTACTCATAATCGGGGAATGGGGCATGGGGTATGGAGTATTTCCTGCTCTTGCTTTATGCCTATAAGTTTCTAGGCTCTAATTTCTATTGCCTATGGATTTGAGATAACTGTATCTTTAGCGAAATTATCCCATTTATTGACTTTCTTCCAAATCACATTAGCCAACTTTTCAGCCAGTCGGTAAATTTCCAAATCCTCAAAATCAGGTCTATTCACAATTATCTCTATCTATACAATCATCCCTAATATCTAAAATGCCCCATTCCCCATACCCAATTCTCCAACCTCTTTTGTCAAGTGACTGAGTATTAGGTTAAAATAAGCGATCGCAAACTTAGTAATTAGTAGCCGGAGATTCCCCGGAGGTATAATTGTCCAAGTTCATTTTGAAAATTCTTTGGCTAGACGAGAACGTTGCCCTAGCAGTTGATCAAGTTGTAGGCAAAGGTACAAGCCCTTTGACTAAGTATTTTTTCTGGCCTAGAAATGATGCCTGGGAAGAGTTAAAGAAAGAACTCGAATCTAAACACTGGATTTCTGATATAGATCGCGTAGAGTTGCTCAACAAGGCAACAGAAGTGATTAACTACTGGCAAGAGGAAGGTAGAAACCGTCCGATGGCAGAAGCACAGTTAAAATTCCCTGAAGTTGCCTTCACAGGTAGTGCTTGATTAAGGGACTGGGGACTGGGGACTGGGGACTGGGGACTGGGGACTGGGGATAGAGGAAAAATATCATTCTTCACTCAGCACTCGCAACTCAGCACTCAAGACTCAACAGTGTGAACATTCCACAATTTAATGGTGTTATCATCGCCGCCTGTGGACAGAATTTTAGTGAGCATCTGGACTAAAAGCGATCGCTAAAACTGCCCGTGTATGTCCTGTTAGTGTTGCTAGCAAGGTATCACACGGGCGGTTTTGTCTTTCTAAAAACAATTGATCTGACTGGTTGGCAATATCCTGATCAAGTATCACTTCATCCGAACCGAGCAAGATTTCTTAAACTTAGTGTAACTTTTACCTCTAAGTACAAACTCTTCACACTCCGCGCGACGGCAGTCGCTTTAAGTCGGGAAACCCGCCCAACGCGCTGCCTCCCCTCCGCGTTTACCTCCGCGTTCCCACCGTACCCCTACGGGGAAGCAAGCTACGCGCAGCGTCTCCGTTAGGAGAAGTTATGATGTCTACGACAAGCCGCTTGCGCGTCTACGGCGGTAGCCGCCGCTCATACTTCTCTCCGCGTTTAAAAAAACTCCATCTAAACAAAATAGGGTGAGCCAATAGCCCACCCTAAAAAATAATCTACTTACCGTACCTTTAAACCAAACCGCCAGCAGCTTGAAAGCGAGCGCGAGCGCGTTTAAAGGCTTGATTAGCCTGAATTTGAGCTTGGCGATCGCCGGCTGGTACTTGGTTCAATTTTGTTTGAGCTTGGCTATAAGCAGCACGAGCTTCTTCTTGGTTAATGCTGTCGCCACGTTCAGCACCATTCACCAGAATAGTCACTTCGTTTTCTTCAACTTCAGCGAAACCACCTAAAAGAGCGATCGCTTGCCAATCTGCGCTTTTGTTAGGGCGTACTCTTAATACACCTGTATCCAGTGCGGTTAACAGTGGCGCGTGTCCACTCAAGATACCTAGCTGACCGGTAGTGCTGGGTAAAACCACTTCATCAGCTTCAGCATCCCACACTGTTTTATCTGGGGAGATTACACGGACAGTTAGGGTCATAATTTCAAGTCAAGGGTCAACAGTTAACAGTCAACAGCCATTAGTCAAATAGCTTTGCACTAATAACTAATGACTAATGACTAATGACTAATTTCTAGCCTTTGAGTTTTTCAGCTTTGGCGATCGCTTCGTTGATGTCGCCTACCAAATAGAAGGCTTGCTCTGGCAGATCATCCAATTCACCAGATAGAATCTTCTGGAAGCCTTTGATGGTGTCTTCCAACTTCACGTACTTACCAGGGGAACCGGTAAATACTTCCGCTACGAAGAAAGGCTGAGACAAGAAACGCTCAATCTTCCGCGCCCGTGCTACGGTGAGACGGTCTTCTTCAGACAATTCATCTAGACCCAAGATAGCGATGATGTCCTGCAATTCTTTGTAGCGTTGTAGGGTTGCTTGTACAGCGCGTGCAGTGTTGTAATGTTCGTCGCCTACAATGTTGGGTTGCAACATGGTAGAAGTAGAACCCAGAGGATCTACTGCGGGATAAATACCCTTAGCTGCCAAGCCACGAGATAGTACAGTTGTACCATCTAAGTGAGCAAAGGTGGTTGCTGGTGCGGGGTCGGTCAAGTCGTCCGCAGGTACGTATACAGCTTGAATTGAGGTAATAGAACCTTCGGTAGTGGAGGTAATCCGCTCTTGCAGTTCACCTACGTCAGTACCCAAGGTTGGCTGATATCCTACAGCAGAAGGCATCCGACCTAACAGTGCGGATACTTCAGAACCAGCTTGTACGAACCGGAAGATGTTGTCAACGAACAGCAATACGTCTTGCTTGTTCACATCCCGGAAGTATTCTGCCATTGTCAAACCAGACAAACCAACGCGCATTCTCGCTCCGGGTGGTTCGTTCATTTGACCGTAAACGAGAGCAATCTTAGATTCGTTGAGGTTGTCTTTGTTGATTACCCCAGATTCAATCATTTCGTTGTAGAGGTCGTTCCCTTCACGGGTACGTTCTCCCACGCCAGCGAACACAGACACGCCACCGTGTTGAGTTGCGATGTTGTTGATCAACTCCATCATGATCACGGTTTTGCCCACACCTGCACCGCCGAACAGACCAATTTTACCACCACGACGATAGGGGGTGAGCAGGTCAACGACCTTAATCCCTGTCTCGAATACGGATGGTTTGGTTTCTAGGTCAGTTAGCTTAGGCGCGGAACGGTGGATGGGTAGAGTTTCCTCGTTATTGACTGGCCCTTGGTTGTCTACGGGTTCGCCCAGGACGTTGAAAATTCGACCGAGGGTAGCTTTACCAACGGGTACGCTAATGGGTGCGCCTGTATCAACAACTTCCAAACCACGCACTAAACCATCGGTAGAACTCATAGCAACGGCGCGAACTTGGTTGTCGCCCAAAAGTTGCTGTACTTCGATGGTCAGGTTGATTTCTTGTCCAGCTTCGTTAGTGCCTTTGATGGTCAAGGCGTTGTAGATTTGCGGTAATTTGCCGCCGGGAAATTTTACGTCTACAACCGGACCAATGATTTGGGTAATGTAACCGATGTTTGTTTTTTCTGCGGTGGTGACCATGCTGCGCCTAATGATTGAAGCTATATTTCAGAATGGGTCTTACAAGACATAAGATTATGCAATGTCATCTTTAACTGTAGCACCGGAGGGGGACAGAGTTCCGTTAGCAATTCCTTAAAAAACAGTTCGCTGACTTTCTTCCCACCAGCTTGATTGAATGACCCAATTGTTAATCATAAATTGATTCTGAAGTTTTAAAACCTAGAGGCGAAATTAAGGTAATGCTGCACTAGCAGCTAGGGCAGCAAGGTGGGTAATTGCTGTATCTGCACCGCTTAGGATAATTGACTAATAAAGGGTGCGATAAGCGAAGCTTAAGCCTTCGGCGATCGCCTTTGATATTGGCGAAGCGATCGCTTGCACAAATTCCGTAGTAGACTCATAAGGTAAAACATTTCGCCCTGGTATTTTCACCCCTGTACTTTGCGGTAAACAAGCTAGGTACTCAGCCAAGCGATCGTCAGGTGTTTCTGTTTCGCCTTCTTTGCTAATACTAGATGCTGCTTCTCCCATCACTACCAGCGTCGGTTGCTGGATAGCAGCCATTACACTCCTATAATCTTCTCGCCAAAATCCAGCTAAAAACGAAAATACTGCGTGGCGACTGTCTGGGTTAACTGCACCTGCAACTAAAGTATTTAACCATTCTTGATCAACAGCATCGGCTGAAGCAAACAGTTGACGAGTAGAGAAAGAACTCAAAAACTTAGGAGTGCGTGCATAGCGATAAAAAGCACTACCAACTGGTGAATCAAAAATATTCCACAATAGTTTTTGTCGCCATGCTGGTATCTTTTTACTAATCAAAGGCCAAGATGGAGGTACTGAAAGTACCAAACCAGCAATTAAATTTAATTCTTGTTGAACTAATTCCAGTCCTATTGGTAATGAAGCACCTTGCACTACTAAAATTACAGGTTTTTGAATAACATTTTGTAAAAAGTATCTTAACTGATTTGCCCAATCTCTAGAAGTATAAACTACACGAGGTTTATCACTTTCACCACATCCTAATAAATCGGGATTATAAATTATATTCTTGTTACCTGTATTCAACCATTCATCACAAAAACGTTGCCAGAATTTTCCTGATAACCCCACCCCAATGGGCTGAACTAATAATAAAGGAATGCTGTCAGGCTGAGAATTGCTATGTTGATGTACTGTATATGCACAGCGATAATTCTGCCAAGTATAAAACTGGGTAGATGGAGATAATTGCATATTTCCTAAGATTTACTGTTTACTAAAAAATCATCTGAGGATGGATTAACTTATATCCGGCTGCTTTGATTTTTTCATTAGAAACTTTAGCATTATAGGGACGGTTACTCTGAGTTGTATCATCCCAAGTTACTTGAGGTAAATTATATTTTGCTAATAGAGTATCGAGTAATTCTTTACTGGTGAGATGGGCATCGTCTACTAAATTATAAAGACCTTGTAATTGGTGTTGTCTAGCAAATTCTATAGCTGCCACAATATCATCTAAATGAATCCAGTTGGTGACATCACTACCATTACCAGGGCGGGTTGTACCAGGAACTCGGCTAAAGATTTTCATCAGTTCTCTGTCTATACCATAAATTCCGCCCAAGCGCAAGATACAAACGCGGAGATTTTCACTAGATGCTGCTAGTAAAGTGTCTTCTGTGGCTTTCAGGATTTCTCCGTTACGATTGCTAGGTTGAGGTGGGGTTTCTTCATCTACCCATTCGCCATTCCTCTCACCATAAACAGAATAACTGCCTGTATATATTAGTTGTTTAACTGTAGAATTTTGTTCTAAAACTGAAACTAAAGTTTTAGCAGTGTTTAAATAAGTTTCTTCATAGACATCTGCACCTTTTGCACCCACACTTAACAAAACAACATCTTGATTTTGTAGTGCTGATGTTAATCCCTCTAAATTATTGCCTTTAGTTACTATAACTTTGTCAGCTAATGTTTGTAATGTGGGAACACGCTCAGGTGTAGTGGTGGTGACGGTAACAACAAAAGATGAGTTTTGCTGCCAATATTTAGCAATTGCACAACCAACATAACCACAGCCAATAATTGTAATATTCATGCTAATTAAGGAATGGGGGACGGGCGATAAAAAAGAGAATGACTAATGACCAATGACTAATGACTAATGACTAATGACCAATGACTAATGACCAATGACTAATGACTAATGACTAATGACTAATGACTAATGACCAATGACTAATGACTAATGACTACTTAACGATGAATTACACCATCAGGCATAATTGCACCGGCTAAGTTAGCACCTATTAATTTTACCAGTAGGCGATCGCCTGAGCGAATTCGCGCCCCTGTTAAGTCAGCACCACGCAAATCAGCACCACTCAAATCAGCACCAATGAGGTTGGCAGCACGTAAATTAGCCTCTCTCAAATCAGCTAACAGTAAATTGGCTCGGAATAAATTAGCCTCTGATAAATCTGCACCTCTCAAATTAACTTTGTGCATGAAGGTATCACTGAGATTCGCACCGCTTAAGTTAGCATAACTGAGATTCCTGCCAGATAAATCTCGATTACTGAGATTAGCTCTGCTGAAATCTTTACCACTCAAATCTGGATTTGGGTTGGGTGGCTGATAGTTTTTCGGTGCTGTTTTTTTCGGTTGAGGTTTGGGAGAATGATGAATATGTTGATGCTTACCATTTAAAGAGCGCAACCTATCACGCGCCTCATTAATGGCTTTGAGTTTTTCTTGTGCTTTCTGTTGTAAGCGGGTGTTATCTTTAGGTAGACGATCTGGATGCCATACAAACACCAAATCTTTATAAGCTTGGTTAATTTCCTCCAGGCTTGCTCCTGGTTCTAATTCCAATACCCTATAATACCGCTCCAGATCGCTCATAAGATGTGTTAATGGAGAATCAAATTATTTTCAGACAAATGTAGCCCTCCATATATTTAAATAGGACTGGGCAGCACCGTAGTAACTATTTGTACAGTTTTATTCTACGGTAAAAAGTTAGCACTCAGAGATTATATTCAGCCTATCGCAACCTGCTAAGGCTATCAATAACCTTTTATACAAAAATTCTCTACTCCTTTTGATCTGTAAAATTCTCAGTTGTGAATTCTACATTTTTGCATTATCTTTCTATCTGTCGGTTTCTCCATCTATTAATGGCTCGCCAATATGCCGATATTGGTATTTGATAAACTTCTATAAAAATCCAAATAATAATTGATAAATGTGATAAAAAAGTTAATATTGTCCAAATATATGGCAACCAACTAATAGGATCATGAGAACTAGGAGGGAAATAATAAGCTACTATACCAATTAAAAATGTGGGTAGAAAGATAAAACTAATTGCTGCCAAGCCATAACCCCAACCTAGTTCTACACCTTCTAACTGCACCTCTGACCAATTCAACCCATTCCACCGCCACATCAAAGGAGGTTGTCGAGAAGGCATCTTAATCTGTTGTTGTTCCACATTAACAGTAAAGATTTCGTGGCAGAAATCGCAACCCATCGCTTCCATCAATGGGATGTGAGAAATCTTACCTACCCGGCAGACTGGACAGGGATAAACACCTTGAGGATCAAAAGGTTCAGAGAAGATTTTAGACCTGGGCATAATCAAACTAGGTTGTGCTTAAGAGTTAATTAGACAGATGCACAAGTAGGTTAAAATTAGTACAGCGTTAGAATTTTTCCGTCTAGTTTTTGATCATCCTCATCACCCACACCACAACACAAATAGATAAATCTGGTATCTCCAGCTAGATAAGCAACAAACTTTGCCTCCCAGATTTGTAATGAGTTTATCGCTTTTTTGCGACGTTGTGCTGGTCTTGACGCTACCAAATCAATCTGTTATCTTTATCTTCACATAAGGCATACATTAGCTTTTTTAGCTTGAACCGACAGAAGCCCCACGTCTGACACGAAGTGCAGCGTGAGATGAATGGCGGGATGATGGCACAGCGTAAAGTGTCTAGACGCAACAAAAGTTCTAATCGTCGTAAAAAAGCTATCCAAAAACTCGGTAAGCAGCACAAAAAAGTTGCTGATACTCGTAGAGATTTCCACTTCAAGACAGCTAAAGCATTGCTAGGCAACTATGATGTCATAGCTGTTGAAAAGTTGAATATCAAAGGACTAGCTCAAACAAAATTGGCTAAAAGCGTTAATGATGCCGGATGGGGGCAGTTTATAATGATACTTTCAAACAAAGCCGAAAATGCTGGTTTGAAAGTAATAGCTGTAAATCCAAACGGCACTAGCCAAGAATGTTCTAACTTTTGTTTTCTGGTTGGTGCTACTTTGTTGATTTAGCTAGCTTTGATTAGACTCGTTTTCGCCACCGAGTTGTCTTGATTATTTCCCGACCTGTCGTATTTCACTCAACAATTGAGTCGTCCTGTATCTGCGGATATTCTACCTGAGACAATTCAATTATACCAAAAAGCCTAACTAGAAGTTAGGGGAACCTCAAACCCAAATTTTCGGTAAATTTAGTTGCTAGTTTAAAACCCGTAGCCTTAGCCGTTGGGCGTAAAATATCGGCAACAACAGGGGTGGGTGCAGAACCTACCCCTATTTGTTGTGCAGCGTGAAGGTTTGTAGTGAGGGCTTGAGCCGCTTGCAAAACCCAGCTTATATGAGTTATGTTCGTTTGATTTTCCAGCCGGGCTAGCAACAATTTTGGGTAAAATTTTTACTTTTCCTGAGCGGAAGGTGAGATCATCAAGGTATTTGTTGGTATCCTGTCTAAGAGTCAAGTGTGGAATGTTTGATGCAACAATTCTGTTCATCTTACGTCTAAAAGACAAAGACAAGCAAAAAGTGTATACAAGCAAACATCAGACAGCAGTTGACTAAAATCAAAAAGCAAAATTACTTACCTACCTTCTTCTACGCTCAGGAAAAGGTTGCAGCAGGCATTGGTTGACACCAAGGAGTGATGATTGGGATGAGCAGTTGATATTAGTAGCAATCGGGATATAGAATTTCTGCTGAATGGTAGTTGAAACAATCAATGTTCGGCCAAATTATGGTTTTAATTCACAAGCATTTGAAAAACTTTCTATTCCCTGAGTGATTAGTCCTCTTTTTTGCCAAATACCATCTGTAAAATCATGGGAATACCCCCTGCTTGGTGATACTTATCTGCCCAAGCGCGGACGATTTCATCCAGTTCTTCCATTGCTTGATCCCATCGCTCTGGCGGAATATCCAGTTCTTCTACAGCGCGCATGACATTGGGTGTGCGTTCTGCCCAATCTTTCATCATGCGGAAGTATCGGGCGGTATCTTCTACCATGATGTAGGTGCGCTCTTGTTCATCTGCTGGGGCATAGAATGGACGAGTTAGAGCGTAAAAGGGCATTCCCCAAGGTGAGTCTATGCGTGTCACTGTGCCAGAGTAGAGCAGACGACGTTTAATATGCTCTCCTAAAGCCTCACTTAACGGCATTTGATGTTCTGGTGGTAAGTCTTCTTGCGATCGCCGATGCAAAAATTCGATTAACTCAATAAACTCGAAGGAGGTGACTAACTGAGCATCTGGGAGATTACTGGGTAGTTTCTGCTCTAGTTGCTTTTTCTCTTCACTGGTAAGGCTTGTGCCTGGAATGCGCGATCGCCCTGGTTGCCAAGGAAACTTTTCCATCCACACATAGGGGAACTGAATTAGATAGCGAGGTTCTTGAGAACCCAGCGTCTTCAGCAGTTTGCCCTCCATCAGAGCTTGTCTGACTTCCTCAACGATAATTTTGACTCGTTTCGGCTCTAGGTGGTGCAAATGCCCCGTCATGCGTAGGTTCTGCCCCTGCTCTAGATATGTCATGTATATGGCACACTTAGCTGCTGTCGCTGCTGCATCTAAAAACGCCCCATGTCTATGCCCGCTTGTCCGCATGGCACTGAAAGCCAGGTATAGCATGATCTGATCCATTGCACTGGGACCAAGACGTTTGATCAGATCGATGTCATTACTCATATTACAAATAGTTGAATAGCACGCTTATTAGTCTAAAAAAGTAGTAGGTCTACGCCTTAAGGAAGGTGTTTTCTTCCCTTGAGAATGTATATTATGGTCTTGCTAAAGGATAATTAGTAGCCAAAGTGTTGATTCCTCCACGCTGTAATTTCTAATAACCAGTAACATGGTTGTTACTGTCTTTATCCCTGTATCTTACCGAAAAATCGCCAATTACCTGCCAAATTTTCTCCATGATAGCCTTATCAGTTAGTAGCGAACTATATAATGGTTCTAATAAGTAACCTACAAGGACTTTTGACAGTATCCGGATTGTCTGTGTCCTTTATCCAGTCATCCTCTTTTTTGCTAATCTCACTACATTTTTTCTGTCTTAACTCTTGGGTTGCTCGGAGAGCAAAAACAGATTACTGGAGTCTATGACCAGAACCTCGATACTAACGGTAACTTTCCGACTCTGGATATTTTTGCTAATACATATATTTCCAGAGGTAACAGAGCCGAATATGATGAGAAAGTCACCTACCAACCCAGTTAACGCTCATATAATTCAAAAGGCGTTGTTACCTACCATGCAACCTGCAACTATCTTTGATTTCGTTGCAGTCTAGGCAGTTGGTTGGCGCGAAGGTCATAGATGCTAAATCAGGCAGATAATCTTACTTGCAGCTTTGCAATTGCTTTTATTTCCTCACAACATGATATTCCATATTCAGTTGTCATTTGATTTAAATTGTATGAATTAATCTATTCTTAATTTTTTTTGGCTTAATATTGAAAAAATTTATGATTATCCCTGGATCTATCAATTCTTAAAGTCATGATTTGATGACATTTAACTGAAAACCATCTCAGTTGTAAACCGTGATTATATCAATTTATCCTAAATATTTTTGGTTGATTGCTAGTGGGATCTACAGTAGTTGGCGATAAAACAACATATCATGCTTAGGGATCAAAGCCAGATATCAAAACAGTTTTGATTCTGACTCGCCTGACCCCCATTGATTGCTGTATATTTTACAGCAGATTTGGGATAAATGAGGTACAAATTTTATGAACAAAGCTTTATGCCAAGAGACTTTCAAACCTGTTCCCTGTTCCCTGTTCCCTGCTGTAGCTATGCTGTGTTGTTGATATCGTTGTTGTTAACAGTTTTTTGTGAAATCGAGAAAAAAGAGTAATTTGTAACTGAACTTGAGAACACTCCTGTGATAAAAAAGCAGAGATGTTCTGCCAGTGGCAACGTAAAATCTTTGGTTAAAGTTTTACGGTAGGATAATTTGCTTGAGAACAGTGAAACTTGACTGATAGAGGCAATGATTTTTTAGCTAGTTACTTTTACCTTTTTGGTCTAGGCTGACTACTGTGGTGCATTCGAGTTTCTTCAACCGGGTGATTGAGTTTGATTTCGCTTGGTGACGAAGTTAAAAGCTGCGGCACCAAAAGTGACGCATAAAACTCCGAAAATCTGGACGATGCTCAGGCTCTCTTGCAGCATCAATCCGGCAAAAATTACAGTTAAGATAGGTACACCAGCACCAATAATAGCTGAACGCGATGCACCTAGTTTGTTAACTCCAATGTGATTGGATACATATCCCAAGAGAGTTAATACACCCAAAATAGCAGCAGTTAAAACAATCTCTAGTATCTTAGACGGGTCAACTGCTAAATTCCAAGTGTTTGGTAAAGGTAACATCAAAAATACAAAGCTCAAAGCTAACATGGTGGCGAAGTTAATGAAAGTCAAAGACACTGGATGTATTTTGGCAGCGCACACCCTGGTGAGTAGTAAGTAGCAAGCGAAAGCGACTCCAGCCCCAATTGCTGTGAACCCACCGAAGATATTATTGCCGATCCCAGTAGTTGTAAGTCCAGCAAAGACTAGCAATTGTCCGCAGAAAATTGCGCCGAGGGCGATGGTACGAAATTTACTAGGGCGATCGCGCAGCAGTAACCAAGATAAGATGACATTAATGAGCGGGTAAATAAAGAACAGTGCGATCGCTGTGCCTGTAGCAACTTGACCAATAGCTAGGTAAATTAAAACTTGAGATAAAAACAAAAAGCAACCACTAGCAATGATCAATTGCAAATCGCTTTGTTTTTTCACACGAGTATTCGAGCGATTTTTCCCAAAAGATTCCTTAATATTTTGTAAATCTTGCCAAACTTGGGGGTGCATCATGGGAGCTAACAGCATCATCAGTGGTACAACCACCATCAAGCGTAAGGTGAGAATTAACATAATATTCCCCACAGTAGGCGAGATTAAACCTTCTAACACCAACCCTGTGGACATTTGAGATGTTTTATAAAACATCCCCTTGATGGCGACGTTATACAGCGATGACATCACTGTAGAGGACACAATCAACAAAAAGCCGATTTGGATAGGTGATAAACCAGATTTTCTGGGGCTTTGAGATGCTGGAGGTGGAGTTGATCCCCGGCGTGGTTGTGATGCTGGTGCTGGAGATGTCTGACTGGCTGATAAATTTCTGTTGAGTACAGAAATCGGTTCCTTAGCGGTAGTAGGAGTAGATGAAGATTGCGCCGGGCTGCTAGAGGTTTCCTGATTGAGTACAGAAATCGGTTCCTTAGCGGTAGTGGGAGTAGATGAAGATTGCGCCGGGCTGCTAGAGGTTTCCTGGTTGAGTACAGAAATTGGTTCAGGAACTTGTTTTGTTTCTGGTGCTTGAGATAGTGGGTTATGAAGTACAGAAATTGGTTCTGGGGGTGTTTCTGTAACTGGTGGTGTGTTAGTTTCGCTGTTTGAAGAAATTGTAGTCTTGCTTGTAACTGATTCTGAAGGCTGGTCTGCCGATGGTGAGACAATGATTGGTGATGGTGATGTGGGGGCAGACTGGCTGATGGTGTGACTCTGAGTAGACTTTTCCCTGAGAGTAGGAACTGACTCAGTGCGAGTGTGTTCATCTTCCTCTACAGATGACGGTGTTTGTTGAGGAGTTGAAGGACGTAACTCAGCAGGTTGCAACACAGTTGGTGGTGATACACTTACCACTGGCGCAGAATTAGACGGTGGCAGTTCCCCAGGTTGCAATACTGTAGGGGGTGACACTTTTGCTGCTATGCGAGAGGTTTCTTGGATGGTTTTTGTCAATCCCTCACGCATTTGATCAATAAAATCATCTAGAATCTTTTCTCCTTCCTGCTGTTGACTGTACATCCTAGACAACTGCTGGGAAAGATTGTTTTGATAGTTCTTGAGTTCTTGTTGTAGGGAATTAAAGGCGATCGTCAGGTTATCATCCAGAGTACCTAGGATTTTTTCAGCTTCCTGAGAGTTCTCATGAGCAGGGTTAATGCTTTGAGTTGACTTGAGTGCTGCAATTTGATGCTCTGTTTGGCTAGTGATAGCTGCTAGCGATGATTGCAGTTGGGAACAGATATGCTTGGCTAGAGCTTCTGACAATTGACGGATTAACACCTGCTGCTCAGTAATTCGCCGGACTTCTTGTAAATGTTCTTTTTCTTCGATCAGCTGGTGAATTTCATCTGTTAAACGGTCTTTTTCAGACTGCAACCGTTTAATTTCTTCTTGTAATGATCTGAGTAAATTTTGCTGGAGACTTTCTAAATCTTCCACAACAGCCCATAAAGCTGTTTCTGCTGCTCTAGATATTTCGCCTCGGACTCGTGGGTTGTCTGGCCGCTTTTCAAATCGCCCCATTAGCTTCTAACCTCTATACACCTTGACGATAAAGCTGCTTTGTGTGAATTTGCTGAGTGTTCATTCTGATTTCCACCGATTGTGTCAGATAAACTCAAAAATTTTAACAGCATTTACGGATATCAAATTCATTTGGTCATGGCTAACTCAGTGTTGGTAAGCATATAAATTTACTCACAGCCGATTACACTGAGTTTGTTTCAATGTCGCACACCTGAATAGCATCAGTCTGAGTTCATTATTCAGTGCCTAAGTGAGATTTTCTGCACAATAAAATAACTCACCTAATATAAATACTTATTATTTTTGTAGCAATACTAATTATCAGCTTATTGCAAGTCAGTACCTGAGTACAAGAGAATTGTTTAATTTGTTATATTTAGGGAAAATTGCTCAGAAATGTAGCTAGGAGAACAGTTTCTATCTTTGATATTGGGATGATGGAGTTGGTCGTACTGAAATTAAAATCATCCCATACCAAACATTTTAATTAATTAATTGCCATTTTGGCAAAATACTTCTTAACTTTGTAATTTCAGTAGATATGGGCGCAGTTAAATTAGCAAAGATAATAGTTAAACATGACACATCACGAGAATTGATATTTACAGCCAGAATATGCGCGCGATATTAAAGATCACAGCACTGAGAACTGCACTCACAGGAACAGTCACTAGCCAAGCTGCGGCTATACCTTTGAGGGTTTGGAATTTCACGGAATTTATATCTTGTACCAGTCCAATACCGACTACACCACCAACTAGGGCGTGAGAGGTGGAGACAGGTAAACCCAGGCGGGAGGCGAGTAAAATAGTGGTGGCGGTGGCAAGTTCAGCACAGAAGCCACTACTGGGTTGTAAGGAAATAATATTTTCGCCGATAGTAGCAATTACTTTTTTACCCCAGACGGCTAGACCGGCGACAATCCCAGCACCACCTAGGATTAAAATCCACAAGGGAATAGTCATGCTGTTTGTGGGTACTTGGCCTGTGTGATCAATATAAACGATCGCTGCTACAGGTGCGATCGCATTTCCCACATCATTAGAACCATGTGCAAACGCCACAAAGCAAGCACTGAGGACTTGAAAGCGGGCGAATAGGTATTCGGGATTGGGGACTGGGGACTGGGGACTGGGTAAAGGCTTTTCTTCCTCCGCTTCTTCTAACTGTCGCCAACTAATCATAGTCAGTGCAACTGCGGCGACTGCACCTATTACCAGGGGGATGTCGTGGGGTGGGATGTGAATTCCCAGTTGTGCAATTAAAAAATTGTTGATGGGTTGAGTGAACAGAGGTAGAACAATTACCCCAAATACTCCAATGAGGACTGTACTTAACCAGGGTATCCACTCTTGTAGTTGTTGAATTTGCTGTGGTTGATCCAAAATCCAGTGTTTGATTTGACTATAAAATAAAGCGGCGATCGCTCCACTGATAACTGGTGTTAAAATCCAACCAATAGTGATTGAACCAATTGTTGACCAATCAATCGCCCCGACTCCTAAAGCTACCCAACTAAAACCTGCGATCGCACCGACAACCGCATGGGATGAGGATACAGGTAAACCCCGTGTTGTGGCAATTTGTAGCCACATACCACAAGAAATCAATACTGTCAACATCCCAATAACTAAAACTTGGGGTGTAGCTGCAAATAAATCTGGTTTGGCTACTTTAGTTGCTAGGGTAGCTGTCACTTGATGACCAAATAAAACCGCACCAGTGAATTCTAAAACTCCCGCAATAATTAGTGCTTGCTTGAGAGTAATAGCTTTGGAACCAACAGAAGTTCCCATTGCATTGGCAACGTCGTTAGCTCCAAGATTCCAAGCTACATAGAAGGCTAGTATGGCTACTATCAGTAATGTAATCGATATTTCCATATAGGGGGGCAGGGGGTCAGACCAATTCAAAATTCAAAATTCAAAATTCAAAATTCAAAATTCAAAATTCAAAATTCAAAATGGGGATGGTTGACTGTTGATTGTTGACAGTTGACAGTTGACAACTGGGTAAAATTTATTCTCCTCATCCCCCCAGTCCCCAGTCCCCAGTCTCCAACTTAAGGATAAATGAGGATTTTATAAGTTTCTGGCGTAGGTGCGATCGCTTGGTCTACGGCTGCTGATAAATCTTGTAATGGGTAGCGATCGCTGATTAAAGCTTGCACATCGATGCGACGATTAAATACAATGTCTGCCGCCAGATTTTGCAGACGATAGGAGGAACTATAGCTACCCATTAAGTCGATTTCGCGACGGTAGAGAATATTGGGATTAATGGGAATTTCTACCTCGTCGGGAAATTCGGCAAAAAATAGGATTTTGCCGCCTTTACGGGTACAATCAAGGGCTTGAAAAAAAGCTTTATCACTGGGGACAGCTAATAGTGTGACATCAACACCTAGTCCACCAGTGAGACTATGAATTTTAGCAGCTAAATCGGAATCACGAGCATCAAAAGCGGCTTCTGCACCGACACTGAGAGCTTTTTCTATTCTAGACGGTAATAAATCAGTGGCGATCGCTTTGCCCCCGAAATACTTCACCAACATCACAAACATTAAGCCAATTGGCCCTGCACCAGTTACCAATACCGTTTGTCCGGGGACAATTTGGGCTTTTTTGACAGCTTTTAAACAACAGTTGGTAGGTTCGACAAAACTGGCTTCTTCAAAACTAATATCGTCGGGGATCGGGATTAACCCACCATTCTGCACAATATGACCAGGAACTTTGACATACTCAGCAAAACCGCCACCACTGGGGTTAAACCCTGCTGTTGTCGAGATGTTTTTGTAAACATCGCACATAGAGAAATTATCATTCATGCAGTAAGCACAACGCATACAGGGGATATGGTGCATAACTGCTACCCGTTGTCCTACTTGCCAACCTACCACATCTGAACCGACTGCGGCGATCGTGCCGGCGGTTTCATGTCCAAAAATGCGCGGTGGTTCATAGAGAGGATAACGAATTTTTTTAATATCTGACTGACATAGACCGACTACTTGCACCTGTACCAAAACTTCATCTGCTTCCAGACTCGGTACGGGGACTTCTTCGTAGGAAAGTTGATTTACACCTCTAAATACCTGTGCTTTCACGTTGATTTTTCACCGCTCAACGTTACTAGATTTAACATTTCTCGCCTACGTTAAGCTATAAAGTTTTAAATTTCTAATTCCGACGATAAAACCTTGCTGGTAAATTCTAGTATCTGTTTACTCAGACATTTAAGTAATTCAATCAAAGTGAGGGGAGTTTTTTTGTAATTTTGGGACTGTCCCCGCAATACCTCAACCATTGTTTCTGGATAGTCATCGAAGTTGACAATTAAATAGACAAACATATACACCTATACATAAATATATAATTATACAGGTATTTTTATGTTTAAGCAGTATGAATTTGCTGAAAAAATTGGAGTATCGGTTAAAACCTGGCAACGATGGGATAAGAGCGTTAAACTTTCAGCTAAAAGAATATTCTCAAGAAATAAAGAAAAATCTTCAGAAAGCTATTAACAAAGCTGTACAGGAGCTAACAAACTCAGACAAGAAAGAAATTAAGTGTTGAAAAACTAGCAATGCTTTTAGCCATTAAAACAAAACTTAAGTTGAGCAAATCTCAAAAAGTAATAATGAGTAAGCACGCTGGTATTGCTAGATTTACTTACAATTGGGGTATTGCTACTTGGAATAGTTTTGTTAAAGATGGCTTAAAACCCAATAAATATCTGCTCAAAAAATTCTTTAACAATTATGTAAAACCTGAATTTACATGGATTAAACAAAAGGGAATTTGTCAAAAGATAACTCAATATGCTTTTGATAATTTAGGAGCAGCATTTGATAGATTTTTTGCTGGTAAAAGCGGTTATCCAAAATTTAAAAAGAAAGGGAAAGATGATTCTTTTACAATAGATGCTAGTGGTAAACCTATCCCCGTAGGCGGTAAATCAATTAAATTACCCACAATTGGATGGGTTAAAACTTACGAAGGTTTACCTCATACAGCTTGTAAAGCTATTACCATATCTAGAATCACTGATAGTTGGTATGTTTCTGTTGCTTATGAGCAAGAAACTGAAATAACCGAAAAACAGCATGATGTAGTAGGAGTTGATTTAGGTGTTAAGGAATTAGCAACTTTATCAACTGGAGTAGTGTTTCCCAACCCAAAACACTATAAATATCATTTAAGGAAGCTCCAAAATCTTTCTAGAAAACTTGCTAGAAAAGTTAAAGGTTCTAGCAATAGTAATCAAGCTAAAATCAAGCTAGCTAAACACCACGCCAAGATAGCAAACCTAAGAAAAAACACCCTTCATCAAATAACTACTTATTTATGCAAAAACCACGCCAAAGTAGTTATCGAATATTTAAATGTTTCGGGGATGTTATCTAACCATAAATTAGCTCAAGTAATTGCTGATTGTGGGTTTTATGAGTTTAAACGGCAGTTGGAATATAAGGCTAAAAAATTTGGCTGTGAAATAATCATTATTGATACATGGTATCCATCTAGTAAAACCTGTTCAAATTGTGGGCATATTCAAGATATGCCACTTCAGCAAAGAACTTACAATTGTGAAAATTGTGGTTTTTCAATAGACAGGGATTTAAACGCAGCAATTAATATATCGAGGTTGGCTAAACCTTGAAAGCTTACTGAGGGATAACTGCTCCCATGCTCCCGATGAAGTAAGAAATAAATATCTAGCTTTGTCTAATATTTATATAGCAGTTAAAATACAGACATTCTTGTGTGCGATCGCCTTTATGTTGGGTCAGTTATTAGACGGACGCTATAAAATTACCAAAGTCTTGGGTGCTGGTGGTTTTGGTCAAACCTTTATTGCCGAAGACACAAAACTTTACAACAGTCTGTGTGTAGTCAAACAACTTAAACCAATGGCAACCGATCCGATGACATTACAGGTTGCTAGGCGGTTGTTTCAATCAGAAGCACAGTTACTACATAAGTTAGGGAACCACGACCAAATACCCCAACTATTGGCGCACTTTGAAGAAAACGAGGAATTCTTTCTCGTGCAACAATTTATTGATGGGCATCCCCTCAGTGATGAACTCACCCCCGGAAAACGACTGAGCGAAGCCTATACTATCTCCCTGTTGCAAAATATCCTACAACCCTTAGCCTTTGTCCATCAAAATCAAGTCATTCACCGAGACATCAAACCACCAAACCTGATCCGCCGTAATAGTGACGGCAAAGTTGTACTAATTGACTTTGGCGCAGTTAAACAAATTAGTACACAGGTAGTAACTGGCGAAGGCGTAACTAAAATGACTGTAGGTATTGGGACAGCTGGTTATATGCCCAGTGAACAGAGTCGGGGTAGCCCCAGGTTAAGTAGTGATGTTTACGCAGTCGGAATGATAGGCATTCAAGCTTTAACAGGATTAATGCCCCATCAATTAGAAGAAGATGTACAAACAGCAGAAATTGTCTGGCGACACTTGGTACAAATCAGCCCAGCCCTAGCAGAAGTATTAGACAAAATGGTACGCTACGACTTTCGGCAACGCTACCAGTCGGCAGTAGAAGCTTTAGCATCTGTACAGCAATTGGGCAGTCCTTACGCACCAACACAGACAACAGCGCATCCAGAACATACACCAACGCTACCTGTTGAACCCTCACAACAGCAACCGATTAATGTTGAGCCTACCCTGTATTCTCCACCGCCCACAGTTCCAGAACAATATCGTCAAGAAATTCCGCAACCCTCTGTATCTCCTGCACCGGCGGTATCTACCCAACACCCAAACATCGGACTAGGATTTTATTTGCAATGGGTGTTAGTGAATGTCATGGGTTTAATAGGAGGATTTATTTTTGCAGCGATCGCCTATGCAATAGTAGAACCTATCTTCGGTAACATCCTAACTTATCAAACTGTAGCCATAACAATGGGCTTAACAGTAGCTTATATGCAATTATTAGTCCTAAGACGACACATACCCATCTCAGAAAAGTCGTGGCTATTAGGAACTACATTAGGTACTTGTATCTCCCTTCTCCTAAGCGGTGCTTACCCCGAATATTCCCTACTTTTAGTAGGCCCCATAGTAGGGATCATCCAATGGTGGATACTGCGGCGATATGTTGAACAATCAGGCTGGTGGATTTTAGTTAATAGTTTATTTGGTTGGATAGGCGGCATTATTTCAGGAGCAATATTAGTTTTCCTCTTAAAAAATCCCAAAAACTCCTAAAACCCTCCGCGTACCTCCGCGTTCAAAAAAATCAACCTCAAATCAGCAATAATAACCTCTCATAATCCAAAAATCCAGAGAGGTTAAAACATGACACATCAAACATACACAGCCGATATCTTAGTCGTAGGTGGTGGAACAGGAGGAACAGCTGCGGCTATCCAAGCAGCACGACGGGGTGCTAAAACTATCCTCGTGAGTGAATTTCCCTGGTTAGGAGGAATGCTCACCTCAGCCGGAGTATCTGCGCCAGACGGTAACGAACTCATAGCCTTTCAAACCGGGTTATGGGGTGCATTTTTGCGGGAATTGCAGCAAAAACAGCCAGGAGGACTAAATAACAGTTGGGTGAGCTTTTTTAGCTATGATCCCCGTGTAGGAGCAGAAATTTTTGCTAATTGGGTACGCGAATTAACAAATCTGCATTGGATTTCTGGACAAATACCACTAGAAGTTTTACAGCAAGACAACTGTATTACTGGTGTGCGGTTTGCAGATTTTACTGTGCAAGCCAAAGTGATTCTTGACGGTACAGAGTTAGGAGATTTATTAGCCTTAGCAGAGATACCTTACCGTTGGGGTTGGGAATTGCGATCGCAATGGCAAGAACCCAGCGCACCCCTTGAGTTTAACGATATCACCAGCAAATATCCCGTACAAGCACCCACTTGGGTAGTAGTGATGCAAGATTTTGGCGCAGATGTCGCCCCAGAAATTCCCCCGTCCCCTAATTATGATCCGGCGTTGTTTGTTGGAGCTTGGGAAAACTACGGTGCAGAGAAATTCTTGAATTATGGACGCTTGCCGGGCAATCTATTTATGATTAACTGGCCGATATGCGGTAATGATTACGCTGAAGGAGTAGGACGATTAATCGAGTCTAATCTATCTAAGAGTGAGTTTTTACAAGAATGTCGTTGGCACAGCCAAAATTTCGCCCATTTTATTCAAAATCAGCTTGGTCGCCGCTATGGTTTAGCAGAGCAAGTTTTTCCTCATGATTATCCAGCCTTTGCCCTGCATCCTTATTTTAGAGAAAGTCGCCGCTTGGTAGGACTGACCACAATTAGAGAACAGGATATTTTACCAGTCGCCGGGGGTAGGGTAGCAGCTTTATTCCCAGATGCCATTGCTCTTGGTAATTACGCCAACGACCATCATTATCCCAACTTCAATTTGCCACTACAACCAAAATCGATCCGTTGGGGAGGACGTTGGACGGGAACACCTTTCACTATTCCCTACCGTTGTCTAGTTCCCGCTACCACAGATGGACTATTAGTTTGTGAAAAGAATATTTCTGTTTCTCATATTGCCAATGGCGCAACTCGATTACAACCCGTAGTTTTGGGTATTGGTCAAGCGGCGGGAATGGCTGCTGCTATGTGTGTAGAGTTGAATTGTCAGCCACGAGATTTACCTGTAAACGCTTTGCAAGCGGCTTTATTACAAGACCAGCAAGCACCTGCGGCTATCATACCTCTATTTAATCTTCTGCCTAATCATCCAGAATGGCAGCAATGGCAATTGTATTACTTAAATGAACCTCAAGTCTACCCCCCAAGTGGTAATTGTCCCGCTTCATCTGTGGATGAGTATGACCACTCTGATTCTGATCAGGCGTTAACAGGGGAAACTGACTGCTTTACAGGCGTTCTGGATATTGTCAATCCGCAAGATTATCGTTTCACTGTGACTGCTCCTGCTGCTAGTGTAGGGCAGACTTGGCAGCTTGTCACCTGGCGATCGCATATAGACGCGCAGATGCAAATCTTAACTGATAAGCAACAGCTGACTGTTTGGGGTCGCATAAATCAAGCTGGTAACTGGTTATTAGTTGAAAAGCTGGCATTATAGACTGTTTCTGTTTTTTTCAGTAAAAAGCACTACTTTTTTTAAAATTTGTCCGGACTTATTCCATAGAAATCAGTAGCAGTAGTTAAGAAAGTTCACAAGGAGATGTCTGTGATGCGTGCTGCTGTTACTTTTTTAATTTCTAGTCTGGTGTTTGGTTCACTAGCTGTTGATTACCAAAAAATAGTCAATCAAAATTCCCTCCTCCCCTCGGCTAATTCGCCAGATATGATTTCACTCAGACCTAAATCTCAGCGTAATCTGCCAGAAGGTGCTAAACCTGTTCGTGGTAGTGGACGGAGGAATTTAATTGAATCCCAAGGGAATAGCCTTGTTAATATGTAGTAATTGCGGTTTAACGCCTGTGTGTGGTAATATCAATATTTATCTTGAACAAACAAATTCAAAAACTGTTCAACCTTTTTAACAAACTCTTTAAGCACAAAAAAACTTTTTAATCTGGCATTACCAGCACCCAGGAATTCGCCACCTGGAATCATAGAATCTCCATTCTTGAAAACAATGTGTAACTGTTGATTTGATTTCAAAATCTCATCCACATTGGTAATTTATATCAAGTCCGCTTAATGACTTACGATATGTCATTGCGAGTGCAACGAAGTGAAACGACGCAATCACCTGAATTGTGGGATTACTTCTCTTCGCTATCGCTACGTTCGTAATGACAAGTATTTAGCCGGACATGATATTATAGGTGATTTACCTAAATTAAAATATATGAACTACCCCTGTATAAAGCCCGTTTCAGCCAGAGGTAGTTCATTAGGAAATCCCTTAATTTGGTTTATGAGCAATAAAATACTTGCTCAGAAAATGGACTTGAATCTCGATATTCTCAAACCCTGCTTTTTCTAAACGTTCTACTAAGTTGTCAGTGGTGTAGTGCTGATAGTAGGGTTCATGAAAAGTACCTGAAAAATTATCCATTACCTCAGCCATATCAGGCGCATCACTCCTCTGAATTGAGTCACAAATAATAAAAGCTCCTCCTGGTTTTGTCACCCGATAACATTCGTCAATTACAGTTTGACGGACTGATGCTGGTAATTCATGGAAAAGGAATACAGAAGTTACAGCATGAAAATAATTATCTAAATAAGGCAACTCTTCCGCATTGGCTTGTACAAGTTGCGGTAATTCTCCGGGAATTTCTGAAAGTAACTGATTTGCTTTCCGTAAATAAGCTGGCGATAAGTCTGTCCCAAATAATGATACTTGCGGTAAAGCTGACCGAATCAACCGAAGAGTGCGTCCAGTTCCACAAGCTACATCTAAAACCCGTATTTGTTTTGCTGTAACAGAATTAAAGGCTGCTAAACTTTGTTTAAGCGGAGCTAGAATTCGCCGACGCATAGGATCAGCTGTTCCGCCAAAGAGAATTTCTACCTGTAAGTCATATAAATTGGCTGACAAATCGCTCAGGTAGCCATTACTTTGGTGATGGAAGTTTTGAACATAATAGCTCGGATAACCCTCTGTGTCTATTTCTGGCGCAAAATCTTGATATTTTTTTTGTTTAATCCGTTCCCAAATCTGAGGTAAGTCTAGCCACATCAGGGGATAGTAAAGGAAAAACTCTTCCCAAGGATTATCAAACAGTAGAGTTTCAGGATACACACCTTGTTGTGCATCCTGCCAGTCTATTTCTAAAAGTTGATTCACTTTTTCGCGCAGTTGGAGTAAAAGCTGCGTGGGAATGGGTTTAATCTTTCGCTGGAGTGTGGGATAAAGTACGTCTCTTAACTGCGTAGCTAATGTTTTATGAGCCAGACTAAAGTAATTTTTACCCTGTTGAAACGTTTGATAGGTGAGTTTAGTCAAAGTGTCAGACATGGCAATGACTTAAGTATTTATTACATTTAGAGGTTAAACTTAATAAATCTTAACAAAAAATTCATCTGCTTTGGGAAAGGTTTCCTCTGAAAACGGGTAATCAGATTAACTTAATATCTCAAATTTTAAGTTTTATTACAAAAACCGCATTTAGTAGTGTATGTTACAGAATTTTTGCTAGATTGATTAATAGAGAGACAAAGATTAATCCAACATATATTTTTAAAACCATCTGGAGGGAGTGTTATGTCTATTCAAGAAAAATCCCGTGCGATTATGATGCGCCAATATCAGCAAATCAAGAATCGTCAACAATCGATGCTGATGCGTGCTGCACAAGAAATCGGTGTTCCGGCGGAAGAAGCATCTCACTACTGGAACCCAATTCAAGGCAAGATTGACCCAACTACCAGAATGATTTACGGTCGTAGCAATGCGGCTATGAGCTAGGCAAAATTCACAAATTTGAGAATTATGTTGCGAAAACCAGAGAAAAAAAGCCACCCCCAAGGGTGGCCGATTTTATCTCTGGAATATGGCAAACAGGTATTAATTAAGCGTCGTAATAGAGGTAAAACTCATAAGGATGAGGACGCAGTTGTAACTGCTTAACCTCATTAGCTAGCTTGTAATCAATCCAGTTTTGGATAAAGTCTTCAGTGAATACGCCTGATTCTGTCAAGAAAGCGTGATCATTCTCCAGTGCTTCCAACGCTAGTTCTAAAGAACCGGGTGTAGAAGGAACTTTCGCCAGTTCTTCTGGAGAGAGTTCATAGATATTTTTATCTAAAGGTTCACCGGGATCGATTTTGTTCTTGATGCCATCGATACCAGCACACAGCATAGCTGCAAATGCCAAGTAGGGGTTAGCAGTTGCGTCTGGACAACGGAACTCTAAACGCTTGGCTTTGGGGTTAGTGCCAGATAATGGGATGCGAACAGAAGCGGAACGATTACCTTGGGAGTAAGCCAAGTTCACAGGAGCTTCATAGCCAGGTACTAAACGCTTGTAAGAGTTGGTGGAAGGGTTGGTGAGTGCTAACAGTGCTGGTGCGTGTTTGAGAATACCACCAATGTAGTGTAATGCCATGTCACTCAAACCAGCATATTTGTCACCGGCAAACAGAGGTTTACCATCTTTCCAAATAGACTGGTGGGTGTGCATCCCAGAACCGTTATCACCAAACACTGGTTTGGGCATGAAGGTAACGGTTCTGCCGTATTTCTTAGCTACGTTTTTGATGACGTATTTGTAGGTCATCAACCAGTCGGCAGCTTCGATTAATTTACCAAAGCGGAAGCCCAACTCACACTGACCACCGGTGGCTACTTCGTGGTGATGCTTTTCAATAGGCACACCTAGTTTTGCCATCGTCAACAGCATTTCTGTCCGCATATCTTGGAAGGTATCTGTGGGCGCGACTGGGAAGTAACCTTCTTTGAAGCGGGGTTTGTAACCGAGGTTGGGGCTTTCTTTTCTACCGGAATTCCAACGGCCTTCAATTGAATCGAGGTGGTAGTATCCCTCGTTGGCAGTTTGGTCATAGCGGACATCATCAAAGATGAAGAATTCAGCTTCAGGGCCAAAGAAGGCGGTGTCACCAAGACCACTAGAAACTAAGTAGTCTACTGCTTTTTGAGCAATAACCCGTGGGCAACGGTTATACCATTCGCCAGTACGAGGTTCTTTGATGCTACAAATGATGCTGAGTGTTGGCTCTGCCATGAATGGGTCGATCCAAGCGGTCTTGGCATCTAACACCATTGTCATGTCTGATTCTTCGATGCCTTTCCAACCCCGAATGCTGGAACCGTCGAAGGGTACACCATCAGAGAATGAACTTTCGTCAATCTGGTCTTGGTAGACGGTGAGGTGCTGCCAAGTGCCGAGGGTATCGACGAATTTCAGATCAATCATCTGGATGTTTTGGTCTTGAATCATTTTCAAGACTTCTTGTGGGGTTGTCATTTTTACTCCTTCTCTGCCAATTTCTTAACGTAAAACCAGAATCTGCCAAAGCATCCTAACCCTACTGAGCGGAACAAAGTTGTGACACACCTGAAATATCGTAAATTCTAAACATTAAAGAATTTTGTAGTCTTTGCTACAGATTGTCTGGATTACAGGTAATATTAACCTTTCTTTCGACATCTGCACAAAACGGGAAAGTTAATCTCAGTGGGGTCAACTTTGGCATAGAATCCTTAAATAATGGATATAGGGTTTTTGTGCCGAACCTACTTTTAATAGCACAAAACTTTACTGGTGCGTAAGTGCAGCCAAATAAATATCAAACCAAGATAGCAATGATTGGGAGAAGAAGGAATGCGTGACGCGGTAACAACTTTAATTAAGAATTATGACGTAACTGGTCGTTATTTTGACCGGAATGCGATTGATAGCTTGACATCTTATTTTGAAAGTGGCACAGCGCGTGTACAAGCGGCGGCGGCAATTAATGCGAATGCGGCTGCTCTTGTGAAGCAAGCTGGTTCTCAGTTGTTTGAGGAATTACCAGAGTTGATTCGTCCTGGTGGGAATGCTTATACAACTCGTCGTTACGCTGCTTGTTTACGAGATATGGATTACTACTTGCGCTACGCTACTTATGCGCTGGTGGCTGGGAATACCAATGTTTTAGATGAGCGTGTGTTGCAAGGTCTACGGGAAACTTACAATTCTCTAGGTGTACCCATTGCGCCTACGGTGCGTGGTGTGCAGATTCTCAAGGATTTGGTGAAGGAACAAGTGGCTGCTGCGGGTGTGAGCAATACTGCTTTTGTGGATGAGCCTTTTGACCACATTACTCGTGAGTTGAGCGAGCAAGATGTGTAGGCTGGTTAAGGCTGTCAAGATGTTTGTTAGATAGTTTAATATAGCGATCGCCTCTTTTCTTGGCTATGTTCAGAAGCGATCGCTTTTTTCGCCATCCTAGCAATTGTAGTGAAATTAACATAAATAAAAACTTATTGATTAAGTGTGTTAGAAGCTTAAGATCAGCAGGAGAGTCAATTTAATTGGTTAAACAGCGACTTGATACTTTATTAGTAGAGTTAAATTTATGTAATTCTCGCGCGTTAGCACAGAGGCTAATTCAAGCGGGGGAAGTGACGGTTAATGAACAGGTGATTGATAAGCCGGGGACAGAAGTTGATGCGGCGGCTCAAATTAAGATTAAGGAGCGATCGCGCTTCGTTTCCCGTGGTGGTGATAAACTCGCTAAGGCTTTAGATTTATTCGCTATTCCCGTCACCGGGCGTGTTTGTTTGGATGGGGGAATCTCTACAGGCGGTTTTACTGACTGTTTACTGCAAGCTGGGGCAAAATTAGTTTACGGTATTGATGTCGGTTACGGTCAAACTGATTGGGGTTTACGAAATAATCCCCTGGTGGTGTTGCGCGAACGTACCAATTTACGGCAACTACAACCAGGGGATTTATATCGGGAAGATGACCCAATTCCTGATTTGGCGGTGGTGGATGTCTCGTTTATTTCCTTAACCAAGATTTTGCCAGCTGTCTGGCGACTCACTCAACCCCCTCGCGAAGCAGTGTTACTGGTCAAACCTCAGTTTGAGGTGGGAAAATCTCGTGTGGGTAAAAAAGGTGTGGTGCGTGACCCGAATGACCAAGCTGATGCGATTTTCCAGGTGTTGCGCGTCGCTGCTGAATTAGGTTGGCGATACAAAGGCTTAACTTGGTCGCCCATTACTGGCCCGGCGGGAAATATCGAATACCTGTTATGGTTAAAAATGGACAGTGAAATCCCACCGCCTGATTTAATTGCAATTCAACAAATGACGTTATTGGCTGCTGCTGATTTTCAAAAGCCTTAAACATCGTAAATCAGACACTCTAATGCTTCTGGATGTAATTCACAGTATTCATCTAAAGAGGTTCTGTATTTGATGGCTTCTGCTTGATGGGATTTTTCGGCTTGTAGTTCTTCTACAATATCCCAAGCGACAGCGCAATTAGGAGAATCTTCGCCAGTTTGCTCACAGGTCATCCGGGCTTCGGCGATCGCTGCTAAAATAGCTTTTTCTAAATCTGTCCCCCCATTGTGGTTAGAGTTAGCACTATTGGGGGTGAAGTTAAATGTTGCTGTCATGATATTTTCGCCTCTGTTTACTGCGATCAAAATGTAATTAGGAGTTTCTACTCCCAGTGTAGAAAGGCTTCCCAAAAGATGCAGTGTGGAACACCGTCCTGATTTTCAACACATCTGATGGGGAATTCCTGCTTTTCTCTGGTCATAAAAACAGGTATAAATACATGGGTAGATTCACTTCTGAGCTAATACCTGCCTTTTCTTTTATGTTGCCCTGAAAATCAGATTTTAGACCAATTATCAGAGGAATTTGATACAAATTGACAAAATATCAATAACAGCAACAATTCAGCAAATATTTTCATATATTTTCAATATTTTATGCCTAATTCTTGTTGCAACCGATACAGAATTGTATTTTGGTCAACTTGAGAGAGAATTTCTTGAATCACGGTGCTAGCACCGAATTGACCCCAAGTGCAGCCTTTTTCTAGATAGACTTGTGCGGCTTTCCCGACAGCATAAGCACCATAACCGGCAATTCCAGCTTGAGCGATCGCAGTTCCAGTAAAAGCAGTAATATTGATCGGATTATCACCACTGGTTAAGGCGGCTGTACTTTTACCTATTCCTAATAGAAAACCACTACCCAATTCTCCCAATAATAACCCGCCGGAACTCAATAAAATTGTTTTGAAAATTTTCCCGGCTTCATAGCTAGTCATCGGTAAACCATACAATCTAGCTAACGCCCGAATTAAAGCTAAATCCGCGACTGTTCCGCCGAGAATATCAAAAACAGCGATAGGATTTAACCCAACTGCTAAGGCTTTATATTTAGTAAATTGCCAGATGATATCTTCTGCTTCTTGTTCGCGGATATCGAGAGTTTTTTGAGCGATGGCTGCTTCCGCTTCTCTGGCTTGAATGAGTGCATTTAAAGCCAGGAGCGATCGCCCTTCCCGATTCAGTATATTTAAAATAGTTTCTTTGAGTTCGTCTACCTGGGGCGGTGGAGTTTCCCATTCATAAGTTACACTGCCATCAGGCCATTCAACTCTCACTTCCATTGCTGCGGGTTCAGCCGCTACCATGACAATTTCATCAGGTAATAAAGGCTTGGCTTGGGGATTAGCTGCACCTAGTTGTTGTAAATTTTTATAAATAGCTGCCCTGTCTGTATCTGGGTATAAATCGATTTTATTAAATACTAAAATTAGGGGTTTTTGTGCTTGGCGTAGTTCCAAAAGTGCCTGATATTCTGTGCGGGTAATATCCCCAGACACGACAAACAAGATTAAGTCAGCTTGACGCGCTACATCTTTTGCCATTTGGGCGCGTGACTCCCCTTGAATTTCATCTAATCCAGGGGTGTCGATTAATTCTACTATGACTTTACCGCCTGGTTGCCAGCGCACTGAACGCGGCCATTGAGTTACACCGTTGAGGGGGCCTGTTTGTAAGATTTTGCTTCCTAATAAGGCGTTTAATACTGCTGATTTTCCCCGACTCACTAAGCCAAAGGCGGCTATTCTAATCACGTTGGAGTCGAGTTTGCTGAGGGTAGAGGTTAAGGTTTCTATTTCTGGTTTGACTAAGGCTGCTAATTCTGGGTTGGCTGAGAGTTGTCCAGATTTGCGAAGATGTCCATACCAAGACAGTGCTTGTCTCAGACTAGCACGGGCGCGGTTGAGGTGGGTTTCTTGCAGGTTACGCACGGAGTTGGGTTGATTCAAGTTTTGAGAAACAAGGGGTTATGTTTCTATTGTGGTATATGAGAGAAGGTGTTGGTGGTTTTTTTTGAAACGCAGAGGGGCGCGGAGGTAAACGCGGAGGAGCGCGGAGTTTTAATGAAACGTCTCTACAAGGTTTGAAATTTGATTTTGTGAATCGTTTACCTGAAATATTGCTGTAATTGATAGTTAATATATACGGACAAATTTGCTCTAGTTAATAATTATAAAATTGAGACGCGAACAGCATCACGCCTCATATTAATTCCGGCTATGAACGATTACCACCAAGTCCGATTTCCTTCTTCGTCTACTCTGGCTTGGCGAATGACATCAGAAATTTCTTCTGCATCTTTTACATGGTGCAGTGCTTTCTTTTCACCATCTGGATATTCGACGACAAAATAAGTCGGGACTGTAATCTGATCGCCTGTGATGTCTGGTACATCTACAGCCACTTGTTTGGCTTTCTCTTCTATTGATTGCGGCTGCTCAGAAATTTTATCTCCTGGGTTGGCTGTTAAGTTTCTTTCTTTAACGTTGGGTTCTTCACGAGAATGCCAATCTTCACTGACTGGTTGTCTAATTTCTTCTGTTTGTTTATTTTGTTTGTCTCCTGCTTTAGTCATGGTGATTTATAAAAATATAGTTTTTGCTTTTACTCTTACAATTTAAAAAATATTCTATTTAATTGTGTCTTTCTCTGGAAAGAGTTATCTATCAAAAATAAAATTACATATCTGAGGTTATATTTAAACTCGTGGTTATGAAATATAACCTCTAACTTTCTATTTATTTCTTTGGTTGAAAAGGTGTATATTTACCACCCAATGCTTCTACAATAGTTCGGGTATTTGACTCCATCATTTTGATGTAGGTATCACCATCACTACCTTTTACGCCAATGGAATCGGAGTAAAGTTGATTTGCCGGTAATTTCACACCTGCTTCTTGTGCTACGGTTTTAATTAAGGCTGGGTTAATTGTAGTTTCGGCAAAAATAGCGGGGACACCAATTTTTTTAATGGACTCTACTAATTTCTGTACTGTTTGTGCGCTGGGTTGTTCTTCGGTACTAATTCCGATTAATGTGCCAGCGATCGCTAGTCCGTAAGCTCTGCCATAATATTGGAAAGCGTCGTGTGTTGTCACCAGTTGGCGTTTATCTGCGGGTATCGTTTGAATTTGTTGATTAATCCAGCTATGCAGTTGTTTTAATTCTTGTGTGAGTTGATCTGCATTTTGCGTAAATTTTTCCCTATCTTCCGGTGATAATTTAATTAACTCATCCCGGATGGCATTTACCATTGCGATCGCATTTTCTGCACTACCCCAAACGTGGGGATCTGGAACTACTTCACCTTTTCCTTCTTCCAATTGTAACGGTTTGACAACTTCCCCCACCGCTAATTTTCGCGCCTTCCCTCCAGACGCATTCATTAATTTAATCAGTCCCGGTTCTAAGTTGTAGCCGTTATACAAAATTAAGTCTGCTTCTTCCAACAACTTACTATCTGCGGGGACTGGTTCGTATACATGAGGATCAGCACCGGGTTGCAGTATCCCAGTTAGCTGAATTTCTTCACCCCCAACTTCATCAGCTAAATCAGCAATGATGGTGTTTGTTGCTACTACTTGCGGTTTACCATCCGTCACGTTGGCGGTACTGTTAGAGTTTACTTGAGTACATCCCTGTATCAAAAGTGCCACAAAAACACCGCAGATTGCTTTACCGTAATCTCCCGCTTTTGAGTGAGTGATTGCTGTCATAAACTTGTTATCTTAATTTTCATATTTTTCTCATTTTTTACGATACTATATTTTCATATTCTTTTCATTTTTGTCCCTGTCTCGGAAATGACACCATGAGAACTGCTGATTTTTCTTTAGAAGGTAATTCCCATCTAGTAAGGGTTAATACTGTGACAGCCACAACAAATATTAACATTGCCCATCTAGGGGTACACTACCGGACACAGGAAGCTTTGCGGGATATTAACTGTATTGTCAAACCGGGACGACTGACTGGGATTTTTGGCCCTAACGGTGCGGGGAAAAGTACCTTAATGAAGGCGATGTTAGGTTTAGTTCCCGCTAGTAGTGGGAGAGTGTTGTATCAAGGGAAACTCCTAAATCAGCAATTACAACAAGTGGCTTATGTTCCCCAGCGTAGTCAAATTGACTGGACTTATCCGGCGACAGTGTGGGATGTAGTGATGATGGGGCGAGTAAAAAAGACTGGGTGGTTGCGTAGTTTCTCTAATGTGAGTCGTCAGGTGGCAAAAAGTGCATTAGAGCGCGTAGGGATGATAGAATTAAGCGATCGCCCCATAGGACAATTATCCGGGGGACAGCAACAGCGAGTATTTTTAGCCCGTGCTTTAGCACAGCAAGCCGAAATTTTCTGTTTTGATGAGCCGTTTGTGGGTATAGATCAAAAAACGCAAGCAGTAATTTTTGATGTTTTTCATCAATTAGCGTCAGCTAATAAAATTGTGCTGGTAGTTAACCACGACTTAGGCGAATCTATCAGCCACTTTGATGATTTAATCTTACTCAACCGCGAACTCATCGCCACAGGTTCGAGACAACAGGTACTCACAGAAGAAAATCTGCGTTGTGCTTATGGTGGCAAGGTAATGTACTTCTCTGATGCAGCCTAAATATGTTGGTAGTAAGGACTTTAGTCCTTATTCCCAACCTATCAACCACTAGCAAAACTAGGTTGTACTATATGTCTAACACTTTTACATCATGGCAAGAATTATTTGTACATTTAAAATCCCAAAAATATAAAATTTCCTCAGCCCTAAAAAAATCCATCATTGAACCCAAAAATGAAACTTTACCACCCATCATCCTGCAAAACATCTCAGAAAGTAGCATTACCCTAGCTTATTTAGAAAGCATACAGTCTAGCCAGTTATGGCCAACTCTACCAAAACTAGCCAGTCTGACGCAAACCTTAAATATATCTACTCATTTACCCCTGATTAACAATTCAATTATTACCATTCAAGATTTTCAAACCAGTAATCCAATTTTTTATATTAATATTCCCCAAGTATCCCCAACCGAAGCCGCTACACTATTAGATAGCTTTTCTGAATTACCCAAATTTATCAAAGATATATTTAGTCAACTAGATAGTCTGGAAATTCAACTCAGCAATGACTTGATAAATTTCCACTGCGTGGGAGAAATTGATATTCAGGAAATTGTCAAGCATTTATGTTCTGACTTAGCTTTAAAAAAAGTCAAGGCGGCTATTGGTGCTTTTATAGTTGCTAATCCTACCATCAATATTCAGGTATTGGGAAATCAAAGTATTTCCTATCAAGTTATCATTCCCGAACTGAATCCAGAATATCTTACTACTTTATTCAACAATTTGGCAGGAATTAACTTACCTGATGGGCTGAAATCAAAACTAGAGTCTTTAGAACAGGTAGGTTTAATTTTATCGCCGACAGGAATTTACTTAAACATTGCCAATGATTTGCAGCTAAAATTAGAAGATATCTTTAGTATTGATGCTGCTGTTCCCTACATGGAAACCGCCATTAATGGCATGATTAGCGGCATTTTTGGCAATCCTGAACTAACCATATCTGCCCCAAAATTGGGAATTATTAAAAATAAGCGAGGTGTGGATATTAGTTTTAAAGGAATACTTAATAACCAAAATTTGGCGTTGACATTTGGCAACCAAACTACATTACATTATCAATTGCCTAGCGATATTGATTTTAGTTCCTTAACAAATGAAATTCCTGTAATTCAGGATTTGCAGTTAACCAATGCCGAATTAATTATAACTAACATTGGCTATGCTTACAAGCATGAAAAATTAGGTCGGATTAATTTCTGCCGAGGGTTCAACTTTATCGGAGATATTAATTTTACCCAACTCAATACTAATTTCGGCGATTTTATTCAAAATAAATTAGATGTTGGTTGTTTAGGAGTGCTGATTAGCTTTGATCCTGGTGGCTTTGTCAGTTTAACTGGTAATATTCAAGGCAATGTACAGCTATTTTCTATTGACAGATTTAATGCTACTTTTAGTAATCTGCTGATTGGGTTAGATGTTGGGGTTGATTTAGAACCCAGTTTTGGATTAACTGGAAATTTGGCGGTTCAAGGTTACGACCCTACACAAGATGATGAACCTACGTTATACCTCTGTGGTAAACTTTCTCTCGAACCCGAATCTTTAACCGGATTATTCTCTCAACAAGGCGAAAACTCTTGGTATAATCCCTATGGGTTGGTAGGAACTGAACTGCGTAATGTTGGTTTTCAGGGAGGAGGAACTTATTTACCTCCTTATTTTGATAACTTTGGCTTTATTGGGGATTTGAGATGGGAAAAAATAGACCTTGCAGTTGCATTCTTGATAGATACTAACGACCCGGAAAAATTAGCGTTTATTTTAACAACTAATCAGCCAATTAATTTAATAGATTTATGGCAAGGGCCAGTTTCAGGTTTTGTACTTAAACAAGCCAATTCCTCAATTGATGTAGTTAACAAAGCATTAGATTTTTTAAATAATTTTCTCGACTTAAATATCACATCCGTTGATAGCGATGATAACGGAGAACTCAACCCTTTAATTAAATTTGTTCCTTTCTCAACGACAATTGCCGGTCAACCTGTATCAGAAGGTTTAGAAATTAATGGTAAGATGACCGCTTGGGGACATGAAGCCATCTTAATTCTTCAAAGTGATAAAACTTTTCGGAAAATTGAAGGTTCGTTAAAAGTTCCAGAGATTGATTTAGGATTTTTGAAAATTACCGGAACAGATGACGATAGTTTAGATTTAGCCTTGAAGGTAACACCTGATGACCAGTATCTCACGGGTGATGGTTATGTTGAGATTTTCGACAATCAAGTTGCTAATGTAGAATTTCAAATTACCCCGACTAATGCTATATTCAAAGACTTTGACTTGAGTTTAGCTAATCTCTTAACTATTGATGTTGATGACCTGAGTATAGAACATCAATCAGGAATTGGTAGTGGTTCAGGAACAATTTCCGTTTTGGGAAATACCTTAGTAGGTATTACCTTTGATGTGACTAGCAATAGTGTGACGCTAAAGAATACTAAGCTGAATTTAGCTGGTTTCCTCACCGTTGAGGTTGATTTACTCACAGTAAATTTAAAAAATCAAAGTGCGACGGGAACAGCTAATATTACTGCTTTTAATCAATCTTTGGGTAAGGGGATATTATCATTTAACCCTGAGAGTGTCACCATTGATCATGCTTCTCTTAGTTTAGGGAATGTGATGAAATTGAATGTTCCGAATTTCCATCTTGACTTGACGCATCAAAAGCTTTTGGGTTTAGGCGATATTACCCTCTTAGGTAAAGAATTTACTTCGTTAAGTATCAACCTTGATGAAAGTGGTTTTCAAGCTAGCAGTAATTTCAATTTTGGCATTGTAGCTTTCAATGGTGCTACAGTCACTCTCACCACAGGGGATAATGGTAATATCAATAATTCTGCCAGTATAGAGGGTAATCTTAAGTTTTTAGGTTACGATTTCGCTGATATCAATGCCAGTGTCAATAGTAATCAATTAACTGCGTCTGGCTGCTTCAATTTTGGAGGTATTTTTATCCTCAAAGGCGCGAAAAACCAGAAAAATGCCAAGATAACGCTGAACAAAGCCGAGAATGGATTATACAATGCTGTGAGGATTTCGGGTAGTTGTTATCTGTTAGGTAACGAGTTAAGCTCAATTAATGTCTACAATAAAAGAGCGATTTTAAAAGTTTTAGGAATAAAGTTAAAAAGTCGCAAAACGTCAGATAACAAGATGTAATTTAATTTAATCTAATTTAATTTTGTGCCGATAATTGGCTGCTTTCCATCTTGGATGATGAATGTAGAACTATCAATTTTGACAACTTGATAACTTTCGCAGACAAACAGAGAAATGAAACTTGCTACTATATCTGCCACAGAAACTTTAAATAATACTGATAAATGTAAATTGAGCATGGACTTTGGCAGATTTTTGACAATTAGACACAACTTGCTCTCATTGACGTGCCAGACACCAGTAAATTTATGACCTGTTATATATTCTTTTGGTTTAGATAACAAAAACGTTTGGATTCTGGTTTGTTCATAGGTCATATCCTGTCTAAATTCTAGGAAAATTTTTTCGCTATCTGTGTCAAAACGCCATTTTCCCAAAAGTAGCTTCTCTATTTCAGTATCGGACAACAAATTGATGTTATTCATTGGTTCTACTGTTGTTTGTTATTGAGAAATATAGCAATCAGTTAGAATTAAACGCAGATGGACGCAGATGGACGCAGATAAATTGGTAAGTTATTAGATGAGAAAACACTATATACAATTACAGCATTTGTGGGCTAATTAGACTATACTTTAGAGACGTTGCATGACTGTAGAGACGTTGCATGCAACGTCTCTACAAGGTTTTGAAAGTTGATTTTGTGGTTCATTTAGCTGAAAGTCCCTGTAACTCATGAGCAATTTTCATTACAAATTTTGGCACGAGTAAAAAATAAGTGCATCTGCCAAATTAACCAAGAACCAACTCGCCATGCACCCATTGATAAGGGTTCGGCTGATGAATTGGGGTATAATTCAAAAATATCTTCGTCATAGTGTAACCATTTGACGGGTAGGTGTCCTATGGGTGTTTGAGGGGACAAATTAAAAGTTAGTTGGTCATATTCTAACCATTTTCCCTGTTGTCGCCAACCCAGGCGATCGCCTAATTTCTTGTCTGTTTCATAATCTACTTGTCCCCCCATTTCTTCCCAGATACTTTGCTGAACACTAAACCCGAAACAACCATGACTGTATTGTTTCCACAGTTGATCAATGGTATGGAATGCTTGACAAGAAAAATTTAGAATATCTTCCTGATAAACTTCATTCCAATAACTCTTTCCCATCACCTGTAACATTAATCTAGCCGTTTCAATATCCGCTTCTTGCCATTCAGACTGTGCAAGCAGGTTTTGCAGGAGACTATAATCTATCTGGTGGCTGGTTTTTATTTCTTTTTTAAACTTAATCTCATCATTACTTAATTCTACTAATTTTGTTTGTTCCAATGGGCGCGGTGAGTCTTCCCTCACTAAATCTTCCCATTTCTTATTCCCCAGTTCATCCACAACGGGAGAATGGGGAGAAACAACATCTGTCTCTGCTATCCCTAATATTTTTCTTTGATCAACCAGTTGAGTAGACATATAATTAGATATTAAGTAAATCGCTCTATCTAACGTCATGCCGTCATTGATCAAATCAAAATTATCAACAGATAAATCTAATAATTGTGACTGTAAGAAAGCATCGTTTAATCTCTCTCTTTTCTCATAACTAGCCACTAATAAATCAAGTAATTCTTCTGAAGTTGTGTTAGTGTCAGCTAACGGTAATAAATTCGCCTGCGAATTTAAACTACTATTGGCTAAATTTTGAATTTCTCCAACAGTTGCGTAAAAATTAGCATCGATTTTGACGACTTCATCGATTAAGGATTGAAAAGGATTAAAGTAATCTTGTAAATAATTTTCTAAATTGAGTGCAGTCTCGGCTATTTTGGCGATTTCTTGCCTGATTTTCGTCGCTTTTATTTGATATTCATAAATTTCTTGATATACATCTAAATCTTTAACGATTCTCTGAATACTTTGTTTTTGAATTTTTGTGTCTTCCGCTAAATTTTTAATTCCTGCACTCAGCAATTTTACTTTTTCTAACATTAACAAGTTAGTTTGACTTAAAAGTAAAATTGATTTGATGTTTTCTTGTTGTTCCCGTTGTAATTTTTCAATAATTTGCGGATTATGCTGATTTTTTATTTCTAGTTTGTTTCGTTCTGCGTTAATTTTTTTAATTTCTAGATATTTTTGGGTAAACAAATTTTTCCAGTTATCTGTAAATTGTAATAAAAAATCTTGATAACTAGCTGTATAATTTTCTAAAAAATCAATTATTTGGGTATAATCTCTGACTAAAAATTTGATTTCCGCAAAAATTTGTCCTTGACTAATTTCTTGTTTTCGTCTAATTAGTCCCCAAAGATAGGAATGATATTTAATTCCTTCTTTAATTAGTATTTGACATTCTATAATTCTTTTTTGAACTTTTTTTAATTTGCGATTTTTTACAATGGGTAATTTATAAGTTATTTCATAAATCTTAACATTTTCATAATTAAGAAGTTGTCTTTGCTTTCTAGTTAGCATCACCCTGATTTTAAAAAGTATGAGTAGCCGCTAAATTATTGCTCATTTCTCCACCTTGAGATTGTTGTTATAGGTTTAAGTCAACCTATGGTTAGTAGGTATCAAAACATAATTATTGAACGGTCACTGTTTTGCTTAATTTCCATATCAACATATTACCCCGTGATGCTATCATTTGCATTCCAATTTTTTCTAGTACCCGCTTTGAGCCTATATTATCTACATCGCATCCAGCCGTCACGCTTTGCACAATTGGTTGACAAAATGCCCAATCTACTATCGCTTTTGTGGCTTCAGTTGCGTATCCCTGTTGTCGATATGATGGGGCGATGTAATAGCCAATTTCTAATGCACCTGTGGGTGAACCTGTAGAATCTGGGATAATTTTCACCATAACGTGACCAATGAGCGTATTTTCGGCTTGATGAATGACTAAATTTCCCCAGCCCCATGCAGCTTGTAACGGATTTTTGCATAGTATATCTACAAGTTCTGGCAAAGCATGAAGAAACTCTTCATCTTGCCAATTGGGTAAAACTTTTACCCCTAGAACTGATGCTAATTCAGCATTACCTGTAATTGCAGTTTGGATTATTTCCAGCTTCAAGGGTAATAAATTTAATCTTGTGGTGACAATATTATCCATGTTTTTGGGTTCCTAATTTGCATTGCCAAATTCTCAATAGCTGCTATTCTTTCAGCCACTTTAATACTTTTGGGTCTTTGTTATATCTGTAGGTCATGCCATCCTTTGTAGTGATAGGCTTTCCTAAGCTAGCCCTGCTTCTAACTGTGGACAGGGAATAGTCGGTTAATGACTGTATTTCTTTATGAGAAAGCCCGACAATTGTGGCTATTGTTGCTGATGTTTGTGGGATGATTTCGAGTTCTTTTTTAGGGTAAGTATCTATGGTGATTTGAGGGTTTTCATTTACATTAATAACGATGGCTTTTTGTCGTCGATAATCTTCCACCGGGAGGAGTCGCCACTGTGAATTTTCTGAAAGTTCTAATACCCATTGATGATAATTAAACAAACTTTCTCGATGTCCAACGCTAATATAAGTTGTTTGCGTTGCTTGTAATTGTTGATATAAATTACCTTCGTTATTTAAATCTAAAGCACTGGTGGCTTCATCTAATATGGTGAAGCTAGGACGACTAATTAAGAGGCGTGCAAAAGCTAGACGTTGTTGTTCTCCCAAGGACAGGATATTTTCCCAACGCACTTCTGTATCTAAGCCTTCTACACGGGTGAGTAAGTTTTGTAGATTTACTTGTTGTAGAATGTCTTCCAGTTCGCGATCGCTCATTTTCCGGTCAGTATGCGGATAAAGTAACTGTTCGCGCAAAGTCCCCAAAATGATATAAGGACGTTGGGGTAAAAATAACATTTCTTCTAGGGGCGGTCTGACCAACTTACCACTGCCCGCATTCCACAAACCAGCGATCGCCCGCAGCAGAGAACTTTTACCTCGACCACTCGGCCCGACTATCAATAACCCTTGTCCCGCTTCCACCGACACTGATAAATCTTCTACAATCAGCTTTTCATAATTTGGTGTTTGTACCGTCACACCCTCAAAAGCTAAATGCTTGTCTTCGATGAATTGAATAGTGCTGACATTCTCTGGTTGTTTAATCACCTCTGCTAAAGCATCTGAAAATTCCGCCAACCGTTCAACATAACTAGAAAACCGCCCTAAAGCCCCAAATTCAGTGATTAATTGTCCCAGAGCATTAGAAAACATCATACAAGCTAAACTTGCTTGGCTAATTTCGCCATAATCAATTTTATCTTGAATAAATAACGGTGTGAGGATGAACATCGAAAACACACCAATAGCAGACTGATAAGCTCGGTTAAAAATATCCTGTCCTCTTTCCCAACTCAGTCTGCGTTCCGCATTCTTGATCACATTATCAAATCGGCGTTTAATTATATTTAATTCTTCCGCTTCTCCCTGAAAAAAAGCTATCGATTCCGCGTGATTTCTCACATGAGTCAGACAATAATTGAAATCAGCTTTAAATTCCAGTGCTTCTTGATTAATCTTATTCAGTTTTTGCGTCAAATAAACAGCAGCTATATTCCCTACAATTGTATAAATAATTAGATATATTGTAATTTGTGGCGAAATAGTCCATAGAATCCCTAAAAAAGCTACCATTTCCAGCACTTTTTCGTAAAAAACCGTTGAAAAGTTTAAGGCGTTGCTGGTAATTGGTTCTATCTCTTGGGCTAGTCGTTGATCTGGATTATTAATATTAGATTGAAAATTTATTTTATAATAAGCTCGATAGCTCAAATATTTTTCTACAGTGTAATTATTTAGCCAAATATACCAATCGAGAGAAATTCTTTTTCTTAAATATTTGGAAATTCCTACCGATAAAACTGTCACTACCAGAGCCAAGCAAGAAACCCACAAAGTATTCAGATATTTAGTCAGGTCTCTCTCTTCAATAATGATATCCAGTACATAGCGATTCCAGAAGCTATTTAACGCGCTTATCGCTACAACTGCTGTAATGGACAATATTAAAAGAGCGAGCATTCCCCACGAGCGAATTACCTCTGCAAATGCTCGTCCGCTTATATCTGTGGGATACCAATAAGGTTGAGCGACTACCTTGATATCCTCCCAAAATTGCGTAAATACTGCAACTGGGTTCTTTGTGCTTTGATCACTAACAACTGGAGTTGACATTTTCTAGATATATAGTCGTTTTTAAAAAAGTGAAAATTATCAAATTGGCATGATGGCCTTTGAGACTACAATCAGACTCAGAGGCCATTTTTTCGCTTATTAAAATTTTTGGGTGCGATATATCGCTAAAGTCATCACACTCGACCTAGAATATCATCGAATGTCACCGTGTGATTATTCCTCTTCCACAATTTCAATAGTTTTTGGTGGCTGAACTTCTTCAGGCTCGGTGTTGATTTCTGGACTTAGTTGATCTTTCAATTTGGCTTTTAGCTCATCCGTAATCGGTAAATCTTTAATTTCTTTGAGCAGATAGCGCACAGATTCGGTTTTGCTCCGTTCTGCATAGATGTTCAAAAGAATAGCTTCAATTCC
This sequence comes from Anabaena sp. 4-3, assembly GCF_001597745.1. Lineage (GTDB taxonomy): Bacteria > Cyanobacteriota > Cyanobacteriia > Cyanobacteriales > Nostocaceae > Trichormus. The sequence continues at coordinate 5,395 of NZ_LUHJ01000026.1, read as the reverse complement.
ATATCCGGCTATCACATCCCCCACAGAGGCTATTAAACCAAGCACGCCTAAACCTCCTATCAAACCAAAGGGGCCGCCTAAACCCGTCAGAGCAGCTACAACGGCGGCGGAACTACCTATTCCTCCTGATGCAGCCGTGACAATCACCAGCAGTATACCAGGAAGACCTAAACCAGCAAGTTTTTTAACGATTTCGTCCATTTGAGTTACCTAAAATCCTGACATTATTTGGTTAAACATCACTAAAAACTACTAATACCAATTCTTCATTCTTCATACTTAATTCTTAATCAAGAAATTAAGATTAGCTTGAGGTTTTCCGGTTGCTATCTCTTGCTAATGTGAGGAATGGGTATCAAAGTCGCTCTCATATTTAGCTAGTCAGCAGACTACACAATTCATCGATTTCCTGACTTCTTTCGACAATCAATCTATTGGTGATTGCTTGCAACTGACGTATATTTTCAGGTCTGGGGTTATCTATTGCTTCCAGTTCCCCATTTAAGAATGTTTGAAACCGATAATAAGACTTTGTAGCGGCTGTATTTCCAGTCTCAAACAGTCTTTCTAATTCTCCGGCTACTACTTCACTACCACCATCCAGTACCATATTTAAAAGTGGGTTCGCCCATTGCAGAAGTCCCCAATTTTGCACTTCTTTGTAAGGATAGACAGTCGTTAGTGAACCCGTACCTAAAGACAGTAAGAAGATATCTTCAGTATTAAGAGTTTGTTGGTTTTCTTGTCTACTAATTTGCGCCTCTAACATAGCTAAATGGGCTGGATTATTCGCAATTAATCCACCATCAACTAAAGTATAAAAGCCGTTGGTATTATGGGAAGTAGGAATCCGATGGGGAGCAAAATAAGTAGGAGTAGCACTCGTTGCTAAAGCCGCATCTGTGACTGTAAAACTTAAACATAACTTACGAAACTTGCGCGATTCAGTCTGTTGTTTTTCAGCTTTATTCGTAAAAAATACCGGAATTCGCTGCTCAATATCGTAGCTAGGGACAAAAACTTCTTTGAGGTTCTTTTCTAGAGGAGTGTCACCAAAATATTTCTGTAAAATTTCCTCTCGTCCCTCAGAAGAATATTTTGGTTGGGCAAATATATCTTCTAGCTGGCCGAGAACTTTTTCAAAAAATGGTTCGTAAAATATTTCCGCCCCATATTCGGTAAATATTTGCAGCAAATCCTCTGCACTGTATTCAGCAACTATCGGACTATCAGGTTCATCTAAATTTAATTTCGGTTTAGTTAGTCCCAGTGCAAGAATTCCTCCACTAGAAGTCCCAGCAATTAAATCGAATAAACTAAAAATTGGCTTTTGTGTGCGCTTTTCTATTTCTGCTAGGATAATTGCCGGGATAATACCACGAATACCGCCGCCATCAATGGCAAGTATTTTATATTTAGTATTGGCTGTTGTGTTCATAGTTGTTGGTAATTCCTCTTGTTCTAATGTTGGTGGTTCTGGTGGGAGAATATTCAGTGAAATTTCACTTGCGCTAATTAGCTCGGTTGTAATTTCTTCATTTGGCTGGATGTCTTCAATAGTTGTTGGTAATTCTTGTTGTTCTGATGTCTGTGGTTCTGGTGGTTGCATTTGATTCACGGATGGTGAAATATTCACAAATGGAATATTTGCTAAATCCCAAGTGGGATTACCACGCAAATTTCCCTTATAACTATTTCCCGTCTGGTTTTTAACAGTTTTTCCTTCCCCTTCGTCTAATTTCCAGTAAGCAACTAATCCTGATTCATTCCCAACTATCAACCCAGCGCGATGCGTTTGGATTTCCGTCTGACTACAGGGATAATTCCAAACACTAATATGAGCCAATTGTCCCGCGAAAAATATTTTATTGTGTAACGTTCCGCCCAGGGTGACTGCACTGGTGGCTTTATTTAAAGCCGAACCTGTAAAAGTCCCTGTGTATTCATGGTCATCTAAATATATGGTCAATTGACCTTGATTAAAAATAATAGCGAAAAAGTGCCATTCTTTAACAGTTAATTCTCTATTCCCAAAGGTTTTAATAAATTTTTGATGAGTCTCATCAATGTAAACATCTAGATTTCCTGCTTCACTGATGCCAAACTCAAAATTATCACTAAATTGGTCTGAAGCACAGGCAAAAAATACATTGCGTGTTCCATAAGTAGTGGCTTGATTTGTGAGTTGATCAGGTTTTACCCATCCTGAAATTGTAAAGGCTGAACTTCCCTGAGCAAAAACACCTCCAATATCATTTTTACCAAAATTTATATAATCATCCTGACCATCAAATGTCAAAACTGATTGGGTATATACCTTGTTTGTCACAACATTTTTATCTCCAAATCGCTGCTTGACAAGAATGAGAAAGGACTAAAGTCCTTACTACGAACTTTTTCTGATTTCAGTAGGGGTTGTAGACAGGGTGGCGGCTACTCTCATCTATTGGAAGTTACGCAACTGGCACATTGGTAGGGTGTGTCAGATGGCAAACATAAGTTGATTGGCAGGATTGATGCTGGCTGATGCACCCGACATATAGATATTTAGTGTGATACTTGCGTAAGTCCTATCTATTGGAAGTGACTGCCAAGGAGTTGACTGTGAATTGATTCTGATTTTTATTAGTGAGCAACATTTCTGCGATCGCCTGTGAAATCGGATAGTATGGTGAATACACCTCCATCCAGAAAAATTCGCCTACTGGGTTAATCTCAAGGAAGATATGGCGACCATCGGGAGTGACAATAATATCAATCGCCCCATAATTTAAGCCAAACCGCGCCATCAGTTGCAGCAGCTTTGTCTCTACATCGTTGGGCAAACTGTAGGGTTGCCAATTCTTCACTAAGTTTCTCCCCTCTTTGCGCCAATCAAACGTAGATCCTGCCAACTGTTGAGAATCTACTGCGGCTGTAAATACCTGCTTGCCAACAATAGTTGTCCGCAATTCCAACGCCTTGGGTATGTTTTCTTGAAACGTCATTGGACAAAAACGCAGTCCTTCCATATTTGCCAAATCATCATCTGTAACTGGCGTGGTGAAGACAACATTCTCTCGTCCCCCCTCGTCAAAAATGGCAAAGGAAGACAGCATTTTTGTAACTATACCTACCTCTTGACATTCTTGGGCAAATCGCTTGACTGCTTCTGGATTGTTGGAAGTCAAAGTACGAGGGGTAATCAGTCCGATTTCTTTCGCTACTTGCAACTGTAGTTGTTTATTATTAGCTACATCCACATTTGACATTCTGTCGAAGTGGAAAGCTTTCAAGCTAGCAATCATTCCCCTGACACTGGCGCGACATTCGTTAATTGATGCGTCTCTAAATTGCTTATCCATTGATTGGGGGATTTGATGCCCATAGCGCATTCGGCGATACCAAACTGAGGTTACTTCACTCAAATCTAGTTGCTGATTACCATCAGTAATAATTATCTGTTCCCTATCGCCGTAGTAAATATCTAGTTTTACTTCGGTGGGATATCTGTCTGTGTCAAAACGAAAAGCTTTTTCGCCTCTCGCCTTGATTGCTTCCATGACTAGAGGAATGCTTTCGTTATCTTTGCTAAAAGTAAGTATTAAAACTGTCATGATTATCTGTTGTGTAATAAATCTGATTTAAGTACGATGTGTTAGAGGCTGTTTGTCAAGTTAGCTGGAATGGGTGCATAAGTAGAGACTAAGTATGGTAAGTTTCTACAATTTATCGGGGAGTCAGTGCCTTATTATTCAGTTTGCAGTAGAGTATCTGCGATCGCACTCGCTATCGGTAAGTCCAAATCTCTCTCCAACATTCCCCACTCACCTACAGGGTTAACTTCCAAAAACACATACTCCCCTGATGGTGTGACGATGAAATCTAATGCGCCAAATGTCAGCCCAAACCTAGTCATAAACACTTGCAGACGACGCAGCAGTTGCTCAGGTAGCTCATGATGTTGCCATGCGCCCACCTCAACACCCGGTTTACGCCAATCAGCTTTTGCACCTGCATAAACATTGGCATCTAGCGCACCTACAAACGCTTTACCATTCACATACACCACCCGTAATTCCAACTGCTTAGGAATTTGCTCTTGAAACACCATTGGACAGTAGCGCAGTGACTCAGCATCTCGCAAGTCTTCCTCCTTGACGGTGCTGGTGTACATAAAAAAAGAAGAGGTGGCTTGCATACTGTGGGAAAGAGCAGTTAATAACTTGCTCACCATCTTGCCGTTGACTTGGTGGAAAAACTCCCTTGCTGCTTCTGCTTTGTTGGTGACAAGAGTCCGAGGAGTGATAAAACCAACCTCCGCAGCTACCCGCAGTTGGCGCAATTTATCTTGTGCCGCATTTATCCGCTCTAAATGATCTATCCAACGAGCTTCTCTGAGACTATCCCAAAAACCTGCCAAAGTCGCTTTTGATTCTCTCAGACAAGCTTCGCGGAACTGAGGAGCTAATTTTTCACTCAGTTGTGGCTCCCATATCCGTCGCAGCCAGACAGCTTGCACCTGTTCTGTACTGATAGACTGGTCGCCATATTCGATAGTGTGATAAGTTTTAGTTTGCTCAAAATGTGCTGTTAATTGCACTTCTAGGGGAAACTTATCAGTGTCAAGGCGAAATGGTTGCGCCCCTTTTTTTAATACGGCTTCTGCAACTTTATCTATCGTGAAAAAATCACCACTATGAGTGATTAATAAAACAACATTACGCGATAGGTGCATGATAAATTTTCTTTTTTGAATTGTAGAAATAGACGTTAGTAACTAAGTAAGTCAGTAAGAATACATAAATCTACGGGTTTTACAATGTCAAATTCTTGTGATTATGTTCGTATTAAGTCGCCCTAGCCCTAAGACAAGGACTAAAGTCCTTACTACAAACGTGAAATTATTTACACCAACTTACTTAGCCAAACATCAATTTGGATAACGTCTTTTACTAATGACTGATGACAATTATTAGCCATCAGTCAACACAAACAGATTTAATAATTGCTAATTTTTATTTACGAATCTTCCCAATCAGAAGGCCACTTTAAAGTCCAGATTGGTGGGGGAACTGGCTCTGGCTCTGGTGTTTGTGGTGGTTCTTCTTCCACCAAGAAGCGTGCGAAAAATGGCACTGCTTGCATATCTAATCCTCTTATTTTATTGCTAGACATGGTATCATGTATGAATATTGGTTGATCGTTAGGAGTAGCTTTCAGTTAGTTGATAACTGAAAACTACTTCTTTAATTCCGATGCAAGTAAAATCTCAAGTCTCTACAGTTGAGAATTAAGTGCATCTATGGCTACAACAAGCCACCTACATCAACAAACAGTATGACCAATACTGCTTGCATTCCGATGCAGTTGGCTCGAATTTAGAAATCTTCAAAATCAGAAGGATACTTTAGAG
>NZ_LUHJ01000025.1 GCF_001597745.1 Anabaena sp. 4-3 | reverse complement strand
AATTGACAACTCCCCGCCGTAGAACGGCGGAGATTCTTCCTTCACCCAACATTGCCTCTAAAAGCAGTGCCTTTAGATGGTCTTACACGTTGTCTAGAAGCAGTAGCGAGATGCCCTCCCGCCACGCCAGTTGCTCTACGACGGAGACCGTCAAGACCGCACTGGCGCAAAATTCGTAAACCTTCGTCTCTAATATTCACCGCAGCATTAATATCCCTGTCATGTATTGTGTGACATTTAGGACATTGCCAGCTACGGATATCTAAACTGAGATTATCTAGTTGATGCAAGCAGTTACTACAAGATTTTGAACTAGGGAAAAATCTGTCTACCTCAATATAGGTTTTCCCTTCCCATTCTGCCTTGTATTTCAACATGGTGCAGAATTGACCCCATCCAGCGTCACTAATTGATTTAGCTAGTTTGTGGTTCTTGACCATATTCTTAACTGCTAGGTTTTCTACAACTATGACTTGGTTCTCGTCAACTAATTTACGACTTAGTTTGTGTAGAAAATCTTCACGGCATCTAGTAATTTTCGTGTAAATTTTAGCAACTTTAATTCTTGCTTTGTTACGATTGCTAGACCTTTTTTGTTTGCGGCTAAGTTGTTTTTGTTTCTTGACTAACTTGACCTCATATTTGCGGTAATATTTGGGGTTGCCATGTTTAGTCCCATCAGATGTAATAGCGTAATGGTTAATTCCCATATCTACGCCAATAGCTTTACCTTCTGATGATAGAGATGGTTTATCCTTCCCACTGTCATATAGACAAGCAGCGTAGTATTCACCTGATGGAGTCAGCGATACAGTAATAGACTTTAATTTACCTTCAGGTAATCGAGATACTTTGCAGTAGACTTTGCCTAGTTTTGGAAGCGTCAGATTGTCGCCATCTAGTTTTATTCCTTGCGGAAATCGAATAGATTGTTTTTGACCTTTGTTTTTGAAATTGGGGTATTTAGCCCGTCTCTCAAAAAAATTCAAGAACGCACTAGACAAATCTAAGGCTACTTGTTGCAAGCATTGAGAAGGTGGCTCTGTTAACCACTCATATTCTTTCTTCAGGGATGGCAACAAATTAATTATCTCGTTGCGACTTAACCCCTTACCTGTTGCCTTGTAGGTTTCGCTTGTTAAGTTAAGCGCATAGTTGTAAAACCAGCGTACACATCCAAACGACTTAGCAAGTAGTCTTACTTGCTCCCCTGTCGGATAGATTCTGTACTTGTAGGCTTTTAACATTGCGCTTACCAAACTGCATTAACTATGTTAAACTAAATTCGTACTAATGTAAAGTCCCCCTGGAAGGGGGAGGTTTTAAACCCATTTCTCTGATAA
>NZ_LUHJ01000024.1:91862-123505 GCF_001597745.1 Anabaena sp. 4-3 | reverse complement strand
GAGGGAGATGGGGGAGATGGGGGAGGTGGGGAAGATGAGGAAGGTGGGGGAGATGGGGGAGATGAGGAAGATGGGGGAGGTGGGGAAGATGAGGAAGGTGGGGGGGCTACTTTTGGCGATGATAATGGTGGCGGTGAGGAGGGGCGATAGTTACTTGGTGATACTACAGGTAAGACACCTGTAGCGGGGGGCTGAATATTGGCACTAGGTAATAATCCCAGTAATGTCACCTCTAACCATAAGCGCGGCTGGGTTGTGTTTTTCAGTTGTAATTCTGCTTGTTGTAAGTTTTTTTGTCCCAACAAAATGGTACTCATAGACAAAGACTGGGCGCACTCAACGAGTTCTGTCCAGGTTTGCTGGGTACAAGCTACTAAATTGTGGCGATTGGGTGCGGTTTTGGCAATCAGTAAATCACGGTAGAAGGCGGCGAGATTTTGGAGAATGGTTAATGGTTCTCGACCACGATCTAAAATTTGACGGGTGGAGTCTAAGACGGCTTCTGGGTGATCTTGGGCGATCGCCTGCAATAATGTTAGTAAGTCTCTTTCGCTGACAGAACCGACTAAATCCCAAACTTTATCCGGGGTAACTTCCCCAGATAACAATGCTAATTGATCAAGTAAACTTTCCGCGTCTCGCAATCCACCTTGAGATAACTGGGCGACTAGGGTGATGGCTGCTGGTGAAATCTGAATATTTTCTTGAGCGGCGATCGCACTTAAATGCTGTATCATCGCCTCTATCTCAATGCGTCTAAAATCAAACCTTTGACAACGAGAAATAATTGTCGGTAATACCCTTTGTGGGTCGGTTGTCGCCAACACAAAAACTACATGTTTAGGTGGTTCTTCTAGGGTTTTAAGTAGCGCATTGAACGCTGCACTACTGAGCATGTGGCATTCATCAATGACATACACCTTATAGCGACACTGCACGGGTGCAAATTGGGCTTTTTCAATCAACTCGCGGATATTATCAACACCAGTGTTACTGGCAGCATCAATTTCAATTACATCTAAGGAGTAGCCTTTAGTGATTCCTTGACACACATCACAAACGCCACAGGGTTCAGCCGTGGGTTTGTCACTTTTGAGACAATTGAGCGATTTAGCCAGAATTCGCGCACTAGAAGTTTTTCCTGTACCTCTAGGGCCAGTGAACAAATAAGCAGGTGCAATTTTAGCTGTCAGAATAGCATTAGTGAGAGTGGTAGCGATCGCCTCTTGCCCCACCAGTTCAGCAAAACTCTTTGGGCGATACTTGTGGTGCAGGGGTTCGTAAGACATGGATAGAAAATTTCAATACCCTTCAAAATCTATTAATCAGTTGTGCTGGAATTACTTACAAGCCATCATTAGTTTTTGTCAGCCAAGAGTCTGAACATTTTGAATTTTGAATGGGGTTAAACCATTTTAAACTTTGCCACTATCTGCTCGAAGGTCACATACCCTAGAAGAAACAACAACACACCTACATACATTATTTTATTGACAGGAGTCAAACCACAGTACAGTGGGATGCTAAAAACACCCAATGTAGATGTCGCTACAATCTTAGGGGAAACAATAGTAAATGGTACAGCAAATGCTCAAGCGGCTAGTCCAGTGGCTTAAAAGTCTTTTTCAAGGCTTGTTTGGGAGAAAATCAACTCCTGTAAAAGTTGGTAACAACGTGCAGCAACAACCAGCACCTCCCCTTACCGACACAGATTTAGAATTTCTGTTCACCGAACTTTTAGAAGGAGTTCATCAGGCACGTGGACAAACTTGGGCTGTACAATGGCTAGCAAAGATTGAGCATCGTATTCCCACAGAACGCTGGATAGACTGGTTAAAACGTTTTGGTGAACGATTAGTAGCATCACCCTCACCTAATAATGAGTTAGCTGCTCGATTAGTACAACTGGGTGAGTTGGACATCGGGGAAGTAGGAAATGTTGCCTATGATATCGGTATGCAGGTGTTAACACGCAATCAAGGTCAACCCATCTGGGAATATGACGGGCCTGATGCTGATAGTACAAATATATCATCAACAGAAACCTTTTCTGCACCAGAAGCACCTCAAGAGGGAGAATATCAAACAGTCACCCTAGATCAGTTGTTTATCATGTTGCAGCAAGATGAAACCTTACGTCAGCAGATTGCCCAACAGCTAGCCCTGGAAACTGATGATCCACAAGTGATTATCCAAACATTAATTAATCAATATCATGCTGCTAGTCAATCAACAACCGATTCCGTATAAATTGATGTGGAAGGGATTGGGGATTGGTGAATGGGGACTCTTCAGAAGCAGGGGAGCAGGGGAGATTTTTACCCAAAAATTCTGAAATTTAAGAATTTTGTAGGCGCAAGCCTAGCCCCCATGCCCCATGATAAATAATGATTGACTCAAGTCTATTGCCTATTGGCTATTGACTGTTGTATATTTTTGCTAATCTAACTACGTAAAATATGGATAATTTCAGTTGATTTCACGGAAATCATGAAAAATCATGATTTGTTTAACACAACGATCGCTACAATCTAGGGTAAGTAAAATCCAAAAGTATAGCAGATGCTCACGCGGCTATTGCAGTGGCTTAAAACTATAGAAAAACAAACCTTTGGTAGTAAACAGACTGGTTCTGTTGAGGCTACAAATGGAAACCAGGCGGCAGAAGTGCCACCTGAACTGTCTAATGCGGATTTGGAACTTTTATTTACCCAACTACTGGAAGGTGTCTACCAAGGGCGAGGACAGCAATGGGCAATTAAGTATCTGCAACGCATGGAAGACCGCATCAGCGTTGAGCGTTGGATAGATTGGCTATTAGTCTTTGGCGAAAAGTTACTCATGTCACCTGCTCCTCATCATCAGTTAGCAACACAGATGGTGCAGTTAGGTGAATTGAATATTGGCAAGGTGGGTGAACTCGCCTACGACATCGGTATTCAGTTGTTAAACCGCGATGCGGAGCCATTCCCAGAAGTCGATGAGGCAGGAGAAACTTATAATATTACAGTCACCGCTACAGACAATACTAGATTAGATACCTCTGGATTAGACACCCCTGGACAAGAATTAATCCGCAACTTCGGCGAACTATTATGGGAATCTGACGAGTCACCAACTACAATCAACCCAGAAATCCCAACTAGCCCGATTGCAGACAGCAGTACGGAAAGCTTACCTGTACAAAATCGGGAAGTACAGGATGAGGTAATTGAATTTTCAGCCCCGATTGCACCAGTCATCGACAGCAGTACGGAAAGCTTACCTGTACAAAATAGAGAAGAACAAAGGGAAGAAGTCGTAACCACAGAAGCACTCAGACTGATACCAACGCAAGAAGATGTAATTAACCAGTTGAGTGAATTGGGATTTGATGCTCAAAGAGCAAGATTAGGGAGCTTAATAGTATCAGCAGCTAATTCACAGTCAGATGTAGCCAATACTCTAGATGAATTATTGGTACGATTGGAGCAGAGTGCTAGTTTAGTGCAGCAGTTAGCAAGTAATCTGTCAGTACCGAGCAATCATCTGTCATCGATTGCTGCCACATCATCGAATGTCTTTACAGCCCAAGCATGGTTTTATCAAGGGTTACAGCAAGCTAAAGCTGGGGATTTAGCAGGGGCGATCGCATCCTATAATCAAGCTATCCAACTCAACCCCAACGCCGCAGAATATTGGTTCAATCGTGGTTTAACTTTATTTCACTTAGAATATTTGACAGAGGCAATCACCTCCTATGACCAAGCCATTGCACTCAAACCCGATTACTATAAAGCTTGGTACAATCGGGGGGGAACTCTGGGACAATTAGGTATGTTTGAAGAAGCGATCGCCTCTTTTAATCAAGCGATCGTCATTCATCCCGATTACCCAGAAGTATGGTCTAGTAAGGGTTGGGCTGAGTTAAAATTAGGACAAATTACCACCGCGATCGCTAGTTTTGACCAAGCTCTACAATTAGAACCCGAAGATGCCGAAAATTGGTATTATCGCGGTATCGCCCTCGGTGTCGATGAACAGCATGCACAAGCCATAGCATCCTACGATAAAGCCTTGGAAATTAATCCAGATTTCCACGAAGCTTGGATTGACCGGGGAGTAGTATTATTTAATTTACAACAATGGTCAGCAGCGATCGCTTCTTGGGATAACGCCCTCACCAGTCAACCGGATATTTATCTAGCTTGGTATAATCGCGGTATAGCCTTAGAAAACTTAGGTCAAAGAGAAGAAGCGATCGCCTCTTATCAACAAGCTATAGTTATTAAGTCAGATTTCCACTTAGCTTGGTATAACCAAGCGGTAGCCTTATTTTATTTAAAACGCTATTGGGAAGCGATCGTTTCTTATGACAACGCCTTAGAAATCAAACTCGACTATTGGGAAGCTTGGATTGGCAGAGGCACAGCATTAGGCTATATTGAGAGCGATCGTTTAAATCTGACGACTACCATAGCAGTCAATCATCCTGCCTTAAACCAAGGTAGCTACATAGGCAAAATAGCTAGTTATGAAGAAGGCTTAAAACATATTCGCCCAGACACTCACCCAGAAGGTTGGGGCAGATTACATCTAGCCATTGGTAATACTTACTACGACCAAGGTAAAAAACATTATACATCTCGTAACTATTGGCGTAAAGCTGTAGTTGAGTACAATCAAGCATTATTAACTTTAACCAGTAGCGTCTTTCCTCACTTACATTTAGAGGTTTTACAATCCTTAGTTAAAGCATTATTAGGCTTAGGACAAACAGCACAAGCGCAAGATTTACAACAACGTAGCGCAAATTTATTACAACAATTACTCTCAGAATCAACTCGTTCAGAAGACAGCAAAAAACAACTAGCTCTCAAATTTGCGGGAATAGCACAAATGGCGGTTGATATTGCCGTCGAGTATGGTGATTTAGTAGAAGCTTGGGAAATAGCCGAATATAACAAAAATTCCTGTTTAAGCTGGTTATTATTTGGGAGGAATGCAGATATTTATCCCCTGAAATACTCCTCAGTTCAACAGATACTCAATCCTCAGACAGCAATTATTTACTGGCATATTAGCCCCGTCGCTCTACATACCTTTATTATTAAATACCAAGCTCCATCACCCATCTTAGTTTTCACACCAATTCAAAACATAGAAACCGACAACCCCACACCTCTGCAAGACTTACCTTTACCAGAAGCCACAAGAAGACTCATAGCATTTGAAAATTGGTTAGATAATTGGCAACAAGACTACCAAGAATATCGCCACCAAGCACAGGATCAAACTAGCAAAAGCAATCATGCTTGGCGCGTGCAAATGGAACAACGGCTGTTAGAATTAAGAAATATTCTCGAAATTGACACAATTATCCCAGAACTAGAAGATATTAGCCAATTAATTTTAGTTCCTCACCGTGATTTGCAGCGATTACCCCTGCATACTCTTTTCTATAACTCTGCTTCCCCAGCAGAACAACTCAATTTTGAGCCTCACTACATCATTACTTATCTGCCTAGCATCCAAACTGGTTTATCTATACGAACTGCAAGCAATTGGCAGTTGTCAGAGCAACCTTTATTAAGTGTTGAATATCCTACAAATACAAATTATTACACCCTGAAATTTGCCAACCTAGAATCAGAAATTGTCAGCCAAATATTTACTGATTCCCATCGCATCCAGGGAGAAACAGCAACTAAAGATAATGTGGCAGCCACCCTATTTGATTATTACTTTAATAAATACAACGTCTTTCATTTTGCTGGGCAAGGCATCAATAATTTACATGAACCTAGCCAATCAGAATTAGCATTAGCCGGGGAAGATAAACTAACATTAGGAGAGATTTGCCAAGGAAATTTAGCAAGTTACAATTTGGTGACTCTCTCCGCCTGTGACACTGCGATTACTGAACACCAGATAATTACTACAGAATATGTAAGTTTAGTCAATGGTTTTGTAGCTGGCGGTGTTCCCTATGTAGTGAGTACTCTGTGGAGTGTAGAATCATCAGCCAGTGCCTTAGTAATTATAGAGTTTTACCGACGATTACAGGTAGTGCGATCGCCCAATCTCGCCTTAAGTGAAGCCACAAAATGGCTCAGAGAATTAACCGCCTCAGAATTAACCCAATGGTACGAAGACTTACTCAATCAATTACCGCCAGAAGAACTAAAAATCAGAGCCTATGTAGCCACACATCAGTATAGAATCAGCAAAATGACACCTGATAAAAAACTATATTCTCATCCTTACTATTGGGCAGCTTTTATATTGACAGGTAAACCCAGCCACAATAATTATAATTCCTAATCACCGTTTCATCTCCACAGATGCTTTTTTACGTTTCATCCAAAAACCTAAACCCAAAACAACAACTGTACTACCCATTGTTAATGGTTCAGGAACTGGCTTACTTATATGAGTCAATGATAAATTATCTAATGCGAAATGTTGACCAACACCTATATAATCCGGTACCTGAACACCACCAAAGGAACTGAATCTTACTCGATCAACATTAAGGTAATTAAATACAAACTGTGTCGGTGATATAGAATCAACAGTTACGATTTGTGAATAGCTGAGGTTTCCCTTCGTAAAACCTTCTACCAGAATATTTAAACCATTCTTCCAAGCTGCTGTCAAATAGACACTATTGAAGTTAAACGTGTTTCCACTAATACCACTAATGGTAGCAGGTTTTGCCCAGGCATTATAAGCTATATTTCGTTGTGACACTGTGCCATTCTTGTAACCGGATGCGTATACATAATTAACAGTGTTCAGCATATAAAAATTATCCCACTTTAATCTATTGTAGCCATTGGGAATATGAGCTTCACTGTTAGTCAGATCATCAAAATTGATCACAGTAGTTGAAGCAAGTTCTACCGCTTGTACTGGTTTGATACTTGCAATACTTAAAGTCATAGCGATACCAGCACTAGCTAGACTTAACTTATTCACTAGGTTCATTTTTAATTTCCTATTTCTGGGAAAATTCGTAAAAAAACCTTAATCGTAGAAACAAAATATACTATGTCGTGTTTTTTTGGCAGAAGCAGAAAAATAGATTTAACTAAAAATTCAAAATTACCGGCTTTTTATAAATTTTATATGAAGAAAAACCTGAAAATTCTGGCATAACTATCATTTATTGACTCTCATGCCACATACATTAAACTGATATCTTGCACCATTCTCAATAACCGTAGGGTGGGCAATATCCACAACCTAAAAATAAGGGTTTGAACGAATTTCTAGCATTGCCCACCTGGATGTAATCGCAATAAAGCAATTGGTGCAAGATGTAAGTAAAATTGCAATCAAGTACATAAAAGGGTGCGTTAGCCTGAAGACATAACGCACCCTACTGGTGTGACAAGCTTAAAATGATGCACAAATATAATTCAAGATTTCTTGTGGTGCAGGCATCTTGCCTGCACGGGACAGTCAAGATGACCATCCCACAAGAGTTTCCTAATGCAATAAATTAGCTGTGTCAGTCCACTACTGTACTATCAATCAATTTTTATGGAGAAATTAGAAAATTTAAATCCCAAATTTAAAATCGTAAACTCAGAATACGGTGATGCTTCTGCAAAATAATAGCTGCAACATTTATCAGTAAGCAGGTAATTGCTAAACCTAACAAAATATAAGTAGGGAGCATCACCACACCAATGACAAACCAACTATATACGTGTAACACCATTAAAACTGCAAAAATACTTGCAAAACTGGCAGCTTGCCAAATTTGAAAAGTGGGACGACCTACCACAGCCAAAATTATTGTCAACAATGTAGCTAGTAAATTGGCTGGTACTAGAAACGCACAAATACCAACGCAGTTAGTACGAGAAAACTCAGCTAAAGTATGAAAATCGAGCATTAATCTGTAGGGATAATATTGGCATCTAAAAAACTCAATATATTTTTAAATATATCAACTTAATTCAGCATATCTCGAAAGTAAATACTTCTACAAATATTTAACATAAATTAAAGTATATAGAGCTTTAATTATGCTTGTAATAAATAAACATCATGTTAAGCAATAATCAGGTGGGTAATCCCCACCTAGAATCAAATCAACCCATCAAAATTACCGTATCGATGACGTGAATCACACCGTTATCGGCTTCGATATCTGCGGCTAAAACCGTCGCGTTTTTAACTTCAAACCCATCGGAACAATCGATTTTGATGGGTGAACCCTCAACAGATGTTACAGTCCCCAGTTTGGCTAAGTCAGCCTGTTTCAGCTTTCCAGGCACGACATGATACTTTAAAATTCTGGTTAGTTGGGGAATATTTTGGACTAAAGTTTGGATGGTTCCAGGTGGTAACTTCGCAAAAGCATCATCAGTAGGTGCAAACACAGTAAAAGGGCCTGGACTTTTTAATGTTTCTACTAAACCAGCCGCTTGCACAGCTGTCACTAGGGTTTTAAAAGCATCGTTACTAACTGCAATATCAACAATATCAGCCATTGTGTTTACCTAATTGTTGTAAAAATGGGGAATGGGGAGTGGGAGACTAGGAAGAAAGATTTTCATCGCTGTGATGAACTCTGTTCACAGTGTCTCCTGCCAAAAATTTTAAATTATTGTGAATCAATTTGAATTTTTGTTAAAAAAATATTTCTAATTATTACGATAAGTAAAGTCCAGTAGGTTGGGTTGACTTCAGGAAACCCAACACCAATCTAACAGTTGGGTTGCGCTGCGCTTAACCCAACCTACGTCTAATGCACTATACGATAATGATCAGGACATTTTGGGCAAATAAATGAGTGAACAGCATTGCAAGTATGCAATTCTTGGAACTGGTGCATTAGGAGGGTTTTACGGTGCTAAGTTGCAAAAAGTTGGTTTAGATGTTCACTTTTTGCTCAAGAGTGACTATGAACACGTTAGTCAGCATGGTTTAATCGTTGAGTCTAAAGACGGGGATTTTATCCTTCCAGAAGTGAATGCTTACAACGATGTCAACAAAATGCCAAAATGTGATGTGGTAGTAGTGGCACTAAAAACCACACAAAACCATTTGTTACCGCAGTTATTACAGCCTGTGGTTAAAGCTGGTGGTGTGGTGTTAGTATTACAGAATGGGCTAGGTATAGAAGAAGAAGTCACCCAAATTTTAGAGAAAGTTCATGTCATTGGTGGTTTGTGCTTCCTCTGTTCTAATAAAGTGGGGTTAGGACATATCCGCCATTTAGACTACGGACACATCACTTTAGGGGAATATCTCCCGGAATATTCTCAGGCTGGAATTACTCAAAGAATGCAGCAAATAGCTGAGGACTTTCAACGTGCTGGTATTGGGATGGAAATGACTGAAGACTTATTGCTAGCACGTTGGAAAAAACTGGTTTGGAATATTCCCTACAATGGGTTGTCTGTGATTCTCAATGCTACAACGGACGAATTAATGGCAGATAGCCACACCCGTACTTTAGTAGAACAGTTAATGTATGAGGTGAAAGCAGGGGCGCATAGTATGGGGCGGATAATTCCTGATAGTTTTATTCAAACCATGCTAGATTACACCGTCAAGATGACCCCTTACCGTACTAGCATGAAAATTGACTATGATGAACGTCGTCCTTTGGAAGTAGAGGCGATTATCGGGAATCCATTGAGAAAAGCGCAAGCTGTTGGGGTGGATTTAGAAAAAATTAGTTGTCTGTATCAGCAGTTAAAATTTTTGGATGCGAGAAATCAGAAGAGTCTTTAGTCATTGGTCATTGGTCATTGGTCATTAGTTTTTCTCCTCCGCTTCCTCCGCTTCTTCCCAGTCTCCAGTCCCCCCAGTCCCCCCAGGGTGTGGCAAAATTTATTAGAGTCCTTCCAAACGTAAATTTCCCAGAATGACCGCAACTATACCGAATCTTCCCAGTCTGTATGATCCTTTTTCCACTGAAGCGAAGTGGCAAAAATTCTGGGAAGATAACCAAATTTACAAAGCTGATCCTAATCATGGTGGTGAACCTTATTGTGTGGTAATTCCGCCACCAAACGTTACTGGTAGTCTGCACATGGGTCACGCTTTTGAAAGTGCGTTGATTGATGTGCTGGTGCGCTATCACCGGATGCAGGGGCGAAATACTCTATGGCTACCGGGAACTGACCACGCTAGTATCGCTGTGCATTCGATTCTGGAAAAACAACTTAAGGCTGAAAAGAAAACTCGCTATGAGTTGGGACGCGACAAGTTTCTAGAACGTGCTTGGCAGTGGAAGGCTGAGTCAGGGGGTACTATTGTTAATCAGCTGCGACGCTTGGGTGTGTCGGTAGACTGGTCACGGGAAAGATTTACCCTGGATGAAGGTTTATCTAAAGCTGTGGTGGAAGCCTTTGTTAGTCTCTACAATGAGGGGTTAATTTATCGTGGTGAATATTTAGTTAACTGGTGTCCGGCTTCTCAGTCGGCGGTGTCTGATGTGGAAGTAGAATCTAAGGAAGTTGAGGGTAATCTTTGGCATTTCCGCTATCCTCTGTCTGATGGTTCTGGTTTTGTGGAGGTGGCGACTACTCGCCCTGAAACTATGCTGGGTGATACGGCTGTGGCTGTTAATCCCAATGATGATAGATATAAAGATTTGATTGGTAAAACTCTGACTCTGCCAATTATGCAACGGGAAATTCCGATTATTGGTGATGAGTTAGTTGACCCCAGTTTCGGTACGGGTTGCGTGAAGGTGACTCCTGCCCATGACCCGAATGATTTTGAAATGGGTAAGCGTCACAATCTGCCGTTTATTAATATTCTCAATAAAGATGGGACTGTCAACGCTAACGGTGGGGAGTTTCAAGGACAAGACCGTTTTGTTGCCAGAAAGAATGTAGTGGCACGCCTGGAAGCTGATGGTGTGTTAGTTAAGGTAGAAGATTATAAGCATACCGTTCCTTATAGCGATCGCGGTAAAGTTCCGATTGAGCCTTTATTATCTACTCAGTGGTTCGTGAAAATTCGCCCAATGGCGGATAAGGCTTTAGATTTCCTCGACCAGCAAGACACCCCGGAATTTGTCCCCCAACGTTGGACTAAGGTTTACCGCGACTGGTTGGTAAGTCTCAGAGATTGGTGTATTTCTCGTCAGTTGTGGTGGGGTCATCAAATCCCCGCTTGGTATGCTGTCAGTGAAACAGGCGGACAAATCACTGATACTACCCCGTTTGTTGTTGCTAAATCTGCTGATGAAGCTTTGGAGAAAGCAACAGCACAATTTGGGGAAGATGTCAAGCTTGAACAAGACCCAGATGTATTAGATACTTGGTTTTCTTCGGGTCTATGGCCATTTTCTACTTTAGGCTGGCCGGAAAAAACCCCAGATTTAGAGACTTACTACCCGACGACTACCCTAGTTACAGGCTTTGACATCATCTTTTTCTGGGTAGCCAGAATGACAATGATGGCTGGTCATTTTACTGGGAAAATGCCGTTCCAAACTGTTTATATTCACGGTTTGGTGAGGGATGAAAATAATAAGAAGATGTCAAAGACGGCTAACAATGGGATTGACCCACTGTTGCTGATTGATAAATATGGGACTGATGCTTTACGCTACACCTTAGTTAAGGAAGTGGCGGGTGCTGGTCAAGATATTCGCTTAGAATATGACCGGAAAAAAGATGAGTCTTCATCGGTGGAAGCTTCCCGCAACTTTGCTAACAAGTTGTGGAATGCCGCTAGATTCGTGATGATGAATCTAGATGGACAGACTCCTGCACAATTGGGTGAACCAAATGCAACAGAGTTATGCGATTCTCCTGCGGAGACGCTTTGCGATCGCTGGATTCTTTCCCGCTATCATCAAGTTATCCAGCAAACCACCAACTACATCGATAACTACGGTTTAGGGGAAGCAGCTAAGGGAATCTATGAGTTCATTTGGGGTGATTTTTGCGACTGGTATATTGAATTAGTGAAATCCAGACTGCAAAAGGACGCAAACCCAGCATCACGGCGCGTAGCACAACAAACTTTAGCCCATGTTCTAGAAGGCATTTTAAAGCTACTGCATCCCTTTATGCCTCACATCACTGAGGAAATTTGGCAGACTCTCACCCAACAACCAGCCGACTCTAAACAAACTTTAGCTTTACAGCCATATCCCAAAGCAGACACAAACTTAATTAACCCAGCATTGGAAGAACAGTTTACATTGCTATTTGGTACTATCCGCACCATCCGCAATTTACGCGCCGAAGCGGAAGTTAAGCCAGGGGTAAAAGTTAAAGTTAATTTACAGTCTGAAAATCCCCAAGAACTGGAAATCCTCACGGCTGGACAATCTTACATTCAAGATTTAGCCAAGGTGGAAACTTTAAGCATTGCTGGTGAACCAGAACCACAAACAGCCACAATGCCCAAACCCCGCAGTAATTGGCGGATAATTGTTTGGTTGCTGGTCGGTTTAATCTTTTTCAGACTGGCTTTAGCGGTTGGCGAAACTCTAGATCATATTCCTGTCTTGGGTACTTTCTTTGAGTTAGTTGGTTTGGGTTACAGCGCGTGGTTTGTCGTGAATACATTATTATTTGCGGAAGCTAGACAAAAATTCTGGGCGCAGTTGTTCCCACCCAGCATTGAGGAGAGTGCAGCAACACCAGAATTACCAGCACCAGCAGCCCAACCAGAAAAAGCGATCGCAGGGGTAATTGGTACTGTACAGGTAGTGATTCCTTTAGATGGTGTGGTCGATATCGAAGCCATGCGTGCCAAGCTAGAGAAAAGCTTGAGTAAAGTAGAGGGTGAAGTTAATTCCCTGAGTGCTAGATTAAGCAATGCCAACTTTGTGGAGAAAGCAAGACCGGATGTAGTCCAGAGTGCGAGAGATGCTTTAGCCGAAGCGGAAAAACAAGCAGAAATTTTACGCGATCGCCTACGTGGTTTAGCATAGCTTTAAAGGGTAATGGGCAAAATCCTATTACCCTTGAGTTATATCTAGCAAAGGTATTTTCAACTTTGGATTGCCACGCCACAAAAACCATGCTGTATCTAGCCCAAGTAAATAAAAATGAATTCTTAGACCAGTACCAGTTACGCTTGTTAGCGCGTCAAGAAGCAGAGCATATTTGGACAATTATTCCCGAAGAGGCTTACATTTTACTGGGCAAAGGCAAAACATTGAGCGAAAAGTTGCTAGTTTTAGTCGAACTTTCGCCCACAGGTGAGATTCAGCGCCTGGAAGACGCTTGTAACTGGGTATTGTATTTAGTACAAGCTTACCTCAGCACTGGTATTACACCCGAATTTTTGCAACAAGAAGTAGAACGCGCCGAGGAGTGGCGACAATCACTAACTTTGCAACATCAAGATTTAGCCCGTCGTTCTCTAGAATTAGAAGCAAGGCGTGAACAGATTCAAGCTTTAGAAGAAAGTCTCAAACGCGAAAGGAACGGACATCACAAAGATGTGAATAGAGGCTCTTAATTTTAGTTATGAATTTAGTGGAATTATCGGAAAAATATCACAGTCGATTGGTTCACCAACTTTCAGATTTTTCAGAGACTTAAATTCTGGAATATCAATTTCTTCAATAGGTATATAAGGCCATGCCTTCGGACGCGAATAATAAACCACGTCATCACCAGCCCAATTAGTCACTATTGCACGTCTTAATGTAGAGGATGTATTGGTTACAGAATGATGAATTGTTAGAAAATGATGTACTAAACAATCTCCTGGTTCCATATTCCAAGATAATAATTCCTGAGCATGTGGCGGTGAGAACCAAGAATTATCTGAATTTTCAGTTAACTCTTGATTCCATAAATGAGACCCTTTCACATACTCTAATCTGCCATTTTCTTGAGTGACAGCATCTAAGGTCAACCAAATTTTACAGCATTTCCCACCTTGTACCGGCCAGTAAGGCTGATCATTATGCCATTCTACACGACTATCTGCTGTCGGTTTTTTGACGAAGAAACCATCACTCAAAAAGTTAAGCTTTTGCGATTTCAGGATTTGAACGGCAATATTTGCTAATGGAGATTTAAAGATTAAAGCATGGAAATCAGCATCTTTTAGCCACAGTCCATAATCATGTACGACATTACTGTTTAATCTCTTACTACCTCTAACTCCCACACTATTTAAAGTATTTCTATTCACGGCTGTTCGCAATTTCTCAATCCAGATGTCGTCTAAAACTCCTTTAAGGCAAATAACGCCATCTCGCTCAAAGTCTTGAATTTGTTGAAGACTTATTTGATGATTAATCATCTGTGGCATAATTTTTTGCTTTTTTATTCATGAATGCACTGAATATTTAACAATTGCTAGCATCATGATTTTGGATTGATCAAAGTCTTCCTTGTGAGTATATGAAAAGTATCAAGACATTTCTTAACCCTTGAGGCGTAAGAGAATATTTAAAAAGTATGATTAGTAACACCAAAATATCTCTAACCTAATGCAGTCAGGTTTTTCTTACCTACCTCTCGCTAAGAGGATGTTAAGTATGCTTATATCTTGTAACAGTTGCTTTATTGCAATTCAAGTCAGGCGATGCACAGCTAAAAATTCGCTTAAACCCTGATTTTTACCTTGTGAGCAGTGCATCGGCCTACAATTATTGGGAATGGTGCAAGATATGAATTTAGAGATATTGGAAAAGTTAAAAAATTAATTATAAAAATAAAATTTGTGTTTTGCCGTCTAGCTGAAAAAAAATGTAGCGATAATTCATGAATTATCGCTACATAATATGTAGTAAATCAAGATAAATTGGTTTTTTAGTTGACTTGATTAACTCGACTGCGATTAACTTCATCTGCTGCGAGTAATTCTCTAATCAGTTTAATTATGGCTTTCTGCACAATTTGATTAGTCACTTGTTGCCCTAAACGTTGCACTTCTGGATTGAATAAAACTTGTCCTATTTGCGGCGCAAGTTTTACAGGATCAAAGCCACGGGTTTCTCGCAGAATATTGGAGATATTTTTGATATGCTCTAATGTTTGTTGTTGCTCAACTGTTGCAGCAGGAGTTTCTTGGATAGCTGTAATACCTACTTGTTCTCTGAGTAGGTAGGTGAAGTTATGCAAAACATTTTTACTTAAAGCGTTGACACCATTGAGGAGTTCATCTACTAGCTTATCTCGAATGAAAGCACCCCGTTCAGAAGATAGAAAGTCTACGCTTTGATTGACTACCAAATTCAGGTCGTAGTCTTGATTTTTTCGCGCATTGCGTAATAAGTTTTCTAAACGATTCCAACGGAATTTACCTTCTTTAAACAGCAAATCGCGCAATGATGTTCTTAATTCTGGTGCTGGGTCGGTGAGTAAGCGTTTAGAAACGTAAGGATAAGCTTCACTGAGAACTTTGAAGTTAGGATCTATATTGATGGCTATACCTTCCAATGTCACCAGAGAACGAATGATTAAAGCGTAGTAGGGAGGTACGCGGAAAGGATACTCATACATCAAAGCTGATAAATCATCGGTGATGCTTTTGATGTTGAGTTCGGCTACACTTGCACCTTGAGCGTCAGCAAAGACTTTACCAAAAGCGGGAATGATGGGTGTTAAGTCGGTGTCTGGGGAGAGGAAATCTAGTTTAACGTAGTCTTGCGCTAAACCTTCAAAGTCACGGTTAACAACGTGAACGATCGCCTCTATTAAACCATAACGTTGCGGCGGTTTAATTTCGCTCATCATCCCAAAGTCAAGATAAGCTAGTTGACCGTCGGGTGTCGCTAACAAGTTACCTGGGTGGGGGTCAGCATGGAAAAATCCATGTTCTAACAGTTGTCTCAATGAACACTGTACACCCACTTCAATTAAATAACGTGCATCTATACCTTGGGCTTTGATTTCTGCGGCTTGGGTTAACTTTGTGCCGTTAATCCACTCCATCGTTAATACACGACGGTTAGTATATTCCCAGTAAATTTTCGGTACATAAACGTCTTTAATGTGACCGTATAACTCAAAAAAGCGTTCGGCATTTTCGCCTTCATGGATATAATCCATTTCTTCAAAAATGCGATCGCCTAATTCATCTAAAATCCCTACTAAGTCACTGCGCAACCGTTTGACTTTTCTCTGCACTAAAGCCGCCAACCGGCGCAAAATATACAAATCAATCGTAATCCGTTCCCTTAAATCAGGACGTTGAACTTTAACAGCTACTTCTTCACCAGTTTTGAGCTTACCTTTGTAAACTTGTCCTAACGAAGCCGCCGCTATAGGCTGGGGTGACAGTTCTGTGTAAATGACTTCTGGACGTTCTCCTAATTCTTCCTCAATAAACTGGTAAGCAATTTCGTTGGGAAACGGTGGTAACTGGTCTTGTAGTTTGGTGAGTTCTTCTAAATATAGAGGAGGAACTAAATCTGGTCTGGTGGATAAAGCTTGTCCAATTTTGATATAAGCCGGGCCTAGTTGCGTGAGTAATTCTCTTAACTGAATGGCTCGACGACGGTCATTTTTAACAACAATCCCTCGTTTACTATCCCACCACAACCCGAAGAAAAATGAAATAGTCGGCCTTAAAACTGCCAAAATCCTGCGGAAAACTTGCCAAGTTCTACCTTGATAATAGGCTGCTATCTCGCCAGGGTCATAACGCAATGTCTCAGGTTCAACATCTTGTGTAATCAATACCTGTGGATGTTGACTTATGACTTCAGTTGTTGTAGGAGAACGCACAATCAAGGTGTTTGTATCAACATCTAGTGCGCCTTCACTGGGCAGGGAGTTAGCGGGAAGTGTCTTATTATCAATCATGGAGAAAGCCACCGATCGGATTGAATATGTTAAGTATTGTAACAATAGGTTTAGGGATTGGGGACTGGGGATTGGGGATTGGGGATTGGGGACTGGGGACTGGGGACTGGGGATTGGGGAGCAGGGGGAGCAGGGGGAGAAAAACTAATGACTAATGACTAATGACTAATGACTAATGACCATTAACTTTTTTGCTACACTGAAATTTGCTTACTAATTTAATGGTAATAGGTGTTGTTAGTAGCCGAAAGATGATGCTTAATGTCTTGTAACGTGAAAATGCTCCGCATCTGCCCCTCAAGGAGAATTTGGCTTGATGTTGCTCTGCCTACGCATAGAAAACTTTGCTCTAATTGATCAACTAGAATTGGAATTTGGCGCGGGACTGAATGTGTTGACAGGTGAAACCGGCGCAGGGAAATCAATTATTTTAGATGCGATTGATGCTGTTTTGGGTGGTAAAGTCTCTAGTCGTGTGATTCGGACGGGGACAAGTCGGGCGATGGTAGAAGGAACTTTTGCCTTTACGCCGCCTTTAGCAGCTTGGTTAACTGAACAGGAAATTGATTTAATAGATGATCACTCGGTAGTGATTAGCCGAGAAATTACAGCGACCTCTAGTAATATCCGCAGTCGATCGCGGGTGAATGGGGTGGTGGTGAATCGTCAGATTATGTCAGGATTGCGCGATCGCTTGGTGGAAATTACCGCCCAAGGTCAAACAGTACAAATCGGACAAGCCGCCCAAGTCCGTGATTGGTTAGATATGTATGGCGGAGACGCATTGATTAAGCAGCGTCAAGTTATCACCACTGCTTTTAGTGCTTATCAACAAGCCCACGCTAACCTAGAAAAACGCCGCACTTCGGAACGAGAACGTTTACAACAACTGGATTTACTCACCTATCAAGTTAAAGAATTATCCACAGCTAACCTCAGCGAACCCCAAGAATTAGAACAACTCCAGCAGGAACGGGAACGCTTAAATCATGTGGTTGATTTGCAACAGATGAGTTACAAGGTTTATCTGGCTTTGTATCAAAACGATGATGAAACCCCAGCCGCTTCCGACCTTTTGGGCGACAGTGAAACCACCTTAAATGACATGGTGGAGTATGATAGCCAATTGCAACCACTGTTAGATTTAATTAGGGATGCTCAAACAGCATTGACGGAAGTAGCACGGCAAATTAATACTTATGGGGAAAGTTTAGAAGCTGACCCCCAACGTTTGCAAGAGGTAGAGGAACGAATTCAGGAGTTAAAGCAGATTTGCCGCAAGTATGGCCCTAGTTTAGCAGATGCGATCGCCTACTATGAGCGCATTCAGGCAGAGTTAGCCGAACTAAATGATAGTGAACAAACTATCGAAACTTTAGAACAGCAAGAACAAATTTGTTTAGCACAACTGACTCAAGCTTGTGCTAAGTTAACTCAGTTACGACAAAAAACAGCCGCTCATTTAGAATCTCGCTTAATTGCGGAACTCAAGCCGTTGGCGATGGAAAAGGTGAAGTTTCAAGTGGAAATTGTCCCCATCGTCCCCACGGCGGCAGGTGCAGACAAAATCACCTTTATGTTTAGTCCCAACCCCGGCGAACCATTGCAACCATTGACAGAAATTGCTTCTGGTGGTGAAATGAGTCGGTTTTTATTAGCACTGAAGGCGTGTTTTACCCAAGCTGATGCAGCAGGAACGCTGGTATTTGATGAAATTGATGTGGGTGTGTCGGGGAGAGTCGCCCAGGCGATCGCCGAAAAATTACACCAATTGAGTCAACACCATCAGGTATTATGTGTGACACACCAGCCATTAGTCGCAGCGATGGCAGACCGCCATTACCGGGTAGATAAGCAGATTATTACTCAAGGTAAAGGTAGTAAAGCTAACAATGGTAGTGCAGAACAGCGTACTGTGGTACGGGTGACGAACTTGGATGATTTGACGACTCGCCGGGAGGAGTTAGCACAGTTAGCTGGTGGTAAGTCAGCCAGTGAAGCGATCGCTTTTGCCGAATCTTTGTTAATTCAAGCTGCTAACCACCGTCGGCAAGAGCAAAGATAAGTAGATTAAGCAACTGCACTCAATAAAAACACAATATATTGATTGAGACTTACACCTTCTCTTTCAGCAGTTTCTGCTAAATGACGATGTAAAGATTTCGGCATTCGCACCAACAACTTACCACTGTAGCTATCATCACTACTGGGTAAAGGAATATTGTCACCAGCTTCATAAGCTGTCTCAATCCACAATTCCCGCGCCTCATTAATATTTGTCATTGTCTCTTCTAAGGTTTCACCTTGGGTGAGACATCCAGGTAAATCTTTAATTTGAGCTACATACCCTGCCTCTGGATCTGGGTAAAGTGTTACAGGGTATGGAAGATTTAAATAGTATTCTAGAGACGGCTTTTCAATCTGCTTGTTCTTCTGGTTCAGTGTCTTCATCAATCCACCCTTCTAAATTTAATAGTTCCACTATTTGCTGGACATACACCCCTTTAACTTTTTGTCCCCCTGTTTTGGGTACAGTAATAGTTTTACCTTGGGAGTCTCGAAAACTATGATGGCTACCCTTAGACCTTTTTTCTTCAAAGCCAAAAGCTTCCAAGAGATAGCGTACATCCTGAAACCGCACTTCTGGAGGCTGCTTGAGAAATTGCTCGACTAATTTTTTGAGTTTGCTCATGCAGCGATAGTATCATATATAGTATCACATCCATGATTAAAATAGCGATGACCTCTGACCAGTGTCGTCAGCAGGAATAGTCTAACTTGATTTTTATTCCCAAGGGGGAAAATAGCTTGTCATTCTCGGCTAGCCAGATTATTATTCTATATAGGCTGTATGCCGATTTTGATGGGTGACTAGCGCAACGGTAGCGCATCGGACTCTTAATCCGCTGGTTCTGGGTTCGAATCCCAGGTCACCCATTAGCTTTTTGAGAACTCAGAATCAGTTAGTAGTAAGGACTTTAGTCCTTATTTGCTCATGACTAAAGTAGGGGCGGGTTCACTAAGATCCTTGTTAATCATTAATCATATCTGTCAACCCGCCCCTACTACCAACTAGCCTTTACTGAATTTTGAGGAATTTATCCAAAGCTGACACCATACTAGGAGGCCAGCGACGGATATTTTTCACCCAGTTCATATCTTTATAGCGGCTATCTAAGCCTGATGCAGCTACCCAGTTACTTTCAGCTTCTCCCTTTTGTCCATTTACCCAGTAAGCGGCGGTGAGGGCAGCACGGACATCAGCAAAGTTAGGATATTTACGGACAATATTTCGCATCTCACGGATAGCTTTGTCTTTCTGTCCAGTTTCGTAGAGACTCAGGGCATAATTGGCACGGGCAAACGCGAAATTAGGGGCAATTTCACAGGATTTCTGATAATCTGCGATCGCTTCTTCCCATTGACCTAAACCAGTTTTGGCATTACCCCGATTGTTATACGCCATTGCGTCGTTCGGGTCAAGTTCTAAGACATGATTATAATCGGCGATCGCTTCTTCCCATCTACCCAACCCTTCTAAAGCTGTACCACGGTTCAAATAAGGATCAGTAACATTCGGGGCTAATTTTATCGCTTCATTGTAATCAGCTAGTGCAGCCTCTAGCTTATTCTGACTCACCCGCGAATTACCTCGGTTACTCCATGCCCCGGCATTCGTGGGAAAATTTTCAATAATCTTTGTCCAATACTTTTCGGCGGTAACGAAATCACCCTTATTTGTGGCTGCAAATGCTAAATTTGCCCACTCATTCCCTTGTTCTAATTCTTCTTGAGTAATTGTAGGTTGTTGGGTTTGTGCCATGACTGGTGTACCCCAGCCGAACACAAGTAACAGACTGAGAACAATACTAATTAACTTCAACATTTTCACTTATCGGTGTGAGTGGGGAGTAGGGATTAGGGACTGGGGACTGGTGACTGGGTAAGTCAACCATGATTTTTATTAATCTTCCTTGTCTCCCATGCCCAGTGCATCGATGCCCAATGCCCCATGCCCCATACCCTATAGTAAAGATAACTGATCATTCGGTGGTGTAAAGCCCATGTGTTTGTATGCGGCTTTTGTCGCTATTCGTCCACGGGGAGTCCGGCTAAGGTAGCCAATTTGCATCAGGTAGGGTTCGTAGACTTCCTCAATGGTTTGGGTATCTTCCCCAGTAGTAGCAGCAATCGTTTCTAAGCCTACAGGGCCACCATTAAATTGTTCTATAATTACACTGAGCATCCGGCGGTCTGTCCAATCTAAGCCGCAGGGGTCTACTTGAAATAGTTCTAAAGCCTCGGCTGCAACGTCTTGGTTAACTTCGGGGCAGGATTTCACCTCAGCGTAATCACGGACACGTTTTAGTAACCGATTGGCAATTCTTGGCGTTCCCCGTGAACGACGGGCAATTTCTGTTGCACCATCGTTAGTCACTTGGGTTTGCAGTAACTGAGAACTCCGCAGGACTATTTTACTGAGTTCGTCTACTTCATAAAAGCGCAGTTTTTGAACTAAGCCGAAGCGATCGCGCAGTGGAGAGGTTAAAGCCCCGACGCGGGTTGTCGCTCCCACTAGGGTAAACTTGGATAGGGGCAAACTCCGAATCCTGGCACTAGCACCTTTACCCACGGTAATATCTAGGCGGTAATCTTCCATTGCCGGATAGAGAATTTCCTCTGTCATGCGTGAGAGGCGATGAATTTCATCGATAAATAAAATGTCACCGGGTTTGAGGTTTACCAGTAGCCCAACAATATCTCTAGGTCTTTCTAAGGCTGGCGCACTGGTGATTTTGTAGTTGACTCCCATCTCCGATGCTAATATCATTGCCATTGTTGTTTTACCTAATCCAGGCGGCCCATACAGTAGCAAGTGATCCAATACTTCCCCGCGTGACTTGGCTGCTTTGATGGCAATCTCTAAAACATCCTTCAGGTCTTTTTGTCCGATATAATCGGCAAATTTTTGCGGCCTGATACTTTCTTCTTGTTTACCTTGTTCATCAACAGCCGCTTCCGGTTGCAATATCTTCTCTTTTGGGGTTGGTTTGGCTGATTTTTGTTGCTGTGGTGGTTTACCGTTGGGTTCTGGAGGCTGTTTTTTCGAGGAGATGATCGCCATAATTCAGCTTGCAACCTTACGTGTAGTTCTGTTTTAGTTCAATCTCCGCCGGATTACTGCAAATAGACAAGCTAGCGAAGATTTTCGGCGGGAAATACCCACATCAATTTACAATTTAAATTCCGGACAATTACCCAGAAGTGAGAAATTATTATGTTATCTAAAAGAATTTTACCTTGTTTGGATGTGAAGGCGGGACGGGTTGTCAAAGGAGTTAACTTTGTTAACCTGAAGGATGCAGGTGATCCAGTGGAATTAGCCAAGGTTTACAACGAAGCTGGGGCGGATGAGTTAGTGTTTCTAGATATTACAGCTACTCATGAAGACCGGGGGATTATTCTGGATGTGGTTTACCGGACTGCTGAACAGGTGTTTATTCCCCTGACTGTGGGCGGTGGGATTCAATCCTTAGAAAATGTTAAAGCTTTGTTACGAGCCGGGGCAGACAAGGTTAGTATTAACTCTGCCGCAGTACGTGACCCTGACTTGATTAATCGGGCAAGCGATCGCTTTGGTAATCAGTGCATAGTTGTTGCGATTGATGCTAGGCGCAGAATTGATCCTGAAAATCCAGGTTGGGATGTGTACGTGCGCGGAGGTAGGGAAAATACAGGCTTAGATGCCTTACTTTGGGCGCAAGAAGTCGAAAAACGCGGCGCAGGAGAGTTGCTGGTGACAAGTATGGATGCTGACGGAACTCAAGCCGGTTATGACATCGAGTTAACACGGGCTATTGCTGAAGCGGTGGAAGTTCCAGTCATTGCATCTGGTGGTGCGGGTAATTGTGAACACATCCATACTGCTGTGACGGAAGGTAAGGCAGAAGCGGCGTTATTGGCATCTCTTCTCCATTACGGACAGTTAAGCGTGGCGGAAATTAAGAATTATTTGCGCGATCGCCACGTGCCAGTACGTTTGTACGCTTAATTCTAAAGCCATTATAGAGATTCATTCACATCTACCTCCGGTTGAATACAGTTCTGAAAAAGGGTGTTAGGATAAGTTTACAAGTATGAATAAATATTAAGAAATATGTTGATTCCTATTTTGTTATTTGATGTCGCACTCGTGGCGTGGTCTCTGCACCTGATGGAGAAAGCAGTTGAGAATAAAGAATTTTCTCTCATGTTGGCGGGAACGTTGGTCGCCCTAGCGGCTGCCGCGATGTTAGTGGTTTACTTTCTCATGGGGCATTGTATGAGCTATTTTTTACAAATTAGATAATCCGTATAGATTAGTAAAGGCGATCGCTCAGATTTCACAAAAATAGCTTGACAAACATCATAGGAATAAGATAATATTAGATACTGATCGCGTGGGGTTATAGCTCAGTTGGTAGAGCGCTGCAATGGCATTGCAGAGGTCAGCGGTTCGAACCCGCTTAGCTCCATCTATCAATGAAATCATCTTTTCAGCTTGTAAATGGAAGCACAATGTTTCCGTCTCGGAAATATGATGCTTCCATTGTGGGTGTTCATAAAAACTGCTCCACACAACGCACAAATATCTCAACCCCCATAGCCAAAGCAGTCTCATCAAAATCAAAACGGGGATGATGGTGGGGATAAGCTAAATCTTTGTCTGGGTTAGCTGAACCTAGAAAGAAATAGCAACCAGGAACTTCTTGCAGAAAAAATGACATATCTTCACCGCCCATAGTTTGGCATTCTGGTACTACACCTACAGGTGTTTCTACTATTTCTTCGGCAACCGATCGCACCAATTCTGCCATACTATGATCATTAATCACTGGCGGATACAGTGAACGATATTGAAAATCATACTCCGCCCCATGACTTTGACAAATGCCACTAATAATCTGCTCTATACGCTGTGCAAAGAAACCTTGAAACGCTGGGTTAAAATATCTAACAGTTCCTTTTAAGGTGGCTGTATCAGCAATCACATTATGAGTTGTACCCGCATGAAGTGCGCCTACAGTCACCACTGCTGAGTCAAGGGGGTTAACATTCCGCGCTACTATGGTTTGTAAGGCGGTGACAATTTGCGCGGCAACTACTACAGAATCCACTGTTTGATGCGGGATTGCACCATGTCCACCTTTGCCGACAATTGTACAATCGAATAACTCCACAGCCGCCATCAACGCACCAGAACGAACTCCCACCGTTCCCACTGGCAAATTATTCCACAGGTGCAAACCGATAATCGCATCAACATCAGGGTTTTTGAGTACCCCAGCTTCTATCATCGGTTTTGCTCCTCCTGGCCCTTCTTCCGCAGGTTGGAAGATAATTTTTATAGTACCAGCAAAATCCTGACGATGCTGTTGTAAATAATAAGCTGTTCCGAGAGCGATCGCAGTATGTCCGTCATGCCCGCAAGCGTGCATTACCCCATCATGTTGTGAACAATAGGATACTTGATTTAGCTCTTGAATTGGCAAAGCATCCATGTCTGCACGAATTGCCAAAACACGGGAATCGGGACTGGGTGTTTTTGTGCCTGTGATAGTGGCTACTATACCAGTTTGGGCGATGCCAGTTTGATGCTCAATTCCCCATGCTTGCAATTGGCTAGAGATAAACTCAGATGTCAGCTTTTCTTGAAAACCTAACTCTGGTTTTTGATGTAGTCGTCGCCGCCATTCTACCAACTGTGGTTGCAATGAGCGAATAGCCAAACGCACACGCGATAAGTCAACAGAAGCGGGATGAGGAAAGGTAGAAACCATGACAGCTAACTCCGCCAGAGAACTTAGGTTATTTTCTCAGTTTATCGTTAGTTATTAGTCATTAGTCATTAGTCATTAGTTTCCTCGTCTCCCCAGTCAACAATCAACAATCAACAGTCAACAATCAACATAATGCTTCTAAATCTAAATTTGAAGCGATTTGTGCGAGTTGGTCAAAGTCTGTAAACTTATCTACATAAGGTAAACAGCCTAAGACTGGAATATTGGTAAAGTTTTGAATTAATTCTTTTGGTGTCAAGTCGGCTATTTCGGCATCTGTACGGGGTTGTGTGCAGTTGAGGACAATGCCTTTAAGATTGATCCGTGTTTGTCTGGCTAGGGCGACATTTGCAACTGTGTGACTAATTGCGCCTAACTTGACTGGTACAACCAACACTGAGGGTAAACGCCATTCTCCAGCCAAATCAGCAACGGTTAACTCTTCAGTCACCGGAGAGCCTAACCCGCCTAACGATTCTATTAACAGAATATCATGACGCGATCGCATCTCGACGATTGCTTGCCAAACTATCCCTAAATCCACAGCCCGATTTTCTTTAGCCGCAGCGATGGGAGGGGCTAAAGGTGCTTGAAAGTATAGCGGCGTAATTTCTGCCGGTGATAGTCCTAAGTTAAATAGATTTTCATACCATTCGCGATCGCCTACTCCTGATTGTATTGGTTTCATAATCCCCAAACGGCTTTGAGGATGATGTTTTTGCCAGTAGGCGGCTAAAACAGTAGTTAAAACCGTTTTACCTGCTTCCGTATCAGTTCCAGTAATTAGTAGTTCTTTCAACAAGCTAATTTAAAACTTAATCTAACGAATCTTGATGCTTTTAGTCATCCTAGATATCATACCATAGCAAATTATTCAGGTGCGTCAGATGTCAAAATCTGTTCTTTGTTCACAAATTATCTTGGCTGACGCACCCCACAACAAACTGGCGTTAGTTCTATCAATGTTACGGTGAAATTATCGGTTCGGGGCTAGGGCTGAGGAAGCTATCAGTCGGTGGGTTATTATTCTCCTCTCCTTCAACAGTTGGGGTTGGGGTGGGTGTGAGTGTGAATGTTGGTGTGGGTGTAGGTGTGAATGTCGGCGTGGGTGTAGGTGTAAATGTCGGTGTGGGTGTAGGTGTGAATGTCGGCGTGGGTGGTTTTTCTAAGCCTACATTTAAGCTGTAATCACTTGCAGCTACACCTGTTGACAAAAGTAACTGAATAGTGTATCTACCAGTATTAGGTAATGTGCCTACATAGTTTGTTACTTGCTGGGCTGTACTTTCAATTGATTCTTGACTAGGACTTAAAACTGTCAGCGTTACCCCATCACCTTGTTCCACAGAAGTAGTTAACGTGTCTCCGGCTTCCGCAAAAAAACTATATTGGATAATTTGGTTAGCTTGGATAGTATCTTCAACGGTGGCTGTGTTAGATTCACCCAAATTCAGACGCTTGCTAATGATAACTGGTTCTGGGGTGGGTGTGGGTGTGGGTTCTAACGTAGGTGTAGCCCTAGTCACCACTGGCGAAGGAAAAGTCTGAGGTGGTGGTGTTTCTTCTGGTGAGGGTGTGGATTGACTACGCAGAGAACTGACTAACGCCCAAGAACCGAAACCCGCTAAAATTACCACAGCACTACCAATAGCCCCTAATACCAAGGGGTTATCTAAAATTGAACTACTGGGACTTGGTGGAATTACAGGGTTAGGTGGATTAGGTGAGGCTGGTGGTGTGGGGGGTATATAATCAGGACGACGACCAACCGCTACTGTTTGCAGACGAGAAACATCAGGAGTAGAGACACCAGCAAGAGGTTGATCTAAAATTTGTAATGCTTGAGCAACATCACTAGCGCGTTGATAGCGATCGCTCGGAGTAGGATTCAACATCCGATTGATAATTTGGGCAAACAGTGGATTTACCACTACCAACCTTTGCCAATTCCACGTCAATTGATGTTCATCAAATAATTCCACCGCTTCCTTACCAGTCAGCAAAACTATAGCTGTCACCGCTAACGCATACAAATCACTGCTAGGATAAGCTCTCCCAGTTTGCATCTGTTCACTAGGAGCATATCCTATTTTTCCTACTGTCGTCACTGGCATAGCACTATCAGGAAATTGCAGACGTGTTGCTATTTCTTTGACAACGCCAAAGTCAATCAACACTGGTTTAGCATCGCTATCTCGTAAAATGATATTATCCGGCGAAATATCGCGGTGAATAATGCCCAAACTATGAAGATGGTCTAGTAGAGGTAACAAATCACGCATTAACTGTATTACTTCTGCCTCAGAGAAAGTTTGCCCCATAGCTTGGCGTACAGTCAGCAACTCTCTATAAGTCTTACCAGCAATGTAATCCTCGACCAAAAATAAACGTTGGCCTTCCTCAAACCTTTCTCGGAATTTCGGTACTTGCGGATGTTCAATTTGATACAAAATACTAGCTTCTCGCTCAAACAGTTCCTGTGCCTTCTCCCAAGCAAAAGTTCCTGTAGCTGAGGGAATTAATTCTTTAATTGCACAAGGTTCATGAAAACGCCTTTGATCTTCTGCTAAATAGGTTCTGCCAAATCCTCCTTGTCCGAGAATTTGTATAATGCGGTAACGGTTTTGTAGGACAGTGCCAGTTGGAATAGGTGGTTGCATGATTCATGAATAGAATGTAATGGCAACTGAGGAGGAAGTCTCCCACCAAGATAAATCAAAGCGGCGACAGACAGTTACCTGCGGCGATATTTTACCTTACCCAAGCCACAAAACCTCCAACAACTGCTCCAACAACAAACTTATTTGCAAAACTGAGGTATTGATCAAGCTAGGGAAGTTGCGGAAATTGACCAAAACTTTCTCAACTGAAAAGTCCGCATTTCATGAAAATACGGTTTTGACGGTGTTAATCGCCGTGGTAGAATTCAATCGGTTGAAATCAGTACGGTAGAACAGTAAAAATCTGCCGTCAGCATCAGCCTTTTGTAAGGTTAATAGGGTAACACCTGAAAACCTGAAAAAGTTTTGTCAGGGTAGCAAAAATTTTGGGAACATAACTCAGTAACTTTGATGAGTGGTGAAAATTCGCCACAGATATTGTACTAATCTGGATTCTCGGCTGTATACTCAGTCGGTCAGGATGAGTGCAACCCATTCATCACAGGCTGATGGGTAAGCTGTTGAGCGACTATCTATCAAACAGTCATCGGCTGAAAAAAACAATGGCTTGGACAAGTTTCTCCGTTCAGTTTTGCAGTCACAGCAACTGGCATAAAACAAGTTTAACCCAAGGCTCATCAAGGTAGCTATCAGCCATGAGGATTGATAAATTAACCTGTTTTCCTATTGCGTGTAGAAGAAATAGCAGCCACAGCAGTAATGCCAAGTTGCTATGGCAGAACCGCCAAAGTCATCATTTACAACCTACACAGGTGAAAAGTCAACTCAATTCCTCAAAGGGGGAATTTTTTTTGTAATTTGTCACCAAAAATATAGCCAATCAGTTTATATTATAATTTTGCAACCAGTATTATAACTTCAGTGAACATTCAGATGCCCTCAATATCATTGTTGGTGTAATTTTGAGTTTCCTGAATTTTACTTGTTCAACATCAATTAAGTCGTGAAGGTTTCTCCCTCAGTTAGAATTAAAATGGATAGAAGCTTTATTCTATCAAAGCAAGCTCTGGAAAATTCGGGTTGTTTTCTCATCAATTCAGGTTCAATAATGAGATTAGTTTATGGACTGGGCAGCAGTGAATTCAGTAAGGCTTCGTTGGTCATCAAGACTAGAAAATGGGCAACTAATAGTTTTATTGCGAAAATTTTAGATTAGTTATGAAAGCTGCAACAAAACTCACAAAAGTTTTTCTGAGGCTGATTCAGTTAAATCTACTAAATATCTAATGCTAATATTGCCATGAATGCACTTCGAGGATCTGCTGTGCTCAGTTCTGCAACTTTACAAGTGCAGCCAGCTGCAACAGGACAGACTGAAAATCATCGCCTGCGGCTATTTTCTGGCTCTGCCAACGTACAATTGTCTCAAGAGGTGGCTCGTTACCTGGGGATGGACTTAGGGCCAATGATTCGCAAAAGATTTGCGGATGGTGAAATCTACGTTCAAATTCAGGAATCGATTCGGGGTTGCGATGTCTACCTCATCCAACCATCTTGTCAGCCCGTTAACGACCATTTAATGGAATTGCTGATTATGATTGATGCCTGTCGGCGTGCTTCTGCCCGTCAGGTGACAGCAGTGCTTCCTTATTATGGTTATGCCCGTGCTGATAGAAAAACAGCAGGGCGAGAATCTATCACCGCCAAGCTAGTTGCAAACCTGATTACTCAAGCAGGTGCTAACCGTGTATTGGCGATGGATTTACACGCGGCGCAAATTCAGGGTTATTTCGATATCCCCTTTGATCATGTTTACGGTTCACCAGTCATATTAGATTATTTGGTGAGTAAAGAACTGCATGACATCGTGGTGGTTTCCCCTGATGTGGGCGGTGTCGCACGAGCTAGAGCTTTTGCTAAAAAACTCAATGATGCGCCTCTGGCTATTATTGACAAACGTCGTCAGGCTCATAATGTTGCCGAAGTCTTGAATGTTATCGGTGACGTTAAAGGCAAAACCGCAGTTTTGGTTGACGACATGATTGATACAGGCGGCACAATTGCCGAAGGTGCTAGACTGCTGCGGGAAGAGGGAGCGCGTCAGGTATACGCTTGTGCTACCCATGCGGTATTCTCGCCACCTGCTGTTGAACGTTTGTCTAGTGGCTTGTTTGAGGAAGTAATTGTTACCAATACAATTCCCATTCCAGAAAGCAAACGATTCCCCCAATTAGTCACCCTGTCAGTAGCTAATTTGTTAGGGGAAACCATCTGGCGGATTCATGAAGATACTTCAGTAAGTAGTATGTTCCGCTAGCCAGAAAAAAACTGTCTTTCCTGTTACAGTAATGTCTTAAAAATTATGAAGAATGAAGGTTGAAATTTTTCAGCTTTCATCCTTCATTTTTTTTGGCGATACCAAAAATTCAATTTCTGTAACTACTCTTTCTAATTCTGCTACTACTGGTTGATTACCAGTTTTTTGAAAGGCATCAACCAACGCCCGATAATACCACAAAGTACCATCTTTGCCACCTTGGAAGCGTTGCCAAAGTGACTCACCCAGCAAGCGATAATCTTTGAGTATGGCTCTGGCGTTGTAGAGTTTATCCGATGCTGATACCAGTAGCATTGATGGGGATGCAGTAGCAATATGGGCAATATACGCCTCTTTGCGCTGTCGCCACGGGGGTTTAGGTGTGGTGTCTGAGTCTGTACAACCATCAACAATTGCAGTTACAGTGTCACCAAAACGCCGACGGATTTCTTCGCGGGTGGCTGTGCCGCCTTGGTCTTCTATGGCATCATGTAATAGGGCTGCGATCGCTTCATCTTCGTTAGCTCCATATTCTAAAGCTATACTGGCAACTCCCATTAAATGAGCAATATAGGGAACACCTGAACCTTTGCGCTCTTGCTGTGCATGGAGTTGGTGAGCGTAGATGAAGGCTTGGGTAAAGCGTTCGGAAAGCATAGTTAACTATAAAATTGAGAAACTACTTTACCTAGCGTAGATAAATTTACGAATCGTGATGTGTAGAGCCAGCGTCATGGCTCTAATTAGCTGGTAGAGACGTTGCATGCAACGTCTGTACAATTAGATTTCTACTTTTCCTGAGCAATTGATTCTTGCTGACTTTCCTGAATAGAATAAGCATTGGGTATTGGGAAGACAAGGCACAATTCCTGATACCCAATGCCCTATGCCCCATGTCCAATTCCTATGATTTATCCCGTTGTTTGGCAAAATAACTCAGTATGTCTCATTGATCAAACTCGTTTGCCTAATGAGTATGCTGTTGTAGAAATTAACAGTAGTCAAGAGATGGCGCGAGCGATTAAAACTATGATTGTTCGAGGTGCGCCGGCTATTGGTGTGGCTGCTGGTTATGGGATGTATTTAGGGGCGCGGGAAATTGAGACAAGCGATCGCCAAGAATTTCTCTATCATTTAGATAAGGTGGCAGAGTTATTAGGTTCTACTCGTCCCACAGCAGTAAATTTATTTTGGGCAATTAATCGAATGCTCAAGACTGCCCAAAATACCCCAGGAACGGTAGAAGATATTAAACAAGTTTTATGGCAAACAGCCCAAGCTATCAACAACGAAGACTTGCAAACTTGTCAAGCTATGGGTGATCATGGTTTAAAGGTATTACCCAAATCCCCAGCAAAACTGACGCTGTTGACTCATTGCAATGCTGGGGCTTTAGCTACAGCAGGTTACGGTACAGCTTTGGGGGTTGTACGTTCCGCTTGGCGTGAGGGGCGTTTAGAACGGTTGTATGCTGATGAAACCCGTCCCCGCTTGCAAGGTGCTAAACTCACGGCTTGGGAATGTGTACAAGAAGGTATTCCTGTGACAGTGATTACTGATAATATGGCAGCCCATTGTATGCAGCGTGGTTTAATTCATGCTGTAGTTGTAGGTGCTGATCGCATTGCGGCTAATGGTGATACTGCTAATAAAATTGGTACGTATAGTTTAGCGATTGTCGCTAAAGCACATAATATTCCTTTCTTTGTGGCTGCTCCTTTTTCTACCATTGATTTGGCATTATCTGATGGTAGTCAAATTCCGATTGAGGAACGTAACCCTGAAGAAATCTACCAAGTTGGTGATACTATTCTTACACCTTCGGGTGTGGAATTCTACAACCCGGCTTTTGATGTGACTCCGGCTGAGTTAATTACAGCAATTATTACAGAGAAAGGCGCGTTTCCTCCTGGTGAGTTAGGGGGAGTTTGAACAATTTATCGAATGAACCTAACCCCCCTCACCCCCCTTCCCTACAAGGGAATGGGGGAAGATGTAGTCAAAGATAGTCTCGTAGGGTGCGTCAGACTGATTAAATGCTGTCAATAAATATATTTTTGCTATCTGACACACCCTACTGGTGTGCCAGTGGCGTAAGTCCTGACTTTGTTATCCTGAAGCTAACTCTTGTTTTTGCCTGAAC
>NZ_LUHJ01000024.1:0-91719 GCF_001597745.1 Anabaena sp. 4-3 | reverse complement strand
TTTGATTGCTTTTCGTCTTACTCGCCTTGGATTTACGACAATGGTCAACCAGCTAGGTTTTCAGATTCTCCGATCTACCGATTTATCTGCGGCAAGGTTCGTACACCTACTTTGAAGTTAGCCTGTCTGTTCAATACGGTCGGGTGGGTTGTCAACCATCTGTATTCTACCGTAGATTTGACGACTTCTCATACATCTTTGACAGTCTTTCCTACGGAAAAATTGCTCAAAGATGCTATCGTCGTCGTCCGACTTATATCCCCACCTAAAATTCTTATAGGTGGGGACTTACGCCGATTTTGTTAAATTTTGAAAAATTTTCTTTATTGCCACAGCTTTATAGCTTTATAGTTATATAAGTAAATATCTTGAACCAAAAATTTACAAGACAAAAAATTGCGTAATCACCAATTTTTCCGAGCAATTGAATTGGTAAGTTTTTGCATACTTATTTCATCTCTTCTTGATTAGCAAAAATTTATCCATAAGTCTTTGTCTCTTGTGAATTTGGTAGCAACAAAGCTGTTGAAAGCAAAAGATTTTCCATCGTTAATTCCTCTGGTAAGAATTGGGAGGTAGATTATGCGGATTATGATGATTCAACCCAATTATCATTCAGGTGGCGCGGAAATTGCCGGAAATTGGCCGCCTAGTTGGGTTCCTTATGTGGGTGGAGCGTTGAAGACTGCTGGCTTTACCGACATTCGGTTTGTCGATGCCATGACTGATTATATTGCTGATGATGCGTTAGCGGAGATAATCAAACAGTATCAGCCGGATATCGTCTTGGCAACGGCGATTACACCGATGATTTACCAATCTCAAATTACTTTGAAGATTGTGAAAGAAGTTTGTCCTGAAGCTAAGACTGTTATGGGTGGGATTCATCCTACCTATATGTATAGTGAAGTTCTTAATGAAGCCCCCTGGGTAGATTATATTATTCGGGGGGAAGGGGAAGAGATTACAGTTAATTTGGTGAGAGCGATCGCTAATGGTACAGTGGAGAGCGATCGCCGTAATATATTAGGTATTGCCTTTTTAGAAGATGGGCAAGTCATCGCTACACCAGCCCATCCGCCTATCGCTGATTTAGATACCCTCACCCCTGATTGGAGTCTGTTAGATTGGAGTAAATATATTTATACGCCTCTGAATGTGCGCGTAGCTGTTCCCAACTATGCTAGAGGATGTCCTTTTACCTGTCGTTTTTGTTCTCAATGGGCGTTTTGGCGTAAATACCGTTCTAGTAGTCCCAAGAAATTCGTTGATCAAATTGAAATCTTGGTGAAACAACACAAAGTAGGGTTTTTCATTTTAGCTGATGAAGAACCAACTATTAACAAACCCAAGTTTATCGCTTTATGTAACGAGTTGATAGAACGCAATTTAGGCGTTTACTGGGGTATCAATACTAGGGTGACAGACATATTGCGGGATGAGAAAGACTTACCACTTTACCGCAAAGCTGGGCTGGTTCATGTTTCCTTGGGAACAGAAGCAGCAGCCCAGTTAAAGTTGAATTTGTTCCGTAAGGAAACGACTATCGAACAAAATAAACGGGCGATTCAACTGTTGAAAGAAAATGGTATGCTGGCTGAGGCTCAATTTATCATGGGTTTGGAGAATGAAACACCAGACACAATTGAGGAAACTTATAGAATGGCTTTGGATTGGAAAGCTGACATGGTGAACTGGAATATGTTTACCCCTTGGCCATTTTCCGAATTGTTTCAAGATTTAGGCGATCGCGTAGAAGTTCGGGATTATTCACAGTATAACTTTGTCACGCCCATCATGAAACCCGACGCAATGGAACGGGAGGATGTTCTCAAAGGAGTGTTGCGAAATTACGCCCGTTTTTACCTCCGCAAATCCT
Source organism: Anabaena sp. 4-3 (assembly GCF_001597745.1). Classification (GTDB taxonomy): domain Bacteria; phylum Cyanobacteriota; class Cyanobacteriia; order Cyanobacteriales; family Nostocaceae; genus Trichormus. The sequence goes on along the minus strand of NZ_LUHJ01000024.1, from coordinate 89,840 downwards.
TTGAATATTGGTTTGAGAAAGATCCCTTTAAGCGCAAATATCTTTTAGGTTGCTTGAAGGCTTTTGTCAAGACAACTCTTAACAAACGGTTCTACAACCTGCAACGAGTGAAGTACAAGGGTTTACAAACCGAAATTGAGTTAGGCTTTGATGAGTCGAAGATACTCACCCGCGAACAAATTGCCCAACGCAAGCAAGAACATCCAGAATTAATGGCAGATGTGAATTTTACAGGCAACATTTCCGCCTGTGGCGCACCCAACGATTTACCAGAATTTGTTGAACAAGAACAAACTTAACCTAGTTTCCGTAGTCATCGAGTTCGTAGTAAGGACTTTAGTCCTTATTTGAGAGGATGTTTGGAAACCCGCACAGTAAGAAACCCCTCTCCAAACCCTCCCCTGTAAATGTAGAGACGTTGCATACAGCGTCTTTACATTTACACCCCCCTTCTCTACAAGGGAATGGGGGTTATACCGTTTCTTAATGTAGCTTGCGTGGCGTAGCCATAGATGCACTTTATTCTGCGCTATGGAGACGTTGCATGCAACGTCTCTACATTGTTTTTCCGTGCAACTTCATAGAGAATTGGTATTAGGGGGTTAGGTTTGAGAGATTTTGTTGTTAACAATAATACTATTCAAACATCCTGTTAGGACTAAAGTCCTTACTACAAACCTGATTAAATAAACCTGCACTGGATACTATAAATTTTACCCTGCTGATTACTTTCGCAATTCTTTTTTATCGTCACAATATCATATAATAAATTCTTGATCAGAATTAAAAAATCCTGGCAATCTGTTAATTATGAATCAAACCAATAACACTGGAATACTTGAAAAGTTTGTCAACACAGTCATGGGGGTAAAAACTGAAAATCAACAACCGTCTGTAGATAAATCAATAGCCACTACACAAGAATTAGACATCAAAGCAGTGATAGTTTATAAACTAGGAACTATCCTGCAAATAGGAGTGATGATTCTTGTATTACTGGGAATGGAAAAATTAATCATGTTGATTGATAACAATGCTTCTTTTCCCAGTTGGTTTAGTACCGTAGTAACTGGATTATTTTTTGCTCTCTTAAGTCTTCGTTCCCGAATTTTTTCCCTTTTAGATAATACCCGTTCTCGTAAAACTTATGACCAAGTTATCAGACCAAGATGGTCTCCACCACCATTAGCATTTCCTATAGTTTGGATGATAATAGCAGTTTTGCGGGTAATTTCTTCTGTCTTAGTTTGGCAGGAAATGAACCATCAATTTTTAGTGTTGCCGTTAATTCTGTTTGCCGTACATCTGGCTGTAGGGGATACTTGGAATACAATTTTTACAGTAGAACGCAGATTAGGTGCTGCTGTTCCTGTAGTGATTTTAGGCCCTTGGTTATCTGCTTTAGTTGTGACTGCAATTTATTGGGAAACTAATCCTGTAGCGGGGATGATTCTATCTTTCTCTTGTGTATGGCTAACTGTAGCTGCTGCTTTAGTGTTTAGAATTTGGCAATTAAATGGCTCAGAGCCATTGTATCCTTTAAAGTTAACACCTGTGGAGCAATAAATACTCAAAATTTATCTTGACAGGAAAGCTAGGAAAGATATCAATTGGGTTTTGAGTCTGGCATTTAACACATATTTAAAACGGTAGGGAAGAATTAATTCTCTACCATTTAATTTACCATTTATGATATCAATTATTTGAGTTGATGATCATGCGATACCTACGTTAAGCTACCGCTAACGCACTATCCCACAAACAGCCATACCAAAAGTCAGCTAACGCACTTCAAGAGATGCGATCGCACAGCATAACCCATTGCTCCAATTAAAATAATTCAGTAGCTAATAGCCTACCTTCAACTGGCTCATACTCATCTTCTAGTAACCATAACCTAGCAGCTTCATAATTATTACTAGAAAATACAACCTTATCATCCTGTTTTGGATCATAAATTTGACAGTTTTCCTCGCTGTCACACAGTAATAAAAGAATGTATGGAGGTGATAACATCGGATCAATCCATACTTCTGTAAATTCCCAATTATTCGACATCTAAAAAATACTATATACTTGGTGCTTCTCTGACTACATCTGTATCTAGTTTTAATTTTTCCGCTATTTGCTGAATACTTAATCCTAATTCCAGCAAAATTGGTACTATTTTCAACTTAACCTGTAGTTCGCCTTCTGCAAATGCTTCTTGATAAACTTTAGTGTCCCGAATCAGGTCTAAATTTAACATGGCTTCTACTCATCTCTGCTTAAATTAGAAAACTTGTAATCTCTTTCCCCTCTTTGCGCCTTTGCGCCTTTGCGCGAAACAAAAAAAAACGGTAGAGAACCGAAATCCTCCACCGCTTATTTAATATTTAAAAAATCCTAACTAAGACTCAACACCTTGGGGTAACAATTCCCGACGCTGTTGAGATGAAACTTGAACATTCCCATTCTCATCAACATCAACAAAGGCGACATCGCCATCTTTGATGCGACCAGACAGAATTTCTTCCGCCAAGCTATCTTCTAACAGGCGCATAATTGCCCGGCGTAATGGTCTTGCACCGTAGCTGGGACTGTAACCTTCTTGAATCAGACGGTCTTTGAAGCGATCGCTTACTTCTAAAGTTATACCTTTTTCTGTCAAGCGACCAAATACTTCCTTGAGCATAATATCCGCAATTTCGGTAACTTCGGCTTTGCTCAATTGACGGAATACAATAATCTCATCCAGACGGTTGAGGAACTCAGGACGGAAGTATTGCTTCAGTTCTTCGTTCACCAAGTTCTTAATCCGGTTGTACTGGGATTCGCTTTGATCTTCGCCAAACTCGAAGCCAATACCGCCACCACCTTTTTCAATTACCTTAGAACCGATGTTGGAGGTCAAAATCAGCAAGGTGTTCTTGAAGTCAACGGTGCGTCCTTTGGCATCTGTTAACCGACCGTCTTCTAAAATTTGCAGCAGCATATTGAAGACATCGGGGTGGGCTTTTTCGATTTCGTCGAACAGCACCACAGTGTAAGGACGACGGCGCACAGCTTCGGTTAATTGTCCGCCTTCGTTATAACCAACGTAACCTGGAGGCGAACCGATTAATTTGCTGACGGTGTGGCGTTCCATGTACTCGGACATATCCAAGCGAATCATCGCTTCTTCAGAACCGAAGAAGTAAGAAGCCAAGGATTTCGCCAACTCGGTTTTACCTACACCAGTCGGCCCGGAGAAGATAAAGCTAGCAATCGGTCGATTGGGATTTTTCAAACCGACACGCGCCCGACGGATAGCCCGTGAAACTGCTTTCACAGCATCTTCTTGACCGATGAGACGCTGATGCAAGGTGTCTTCCATGTGCAGCAGCTTCTCAGATTCGGATTCGGTGAGTTTGTTCACCGGTACGCCTGTCCAGGAAGCGACGATGTGAGCGATGTCTTCTTCTGTAACAACGGGTTCTACTCCGTCGCCACTTGCACCGTTAGCTTTGCTTTGGGCAATAGCCCGGATTTCGGCTTTGATTTCCATTTCGCGATCGCGCAGTTCCCCGGCTCGGTCAAAGTCTTGGGAACGGACAGCATCATCTTTTTCTTTTAAGATTTGGCGCAGTTCTTTATCTAACTCTTTGGCTGCGGGGGGTAGTTGAGAGTTAATCAATCGCACACGAGAACCAGCTTCATCAATCAAGTCGATGGCTTTGTCTGGCAGATAGCGATCGCTAATATAACGATCAGACAATTTCGCCGCCGCCACTAAAGCTTCATCGGAGATTTTCAGTTTGTGGTGTTGCTCGTAGCGATCGCGCAAACCATATAAAATTTCTATTGTTTCATCGACGGAAGGCTCACCTACCATCACTGGTTGGAAGCGACGTTCTAACGCTGCATCCCGTTCAATATGCTTGCGGTATTCATCCAAGGTTGTCGCGCCGATGCACTGCAATTCACCTCTGGCCAAAGCTGGCTTGAGGATATTCGCCGCATCAATCGCCCCTTCGGCTGCACCTGCACCAATGAGGGTGTGAACTTCGTCTATTACCAGAATTACATTACCCGCCTGACGAATCTCATCCATGATTTTCTTCAGACGTTCTTCAAATTCACCCCGGTATTTCGTCCCTGCAACCAGCAAACCGATATCGAGGGTAACGACACGCTTATCTTCTAAGATGTCGGGGACATCTTTGTTAGCAATGCGTGTTGCCAAACCTTCAGCGATCGCGGTTTTACCAACCCCAGGTTCCCCAATCAATACAGGGTTATTTTTTGTCCGGCGACCCAAAATTTGAATTACACGCTCGATTTCCTTGGCGCGTCCCACCACCGGATCAAGCTTGTTATCCGTAGCCATTTGAGTCAGGTTCGAGCCAAACTCATCCAAAGTTGGCGTTTTGGTGCGTCCAGATTGACCTGTCGCGGAAACCTCGGCGGTTTCGCCCAACATCCGAATGACTTGGGTTCTGACCTTAGATAGATCCACCCCCAGGTTTTCTAGCACCCTGGCTGCCACACCTTCCCCTTCCCGGATCAGGCCCAACAGCAGATGCTCGGTGCCAATGTAGTTATGCCCTAATTGGCGCGCTTCTTCTAGGGATAGTTCTAGAACCCGCTTTGCCCGTGGCGTAAACGGAATTTCCACGGCCACAAAGCCCGAACCCCGGCCTATAATTTTTTCAACTTCAATACGGGCATCTTTGAGATTGACACCCATTGATTTCAACACCTTGGCCGCAACTCCTGTGCCTTCACCAATCAGACCTAGGAGGATCTGTTCGGTTCCCACAAAGTTGTGACCTAAACGGCGGGCCTCCTCTTGGGCCAACATGATTACCTTAATGGCTTTTTCTGTGAAGCGTTCAAACATGGCATTTTTCCCATCACCTGCGTCGTGCCGGTACGCTGATTTTAGCACAGGCCAACCTTGAGGATGTCTGTATAAAGATTATAAACATCCAGGAACTATCACCAAAGTTGATGGGTTAACAATTATTTAGTTATGGCTTGATGCGAGGCTACTGTACTGAGGAGTTTGAATTTATCAGCCTTTTTGGGCTTGCGTCACATACAACAGTCTGCTCAATGGAAAATTTTATTAAACAGTCACAAATATTTATTGTTAGCACAGATGTGCGTTGAAAATCCAGATTTTTGCTCAATCAATATATTATTTAAAATTATTTTTTTTCTTCTATTAAAAATTTTAATAAGTAAAAATATTTAAAAATCCGGTCACTCTCCAATCACTAGGGTGCTGGCGACTCGGATTTTTTGGGAATAGCCTGAGTATTTATACTTAGAATGCCTGGAATTTGCTCTGATGACACAACAGACTTGTTTGCCAGCCTTGTAATTAGATCAGCAAATCCCACGTAGATTTTTCCAGGTGAGAATTAATCATGCTGCGCCAGTGCTGCGATTTTTCTGCAAATGAAGGTGCTTGTAAGTCAGAAAGCCAGAGAATTAAAGCATCTTCGCCGTTATCTTGGTAATAACGCCGTCGTCGCCCAGCTGTTTTGAACCCAAATTTTTGATATAAAGATATTGCTGCTAAGTTAGAAGCCCTAACTTCCAGGGTAGCTCGCTCCAGACCGCGATCGCCAGCAGTTTGTAGCAGGAAATATAACAAAGCCTGCCCCAAACTTCGACGCTGATATTGGGGATGAACTGCCACAATAGTAATATGGGCTTCGTCTAAAATCGACCAAAAGCACCCCATACCCAGCAATTTGCTGCTAGAGTTAGGGGAAAATATTCCCAGTAAATCACTATTCGGACTATCTAACTCACGTTGGTAGCCCTCCATAGTCCAAAGTCCGCCAAAACAAGCTTGATCAAGTTCGAGTATGGCGTTGATATCCTCTAAAGTCAGAGATTTAAATTTTAAGTTAGAAAATAAGACCACTTTTATTAGGATAAGGTTACAAACCCTTTGTAAACTGGGATTGGGTACTAATTCACGCCCATAAATTAAACAAGGACAACTTATTTATAGTTATGGTATCAACTCACCCTGCTGAGGTTCAAAATGCTGGTACTCAGTATTTACCTCAAAGGCGCAACACAAGTACAAATATTTCGCCCAACCAGGAACTTTTACCTTTAACTGCCAAAGTTAATAGTAACGACAACCTGGAAATTGGTGGGTGTGATGTCACAACTTTAGTTGAGCAGTTTGGTTCACCTCTATATATCTTAGATGAAGCCACCCTGCGAACAGCTTGTCAACAATACCGAGATAGCTTTAAAAAATATTATCCTGGCGAATCTCAGGTATTGTACGCTTCCAAAGCCTGGAGTTGTTTGGCGGTTTGTGCGATGATCGCCTCAGAAGGTTTAGGAATTGATGTGGTTTCTGGGGGTGAACTCTACACCGCTTTGACGGCTGGGATGAGTCCTGAAAAAATTTACCTCCACGGTAATAATAAATCCCGTGCTGAACTGACTTTAGCAATTGAGTCTGGTGTCACCATTGTGGTCGATAACTGGTATGAATTGCATACCTTGGTGGAGATATTGAAGGCAATGTCTGTACCATCAACCCGGATTATGCTGCGATTGACACCAGGGATTGAATGTCATACTCATGAATACATCCGCACCGGACACCTAGACAGCAAGTTTGGCTTTGATCCCAACGATTTGGGCGAGGTGTTTGAGTTTGTGAGCAAGCAACCAACTTTAAACTGTGTAGGTGTACACGCTCATATTGGTTCGCAAATTTTCGAGCGTCAACCACATCAAGATTTAGGGGCTGTGATGGTACAGTGGCTCAGGGATGCAGCCAAGTATGGTTTAAATCTCACTGAATTAAATGTTGGTGGTGGTTTGGGGATTAAATATGTAGAATCGGATGATCCCCCAAGCATTGAAGAGTGGGTGAAAGCGATTTGTGAGGTAGTACAAGCCGCTTGTGCAGCCGAAAATCTGCCTTTACCCAAGTTATTGTCTGAGCCTGGGCGATCGCTGATTGCGCCAGCTTGCGTGACTGCCTACACTATCGGCTCATCTAAAACTATACCAGAAATTCGTACCTACGTCGCCATTGATGGCGGTATGTCTGACAATCCCCGTCCGATTACCTATCAGTCAGTTTATCGCGCCGTCGTTGCCAACAAGTTGTCTGCGCCGATCACAGAAACAGTCACAATCGCTGGTAAGCATTGTGAATCTGGGGATATTTTAATTAAAAATGCCCAACTGCCGAAAACTGAAGCAGGGGATATTCTCGTAGTTATGGGAACTGGTGCTTACAATTACAGTATGGCATCCAACTATAACCGCTTACCCCGTCCGGCAGCTGTTGTAGTCGCCGATGGCGAAGCAAACTTAATTTTGCAACGCGAAACATATCAAGATTTAATTCGACAAGACTGCTTACCTGAAAGATTAAAGAGTTAGTCTTGAGTCCTTGGTCATTAGTCATTAGCCAAGTACCAATGACTAATGACTAATGACTAACGACAGTTGACTAAAGTTACAAGAGTAATCCAGATGTCATGAGAGATTGGTGGAAGCAATGGCTGGTAAACCTGGGATGGTCTCAGTCCTTGCTGCTGGGGACTCTGGATATTGTATTTGTGCTGACGCTAACTTACATGATATTGGTTATTATCAGCGAGCGTCGGACACTGTGGATGGTGCGGGGCTTCATTGTGTTAATGCTAGCCTCAGCACTTAGCGGCAGATTTGGTCTACCACTGTTAAATTTTGTTCTAGAAAAGTTGGTGATTGGTTGTGCTGTAGCTATGGCCGTGGCTCTCCAGTCAGAATTCCGGCGATTTTTGGAACAATTGGGACGTGGTGAATTTCGGCAGCTATTTCAACCATCTAATCTTACTATTCCCAAGTCTGATAGTGTAATTGATGAAATTGTGGAAGCGGTTAAAGAACTCTCGAAGAACCGAATTGGAGCTTTACTAATTTTAGAAACTACTGGCCCGATTGATGAGCGAGATTTTTCTGTGCCAGGGGTAAAGCTGAATGCGGACGTTTCTAAGGAACTGATACAGACGATTTTTCAGCCCAAGACTTTGTTACATGATGGGGCAACATTAGTCCGTGGCTCACGGATTGTATCTTCGGGTATAATTTTACCGCTTTCGGGACGCACAGCCTCGCGCCAGTTGGGTACACGCCACCGGGCAGCGATGGGAATTACTGAGCGAGTCGAAAATTGTATTTGTGTCGTTGTATCAGAAGAAACGGGTTCTATTTCCCTAGCGGAACGGGGAACCCTGAATAGGCCACTGACGATTAGGAAGCTGAAAGAGTCTTTAGAGGCTCGATTGTCACCCAGTGTAGATCGGGAAGCTGTCGCCCCTGGTTTGTTAAGCTTGGGTCGTCAGATTGGTAGTAAGGCAATAACACTGGTTTCACGTTTACTCGGATTATCCTCGACCGCTTCTCAAGACAAAAAATGACAATACAACAAACTGAATTACAAGAATTGCCCCCTGATTTAAAAACAGAACTACTGCCAAAACACGTTGCAGTGATTATGGATGGCAATGGTCGCTGGGCTAAACGCCAAGGTCTACCCAGAATTATGGGTCATAAGCGAGGTGTAGATGCGCTTAAGGATTTGCTACGTTGCTGTAGGGATTGGGGAATTCAGGCATTAACGGCTTATGCTTTTTCTACGGAGAACTGGAAACGACCACAGGAAGAAGTAGATTTTTTGATGACTCTATTCCAGAGAGTTTTACGCCAAGAACTGCGGGAAATGGTCGAGGAGAATGTCCAGATTCAGTTTGTAGGTAATTTAGCAGCTTTGCCGCGATCGCTCCAAGAGGAAATTTCCCGGTCGATGGCAGAAACTCAGCACAATCGCGGTATCCGTTTTGCTGTGGCTACGAACTACGGCGGCAGACAAGAAATTTTACAAGCTTGTCGGGCGATCGCCGAAAAGGTGCAGCAAGGTATCTTAAAACCTGATGACATCTCCGAAGAAATCTTTGAACGTCATCTTTACACAGCCGGAATTGCTGATCCTGATTTGTTAATCCGTACCAGTGGAGAAATGCGCCTCTCCAATTTCCTCCTCTGGCAGATGGCTTATGGCGAAATATATATTACTGATACCCTCTGGCCAGATTTTGACAGGGTGGAATTTCATCGCGCCTTGTGTGCGTATCAAAAAAGGGAGCGACGATTTGGGAAAGTTTAGGGATGGGGGACTGGAAGGGACTCTTGACTGGGGACTGGGAAATAATTTCTTCCTCATCTCCCCCATCTCCCTCATCTGCCTCAAGGGCCTGAAAACACAGCTTGTTCAATATCTTCCCGGCTGAGGGAATATTTAAAGGCGCGTTGGATATCTTGTCCATTCTCTCCCGCTTGGATATATCGGACGACAATTTGCTCAATATCTAGCCACAGTTCAGCTTGCCAATCAGGCTTTTGTACACGCCAGCAATGAAGTTGTGTTTCATCTTGTTGACAACCTTGCTCTCTTAACCACTGCTCAATTTGTGGCAGAGGATGACTGTATAAAGGGGTATCAGAGGGAATAATAGCCATAAAAATTTTAAAATTCAAACTTCAAAGTTCAAAATTAAGCCCAATAGTTGTGAATTTCCAAGTGATTATTTGATGATAATGTTGGGGAAATTGACTGTTGGAGTGTAGCCGTTGGTTGTGGTAGCTGGGTTTGTAAAGGTTTATCTCCACGAATTACGCCAATGGTAATTGCTAGCAGCAAACAACTAACAAACGTGATGCCCAAAATAAATAAGGCGAAAATTTCACCAGAGGAGAGGGGGCGATCGCTCGCATCCAAATAAGCTGATTTTGAGTAATCATAAGCATAGGATACCGGACGATTGAGATCAGCTGGTGCTTGAATTACTCCAAAACGAGAATAGCCAATTTTGATGTCGTAATTTAAACGCCGTTCGGGATTGCTCAAAGTGGCATAAGCTTCGTTGATTTGCTGAAATTTTGGCGTAGCAACCGCAGCCGGTAATTCTGTAGTGTCGGGATGATAACGTTTGCTTAGTTTCCGATAAGCGCGGCGGATATCAATTACTGATGCTGAGGGATGCAGCCCTAGCAAGGAGTAATAGTTGGGTTGACTGCTGTGCCGCATTGCCCCGTTCTGATTCACAGCTGTTTGATTCACTTTGCAATCAAGTTTTTTCTAATATTTTGACATAATCCCATCTGGATACAGCAGGGAACAGGGAACTCTTCACAGGGAATAGTCGTAAATCCTGCCCGAATAATGGGTATGAGCCGCCTAAATTTATTGATAAAAGGTAGTGCTAGAAAAAATACGTCCGTTTCAAATCCCCTAATTTTAATGATGGGGATTTCCCTGTTCCCTGTTCCCTGTTCCCTGTTCCCTGTCACCTGTTCCCTATTCCCTGTTCCCTATTCCCTATTCCCTATTCCCTGTCACCCCCTGTTCCCTATTCCCTGTCACCTGTTCCCTGTTCCCTTTTAATGTAAACAACCGACAGTTGTTAGCCCATGAGACAACAAAAGGACTGGTAAAACCAGTCCTATATTTTATATCTTTAACATTTGCTGTTTAAGAATGAGCTTGTTTGTTCTTTAATGAGTTTTGCTTTTTGCGCCGCTTTTGCGCTTCCACAACTGCCTTTTCTACCGGATAGCCAACCACAGGAATAACTTGATATTTGCGCTCTGCTTCTAAGTTTCTCAGTTCCGTGTAATCCACCCAATGAATGCAATCAACCGGACAAGTGTCAATTGCTTCTTGAATAACTTCTTCCGCGTCCCCGTCTTGGCGAATTACACGCGATCGCCCATAATCTGGTTCAATATAAAACGTATTACGGGCAACATGAGCGCAGTGCTTACAGCCAATACAGGTGATTTCGTCTACATAAACACCTTTTTGGCGCAGCATTCCCCCTAATTCCGGTTCTAATCCTGAACGTTCTGGTGCATCTCTTAAGAAACCACCTAGTTCTGGCTCGAACCCGGAACGATTTTCATCTTGTGCTTCCGGAGAGGGCAGAAAATCAGCCATTACGCACTCCAGCGTTGTACAACTAAGCGTATCGAACCATCGTCATTTTTTTGTTGTTCGGTAACTTGAAACCCTACCCGTGCTGTTTCTTTCATGACTGTTTGGAAAGCATAACGTTGGGTAATTTGGCGCAAGAAACCGTCCACAGATAAATTTTGCTGCCAGTATTGTAAGTCAGCAACTAGCTCATATTCTTTGCCATTCCATCTAAAGCCGATGTCATAGCCGTTATCCTGCTCAATAGTGATTTCCGCAGGATGAGTTTGTCCGCGATAACCACGTACTTCGCGCGGGCCTGGTTTCCAATCTATGCCCAAGTCAGTGAGAGCATCTTTTAATGATTCCAAGTTACGGATTTGAGTTTTAATTTGGCTAAAGTGTGACATGGTGGTTGTAAAACTAATGACACTAAACTAAAGGTGAACACTTACCAATCGCTGTAAGTAGCTTGTGTATTCGCTACACCAGATTGCTGTACATTAGTGGCGAAAAATTCTGAGGTTGGCTCCTGACTAAGTACCTGCCCTAGCTGCGCCTCTATGGCTGCTGTAACTTCAGCACAAGAAGCTCCCACAATGCCAGTGACTTTCTCTTGTACTCGACCGTCTGGATAGATAATGAACTCTAATGTCTCCATGCTCTTGGCCAACCACGATAGTACGCTTGATTTGTACTGCCCTAGCAGCATACTAAATATTTAGCCCTAGGAACATTTCTACTTAGGAACAAAATTGCCATTTTTAAACTAATGTTCCATCTCTCAAAATAAATATCTCAGAATGTTTACAAAAATTATAAATTTTATAAGTCTACACATCTGTCATTAGTTAGTCTCTCTTAACCTGATCAATTAGTCAAGCTCAAAACTTAGCTGATGTAGTTAAGCTGCTATACCCTTGAAAATAGCCACTAGCGGTAGTATAGCGAGCTATGTGAACGATAAAACTCACAAGATTATTGAAAATTTTTATCATTATCATCAGATTAAACCTATCCATCCCAGAGGGGGATGAGGGGGATGAGGGAGTGGAGGAAGCAGGGGGGAGAAGAATTTCCCCATTTTTCCCTGCTCAATCCAATTCCTCTTTCCCAGTCAAGAGTCAAGAGTCCCTAAAATGCAGGAAAGTTTAAGATAAATGTGGCAATTGTTGCGATAAGTTAAAGGTATTCAAGTTTAGTAAATAGCTATACCAAGTTAAAAAAAAGGTGCTAAATTAAAAGCAAGGTACAAAAAGGTTAAAAGTTGATTCAAACCAAGCCTTGAAATTAGAGCCTGTACCTCCTGCTCTAAGACCTTAATTCTCGCAATCTTAAGCTCGTGGCTTGCATCCTGTAAACGTGTTTTCGCCTTAAGTTTGTTGAATTTTTTGTGGAGGTTTTGAACTTACAGCCAGAAATGCCTGCCTATTGGAATCAAGGATGTAAGATTCAGAGGTAATCGTTGCGAAAGTTGTTCACCTTAGTTGAGTTCATTCAATCTGTTCTTTCAATCTTCTCTAACGACTATATATTTAAGAAACCGCCGTCAGCTAATGAGATTTTACCGTCTTAGCTTTCGGCGGTTATTGTCATGTTGAATAGCTCTATTTGGCTGAATTAAGATAATGTAATTAGTGTAACTTCTGGCGGACAAAACAAACGTCCTGGTCGATAAGTTCCTAAGCCACGATTGACATACAATTGGTTTTGTGAAACTTGATGGTATCCTTGCGCCCATTCCCAATATCGCACGACTTTGGAACAGTCGCCTAATAGCAATGGTACCCAACGCCGCAGTTTTTTGGGAACTTGTTTGAGCAATTTTTTATAGTGGTAAACTACAGGGCCGATACCTGGTAAAACAATGTGTCCACCGTGGGTATGACCGGATAGTTGTAAATCAACTCGCCATTGTTCTAAGATTTTGGCAGTATCGGGATTGTGAGATAAAACAATTCTGGGTGTGGCATGATGAAGTTGTTGCATGACTGGCGCAGGATTGAATTCTCTTGACCAGTAATCAGCTAATCCGACTATGGGTAAATCTTGTCCTAGGGGGTAAGCTATTTCATTCCATAAGACATGAACCCCTATGCTAGTTAAAGCTTTGGTAACTTCTGCTTTTGAATGACTGTAGTGAATATCGTGATTACCAAGCACAGCATAAATACCATACCGACTTTGTAGATATTTCAGTCTTAATGCTAGTTGATGGATTGGGGTAGGATCATCAGTTACATAGTCCCCAGTTAATAGTATTAAATCTGGTTCTGCTTCATTAGTAGCGGCGATCGCTTCTGCTAGTAGTTCCTCCGATAGCCGCAACCCATCGTAATGAAAATCCGATAATTGCACTAACTTTGTACCTTGTAATCTGGGGGGAAGTTCTGCAATCTTAACCGTTAGTTTATCTACACTTAAACGACCTGTAAACAACCAGTGCATAATGTGCTAGGGACTCCTCATACCAGCGTTTACAGCTTATCAAAAATCACTATAAGTCTGGAGAAAGTGTTAAAAATTAATATTTAAACGCCAAATCAGCAAAGCATTAGCCAAAAGGAAGATATAACTGACGCAAATAGCACATTACTAGGGTGTGTCAAATATAGATTTTATGTTAATTTTGCCCAAATTATCTGTAAAATGCACCCTACAAGCGATGGAATTCTGACTGTTGAATTATTCTCAACAACTATTCTTTTTCTAAGGTAATTACTGTTACTTCCGGCGGACAAAATATCCGCCCTGGGAAATAAGTTCCCAAACCCCGATTCACATATAATTGATTATCCCCGATACGATGTAAACCCTGTGACCATTCCCAATGTCTAACGACAAAATACTCTTTGAGTAAACATGGTATACGCAGACGCAGTTTTATAGGAATTTTGCGGATAATTTTGGAGCGATAGGATAATATAGGCCCCAAGCCTGGTATGATAATTTGTCCACCATGAGTATGACCAGCCAATTGCAAATCTACCCGCCATGTTTTGAGATAAGCGGCGGTGTCTGGGTCATGGGTTAAAACAATGCGTGGTATGCTGGGGTCTAATTGATTAAAAATTAGTGGCGGATTGAATCCTGGTGAGTAGAAATCTAGTATTCCTACTACTGGTAAATCTGTTCCGAAAGGATAAGCAATTTCATTCCACAAAACATGAATCCCGATATTAGTCAGCGATGCTGTAATTTCTTGTTGTGAGTGTCTGTAATACAGATCATGATTACCGAGGATGGCGTAAATACCATGACGACTTTGCAGTTTTTTTAGTCGCTGTGCTAATTGGTGAATCGGTTTTGGGGTAGTGGTGACGTAATCACCAGTGAGTAATACTAAATCGGGTTGTGCTTCATTGCTAACTGCGATCGCTTCTTCTAACAGTTCATCAGCAAGTCGCAAACCATCGTAGTGAAAATCTGATAAATGCACCAACTTCTTACCTTGTAGAGATGCAGCTAAACCGCGAATGTTGACTGTCAATTTTTCCACACTCAACGAACCAGATAAAAACCAGTGCATAATTAAGTTTAATAGTTGATGGTTGATTGTTAATTGTTGACTAATAACTAATGACTCCCAAATGTGCCTCTAGCCATTTTTCTAAATCAGCCAAGACTTCCTGATAATTCAGATCATTTTGTAATTCATGATATGCGCCTGGGTATTCAATTCGCAGTTTATCTGGATAAGCTATCAACTGGTAAAACATTTCACTACCCTCTGGTAAAGCAATTCGATCCGCGCTACCGTGGAGAATCAGCAATGGTACTTGCCAATCTGAAGCATGATGATCAATCCAGGCGACGGCGGCAAGATATTCTGTGGCTAAACGCGCACTTGCTACAGTATGACGTAGCACATCTTGAGTGTAGGCTGCTAAGACTTTCTCATCTCGTGAAGCGGCTGTTAAGTCAAGTCCAGTATTTAAGGTAAAACTTGGCCAGACTCGTGACAATAATCTCCCTAACAGTAAGCGGAATTTGGACACGCCAACTTTACCGATGGCTGGTGCTAGGGCAATTACGCCGTTTAATGTTGATGCTGCTGGTGCATAGTGTAAAACGTAGTCGAAGACTATGACTGCACCTAAGCTATGACCTAACAAAAAAATTGGGCTTTGTGGGTGTTGGCTTTGAATAAACTCCAGAAAAGCCCTGACATCTTCGCGGAATTCAGCCCAAGAAATTATATGACCACGCCGACCAGGCGATCGCCCATGACCCCGCAAATCTAAAGCGTAAATACCATACTGTTTGGGGACAAGATGCTCAAATATATTCCTGTACTTATTGCTATGTCCTCCCAATCCATGTATGATAACTAAGATGGCTTTAACCGTGCCTTTTGGCAACCAGCCTTGATAATAAAGTTTCAGATTCCCGATACTTGGAAAGATGCCTTCACTGTGGTTGATCATCGGGTTAATATTTGATACGTGTTCCTAACAAGCTTCTAGCCTATCAAGCTATATTGTAGGGAATCCCTTACGAGTTGGTAAGAGTTAGCGCAAGTGTCATCTAGCGAACAGTCAGACAGTATTACTACATCAGAAACTTTGCCCCCGGTGACGACAGCAAGTATCAGGCGTGTAGAAGAAGGTGTTGCCGCCGCCAATCATCACGCTGTGCGTGCAATGATTACAGAGACGCTGACTCAGCTAGAAGCGATTAATCAACAGTATCCCACGCCGAGAATTAATTCTGGTATCAGGCGGTTAGTATTGCGATCGCTCATACATTGTATTTTTCGGGTACGGGTGGAAGACTTAGAAAAAGTTCCTCAAACACCAGCCATCCTAGCAGTTAACCATCTTCATCACATTGATCCCCTATTACTACTAGCGGAACTTCCTACCCAACCCTACTATTACATTTTGGGTGATGCCCGCACCTTATATAACAAATGGTGGAAACGCTTAATTTTAAGTATAGCAGGGGGTGTAATTCCTTTAGCGAGGATATGGAAAGAAGAACTTGCTGTTATTCAAGCGGCGAAAGCGGGAAGGGAAGACTTAATTAACTTAGCGCAAGTTATTACAGAAACAGTACCTACAGGTGGAGATATACACACATTACGCCAAATCGACCGCATTGTTTTCGGAATTTTGGCTCATGGAGATAGCTTAATTTTGTTTCCTGAAGGAAGACTTGCAGACACCGAAGGTAAATTAAATTTACCTTTGAAGCGAGGAACTGTAATTTATGCTTTACGGGCTGGTGTGCCAATTGTACCAGTAGCGTTAATTGGGACACAAGACCTATATTGGGGTAAAGAGTTAACGGTACGTTTTGGTGAACCTTTACATTTTAGTCAAACCGCTAGACCAAAGCGGCAGGAAGTGGAAACGGCTTTGATAGAATTACAGAATGCTATGATGTCACTTTTACCAAATGACTATCAAGAACCTACAGGATTAAAGCCTTTGCGTCATTTTTTGAATCATATATTGTGGTAAAACTTCACTTTTCTAAAAAATGCGTAACGTTAAAATTAGAAGTTCCTTCCCAACAATGATTCAAACAAGCATTAACTTGAGCATCAGCAGCATCAGCAGATTCTCTGGAAGCGTTTAACTGCACTGCCGTCACTATATATTCAAAGATAATTATACATTGTTTTTGAGTTGACAATCTTTCAAGCACAATTGTTTCACCAACTCTGGGAATTTGGGGTAAATTAACAATAAATGTCTCAATTTTTGGTTTATCTAGTGGATTTTTAAAATTGAAGTATTTACAGTAAACAATAATTTTCACGCAGAGAAACACCAAATCAATTTAAAGTCACACTATACTTTACTTTCCCCGCCACAGGCTTTGTAGTCGTTGAAAAATCTTGACTAATTTTTCTTCTAGCCAAAGCATAGCATGATCCAACCATTCCAAGACTTGTTCTAGTATGTGTTTTTCATAGCCGACAGAAGTAGCTTTGGTTTCTATCCAGTCTGGTTGTGTTTCTGCTTGTGTTTCTGGGTGAGTTTGTTGAGAAATTTCTACTATTTCATGAGTATTTCTCAGTGGAGAAATAGCACCTCTAGATTTGGGTTGAAATCGCGTTAATTTGCGGGGTTGTTTTTTGCTTGGCACTAAATTAGATTCGGCTTTCGATGGTGGAGAATTCAATTGTCTCTGCCAAGATAACCCTAGCGATGCACTAGGCACAACAGTAGAATTTAACTTTTTAGTCACCGTTGCCGAATCACCATATAAATCTTGCCAATTTAGCCAACTATCTACTATGGAATTATCATTATTTAATTGATTACTCTCAGGTAAGAATTTGTCATGCTGACTCAGCAATTGCTTATCTTTACCTACGCCAAAAAAGTAATTAAGAGCCACTTCAATTAAAGCTGTAATATTCTGGTTTCGAGTAGCTAAATTATCATGATTAACTGCAATTTCTCCTGTATTTGATAAAGATTCTTTGCCATAAACAAACAGGTTGATTTGAGTTTGGGCAACTCGGATGATTTCCTGGCTGCTTTGTTGCACAGGAATTATTGCTTTTGTTTCCAATTGGGCAACTGCTTTGTCTAGGAATGCTAGAATTTTGTTGGTGTTGGGTAAATCCTGTGATATTCCTGGCTCTAAAGCAGGATTTGTAGCGGTATTACTGCCCGTCAACTTGGTTAATATTTGCTCAATTTCTGGTAATAACTGCGCTTGTTCTTGAGTTGCAGCTAACTGCTGAAAATGGTAATAATTAGCAACTTCACTAATAATTCTGTCGGTTAATTTGGCTTGTTGCTGTGGTGTCAAAATATCTAGAATTTGATTCTCAATGCTGACAAGTACCAATTGCCGATGCCATAAATCTGTAGCAATTCCTCTCACCACAGGTAGCTGAAGCTGAAGCAAATCATTTTGGTTGACTGCGTTGAGACTGTTTACCGTTTTGTTCGGAATAGTTAAGGATTGAGAAACCTGAGAGTTAGTTGTGTGATGAGGCAAAAATTTTGACTTCAAAAACTTCCATGCTTGAGAGAGTGGTGATGTATTTGTCGGGGTAACAGTTACCGCTTCAGATGGGAGATTTTTGACTGCCTCTAGTATATGCTGAATGGGTGTATCAGCAACCGGGGGGGTGTCTGGAGAAAAATCGGTATAATCTGGCTGTAACTGAGGCTGAGGTGCTGGTTCTTGGGAGTATAGCGTTTTTACAGCCGCATTAGCTGATTGCCACAATAAATATACAGGATAAATTAGGGCTTCCACGCCCCACTTAGTTGCAACTTGTAAATGTCTGAAGGTGCTTTCCCACTGCGCTGTCAACCGCCGAGAATGCTGGTGGACAAAGTTAAAGAGTCTGCTTTGATAACGACCAGAAGAACCAGAGGACATGGTAGTAAGTGATTAATTTGAGCCTTGTTGATTTGTGAGACTCCCGCCAAACAATATCAAAGAATTCAGAATACAGGATACAGGATTCTTATGGGCTGGGTGTGGAAAAGTGCAAAATTTATTGCTTTACTTCACAGATGAGTCTTCAGCCAGTGCTACAAAAATCTATTCTTACCCTGAAATTCTGACTTCTGACTGCTTGCTAATAATTGTCGTAGTTGTCCTCATCTTAGCGAAAATATGACCCCTCCTATATCTCCATCCTATACAAAATTAATTTCAGACGCGATCGCTCAATTGCGCGGTTACTGCCAAGTGAATATTCAGCCTTCTTGGTTATCCTCAACATCACACCAAGAAATTACTGATGTCGTAGCATCGAATTTAGCAGACTGGCAAACTGTGGAGTTAAACGCTAAAGGTAACTTTGCTTGGGATGGTGGGCAGAAAGTGTTATGGTTAGCCCAAAAATTCACAGTTCCCGAAAGTTTACACGGGTATCCTGTAGGCGGTTTGTGTTTGCGGTTGTCGTTGTTGTGGTGGGCAGACTCAGTTAAAATTTATGTGAATGGCGAATTAGTATCAGAAGGAGATTTATTTGATTGTTCGCCTAGAATATTGCTAAGTCCAGAGGTGACACCAGGGGAAGAATTTATTATAGCTTTGCGGTTAGTCAGTCCGGGACATTGTGAAGGGGCTTTGGTGCGATCGCTCCTGATGTACGAGTCTAAAGATTATAATTATCCCGACCCCGGTTTTATCGCTGATGAGTTAGCTATATTGCAGTTATATCTAGAAAAGTTCGCCCCAGAACAACTAGACTCTTTAGCAGCCATCATCAATCAATACCCAAACCACACCCCAGAAACTCTCATCAGTTTACGTCAACACCTGATAGATTATCTGTCAGCATCTTCATTTATAGACGTTGCCAAATTTAAAATTTATTTATTAGGACACGCTCATTTAGATTTAGCATGGTTGTGGACTGTCAGTGAAACGTGGAATGCAGCCCAAAACACGTTTGAGTCAGTCTTGAAACTACAACAAGACTTCCCCGAATTAATTTTCTGTCATTCTACCCCAGCCATGTATGCTTGGGTAGAAGAACATCGCCCAGACTTATTTGAGACAATTCAACAAAAAGTAGTTGAGGGAGTTTGGGAAATTGTCGGAGGTTTTTGGGTAGAACCAGATTTAAACTTGATTAATGGAGAGTCGATAGTCCGTCAACTATTATATGGTCAGCGTTATGTACAGGAAAAATTCGGTAAGCTGACGAGTGTGGTTTGGGTTCCCGACACCTTTGGTTTTTGTGCGACATTACCGCAGTTTTTAGCGAATGCTGGAATTGAGTATTTTGTCACGCAAAAGCTGCGGTGGAATGATACTACTAAATTTGATTATGGCCTATTTTGGTGGCGATCGCCTGACGGTAGTCAAGTTTTGAGTTATATGTCTGCACCCATTGGCGAAGGCATTGACCCAGTAAAAATGACAGCCTATGCTTTAGAATGGCAAACCCAAACCAATTTAACCACATCCCTTTGGCTTCCTGGTGTTGGCGACCACGGCGGCGGCCCCACCCGTGATATGTTAGAAACAGCCCGACGCTGGCAAACATCGCCCTTCTTCCCAGACTTAGAATTTATTACGTCTGAAAAATATCTCCAACAAATTCAGGCAGAATGCAAAAGGCAGGAGGCAGAAATTAGAGAAGATGTTACCTCAATGCCCAATGCCCAATACCCAACTTGGAATGATGAACTATATTTAGAATTCCATCGTGGTTGTTATACTACCCACGCCGATCAAAAACGCTGGAATAGAAAGAGTGAGAATTTACTTTATCAAGCTGAACTCTTTGCCAGTTTAGCTCATATTATTTGTGGCGTAACCTATCCCAAAGCGGAAATTGAAACCGCTTGGAAGCAAGTATTATTTCACCAGTTTCATGATATTTTACCTGGTTCGTCGATTACCCAAGTTTATGTAGATGCCTTACCGCAATGGCAGCAAGTGGAACAAGTAGGAACGAAGATATTACAGGAATCATTACAGGCGATCGCCTCCCATTTTACCCTACCAGACCCACCACATCCCGACAGTTTACCAATATTTGTATTTAATGCCCTCAACTGGCAACGCTCAGAGGTAGTATCTGTCAACTTACCCACACCCCATCAACAATACCAAATTTACGACACCACAGGACAGCAACTCACATCTCAATTATCCGAACCCTCAACCCTACTCTTCCTAGCTACCGACATACCCCCCGTAGGATATCGCGTATTTTGGTTAACCCCCACATCTTCCTTATCCCCCACATCCCACCCACTCACAGAATACATCTTAGAAAACGACCACCTACGGGTTATTGTAGACCCCGACACCGGAGATTTAGCCAGTATCTTTGACAAAACCCATCAAAGAGAAATATTGAATGGTGCAGGTAATCAATTACAAGCCTTTAAAGACAGTGGTCAATATTGGGATGCTTGGAACATAGACCCCAATTATAACCAGCATCCCTTACCTGCAACCCATCTTAAATCTATAGAATGGCTAGAACAAGGGCAAGTACAACATCGTGTGCGTGTAGTGCGTCAGTTAGGTAACTCAGAATTTTGCCAAGATTATATTTTACAAGCCGGTTCACCCGTCTTAAAAATTGCCTCTAAAGTTAACTGGCAAGAAAATCAGGTTTTAGTCAAAGCCGCCTTTCCTCTCAATCTTACAGCCGACTTTGCCACCTATGAAATCCCCTGCGGTGCAATTCGTCGCCCCACCCAACCCCAAACCCCAGAGGAAAAAGCAAAATGGGAAGTCCCCGCTTTACGTTGGGCTGATTTAACAGAAACCACAGACAAGGGTATTTACGGAGTTAGCCTACTCAATGATTGTAAATACGGTTACGACGCTCAACCACAACAACTACGATTAACCCTACTAAGAAGCCCCAACTGGCCAGACCCAGAAGCCGACCGAGGCTTACACGAATTTACGTATGCTTTGTATCCTCACGCAGATAGCTGGCAGTCAGCCCAGACAGTTAGACGAGGTTACGAATTAAACATACACTTAGAAGTGATAATACTTAATAATACTCCCACTCACAACTCCCCACTCCCCAATAGAGACAGACTCAGTTGCTTAAATTTCCCAGTCGAAAATCTAGTTTTAATGGCTGTCAAACCATCTGAAGACGAACCCGATAAATTAATTATCCGGTGTTACGAGTCTCAAGGAGAAACAGCCGAATTATCCTTACAGAGTGATGTAGGCTTAACCCTAGCTGAGTCAGTAGACTTGTTAGAACGTCCCACTACAGGAATTTCAACAATCAAACCTGGGAAAATAGCCAGTTTTAAACTGATATAGCAATCCTGGTTAACCTCTTAACACAAAAAGTACAATTTGTCAAGCATATTTATGTTTTGGTGGGCAAAGCCCACCCTAAATTATTTCCCAGTCGCCAGTCCCCACTCCCCAGTCTCTACTCCCTTTTTAATCTTCATGATCCTCAAAAGGATCTGATAATTCCTTGCTAGGAGGGCCGAAGGAGGTATAAATTCCATACCCAGTGATTCCAATGACGGCGGCTGCTACAGAAATGATAAGAACTGTTGCGGGTTCCATAAGTGATTTATTGATGATGAGTGCTATTCTTATAGAATATTACAGAAGATTAAAAAAAGCTTTGGCAACTAATCTCAGGTGAACTATGGCACAACGCACTAGGTTGGGAGATATCCTGCGACCTTTAAATTCTGAGTATGGTAAAGTAGCTCCTGGCTGGGGAACAACTCCAGTAATGGCTATTTTTATGGGGCTATTTTTCGTGTTTTTGCTGATCATTCTGCAACTTTACAACAAGTCCATCATGATTCAAGATGTCATGGTTGACTGGCGCAGTTTAGGTAGCTAAGACAATATACAGCAAATAAGCTGTTAAAGCTAAAAAACACCTACCCGGTTCATCCGGGTTTTTTTGTGGCTTGACTCCTCAACAAGTTAGGCTTAAATAAGTGAGAGAGTGGGGAGTAGGGGGGATGAGGGAGATGAGGAAGATGAGGGGGATAAGGTAGAATCTCTTACCCAGTCCCCAGTCTCCATTTATTAACACTTCAACAGGAGAAACCGCGTGAATATTTTTGGTATCGGTTTACCGGAAATGGCTTTGATTATGGTTGTGGCGTTGTTAATCTTTGGCCCTAAGAAGCTGCCAGAAATTGGTAGAAGTTTAGGTAAAGCAATTCGCGGTTTTCAAGAAGCCTCTAATGAGTTTCAGAGTGAGTTTAAGCGAGAAACTGAACAATTAGAACAGGCTGTTAAAACTACTGCCCAAATTGAACCTAAACAAATTGAAGAGGCTAAATCTGAGCAGGATAATGCTGGTTCTTCGCCAGCTGCTTAAGTCGCTGCTGCTAGTTTATAGACTGAAAACACGATGACGGAAACTGTTACGCCTTCGGCTGTGGTGATTCCTCAGCTAATTGTGGGTTTGGGAAATCCTGAGCCTAAATATGACCAAACTCGCCATAATATTGGCTTTGCGGCTGTTGATGCTTTGGCTCGTTCCTGGCAGATTTCTCTGGCAGAAAATCGCAAGTTCCAAGGGGAATTCGGCGAAGGTATCGCACCAGGAGGGTTAAAAATCCGCTTACTCAAGCCTTTAACTTATATGAATCGCTCAGGACAGGCAATACAAGCGGTGACAAGTTGGTATAAAGTACCTGCTGAGTCGGTGCTGGTGATTTATGATGATTTGGATTTGCCTTTGGGTAAAACCCGCTTGCGCTTGTCTGGTTCGGCTGGGGGACATAATGGTATGAAGAGTGCGATCGCTCATCTGAATACCCAAAACTTCCCCCGGCTACGTATCGGTATCGGCAAACCCAAAAATGCTGCTAATGGAGATAACTCAGAGACAGTTTCCTATGTGTTGGGAAAATTTACTGCTGCTGAAAATCAACTGATGTCTCTTGTACTCCAGTTTGTCGTTGAGTGTGTAGAACTCAGCCTGAAGCAAGGAGTCGAAAAGGCTATGAACCGTTGCAACAGTCGCACTGTTGAGGTTCCTCAGTAAAAACTTAATTTTAGTGCTAATAGGTGTTTATTTTTGGTTGATGGTCAGCAATTTTGCTGAATCCATCGAACCATAATCACACCTTGAAAGTATCAAATTTTATGCAAGAGCGGTATACTCACACCCCATCCGGGGTGCGGCACATCCTGCTTGATTATTCTCAAAAATAATTAGTGGCAAGTTAATGTTGCTTTTTTAGGTGAATTTCCTCAAGCAACACACGTACCAAACCGTATCGGTTTATTTCATCCGTCTTTTACGTCTAGCTGCCACTGCTTTGCGCTTGCGTTTTTCCAACGGTGTTTCAAAGTGCCGATGATACTTAACGTCAGCTAAGATACCGGCTTTAGATACTTGGCGTTTGAACCGGCGTAATGCTGAATCGATACCTTCGTTTTCTCCTAAAACCACTTGGGTCATTCGTTTTCCTCATTGATCAATAGTCTCCATTTTAATAGTAGCTTTAAACTTCGCCAAACTTCTTTAGTTGCTCAGTTTTAAAGGGAACAGGGAACAGGCAACAGGGAACAGAGAACAGGTAATGGGAAAGGTTTTCCCGAAAGCTTCAAATGTCTAACCCGGTGATTTGTAACTCTGGTGGATGCTCAACAGTAAACTGGTAGTATATCTCTTTGAAAGGGAACAGGGAACAGGGAACAGGTAATGGGAAAGGTTTTCCCGGAAGCTTCAAATGTCTAACCCGGTGATTTGTAACTCTGGTGGATGCTCAACAGTAAACTGGTAGTATATCTCTTGGCGTTGTTGGGGTGGAATAGTTAAACTCCATTCTAGAATTCCCATTTCACCTAGTTGTATGGGTGGGTTGGTGCGGATGAGGCGGACTTTTATTTGTTCGTTGCGGCTAATTGGCAATTGTTCGGTTAATTTCAAATCTGTTTCTTGATTGAGTAAGTTAGTAATGATTAACCGATAAGCGTAAGTAGTTCGGCGTTGGTTGCCAATCAGTTTTTTATCTACTTGACGCTCAACTAAATCACGCTCAATTTTTAATCCTTCATCAATGCCTAAATTCAGTTTAAATTCTTGTCCTGGGGCGATATTTTCTAATTGAGTTGTGCCAACAAACATATTATCCCGGAAGATGTTTGCTGTACCTGCTAATAAAGTTGTACCATCAGGATTATTTTTCACGCTGGCTTCTAGATAAGCAAAACTCACTAGGCGCGGTATTGTGACATACTGCAAATTACAGGGGTAATCATCATTAAAAATAGTGGTGTTGTGAGGTGCGCCATCGCTGGGAATATTACCACCACCGTTGAGTTTAAAGGTAACAATACTACCTGTTGTAGATACTTCTGCTACCATGTTTTCTGCGGTAATCAAAGTATCTTCGATGATTTCGGCTTCTGGTTCTGGTAGTGCTGCTTCGGCAGATGGAGCAGACATAGCCATGATAGGGGGTAGCAATGGGCTAGGTTGTCGGCGCGATCGCACTACTTGCGGCGTTAAACTATCAATATACCAAGGGTGTAATTTTGGTGGTAATGTACCTAATCCTGGTTTAGCAGTAGACAGGGTAAGATTTACATTTTGCCAATCTTCGCCAGTGTTTTGGGTGAGTGCTGCCAAATAGCTTAAATGTACTGTCTTGCTAATGCTATCTAACCGCAAGTCATATAACGGTGTCCAACTGGCGTGATTTACCATGTAGGATACCTGCAAATCAAACTCGCCAGCACCAGCAACTTCTACATCAACTATTAAGCTAAAACTTTCTTTGGCGTGGGGTGTTTGGATAATTTGTAATGAGTGACGCAGGGCTTGTATTTGCTTGTCTAATTCTTGTTGCTGACTTTTACACTCACCAGAGGCGATCGCATATTCGCTATACTGACTACCTAAAAAATTGAGAAAATCTAGGGTTTCACTGAGGCTGAGATTTTTTCGTGAGAGACTTTGAGCAAAGGGTTCGGCTGTAGTTTGCCGTAAACCGTCAATAAATTGAGATTGCAAACTTAAAGCATCTACTTGGGCTTGTAGATGGCGTTTTTCTGTTTCTAGCTGCTGAATTTGCCTAGTTAACTGGGCGACTCGTTCCGCAACAGGTTCAGTGGTGTAGATGCGATCGCAACTCACTGCTAACAACCGCACCCCTACCGTACCTTTACCACTTACCCGCACAGACTCAGGTTCTAGAGTCACTGGTAACGAAGAAATCAACAAAGAGCGTTCTGAGCCTGTGAGAGACACCTTACCCTGTCGTGTTACCAGGGCTTTGTCACTATACACCGTCACAGATAGAATCTGACTTTCTACTGTTTTACGCCAAGATGGTAATTCCGGGTTCACCACTGTCAGTTTTCCCTGTGTTAAATGACTCTGCTCGTTAATTGTTAAGGGTTGGAGGATACCAAGTCAAGCAGCTGAAGTTAGTCATGAGTCATTAGTCATTAGTCATTAGTCATTAGTCATTAGTCATTAGTCATTCGTTTCTCTCACCTGCTCCCCTGCTCCCCAGTCCCCAGTCTCCAGTCCCCAGTCCCTCACTTCTCCCGGCGCACACCGCCAACAACTGGGGTGACTTCACCATCAGAAAAGGGATCTGTTCCACCAGTCCAGTTAAAGTCACTAATACGGATGCTAAAACCCCCCAATTCCAGCACGGGATTGTAGCGCAAGGTAATGCCGTAGGTACGACGACTATATTCTAAAATGTAGTCGGTGCTTGTTTCTTGACCTGTATCTAAGTTAATTGATGTTTGAAAGCCCAAACGGAAAGGGCCATAAATCTGTTGTGTGACTCCAGCACTCAGCACTCTAGTATCAACGGAACGGTCAAAGAAAAACGGTGATAGACCACTGTTTAAACCTTGGGAGTAGGTAACATTAAAAGCGGTGTAGTCTAAGAATGGGCGAGAAAAGTGTCCGAACTGCCCTAACAAGCCTACTGAACCAATTAGGGTATTCTGATTATCGCCACTTGTGTAATAGCTAGTAGTACCTGTAACACCAGCGATCGCTTGCAAGTAAGGAACTACAGGTCTAGCTGTATACTTTAATCCCTGTGTGGGAGTACGTGGTAGGCGTTGTCCTTGCCAGAGTAAGAAGGTTTTATTGAGAGCAACACTACCTTGTAAGCGACCTAGAGAAACGCGATCGTTATCCCGATTAATATCTAATAAATCTTGGCGGTCGGTGTTGGCGTTGATATACTGTGCGCCAGCTTGATAACTGAGGTTAATACCAGTTTTACCGAGTGGGATCACTGGAGATATAATCAAACCACCCAAACTACTTTGAACGGTTTGGAAACCCAGCGAACCGTTATAAAGGCGATCGCGGTAGCTATATTCCCAATTCAATGTATGGGGGTTGACATTTCCTAAAGTTTGGCGTAAGCGTAAACTCGCTTTTAAATTTTCATCTATAGTATTGAGGTCGAAGCTAGTTAACTCGCCAGAACCCTGAAGTACAGATGTGGGACTCAACACCGCATTTAAACTAGCTTTCAGACCAAACAGAGAGGGTACATCATCACTACCTTGAACGGCTTTCTGGACAAAAAACTGCGGTGTAACTCGTAAGCGTGTCTTGTCGGTATTCACCACTGTAAAGCCACGTTCTACGAACAAACCCCCCCGGCGATCGCCATCATAGCCAGGGGAGACAATAAACGGGCTGGTGTCTCGTTCTCGTCGATCAATTGTCTGCTGATTGACGGGTAGGGGTAGAACTACGTTCTGATCAAATACTAGGCGTTGGCGTTGGGTGGTGATGCGGTCGATTAAAGGAGCTTCTCGCGTTACAGTCACTTTATCTGCTCGTAACTCTAACTCTGGAGGCGAAAATGGATCATTAGTAATGCGGACATTTCTCGCTTGCCAACCACGGGGATAAAACTCAATTTGTCCAGCTTCAAATCTCAGGCGGTTGACTTCACCCCCAGACTTTGGTGGTGGTAAATTGCTGGCTGTTGTACCACCCACTGTCAAATCAATGCCACCGGGACTGGTGACATCTGTGGTTGGTTGGTTAGCCCGAATGCGATCGCTTGGTGGTTGTGCGGGAACTCCCCCGGCTGTAACATCAGTGGGTAAGAACGCTAAATCTGTTGACGCTGAGGGGACATAAATCTCCCCACTGCCATTTTCTAATTCCCCACTGTCTAGGAGAAAATTATAGGTAAAGCGTTGTCCTCTTAATACTTGTTCACCCCTAGTTAATGCAACATCGCCTTCCCCAACCGCGATTAAATTCTCTAAATTTACCTGCACGCGATCGGCATCGACTACCGCCCCATCAAATCGCACCACTACATTACCTTCAGCCGTGACTATACGCCGTTGCTGGTCGTATTCTTGTCTATCTGATGTCACCTCCACAATTCTTTCTCTCACTTGTGGGGTAGTTGTGGTTGGTGTACCAGAGGGTGAAATTTGGGCTTGGGGACTGTTGGGTGCAAATGTGACAGTTGCTGGAACTGATGGTTGAGTTTTTTGACGGGACTTAAACTCAATCACATTTTGAATGGCTTGATGGCTGGGTACGCTATCAGGATTAAATACTGAGAGATTAATACTATCCCCAGACTGCTGCACTCTCACCTGTTCCTTTTGTGCTTCCTTGCTCAGATTTGCGGTGACAGCAGGGATTTGGGGTGGTGCTAATTCTTGAATATCATTGGTACTGGGAGCAACTGACCGATTCGATGTTGTTGTTTTCTCAATGGGATAACCAATTACTAAAGGCTGTCCTAAATTAGTAGCACTGTTAGTAGCTGGCTGGGGAGAAAATTCTGGCTCGAAGGTTTCTGGACTGCTGGTAGATTTTGCCGGGGTGGGAGTAACTAATAAATTGTTGTCCGTAGAAGTGTTATTAGCAGCAGTTCCCGTATTCTCTTGACTATAATTTTTGAGTGCTTCCGCTTGTGCTGGTGTAGAGGTGTCAACTTCCCCCACACTAGGAAACTGAGTATTGCTAGCAGATAAGCTGGAATTTGCCGGTTGTATGGGTTCAACGAGAGTAGGCGGTGCAGGAGGCAGAACTGGATGAAGCATATTAGAACACAATCAACCTAACAAATAGCCAATTAATAGCCGGAAGGATGAATTCACTTTTTGCCTTCCGACTTGCGCTTTCTGCTACTATGCAGCCAGCTTCCCGGAGATAGACAACCAACTGCAATGGTACAAGCCAGCAGTCGGTGTCTGTAACATCTGGTGTATTCTAGCTTCCGGCACTTACATAGGATTTGTCTAGTTTTTACTCTAAATCCCGACGACCGGGGTTACGAGCTGGGTCGTTAGACAAAAATCCGAAAACAAAAAGAGCCAAAAAGAATGCAACCACAATATAAACAGCGATTTTTAAAGTAACCATCGGCGATCTCTCCAAAGGGTATGACGAAAAAGCTCTTTCTTAGTATCTGCCATGCAGAAAAGATAGCTCCTTTATATTACCCATATCTCGTTCCTTTTGGAGAAGACAACGGTGGTATTTAAACACCATGTTTAGTAGAATTCTCAGATGATTCTACGCTTAGTTGCACCTGATAATATTCTTTTCCTGTTTTTTGTGGGCTGATCCATGTAGCTATCTAATTTGTAGATGTCCCTGATGTCATAGTTATTTACTGGTTGATATTGTGACGTTTAGCCAACCCAGAGGTTTCCTATTTCAGCAAGAACTGACAAAAATTTTTTCCCTGTTTACCACTGTGTCGTGCTAGCTGTTTGATTAACTATCAGTCATGAGTTGCATGAGATGTCACAAGGTTCTGGGCTATGCGGCTTTTAATCACGCGTGCCGGTACACCAACAGCCACAGAGAAAGGCGGAATATCTTTAGTAACTACTGCTCCCGCGCCAATTACACTCCCTTCACCGATAGTTACACCATCTAATACTGTTACCCCATGTCCTAACCAACAATCGTCCTCTATAACAATACCTTTACAAGTGACACCTTGGTACTTGATCGGCAATGTTGGATCTGTAAAATTGTGTTGGTTTGCATAGATACCAGTATGAGATGCTATCAAGCAGCGTTTACCAATTTTAATGTTTCCAGGGCCAGCAATACAAACATCAGGCCCAATGAAAGTTTCCTCATGAATTTGGATATCAGTGTCTTGCAAGCATCCTATATCAACATTACGCTCGATTGCTACGCCATTTGCTAAACTAATTCTATTATTTGGATGTCCTTTAGCATCCAGACGCACACCTTTAAATAGGTATACGCCATTGCCAATTTCTATTCCAGCAGTGTTGATAAATTCAACTCCATCTTGGATATAAACTGAGCTACCCATTTGAGCAAAAATCTGCCGATATGCCAGATTTCTTAATTTTGTTCCTAATGCGAGTGTGGGCATATCTCCGAGGAGAGTCATTAGTAACAATTCTTGAAATCGCTGCCATTTTAAGTTGTTGTGCTGCTTCTTCATGACCGAATTCTCAGATGAATGGTGTAAATAATTTTGACTGTGTATTGGCAATGGATTTTTGGTAATGCTAATAACACTGATTCTGATATCTCTCAAGTAAATGATTCACGGGATAGTGAGATAAAACTATCAAAGATTTTCGTCAAGGGTTAGGTAAATGTGATATTTTTGCTTTGTCATTAAAATTTATTCCTAATTTATAGGACTAAATTAATCACTAAATACCCTTAAATAAATACCCTCAATTTTAGTTCCGCATTTTAGCCTTGACATCATCAATTTTTAGGCTGAACACATCAGCAATTTAACCAAAAAATCTATCCTGTACTTACAGCAGATTTTTTGTCCACGAATTGTGATTTCTGTATGGAACAACAAAATAGTTGGTTGACAATATCGCTGTTTTTTGTCAACAAACCTATTGTTAATTTCCTGAATACCTCAGCCAATACTTAGGTAATTACAGTTTTTCCCTCAGACTATTAAATTGTGAAATTGAATGCTCAGTGTCAGGTAAGGTAAATAGGTTGGTATGAGTTCATCACAACTACTGACAATCTAGCTGCTGATAGTTTTTTAGCGATGATAGCTGTTTCTGTTGCAGTCAGTTGCTTTTTTTATCAACTAATTTGACCAAATTTCCCTCAACAACAAAACATTTTTAGCAAGTTACATCAATCAAATTAAGCGTTTGTCTTGCCTATAAGAATGTTATTTGTGTTGATTTTACCTTGCTTGGTCTCACTCTATACAATAAAGTTATGGTGGAGTATCTCCGACTTCAGCCATGACATTAAAATTCTCCATCGGTGCAAACAAGTAAGCACTTCCCCGATTGTTATAGCGACTTTCTTGCAACGAATTTCTAGAGTATGTTGCTCTAATCATGTTGCACAATGATGATTTACAACACAACCTAATCACGCTTAATTATTACATGATTTGTTTTTAACAATAATTGCTCCCTAGCATAACACACTTTTTTGAGATGGAGCCATCCTCATAAATAAGTTTCATTTAATTTTCCTAAACCATAATAAATTTGCAACTTAGACTATATTTCACTAACATCATTATCAATAAATAAAGTTTTTATTTGTTAAGTAAATTACATAATAGATAACATTGCTTTGCAACTTGAGAATTTACGATTGAAAATCACGATAACCGGGTAATATTTTTGACTATAAAGTTAAATATATCACTAATTTTTCAGTCAGTATTGAGACTCCAAATAACATAGATGATACAGCTATCAGTGGAATAGAAAAAATAGCTCAAATAAATATTATGAATCGTTAACCGAAATTTGTAAATCACTCTATAAGGTGATCCAATTGGGTGGTTAGTGAAGGATAATATACATGATAAAATTTGCAAACAATTGGGCTATCACTTGTTTACATGATATTCTCAGAATAATATTTTCTCCGAAATATCAATCTTTACTGTCATGCTAGGTGAAAATTATGTCCTCAATTAACGAAATTGTACAACAAGCTTTAAACTCTGGTTATTTAGGTCTTGATACCCAAAATGAAATTCAAACATTATTGCAAAGTCATTATGATTCAGAAGATGTGGATGCGTTGATTATTTTGCAAAGGGCGATCGCCTCTGGTAATGTAGAGCGAGAGCCAAGTTGTCGTTATCAAACCTACTTTCCTGTTGGTAGTCAACAGTCTCAAGCCAATATTAAACTAGCTTATCAAGTAGCGGCAGAAATGACTTTTGCTGTAGCAGTTGCTATGTCTATGCAGAATAATACTCAAAATCAACCATTTTTAGGGAGATAACAGTTAACAAATACCAAGGAGGCGATCAGTTGGCTCGAAGTAAGCGATCGCCAGATAAAATCATCAATAACATATTTCATCAATATTCAGAGAAATATCATCATTTTTTTGGGATCACGGCCGATAAATCCAGCAAAAAAGATTAAATCCCAAATTCTGCCAAAATATTAAAATTTAATAAATAAAAATTTCAGTCTTAGGAGTGATCAGATAATGAAAAACACCCTGAGCATCAACTTTACCAGCAGAATTTCTGTATTTTGCCATGCTCCACAAAGTCATGGCAATTTTACAAACATAGTATAAAGAATTGGCAACATTGGGTAAAGACAGTCAACAATAGCCATAGCTAAACTAGGAGCTTTGCTAACCTATGCAGCCAATTCGTACATTCAACGTTTCTCCTTCCCTGCCGCCACGACTCGAACCATTGAGAGGATTGGCGTATAACTTACATTGGGATTGGAATGTTGAGACAAAAGATTTATTTCGCCGTTTAGACCCAGATTTGTGGGAATCTAGTCATCACAATCCAGTCTTGATGCTAGGTACGATTAGTCAAGCCCGGCTTTTGGAAGTCGTGGAAGATGAAGGCTTCCTAGCACAGATGGATCGTGCTGCGCGTCAATTACAAGAATATCTCCAAGAGCGCACTTGGTATCAGAAACAGCGCAGTCAAAAACCAAAGGAATGTTACGCCTATTTTTCGGCGGAATTCGGGCTGGTAGATTGTCTACCCATCTATTCTGGTGGTTTGGGTGTGCTGGCGGGGGATCACCTCAAATCTGCCAGCGACTTGGGTTTACCTCTGGTGGGAGTCGGCTTACTCTACCAGCAAGGCTACTTTGCTCAGTATCTAAATGTGGATGGCTGGCAGCAAGAACGCTACCCGATTAATGATTTTTACAATATGCCCTTGCATCTGGAGCGTAATCCCGACGGTTCAGAATTGCGGATTGCAGTAGACTATCCAGGGCGGAAAGTATACGCGAGAGTTTGGCGCGTACAGGTGGGAACAGTACCCTTGTATATGTTGGACACTAACATTGAACCAAACAATCCCTACGACCACGACATTACAGATCAGCTGTATGGTGGGGATATCGATATGCGTATCCACCAAGAAATTATGTTAGGGATTGGTGGTGTACAGCTATTAAAAGCTTTGGGGTATGAGGTGACAGCTTACCACATGAATGAAGGCCACGCCGCCTTTTCAGCCCTAGAGCGTATCCGTCTGTTAATTAAAGAACAGGGATTAAGCTATGCGGAAGCTAGGCAGGTGGTAATTTCCAGCAACATCTTTACCACCCACACCCCAGTACCAGCAGGGATTGACTTGTTCCCTCCCGACAAAATCCTTTACTACCTGGGTTATTATGCAGATATTTTTGGGTTACCCAAAGAACAATTTTTAGGACTGGGGCGAGAGAATACAGGTGATTTATCTGCACCCTTTAGTATGGCAGTGCTGGCTTTAAAAATGGCAACTGCTTCTAATGGTGTGGCGCAGTTGCACGGCGTAGTCTCACGGCAAATGTTCCAAGGTTTGTGGAAAAAAGTACCCGTGGAAGAAGTGCCAATTGCCGCTATTACTAACGGTGTCCACGCCCGCAGTTGTGTTGCTAAATCAACTCAGGAATTATATGATCGCTACTTGGGGCCGAATTGGTCATCTGCACCACCTGATAGCCCATTATGGGAACGGATGGAAGCGATACCCGATGAGGAGTTATGGCGAAATCATGAGCGTTGTCGCTTAGACATGATTTTGTATGTGCGGGAACATCTGGTTAAACATTTACGCGATCGCGGTGCTTCTGCTTCAGATATTGCTCAAGCCCAGGAAGTCCTAGATCCTAATGTTTTAACTATTGGCTTTGCCCGTCGTTTTGCCACTTACAAACGCGCTACCTTGTGGATGCGTGACATTGAACGTATAAAGCGCATTTTGCTAGGTAACAAAAATCGCAAAGTGCAGTTTGTGATTGCGGGTAAGGCACACCCAAAAGACCTTCCTGGTAAAGAACTCATCCGCGAAATTAACCACTTCATCACAGAACAACACTTAGAAAAACATATAGTGTTTGTTCCCAACTACGACATTCATATTTCCCGGTTGATGGTGGCTGGCTGTGATGTCTGGTTAAATACTCCCCGTCGTCCCCGTGAAGCTTCTGGTACTAGCGGGATGAAAGCAGCCATGAATGGACTACCTAATTTAAGTGTCTTAGATGGTTGGTGGGATGAAGCTGATTATGTCCGCACAGGTTGGGCAATTGGTCACGGCGAAAATTATGATGATCCTAATTATCAGGATGAAGTCGAAGCTAATGCTTTGTATGACTTACTAGAAAAAGAAGTTGTACCGTTATTCTATGACCACCGTGATGTCGATGGTTTACCTCGGCGTTGGGTTGCTAAAATGAAAGACGCGATTCAGTTGAATTGTCCGTTTTTCAATACAGCGCGGATGGTGCGAGAATATGCTCAACGGGCTTATTTCCCTGCTAGCGATCGCTATCATACCCTGATAGCTGATAATTATGCTCCAGCTAAGGAATTAGCAGCTTGGAAAGCAAAACTTACTGACCACTGGTTTAATATCAAAATCAAAGATATCGACGTATCCGCAGGTGCAGATATCGAAGTCAATCAAACTGTGGCCGTAAAAGCTAAAGTTGACCTAGCAACTTTAACCAATGATGATGTGCAGGTGGAATTATATCAAGGTGCAATTGATGCCAATGGCGATATCGTCAACGCTGTACCTGTAGTCATGGATTACCAAGGACAGGATACACACGGCTTGAGTATTTACACCGCCAATATCATTTATACCAATTCCGGTTTACAAGGCTTGTCTTTGCGCGTGTTACCTCAACACCCATATCTATCTAGTTCTTATGAACCCCGGTTGATTGCTTGGGCTGAATAGGATGAGGGAGTTATACCAATTCACAATTCGCAATTCGCAATTCGCTATTAAGAAACTTAGATGAGGGAAATTTTCCCCAGAATTCTTTAATTTTGAATTTTGAATTTTGCGAAAAGTTCTGTAGGCGGGTTTCCCGCCGTAGGAAACTTTTCAAGACGAATTTTGAATTGATTTGTCCCCAGTCCCCAATCCCTTGGGGATGACAATGTAACCTGTAGTGCGATCGCCTAATACTAGGTTACGTTGTGTACCCCAATACCACCAGTAAGCAGCTACATAAGCACAGATTAAGCTATCTAATTTATCTTCTGTAGCTTTGAGTTCTGCACCTGTATAGGGAATCTCCACAGGTAACAAACTACCCACATCTAAAGCAGGTTCATAGGTGGGTAGCATTTCCACAATATATTGATATAGTTTGATTAATTCTAAGCGGCGTTCATTGATACGCCCTTTTTTATATTTTAGGATGCGTTCTAACCCGAATAAATGCACTATCGCGGGGTGAGGAAACACTTCAATTTGATATCTACCCGGCGTTTGTGGTGTAATTTCCGGTGCATGGGCAAAACCACGGGATTCTAATTCTAAACCAAAGTTAATAGTGCGTTCGGCAAATGGGAGACTTTGGTTAGCGGGGTAACAGCCAGCGTGATATTTTCCAAAGTATGTATGAGTTAGCTTATCAGGAAGACGACTACCTGTAGCGTTAGGGATGAGGGTAGGCGCATCTACGGCGATAAGTGCTGATTCGGTTGGTTTTACGCAGTTATCTATCCAAGCTAAAATGTGAGTGATCGCATCTTTCCGTGCTAAATCAACTAACTCTAATTTTCCCTCTGTTAATTGTAAGCAACACAGCCCACTCGGTTGAGATTTCCAACCCAAATCCACACCTATAAATTTCATTGTTATCAATATAAAATTATTTTGTTTGTAGTGAGGACTTTAGTCCTCCCTATCTTTAAATAAGGACTAAAGTCCTTACTACAAACTATTAACTTACACCCTATCACCAAACCTATCCGTTGCCTCAATCAAAGCACTACGAATTCCCACCTCACTCATCGAGTGTCCCGCATCAGGAACTACAATAAATTCAGCCTCCGGCCAAGCTCGATGTAATTCCCAAGCTGATATCATCGGACACACTACATCATAACGACCTTGAACAATCACAGCAGGAATATGCCGAATGCGGTCAACATTTAATAATAATTGATTTTCAGGATGAAAAAAACCTTTATTAATAAAATAATGACATTCAATTCGTGCAAAAGCTTCAGCAAATTTATCCTCGCCAAAAGTTTGCATTAATTGGGTATCAGGAAATAATTTACTGGTGCTAGCTTCCCAAATTGACCAAGCTCGTGCTGCTGCTTGTCTAATTTGTAAATCTGGGCTAGTTAAACGTTGATAATAAGCTGTGAGTAAATCATCACGTTCATCTACAGGAATTGGTTTGAGATATTCTTCCCAAGCATCAGGAAAAATATAGCTAGCACCTTCTTGATAAAACCATCTTAATTCTTTTTGTCTGAGTAAGAATATACCGCGTAAAATTAACCCTAAACAACGTTCTGGATAAGTTTGACTATAAGCTAATGATAAGGTGCTTCCCCAACTACCACCAAAAACTACCCATTTTTCTATGCCTAAATGTTCTCGCAGTTTTTCAATATCATCAACTAAATGCCAAGTTGTATTTTCTCGTAACTCTGCATGGGGTATACTTTTACCGCAACCACGTTGATCAAACATGATTAACCGCCATTTTTCTGGATGAAAATATTGGCGATAATGTGGCGGACAACCACCACCAGGGCCGCCATGCAGCAAAACTATAGGTTTACCTTGGGGGTTTCCTGATTCTTCAAAATGGATTGTGTGTAATTCTGAAACTTGTAATTTACTTTCATTATAAGGTTCAATCAGGGGATAGAGTTCACGCATTTTTATATGTAACTATTTACAAATAATAATTTCTTAGCTTATACTAAGTTAATATGGCTCTGTATAAAATCAGATATCAAGCATAATTGAACGCAGATGGACGCAGATAAACGCCGATAAAGACAGAGAAATCAATGGATTTTCTAATTATGTGCAACTTCACGTAACATTGGTATTGTACCATTTTTTGATGAATATGCGCTTGATTCTTAAATGTAGAGACGTTGCATGCAACGTCTCTACGGTATGTATTGAACTGCTATATTTAAATAGAGCAAGAGTGATGAATCAACTTACAGATGCTAATTGCTGAATTGCGTCTTCCTGTTTAGACTCCTGCAATGCTGCCAATTTTGCTTGTAACTGCGCCCTTACCTCATGACGGTAGCTGAAGAAATGTTCACCTATACCCAAGGTAGTCATGTAATCGTATAATAACCGGGGTTTGGAAAAGGCGATCGCTACCAATTGCCACCAAAACCGCCAGCGTGTAGAACGAACTACACCCTGTCGCCAGCAAATAGCAAAAAACAGACGTATTTCAATCATAGTTACACGACGGTTAGTTTTAGGCCGCCAGCCCGTCATCATCATAAAATGGCGGAAAGTCCGCTTTAAGTAAGGCATTGGCTCATAAATATGCCAAAAAGCCTCAATATACTCTTCCGTAATTTCCTCTACGGGACGAGTTGGTACAAAGTTCATAATTGCACCTTGATGAACAGTTCCTAACCCATCAACCAGCCGCCCTTCCTGCTGTAAGCGATTCCAAAGAGCAGTATTTTGTAACGCTTGCAGTAAGCTAAAATGCCCTTGAGGAATGCCAGTTTCCTCAATAAAATCCCTAATTCTTTGACCTGCACCTGAACGCTCATTATCAAAGCCCATAATAAAACCAGACATAATTTGTAATCCTGCCTTGGTGATTTTATGGCAAGATTCTATTAAGTCTTTACGTGTATTCTGGACTTTATGAATACCCAAAAGACTATCTGTGTCTGGGGTTTCGATGCCCATAAAGACCATCGTAAAACCAGCTTTCACCATCAACTCAATTAATTCGTCGTCCTCGGCTAAATTTAGTGATGCTTCTGTCACTAAAGTAAAGGGGTAATTATGTTCCTCCATCCACGGGATGAGTGCTTTTAAAAATACTTTGGCATTACGTTTGTTACCGATAAAATTGTCATCCACCACAAACACATACCTTCGCCAACCCAAATCATAGAGAGTTTGAAATTCTCTCAGCATTTGTTCTGGTGTTTTGGTGCGGGGTTTGCGTCCATACAAATTGATGATGTCGCAAAACTCGCATTGAAACGGACACCCACGGGAAAATTGTACAGTGATTGCTAAATAAGCATCTAAATCCAGTAAATCAAATCGAGCAATAGGCGTTTGGGTAACATCTGGTTTTTCTGGAGAACGAAAAATTCCCCGTTCCTCTCCCCCTGCTAAAGCTGATAAAAACATGGGGATAGTACATTCACCCTCATCCAAAATTAAATAATGCGCCCCTGCTTCCAAAGCAAATTCTGGGACTGACGTAGGGAAAGGCCCTCCTACAGCTACCTTTTTACCTAACGCAACTCCCTTTTTGATCAACTCCCAAAAGTCCTGTTTTTGGATAATCATTGCAGAGATGATTACCAAATCGCACCATTCCCAGTCTGCATCAGTTTCTAAACGTACATTGCGGTCTATCAATCTAATTTCCCAATCACTAGGTAACATCGCCGCCACTGTAATTAAACCCAATGGGGGATTCGTAGAGTGTAAACCTGCTAAATCAAGGGTTTCCTGGTAAGACCAGAAAGAATTGGGCATTATT
Source organism: Anabaena sp. 4-3 (assembly GCF_001597745.1). Lineage (GTDB taxonomy): Bacteria > Cyanobacteriota > Cyanobacteriia > Cyanobacteriales > Nostocaceae > Trichormus. The sequence goes on along the minus strand of NZ_LUHJ01000024.1, from coordinate 51,496 downwards.
GGCCAGAGTAGTAAGGCTTTCATAAAGCACACACCCCGGAATTCAAAAACATTACCTCCTAAGTTAATGTAAGTTTTTCAACGGGATATTAAGATTTGTTGTGATGTGTGAAAGCATAGAGACTGAAACTAGCGTTGCTGAGTTGCAATTAGCTGGAGGAAGTATTTAAAGTTTGACCTGCTGCTTTCCAACCATTGATACTTGGGGGAAAACCTCGCACATTGTCATAACCCAACAAACGTAAAGACATCACAGCCATTGCTGAACGATAACCAGATGTGCAGTATACAACCACAGACTGATTTTGGGGAATTTGGTCAAGGTTTTGCGTTAGTCTTGGCAGAGGAATATTAATTGCATTACCAATATGTCCGGTGGCATACTCAGAAGGTTCTCTGACATCAATCAAAAGAATATTTTCCTCCCTGAGTAACCGTTGCAATTCTTCTACATTACCCACGGTGTAATAGCCTTTAGGGATGGAAGTGAGATAATGATTAACTGCCGTTTTTAGGTCTGAATCTGAATTAACCACGGTTGTATTTTTGGTAACTGGGGTAGATAAGTTTTGATTCAATGACTGGGAAAATGCTAATGCTGACTGGTTATAGGCGAAACCAAAAAGAATATAGACAAATATCCCTAATCCTAATAAACTTGCCAGAATTTTTTGATGTTTCATGGTCTAGATTTTAATAGTATTTCGTGATGGTAACTAAGAAAAAAAATTCCCACTATATTCTAGACCATAAAAATAATCTGCTCGTCAACTCAAAGCATGAATATGTAAGTTTTAGTTGGGGATTTTAGCGGCTACTTCTGCTTTGGCTTCAGTGACAAGTTCTTTACTACTTTCATAGACAAGGATGCCGCCTTTGATGGTTTGCTTGGCGATTGATTTACCAACTTTTTTGACTGCTGGTAGCAGAATTGGTAAAAGAATGAAGCCAGTAGCACTGACAAGCAATAATTTTGTCATGCCTGGAAATGGACAGTAATTGCCAAACAGAGGATTTCTCGTGACTGCCTTGCTCAATTGATATTCCCATTTCATAATTTATCTCTCCTACTTAGTCAGATACATTCAATTTCTGCAAAACCGACTTGGTAGAAATTATGTGCTTATTTAAGCCTAATTTTCTGGGTGCAATACCAAAAGCCAGTCCAATTAACTCCGTAATGTAGATAATGGGTAAACCATAGCTAACATTGTATTTCTTCTCGATATCTGGTTGTTTAATTTCTAAATTTGTAGCACACAAAGGACAAGCCAAAACTATACAATCAGCCCCCAGAGATTGAGCCTCATCTAATAGTCTCTTAGTCAGTTCTAAGGCGACATCTTCTTTGGGGATGACTACAGACCCGCCACAACATTTGGTTTTTGAGCGAAAATCAACCACCTCAGCCTCACACTTTTGAGCTAATTTATCCATTGACATGGGGAAAGTAGGAGAGTCCCACCCAGTAATGTCTGCTGGTCGAGTCAAGAGACAACCATAATAACAAGCCACTTTCAAATTCTTCAGAGGCTTTTTGATGTGGCTGGAAATATCAACATCATTAACCAACACATCAACTACATTCCTGACTCTAATATTGGAGTCGGAAACGGATATACCCATTTCTGAGAGAATCGAGGTGATTTTTTGTCTTTCTGTATCCTTTTCTAATGCCTGTGCTGCCTTCGCTGATTTGTTATAACAACCAGAACAAGATGCTAACAAATCCAGATTTTGCTTTTGTGCCAAAGCGACATTTCGCGCCGCCAAAGCCATACCCACATCATGGGAAACTGCGCCAGCTACAGAACCGCCACAACATGACCAGTCATGCAAATCCTCAAGTTCAATTCCCAGTTCCCGCATCACAACTTTGGTGGAGATATCAAACTCTTTGGCTGTTGTATGCAGACTACATCCAGGATAGTAAGAAAATTTCATTGTTCGACCGCCTTTGATAATGCTGCGCTAAATTGTTTGGGGTCTTTGACTTGAGCCGGAAATGGGGATATTTTGCCCCGTAAAGCTAATTTGATGCCTAATTCTGCTTGTTCCAGCACGGCGGCCATACCCCCGTACTGTTGCATTAATTCCGGTTCAAACAGGATGCCGCGTTTCTTGATTAATTCCACAAATATCTGATTAAATCTTACAGAGTCATTTTTAATACCTTCCCGAATAGCGATCGCCTTCACTGCTTCCATCACATCCGACGGTCGCACCCCACGCGGACATCGGGTAGTACAAATTTGACAAGATGTACACAACCACAAAGCCTGACTTTGCAGCACCTTTTCCCACTCACCCCTCTGAATCATCAGTACCAAACTGCGTGGTAAAATATCCATCCGGTCAGCATTGGTACAGCCACCGCTACAAGTACCACACTGCATACAACTAGCGATCGCAGCATACTCACCACCCTCCGCCAGAACCTGCTTGAGAAACTCGTGGTTCATTTTGTCACCATCAACCTGACGGTCTACCTTCAGACCAAAGAAACATTTTTTTCCTGCCATTGCTTGATACCTTAATGAAGTGAAGTAGCAATTTCCGCCACTACCGAGCCACCATTGAGAGAATCTACTGATTGACTAGCTAAAAAAGCTGCAATTTCCGCCGCCGCCGACCGTCCATCAGTAATAGATTCCACAATTGCTTTTGGCCCTGTAGCTGTCCCCGCCAGAAAAATACCTTCTCTGGGGGAGGAATTATTGGAATATTGCATATTAGCAGTGACATAGAAACGGTCTGCACCAACCTTTAACCCCGCCACCTGTGATAATTCCGTATTGGCACACATCCCCACCATTAACACCAACATATCCACACTCAACCGCATCGGTCTAGCTGTTAAGGTATCTTCCAGTCTTAACAATAAACTGCTGTCAGTTTTCTCATTCGCCTCAGACAACCGACCACGAATAAACTGAATACCATAATCTTCCTGAGAAGTGCGATAAAGTTCCTCATAACCGCGACCAAACACCCGAATATCCATATAGAGGCAATAAATCTCACAATTAGGAATCTGCTGTTTAAGTTCAATTGCCACCTTAATTGTGTTCGTACAACAGACTCTAGAACAGTAATTATTATTGACCTTCTCATCCCTAGAACCCACACAGTGAATCATCGCCACCTTTTGCGGCGTTTTACCAGATGCCGTCTTCACAGTGTGATGTTTCAACATAGCATCTAGCTCAATTGAGGTAATAGAATTATCGTAGATGCCATAACCATATTCTTCCTTCAAAGCAGCATCAAACGGCTTAAATCCCGTCGCCACCAAAATCGCAACTGCATCTATGATTTCACCAGTCGAAGTTGTCACTTGAAAATTGGGTGCTGACCCAGCAATCTCCGTCACTGTACAATCAGTTAAAATCTTAGTCTTGTTGAGATTCCCCTTTAAATTACTAATAATTTCCGTAGCATCAGTAAAATCAGGAAACACCTTATACCAATTCTTAACATGACCCCCAATAGCGGCTGCCTTCTCAATTAAAACCACCTCATAACCAAAATCCTGCAATCTCCCCGCCGCCGCCATCCCAGCAACACCGCCCCCAATCACTACAACATTTTTACCCATAACTTTCACCTCTAAACTCTCTTACTCTCTGCGCCTGGAGCGTGACAAAATCCAAAACCATGCAACACCGCAGACGATTAAAATGGCCTCCTACGCTCCTGTGCCGTTTTACTCTTGTCATAAGGAATACCAATCTTCTCCAACAAAGGCTCAATCGGGACAGCCTTAGCATTCAATCCACAATCCTTAAATGGGTCATAACCCAACAACAACCCAGTCAATTGAGCATAGTCAAGAATACTGACATTAAACTCTTCTTCCAAAACTTCCTTAATAGTTCCTTGTTCAGCATCAAGAAACACAGTACACCCCGGACAGTTAGTCAAGATTAAATTACAGTCTGGATGCGCTTCCTTCAAACTAACTAATTTTTTGTAAACACTACTGGCGGTATAGTCTCTGTTTTCTGGGAAAGCACACTGACGAAAACCCATACCACAGCAATGTCTGCGTTCGGGATAATCCACAATCTCAGCACCAAAGGCTTCTAGTAGCCCTACTAACACTTGCGGGAACTCAGCCCCACCCATAGCCTCACCAGGGAAAATCTTCCCGTAGTGACATCCAACATGGTCTGTAGCTTTGATTCCCTTCAGGCTGTACTTAGCTTTTGCGGCTAATTTATGCCGATTCGCAAAGAAAACATCGGAAGCATGAACCACAGAAGGTCTACCCCCAGAAACATGAGGAATCCAAAATTCTCGTCCGGTAGTTTCCTTCAAAGTCTTTTCGGTATACTCTCTTAACTCTGGTTCTTCTTCCCAAAGTTTAATCACTTCCGTATAGTTAGCAAAGGAAGTAACGCAAAATGAGAAGAGATTATCTACACCCAGTTCGTGATGAGCAACAGAAAAATTTCTTGCCGCCATTACCATCTGCGTTTCCAGGTTGGACACATCCCCGTGATAGCCAATAGCACCACAGGAGGTATGTCCGGCAGCTTCCCGCAGTTCCATACCTAAATCGTTTTTCAAGATTTTATAAGCAATACCTTCTGTGTAGGGGGCAGCACTCTGAAGAAAACAACTGCGAAAACATCCCCACAACTTACCACCTTCATCATCTACAGATGGCACAGCTTTTTGGTGTCTTTCCCAAGCCTGATTTTTTCCTGCCAGTTTCATTATTTTTCACCCTATATAGTTATTTCAGTTCGTAATTTCTGCTGTCGCCGGTTTCTAGCCAGTTTTGCCAATATTTATCTACTTCAGCCTTACTACCCAGTTTCTTTTCCATGCCTTGTTCCACTGCATCCATTAAAGAAACTGCACCAGTTTTTTGATAAATTGCCCGTACTTCTTCCATGTCTGTTTCTGGAATCATCCGGTGCGAACCTGCGCTATTTTCCAGATTCATCGGTACATCCCACCATTCCCGCATCTGTTGCATATTGTCGTAATAGTATTCCCAGTTGTCACCGAGTTCGGGGAAGTGGGAAGGCGCGATATTCTCCGCCAGCAAGGTATAACCTCGTTTGAGCATATTTTCCCCAAACAGCCGCTTGGCGATTAATTGCTGTCTGCCTTTTTCCGACTCGGCGAAGTAACCGTACCTAATCGACAGTCGGCGTAAGGCAAGAATGACGGAGGCTGCGCTGTTACCTCTAGGACACCGGGTTTTACAAGAAAAACACTGTCCGCAATACCAAATTTTGTCTGACTTGAGTAACTCCTCAATCTGTTCGTCGTCTTCCGACTGCACCATATTCATGACTTCTCTAGGAGAGTAATCACTAAACTCCGCCGCCGGACATACAGCAGTACATACACCACAATTTAAACAGGCATTCATCCCATGCTGATACAAGATATCTTTCTTCAGCTCGTTAAATAATTTGCCCATACATAAAACCTCGTCATTCCACTTTCTGAATGACATCCCTCTGAATCTTTTTTCCATTATATAACTATATAGTAATATTATCAAGCATATTAAGGAAACTTTTGTGATTTTTCTTAAAATTGTCTGAGGGATTGGATATTGGGCAAAATTCTCGTTTACACCCCTATTCCTGACTCTAGAATTTGGACTACCGATTTTCAAGTCAGTTACCCTGGAAAATGTCAAAATGAAAGGTGTTTTGCCATTGCCACTTTACACGGTGGGCATTTGAGATTAATAAACTGGTAATTTATGGGTAAGCAGCGTGTTCTTTCTGGAGTTCAACCAACTGGTAATTTACACTTGGGTAACTACTTAGGCGCAATTCGCAACTGGGTGGAAATCCAAGAACAGTATGATAATTTCTTTTGTGTCGTAGATTTACACGCAATTACAGTACCGCATAATCCAGCGACATTGGCAGCAGATAGTTACACCATTGCTGCACTTTATTTAGCCTGTGGTATTGATTTAAAATATTCCAACATCTTTATTCAATCCCATGTCTCAGCCCACAGTGAACTTGCTTGGTTACTCAACTGCATCACACCCTTGAATTGGCTGCAAGACATGATTCAGTTTAAAGAGAAAGCAGTCAAGCAAGGCGAAAATGTGGGTGCTGGCTTGTTAATTTATCCTGTGCTGATGGCGGCTGATATTTTGCTATACCAAGCAGATAAAGTGCCAGTGGGTGAAGACCAAAAACAACATTTGGAACTAACACGGGATATTGTCAATAGATTTAATCATCAATTTGCTAAGGATCAGCCTGTGTTGAAACTTCCCGATCCTTTAATTCGTAAGGAAGGCGCGAGGGTAATGAGTTTGACAGATGGGACACGCAAAATGTCAAAATCTGATCCTTCAGAGTTAAGCCGGATTAATCTTTTAGATCCACCAGACCAAATTGCGAATAAGATTAAACGTTGTAAAACCGACCCAGTGCGGGGTTTAACTTTTGACGACCCAGAACGCCCAGAGTGTAACAACTTGCTAACATTATATATGTTGTTGTCTGGCAAGACTAAGGAAGAAGTAGCGACTGAGTGTCAAGATATGGGCTGGGGACAATTTAAGCCATTGTTGACAGAAACAGCGATTAATGCTTTGAAACCCATTCAAGAGAAATATCAGCAAATCATGGACGACAAAGGCTATTTAGAGTCTGTGTTGCGTGATGGTCGCGAAAAAGCCGAAGCCATAGCCAACCAAACTTTAAGAGACGTAAAAGCAGCTTTAGGCTATTCGATGCCTTTATGACTGCTGAATGTTGACTGTTGATTGTTGAGTGTCTTGTAGGGTGCGTCAGACTGCTTAAATAATGTCAATAAACAGATTGTTGATATCTGACGCACCCTACTATTATGCCAGTTGCGTAAGTCCTGTTGTTGATTGTTGAGTGGGGAGTGTTGAGTAAGCAATTCTTGAATTTTGAATTTTGAATTTTGAATTTTGAATTGATTAGTCCCCATTCCCCAATGTTTCCCTTTAAGGTGTGATTCATAATACCCTTAAAGAGAAACCACTTATAAACGTTATGGAACATCACCATAGCTGTAGCTATAGCACATTGAACAATTTTCGTAAAGCCGCGCAAGCGGGAGAATTCTTAGTTACCGCCGAGGTAGCACCACCGAAAGGGGTAAATCCAGCACACATGATTGAAATGGCGGCGACCCTTAAGGGGAGGGTTCATGCTGTCAATGTTACCGATGGTAGCCGTGCTGTGTTGCGGATGTCTTCGTTGGTAGCGTCAGTGATTTTGTTGCAACATGGGATTGAACCAATTTGTCAGATTGCTTGCCGCGATCGCAACCGTATTGGTTTACAAGCTGACCTCATGGGGGCGCACGCGCTAGGTATTCGTAATATCTTAGCTTTAACTGGCGACCCAGTAAAAGCAGGTGATCACCCTAAAGCCAAAGCAGTGTTTGATTTAGAAGCTGTGCGACTGTTACAACTGATTCGCAAAATGAATCAAGGTGTCGATAGCAACGATAACCCTTTAACAGATGGCGCAACAGATTTATTTGCAGGTGCAGCCGTAGACCCACAAAGTACCAGTTGGTCAGGTTTGCAAAGTCGCTTTGAACGTAAAATTGAAGCGGGAGCGCAGTTTTTTCAAAGTCAGTTAATAACTGATTTTGAAAGACTAGATAAGTTCATGGACAAGATAGCATCTGCCCATAATAAACCGATTTTAGCAGGAATTTTTCTGTTGAAATCAGCGAAAAATGCTCAATTTATTAATCGCATGGTTCCTGGTGTCAATATTCCTGACCATATCATTGATAGGTTAGCGAAAGCCAAACACCCCCTACAGGAAGGCGTGAAAATTGCCGCCGAACAAGTGCAAATTGCTAGGCAATTGTGTCATGGTGTCCATGTCATGGCGGTGAAGCGGGAAGATTTGATTCCGCAAATTTTAGATTTGGCTGGTGTTGCGCCAGTTCATCAGGTGGTTGTGAAATAGTTTCAGCAAGCCATTTATGAGTTGACAGGGGAGTGGGTAAGCTAGCAAAACCCTAGGTATAGCCCTCCTCCCCTTTGATTGTTAAACTAAAAAAACAACCCTTATCCCTGCAAAGGTAGCTTTATGACCTCTGCAAATCCAGTCACCGACCTCACCCCATTTCCCGACCATACGCAACTACCAGAGTCCGATGGTACATTTGTGTTCGCGAAGCGTGCCGGAGGCAAAAACTTTCAGGAACATCCGCAAAGCATTCTACTTACTGACTCGATTAAACCGATATTGCAACAACGCCATCCCGATGGGCAATATTGTATAGGTCAAGATAGCGGAATCTACTGGCGCATGACTGAACCGCCAGAAAAAGGCGCAGCAGCACCCGACTGGTTTTATGTCCCGAATGTACCACCGTTGTTAGATGGACAAACCCGTAGGTCTTACGTGTTATGGCGCGAGTTTATTGCCCCGTTGATTGTTTTAGAATTTGTCTCTGGGGATGGTAGTGAGGAACGAGACAAAACTCCTTGGAAGGGTAAATTTTGGATCTATGAGCAAGTAATTCGTCCGCCCTTCTATGGTATTTATGAAGTCAATAAAGCTAGTGTAGAAGTTTATCACCTGATTGAAGGACAGTATCAACTCTTACCCGCAAATGAACGGGGACATTATGCCATACATCCTTTAGGTGTTGAGTTAGGTATCTGGCAGGGAGAATATCAGAATATGCAATTACCCTGGTTACGTTGGTGGGATTTACAGGGTAATTTGTTATTAACTGGTGAGGAAAGAGCCGAACAAGAACGTCAACGGGCTGAACGCCTCATGGCTCAATTGCGATCGCTCGGTGTTGAACCAGAAGTATAATAATCAACTACTTGCCAATGTTCTCTGCTGGCCCTAGTTTCCCTATCTCATAACCCTTGGGATAAGTACGGATAGGTGCGTCAATAAAAAAGTCCGGCTGAGTGCGTGGAGGTAATAACCGCAGAAATTTAGCACGCAATTTCAAAATGCTGGCTACAGTAGAACGCAGTAAGGGCGAGGGATGGGGAAAGCCAAAAGCATTAATCATGGTATCATCTAGTAAAGCATAGATGAACGGTGTTAAGAGCGATCGCATCCACCAAGGAAACCAACTCAAAAATAAATCACGGGTTGCTTCCCCTACACGGCGATTAGTATCAGAATAATGAAAGTTTTGGCGTTCGTAGTCTAGGTTATAGCGTTCAAATTCGGCGTAGGTTTCCGGGATATTTTGAATTTCCATCCGCTTACCTACTTCTCGCCAAAAGTAAAAAGCTGCTAATTTTTCTTGTTCACACATCAACCGCCAACCAAACCGCTCATTCCACCGGATAGGTTCATAAACGAAGGTTGAAAGCACATAGAGAAAATCAGCGTTATCAATTTTAAAGCGGCGGTGGATAGCGTTCATCCGTTCCAAAGCTTGTTTACCGCGATCGCTATCATATCCCCACTTGACAATCTCAACCACAATAATGCTTGTATCATCATAGCGTTTCTGCGGACGATGAATAAATTCCCCTGTTTGATTCAATAACTTAGAAATGCTGGGAATACAGTAAGTTCGCATGAGTGCAACTTCCAACGAGCGCGTTATATCCCAGGGAAATTCATAACCGTTCATCAAATGATAAATTTGACAATGGTCGCGTTCTGGGTCTAATTGCTGAATCAAATCAAGATTTTGATAGCGATCGCGTTGCATTGGCGATGTTTCTGTTAACAGCTAATACAAAATTATAATTGTTTTCTCGTCCTTAACTATTAACATCAGCCAATCGTGATGTTGTAAATCTATCCATCCATTTTTCCAGATAAACTAGGTTAGCATTCTGCTCAGATGGGTCTTCTGTATCCACAGGATGAGGCATTAAGCCTAAAATTGCGGCTGTAGTCACACAAAACATCGATTTTTGGAACGTTATACAAATCTGCACCCGCAAATCATCTTCACCTCTGGGACTGCGGCGATAAACTTCATGCAGATACTCTGGTAAATAATGGCGCATATCCTGCATTAACAATGTAGGCGGAATACCAGCACCACCAATCGGTAAAGGATCAGCGTATAATGCCCCATACTGGAATCGCGCTTGATCCGGTGGAATTTGATAAGCTTGGGCATTGTAGGAAACTGTTCCTAAAAATGGAGTCCCTCTAAAGAAAACTGCTTCTACATAAGGTACTGCGGTATCTGCTAAAAAAGTCAACCCTAAACTTTTAGGAATAATTTCATAAACTGTTTTGTTAATTTTCACAGAATAAGTAATTGGCTTTAACGCATCCGCTACCAATCCGGCTTTAATATGGTCTACAACTTGCGGAATGGTTTTAATTTCACCTCGGTCATAGCGGTCTGATAAATTAAGGAAAATATCAGCCATCACTCGCCAAAATTGTCCTAAACCACTGTAATAAGAAGACACCCGTAACTGTTCGATTAAAAAGTCGGGAAATAGTTGATTTAATCCCAATATCAAGGGATTATTTACAAATTGCGCTTTGATAACTGCTTGCGCTATTTCTTGAAATTCTTTAGTATCTAAATAAGCATCTAAACCGCCTCCACCATGCCACATCATGGATTTCATACAGTATTCGGCGTATTCAAAATTGATTCTGTCGTGCCACCAATGGCTAAATAATTTGTTTAAACTTATTTCCCCATTAAAATATTTAAAAAATGGGAAAAATACTAAAAATTGATTTTCTGCTATATAAATTAAATTCTTAGAATAAGCATCTAAAACTACGCCGTAGCTTTTGAGAATCCCCACCACTTCTAAGACATTCTCTGGACTGTCTGCTAATAAAGCCTGTCCAGCTTTTAGACGTTCGATATATTCGGCTAATGGATGATTATTCTGTTTGTTTTTAATTGTTACCATTGTCAATTCTCCAAAATAGTAAAAATATAGTTTTTAATAATGTTTAGTAATTGATAATTGGTAATCGTGGGTTGTTTCCCATGATCAATTACCAATTTTCAAATACATGATATTTAGCTTTTGCTTTTGGGTTTATCTAGAGAGACAGTTGCAATTGGATTTTCTACATTTACCATAGCTGTCAGGGTTGGTTCAGTCCAACGTACTAACCAAGTGGGTTGGATACCGAAAATCACAATTAGCATAGCTAAGATAATTGCAGGTGCGCGATCGCTCCAGTAAACTCTAGGTAGGTTAATCACTGGCTCAGACAACCGCCCAAAAAAGGCACGATTAAGCAGAATTAAAAAGTAAACCGCCGTTAATCCAGTGCCAATCATGGATATCAGAGTCTGTACTGGAAAAACTGCAAAACTTCCCCGAAATACAATGAATTCCGAGATAAAGCCGACCATTCCCGGAGTTCCAGCACTAGCCATCACTCCTAGTACCATTAAACTACCAATCACAGGCAACCCTCTTTCTGGGTTTAGGAGTCCACGAATTACATTTAAATCACGACTACCAGCTTTTTTATACACAACTCCCACTAATAAAAACATCAGGGCAGAAATCAAACCGTGGCTAATCATTTGCATGACTGCGCCCAAGGTGCTTAATGGTGTAGCGGCGGCGGCGGCTAGTAAGACATAGCCCATGTGTCCAATTGAACTATAGGCTACCATTTTCTTCATATCAGTTTGAGCGATCGCACAAGATGAACCATACAATACACTCACCACAGCCCAAACTGCTAACCAAGGGGCTAAATACCCCCAAGCTTCCGGTAACAAGTTCATCCCAAACCGCAATAAGCCATAAGTTCCCAACTTCAACAACACACCCGCCAGTAGCACAGATATCGGTGTAGAAGCTTCAACGTGAGCATCTGGTAGCCAAGTGTGCAAGGGAACTAAAGGCATTTTGATGCCAAAACCAATTAAAATTCCCCCCAGCAGTAACAACTGTGTTGCTAAGGGTAGCGATTTAGCGTTTATCGATGCTAAGGCAAAACTACCAGCATCACTCAACCACACCAAGCCGAGGAAACTAGCTAAAATCAATATCCCAGAAACAGCAGTGTAAATCAGAAATTTTGTAGCTGCATAACCCCGTCTAGCACCGCCCCAAATGGCTATCAACAGATACAGGGGAATCAATTCTAACTCGTAAAACAAGAAGAATAGCAATAAATCCTGGGCGAGAAATGCACCATTGACTCCAGCACTTAAAATCAGAATCAAAGAGTAATAAAATCGCGGGCGTTGCAGAGATTCATCACTGCTATAGATGGCTATGGCAGTCAATAACCCATTTAACACGAGCAATGGCAAAGATAAGCCATCTACACCTAGATTATAATTTAATCCCAAGACATCTATCCAGGGTAGAAACTCTGTAAACTGTTGACTAACTTCCCCTGGATTGAATTGGCTAGCGAGTACCACCGACCACACACAAGTGAAACTCGCCACCCCCAAAGCTAGACTACGGGAAAATTTCCCATTCACGCCAGCAGGTAATAAACCAACTAATAGCGCACCCAATAAAGGGGCAAAAATTAAGGCACTTAGCATAAGCAAACATGAGCAAGGGGACTAGGGACTGGGGACTGGAAGGGACTGGGGAAATAAGATAATTCTTCACTCAGCACTCACCACTCAGCACTATCAAAAAGGCAATTGATCTAGTAAGCCTAATGACCAGGCGATGAAAAATCCCAAAGCACTGATAACTGCTAGGATGGTTAACATATAAGCTTGGGATTGACCAGAAACGCTGTAACGTAAGCTTTGTCCGCTAAATATGGCTGCAAAACCGACTAAGTTAACTAAACCATCAACTAAATAGCGATCGCTCCAAGCGGAAATTTTCGATAACATAGCTACAGCACTGACTACGGTGAGGCGATAAATCCGGTCAATATAAAAGTCGTAACCCAATAAATCTTGTACCATCCGCCAAGCCATCATGTTTGACCTAGACCAAGCTTTGTGCAGATGAATAATCGACCCGATAACTACGCCAGTGACAGTAGAAGACACCAACACTAACACTACATACCAATCAATACTTTCCCACGTTGGTAGTAAGTACCATTGCTGTAACATTAAGGGTAGTAGTAAAGTCAGAATTGTGAGTGTCACCATTGGGAAAGCCATCGGCCAGCCTACTTCCGGGGCGCGACGGGTTTTTTGTTGTGGTTGACCCCAAAATACTAATCTAAATACTCTGGTCAAGTTTAAGGCGGTTAAGCCGTTGACTATGGTTAAAATGGCAATTACCCAAGGGGTGACTCGGACTAAACCATCAGCCCAGGCTAGCATTGCCCAAAAGCTACCTAGTGGTAAAAGTGTGACCATTCCGGCTGCACCGACAACAAAAGCGGTGGTAGTTGCTGGCATTTTCGACCATAAACCGCCCATTTCGGTCATGTTTTGGCTGTGGGTGGTAAAAATGACAGAGCCAGAACTCATAAATAATAATGCTTTAGCGATCGCATGAGTCAGCAGCAACATCAAAGCTACTCCTCCTTGCTCTAATCCCACCGCTAAAAACACCAAACCCATATATGCGCTTGTCGAATGGGATAGAGCGCGCTTAATATCGGTTTGTGCGAGAGAAACTAAACTAGCTCCCACTGCTGTGACGCTACCGATAATGATTAAAGCATTCAATACAAATGGCGATATTACCAAGATTGGCTGCAATTTATACAACACATACGCCCCACCAGCTACCACCAAGGAGTTCCGCATCACAGAAGCTGGGTTCGGGCCTTCCATTGCTTCATCTAACCACAAATGTAAGGGAAATTGAGCGCATTTACCAGCCGGGCCAGCAATCAAACCCAAACACAACAACGCCGCCGTCAAGGAATTTAACTGTGCTGTTTGTGTCCATTCATATAAATCAGAAAAGTTTAAACTACCTGCTATAGTGGCAAGCGTCACCACAGCCATCAACAGCAACAAGTCTCCCACGCGCTTAGTCAAAAAAGCATCTCTGGCGGCTGTAACTACCAAAGGTTGAGCATACCAAAAACCCACCAACAAATAAGTAGAAAGGGTCAGCACTTCCAACAATGCGTAGCTGAGAAACAAGGAATCACTAATGGCTAGACCACTTAATGCGGCTTCAAAAAATCCAATTAGCCCGAAAAAACGAGCTAAAGACCAGTCTTTTTCCATGTACCCCAGGGCATAAATTTGAGCCAGTAGACTCAGCCCTGTGATTAATACTGTCGCCCCAATACTGACTGGTGAAAGTTCCAAGGCAAAAGATAAATTTAAATCCGCAGCTTGTAACCAAGTTACGACTAAATTCTCTTGTTCTCTGTTCCAGATATCTTTAAATACCAATAGGCTATGCAAAAAAGCCAAAAGGGTCGTCAACAAGTTGAGGTAGGCCGCAGGTCTTGGCCCTGTCCGGCGAATTATTCCTATTGCCCACGGCAATGTTAAAAGTGCGCCTAGCAAGCTATATAAAGGGACACACCAACTCGTTGCAAATAGAAATTGATTCATTTAGATTTCCCTTGATGACTCAGCCTTAATCTTTTTTAAACTCTTACAATAATCATTTATTAAAAATAATCACTTTTGCCAAAAACTACGCTTTTTTTAACTTTCTTAATTTTTCAAGTTTAATGCCTATGTTTTACTTAGTTAGCTTTAGTAACCTTTAATTAAACACAGGCGTTTAACTCAAAAACATTCGTTCTGATTACATCTATATCTTTGGCAAAAATGTATGTTACGGTTTTCTACAAATAAATTTATATGACTTATAAGAAAAAGTTATATATTGTTTAGACACTTTTGGTTTCAAATAGAAGATTGAGGAAAGACAGAGACAGCAAAAGCTACAGCCTGTTACTATTCCCCCCAGACATAATTTGTCTTGGTTATCAATATTTGTCTATGAATGTCATAAAAAAATTATAAAGCATAAGTGGTTGCTCTAGAAATCAATGAACTTTGATTGCCCAGAACACAAGTACAAAATTTTGTTAAGTTTTTTTAAACTTTTTAATTATAAACTATTATACTAATTTATATTGCCAGAGATGCCAAGCTTTCCTATGCTTAGTTTGGAAGTGTTTTTGTAGCTCAAGATGAGCTTCCCCGTCCAAAATTTCACACCACAATACTGATTGGATTAATTTTTGTAGGAGTTCTGGGATGCCAATTGCAGTTGGAATGATTGAAACTAAGGGATTTCCCGCAGTAGTAGAAGCAGCAGACGCGATGGTGAAAGCTGCGCGCGTAACTTTGGTAGGATATGAAAAAATTGGTAGTGCAAGAGTTACAGTAATTGTGCGGGGAGATGTATCTGAGGTACAAGCCTCAGTAGCAGCTGGGATTGAAGCAGCCAGAAGAGTGAATGGTGGTGAAGTTGTCTCAACACACATCATTGCTCGTCCCCACGAAAACTTAGAATACGTCTTACCGATTCGTTACACAGAAGCTGTGGAACAATTCCGTACCTAAAAGCTGATTAAAAAAAAGTAATTAACGGGGTTGCCTTCTTGAGCATCACTTAAGTCCAGGGCGAGAAATTTGATCAAGGAAACAAACGGATGTCAATTGCAGTTGGAATGGTAGAAACGCTGGGCTTTCCAGCAGTAGTAGAAGCAGCAGACGCGATGGTAAAAGCTGCGCGAGTCACCTTAGTAGGCTACGAAAAAATTGGTAGTGGTCGGGTGACAGTAATTGTTAGAGGAGATGTGTCTGAAGTTCAAGCTTCAGTAGCAGCAGGTGTGGAATCTGTCAAGCGGGTTAACGGTGGACAAGTATTGTCTACTCATATCATTGCTCGTCCTCATGAGAACTTGGAATATGTTCTCCCAATTCGATATACAGAAGACGTAGAGCAATTCCGGGAAAATGTGAATGCAATTCGTCCCTTTGGTGGTAGAAGACCGTAATTCATAATGCAAATTGCCAAAGTTCGTGGCACAGTAGTTAGCACACAGAAAGATCCTAGTCTTCGAGGTGTGAAGCTACTTTTGTTGCAATTAGTAGATGAAGAAGGAAACCTCCTGCAACAGTATGAGGTAGCAGCAGATAGCGTTGGTGCAGGAGTAGATGAGTGGGTACTAATTAGTCGTGGTAGTGCTGCTCGTCAAGTGCTGGGTAATGAACAGCGTCCATTAGATGCAGCAGTAGTGGCGATAATTGATACTATTCACCTGGAAGATCGTCTCATTTACAGCAAAAAAGACCAATATAGGTAGTCATTAGTCAATAGTCAAGGTCTATAGACTATGGACTCCAGATAATAAGCTTAATTTAGGAGGAATCTCGCAATGGCAGTCCGCAGCACGGCGGCACCCCCAACCCCGTGGTCGAGAAATTTAGCAGAAGCCAAAATCCATGAGACCGCATTTGTACATTCTTTTTCCAACATTATTGGGGATGTTCGGATAGGTGCAAATGTCATTATTGCTCCAGGAACTTCCATCAGAGCCGATGAAGGTACACCTTTTCATATTGGAGAAAATACCAATATTCAAGATGGTGTAGTTATTCATGGGTTAGAGCAAGGGCGAGTAATGGGCGATGACGGCCTAGAATACTCGGTTTGGGTGGGTAAAAATGCTTCTATTACCCACATGGCATTGATTCATGGGCCGGCTTATGTTGGGGATAATTCATTTATTGGTTTTCGCTCGACGGTATTTAATGCCAGAGTAGGAGCAGGCTGCATCGTGATGATGCACGCTTTAATTAAGGATGTAGAAGTTCCCCCTGGTAAGTATGTTCCTTCAGGAGCGATCATTACTACCCAAAAGCAAGCTGATCGCTTGCCAGATGTGCAACCCCAAGACAAGGATTTTGCACATCATGTTATTGGCATTAATCAAGCATTGCGGACTGGATATCTTTGTGCTGCGGATAGCAAGTGTATTTCTCCGCTTCTCAATGAACAAGTTAAATCTTATACAACTAATAAAGTTAATGGGTTAGAAAGGAGTAGTGAAGTGGCAAGCAGCTTGGGTGCAGAAACCATAGATCAGGTACGCTATCTATTAGACCAAGGGTATAAAATTGGTACAGAACACGTAGATCAAAGAAGATTCCGCACAGGTGCGTGGACTAGCTGCCAACCAATTGAAGCCAGATCCGTAGGCGAAGCGGTGGCAGCGTTGGAATCTTGTTTGACAGACCACAGTGGCGAGTATGTGCGGTTGTTTGGTATTGACCCCAAAGGTAAACGTCGGGTACTAGAAACTATTATTCAACGTCCCGATGGTGTAGTGGGAGGTGCGACCGGCTTCAAAGCTCCTGCTAGTCAGACAAATGGCAGTTACAACAACGGTAATGGTGCCAGCTACAGTAGTAACGGCTCTGGTAGTGGTAAACTCTCGGCAGAAACTGTACAACAAATTAGCCAACTGCTAGCAAGTGGTTACAAAATTGGTACAGAACACGTAGATGAGCGGCGTTTCCGCACTGGTTCATGGAATAGCTGCAAGCCCATCGAAGCAACTTCTACTAATGCCGTTGTCTCAGCTTTGGAAGAATGTATGGACAGTCACCAGGGCGAATACGTGCGGTTGATTGGGATTGACACCAAAGCTAAACGCCGTGTCCTAGAATCGATTATCCAAAGACCGAACGGCCAAGTAGTCTCCTCTGGCAATGGCCACAGAACGGTTGCTAGTGCGCCAACGGCAACAGCTAGCGCAACAGCTAGCGCAACAGCTACCGCTACCCGTTTAAGTGGGGAAGTAGTAGATCAAATCCGGCAAATCTTGGCTGGTGGGTATAAACTAAGCTTAGAACACGTAGACCAGCGACGTTTCCGTACAGGCTCTTGGAATAGTTGCGGGACAATTGCGGCTAATTCCGAAAGGGAGGCGATCGCGGCTGTAGAATCTGCCTTAGCGGAATATGCCGGCGAATACGTGCGGTTAATTGGCATCGACCCCAAAGCCAAACGTCGGGTACTGGAAAGCATTATTCAGCGTCCATAGTAGAAGGTAGTAGGGAATAGGGAATAGGGAGTAGGGGAGATTTTTCCCCAAAATTCTTGAATTTTGAAGTTTGAATTGATTTATGCCCGATTCCCCATTCCCGATTCCTCATTCCCCATTGATATTTGGCTTCCGAGGTTAAAATTTCCATGTCTGTGCCGCCACTGCGCCTCCAGCATAACTTTGATTCCTACATTAGTGGCGAGGTAATAATTCATCCAAGTGCAGTCATTGCACCAGGTGTGATACTCCAAGCGGCTACAAACAGCAAGATCATCATCGGGGCAGGTGTCTGTATTGGTATGGGGTCAATTCTCCAAGTTGATGAGGGAACTATAGAGGTAGAAGCAGGTGCAAGCTTGGGGGCAGGTTTTTTGATGGTGGGTAAAGGCACTATTGGCAACAATGCTTGTATTGGGGCAGCAACAACGGTTTTCCAATGTTCGATTGCGCCAGGCTTAGTAGTGCCACCAGGTGCGATTTTAGGAGATCCCAGTCAGCCGATTGCTGAAGCAGAACCACCAACATCATCAACTAATAGCACTGCTGAGACAGATACCCAACAGCCTCAAGAAGAAAATGAGAGCAAAGTGATCACTTCAACTAGCGTTTCAGCTTCAGGTTTTGAGGAATTAAAACAAGAGTCTATTTCTGTCTCAGAACCCCCAGCCACACCAGAAAATCAGTCTGCGGCTGTAGAAGAAAATACGCCTTCTACTGACTCTACCCTGACACAACTCAGCCCTGAAGATTCAGAACCTGGTCAAACAGCCACTGAATCACCTAATGGCTTCGGGACTCAAATTTATGGACAAGGAAGCATCAAAAGACTTTTGGTGACATTGTTTCCCCATAGACAAGCCCTAAACAACCCGGTATCTGACGATCTGTCTGAGTAAGTGTTAAGTTGTGAATATCCTGGAGAATTCACATGGAGATATATAATAAAAGTTCTATTAGCACCAACCAGACATCCCATCGTCGAGATCACCTCAAGGATACTGCCCTAGGGTTAGTATCCACCCTCAGCTTCCCGGCGATTGTGGGAACAGCTGACATGATGTTGAAATCGGCTGGGGTTCACCTAGTGGGTTATGAAAAAATTGGCAGTGGTCACTGTACGGCCATCGTCCGGGGTGGAATTGCTGATGTCCGACTGGCGGTAGAATCTGGTGTGCAAACTGCTGAACAGTTTGGTCAGCTAGTTTCTAGTTTAGTCATTCCTCGACCTTTTCCTAATCTAGACGTAGTCCTACCAATTACTAACCGCCTGAACCAATTCATGGAGGAGGGAAAATACAGCCGATTGAGCAACCAAGCGATTGGTTTGGTAGAAACGCGGGGCTTTCCAGCAATGGTAGGCGCGTGTGATGCCATGCTAAAAGCGGCTGATGTCCAGTTAGCATCCTATGAAAAAATTGGTGCGGGCTTGTGTACAGCCATTATTCGTGGCTCTGTAGCTAACGTGGCAGTAGCAGTAGAAGCTGGGATGTATGAAGCAGAAAGAATTGGGGAGTTGAACGCAGTTATGGTGATTCCTCGACCCCTAGATGAATTAGAGCAAACCCTGCCAATAGCAAGTTGCTGGATCGAAGAGCGTCAGCCTTTAAGATTGCCAGTGAACATCAAAGAGCAAGTAGCCGAAGTGGAAGTGTTACAGTTGCCAGATTTAGCCACCCTGCCTGTAAAAATTACAGAAGAAGTATGGAATGATGAATGATGAATTATGAATTGCTAATCAAAGAATGATAATTTATGGGAAATTTTCATTCCACATTCAGCATTCAGTATTCAGCATTCATCTTGCAGCTGGAAGGCATCTTACGCTTTGCTTGTTTTTTTGATGATAACTTCTGAACACCATAAAGAAAATAATTTTCTTCTGATAGCGAGAATAGAGTTTTATCTATAATGAACTCATAACTTTTGTATGAGTGCAGCTGTGTCATGTATTAGTGTTGAGTGATACAAGTTTTATAATGATAAATCGCTATTGGAGGAGAATCACCCTTGAATCAGGCGACCCTACACCAGTTGAAGGTGTTCGAGGCGGCGGCAAGACACGGCAGTTTTACTCGTGCTGCTGAGGAATTATTTCTCACCCAGCCGACTGTTTCCATGCAAATCAAGCAACTGACAAAATCTGTGGGTTTACCACTGTTTGAGCAGGTAGGAAAGCGGCTCTATTTGACAGAAGCCGGGCGGGAATTGTTTGCAACGTGTAGACAAATTTTTGATAATATCGCCCAGTTTGAAATGAAGGTGGCAGACCTGAAAGGATTAAAACAGGGGCAATTACGTTTGGCAGTAATTACAACTGCAAAATACTTCATACCACGTTTACTTGGGCCTTTCTGTCAACTTTATCCAGGAATTGACATTTCGCTGCAAGTAACCAACCATGAACGCATCCTAGAGCGGATGATGAACAATATGGACGACTTGTACATTATGAGTCAAGTTCCAGAACACGTAGATGTGAATTGCCAACCGTTTTTAGATAATCCTTTGGTGGTATTTGCACCTGTAAATCATCCCCTAGCAAAAGAAAAAAACATTCCCATCCAGCGTTTAACTAATGAGCCTTTTATTATGCGCGAACCAGGTTCAGGAACACGCCGTGCTGTACAGAACCTTTTAGATGAACATGGAGTTACAGTCAAAGTCAAGCTGGAACTAGGGAGTAATGAGGCGATTAAACAAGCGATCGCTGGCGGATTGGGAATTTCTGTTTTATCTCGGCATACCCTGTTGTCAGACGCATCAGAGTTCAGCATTTTGGACGTACAATATTTTCCTGTGAAGCGGGCTTGGTATATAGTTTATCCGGCTGGTAAACAGTTATCTATTGTAGCTCGTACTTACTATGAGTATTTGCTAGATGCGGCACAAAAGTTCGTAGCGTCCACTCAGCAAACTGTTGCTTCTGAATACGTTCAGGTTGAGTAAGTTTTCAGGCAGGAGGCAGTCCTGATGAACTTCGTACAACCGTCAGGTACTCTGCGAACAAGTACGGGGAATACCAGTCACCTAGGTTGGTTGGGAAACCCGCCTACAACCTATAGGACTGGTATCACTGCACTAACACGTTTAATTGTGGCAATTTCACCAAAATATTTGCCCCACCTCATGAGTCATCACCGTCACATAACTATAGTGTAATTTCTTAAGATGATGATTTGGATTCAGAGTTTAAAGGTAAAACTATTGTAAATGTAGTACCTTGAGCTTCTTGACTGCTCACACGAATTGTACCTTTGTGAGCGTCAACGCAATTTTTCACTATAACTAAACCCAGGCCAGTCCCTTGAATTGTTTTAGCATTTGAGGCTCGATAAAAAGATTCAAACAGGCGCACTTGATCGGCTTGAGGAATACCAATACCTGCATCTTGAATACAAAAAGTTGCTACGCCTTCTGTTTGGTTACAAATTAATTCAAACTTAATTGTTGAATTTTCAGGTGAATACTTAACTGCGTTAGAAAGTAAATTCATTAACATACAATTTAATAATTTTTCATCCATGCGAGCCTGAGTATTTTCGTTATTACAGGTAAAAATAATTTCATGCCCGCTAGTTCTGACCGAGGTGAATTCTTCAATTAGCTCTTGACAA
This sequence comes from Anabaena sp. 4-3, assembly GCF_001597745.1. GTDB lineage: Bacteria > Cyanobacteriota > Cyanobacteriia > Cyanobacteriales > Nostocaceae > Trichormus. The sequence goes on along the minus strand of NZ_LUHJ01000024.1, from coordinate 29,995 downwards.
AATTCTTTCAGGTTCAATTGAATCGGATTACATTCCAGTTTTCCAGCTTCAGTCCTACCTATAAACAACACATCCTCCATGAGTTGCTTCATCGACTGCACAGCTCCTTGAATTCTTTTGAGATAGGTGTTTTTCTTAGCTTCTGTTAAATTTTCTCCTTGCATTTCTATCAGTTCTACTGCCGTTTGAATTACACTTAAGGGATTGCGGAATTCATGAGAAACTGTAGAGATAAATAAAGATTTGAGATGATTAAGTTCTTTTTCTTTATTTAATGCTTGTTCTAATAATTCGGTTTTCCGCCGTTCGCTGATATCCCAACAAACAATCACTACACCATTGACTTGATTGGGTAATCTTCTAATTGGTGACGCACTATCACCAATTGGGACTCGTTGACCATTTTTAGTGATCAAGGATGTAAATTCTTCTAAATAAACAACCTTTTTTTCTCTTAAAACCTTTGTAACTGGGTTTTCTATAGTAGTTTCTGTAACATCATCAACAATATGAAAAACTTGGGAAATATCTGCCCCCAAAGCCTCTGATTCATGCCATCCAGTTAGCTTCTCGGCTGCTGGATTCATAAATGTAATAATTCCATGCTCATTAGTAGCAATCACAGCATCACTCATTGAGTTTAAGAGAGTCGCTAACTGATCGCGATTTTCCCGGAGTTCACTTTCTAGGCGATGTTTTAACAGAGCTATTTCAATTGCTATGCGTAAATCTTTAGAAGTGAAGGGTTTAATAATATATCCAAAGGGTTGGGTAATTTTTGCTCGTTGCACAGTATCGTCATCACCATAGGCAGTTAAGAAGATGATAGGAATATCTAAACGTTCACGAATGTAACTAGCGGTGTCGATACCATCCATTTCCCCTTTGATAATAATATCCATTAAAATTAATGCTGGTTTGCTATCTAATGCTTTGGCGATCGCCGCTTTTCCAGAAGAAGCTGTACCGATAACGGTGTAACCTAATTGAGTGAGTTGACTAGCAATCGTTCTAGCCACAATTACTTCATCTTCTACAACTAATATTTTCGCTTGTTCCATCGCTTGGTTATTAATAAAAGTTTACTGAGGAAATTGAATCCTAAATAATGTTCCATGAAGCCGTTCTATGGTGATAGTGCCTTCAAGTTGTTCTGTCACTAGGTCATAAACCAAAGACAGACCTAACGAATTCGTATTATTCCAATTTATGTCATCTGATAAACCAACGCCATTGTCTTGAATAATCATCTCTATAGTATTATCAAACCGATGCAAAGCAATCATGATTTTGCCAATCTGGCTTTCTTTAAAAGCGTGCTTAAGAGCATTAGAAAATAGTTCATTGATGATTAAACCACAGGCTATAGCTTGGTCAACATTCAAATTAATAGCTTGAATATTAGTTTCTAAATTGATTTTGCCTGGCTGTATTTGATAAGAAATGAGGATGCTAGTGGCTAAATTATAGATATATTCTGCAATATTCAGTTGCCCAATATTAGGAGAAGTATATAAGTTCTTATGAATCAAAGAAATTGACTCAATCCGGTTCTGACTTTCTCTTAATGTTCTAATTAATTCCGGTTCTTTGAGGGTTTGTGACTGGAGTAGTAACAGTCCAGAGACTATTTGTAAATTATTTTTTACGCGGTGATGAATCTCTTTTAATAAAACTTCTTTTTCGGCCAAGGCACTTCTTAATTGAATTTCAGCTTTTTGCCGTTCAGCTAATTCACTCTGGGCTTGCTGAAATATGCTAGATTGTTGGATGGCGATCGCAATTGGTATTGAAAGTTGGTCAAGCAAATCGAGTTCATGTTTTTTCCATTCCCTAGGTGTAGAACACTGGTGCGCTATCAACAAACCCCAAAGGCTACGGCCAGTAAACTCTTCACCTACTTCTAAAAGAATTGGTACGACTAGGTTAGCTTTGACATCAAACTGTTCTAACAACTGAATATGACAATCAGTTAATCCAGCCTCATAGATATTAGCGATCGCTCTTTTTCTTCCTAGATAATAGTCTGCTCCCGCACCTGTCTGGAAACAAGTGTCTTCAATATCTACACCCAAGGAAACCTTCCATCCAGGTTGTACCGATTCTGCTACGATTTTACCACTCATATCTGCGGCAAACTGATACACTATAACTCGATCAACCTGAAGTAAATCTTTCACTTCTTTAACTGTGGCGTTAAGAATATCTTGAAGATTCAAAGACTGATGAATTCTTTGAGCAACAGTTCGCATAAGTTGCTCCCTTTCAGCTTGAGCTTTCAGTGTCCGTTCAGTTTGTTTGCGTTCTGTGATATCTTTACCGATACCGATGACTTGACCATTTGGCAATTTGACATTTGTCCAAGAAGTATCCAGTATCCGACCGTCCCGCAATTTAGTTCTGAGGTCACGCCAATATCCATCTGCCGATTGCATAAAATTAACGACAGATTGATAATATTCAGGGTCAGGGTATAATTCTGCTAAAACATTACGAGTTTGATATTCTTCTAAGCTATAACCTAGAATACTTTGTATTTCTTGGTTAACCCAATGGACTTTACCATCGGTATTTACAAGTGCAATCATTAAAGGTATGCCAGCAAAAATACTCTGTAAAAATGAATTTTCCTCTTGGAGCTTCACCTCAAAATTTTTACGTTCAGTGATGTCATATAGTACAGTTAAAATCGCATATTCATTGTGAAAATTTAAATATTGGAAAGAAGTGATCGCCCAGAAAAAAGTACCATCACCTCGCTTAAACTGGATATCGTAATTTTCTAAAGAACCATTCTGAGCCAGAGTTGCCAAAATAGTTTTTTGCTCATTTGGATTTTGATATATTTCAGAAATATAACGGTTGACTAAATCATTTGTAGTCAACCGAAATTTTTGCATGAATTCTGAATTACTATATAGTATCAAGCCATCTGTCACCCTTGAAATAACTAAAGGCACAGGAATAGCCTCGATAATTTCTCTGAGTCTAGCTTTACTTGTTTTTAGCGCGTGTTCAGTACGTTCACATTCTTTGATATTGATAATTTTCTGCCGTTGCAACTCTAAATGCCTGATTACCTGACGTGCTAATCTTTGTAATGAAGCTTGTGCTTTTAAACTCAAATGTCGTAGGACAAAATCCATTACAGCGAGACTACCTAATGCGAAACCATCAGAGGTAATTAGTGGAATTCCTGCATAGAAACGCACTTGTTTTTTTGACAAAAAGAAAGACTTTTTAGCATAATTATCATCTTGTAAAATATCGGAAATAATGAGGATTTCACTTTGCAAAATAGTATGAGTACCGAAACCCATGCTGCGAGGAAGTTCTGATTCAGTAACTCCTACCTTGGATTTGAACCATTCGCGTTCACTATCCACAAAGCTAACGACAGCAATTGGTGTTTCACAAATGTCAGCAGCAAGCTGTACCAAATCATCAAAAACTGCTTCTGGTTGTGTATCTAAAATCAGATATTGATGGAGTAATTCTAACCGTTGATTTTCGTTTTCCGGTAATAACATTAGTGCTTTCATTATCAAATAATATTAATGTGATCTGATAAGTAAAAATACTTAAAAAATCTCCTCTTGGGAGCAGATCAGCATCATTAAAGGCACTATTATACTGTATGGACAAGAGGACTGTTCGCTAAGTGCATTTGTTGGCAATAGAGATAGCAATGACTGAGATTGTTTCGCTCCTGAAAATCACAGTTTATACCATAATTCTTTACGCATATTTACTTTTAAATTCGATATTATATGTTACGATAAATAAGATACTACACCTATAAAGTTTAAACATAATAAATTTTATTAAAATGCACAGTAATGAGATAGATGAATTAGATAGACGAGAAAGTATCTAATTAAAGCAGTGACGTAATTAGTCAGTTCACCATAATTGATATCTCAGGTTAGAGTTGCTAAAGAAGAATGGTATTTACTCGTGCCAAGACACAAGCAAAAATGTGTAGCAACATCCCAGTCGGCTGGCTACTTTCTCCTATTCCTGAGTTGTTAGGGATAAATCGGCGTAAACACAGAAAATTGAAGATTTATCTTGGTCTACCGAGAGTTGTGATATATAACACAGCTTCATCAGCAGGAATCCCTAAAACTTCATTTACTTGGTTATCGAAGAAGCCACCGATACCACTGACACCCAAATTGAGTTGAATAGCTGCTAAATTTAGGCGTTGTCCCAAATGGCCAGCATCTATATGTAAGTAACGATAAACGCGATCGCCATATTGGGCAATAGCTGATTTTAAGTCAGCCGTATGGAAAATCACGGCGGCGGCATCTCGTCCTAATTCTTGTCCTAAGCAAAGGTAGTGTAACTCGCGCCGGAAATTTTTAAACCGAATTTGACGTAACTCTTGAGCTTTGGGTGCGTAATAGTAACAGCCAGATTCTAGTCCATTGACACCACAGACAGCAATAAATGTTTGGATTAAATTCAAATCGAAGTAATCAGGAGAATTATCTAAACTTTGGTCAATATAATTTTGAGGTTGATAAGTGAAATCCAATAAAGCCTGAAGTTCATCAAAAGTTAAGTTTTCGCTATTATAAGCACGGGTAGAACGTCGCTTGTGGATAGTAAGTTCTAAATCTGATAGGTTTTCTCCCCAGTAAATAGGTGTAGTAGCGGTAGGAATTTTCAAACAAAAAGGAAAATTATATTTATCTTCTAAGGATCTAGGTTGTTTAATCGCTGGTAAATTGAGGTTGCCAGTAATACCTGCCTTAATTTGGGTATGGTGATGAAAATATCTCAGCAATTCGCCATCGGGGATATAAGGATAATTGGTTGCTGTGGCTGAAGGTAGGGCGGTACATCCAGGGGGTAAGTTTTGTTGAATATCTAATAAATCTGCCAACGGTAAAATAGCGATCGCACCTTCCTGTTCCGCATCGATGTAAAGTAAATCATTAATGGCTTCATCGATAAAACCACCAATCAGGTGTGGGCGATAATCGGTAATAGCCCCTGCTAACTCGATATTGCCCAATAAGTGTCCTATATCTAAACCAATTCGACGGTAAGCCCTGTCTTCATAACGCCACGCCGAACGATAAAAAACCGCCGTCACAATAATTGCTAATTGGGTACTTTCTAAAACCGGATGCCAAAAACAAGCGTCTTGTAATGCTTGCCAAACATCATTTTCCCAAAAACATACTAAAGAATGAGTCCGACATTGGTAGTTATACAGACCAGCCGGTAGTAAAGGCGTACCACGAGAAACTACATACAATTCCGCAGGATACAATCCCCCAGCACTAGGCGCAGAGCGTAAATATACCGTACTACCCATAGAGGGCATTCTCGCAGTCAGCCCATAACTGCAAAATAGTAACCGTGAAAGTCTTTGCCACCATTGAGCATGAGAATCATTAACAAATTTCTCTGGTGTGGCTTCAATATAGGGTATCAGGTCGATGTGAGAACCAATTCTGTATTCTTTAAACGGGACTGGCTGTTTAGCCCAATCTAGCCGATGATTTTTAGATGCTAGAGTGTTAGGGTCGTATTTAGTACGTTCGTGATAATGCTGTGCAATTGATTGGTGTATTTCTGGCATAAAAATTTCAATACCTTGATCATATCCTGATTTTTATCTTGGCATTCATCAGGCCGATTATTCGTTTTAATTAGTACATTCCTTATATTTAGTTAATCTTGTTTGAATAATTACAACGCCGTCATGTTTAAAAGCTTCAATAAGCAATTAAACATATTACATCAGCTTGCATCATGTTTATATATTTTCAATTTAAAAATTTGTGGTCAGCCAATTTTCTAAATTTAAACCCTGTATTCTTGCTAAATCAGAATCATCTTCCCCTAGAAACCGCACCTCCTCTAGTTTGTTATTGACACTTTGATTTTTCTTTAAAATAGCCGTTAAAATATTTGTATCAAGAAGATAGCCCATTTACTTCTATCTCCTGTTTACAGAGGAATCAAACATCTCTATTTGCTCTGGAGTTAAATCATTTAATGTTCCAGAAACAGCCTCTACCACCAAAATACTATCAATTCTATGTACTAATTCTTCATCAGAAATAGCTTTTAAAACTTCTGGAGAAAACTTATCCAACAGTTGGATTAAATGTTGAATCATGTCTTCTTTATTAAGTCTTTGCTGATAGAGACGATTGCTTAGAAACAAATCCCCAATAATTTTTGATATTCGTCCTATCGCTAAGTTTCTCTCCCCTGAAAATTCCTGCATAATAGCCTGCTGTATTTTCTTAATTTTAGATTCTTTGATCATCAACCATCTACTTAATTATAACCTCTCGCCTATCTCCTCTCTCCTCTCTCCGCGCGACGGCAGTCGCTACAAGTCTGGCGACCGAACGCGCTGCCTCCCCTCCGCGTTTCCCTCCGCGCCCCTCCGCGTTAAAAAAAAAGGGCAGACAAAAAGCCCACCCCATAACTAAATTAAGAGAATATTCTATTGCGATTAACCCAACAATTTTTTAGCTGTAGCTAACACATTATCAACGCTAAAACCAAACTTCTCCAAACAAACACCACCGGGAGCAGAAGCACCAAAACGGTCAATAGTAACCGTATCGCCTTCAGTACCGATGTACTTATGCCAGCCGAAGCTACTACCAGCTTCCACAGCCAAACGCTTAGTAACAGCTTTAGGTAGAACAGACTCCTTATAAGCTGCATCTTGAGCTTCAAACAAATCCCAAGCAGGTAAAGAAACAACACGGACTTTCTTACCTTCGGCGGTGAGTTTCTCAGCTGCGGTGACACAGAGACTCAATTCCGAACCAGTACCAATCAGGATTAAATCTGGTGTACCTTGAGAATCTACTACTATGTAACCACCCTTAGCCACATTTTCGACAGATGTACCTGCCAAGTTGGGGACATTTTGACGAGTGAACGCCAACAAAGTAGGAGCATTTTCCTTAGCTCTCTCGATAGCTACTTTGTATGCGCCAGAGGTTTCGTTACCATCGGCGGGACGAATCACAGTCAAGTTAGGAATAGCGCGGAGAGAAGCTAGAGTTTCGATAGGTTGGTGAGTGGGGCCATCTTCACCTTGACCGATGGAGTCGTGAGTCATCACCCAAATCGCACCAGCTAGAGACAGAGCAGATAAGCGGATAGCTGCCCGCATATAGTCTGTGAAAATTAAGAAGGTCGCGCCGTAGGGAATTAAACCGGAACCATGTAACGCAATACCGTTACAAATTGCGCCCATAGCGTGTTCCCGTACACCAAAGTGGATGTTGGGGTTTTGGTATTGTCCTTTTTGGAAGTCGCCCTTACCCTTGATTTCGGTGAGGTTGGAGTGGGTTAAGTCAGCCGAACCACCAATCAGTTCAGGTACAACCGCCGCCAACTTGTTGAGGCAGGTTTCTGAGTGCTTACGGGTAGGAATGCCTTTGTCTTCTGGGGTGTAGGTAGGTAATACTTTGTCCCAACCTTCAGCCAGTTTACCGCTTAGGTAACGCTCAAATTCTGCGGCTTCTTGGGGATACTTAGCTTTGTAATCAGCAAAAGCTTTGTCCCAGTCAGATTCGTAGCTTGCACCACGCTCTACTGCTTTGCGGGTGTAGTTGAGGACATCTTCGGGAATGACAAAAGGCTCGTGTGGCCAATTGAGTTTTTCACGAGTCAGTTTTACTTCGTCTGCACCCAAAGCCGCACCGTGAACACCAGCAGTATTGGCTTTATTAGGAGAACCGTAACCGATTGTGGTTGTCACCTTAATCATGGTGGGCTTATCGGTGACAGCTTTGGCTGCTTCAATGGCTTTAGCGATCGCCTCTAAATCGGTGTTACCATCTTTAACGTGAAGAACGTGCCAGCCGTAAGCTTCAAACCGTTTAGAAACATCTTCGGTGAAGGCTACATCTGTAGAACCGTCGATGGAGATGTGGTTGTCATCGTACAGAGCGATGAGTTTACCTAATCCCAAGTGTCCAGCCAGGGAAGCAGCTTCACCAGAAACACCTTCCATGTTGCAGCCATCACCGAGAATGACATAGGTGTAATGGTCAACAATTTTGGCATCGGGTTTGTTGAATTTAGCAGCTAGGTGAGCTTCAGCGATCGCTAAACCCACACCATTGGCAATCCCTTGACCCAGAGGCCCGGTAGTTACTTCCACGCCAGGGGTGATAAAGTTTTCTGGGTGTCCAGGTGTTTGAGAACCCCATTGGCGGAATTGCTTGATATCTTCAATGCTTACACTGTCGTAGCCTGTGAGATACAGTAGGGCATACTGCAACATTGAGCCATGACCAGCAGACAAGATAAAGCGATCGCGGTTAAACCACTTGGGATTTTTGGGGTTATACCGCATAAAGCGATTCCATAGCACAAAAGCCATCGGAGCCGCGCCCATCGGTAATCCTGGGTGTCCTGATTTTGCCTTTTCTATAGCGTCAACAGCCAAGAAACGGATCGCATTAATAGAAAGTTCTTCGAGGGATTGGGTTGCAACAGCCATAATAAGATTGTTTTTAACGACGGGTTAGCACTCTTCGAGCTACTGTTTCTGGGGTTGTTTTTCACAGTTAACAGTTAACAGGTTAACAGTGAAAGCTGATTAGTTTGATTCGTTAGGGTTTAAATCCCTGACTATAAGCTGAATCACTGATTACTGATAACTGAACTACTGCTTGAAGTTCCCCTGCGGTATTCTCATCATCCCATTCCCAATTGTGCATAGACAAGCGGGATCTTTGGTGTTTGTGGTAATTTATCACGCCAAGAATCAGATTATGTTGAACCCTTGGCTGATTAGGGAATGAGATTGATGATACTTTTTCTGCCTTGATCACAGAATGCAAAACTGGAAAGTCAAAGGGAAGAATTCAGAACTCAGGAGTCAGGATGCAGAATGGCAAAATTTGAAATTCTCAATTATTGCTCAAGGTGGGAAATTATGAACAAGTTGATTACTCAAATTATCTCCTGATTTTGGAACTATTCTGTCCCCTGAATTCTGAATTCTGAATTCTCCCGACTTTAAATGTACTTTCTAAAGGCTAAGGTGACGTTATGACCACCAAAGCCAAAAGAATTGGATAAAGCTACCTCAACTTTTTGAGCGCGGCTAGAGTTGGGTACGTAATCTAAATCACAGTCTGGATCAAGGTTTTCAATATTGATTGTCGGTGGAATTTGATCGTTAGCGATCGCTAGCACCGTGGCTACAGCTTCAATACCGCCAGAACCGCCTAACAGGTGTCCTGTCATGGATTTGGTGGAACTGACAGCGATTTTATAGGCATGATCACCCAAAGCTGTTGTAATCGCGGCGGTTTCAGTGGAATCATTAGCAGGGGTGCTAGTACCGTGAGCATTGATGTAGCTGACTTGCTCTGGTGTGAGTCCTGCGTCTTTGAGCGCGAGTTGGATGGCTCTAGCTGCTCCTGCACCACCGGGAACTGGGGAAGTGATATGGTAAGCGTCACAGGTCATGGCATAACCGACGATTTCGGCGTAAATGCGCGCCTTACGACTCAGGGCGTGTTCTAGCTCTTCCAGAATCAGAATTCCCGCACCTTCACCCATGACAAATCCATCGCGATCGCGGTCGAAGGGACGGCAAGCATGAGCGGGGTCATCATTGCGAGTGGAAAGCGCGCGGGCAGCCGCAAATCCAGCTACAGATAGGGGTGTAATCGCGGCTTCACACCCTCCGCAAATCATCGCTTGGGCATAACCGCCTTGAATCATGCGGAATGCGTCCCCAATCGCGTTAGAACCAGCCGCGCAAGCAGTCACAGTACAGTTATTTGGCCCTTTTGCTCCTGTATGAATTGCTGTGAGTCCCGCCGCCATGTTGGCGATCATCATCGGAATCATAAATGGACTACAGCGATCAGGGCCGCGATTCAGGTAGATTGTTTGCTGATCTTCCATGACCTTAATACCACCTACCCCAGAACCAATAATAACTCCCACTTGTTCAGCGTTGAGTTCATTAATAACTAAGTTGGCATCTGCGAGGGCTTGTTTAGCTGCTGCGACTCCAAATTGGGAAAACCGATCCATGCGCTTGGCTTCTTTCCGATCCAAATACTGATGTGGATCGAAGTTTTTTACCTCACCGGCAATGCGGCAATCATGACTAGACGCATCAAATGCGGTGATATAGTCAATGCCATTGCGTCCGCTTAACAATCCTTCCCAATATTCATCTGGTGTGTTACCAATTGGTGTAATCGCGCCAACACCAGTTACAACAACGCGCTTACGATTATAATCTGTCATGACTCAGTAAAAGATGGCGAGAAAGCTGCAAAAATTAGGGACTAGGGATTAGGGACTGGGGACTAGGCACTAGGAAGAATCAAACGGGCAGAGAAAGTATGTAATTACTCATCTCCAATCCCTTCCAATCCCCAGTATCCAATCCCCAGTATTCAATCCCCAATCGCTGTTTAAGCGGATGTGGCAACTTTGCTGTTGATGTAATCCACTGCTTCTTGAACGGTTGTAATTTTTTCGGCGGCTTCATCGGGAATTTCAATGTCAAATTCTTCTTCCAAAGCCATGACTAATTCAACGGTATCTAGAGAATCAGCACCTAAATCATTGGCAAAGCTTGCCTGTGGTATGACTTTTGCCTCATCATCAACACTAAGTTGTTCGATGATGATTTTCTTGACTTTTTCAAAAGTTTCTGTTTGGCTCATAAATAACAGTCCTTAACAAAATTACTATTGTCTGCTCTTTATGGGAGACATGGTTTTGAGCATATACATCTTATCGGAAAGCGCGATCGTCCGTATACGTTCCTGTCCTCAAAACGGATAGATGAAGTTAGTGTTGAGTCATGAGTGCTGAGTCAGTATCCAGACTCACCATTCTTGTACAAACATGATTGCTCATGCCAGTACCTATCACTATTTAAACACCATACCCAAGCGAAATTTTGTTGTGTAATTCTTGAAAGAAATACCAACCCCAATCCCAACCCATCAGGGTAACAAAATTATATTGTGTGTTGGGCTTTACCCCACCGCAGGTGTTGACATACATTTTTTGACAATCCCCGAAATTCTGTTTCGGCGATTCTTGATAAAACAGTTATCATCGGGGCAGTTGCCTGAAATATCAACCTAGTTTTATGCTATCTCAAAGATTAAAATACGCTTACTTCCCTGGTTGTGTGGCTCAAGGAGCTTGTCGGGAACTGTATCAATCCACTCACGCCCTCACCCAAGCTTTAGGTATTGAACTGATTGAATTAAAAAAAGCTGCTTGTTGCGGTTCCGGTACTTTTAAAGAAGATTCTCAACTGTTAGAAGATACAGTTAATGCTAGAAACATTGCCTTAGCAGAAGAATTAAATTTGCCACTACTGACTCATTGCAGTACCTGTCAGGGTGTGATTGGTCATGTTAACGAACGTTTGCAAGACTGTCAGCACAATAACCCAGCTTATGTTGAGCAAGTTAATAATTTGTTACACAAAGAAGGCTGTTCACCTTATCAGGGTAGCACGGAAGTTAAGCATCTTCTATACGCTTTGGTGACAGATTATGGTTTGGAGGAAATTAGCAACCGTGTCACCCGTAAGTTATCTGGTTTAAAGTGCGCTGCTTTTTATGGCTGTTATTTGCTCCGCGCCCAAAAGTTGATGCCTTATGATGATCCATACAATCCAGTAGCGATGGAAAATGTTTTTCGGGCGGTGGGTGCAACACCAATATATTATCGCGGTAGGACACAGTGTTGTGGCTGGCCTTTGTCTAGCTATGCTACTACTCAATCTTTCCAAATGGCGGGGATGCACATTCAAGACGCTTTAGCAAATGGTGCAGATTGTTTAGTTACGCCTTGTCCTCTGTGTCATCTCAATTTAGATTCTCGTCAACCAGAGGTAGAAAAAGTCATCGGTCAAAAGTTAGGTTTGCCAGTGTTACATTTACCTCAGTTGATTGCTTTGGCATTGGGCATTAGTCCCAAAGAATTAGGTTTAGAAAAGCATATAGTTTCTACAAAACCAGTGTTAGAAAAATTAGGATTTTAAAGGGGACTGGGGAATGGGTATAAACAAGTCAAAAGTCTTCGCGCCAGCGTCACGTAGTGAAGAATTCTAGGGAAAAATTATTTAATTTTAAATTTTGAATTTTGTAGCTTGCTTCTCTTTCCCTACGGGACGCTCCGCGAACAGAGATGCTACCGCGCTCGCGCAGCGTATCCGTAGGATTCACCCGTAGGGTATTTTGAATTGATTTGTCCCCCTCCACTCTCCTATTCCTTATTGCCTACTCCCTTTGACTGGCGTTGCAGTTGTCTAAATGTTTGATACATTTCTGGTAAGCGGCTATAAATAGCATAAATTTTGAGATATAGTTTGTGAGGAATAGCTGGAGAACCTGAAACAATTTCTCCTGGGGCGACATCGTTATGAATTCCAGTCTGAGCCGATGCGATCGCACCATCTCCAATTTTCGCTTGATTGGCAACTCCAGTTTGTCCAGCTAAAATGACGCGGTTGCCTAATTTTACGCCACCAGCCATCCCGGCTTGACCAGCGATCGCACAACCAGCCCCAATTGTACAGCCATGTCCAATCTGCACTAGGTTATCAATTTTAGTATCTCGCCCTATTCTGGTTTCTCCTACGGCTGGACGATCAACGGCTGTATTGCAACCGATTTCTACACCATCCTCTAACACGGTGTAGCCTGATTGTTGCATTTTATACCAACCAGTACGGGTAGGGACAAACCCAAAACCTTCTGCACCGATGACAGCACCACTATGGATTACGCAATCTGCGCCGATTTGACTGCGTTCGTGGATGGTACAGTTAGCGTGTAAGGTGGTGCGATCGCCGATTTTCACATCTGGGTAAATTACCACATTGGGATGTATGACTACATTGTTACCAATTTCTACCCCTGGTTGAATCACAGCATGGGGGCCGATGTAAACATCATTGCCAATTTTTGCTGTGGGGTGAATAACGGCGGTGGGGTGAATTTCTGGTGTGGGGTGGTATGGTTGGTAAAATAGAGCGATCGCTTTTGCAAATAACAGTCGGGGTTCGCTTGTAGCAATCCAAGCAATACCCCGTTCTTGTGCTTGTGCTTGTAATGTTTTGTCTGGTGGCAAAATTAAAGCACTAGCATTTGACTTAGCTATAAAAGATGCAAATTTGGCACCTTCTACATAACTGATATTCCCGCTAGTAGCTTCATCAATCGCTGCTATGCCTGTAATTTCTGGGTCTTGGTTTTGGCTAATCGTCAGGCTATTATCAGTGGCAATGTCACCGAATAGGTTTACGATTTCACTGAATTTCATATTTCCGCATTTAGAAGTGTTCTTTACAAAGGCAAGATTATCACTCCTATGTTACTGCGGACATAGAAAGACTTAAAGTTTTGTATTGATTAATAATCAAATCATTACGCCTAGTAAAAAGATGTTATTGATTTGATATTAACCATCATGAATTGCGTCGAACAAAAATTTTCTGGATGAAGATATACTTGCTGATAGTGTGCCAACTGTAGGCGTATAGTCTATCTCTAGATTTTCCTCAACAAATTTATTTAGATCAACAGATGGTGCAAAAATGCGATTTTCCAAACCTATAGATTTAAGTAAGTCATTAACTTTTATTGACTTATTAGCTCTACTTAAAAAAGTAAATGGTTTGCCAAAAAGTATTGCGAATATAGTTCCATGATAGAAACTGGTTACAACATAAGAAGCTCTATTATAATACCCAAGCCAATCTGATACGCTAACAGTTACTAGATTTTTATCAGCGATTTTGTTATTACATCCTACAGAAAGTATCTCTAAACCATTGCGCTTTGCTAAAGCTTTAATTAAATCCGCTTCTTGAGGATTTAAAACATTTCCATATATTAACAAATATTTTTTATCATATTTAATATCAGACATAATCTCGCTGTAATCACCAAGGATAAATGTCGGATCTAAAACTTGTTGAGCTTGACATTTGCCTTCTTCAGTAACCAGTTTCAAACTATTTAAGTCTCGCACAGAAATGGCAGAAAACTGACCTAGGAGTTTACTGATTTCTTCTTGATGTATACCTAGTGTTGTTGTGCTACCAAAGCTGGCGGCATAACTAATTTTTTTGATGCCTTCTTGAGAAGAAAAATCCAAAAAGTAAGAAGGATCAAAGCCTCTAAATGAATTAATATTCCAAACTTCGTCGCTACCGGTAATTAAGACATCATAATCTTGACATTGCTTTGGAAGATTAGTCCTGGAATAAGTTGTAGGTTTACCCAATTTTATTTGAGTATTTAAAAACTTTTCTACTTTTGGAGCTTTAATAAGGTGACTGATAAAACTACTGCCAAAGAAGTATTGTTTGATTGCTTTGAATGGTCTATAGTCGATTATTTCTACATCATGATTTTGATTTTTTAGGGTTTTCCACAAAGCATAAGCTTGCAGATTGGCACCATAATTAATCGCATGATGGTAGGTGATTATTCCGATTTTCTTCATGAGTTTTTCTCCTGGATGTGATTTTTCAGTGAATAATTCAGTTGTTTCTTCTAAATTATGGCTTTACTTGATTTATGAATTTCTAAACAATCTTTTTTTCCTTTGACCGGAAAACAGACCATAATTCTACGATAATTTTTCTCATATTTCCATTCAATCCAAATAGTAATCCATAACTAACAGTTAGAATTGCAAAATTGATTAAAGGTGGTAAAAATATTCCAGCTACAAGAGGTGGTATGGATGCAATTACTATCCATAAAACATTCCAGTAGTTAGGGGAATTACACAATTTATTGAGCAATTTATCTAGCCAATAATAACGAGGTAATGCTAGGAGTTCTGCTGATACATAACCCCAAAGTCCAAAGTTAGGTATTAGTACAATGCAACCTAGCCACAGAACTACTAAATAACCAAGATTGAACATTGCAACTGCTTGGTTAAAACCTGCTGCATAAAGTGCAGAACTATGCAAATCAAAAATAGACTCGACTACTGCTGCTAATCCCAACAGGGGAAAAATCTCTGCACTCAATATCCATTTTTCACCAAAAACTGTGGGTATGAGCCAAGAAGCACAACAGGCGAAAGTTACAGATATTGTTCCCATGAGCAGAGCTTGATAAGTCATACCTCTACTAATTGCATTTCTTGTAGCATTTGGATCATCCACAAGCTTGGCAATTACACTCAAGGACATACGCTTGACAACTGCTCGCAGTAATGAAAGTTGCTGAATGATTCTAGTAGCCATATTGGCAATTCCAGCCGCTTCAATACCAGCTAAACGACTGACAAATAAAGGTATAGTCAGATACTTCATGCTAGTGAGCAAGATAGCCACATAGTAGGTTGAACCGTACTGTATGGCGGGTTTTAAATTCTGCCAATCCCACTGCCAACGCCAAGACATGGGATAAAACCAAAATGATAAGCTGGCAAAGATGATAAACTGTAGGATAGTGCCTGCAACCACTCCCCAATAATTTTGATAAATCAATACAACTGCAATAGAGAGTAAATAGTTGGCAATCTGTGCTATGGCATCTATCAGACCAACCTGCTTAAAACGTAGTTCACGCTCTTGCATACTAGCAGGTACACTACCAATCATGTCTAACCAGACTGCTGGGGCAAGCCACTGTAATAGTTGACCAACTTCAACTTCTCCAGTCCACCAACCAAATAGAGGAGCAGCTAACCAACAAAGCGAACAGAAGGCAATACCTGCAACGATATAAAAGCATAAAACTTGTTGAGCTTCATTTTCTGATAGATTAGGTTTGCGAACTAAGTATGTATTGACACCAAACCTTCCCGACCACTTCCAAAAGTAAAAAATTCCTAATGCTGTTGTGACAATTCCATAATTCTTTGGCCCTAGTATTCTGGCAATTAGTAAGGCACTTACCAGAGAACAAGCTGATGCTAATATTTGCCGGATAGTTAAGTAAATACTACCTTGGATAACTTTATTTTTGATGTTTTTGTTTTGCATCAATTTTTGACTTCAGGTTGACTACCCTATAAATTTGGAAACTAACGTTTGAGACTATAATTGCAATAACCTATTTGGTTGGAGTTTTATTTTGCAATTGAGGATTGACTTGTCGATTGGGTAACAGATGGAATGCGCCGACGGAGAGCATAAAATAGCTGGATAAATTTGTTATATCCATCAGCACCAAAGCATTGCATAACGGCGATCGCTACACTTAAACGAATGTATTCTTTAGAAAAAAGTAACTTATAATCATGCTTAAGAGCCTGCCGACGAAATATATTTGCTTGTTTATAGTCCTTATCCCTACTTTGCAAGCATTTCCAGGCTATTAATAAATTGAGATTGCCATAGCTACGATTTCTCAGGTGTAAAAGTTCAAATGGGGCAGATTGAAAAGCTTTTTCTATAATCGTGCGAAAGTCATGGAGGAGTTTAGGATAATTCTTAGATTTATTATTGGCGTGCTGGCGATAACTAACTAATGGTTCTTTGATGACTGCAAAAGGATAAACAGCAGCAATACGGAGCCACATATCCCAATCAGGTGCAGCATCAATACTTGTGTCAAATACACCTAAATCATCAAAGCAACGACGACGAATCATCGGCACGCTACCACACTCAATCAGATTACGCTCTGTAAATTTATCCCAGATGTAGCCTTGTGCTTCAGGTTTGACAATTCTACCTGTTGGTTCGCCTTTTTCATTTATATAATCTACCCATGTGTAGACTAAACCAACTTCTGGATTTTCCTCTAAAACCTGCACTTGCTTTTCTAACTTAGTGGATTGCCAAGAATCATCAGCATCCATAAAAGCTATAAACTCGCCTTGGGAATGTTTGATGCCTGTGTTTCTTGCTCCTGATGAACCTTGATTTGCTTGAGTAATGAATTTAACGTTAGGTTCTTTGATTTGAGATGCCCATTCAGCAGTTCCATCTGAGCTACCGTCATCAACAATGATTACTTCAAAATCCTTAAAAGTTTGGTTGAACAGGCACTTCAAGGTTTCAGGAAGATATTTCAAGGCATTGAATGCTGGAATAACAACAGAAACTTTTGGTATCATAGACATGATTAATTTAGTTTGGTAATTCAATATTTGAGCAATGTTTTTATGATTATTTTTGCTAATTTATATTTAAATTGATTGGTATCTATGCTCAGGGCAAATTCCCATTTTATTTAATAATAATTTGACTGGTTTTCTTGCCAATCCCAATTAACAATAGCTGATGTTGTTAACCAATAAAAGAAAAGAGTTGTATGACTCCAAATATTTTCGGTGATCATGCCTACTATTAATGCTATCAAAATAGCGATTAGAACTAAAGAAAGATTTTTCTGCGAAATATTTTTAGCTGAAGAGCGCAACACTTGAGTTAATCTTAAAATATTAGCTATCAGAAAAGTTATAAAAGCCATCAGTCCGACAATCCCACCTTCAACTAAGGCTCTTATATAATCATTGTGAGCGTAATTCGGGAAATAACCAACGGCAGAGGATGTTCCTAGCCCATAACCAAGCATTGGCGAATATTGCCAAGCTTTCAATAAAGAAGTCCACTGAGTAATCCGCCAATTAAAACTGTTACCATCTGATGCTGACAGTAAAATTGAACGTGAAATGTCAATGTCGGGATTCAGCAGTGGTGTATTAGCGATAGATGCAAGTCTTTCTCTGCCAAACTCTGTACTAGCATAAAGGCCAATAACCACGGCAAAAAACAATAAACCACCTATGAAGTTTAAAGGCGTTAATTTAGGACTAATTAAAACAAATATCAGGATAAATGTCATTACTAAAGCAATGAGAGTTTTGGTACTCACTAGAAAAAATACAAGAATACCTAATAACAATAGCCAAAATGAGCGTCGCCGAGATTGTTGCAATTGCCAACAGGTGAGTCCAATAAAAAATAATAAGAAAGTAGAGAAAGTGTTGGGATGGCCAAGAGTGCCATTTATCCGAGAAAGGGTTTCCAGATTTTGCAGAGCACTTGGGTCTGCTTTGGTCAGGAAAGCAGGGAGTAATGAAGGTGGTAGGATTGTTTGCAGCAAAGCTGCTGTCAGGGGTAGTACAAGACTGAGGAATAGCGCAGATATCATTTTTTGAGGATGAATTCGGTCTTTTAGTTGCATTACTAGCAAATAAACCATCGACCACGAAAATAGACGCAGCCATTCGCGCACAGCAGTTTGTAAATGTGTTCCATCTAGTCCTAAACCTCCTAGGGGTAATAGCACTACCCAAAGTGCCTGTAGTGCTAACCAGCCAGCAAAGAACCACCAGAATTGATCAACTTTAACCCTTTGACCTGTTAATAAAGAAACGGTTACATATAGCAGGGTCAAGATATTTAAACCAATAGCAAATGCGGCGGGTAGTTGCTGTGCTGCGAAGATATCCAATGAGCTACGCAGGACTAATAAACCGATGACTGCTTGCTCAAATTTACCAAAGAACCAGACAACAACTAATACTGCAAATATAGGTAAACCTAGCAATATGGGACTGGCACCAGCCAGGAAACCTGCAATTAGACCGATGCCAATGCCTGCTAACCCAATCAAAATTCCTATCCAGGAAGAACGACTTGAGCTTTTATTGGTCAACATTGTTATTTCAACCTCAAATCGTTATCAGAATCTTTTTCCCCACTACCTAAAGTAGCTAGGCGTTTAAAAGGTCTGGATAATAAGGATTGATTACTTTCCATTGCATAGCGATAATAGGTTTCAGTCTCTTTGGTCATACCATTGACTACTACTCCTAAAATCGGTATGCGATTTTGATTGAGTTCTGATACGGCTCTTTGCAGAACTTCCTTGAGCGTGAAACCAGGTCGTGTTGTCAATATCACTCCATCACTGTACTGACTTAAAGTAGCAGCATCAGCACAAGCACTTAATGGTGGTGTGTCTATAATTACTAAATCATAGTGTAATGCAGCTTCAGAAACCAAGGACTTCATGGCATCTGACTCTAAAATTTGCGAAGGTCTGCCGCGTAGTTCGCCACAAGTCAATACAAATAAGTTTTCAATATCCGTTGTCTGCGCGGCACTTAACAGTGATTTATTTCCGTCGATGACATCGGTAATGCCTGGTTTGGGTGCCAGATTAAATAATGTGTGCTGGGAGGGACGACGTAAATCTGCATCAATAATTAGTGTTTTCCGAGATAACATAGCTGCAACAGCCGCTAAATGCGCTACTACAACTGATTTACCTTCTCCAGAGATGCTACTACTAACAATGACAATCTGCAACTTGTCTGTACTGCGAAACTCTAGGTTTTTCAGCAGCATCCGGTAAGGTTCAACCAGTCCCACATCATCTAAGAATTTTTCGGCTGGCTCAAGACTTAGCCGAGTAGCAGGAAGACTTGGTAAGACTCCCAATAATGGTAATTTCAATAATTCCTCTGCGTCGGCAACATCATAGAGTCTGTTATCCATTGTTTCTAATAACAGCACTATACCAGTGGCTAAGATAGTGCCAAAGAAAGTAGCTATTACTATCACTACTAGAGGTCTGGGAGATGCAGGTGCAATTGGTAGTTGGGCTGTTTCTATAATGCGAATATTACTAACTTTTTGAGCTTCGGCAATACGTGCTTCTTCTAGTTTATTTTGTAATAATTGTAAGGATGCTTCTGCTTCTGCCCGTTGGCGGGTGAGCATGGTAAGTGGTTGTTGTCTAATTGGCAATAGTGCTAGACGCGATTGCAGATTAGCTTTCATTGCCTGGACAGCTCTGAATTTATTTTCGATTGCTAACCGCTCAATTTCATTATTGATTAGCTGTGAGGTGAGATTTTGACTGATCTGATCGGTGGCAATGTCTGCTGAAGAAATGTTCTGCCCATTAGAAGATACACGAGCCAGTTCTTGTGTGTACAATGCTCGCATGGAATCTCGTTGGCCAAGCAAGGATATAACTTTTGGATGACTATCTGTAAACTGCAACCGAGCCTCAATCAATTGAGTTTCTAAGTCTGTCAACTTGCCTCGTAGCACTCTTAATTGCTCATCTTGACCACTACGCACTGATGAGTAAGCATTATCCAGGGTTTGGGTGTCAGTAATTTGTCTGAGGGAGGCATCACGCGATCGCGCTTCTTGAAGTTGAGCCAGCAATAGGCGTTCCTGATTTTCTATGTTGGCTAAACTTTCAACCAAACTCCTAGTCTGGCTATCACCCTCAACTACCCCGCTTTGTTGTCTGTATTTATTTTCTGCAACTTCTGCTTGTTGCAACCTCTGGCGAGCCAATGGTACTTCTTTTTCCAAAAATTCTCGCACCTTTGTGGCTTCGGAACGGATGGTCTGTATATTTTCCTCTACCATTGCTTGGGCAACAGCATTGAGAATTTTGGCAGCGAAATTTGGATCTGGGTGTTGATAACTTAGTTCCAGAATATTGGTAGCTGGAACAATTTTTACTCTCACTAAAGGACTGATACTCGCCAATGTGAGTGTATTTTGAGCAGAATTATTCTCTGATTCGGGAAAAACTTTGGCAATCGCCCTTTCTAAAACAGCTTGTGAATTAACTAACTCAGCCTGATCTGCCAGTGGACTGCTACTTATACCACCCGTTGAACGCAATTCTGTGAGATCACGACCCAATTCTGAAACACTTACCCGATTGTTGTTTACCATCAATCGCGCTGAGGTTTCATACAACCGTGGCGTAACATTAAGATAGGCAATTGATGCCCCAATTACCGCCGCAAAAGTCGTAATAGCAGGCAAGCTTCTCCGCCGCAAGACTGCTAGTAAGGTTGAAACGCCTTTTCCCATTACATATACCTTAGTGACTGCAAGTAGGACAGTAAAGCTTGGACAATAGACTACAGCATATTAACTACTCGGTATCATACCTGATCAATGCAACAATATTGACATAAAAATGATCAAGTTTTACTTTTTTCCAAGTGTTCAATCCTATTTATCGGCGGTTCGACCGGTGACAGCAGAGGACAGAAGGGAAGAAAAAAGCTTTAGGTTTACCTAAGAGTCGCTACCAATTCTGTTTAAGACCGCTAATAATTGTTTAATTCAGTGGTCTTTAATTTAGAAGTAGTTCAGACTATATCAAATGACCTTCTGCCTTCTTCCTCCAGCATTACTCCTTTCTTCAATTCTTTTTATCTAACATTCGCAAAATCCCTATCTTGGGTTTTGCTTTGCATGTTGTCTAATTTTTCAGAAGTGTTTAAAACTTTGGCATAAAGTTTCAAATTTTCAGCAGTGATCGAATCCCAGCTAAAATTAGAACTTACGTGTTTTTCTGCATTATGAGCCATTAAGGCTAGCTTTTGCGGATTGTTTAACGCCTGATCTAATGCAGAAACACAAGAGTTGAGATTGCCGGCTTCAAATAACATACCTCGGTTATCACCCAGCAGTTGTTGATGTGGGGGAATGTCGCTACCTAAAACTGGTATACCTTCTTTCATGGCTTCTAGCATGGACAAAGGTAATCCTTCTAAATCAGAAGGCAGAACAAACAAACCAGCCCCGCGAACAATTTCCCACAGACGAGAGCCTCTGAGTTCCCCTGCCAATAATATATTTTCTTGATTGGCTACTTTCTTGAGCAGTTCAGCAGTAAAGGTTTTAGTATCACTGACTCCTCCAGCTAGTACCAGCTTCCATCCTTTTGGCTTCAGGGCGGAAAAAGCATCAATTAGTAAATCTGGGCGTTTTTCTGGTACCAGTCTGCCTAAAAACAGAATATAACGTCCTTTTTCTAGACCTAAGTTAGTACCATAGGTAAAATTCGGATCTGACTGACCGTAGTTAGCAGGAGCTGTGGGAATATAAACTGTTTCTTTGCCATAAGTTTGGGCAAAGTATGCTTGCAGTGCTTGCGATACCACAACCATGCCGTGAGAAAAGCGTACTCCTGCTTTTTCTCCGAGTTGGATCATTTTTGTTGATAAGCTTCCCCACTTTGCACGTTGCCAATCTAACCCGTGACAAGTAACTACAATTTTTGCAGAGTCAGCGATTCTGGGTATACAGGTAAACAAAGATGGGCCAAGGGCATGGAAGTGAATGATATCGTATTTTTTGCCAGTAGATGCGATCGCTCCCATCGCTGATGTCACCAAAGCATCCATACCAGCATAATTTAACCCTGGTAAAGAAATAACTTGCACACCTTCATAATCATAGGTGTCCCACCCAGCAATATCTGTGTAAGATGAGCGAGCAAATAAATCTACACTGTGTCCCTGTGACACCATGCGAGGATAAATTTCTGCACAATAATGTTCAATTCCACCTTGTTTTGGAGGTATGCCTTTTGCACCAATTACTGCTATTTTCATAAGAATTAATTATTTTTTACTTGTGGACGATGAAATACATTCAGTAAAATTTGGACTGGGTTTCGTTTAGCTAAAAATTGGACTTATGTATTGATTTTGCTGACATTTTCCTGTGATTAGCTCACTAAAGATAGTTTTCCTATCTCCCAACGGTTGAACATTTCACCGTAAATATCTCTAATTACGGTGCGGGCGGCATAAGGTTGTGCAGTTCTGACACAAGCCTCTATGGGATAATTATCTGGATGTGACAGTACCTTATCTAAAGCATCTGCTAAACATTCGGGTGTACGTTGTTCACAAATTACTCCACTGTCAAGATGTAGTAATTTTGGCGTTTCACCGCATCTGGTGGTAACGATTGGGGTGCCACTACCAAGTGCTTCTAGGACTACTAACGGTAAGCCTTCGTAAGCACTACTTAAAACAAAGACGCTACTCAACCTATGTAATTTAGCTAGTTCCGGTTGCTTCAAGGCACCTAGCATCGTTACTTTATTAGACAAGCCTAGTTGCTCAATTTCCTGACGTACTGATGGTGCTAATTCTCCATCACCGGCTATCAATAAATGAGCATTACTTTCTTTTAACTTAGCAACAGCGCGTATTAATAATATGGGATCCTTCTGTGGATGCAGCCTACCAGCAAATAGAATAAAACGTGTTTCTTCATCCAGACCCATCTGTGTTGCTAGTTCGCGCCGATGAGCTTGCTTTTCTTGCCAATTCCAGGGGTAAAAAACTTCATTATCAAAGGAATTTTTGACATACTGAATACAATCTTGTAAGTGGGCATAATTTTGCCGATAGAATTCGGCTGCATCAGTGTTGCATGAAAGAATTTGATTAAATTGACCTATTAATAATCGTTCTAAAGCAAAATAAACACCAGGAAATTTTCTCCAGAGGATAGCCTTCTGGTCACTCACAGTTTTCATCTGTGTGCGAATATCATTATGAATAAATAGAATTTTTTCGCCTTGCCAATTCATAGCTGCCAAACTTGGCTCTAGTCTATGAAAGTGCATAAAATCGGAAGAAAAAGAACGACCTAGCAAGGCTGCTGTATATTTCAGTGTTGTGGGGATGAGGCTTCTTTTATTGTCATCCTCTACCAAAAATAAGGGAAAGAAACTGATTTCTCTGCCGGCAAATTCCGCTTGTTGCCATTTACCTATGGGCTGACTGGCATCACTGGCTGTTCCTACTAGCTTGACTTCAAACTCATCAGGAGCATATTTGATAAACGTATTGATGAGTGTTTGAATTCCTCCTATAGAAGCGTGCCAGGGATTAAATTGGTAAAAGATTGTGAGAACTGGTTTACGCATTACTGATACTCTAGATTATCCTTGCTTTATACAATCTCAAATTTGATCAACCAAAGAAACTACGGACAAATTTTGGTATTTTCTTAAACAAGAATACTGAATCACACACAGCAATATAGTAGTATTTCTATGTTCAAAAGTCACTGAATCA
Organism: Anabaena sp. 4-3; assembly: GCF_001597745.1. Lineage (GTDB taxonomy): Bacteria > Cyanobacteriota > Cyanobacteriia > Cyanobacteriales > Nostocaceae > Trichormus. Next base: position 6,151 of record NZ_LUHJ01000024.1, on the reverse strand, counting down.
CGAAACTCTTCACTAAAGTTTTATATTGTCGGAAAAATTTTGTTACCTAGAACTTCAAAACTTTATAATTTCTACCTACAGACTCTTGACTGATTAAGTTTATGAAGATGTTTGTATGTTTGTAACAGGGTATGCAACTAGCTTTATCTTATCTTTACAAATACACAAAATCATGGAGTGATAACTTGGTGCAATATGGTACATAGAATTAATAAACATCCTTAAATTTGCTGAGATACTCATTTGACTTATCAAAGCTGATTAAGAAGTTTATGCAATTTGATGACTGAATTTTATCCTGATCATCGTACTTTTTCCGAGTTACCGATTCCCATAGCGTTACCTGCTAAATAGGCGGTTGTCCAAGCACTCTGGAAGTTAAATCCACCAGTCACGCCGTCGATATCTAGAATTTCACCAGCAAAGTAAAGTCCAGGAACTAGCTTACTTTCCATTGTCTTGAAGTTAATTTCCTGGAGGTTGACACCACCACAGGTGACGAATTCTTCTTTAAAGACTCCCTTACCATTGACTAGGTATTTACTCTGGGTAATTTCTTGGACTAAGAGATTTAAGGTTTTGTTGGAGAGTCCTGCCCATCTGTCATCTTTGGTAATACCTACACGGGCAATCATGTATTGCCAGAGACGGTGGGGTAAATCAACGCCCCGATGCAAGGCGATCGCTTTTTTTCCCCATTCATTCTTAATTGCTAAAATTTTGGCACGTACTTGTTCTTGGGTGAGTTCAGGCAACCAATTCACCAATAAAGTCGCTTGATAGTTGTGTTCATGCAAAACTCTCGCACCCCAAGCCGATAGCTTCAGCACGGCCGGGCCACTTAAACCCCAATGGGTGATCAGTAATGGCCCAGTTTGTTCTAATTGTGACTTCTCACCTACAAATAATTTTAAGCGTACAGGATTAACACTAATACCAGCTAATGCCCTCAGCTTGTCTTCTGGAATATTGAATGTAAATAAGGATGGTACTGGTGCTTCGATGTGATGTCCCAATGCTTGGGCAATTTTGTAACCTATGAGACTGCTTCCTGTAGCTAGGAGCAGGCGATCGCATCTAATTATCTCACCAGATTTTAAAAGTAGCTCAAATCCAGCATTAATACGGCTGACACCAACCACAGGGGTGCCAGTCCAAATCTCTACGCCCTCGGCTGTGGCGGTATTCATCAGACAGTTGACAATTGTTTCTGAACTATCTGTGATCGGAAACATCCTACCATCGGCTTCAGTTTTGAGTTTTACGCCGTGGTGAGTAAACCAAGCTACTGTATCTTGAGGTTGAAACCGAGTAAAAGCACCACGTAAAGCTTTACCACCTCTAGGATAATTTTGGGTTAACGCCTGTGGTTCAAAGCAAGCATGAGTTACGTTGCAGCGTCCTCCGCCGGAAATGCGGACTTTAGCTAATGGGTGACGACTAGCTTCGAGTAAGATGATTTGAGCTTCTGGATTGACTTGAGCGCAGGCGATCGCCCCGAAAAATCCTGCGGCTCCACCGCCAATGACTACAATCTTTAAAGGTAGCAATTTACAAAATATCTCTTCTACAGCACCTACTTTCTAGGCTAGTACAGTTAGGTCACAGTAGTGAGATGATTGTTAAATTTATTTAACCTTCGGCTGGTTCAAATAAATCTTTGGTAGCACCACAAACCGGACACACCCAATCTTCTGGTATAGCGTCAAAAGGTGTACCTGGAAGTATACCGCTATCGGGATCGCCTACTTCTGGGTCATACTCGTAGCCGCAAGCACTACAGATGTAAATTTGCATAGTGTCACCTGCTTCATAGTTGATCTTGCCTATATTGTTAACGAAAATCCCGGAGCAACACACCTTGCTGATTGCATAAAACAGACGTTTGTGATGTCTTTGCTCAATAAGACTTGCGAGAGATTATTTTTGTGAATAATTGTGGTATTTCTGGTATATTGTTGTGAAATCCTGTGGAAAATCTCCAGAAAATCAAAAACGCCACCAAGTTTTTTGAGCATAAGCAATCACACCTAGAGCGATCGCCCCAAACAACAATAGCCAAATCACGCCACCTGGAATAAATGACAGTAGTCCAAAGCCTCTAAGTAGCCAAACAGCTATACCCATACCGAGAAGTACACCAAAAGCCTGTGTTAACCTGCGGTTTAACGAAGATTGACTCACTATTTTGTCCTCTTAATTCCCAATTGGTTGTATATTCACAAGGTAAGCATAAATTTACAGAATTTTTACTAAAATTTGATTTTTATCAATTGCATAAAATATTCTATAGATTATATTTGTGGTATTTTAGCTTGTTTAAATAAAATTTTCCCTAGGGAAGTAGTGCGATTATTTCTGCTACGGAAATACAAAACAGTATTTGTAGTTTAAACCACGGATTTTTCCGTAAATTTTCAGATATTTTGGGAATGTGATTGGTTCCGGAAATCTGGTGTACTGAAGTGGAACTAATATTGATTGAGGTTGTAATTCATGAATCACAGATGGTTGATAGTTGCAACCTCAGCAGATGGTGAAGTTGAGGAGTAACGGAAAAAAATTTATGTTGGCATACCATATCTCAAACCCAGCGTTTACAGGTTCAGATATGACATGGAGTAAAGAACAGCAAAACTTGCTGATGCAGGGTGAAATTTTAGTCAAGACGCGATCGCATACTGCTTGTGGTGGTGCAGTCAGTGCTTGTATGTACTTGCCAATAGTGCGATCGCATGTATGGCAGCAAATCACCGATTACCCCCGTTGGGTACAATACTTTCCCGACATCACTAAAAGTGAGGTGTTGCAACGTGGCGAAGTCAAGCGTCTATATCAAGCAGCACAAAAAGCTTTTCTATTTTTAACGGCTCAAGTTGAAATTTACCTCAACGTTGTCGAAGTCATCGGTCAACAAGTACAATTCCGTATGGAAAAAGGAACTTTTCTTGACTTTGAAGCCAATATTGAGTTAAAAGACTGTGGCAATGGGACTTTACTCCTTTATAGCGTCCAAGCTACCCCAAATATTCCCGTACCTAGCATTTTTGTTCAACAAGCCATGAATTTTGAGTTGCCCGCGAATATGCGTAAAATGCGGCAAGTTATTTGTCAAAATAGATCAGCATAATGTCACAGGCACAGTCAATAAGCGTTTTAGTCGCTTTCCTGATCACAATAGCATTTTAGAGTGTGTTTTTACTCCAGAAGAAGAATTTTTCAAACAGCCAGGCTCTAATTTTTAATCATAAACTTTCAAGACGCTTTTTCCTTCATAGGAGAAAGCGTCCAAACAATTATGCTTGAGTAAATCCCAGCAATTGGTTTTGTGTTGATAAACTTAAGGAATTTTGAGCATAACTAGGCTCACTTTCAAACCATACATTAGCTAGTTCATCTTCATTGAAATGATACCCAAGACTAGCTGCAAACTTAACTATTTTAGTTTTGTCCCAATGGCAACTATTTAATAAACCTCTACTACAGCACTTATTAAAGTATTCTTCATAAATAGTGGGTTCCGATATCAAAACTTCATAAAAAGCATTAACCTGTTCTAGAGACATAGAAATTTATCCTCTAAAAGTCTAATTTTGTATTCAATAATACATACATTCAATTACCAAAGTGTTCCGGATTGTATAATCCAGCCAGAAAAAGACTCTCGTTAAAGAAAGTAAAATTAAATGGATAAAAATTTATCTGGCTTTTGGTAGAATTTTGATGAGCTACGAGTATATTTAATTACATAAAACTTTTGCTGATTACCAATTTTGAGAATCAAGCTACTAACAGTATTGGTGAGAGTAATCACGAGTATGAAGAGCGATCGCCTCTAGAGGATAATATCTTAACTCAAAGCAAGTTTACGCCTGATTTCTGTCCTGAAAATTCCACCTTCAACAAGTTAACCCGCGAGTGAAACTCAATTAACATCATCTGAAAATGATGATTTACAGAAATTGTTACTTAATCTCTATGTTTAAAACGAAAATAATCATATTAATGCTTTACTTATACACTCTCAAATAACTTTAACTGAATGTGTGGTAACTGATATAAAATACTCTGAGGATAATCTTCAATATATTCAAGTATACAACGAGCAACATATTCAGCCAGATTCACAGGAACAGCATTACCAATCATCTGTTCTAAATCTGATTTATTACCCTGAAACTTAAAGGTTTTTGGAAATGTTTGAATGTAACTGCGTTCAATTGTAGACAAAGGTCGCAGGTTTTCATTAATATCACAAGCATCTCCTTCATGTTTTTGATATGTTTTGGGAATAGGACGATTTACTCCCCGCACTGTTGGGCTAGGTTCATATATGCTGAAAATTGCCCTTCTTTTATAACTTCTAGGGTGACGATAAAAATATTCGATTCCTAACTGATTACCTAGATAGTCAAAAACAGTCATCGGCTTCTCAGATTGATTTTTTTTAAGATAATGACTCAAAGCATCATCTTCTCCGTGAAGCTGACCAATTAAAAAATATCTTTTTCTAGCTTGTGGAACTCCACAGTAGCTAGCATTTAGAATTGAAGCTGTTAAACTATATCCACTTTTCTTGAATATTTCTAAGGCTATTTTTAAAACTTGACTTTTAGAAATTCTTTCAACATTCTCCATTACAAACCAATTAGGTTTTACTTGAGCAACAATGTTTGCAAAAACCAAAGTTAAGTCCGCCCTACCAAGATTTTCATCTCGTTTCCCTGCGCTTGAAAAATCTTGGCATGGAGGGCCACCAATAATGATTTCTGGGCTAAAACTAGAAATTAATTCACAGACATCTTCTGTTAAAAGGTCTTTCTGAAAAATAGGATGTTGGAAGTTGTTTCTATAAACTTCAATTGCTGGTAGCCAATAATCGAAAGCTGCTACCACATCGAAGCCAGCATTTTGAAATCCTAGTGATAAACCTCCACAACCTGCAAATAAATCTACTGTTTTCATGTTTGAGTCGCTAGTTGAGAGTTGGTAATTTACTAATCAAATATCTCTGGTGAGTTGAATATTATAGCATCAAATCTTCTTTCGGGACTCAACAAGTTTTGACCACCACCTAAAATAATGTTTTTGATTTCTTGTTTTTTAATTCTTGGCTGTTTTAATGATTCCGATTGCATATAAGCATGGGTGACTCTACCGCTTACAGCAAATGCTTTATCATTTTTGGTATTATAAGAAAGACTATCTATAATTCTTCGATGATTAAAAGAACCATTAATACCAAATTCAAACAGCATTTTAAATAGCCAAATAATTGTGCGAGTATGCCTAGAAATATTTTTGATTCTTCCGTATGTACTAATCTCTATTTTTGCTAAATCTATAAATAATCTAGTAAAAGCAAGATTACTCCAAACAAATACATCTAAGCAATTATCTGATAGCCTTGGTGATTTACCTTCTGTTTTCCAAACAGGCTGTAGTAAAAAAGGTTTTTGTTCATTTAATATTGATAGTGCGATCGCATCTATACAATCAATCATATCTAGAATATAAGGTATTACATAAATCCCTTCATTCCAATCCCTAATATTTGCCAGATTTCCAGTAATAACACTTTCAATAAGAGACGGATTAAATCTAAAACTTTCTACAATACTGCAAGCTAAATAAACTATAGTATCTGGTCTTACTACAATTTCACAACCATAATAATCTTCTGCTAACTCACAGGTCGTATTATCTGGTAAAGCCGTCAATTTAATCTCAATTGCCTGTAAGCAAGAACCTAAATCTCTAGCTTGAGTAACCAAATCAACGCCTGGAAGGTTGCCAATTAAATATTGTTGATATGGTGTAAACTGTGTTTCAAAAGCATAGAAAAGGTTCTCAGAGTTTGGGTTGATTCCGTACAAGCTAGCTGTACTAATACTTGAATGCTCAACTTGAAGATTTGAGTTCAGTCTAATGTATACATTATCAAGATTTAAACTGTATAAATATGAGCAAAGAGCAGCCGGAAATGAAGAATTAAAACAGTTTTTACCCCAAGCTTCTTTTTGAGTAAAATCTCGGTTTGAGTGTCTTAAACCAAATAATCGAGGCTGCTGATTTGGTGTATTTCGTGACGTACTCCACACACTCCCCTTCCCTACGGGACGCTGCGCGAACGGGTGAGTGTGGGCTTCTC
>NZ_LUHJ01000023.1 GCF_001597745.1 Anabaena sp. 4-3 | reverse complement strand
ATCACCCAAAAATTCATCCCACACTGCCCTATCGGGTCAGATGTGGGGCTTCTTTTTGATTTAGCTAAAAACACAAGTTGTAACCAGTAGTAACGGTTTAACTAGCTAGTTTGTTGGTATCATTTGCACTATACATTAAAATTAGTCAAAAAAATGCAAAGAGGCAGTTTTACCCCTTTGCGTCTTTGCGCCTACCCTGCGGGAACGCCTAACGGCGTATGCGCGAACCAATCTTCAACTAACTACTAAACACCTCAACAGGTAAACGACTAAAAGACAACCTTTCATTCTGCACATCGACAAAAATTGTATCCCCGTCATTAAACTCACCACGCAAAATCGCCTTAGCAATTTGCGTTTCTAACTCGCGCTGAATCGCCCGCTTCAGTGGACGCGCCCCAAATACTGGGTCATACCCTACTTCAGCTAAAAAGTCAAGAGCAGCTTCCGAAAGTCTCAGAGACATCTTACGATCGCCTAACCTATCCCTTAATCTCTCCACTTGCAACTGTACAATCTGCCGCAATTCTTTCTTATCCAAACCGTGGAAGATAATAATCTCATCAATCCGGTTAAGAAACTCAGGCCGGAAACTATTTCTCATCGTCTCCATCACCCGATGACGCATTTCATCGTACCTTGTATCATCCCCAGCCACATCCAGAATATACTGTGAACCGATGTTGCTAGTCATAATAATAATCGTGTTCTTAAAGTCCACAGTATGACCTTGGGCATCAGTTACACGACCATCATCAAGGATTTGTAGGAAAATATTAAACACATCTGGGTGTGCTTTCTCGATTTCGTCGAACAGAATGACAGCGTAAGGACGGCGACGAATTGACTCGGTGAGTTGTCCGCCTTCTTCGTAACCTACATAACCAGGAGGCGCACCGATTAACCGCGAAACTGCGTGTTTCTCCATGTATTCCGACATATCAATCCGTACCAGTGCTTCTTCCGTGTCGAACATATACGACGCTAACGCCTTCGCTAGTTCGGTTTTACCTACACCAGTGGGGCCAAGGAAAATAAAGCTAGCAATGGGACGATTAGGATCAGCCAACCCAGCACGCGATCGCTGAATTGCATCAGCAACAGCTGTCACCGCTTCGTCTTGTCCAATCACACGATGATGTAATTCTTCTTCTAAGTGCAACAGTTTCTCTTTCTCCGATTCCACTAACTTGCTGATTGGTATTCCCGTCCACTTAGAAATAATTTCCGCAATATCAGCTTCGGTGACTTCCTCCCGTAACAGAGATTTACCAGTACCTTGGGCTTGGGATAATTCCCTTTCTGTCGCTTCTAAGCGACGGTGCAAGTCGGTTAACTTACCATATTTCAACTCCGCCGCCCGGTTGAGGTCGTAGTTTCTCTCTGCTTGCTGAATTTCTAAGTTAACTTTGTCAATTTCTTCCTTGACAGACTGAAGTTTTGTAATAATATCCTTCTCAGACTGCCATTGAGCATTCAGGGTTCTCTGTTCTTCTTTAAGATCAGCCAGTTCTTTTTCCAGCCTTTCTAAACGTTCGCGGGAAGCTGCATCACTTTCTTTTTGTAAAGATAGCTTCTCCATTTCCAACTGCAAAATCTTGCGGTCGATTTCGTCGAGTTCTTCTGGCTTAGATGTAATTTCCATTTTCAGCCTAGCTGCGGCTTCGTCTACCAAGTCAATGGCTTTATCTGGTAAAAAGCGATCGCTAATATATCGACTAGATAATGTCGCAGCAGCCACTAAAGAACTATCAGAAATTTTCACCCCGTGGTGAACTTCATACCGTTCCTTCAACCCCCGCAAAATCGAAATTGTATCCGCAACGCTGGGTTGATCTACATAAACTTGCTGGAAACGTCTTTCTAAAGCGGCATCTTTCTCTATATATTTACGATATTCATCTAAAGTTGTCGCCCCGATACAACGTAACTCACCCCGCGCCAACATCGGTTTTAACAAGTTACCCGCATCCATCGCGCCTTGAGTCGCACCTGCGCCGACAACAGTATGAATTTCATCGATGAATAAAACTATATTACCGCCAGATTCGGTGACTTCCTTTAATACAGCTTTTAGGCGTTCCTCAAATTCACCCCGGAATTTTGCCCCCGCAATTAAAGCACCCATATCTAAAGCTATGAGTTTGCGGTCTTTCAGCGATTGGGGAACATCACCCGCGACAATACGCTGCGCCAATCCTTCGGCGATCGCCGTTTTACCTACGCCCGGTTCACCAATCAACACCGGGTTATTTTTGGTACGACGAGATAGAATCTGGATAGTACGACGAATTTCGTCATCCCGCCCAATTACTGGATCAAGTTGACCTTTGCGGGCTGCTTCCGTGAGATCACGCCCGTATTTTTCCAGTGATTGGTATTTTCCTTCTGGATTTTGGTCGGTCACTTTCTGGCTCCCACGAACTTGTTTAATAATATTTTTGAGTTTGTTTTCGTCTAAACCGAATTCTTGAAATAAACCTTTGCCGAAGCGATCGTCTTTAGCGTAAGCCAAGAATAAATGTTCAATAGAAATATATTCGTCTTTAAAATCTTTACGATATCCTTCAGCCCGGTCTAAGAGTGTATCTAAGCTCCGTCCCAAGTATACAGATGTACTACTACCTGAGACTTTTGGTTGACGTTGGATAAATTGTTCAGTACGGTCATTAATTTTTTGTAAGTTCACACCTGCTTTAGTTAAAATTCCACTGGCTAAACCGTCTTGTTCCAGCAGGGCTTTCATCAGGTGTTCGCTTTCTATCTGCTGTTGTTGATGCTGTTTAGCAATCTCAGGTGTATGGGCGATCGCTTCCCAGGCTTTTTCTGTAAATTGGTTCGGATTAGTTGGTTGCATAGGCTAATTTAGGCTACCACTCTAGACGCAAAAGTGCAGATAGAACAAATTGTTCTTATATCGCCATTTTAAGAACAATGGCACAAATTGCTGGATCGGTCTTCACGTCTTCATCAAGTAGTATTCTCAATATCTAGAAGTAGGGAGTATGGATAAGGGTATAGGCGAGAATAACTAATGACTGATGACTAATGACCAATGACCAATGACCAAAAAACAAAAATTTCCTTTCTTACTCGGTTCTAAGTGGACAGCCACAAAAAAAGTAGATGGCTGGAGACACTTCCAAGTTGCTAACCGCAAAAATCAGGGTAAATGGGTTTATGCGGAAATGGTTGCAGCTTGTGATCCTAACGTCCGGTTTTGGATGAACGCTAAATTATTACAAGATAATTCGCAGTGGCAACCCGGATGGCAATCCCTGAAAGAAATTGAGGCAATTGAAACCGAATCAGGCAGTTAGTCAAGCCTAGATAGATTTAAAAAATTAATATTTTTTTACAAAAAAGTTCTATTCAGCTAATCTTTTCTGAATAGGCGAATTTGAGGTACAGGTAAACGGAGTCTGATCCCCCAACTTTTACCTTATTTCTCTCGTATAAATTACCCAACTGTCACAAATTAGTTTGTAGTAAGAACTTTAGTCCTCGCTGACAGACTCTACACGCACAACATTAGAGTCATATAAATGTCTTCAAAATATTGATAATACGTTATTTTGATAATTTGTTTATTGTAACTAATTTTATAAAATTAAAATTATAAATAAAAGCAAAAAAGCTTATTCAATTATTTAAAATGATTTTGAGAAAATATAAAAGAAATTTTCTTATAGTCTCAATCAGAAGCTATTTATCGCCATTTTTTAGATTTAACCCCCCTTTATTTCCCGTGGAATTTCGTCAATAATCACACTCACATACCTCACACATCACCGTCTGCGTTTAGGTGAAGGCGAAGGTTTTACCCAAGAGTTTGATAAAAAAACGATAAGAGGCAAACAACAGTGAAACTAGCAGTTTACGGAAAAGGTGGGATAGGCAAATCCACAACTAGCTGTAATATATCTGTCGCCCTAGCCAAACGCGGCAAGAAAGTGCTGCAAATTGGGTGCGATCCCAAACATGACAGCACCTTTACCCTGACTGGATTTTTAATCCCCACCATTATTGATACCTTGCAAGAAAAGGACTATCACTATGAAGATGTCTGGCCGGAAGACGTAATTTACAAAGGCTATGGTGGAGTGGATTGTGTTGAGGCTGGCGGCCCACCTGCGGGTGCTGGCTGTGGTGGTTACGTTGTGGGCGAAACCGTAAAATTACTGAAGGAACTCAACGCTTTTGATGAGTATGATGTAATCTTGTTTGATGTCTTGGGTGACGTTGTTTGTGGTGGTTTTGCAGCACCACTCAATTATGCAGATTACTGTATGATTGTCACTGATAACGGCTTTGATGCCTTGTTTGCTGCCAATCGGATAGCGGCTTCAGTGCGAGAGAAAGCACGAACTCATCCACTGCGTCTAGCGGGGTTAATCGGCAACCGCACCTCCAAACGCGACTTGATTGAAAAGTATGTGGAAGCTGTGCCAATGCCGATATTAGAAGTCTTGCCATTAATAGAAGATATCCGTGTATCTCGCGTCAAAGGGAAAACTTTGTTTGAAATGGCAGAGTCTGATCCGACGTTAAACTACGTTTGCGACTACTACCTGAACATTGCTGACCAAATTCTCGCACGACCTGAAGGAGTAGTTCCAAACGATGCTCCAGATCGAGAATTATTTACTTTATTGTCAGATTTTTATTTAAATCCGCATAAACCACAGGTTCCTATTCCTGAAGAAGAATTAGACTTGATGATTGTATAAATCATCTAGTTTTGAGGATGAGGGTCAATATGGCTTTCTTTGATAGCTTTACATCGTCGATTAGACAGAAGTGGTTGCAATTCTTCCAAGCTAATCGTGATTGGATTAAACTCCAGATGCAAGTGGAATCAGTGTATACACCTGATGGTGGGAAGCGTCCACCTTCGCACCTCATCCTAGGTGTGGTGAATGCGCTAGAACCAAAGTTAGCGCAGTTAATGTTTCCCTTTTCCAAGTTAAATCCTGATGCGGATACTTTAGTTGAGGTACTGGAATTAAATTTTGATCCAGACATTGCTCTCGGTAACAGTGTCATTCCAGCAGCAGAACCAGAATTTGAAGCAGAGGAGTCACCGGCGCAAGTCGAGGAAAACACGGAAGTTGAAGCTTTCACAATTTCTGACACCAATGGTTTTGGTGGAGATGTTGATTCTCAAACGCTGATAGTCGGCGACATGGACAATACCTTCAACGGACTCACAGATGAGTCCCTTGCAGTCACTAACTCAGAAGAAGATGATTTTGGTGATATTTCCTTTGATGTCGCTGGTGGAACTGTAGAAAAGCTGGAAGAACAAATTCTCGATGAACTGGAAACACCAGATGAAAATGCTTTTAGTGAAGTGTTATCTGATGTTTGGAGTGATGCAACATCCTTAGAACAGGGTGAAGAAAATAATGATTTGATGGGGGAAGAATTACCTGCTGGCGTTTTTGATGAATCAGAAATTGCCCGTCTCTTCCCCAACGCATAAATAAACCGTTGCTGTTGAATTTAGGGATTATTAGTTGGTGTTATGTGCCGAAAACCACCACAGGATGAGGAAGTAGGGAATAGGGAGTAGGAAATAGGGAGTAAAACTTACTACTCACTACTTCCCACTTACTACTCACCCCCTCAGATGCTGACCCTATATTCACCTGCCTTGAGATATTAAGGGGAGAACAATCAAAATGACCGTCGCTCAACAACCAACAGCTTTAAACTTTGAGTGTGAAACTGGAAATTATCACACCTTCTGCCCCATTAGCTGTGTGGCATGGTTATATCAAAAAATAGAAGATAGTTTCTTTTTGGTGATTGGAACCAAAACTTGTGGGTACTTCCTACAAAATGCGATGGGGGTAATGATTTTTGCGGAACCCCGTTATGCAATGGCAGAGTTAGAAGAAGGGGATATTTCGGCAAAACTGAATGATTATGAAGAGCTAAAGCGATTGTGCTTACAAATAAAACGCGATCGCAACCCTAGCGTCATTGTGTGGATTGGCACTTGCACCACTGAAATCATCAAAATGGACTTGGAAGGGTTAGCACCGAAGCTAGAAGGTGAAATTGGCATTCCCATTGTTGTCGCCCGTGCTAACGGCTTAGATTACGCCTTTACCCAAGGAGAAGACACCGTTTTAGCAGCAATGGCTAATCGTTGTCCTGATCATGCTCCTGTAGTGGAAAATGAAAAAGGCGATGGGCTACGCCCCGCCATAGGCGATCGCAATGCTATTCAAAAGCTGCTCAACTTCGGTAAGAAAAAAGAAGAAGTAGTTCAAGAAGAATCTGAGTATGTAGATCATCCGCCCTTGGTTCTCTTCGGTTCTCTACCTGATCCCGTTGTGACTCAATTAACCTTAGAACTGAAAAAACAAGGTATTAAAGTTTCCGGTTGGCTACCTGCCAAACGCTTTACTGAACTACCAGTCTTGGAAGAAGGGTATTATGTCGCTGGTGTCAACCCCTTTCTCAGTCGTACAGCCACAACCTTAATGCGTCGCCGTAAATGCAAACTCATCGGCGCACCTTTCCCCATCGGGCCTGATGGTACTCGCGCTTGGATTGAAAAAATCTGCTCAGTGTTTGGTATTACTCCCAAAGGCTTAGAAGAACGGGAAACACAAATTTGGGCAGGTTTAGAAGACTATGTAAAATTAATTCGTGGTAAGTCTGTATTTTTCATGGGTGACAACCTGCTAGAAGTTTCTTTAGCACGCTTCTTAGTCCGTTGTGGCATGACTGTTCATGAAGTTGGTATTCCCTACATGGATAAACGCTATCAAGCGGCTGAGTTAGCAATGCTAGAGAAAGCTTGCCTAGAAATGGGTGTACCCATGCCCAAAATTGTCGAGAAGCCAGATAATTACAATCAAGTACAGCGCATTTATGATTTACAGCCAGATTTAGTAATTACTGGAATGGCGCACGCCAACCCCTTAGAAGCGCGGGGTATTAATACAAAATGGTCTGTAGAGTTTACTTTTGCTCAAATACACGGCTTCACTAATGCCCGTGACATTTTAGAGTTAGTAACTCGTCCGTTACGTCGTAATAATAATTTGAAAGATTTGGGTTGGGATAAGTTGGTTAAGGAAGAAGCGAAGATTTAAATTTGGGTTTTCAATCAGCAACGGCTTAACAAAATAATTATTTCAGGCGAACTTTGCTTCGCCTTTTTTTATGTTTCGCGCAAAGGCGCAAAGACGCGAAGGAAAGAAGTAATGTTAAGTAGATAGTGATAATTGTAATGGTGTTGATGGAATTATATACATTAATTCTGCACCCTCTGGTTTATTCTCTTGCATAGGAGTTAATTTTAGCCATTCATGAAAGCTGATACCTAGTTGAGATATTGCCTGTATTTCTGTTTGATAAGATTCAAAACGGCGATTGGTTTCAATGATAGATTCCATGTTCTCAAATATTTGTGGAAGACGTTTATAAGCTTCTTTCTCAAATCTTCCTGTCAGTGGAGTTGGATTAGCTCCAAATATTCCCCATTGAATTTCACCACGATCTACAATAGCAGAGGGAAGGGTAGATAACCAATGATTAGAGTCTTGTGCTATTTTAAATAAATTTTCTCGTTGTAAATCAAATACAGCATTTTCATCTAAATTAGGGTCAATCCATTGGTAAATTTTGGTTATTCTTCCCAAATCAATCTGACCTTTGAATTGAGGATGCAAATATACTGCTGGGTTGGAAGTGAGCATAATTTCTATATATTTATTAATTAGTAACCTCAGAATTTTTGCGGCTTCCTGAAAACGACGAATAGCTGTCTCCTGTTCTTCTAACTCTAAATAACAACGTGCTTCTGCAATATAGGCTAAAGATAATGTGACTATATATTGACTAACAATTGGACTTTTTTGAGACATTTCCTGAAGGGTATAGTCTTTGTAAATATTTTCTGCCTCTAAGAAACGATTGATAGCTTGTAAAGCACTATTCCTGCGATTTTCAATTTTATTCATTGTAAAAGCATTAATAGCTAATTCGATTCCAGTCTGAAAGTTAGCATAGGTAATCAGGTCAATTTTCCGGTTAAGTTTGTTTAATAATTCTTGTGATTGTTGTAGTCTTTGTTCTATTTCCTTTAAAGATTGTGCTATTACAGTAAAACCCATAACTGAAACACCAAGACTGAGTACACTAGCAGCTGTAGTGATCTGCAACATTCCTTGAGTTCGTTGTATCGTTTGCTGAATATTACCTAACTGATTTTCAATCCCTCCTAGACGTTGATTAACATCAGCAAATCCTTGAGCAGAAATTGCTGCATTTGCTCCTGAAGCAATGAGATTGAGTACACCAGTTACAGGATTTAAGCCTATGGGCATAGCTTGAGAGGCAGAAGGACTTAATTCTCTTAACCAAGTAATAACTCGCTTACTACCAACTTCTCGAATTACACCCCCAACCCTTTCCAATGTTCGATCTCGTAATCCTTTGACAATCCAATCAGCAAGCATAAAAGTGACTGTGACTGGTAGACTCATAATATTCTCCTATTTACTCAAGCCTTGTAGCGCAATCAACCATTGCAATTCTAGACAGCAGGTAGCTGCGCTTTAGTTAGTATTCCCAATTTGGGTTGGAAAGTATCTCATAAAATAGCGGCTATTTTGTAAATGCAGAGAACACAGTGAACACAGGGAGGGTAAAGCACATCACCCTAACTTACTACGCACCTAAATATAGAAACTTATAATAAATCCAGGTAAATTTTGTGTGTAAATCTAGCTTACATACAAGATTTACCTCTTGTAATTTGGTTGTTAATACCAATGCTCTATCATCTAGCAACAACTCAATGTTTGTATCTGAAGCCTCTGGAGCGTAATCATCTGTATAACTTTTTTTGATAGAAGATTTTTAAGAGCTTCATCAAAAAGGTGATTTATCAAGCTTTAAGTTTTACCTAATGCTAAATTAGCAATTATACCTTGAGGATGATAATTTTTTCGCCAAAAAACATATTGTTTTTGATGTTCAGGGATACTTGTAGATATTGCAGATAAAGCATCTTCCGAAAGAGAAGACTTACAATAAAAAGGATGTTTAGGTTGTCTACTTGTATAATCATAAAATATGGCAAATCTGTCTGAAGATACCGGAACTTTTCCTTTATGAAAAATGCTAGCAGTATCAGCAATAATCACTGTGCCAAAAGCTCCTATGCAGGATTGCCAATTTGATGGGGAGATAGCTTTTGCCATTGTTTCATCTGTAAGGTATTTATAATCATAGTTTAAAGATTTAAAAATAGATGAAGTGAAAGATTTTGGTATGTATTGAAATGGCCCGCAATCTTCGTTAATCTCATTCAGATAAACAATAATTTTCATCATTCTTATATCTTCTTTGTCAAGGTGCCATAACCTTGATTTTTTTTGAACTTGATTACTGATATCCCTACGAAAATAAGCACCGTGATAAGCGACTGGTAGACTCAGATAATTCTCAGCAATATTGAGCAACCTTTGTTGGAGTCCCCAAAGAAAAATATTGGAATGTTCTATGATTTGCTCAGAGGTGGCATGCAGCGCAAATTCATTTTTATTTGCAGAAATGCTCTTGGATATTTTTGGCATCAAACTTTTGGCTGACAAGAGCATTTCCTGAGTTAAGGGAATTGATATATTTTCTAAGGATGTAATGACAATACCATCGTTGTTGAGAGTTTCCACTAATTTTGAGTCATCTGCTGAAAGCGCAGGTAAATTATTAGCATAATTTGTTACTGCTGCTTTATATTCATGGTCAATTGAGTGGCTGATCAATGGAATTTGATATATTTTGCGAACTATTTCGTTACGAAGTTTTTTGACAATAGTCTTCATAATTAATCACAATTTACTTAGAACAAATCGCTGTATAATTTTTGCTAAAATATAAGTATAAATATTTTAATTTTGCCGTTACGCTCCCTAGTTTTGTCAACCATAAACTGGAAATAAGTCTAAGTAGAATATTTCCTATTTAGACTAAAAGCATAATTTGTATAAGAATAACTATTTTTTAATTTTTTTGGCCGCCATATCGGCATAAATGTCAAAAAATTTCATTAATATAAATAACAAAATTAAAATGACAAATTTGAAGTTTTAATAAAATCATGATTAATTTTATGTTAAATGAAAATTTTCACAAAATAAAAAACTCCCTGAAATATTTTTCAGGAAGAGTAGTTTATCGAAATGCAATTTGAGAGATTACCAATTAGTCATCGACTCGTGCAACTTAGAAAATATTATAACCAGTAGTGATGACATTGCTTAACTATCAATATCTATTTTACTTTTTTACTGGTTAGTAATTTGTGCTAAACTTCATCAGAATCCTAATGAAGCTAACTGGTTAATAAGCACCGCTATTTCTATTAAATACAATGGCAACTGTTTTGAAGATTAACTTCAAATCGTACATTAAACTCCAGTTTTTCTGATACAGCAAATCTAGCTTAATCACATCTTCAAAACTGCGGACTTTAGACCTGCCATTTACTTGCCATTCGCCAGTCATACCGGGTTTTACATCCAGACGCTGCCACTCTGGGACTTCATAGCGTTCGACTTCATCCGGTGTGGGTGGTCGAGTTCCGACTAAACTCATCTCCCCTTTTAAGACGTTCCAAAATTGCGGAAACTCATCTAGGCTAGTGCGGCGTAAAAATTTGCCAACCCGTGTAATTCTGGGGTCATTTTCATTTTTAAAAAATGCACCTTCCACTTGATTGGTTACTTGTGCTTTTTTCGCTTCCGCATCTACACACATAGAACGGAACTTCCAAATTTTGAATCGTTTACCCATCCAGCCACAGCGAATCTGACCAAAGAAAACGGGGCCAGGATCATCAATTTTAATAGCAATCATGATGGGAATAAACAAAATTCCCATGATTACTAACCCCACCAAAGCACCAATAATGTCTAAAAATCGTTTCATCCAAGATTTGACAGATGGATGAGTAGTTGGTAGTTCAACACCCTTCTGGGTGTCAGTCAAATTATCAGCGTCTATTGATGCTGTTTCGCTACTAGACTCAATAGAAAAAACTTGGTTTAGTCCGGTGAGGTTTAGCACTGCCATGACTTGAGGTGTGACATTCCGCAGAGTCATGGCAATGCCTTTTTCTTGGGTAGTCTTATAACTACTAACCAAGGCTCCTAAACCACTACTATCCATAAAGGTGGTTTTCTGAAAATCAATAATGATTTGTTTGGGGTGAGAATTTTCTTGAGTTAATTCTTGGCAGGTATGCTTAAAGCTTACTGCTTCAATTACGCTTAAACGCGCAGGTACCTGCACTATTACCATTTCATCTAAGGTAGTAACTGGGAATTGTACCTCTGTGGGTTGGCTAGTCATGAAGCTCTGCACTTTCGTTGCCATATAAATTTAATCTGCCAAACATTATTTTGTCCTAAAAAATCACCTAACCTCATGTTAAATAAGTAGAAATAATGACTCATAGTTAGTGCCATAGAATTAAAGCAGAGATTGCCTGCAAAGATTCACAAAAGATTCACAATAGAACAAGAAGTAAAAACATACTTGTTATTGTGCCAATGCAGCGCGATCGCGTTGCTATTTTCCTATGACTGCTAACACTACAGCCGAACCTACTGCACGCCTGATTGAGGTCTTTTCTGCTATTCAAGGAGAAGGACTGAATGTCGGGACACGTCAAATTTTTATTCGCTTTGCTTTTTGTGACTTGCGTTGCCACTTTTGCGATAGTGTCCATACTTGGAATGCACCCACTAATTGTCGGATAGAGCGATCGCCCGGTAATAGAGACTTTGAAACTCACTCTAACCCCGTCCCCATTCCACTGTTACTGGAATGGATTGAACGGCAGAATTTACCTTCTATACACGATAGCATTAGCTTAACAGGTGGAGAACCACTTCTTCATGCAGCTTTCTTAAAGGAATTTCTGCCCCAAGTGCGATCGCTGACTGGTCTACCCATCTACCTGGAAACCGGCGGACATCGCCCAGAACAATTGGCGACTATCTTACCCTATCTAGACTTGGTGGGTATGGATTGGAAACTTCCCAGTGTGAGTGGTGAATCCCGTTGGCAAGAACATATCAAGTTTCTACAAATTTGTTATCCACATTTAGAAACTTTCATTAAAATAATTATTTCTGAGCAGACGGATGTCGCTGAATTGGAACAAGCTGCTTTATTAGTGGCAGATGTCAGTCCTGAGATTCCCGTCTTTTTACAACCTGTTACGCCTTTAGCTGAGTCTGAACAATTAACTAAAACGCCTATACTTGCTCCTAATCCAGAACAAGTTTTGACATGGCAAGCTTTGATGAAGCGATTCTTAAAACAGGTTCGTGTTGTACCCCAGACTCATAAAATGTTAAATCAGCTATAAACTGACAGCAAATCAGTTTGTTCTTGTCTTGGCTTTACCCCAAGAAATTCTTTTGTAAAATTTTGATGAAGATGAATCAAATATCAGCATTATCTGACATTATGCCAAAGCCATAGAATAATCGGATGGGCAATTCTGCCCACCCAAATTAGTTTTTGGTGACTACAGCGCGCCTTCATCTGCTACTCTCGATTTAGCTTTGGCTTTATTGGCACTACGTTTGAGAGCAGAGAGTCGCGCTTCATATCGGGAGCGTTGCCGTTTGCTAGGAGTATTATCGATGAGAGTTTTTAAGGCACTACCTAGACTTTTGTAGGCGTTAGGAAGACTATACCCAAAGCGAGTTGCTAAAGCGATCGCTTTCTCGTCAGCATCAATTAATTCTCTGAGTTGCTTTTCCCCGTTATTCTTTTGATACAGTCGCCAACCGGAAACGCCACTCAGAGCCAAGGCCAATACTAACAATAATCCATCCTGTACCCACAACTCACCTACAGCACCACCTAAGCCGATAGCTAATGCTGCCATTTCCCAACCATCTTTGGGAATTGTGTCATTTTGAATGCGGGCGACTTCATGCCAGAACAGCAGATTACGCTGATCCATTGCTAAGGTGTCCCATTTCACCAAGTCAATTTGAATTTCTACTTGGTCTTTGCCAATTTCTTCGCAACGGATCAGGGGTGGATTGACCTCAGTTGTACCTTCAACCGTGACCCAGCTCTGCAATTCTGGCGGTAGTAAGCCTTTCAACCGCCGGAGTTCACTCATTTCCGCTTTGGCAGAGGAGGTTGCATAGGATGTCATAAAATCCAGCCCTAGAAAATTTCAGTATATAGTGAGGGTATCACTTTGGAGTATAGCTATTTAAGTGATGTTTCGTCTCATTCCGTAGGAAAACTTCCTCGCTTCTTCCTCGCTTCTATTGCTTTTTCCAATATTTCTAGTAATCCGGGTGCTTCTTCCTGAATACTCAGTAGAATTCTTTCCCCAAGTTCTATATTCCCCGGATCTTGTCCTGTTTCCATCACCTCTTTCAGACGTGGTATAGCGATATTGTCCACAATCTGAATTAAGCCACTCAAACAGCGATGAAATTGTCTCTCTGTCAAAATTGAGTCTTCCAAAGGAAACTCTATCATGGCCCGGATTTCACCATCCAATGGGTCATATTCCCATTGCAGCATTTTCGTTTCCCAAGAAATTGTCAGGATTGTCTGTAATATAGCTGCCTTGTGAGGATGATTCTCAACTATTTCTAGAACTTGAGGCGCAAATACCCGGAAAAAATTTCCCCCTTCATCTAGTTGCACAACTATTAGGAAATCTTCTACGTTCTCAGCTTCTACACCTGTGATGATTTGGTCTGCTTCCTCATCAAAACGGTAGTCCCAACCTATTTTGTCTAAATAATTAGCAATCTGTTGTAGATTAGCTCCCATAAAAGCCTCTTTAACCAAACTTGGAGCAGCTGTCACCAAAATCTAGTTTAACTTCTTAGTGGCAAGTGCTGAAGTTGATGTAGTTAATTCACTTCTTTTAGGGACTTCCCAATCAAAAAATATCCCATATCTAGGATGTATCTCTCAGATAAAATCTGGAAATACTCAGAGGATGTTTGGAAAGCCGCAAAGTATACTAAAAACCCCTCTCCAAACCTCTCTCCTTTTAGGGGAGAGGCTTTGAAACCCCCATTCCCTTGTAGGGAAGGGGGGCTGGGGGGTTAGGTCTGAGAGACTTTGAAGTTAATAACAATACTTTTCAAACATCCTCTCAGAGATTCTTCTCTATCAAGCATCCTAATCACAGTCAATCGCACATAATTGATTTTTTGGCATTCCCTGAGAAGTATGCAATAAGTTTCTGCTCATTACCTAATTATGTTGCTGGAAATATCTACATTTATTAACTTACAGTCAGTTCTATTTTATCAACAAAATTGCCATCATCAAGTCTTTCAATTTATTAAAGTTTAACTATATTTGCCAACAAAAAATCAATTTAGTAATGTTATTTCATGTCTTAACCAAGTAGATTTAATAAAACTAAAACTAGATAAGTGTTATTTAAATAAATCACATTTTAAATTGCTTAAATTTTTTATTCCTATTAATGAACATGAAATAAAATGTAATAATACCTATGCTTAACGACGAAATATATTATTTGATTACTATTCAGAATTAATCATAATATTGACCATAAATAGGCTTGACGTAAATTATGAATATCAATTTACTTCGCAAATCAAGCAACACAATCATTAATAAACTTGGCATTCCATGAAATTGCAACATAGGTACTCAAAAAGTTTTATATTACAAACATATATTTTGATTTAATCAGAGCATTGTATTGAATAATACATTTTTTTAGACAAATAACTGGGAACTTTATGAGAAAATCAGCTTTAATCCTGGCAACATCCTTAATTTTTGCTATTACTGCCTGTGGCGGCAATTCAGTCACAACAAGCAATCCAGGCAGTGTGTCAGCAAGCGATCGCTCGGATACTGTCAAAAGTCGAGGACAATTAATTTGCGGTGTCAGTGGTGAAGTTCCAGGCTTTAGCTTTGTAGGAACTGACGGTAAATATAGCGGCATTGATGTCGATATTTGTCGCGCTGTCGCCGCCGCCTTGTTTGACAACCCAGATGCGGTAGAGTTTCGTAACCTCAATGCCAAAGAACGCTTTACAGCTTTACAAACTGGCGAAGTAGATATCCTCAGCCGTAACACAAGCTGGACACTTAGCCGCGCCACATCAGTTGGTTTAGAATTTGCACCTGTGGTTTTTTATGATGGTCAAGGTGTGATGGTTCGCAAAAATAGCAACATTAAATCTTTAAGCGACCTAAAAGACAAAGCTATCTGTGTACAAACTGGTACTACCACGGAACAAAACCTAGCAGACCAAATGCGGAAACGAGGTATAACTTATAAACCAGTCGTGTTTGAAGACGTTAACGTTACCTTTGCTACCTATGCCGAAGGACGTTGTGAAGCAGTCACCGCCGACAGATCCGCTTTAGTATCTCGACGTACCACTCTCCCCAAGCCAGAAGATAACGTCATTTTAGATGAAGTCATTTCTTCCGAACCCCTCGCGCCAGCAGTAGCGAAAGGAAATACCAAATGGCGTGATAATCTAACTTGGGTAGTTTATTCCTTAATCAAAGCGGAAGAGTTAGGCATTAATTCTCAAAATGTGAGTCAATTAGCTAACAGTAATGACCCAGATATTAAGCGGTTTTTGGGAACAGAAGGCAATCTCGGCCAAGGACTTGGCTTAACTAATGACTTTGCCGCCAGAGTAATCAAACACGTTGGTAACTATGGTGAAATTTATGATCGCCACCTCGGCCCAAACACAAAACTTAACTTACCTCGTGGCGAAAATCAACAGTGGACAAAAGGAGGACTGTTATATTCACCACCGTTTAGGTAATGAAGACAATTGACTAATGACTAATTACTAATGACTAATGACTACCTCTAAACCCCCTTTATGGCGTGATGATCGCTTTTGGCGAATTGCTGGACAATTCATTGCTGTATTTTTAGCCTTAGCTATAGTGGCGATACTCTGGAGTAATCTTCATCGCAATTTACAGCAATTAGGAATTCAATTTGGCTTTGATTTTCTCAGGCAGCAAGCATCTTTTGATATCGGCGAAACACCCATACCTTATCAACCAACTGATACTTATAGTCTGGCTTTGTGGGTGGGACTGATTAATTCATTGCGAGTAGCAGTTTTAGGAATTATCTTCACAACAATTATCGGGGTAATGGCGGGGATAGGTAGACTTTCTGATAACTGGCTAGTGAGAAACATTATGCGAGTTTATGTAGAGGTTTTCCGCAATACGCCTTTACTTTTACAGTTGCTGTTTTGGTACTTTGCCGTCTTCCTGAGTTTTCCTAAAATAGAAAATAAAATTACCCTGGGGGGATTTTTGGGGCTGAGTCAAAATGGTCTTGAATTTCTGTGGTTTAACTTATCCCCAGAGTTTTCTGCTTTACTGTTGGGTTTAACTTTTTATACTGGTGCTTTCATTGCGGAAATTGTCAGAGGTGGAATTGCGTCAGTATCTAAAGGACAATGGGAAGCAGCGCGATCGCTCGGATTAAACCCTAGTTTAACTATGCGCCTAGTCATTCTCCCCCAAGCCTTGCGGGTAATCATTCCCCCACTGACTAGCCAATATCTCAATCTCACCAAAAATTCTAGTTTAGCGATCGCCATCGGCTACCCTGATCTCTATTTTGTCGCCTCCACCACTTTTAACCAAACTGGGAAAGCGGTAGAAGTCATGTTACTCATTACCCTCACCTATCTCACCCTCAGCTTAACTATCTCTTTAATCATGAACTTATTAAATCGCCGAGTCCAAATTCAAGAAAGGTAATACGTATTGGTTTACTGAGGAAGTGGAGGAAAAAAACTAACAACTAATAACTAATGACTAATGACTAAACAACTAACTTGGTTACGTAAAAACCTATTTAGCACTTGGTATAACAGTTTATTAACTGTTGTTTGCTTAATGTTCCTACTTTGGTTAGCCCAGGGAATGGTGATTTGGGCAACCACTCAAGCACAATGGCAAGTAATTCAAGTAAATTTACGTTTATTTTTAGTTGGTAGATATCCGCCCAGTCAATATTGGCGGATTTGGTTTGTATTAGCAATTATTTCTAATTTAGGCTCAATAACTACAGGTATCTTGTTGAATAAACAAAAGTTTTCTTGGCGTGGTGTGGCGTTATTTGCTGTCATCGCCACCTGGGGAATCATCCTCTTACCTGTAGATTTTACATCTCGCCTGTGTTTATTTGTCATTGCGACTTTACTAATTCCTAGTTTCTGGTTAGGAAAAAGGTTTGCTCAAGTTATATCCCCTTGGCTTTCCTTAATCTGGTTGTTAAATTTCCCCGTGATTCTGTGGTTAACTGGTGGGGGCTTTGGTTTACAACCTGTATCTACAACTTTATGGAATGGTTTACTACTTACCTTACTAACGGCCATAGTGAGTATTGTGCTTTCTTTTCCCATTGGCGTTTTACTCGCTTTAGGAAGAATTAGCAATTTACCTGTAGTTCGTTGGTTTTGTATTCTTTATATCGAAATCATTCGGGGAGTTCCCCTAATAGGGATTTTATTCTTGGCGCAAGTGATGTTACCCTTGTTTCTCTCAGCAGAAATCCGCCTAGACAGGGTTTTAAGAGCGATCGCTGGACTGGTGTTGTTTAGTGCTGCTTACATGGCCGAAAATGTACGCGGTGGACTGCAAGCTGTCTCTCGTGGACAAGTGGAAGCAGCTAAAGCATTAGGTTTGAATACTCCCTTAACAGTTATATTAATTGTTTTGCCTCAAGCTTTACGTGCTGTTATTCCGGCGATTGTCGGGCAATTTATCGGCTTATTTAAAGACACTTCCCTATTATCCCTTGTGGGCTTAGTAGAACTAACAGGTATTGCCCGTTCCATATTGGCACAGCCTCAATTTATAGGTCGTTATGCAGAAGTATATTTATTTATTGGTTTGATTTATTGGCTATTTTGTTATTCTATGTCTGTTGCTGCTCGGCGATTAGAAAAGCAGTTGAGTCATTAGCTATTAGTCATTAGTTATTAGTCATTAGTTACTCAAACTTATGTTCTGCTTTACTGAAAAAATTTGAGGTGAAAATCTGTGAACGAACCGACACCGATAATTATTGCTGAAGATGTTCATAAATGGTATGGCAAATTTCATGTTTTACAAGGTGTGAGTTTAACAGTTAATCGCGGGGAAGTCGTAGTCTTGATGGGGCCTTCTGGTTCGGGTAAATCAACGTTTATCCGCACATTTAACGCTTTGGAAGAATATCAGCAGGGCAAAATTAATATTGATGGTATTATCCTCAGTCACGATTTGCGAAATATTGAAGCGATACGGCGTGAGGTGGGGATGGTATTTCAGCAGTTTAATTTATTTCCCCATCTCACAGTGCTGCAAAATATTACTTTAGCCCCGATTTGGGTGCGTCGCTGGCAGAAAACTCAGGCTGAAGAATTGGCGATGCAGTTATTAGAAAGAGTCGGAATTTTAGAACAAGCGCACAAATACCCAGGACAGTTGTCTGGGGGACAGCAACAACGGGTTGCGATCGCTCGTGCTTTAGCCATGCAGCCTAAAATCATGTTATTTGATGAACCTACATCCGCATTAGATCCAGAAATGGTGCGAGAAGTTTTAGATGTGATGCGAAACCTAGCCAGTGAAGGCATGACAATGGTAGTAGTTACCCATGAAGTCGGATTTGCCCGTGAAGTTGCCGACCGAGTGGTTTTAATGGATAGCGGTCATTTAGTTGAATCAGCTACCCCAGAAATCTTTTTCACCCAACCCCAAGAAGAACGAACTCGTAAATTTTTATCACAAATTCTTTAAGTTAGGGCAAACTCAGCTTTTAGTCAGGTCTTTAGGGACTGCCAGATAAAAAAATATTTAAAATGTAGGGTGCGTCAGTACGATAAACCCTAGCTAGACCAAGAAAATATTCATACTGACGCACCATACTAACTAAATTCCTATTAAATCGCAAAATTTAGCCTAAAATGTTTAAATTTACCTATAATTGCTAAACTTCACGGAATATTAGCCGTTGAGTTACTCTACAGCCAATTTCCACTCGCACAATCATCAGGCTGGTATCAATAGGCATGGGAATAGCGATCGCATCCTCTGGTTGACACGATCATTCAAAAATTTATTTTAATATTACAAAATATGTAGTTTTATAAAAAAAAATAACAATCAATCCTGATTATTACTGAGGAAAAAAAAGATGATTTTCCGTGAAATCTTGATATTCAGTGGAAAAAAAAGCAATTTTTCAGATATTTACTCAGTGTTACTGAGATATTTCCTATTAATACTAGCAATTTCTAGAAAATTTACTTAATTACCCCAGAGTTTATGCGTACATCAGATAATTAGAGAATAAGTAATATTTACAATCTAAAATTTCCCAAAAAATTATATCGTACTGAAATAATCTATAGCAATATTTACTAAATCTTCAACGAAAACCTACTGACACAGAAAGAGTATAAAGCCACAATTAAAAATATAGGTCTTAGTTGACGCTCCAGCTATCAACTTGAGGACAAGTATTGTTTTAACGAACACAACAACCAGGGACTTCTGACTAATTTGTTATGCGGATTTTAATTTACTCCTACAACTACTATCCAGAACCAATTGGAATTGCCCCGCTAATGACAGAATTAGCAGAGGGACTGGTGAAGCGGGGCCATGAAGTACGTGTGATTACCGCTATGCCTAACTATCCTGAGCGTCAAATTTATGAAGGATATCGAGGCAAATGGTATCTCACAGAATATAAAAAAGGTGTCAAAATCCAACGTAGTTATGTTTGGATTCGCCCACAGCCTAAGCTTTTAGATCGAATATTGCTGGATGCAAGTTTTGTAGCAACTAGCTTTTTACCTGCACTTTTAGGCTGGCGGCCTGATGTAATTCTCTCAACGTCACCATCATTACCTGTTTGTGTGCCTGCTGCCTTGTTAGGATGGTTACGTGCTTGCCCTGTGGTGTTGAATCTTCAAGACATATTACCCGAAGCCGCTATCCATGTCGGATTACTGAAAAACAAATGGTTGATTAAAGTGTTTTCAGTATTGGAAAAATTTGCTTATAAGAGTGCCACAAAAATTAGTGTGATTGCGGATGGATTTGTAGATAATCTAGTGTCTAAGGGCGTAGCACCTGAAAAAATAGAACAAATCCCTAATTGGGTGGATGTGAATTTTATTCGTCCCTTACCACAAGTCAACAACGCATTCCGGGAAGAACACAACCTGAATGGTAAATTTGTAGTCCTGTATTCAGGTAACATTGCTTTGACACAAGGCTTAGAAACTGTAATTAAAGCGGCGGCGATGTTGCGTCATGTTCCAGACATAGCCTTTGTGATTGTTGGCGAAGCCAAAGGGTTGCAGAGATTGCAACAGTATTGTTTAGATTGCGGTGCTGATAACGTTTTACTACTACCGTTTCAACCCCGTGAACATTTGCCTGAGATGTTAGCAGCAGCAGATGTGGGTTTGGTGGTACAAAAGAAAAACGTGATATCCTTCAATATGCCATCGAAAATTCAAGTCTTGCTGGCTAGTGGTCGAGCATTAATCGCATCTGTACCAAGTAACGGTACAGCAGCCAAAGCAGTCAGACAAAGTGGAGGGGGAATTGTAGTGGCTCCAGAAGATGCCGCAGCCTTGGCAATGGCAACTTTAAACCTATACAAACACCCAGAAAAAGTGAAAACTTTGGGTTATAACAGCCGGAAATATGCCACTGAGCAATATGCTTTCGAGCAAGCTTTAAATCAATACGAACAATTATTTAACTCTGTGACTGCGGAAAGTCAACCAATGGATGCCAAAGTGGTTTCTAAACAGGAAGTTTAAGTTCACCCTTGCGGCAAGGTATTAAAAAGTCAAAAAAAAATCAAATATCTCAGGGCATAGAGAAGTGTGATACATCTGATTATCTGTGTCCTGTTTTCGTAGATAAGTACCAAGTTCAATTAGCTTTGTTAGTAATCATTATCAATCAGACTTAAGACAGAATCCACTGCTGTCCGCTTTGTTATATACTAATATATGGCAGAGTTATAGAGTTACAAGATAGTGAGATTGGTTAATTTTCAGCTTGACGACTCTGTGATTAGTCTCCCAGAACAGATGGCGGCTGGGCTAAGATGGGATAATGAACTGAAAGATGGCAAGGCGAAAACAGCCGTTGTGGCAGAGAACGCTACAAAAATTATACCACAATACAGCCATAGAAATATTGCAAGATATGAGCTAATACTTAGCCAATGCCATAAACACCTATTTTTTTGTTAGTATTCAAAAAAACCAAGAGATCAAGTTCTGGTTCGATTGTTGTTTGTCATTAATTCTCAAAAACACTAACAAAAGGGATAAAGCACCTGAGGTTGAATGTCTGATTATTTCCAAGGCAATTTACCATTACAATCCGTCTCCGTCACCAAAAGCGCACTCAGCAGTCCAGAGGGTGAAACAGACTGGAGTGAAAATTTAGCTGTTACTATCGCCGCAGCTGCATCTGACCGTAAAGCGGGTGATATTTTAGTGCTGAAGGTAGCAGATGTCTCTTACTTGGCAGATTATTTTGTGATGTTGACTGGCTATTCTAGGGTGCAAGTCAGAGCGATCGCGCAAGCAATAGAAGATAGAGTAGAAACAGATTTGCACCGCCGTCCTTTGCGGACAGAAGGCAAAGAAGAAGGAAATTGGGTACTCCAAGATTACGGGGACGTAATTGTACACATCATGATGCCCAAGGAACGGGAATTTTATAATCTAGAAGCATTCTGGAGTCATGCAGAACGTATTTCCCTACCAAATTTTGAAGAAGGTGGTGGTAAACCAACATGATTAATTCCTCCCTGGCAAATTGCCCAGTTCCCACAGAACAACAACCCCTCAACGAGTACGAACAGCTAAAAACTTCCTGGCTATTTCGTGATTGCACCTTGAATGGGCAGGATTATGTCAAAAAACTGGTATGGATTTGGGGTTTATCTTGGTTGGTGGCGGGGCCCGTCGCTGCCGCTAGTTTTCCCCCAAGTAAACAATTGGGACATTTTATCCTCTGTGGCTCTGCTGGGGCGAGTGTCGGGGTAGTCTTGGGACTATTACGTTTATATTTGGGCTGGCTGTACGTGCGCGATCGCCTATACAGTACAACTGTCTTCTATGAAGAATCAGGCTGGTACGATGGTCAAACTTGGATTAAACCACAAGAAGTGATTAACCGCGATCGCTTGATTGTCACCTACGAAATTAAACCAATTCTCCGACGGTTACAAATTACATTCGCTAGCTTGGCGGGATTGTTTCTTATTGGTACTATAGTTTGGCATTTGTTTTAAATAGTCAGGAGTCATTAGTCACAAGCTCATGACTCCTGACTAATAACTCATAACTAAAAAGTGATAGATTTTCACCCATGACAATGGGCAAACGAACTCAAGCAGCAGCACTGGAAGTCCGGTTGTTGCGGGAAGGTATTATTGAATCCAGGCATCTAGTCCAAGCTGTAGTATGCGACGAGCGAGGACGGGTGTTAACGGTGGCTGGCAATGCCGAAACAGCTACCTTTGTCCGTTCCGCCCTGAAACCATTTCAGGCCTTGGCTGTCACCACAACAGGCACACTGGAACGTTACGATCTGAGCGATCGCGACTTGGCAATTATCACCAGTTCTCACAAAGGTACAATTGAGCAAGTCAGACAAGTATTTAACATCCTGTGGCGAGCTGATCTTGACCCCTCAGCCCTTCAGTGTCCCATTCCCCCAGGTAAACGCAGTCCTCTAGAATACAATTGTTCTGGTAAGCACGCGGGGATGCTGGCTGTTTGTCAACAACGCCATTGGCCTTTAAATAACTACTTGGAACGCAAGCACCCAATCCAACAACTCATTTTGGGTAAAGTCGCAGAATTATTGCGAATGCCCGCCGAGGAATTTATCAGCGCGCATGACGACTGTGGCGCGCCCACATATTTAATGCAATTGGGTCAAATAGCTTCTTTATACGCGCTTTTAGCCTCTAGCAATAACCTAGATATGGAGCGCATCGTCCGCGCCATGAGCCATCACCCCGCAATGGTAGCCGGAGATGGAGAATTTGACACCGAACTGATGCGCCTCACCCCAGGAGAACTGATCAGCAAATCCGGCGCAGAAGGCATACAGTGTATTGGTAGACTCGGTGAAGGCATGGGTTTGACAATTAAAGTTATGGACGGTGCTAAACGGGCAAAATATGCCGTCGCTATTCACCTGCTGCAACAAATGGGTTGGATTACCCCCAGCGTCGCCGACAGCCTCGCCGAAAAGTTCCTCAACCCAGGCAAATACACACGTCTAGAAGTTGTTGGAGAATTATCGTTTTTATAGTTGCCAAACTTAGACTCTTGCGTTATACTAAAAAAGTCAAGAGCGACGCGGGATAGAGCAGCCTGGTAGCTCGTCGGGCTCAACTAGCAAAATGAACTACGCGCTTATTAGTTGATTTTGCAGTGGGCGGTACATGAAGAAACTCATGTGCGTTTACCTGTCAAATTCGGGGAAGCCACTAGCGCGGTAATCCCGAACCAAGCTCTCGAAAGAGAGAAGGTGTAGAGACTGGAAGGCAGGCACCCTAACGATAACGCCGAGGGTGAAGGGACAGTCCAGACCACAAACCAGTTAAACTGGGCAACGAAAGTTGTAGATGGTAAGCATAACCCGAAGGTCAGTGGTTCAAATCCACTTCCCGCCACCAAATCAAAAACAAAACCCCTTCATCTCGCAAGATGAAGGGGTTTTGTTTTATGCTTGTATTATGTTTCCTTGCCTAACTAATAGACACAAAGCTGAGGGGAGACATAGCCGAACAAGCTGCTGTTCTTAAAACCGATTGGCGACCGACTACCTTACGATTTAGTATTTGATATAGAGGGAATTTTAGTTAAAATCCAAGTCAAATATGCTTGGTTGCATGAGCCATCTGGTAATTATGTTGTAGATAATCGCCGCACTAAAACAAATCGTCGGCTCATGCTGAGAGCAGTATACAAGCAATCGGACTTTGATTTTGCCCTAGCCTACATAGAACAACTTGATATATTCTATGTCTTCCCGGTAGATGTGTTTATTGGCTATGGTAGCGAAATACACCTTGTCGAAATCGAAAAACGACAGCGTAAACCTCGTTCAGCAAAATATCGTGAGGCTGGGGAGTTAATGTTAACTGTACAATTCGGTTAAGCAGGGTTTTGATCTATTCTTAAGTTGAAATCTTCCAAAAAGCGCGGAGAAACATGGTTGTGAAGTTGCAGCGACCTATATTAGTAGGAGGATTGGGTATATCCTTTTCCTTGTGGATGGTGCAAACTTGGCATCATTCTATTATGCAGGTGGGTGAGCTAGGTTTATTAAGTGCCTTAGCTGTTGGTGGTGGTTTGTGGTGGTGGCAGCAGCAGTTCCCGCAAGACCATGCAGAGCAGCCCAATGGTATGCTTGTAGATCGGGAAACAGCAGTTAGTGCGATCGCTAAAACAGAAGTCGTCATTAACCAACTAGCACAAGAAGCTGAAAACCATTCAGCTTTAGAGACACTGAAAACAAAGCTAGCCACATTACCTTTAGAGTTAGACAGACAAGAGATTAAATTAGCTGTCACTGGTGGTAAATTCGTCGGTAAAAGTACCTTAATCCAGGTGCTACAGTCTGATCAATGGCAAGAAACACAGAAAAGAGTCAACTTCCAAGAAACAGCACCTTTATTGAACGAGGTTGAAGGTTCGGATGCTGCTATTCTGACAGAAGTGACTAAATCTGATTTAGTGCTGTTCTTAACTAATGGTGATTTAACTGACTCAGAATTTCAAGCTTTACAGCAGCTAAAAGCGGTAAATCAACCACAAGTCTTAGTTTTGAATAAACAAGACCAATATTTACCAGATGAACGTGCTAGTATTTTGCAGTCGTTAAAACAACGAATGCAAGATCATGTAGTCGCCGTTGCTGCTTCTCCTGTAGCTGTGAAAGTGCGGAAACATCAGGCTGATGGTACTGTAAAAGAATGGATGGAACAACCAGCAGCAGATATACAGCAGTTGACGCAGCAACTCAATGAAATTTTAGTGCAGCAAAGTCAACAGTTAGTGTGGACAACTACCAGCAGACAGGCGTTTTTATTGAAAGCTGAGGCTAAAAATTATTTGAATGGGGTAAGATGCGATCGCGCCACTCCCATTATTGAACAATATCAGTGGATAGCTGCGGCTGCTGCTTTTGCTAACCCAGTGCCAGCATTAGATATTTTAGCAACTGCGGCGATTAATGCCCAAATGGTCATGGATTTGGGTAATATTTATCAGCAGAAGTTTTCCTTGGAACAAGCGCAAACCGTAGCCGGAACAATGGGAAGTTTAATGCTGAAATTAGGTTTAGTGGAACTTTCGACTAAAGCTATTAGCACAGTTCTCAAAAGTAACGCCGTTACCTTTGTTGCTGGTGGTTTAGTACAGGGTGTGAGTGCTGCTTATCTGACTAGGGTTGCTGGGTTGAGTCTAGTTGCATATTTTGAGCAGCAGGAAATTACCGTAGACTCTGGTAGTAATTTGAATTTAGATAAATTGCGTCAAACCTTACAAAATGTCTTCCAACAAAATCAGCAGTTAGCTGTTGTGCAAGGTTTTGTGAAACAAGGGATGAAGCGTTTAGTACCAGAAGTTGTAGGTTAATTTCGCGCATACGCCGCTAGGCGTTCCCGTAGGGTAGGCGCAAAGGCGCAAATAACATTCTTGAGTCTGTTTGCGCTTTTGCGTGACATAAGAGAATTTATTCAAATACTCCAAAATAATCCCTGGTTTGCTGGTTGAGTGGAAAAACCTGAATTTAACTACTGCTTACAACAATCCCCGGTAGTGAATAAAAATCAACACCACTGCCCAAGAACCCAAGGCGACTTTGATGGCGACGATGATATTTAAGATGGGGAGAACACCACCACTAAACAACGCGCCTAATTCTCCGTGTGGTAACTCTATTCCCACTAGAGTGATGACTGCAAGGACGATGAACAGCAGTACAGAAACTTTTTCCCAGGTGGCGGCGTGCCAACGTTTATAAATTTCCTGCATCCATTGGTATGATGAGGTAATCGCTACCAGTCCAATGGCTGTTCCGCCTGCGACTCCAGCCGCAAAGCCACCGCCAGGGCTGAGATGTCCCCTAATCGCTAATTCAATACTGACTATGGCGGTAATTGTTGCACCTAAACGCGCCAACATAATTGATGGTTGGTCTGTGAAGTGATAAATGGTGCAGGAGGGATTTTCATTAGACAGAAGAAACTTTACGCCCAAGATGGCAATTGTAAATACAATTACTTCAAAAATGGTATCGTATAAGCGATTACGGAAAATAATCCCTGATACAGCATTGGGAACACCACTATCTTGGACAACCAATTCGACAATAGAAGGAAGTGATGTATCAAGTTCGGGATTAGGTAGAACCAGCATTTTAACGTACAGTGCTATCCCCGCTAGGATGTAGACCCATTTCATGAATGCTGCTCCTGTAATTCGGAAACGTTTACGTAAGATAGAATTGTCTGTGGTGTAGACAGTTCAGCTTGCATGATTTCATAGAGGCGTGAAATTCTAGTTGTAGTTTGATAGGGCTGGATTTCGTTGCCATCGCCTACAATTTTTTGCTGACTGTCTGCTGTGCGGACACAGGTAGCATGAATTTCTTTTTCCATCAACGCCCTTTGCAAAGCTTGAGTATTGGTGTAGGGAACAATTTCTATACGCAGATAGTATTTATTAAAAATGGTACGTAGGTCATTGATGATTTTTCCGCAATCTTCATCTTGCACCTCGGTTGACTCATCTTCTTGGATTACCCCCAAACGCATCACCATTGATGAACGTACCGCCACCGCAAAGAGAGTAACTGCTAGCATCGTACCCATCAAGGCTTCGGTTAAAGCTACATCCACCGCGCCTAAAACCGCATCTACTAACGCGGCGACAGCACCTAATACCCCACGAATGATTAAAGCATGGTAGGGATTGGCTTGAGTGACTACCATGCCAGCCGCTAAGGGTAGCAGGGCAATAATTATATATAGATAGGTATCATTCATTTTTCCCCTCTTCAGTAGAACAGTACGCCAATACGTAACCGAGCATGGTATTCCAGATAGCTAAGGAGATAATACCGAGAATGAGTAGCGGCCATTCACTGGGTATTTTTAGCAGTAGTCCGAGAATCATCAGCATTGAGCCGAGAGTATCAGCCACGGAAAGACCATGTAGTTTGAATAATACTGAGCGATCGCTAACTAGATGAACAGTTCCCCAAAACCAGAAAATTAAACCTATGCCGATACAGGTATAACTCAGAATGTTGATCATACTTCATTCAATCGTTTTAGTATTTGTGCTAGTAGCATTAAGCCAGCATTACCCACACTCAAAATAATCACCGCCACCACGCCAATCATCCAATCATCACGGAGAACGGAAACGAACAAAAACATGATGGATACCTTGCTGGAAATGCTGCCCAAAGACAACATTTTCTGCCAAACATCATCAGTTTTCCAGGCTTCATAGATGGGGATGAGTAAGGCCACAATCATGGTAATTAAGGCAATTTCCAGGTTCATCGCTGTTTCCTCCGTTGAATCTGGTGAACTTCGTACCAGCCTTCTTCTAAATACTTGAAGACAATGGTTTTGGGTGTAAAGGTAATGATGAAGATATCTAAAAACACGAGTCCAGGCGATCGCTTGGGCTTGACTCGTTCTAAAATCAGTTGTTCTTCCTCATGGGGACGGAACATGATTTCAAAGGCTTCCAGATAAGCCACCGGCAGGGCTACGATAGTTTTAATTAGCACCTCTAGCCAATCTTTTAATTTTTCTCTTGATGTGTAACCCCGTGGTAATAACAGGGCAATAACCACACCGATGACAATATTTGTCAGACTCACATTAGCGGTGAGTAGTAGCCAGATTACCATTCGTAAGATGAAATGCCCTATCATGCCAGTGCCATCCAAAACAGTAGGATTAAAATCAAACTCATCACCCCAATTAAATGGTCAAATTCCTCTAGTACACGGGGCAAAGATATTGCTAAACGTTTAACAATGAATTGATAAGCTAACCAGCCTCCGCCAACGATGGCCAGGGATTTAACGATGTCGGCAATGTTATAAGCTTGTAAATACCCCAAATTGGCCACAAATAGCCCAGTGATTAATAAGAACACTGCTGGCCAAAAACCTGGTTTTACTGCCTGTTCCCCTTGTTGTTTATGGGGTAGAGTGATGAATTTGGCAAAGGTGATAACTGTTCCTACTGCGGCTACATTCATGGCGATCACTTGCCAGGGTAGTAGGTTTTTCATTGTCCACACTTTCGCCCCAAAGCCACATAATAAGGGAAAGCCGGAAATGGAAAGGCTAGCTATCACTAAGACTATCCAGATGTGATTATCGATTGGCTTTTGTCGTAGTTCCTGGAAGTTACGACTGGGTAATGAACCTGCGGTGAGGAACAATGATGATTTCACTAATCCATGTGTCAGGGCATAGAAACCACCCACTGCTGGTGCTGCGAGTATCCAGCCTAACTGTGAAATCGTACTCATCGCCAGCATCCGCTTGCTATCTTTTTCAAAGATGGCGTAAGTCACTCCCATCAAAGCTGTTCCTACGCCGAAAATCTTGACTATGGTTTCAATGTCTTCAGAAATGGCAGCGCAACGTAACAAAGGTAAAACGCTGGCTTTGACGACTACTCCCGACAGCAAAGCCGACACTGGCGTTTCCGATTCCGAGTGTGTTAACGGTAGCCACAAGCCGGAGACAAATATCCCGGCTTTGCCTAATAGTCCTAAAAATATCAGGGCGATCGCTTCTGGTGGTGAACCTTTTAAACCTGCAAAACCAAAGGAATGATGTGTCTGATAGACTAGCACCGCGCCCACCAGATAAAACAGCATAACTGTGTTGCTGACAAACAGATAACGCAAACCCACCCAAATCGAGCGATCGCTGCGGGGATAAGCGATTAATAAAAAGGCTGCAATCCCACTTACTTCTAAGGCAACGTATAAACTGATAAAATCCGCACAGACAAAAGCAGCATTCAGACTACCATGCACAATAATTGTCTGGGCATAAAAAAAAGCTGTCTTATCGCTGCGCCAACAGTAGATAATCACCGCAGTCGTGACGATGGCATTGGTTAAGATAAAGTAGCCGCTTAACTCATCGACTACTAACGTCACACCGAAATTATCTAGTAAATTGAGTTTTAGGGATGAGCGATCAACAAATAACTGTATGGCATAGGCCGCAGAAGCAATAGCCCCCCACATTGTTAGATGTCGGTTCAGTTTGGGGACGAGAAAAATCAGAAACCCCAAAAAAAATGGTACTGCAATCCAAATTAGTGTAATGGTCGTCATGGCGTATTATTCTTCTCAATCTCGTTGCTTTCCAATGTGGGATTATCCCGTGCCAGTTTCATCACACCGACTAGCATTAATGCTTGAATCGAAAAGCCGATGACTATCGCTGTCAAAATCACCGCTTGGGGAACTGGATCTGAGTACGCACTATTTCGGTTTGGGGCAAAAATGGGTGTGAGTAAGCCATCTCGCGATGAAATCAGCACATAATAGGCAACAACCCCAGTGCTCATAACATCCATAGAGATAATCTTCATCAACAGGTTCTTTTTCAGGATTATGCCGAAAAAGCCGCATAATATTGTTGCGAATATAAAGGCTTCTAACACAGGATTATCTATTGGGTAAGGGTGGAGCGTAATTATCTGGGAACAACAACAGATGCAACAAGCTCAACGGCAGTGACTTGTTGAAGTTGGAATCGCACGAACTGAGAAAATTTTATTGACACAAGCATTACTT
Source organism: Anabaena sp. 4-3 (assembly GCF_001597745.1). GTDB lineage: Bacteria > Cyanobacteriota > Cyanobacteriia > Cyanobacteriales > Nostocaceae > Trichormus. The sequence goes on along the minus strand of NZ_LUHJ01000023.1, from coordinate 69,837 downwards.
TTGGTGCTTTACTTTCGTATTACTGTTCACTTTACACATATTTCCTATACAGAATATGTGGTATTAGGTATCTAAAGCAAGAGATTGCAGTAACTCTAATAAGCTAATAAATTCGCGGATAAGCCCAAAATATTATCATCAATCAATATCTCTGCTATCATCAAAATAACTTATGTCAATCATTGGATATTGCCAACAGGCTAAACTTATGCTGTTTGTAGGACGTGGTGAGATTATAATCCCTGATTTTGTCACTACCTGCAAGCTATTTAGTTTGTATTCTCCCTGATAATTAATAACTTTTATTATTTCCGTAAAAACATAAAACTACTTATTATATATTGGATAAAACGTCAATATCTTCTTGCTAAAATAGTTGATTTGTTAAATATTGTTACGCCTTGTATTTGCTCATTGTTCTCCGGTACAGGGTTTTTGATTTAGTTTTTAAACAAGCGGTTTTAATCTCGTTTATGTCAATAACATATTCTTCCCATTCATGGCAGCATATTTTTATTCACGCCAAGTATGGAAATTACCATCCTCAGAATATGGATATGATCATGACGAAACAGGAGACGTAAATTAAATTATTCAAGGGTACAAGCACAGAGTTTTGGAAGTTTAACCTAGGATGATAGTAAGTGAAATAATATTGTCGGCGTTAGGGATATATAAAAATTAAATTACTTAATTGCTGCATCAAATTAGACTATCAAGTTTATTCCAGAATAACAGTTGTTTATTAGCTGAAAAAATCATGTTTCAGTGCTACCTCATGCTAAACATTACTTGCAACCAAGTTGCCGCAGAAGATAATTCTCAAAACATCTTTTCAACATCTACATTATTACGGGCATGATTCACTTATGAATATATTTAAAAATATCAGTAATAGCGTACTGATACGGTATCGAAAGCATGAACGCAAGCCATGCTGGATTTATCTGCACAGCACGGGAGAAATAAACACCCCATTGGCAACCTTGACAAAGATTTTCCCGTAAATAGACAAAACCTACCAAAATATCTGGCGGCGCAGTGTCCCCAGTTTCTTCCAGTCCGCTAGTTTTCAAGCTACACTCGAAATAGATATGGTTTAATTATAAGAAGAAGTTTAATTTTTTATAAAGGTTTATCATCAGTTATTTGGTAAAAAGCACGATGGCAGCAGACTATCCAGACATTGATATTGCGCCATTTATCGATCACGCCCTGTTAACCCCAACGGCTACTCCAGAGCAGGTTGAGCAATGGTGTGGACAAGCAGACAGATTTAATTTTGCCTCGGTTTGTGTGTACCCTGCTTATGTCAAGCAAGCTGCGGAACTGCTGCACGGTAAAAAGCCCCAAGTTTGTACGGTAATTGGTTTCCCGACTGGGGCGACAACTGGAGCAGTGAAATTATATGAGGCTCAAGAAGCAGTAGAAAATGGAGCCGCAGAATTGGATGTGGTGATGAATTTAGGCTGGTTGAAAGCTGGCAAAACTGATGCAGTTCACCGAGAAATTGCCGAAATCTGTGAAGAGACAGGAAAGCCAATCAAGGTAATTTTGGAAACTAACCTGTTGACGGATGCGGAAAAAAAACTAGCAGCAGAGCTAGCTATGGATGCAGGAGCAGCATTCTTAAAAACCAGTACAGGTTGGAATGGTGGGGCTACGGTGGCAGATGTGCGTCTGTTGAAGGAAGTCGCACGGGAAAGGGTAGGAATTAAAGCATCGGGGGGTATCCGTACCCTGGAGCAAGCTTTAGACTTAATCTTGGCAGGCGCTACTAGATTAGGTACATCTCGGAGTATCGATTTGATCCGCCAGCGCGATAACCTGGAAAAAGGTGAATAGTCATTTGTTCTCTTGTTCTTTGTCATTTGTTTCCAGTCCGATCATCCATTGACTAATTACTGATGACTAATGACTAATGACTAATGACCAATGACTGATGACCAATGACTAATTACTCATGAGTAGAACCTATAAAGCCACGGGGATTAATCTCAAAACCCAAGTGCTGGGAGAATCAGATAGAATAGTGACAATTTTGACACGAGAATTCGGTTTGATTCGCGCAGTTGCCCCTGGAGCGCGTAAGCCTCACTCCAGTCTGGGTGGTAGAAGCGGGATGTTTGTAGTCAATGAATTACTAATTGCCAAAGGGCGATCGCTCGATAAAATTACACAAGCTCAAACTGTCAAAACTTACCCAGGTTTAACACAAGATTTGGGAAAATTGGCTGCTAGTCAGTATCTAGCAGAAATCGTGCTTTGTCAGGCTTTGAGTGAACATCCCCAAGCAGAACTCTATGAATTATTGAATCAACATCTCCAACTTTTGGAGGCTGTACCTTCAACTGAGCCATCTAGTATCATCGCCTGTCTAGCGCATGCAGTTTTTTACCTCTTAGAATTAGCCGGACTGAAGCCGCAAGTCGAAATCTGTTGTCTGTCTCAACGCTATTTAACACCAGATTTTGCATCTCCCAATTGGCAGGTAGGTTTTAGCATCCCGTCTGGGGGAATTGTCGCCTTGGAGGCTTGGGAAAATTTACGTCAAGAAGTTAGCAGGAAAGCCCATGAGAAGCTAGTATCTCATGCTTCACAGTCTTCTTCTACTTCTCAACCTGACTACCAAACAGTTGTGCATCGGCAAGAAATACCCGTAATTTCTATGCGTCTGAATGCTTCAGAATTGGCGATGCTGCAACAGATGTCACAACCAGAGATAATGCAAATTAACCCCACCAGCTATGAAAGCTGGTTATCTGTAGAGCAGATTTTGCGCCAGTATGCTCAGTATCATTTAGGTCGCCCGATTCGCTCTGCCTGTTTAATCGATTCTTATTTTGCTGCCAACCATGATGCAACCGTCTGATTTGGATACAAAAATTCTGCCGTTGTCACCTACTCACAGCAGAAAACAGAATAGGGTATCAGAACTTACACCCAATTATTTGAGTGCTGTGCCTCAGCCTACCCCTAGTCGCGCTGATAGCCAAGAATATTCTGCACCTGATGTCTCTCAAAACGGTAAAAGTGGGAAATCGGAAATCCCAAAAACTGGTGTGTCAGAAAAATTAACTCATGATCATACTGCCAGTGAAGACAACGCCAAAGGTCAACCAGTCGCCACCACTGTCAAAGAAGAATCTACATCATTCGATGGTTCTGGTGTGTCTGGGGAAGCACCATCAGAATATCAGCCACAACAGGGGTTTGCACCAGTGTTTAAAAACCCTAATTTTTTGGCACTTTGGGGTGGTCAAGTTTTTTGCCAGTTGGCAGATAAAGTTTATTTGGTACTGATGATTGCCTTGATTAATACTCAGTTTCAGGCCAGCAATCAAAGTATTAGTGGTTGGGTGTCAGCCTTAATGATGGCTTTTACTATTCCCGCCGTGCTATTTGGTTCGGTAGCCGGTGTATTTGTGGATAGATGGTCAAAAAAGACGGTTTTAGTAGCTACCAATGCTTGGCGTGGCATTTTGGTGTTGGCTATTCCCCCACTCTTGTGGTTGACTCATGATTGGCAACCTCTAGGGATGATACCTGTAGGTTTTGCCATTATTTTAGGGGTGACTTTTTTAGTATCTACATTAACACAGTTTTTTGCACCAGCAGAACAGGCAGCAATTCCTTTAGTGGTAAAAGAACAGGATTTACTGTCGGCGAACTCGCTATACACAACAACGATGATGGCTTCGGTAATCGTCGGGTTTGCCGTAGGAGAACCAATATTGGCACTGGCTGATAGTATTTGGGCGCAACTTGGTGGTAATTATGGATTAGGTAAAGAAATTTTAGTAGGTGGAAGTTATGCGATCGCTAGTATTATCTTGTTACTATTAGTGACTAACGAAAAAACCCACGCCCCAGAAACCGAGTTCCCTCACGTATTTTCTGACCTGCGCGATGGTTTAAGCTACCTGAAAGATAACTCTCATGTGCGGAATGCTTTACTACAACTGATGATTTTATTCTCTGTTTTTGCAGCTTTAACTGTTTTAGCAGTTCGCATGGCAGAAATCATCCCTCATATCAAAGCTTCCCAATTTGGCTTTTTATTAGCGGCTGGCGGTGTGGGAATTGCGGCAGGAGCGACTATTTTGGGTCAGTTTGGTCAACGCTTCTCCTATACTCAACTTAGTTGGTTTGGATGTTTAGGTATGTCGGCATCTTTGCTTGGCCTTTCTGTGTTCACGACTCAGCTATGGCTCGTGTTACTGTTGGTAACACTGCTGGGTGTTTTTGGCGCATTGGTAGGTATCCCGATGCAGACTACCATCCAAACAGAAACCTTGCCAGAAATGCGCGGTAAAGTATTCGGCTTACAAAACAATGTGATTAATATTGCTCTGTCTCTACCTTTAGCATTAGCAGGTGTCGCTGAGACATTTGTGGGTTTAAAGGCTGTATTTATGGGATTAGCTATGATTGTCTTTTCAGGAGGTATCTTAACTTGGTATAACTACCGTGATTAATTGTGAGATTTTTGAGCAAATTTATTGAATACCACAACCTGAGCAATTACTGAATAAAAGCTTTTGCTTTCATGCTAAACTAAACCTGAGAAAAATTTTATCGCCAACTTACCGGGTATCAGGATAAAATTAGCCAGACGAATCAGTTGTAAATTAATGTAAATTTACAACTGATAGACAATATAAATAAGACGATGAATTATCTGCTTTAGTAAACCTAAAGTTTGGCTTTGTGGCTAGTTTAGGGTGGGAACATATACTAAATAAACAGCCAACAACTAAAACCAGATAAAAAACAAAATTCCCCATAAATAACTAAACCCGCTCTTCTGATAGCTGAGAAAGAATGCGTATAGCCTGGATTGGAAAAAAATCACCCTTTTGTGGCAACGTCACTTACAGTAGAGAAATTACTAACTCTTTGTTAGATAGAGGGCATCAAGTTAGCTTTCTCCACTTTGCTCAAGAAGAATCTGAAAGCGACAACTGGCCGAATTTTCAAGAGGTTCCCCTACCATTTCTTTATAAGTCACAGGTTTACACGATTCCTACTTTTAAAGCCACAAAGGTTTTAACTCAGTCACTTAAGGAAATTCAGCCTGATATTGTCCACGCCTCTTTGACGTTATCTCCTCTAGACTTTTTTTTACCAGAGATTTGTGAGCAATTAAAGTTACCCTTGGTTGCCACATTTCATACACCATTTGCTGGTAAAGGGGCTAAGTTAATCTCAGGCACACAACTCTTAGCTTATCAACTATACGCGCCTTTTTTGGATAACTACGATCGCGTGATTGTATTCTCTCAGATTCAGCGCGAATTGTTAGCCAACATGGGGGTAAGGGAAAAAAATATTGCTGTTATCCCCAACGGTGTGGATGTTGATAAATATTCTCCGGGATATTCCACAGTTAAGGCAGAATTTAAAGCAGAGCGTTTATTTGTTTACCAAGGAAGACTCGCCCCAGAAAAAAATGTAGAATCGCTGCTCAGAGCTTGGAAACAAGCAAATATGGACGCGGGTAGTAAGTTGTTAATTGTGGGTGATGGCCCGTTAAGAGCTAGTTTAGAACCATTTTATGGTGAAGAATACAATATTATCTGGTTGGGATTTGTTGCCGATGAAGCCCGACGTATAGATATTTTACGGGGTGCAGATGTATTTATTTTGCCTTCGTTGGTAGAGGGTTTATCTTTATCGCTATTAGAGGCGATGGCTTGTGGATTAGCTTGTATAGCCACAGATGTAGGTGCAGATGGCGAAGTATTAGACAAAGGTGCAGGGGTAGTCATCAATCCCAAGACAGCGCGATCGCAACTGAGAACTCTTTTACCATTATTTCAAGACCATCCAGAGTTAACCACATTACTGGGACAAAAAGCTAGAATGCGGGTACTAGATTTATATACCCTGAGTAAGAATATTAGTCAGTTAGAAGCACTATACCGTGAAGTGTTGGCACAGCGTCCCGTAAAAATCACTTTGTAAGCATAGGCCAACCTAACTTAGTTGGTTGCTCATAAATCCGCTTCATAGTATTTACATCTCTGGCAGAAATCGGCGGAGGGTTGCGAACTTGGGAATAGTATAAAGCATCAGTTTGTACAGGACTATGACCCCAAATTCCCAAGGCGTGGCCTAATTCGTGACGGGCGGCTGCAAATAAATAATTACCAGTTTGGCTGGGACTTAATAAAATTTGGCAGCGGTGTAATAAAACATTATTGCTAGTATATAACTCATAACGCGCCAGAGCAGAACGCGCACGCGGGATTTTACGGTCACGGGAAAACTCCAGAGGTGGGGTTTTGCGCTCAATTGTAATATCGGCAATTTCTGGCTGTTCTACAACTGTCAGAGGTAAATAATTATTCCATTCCTGTACAGCTTGGAAGATGCTATTAACCCAAGCTTGCGCCTGTTCGTTGTTAATTGTTTGTGGTCGTTTGATGTGAACTTTAACGGGAAATTGCGACCAAACTAAGTAACCAACTTCGGTGGTTGTGACTTGCGAGAAGTAATCACCGCTATTTGTGTTGTCTTGCCATTGTTGAAGTTGCGACGGTAAGGGGTGGGGTTTGGGTGCAGTGGTTGCTAAGTTCGCTCCTACAGGGTGACTAAATTGCAGGTTGATCAAAACAACTAGCAGCCCTGTACTTATAGCTAAGACAAAAGCTGCTAGTAATTGTTTATTAATGAATGTTTTCAGGGTATTAGGCTTTGGGTGTTGATTTTGATTTCCCATTTACCTATCTCCTGGGGATTTTATTGTTACTTAGGTAGCCAGCCAGCACTCAAAACTACTGTTAAACCCATAAACACCACTGTCAAAGCCCAGGTAACTCGGTTTAAAGTGTTTTCCGCGCTTTTGGTGCTGCTGAATAACTGGGCTTGTCCACCAATAGCTCCGATACCGTCGCCTTTGGGACTATGGAGCAATACTAAAACAATCATACCAATGGCGGCGATCGCCCAAATGAGTTGCACAATACTTGTAACTGTCATGGTAACAATCTCTTTTATAGAAATTTCAAAACAGAGGAGTTTCCGGTAAGAAAACAGTTAACAGTGTCAGTGTTAACTGGTTTCTCAAAGTTGAGTTTACAGACCTACTGGTACAGGTGTACGCGGACGTTGCACTTCATATTCTGCTGGTTGCAGTAGCGATCGCCCGGTCATTTCTGGTGGTTGGGGTAGCTGTAAAATCTCTAGTATAGTTGGGGCAATGTCGGCTAATTTGCCATTATTTCTGAGTGTGACATTTGTCCCGTATCCAGGGATTTTCACTTTTTCCCCTTCCACTAAAATCAGGGGAACCGGGTTAGTTGTGTGTGCCGTCCAAGAATTACCTTCTGGATCTAGCATATACTCGGCGTTACCGTGGTCGGCGGTAATAATTGTAGTTCCGCCTACTTTGCTCACACCTTCTACCAGACGACCCACACAATTATCTACGGTTTCAATGGCGGTGACAGTAGCTGCCATCTGACCTGTATGCCCTACCATATCTGGGTTAGCATAGTTGATTACTACCAGAGAGTAGATACCCTTTGTAATCGCAGCCAGTGCTACATCTGTGACGGCTGTTGCTGACATAGTGGGGGCTTTGTCATAAGTCGCTACCATTGGACTGTTGACTAATTCCCGGTCTTCTCCCGTAAAAGGTTCTTCCAAGCCACCGTTAAAGAAATAGGTGACATGGGCATACTTTTCGGTTTCCGCAGTCCGAAACTGCTTTAAACCTTCGTTGGCGATGACTTCACCGAGAATGTTCGTCAAATTCTGTGGCTCAAAAGCTATAGATACAGGCAAATCAGAATCGTACTGTGTAAAAGTCACAAACGATAAAGGCTGAATTTGCTCTCTTTCAAACCCTGTAAAATTTGGGCTAACAAAAGCCTGAGTTAATTGTCTAGCTCGGTCTGGGCGGAAGTTGAAGAATATCACCCCGTCTCCTGGCTCGACAGCACCAGGAGCAAGGCGCACGGGTAAAATGAATTCGTCAGTCACGCCTTCTGCATAGGATGCTTGCAGGATATCAGCCGCTTTGCGTCCATCACCTGCACCATCTTGTGTGATCACATTGTATGCTTTTTGGACTCGATCCCAACGGCGATCGCGATCCATTGCATAGTAACGACCACTAATAGTAACAATGCGCCCAATTCCTACACGGTTGATGTAGTCTTCTATAGCATTAATTGCTTTGATTCCATCTGTTGGCGCAGTATCTCGCCCGTCAGTGATGGCGTGGATACAAACTTCTGAAATTCGCTGATCTTTGGCTAAGTCAAGTAGTCCGAACAGATGGGTAATATGTGAGTGTACGCCACCCTCAGAACACAGCCCAACTACATGCAGCTTGCCATTCCGAGAGCGAACTTCCTGGCAAATTTTGACAAGAGCTGAGTTGCTGAGGATAGAACCATCTTCCACAGCATCAGAAATGCGTACCAATTCTTGGGGTACGACTCTACCTGCGCCAATGTTCAAATGACCAACTTCTGAGTTACCCATTTGACCTTCTGGCAATCCTACGGCTTTCCCTGATGTGTGGATGAGGGTATGCGGATACGCTGACCATAAACTGTCCATGATTGGCGTTTTGGCAGCGACAATAGCGTTTCCTCGCGTCTCCTCGCAGTAGCCCCATCCGTCTAAAATGACTAGCACCACAGGAGCAACAGGTGCTTTGGTCATAGTAAAATTGCCCTTTACTTTTTGTAATACCCGAATGATACCACTGCTAACCACCACTGCAAGTGAATTTCTGCTTATTAACTTGTTTTATGCAATTAATCAGTGTTTGTTAGATTTTTTTAAAGTTTGGGTAATTATTACACATCTTTTGTGATAAATATGCTAGCCAAACTTAGCAACATGGGTGTAGGGGTGTAGGGGTGTAGGGGAGAAAATCCAGTGTATCAATGCCCCATGCCCTATTCCCTATTTTCCCAACAAATGTTTTACTTCTTCTTTGCCGATGCTTTGGCAGCTTTAGCGGCTTTTTTGGCGGCTTTTTCGGCAGCGATCGCAGCTAATCTAGCGGCTTCTTTTTCTTCGGCGATTTTATCGAGATAATAGTGGTAATCACCGAGGTAAACGCGAAATTCACCATCGCGAATTTCGACAATTTTATTCGCTACCTGAGAAATAAAATAACGGTCGTGAGAAACTATAATTGCCGTACCATCATAGTTTTGTAGTGATTCTTCTAACATTTCCTTGGCGGGAATGTCTAAGTGATTGGTTGGCTCATCTAAGATGATTAAGTTTGCTGGACGTAAGAGCATTTTGGCTAATGCTAAACGCGCTTTTTCTCCTCCACTCAATGCACCAACGCCTTTAAATACTGTATCCCCACTGAATAAAAATTTTCCTAGTAGGGTGCGGACTTCTTCATTTTTCCAGTCTGGAACTTCATCGTGAATGGTTTCCATGACGGTTTTTTTCAAGTCTAAAGCCTCAGCTTGATTTTGCTCAAAGTAACCAGGGATAACGTTATGTTCGCCTAATGCTACAGTGCCTTCTGTGGGTGGTTCTAAACCCATAATCATGCGTAATAATGTCGATTTACCAGCACCGTTAGGCCCTAAAAACGCGATGCGATCGCCTCTTTCAATCAGCAAATTTGCACCCAAAAACAAAATCTTGTCGTCGTAGACATGGGTTAAATCCTTAATTTTCACTACCTCTCGTCCGCTACGAGGCGCAGGAGGAAAGCGGAAATGCAAGGTTCTCACACTAGCTGTAGGTGCTTCGATGCGTTCAATTTTTTCGAGTTGCTTTTCGCGGCTTTTAGCTTGGGTGCTGCGGGTAGCACTGGCGCGGAATCTATCGACAAAAGCCTGTTGTTTTTCAATTTCTTTTTGCTGACGTTCATAAGCACTCAGTTGTGCTAATTGATTTTCAGCTTTTTGTTCTAGATAAGCAGAATAATTCCCCAGGTAACTTGTCGAAACACCCCGTTCAGTTTCCACAATTTGGGTGCAGAGACGGTCAAGAAATTCCCGGTCGTGGGAAACTATTACCATTGGGGTAGTTAAACCTTTGAGATAATTTTCTAACCACTCAATGGTTTCTAAATCAAGGTGGTTTGTCGGTTCATCCAGCAGTAACACATCTGGTTTTTGGAGGAGAATTTTACCCAAACTCATCCGCATTTGCCAACCACCTGAGAAAGCACTGACGAGGCGATCGCCGTCTTCTGGCTCAAATCCCATTTCAGGTAAAATTTTGCCAATACGTGCTTCTAATCCGTACCCGTCTAAAGCTTCAAACTGACGCTGTAACCGATCCAATTTATTAATTAGCGCATCCAGTTCTTCTGGAGTCGCCTTTTCCATTGCCTGTTGTACCTCAGTCAAGGCTAACTGTACTGCGTTAGCTTCTTTAAATACAGTCCAAAATTCTTCTCTAACTGTCCGACCTGGGTCTACTTCAAATTCTTGATTGAGGTAAGCTATGTGTAAGCTAGCAGGACGAATAATTTCGCCGGCTGTCGGTTCCATTTCCCCCATGATGATTTTCAATTGGGTGGATTTTCCCGCACCGTTAACACCGACTAAGCCAATGCGATCGCCTGGTTTCACTTCCCAGTTGATATCTTTGAGAACTTCGCCTGTAGGATAAATTTTACTAATATGTTCTAATCTTAGCATCGAGTTTTTCTCAGGTAGGAATTATGGATAGTTGCGGACGAAGTAACAGTACCGTCTTCAATCTTAACAAAAATTAATCCACAATTCCTCGTGAGAAACTCTTTTTAGATGTATCCTGAATAATCTTTTGGCATTTCAGAAACTTATAAGCTCAATTCTCGCTTTGAGAATTAACAGACTGCTGTTGTGCAGCTTGCTGTACTTCCTCCACACTCAACTCTAAAGCTTGTGCTATTTGTTCTATAGTCAAACCTGCTGCTAACATTGGTGATATTGCTTTTAACTTACCTAAGCGTACACCTTCTTCTCTACCTTCCTGAAAAACTTCCTGATAAAATCTGGTTTGTTTTAAGTCACTCGTTCCAAACATTTCCTCCATCTCCTCCTTAGTGATTGTCGGCAACTTATACAACAAGATAGTCTCTATTAATTGTAATAATTGCTGTTGTTTGATGGTGGAGTTGATTTCTAATTTTGTTCTTTCTATCAACTCCCTAGCTTCTATGATTGCCGTATCTTCTGATGCCACTATTAACCTTACAGTTGCAATACCAATTGGTAGAGACGTAATTTTACTTAACTCATCCAGGTAAATGCGTCTGACTCTCTCACTTACAAAGAATTCTCTGTAATGTTTGATATCACCTATATCTATACTTCTGCTTGGGTATAAAATCACCGCACCCCAATCATTTACAGGTTGATTTTGGCGGAGATATAAGCAGACTTCAGCAAACAAGCGCGAGTAAAGTCTTTCGTCTGGTTGAAACTGCACTTCCACAAAATAAATCGGCTGTTCAATTTCCACTGTCGGGACAAACACACCATCAATTCTGAATGCTGTTTGTTTAATTTCAATTGATGAAAATTGATAGATATTCGCCATATCAGGAGAATTTCCGATTAATTCAAAAAATATATCTGGAAACTCTTGAAATATGCGATAAAAAATGCTGTCGGTTCTCATTACCTTTGACAAATCATTTTGAAGTGGGAATTACACATTGGTATCTTCAGAACCATCACGCACTGTCAACAATCTCTCTTTAGTAATTCCTAATATTCTTGCCAATGGTGCTAATAAACTATCATCAACTTCTTCACCAGCATAAATATTGTTTAATTCTGTGGGAGAAAGTTTAAAGGTATCGCAGAATTTAGCAAACTCTTGATTGCCTAAATCTAGTTCTTCTTGTCGCTCACGTAATAAAAGTGCGATCGCTCTCGTTCCATATTTAGGACGTTCACTAATTTTTATATATTTTTCCATTAAAATATCAACTTTGCTAATATCCTTACCTGCGGCTTTCAGTAAATCAACGCAAGCAATTTTTAAAGCTTTTTTTAAAACTTCATCTTCATTTAAAAATTTTATCAATTCTTCTGCATAATCTTGCTTAAAAAAGCCTACCAAATCCCCTTGATGGTAAACCGGAACATAAGCATCTTGAGAGTCTAATTCCCAGTCTAACTGTTCGTCACGTAGTCGCATAGCTGCACCTGTATAAATTTGAGTCTCACCATTTTAAAACTGTTTATACCCACGCGCAATTGGTAAAATTTGGGAAAAATGGCTCATACATAGCTTAAATCCCCAACTTCTTCAAGAAGTCGGGGATCTGGTTTTGACGAATTGACAAAGGTGAATATACCAATTCTCTATAAAGTCGCACCAAATAAATAATGTAGAGACTAAGCATGGTTAGTCTCTACAGTGCAGAATACAATGCAACTTGATTAAGCAGCATTATTATATAAATGATTAAACCGGACACCAAGGGCCTATAATATTAATTCCCTGTTTTTCTTTCTCAGCTAAATCTAAATTTAACGTCAGCAGTTTTTCTAAAATATCATCATCAGAATTAAAACCGTAAGCTTGCATCACTAATTTATCTAACTGTTGATGCAGTTTATAAAGCTGGCTTGTGGGTTCATCAAAAAACTTATTGTAAAGTGTAGTTATTCCCCACTGTTTTGACTCCATTTGTTGTGTGCGGTATTCGTGGAGTTCTTCAGCCTTAGCGCGAATTTTTTCAACTAATTTAGCCTCTGGGTTTTGCGGAAAGGGAAATGTTTCAAAACAGGTATTATGAGTATAGCGAGTGTCTCCCTTTAACGTAGAGCTTTGAGCTTTAACCCAGAGGCGATGAATTTTAGATGTTAAAATACCAAGAACATAGGAATCATCTGATGCGAGAACAATATTTAAGTCACCTGGTAGCCAGTGTAAAGGAGCAGGAATAAATACAGCCCATTTTGAAACTCTGGGAACTATAAAATAGCACGAGAGAGGTACTAATGCCTTCCTCATAGCTGGTCTTTTTTCCCCATATTTCCACCAATTAATTCTAGTAACTTCCCGGCGATTATTATCACGTTTTGGTTTAACATTAGTTTTAATATATTCAAAAGGTAATCGATAATCACTCGCCTCCTCAATAATCATATCATTAAAATCAATAATCCAACGCTCAGGCTTACCATGAGGATTTTTCGCCAAATTCGCACCCATTGAAAATAACTTTAATACCTCTTGATTTTTTGCATCAGCTTGAATCCAATCTTTTACTTGCTGTTCAGTAACTATAAATCCCTCACCAACTGGAATTACACCCTGAAAGCATTTATTTAAATTTGCTTTTAATCTGACAGCTTGAGAAACATCAATTGTAGATTTGAGTGAAGAATTAATTTGTGAAACTATCTGATCATCTAAATAAAGCTTATCCGATTTAACCTTACTCCAATTAACAATACTAACATGAACATTAGCCTCACCAGACCAAGGTTGAGTAGAAACAGCCTCATGAATATATCCGCCATTTTGCGTAATGTAATCTAATGCTGCAACTCTACTTTTACCTTGACTAATAGAGTTAGTAGCAACTAACCCGGCTCTACCTTTGTCGTCAATATGTTGGTGCGCTAACCGAAACCAATAAGCACAAAAATCTACAGAATCTTTAACATCAGTAAACCTTTGAAAAACTCTGTCGATATATTCATCACCTAAAGATATTCTGAGATGCTTACCATCTAAAAACGGTGGATTTCCGATAATTGCATCAGCCTTTGGCCATTTACTAAATAACGCATCTTGACAAACAATATTATTATCCAAACTATCCAGAGGTAAAGCAGCCTCAGTTAATTTTAAATTATCAATAGCAATCTTCCGCGCAATCATCAAAGTTACTCTTGCCAATTCCACAGCAAAAGGATTTGTATCCATACCAAAAAAATTTAATGGTGTTACAAAACCCATTTGCATTTGTTTATCTTCTGACTTACGACGTTGCTGCATTTTATCTAACAACAACATTTCAATCCGCTTCAGTTCTTGATATGCAATGTAGAGAAAATTTCCTGAACCACAAGCCGGATCAAGTACGCGATAACTTTGTAATTCTAAATGCAGTTTAGATAATTGATTAATTGTATTAGCTGCTTCGATTCTTTCTTCCCAATAACGGCTAATTGTCGGACGGACAATTTTCATAATATCCGCCTCAGAGGTATAGTGAATACCTCTAGCATGACGCTCTATACTATCTACTGTACTTTCAAATAAATTACCAAAAATAGCAGGTCTAACTTGACTCCAATTTTCCTTAGCTGACAACTCTAAAAACTGCAATTCCTCCTTAGTTAATTCAATCGGATGAATTACCGTAAACAAACCACCATTAAAATAATCTACGCCTTGATAACGTCCAGCCGGTATAATTCCTGGCTGATTCATTTCCCGAAATAAACCACCTAAAACATCATAAGAACTAACCCCATTGATACAATCTTCAATGCAAGAGATAAACATATCACGGGGTAAAAGTTGTCTATCTTCTGCAAACATAGCTAACACACATTGCAGGATAAATCGCTGTGCTGTTAACTTTTCAATCTTGCGTTTTTCCAGTTCTAGCAGTAGCTCACCCATGCGACGAGCCGCCCTTTCTGTCACCTCTACCTGATTGTTACGGAAAATAGGAGTTTTTTCCCCTAATTCCATAAATCCAAAGGCTCCATCCCTTTCTGGTAGCTGCTCCAGAGGAATTACATCAACGGGTGTATCTAATTGGATATCAAAATCAAAAATCCAAAACTCATCAAAATTGCACAGAATGACATATTTAGGACGTTGGGGAACTAAGCGCGTCCAATAATCAAAGGCTTGCGAGTAATGCTTGCTTAAATCTTCCCCGCGTTTTTTCATTTCAATTAAAACGCGGGGTTTCCATACCAAATCAGCAAAACCTGTTTTACCCTTCTTGCTACCTTTTTTAATTGCCTCCTCGTAACTAGCTCCTGCTTATAATGCGCCCTCATGTCCAAAAGCCCGAAAAAAGCGGTCTAAAAAAGTTTGTGCTTCTTTCTTTTCTTGTCCTGTAATATGCTGCTGACAAAAACTAACAAATTTATTCAGGCTTTCGGGTGTTGCTCTTACCATTTGATTGGGAGATTAGTTTCAGTAATCTTAACTATTCCCATGTTATAAATTAATCAATACAATTGGTGATAAAAATCTCAAGGATTTTGTTATTTAACTGGCTTTTGCTTGATCATCTGATGCGTCTGTGAGAGTAGCTAGTCTATCAGCTACCGCATGAACAACCAGAGCAAGTTGACTCTCTGGCATATACTTGATTTGTCGTAAGATAAAATTCAAGTCAGACTTTTCTGCTACTGGTTTACCCTCTAAGCAACAGAGTAATTCTTCCATTGTGTAGCCGGCTTTCGCGGCAATTTGCGCCAAATTTTCCGTATCTGGGACTTTTACGCCTTTCTCCCACATCTGAACCGCAGTGGCAGAAACTCCTAACATTTTGCCAAAAGCTCGCTGACTCAACGAACCACGAGCTAATTTAATGATTTCAACCAGTTTTTGTCTGCTTTCAATGTTCACAGTTTTGATAATTCGTTAGTTTTATTTACAAATTTAGTTCTAACACTACCAGTTTACTTTTTGATTGACAAATTTGTTTTTTAGCAGTAAACTATAAATCCTGAGTTTCAATATTATAACTAAAGTAATAGTAAAAATTGCTCTTAACTAGCTAGTCTTGAGCATAAATTTATTAGCCAAGGCTGCAATACCAGTGTGTGTCATTAGAAAAGGTGCATCGTGTCTCGTAAACTACGTAAAATTAATCAATATCGCCGTAAAAATAAAAACTTAATAGCTGCTAAGAAAATTCAACCAGAAAAATGGTGCATATCTAAGTCTGAGGCACAAGCAGCTTTAAACGCTCAAGGTTGTAATGTTAAAGAAATCAAAAAAGTTCATTGCCTCAAGCATCAAGTTAGTATCTCCTACTGGGATATCAAAGGTAATATATGTAGCAGCTTTTTTAGCTATCGAATTTTTAGCCGTTGGCAACAGGAAGTAGAAACTTTGATTGCGGAATGTCAAACCCTCAAGGAATGGCAGAAGTTAAATTATCTCCTGAAGTACGAATTTGCCTATTATCACTATCCTAGTGAGATGGCTTATAGACTGCAAGCGGCATTAGAAAATCGTCTGAGTTTGTTAGAGGATGTTGGGCAAGTCATGAAAATTACTGAAAACCCCTCTCAAAATCTCTCCCCTAAAACTGTAGAGACGTTGCATGCAACGTCTCTACATTAGACCCCCCTTCCCTTGTAGGGACGGGGGTTAAAGGGGTTAGGTTTGAGTGACTTTGATTTTAATAAAAGTTTAAGGGTGTAAGGGTTTGAATACTTACACCCCTACACCCCTATACACTTATCGAAAATTTGGGTTGAAAACCCCGTCGTTCTACGACGGCTTTCTGGTATACTAGCAGTAGGTTGTAGACCGTGAGAACGATGAGGAAACAGGTAAAACGTCCTACTCCGTGATCTCAAAATGCCTAACAGTCAATGGTGTAAAAATAAGTCCAAACTGTAAGGTCGAAAAGCAATTAAATAGGGTAGGGCATACCCAAATTTACGCTTGGGGAGTAGTCCTTAAGTGGGGTATATCGAGAGATATGTTTCGGACTAGACATGAAACTGTAAGACCAAAATCAACATCGTTGGTGGAGGCAGGATTCAGCCCAAGAATCTCCGCACTTTTAGGGCGGAGAGTGTCAAACCCCGAATAACTAGGCAGCAGTGCCGGATGCGGCTAATTCTGCTAGTCGTTCCTGTTGATCTTGAGAAATACAAGATTGGATGAGTGATTCTATATCGCCTTCCAAAACTGGGTTAAGAGAAAAGTTTTGACCTAGACGGTGGTCTGTGACGCGGTTATCTTTATAATTATAGGTACGAATTTTTTCTGAACGCGATCCTGTACCAACTTGCGATCGCCGCATGGAAGTTACTTCTTCTTGTTGTTCCCGCAACTTCATTTCATACAGTTTCGCCCGCAGAATTTGCATTGCCCGTTCTTTGTTTTGTAACTGGCTGCGTTCTTCTGTACAGAAAATCCGTATTCCTGTTGGTTTGTGCATTAAGTCAACGGCAGTTTCTACCTTGTTGACGTTTTGTCCACCAGCACCACCGGAACGCGCTGTAGTCATTTCAATATCTTTCGGGTCAATGTGGATTTCTACATCATCCACTTCTGGCATAATTGCCACTGTCGCTGTAGAAGTATGAACTCTTCCCCCAGCTTCAGTTGCTGGTACACGCTGCACACGATGAACGCCAGCTTCAAATTTTAGCTTACTGTAAACGCTATCGCCCTGAATTTCTAGAATTACTTCTTTGAAGCCGCCCATTTCACCCAGGGACTCACTGACTAGCTTGACTCGCCAACCCTGAGTATCAGCATAGCGGGAATACATCCGCAGTAAATCCCCAGCCCAAATACTCGCTTCATCGCCACCAGTCCCGGCGCGAATTTCTAACATGATGTTTTTATCATCATTGGGGTCGCGGGGTAGCAGCAACACCTTCAAGCGATGCTCTAAATATTCAATTTTTTGTTCTAGTTCATCTACTTCCAGGGCTGCAATTTCTTGTAACTCTGGATCACCGTTTGCCTCTTTGAGTACCTGACGCGCCCCTACCAATTCTTCTTGGGCGGTTTTCCAAGTTTCGTAGGTATTGACTACCTCTTCTAAAGAAGACCGAGACTTAGCAATTTGTTGATACTCATCGGGGTTTTTAGCGGTATCTGGGTCGGCTAGACGACGAGTTAATTCATTGAATGTTTGTTCAACGGATTTGAGTTTGTCCAGCAGGTATGATTCAGCCATAACGAGTGCGATCGCTCCTTAAAAAAATAACAAGTTGGCTCGGCAAAAAATGACAATCGACCCAGCAGACGCAGGGTCGTCGTTAACAGCAGAGCCAACCCGCTACTTTTTGTTTTGGTCGCCAGCAGCTTGAGAGCCGCTCATACCGTACTTGCGGAGGAATCTTTCTACACGACCCTCAGTATCAATAATCTTCTGAGTTCCGGTATAAAATGGGTGGTTTCCAGACCAAACATCTACGTGTAATTCTGGTTTGGTAGAACCAACAGTCATTACAACTTGACCGTTGCAGTAAACTTTTGCGTCTGGATACCACTGGGGATGAATTTCAGATTTAGCCATTTTTCCTTTTGTGGTGAATCTAAAAGAATTATAACTTTTTGCGCTTGATTCGGGACTAGGTATTAGGGACTGGGGACTGGGGACTAGGAACTTTAAACTTTGCTCAATTAAAAAGCGTTTCCCAATACCCAATACCCAATACCCAGTCCCCAAAATTTTATCGCTTGGAGTATTGAGGAGCTTTGCGGGCTTTGTGCAAACCATACTTTTTCCGCTCTTTTGACCTGGGATCACGAGTTAAGTAACCTTCGGTTTTCAGAGGTGGGCGGTTATCGGGGTCTAGTTGGCATAAAGCACGAGCTACGCCTAAGCGGACAGAATCAGCTTGTCCGGTTAAGCCGCCGCCTTCTGCTTTAACTACAATGTCGTATTCGGTTTCTAAACCCAAGGTTTCCAAGGGTGCTTTGATCAGTCCCAAGTAGTTGGCATTGAATTGGAAGTACAAATCTCCAGGTTTGCCATTGACAATTATTTGACCGCTACCAGGAACTAAACGTACACGTGCGATCGCGGACTTACGGCGACCAGTACCCCAGTACACGGCACGGCCGCTATTTGCTTCTGCTACTACCATTAACCTTCTGCTCCAGGAATTGTATTAACGTTCAGTTCTTTGGGTTTTTGGGCTGCGTGGGGATGAGTAGGCCCAGCATAAACTTTTAGTTTAGTGAACAATTGCTTACCCAAGCTATTTTTAGGTAGCATCCCTTTAACAGCGTGTTCCACAATTCTTTCTGGTAAACGCTGTTGCAACTTGGTAAAAGTTTCGGTCTTCATTCCACCAGGACGGCCGGAGTGGCGACGGTAAACTTTTTGAGTCCGTTTTTTACCTGTGACTGCTACTTTTTCTGCATTGACAACAATCACAAAGTCGCCTGTGTCCAGGTGGGGGGTATAGTGAGGTTTATTTTTGCCTCTTAAAATCATGGCAATCTCGCTAGCCAAGCGACCGAGGCGTTTATCGGTAGCGTCTACTACGTACCAATCACGCTCAAGAGTATCTTGAGGAGGAAGGTAGGTTTTAGTCATGTTGGTTGTTCCTTTGTCATTTTATTTGGGAGTTCTTAGTCAATATTGACTCTTAACTCTTAACTAATAACTAACTTTGGCATGGTGTCATACCAAACATCGGGGGAAAAGGGAAAATCTGGATAGCCGACTCGCAACAAGCATAAGCCTTGGGGGGGTGCGGCGTGTTTTACTTCTTCCCGCCGTTGTTCTTTCCAGATGTCGGTGAAACTGGCAAGGGTTCTTTGCCCAGAACCTACTTGTACTAGCATCCCTACCAATAGCCGCACCATGCCATATAAAAATCCATCTGCTTGAATTTCAATATGGATAAACGGGTCTTGGCGATAACACTCGACTGCTTGCACTTCCACCCAGGAATGCGATCGCTTAGAACCGGCACGATGAAATGCCTCTAAATCATGCTTACCTACCAGTGGTTGCAAAGCAGCTAGGATGAGAGATTCATCCAGGGGTGCCTGATAATAATGCCAACTGAAGGGTTTCACGAACAAGTTCGGACGACCTTCAGTATATATTGTGTAGCGATACCGTCGATATGCTGCACTAAAGCGAGCGTGCCAATTGTGATTTACACCTGCTGAAGCTCTGATCAATATATCTTCAGGCAGATAACTATTGAGGATTGTTGCCCACTTGTGCGGCGGGATTAAACCAGGAGCATCAAAATGGGCGACTTGAGCAGCAGCATGGACACCGCTATCAGTGCGACCAGCACCGTGGAGTGTAACATGATGCCCGACAATTTGGGCGATCGCTGTTTCGATTTCTTCTTGAACTGATCTGTGATTTTTTTGCCGTTGCCAGCCATGAAAATGAGTGCCAAGGTATTGGATAACCAAGGCGACTCGCTCTTTTGGGATAGGCTGGTGGCTGAGTATCATAAAATCTAAATAGAGGCTGAAGTATAAAGCGTCAAGTATGAAATTTGAAATATGAAACGTGAAGCAATTCAGCCATATTTACCCTTCTTTATGCCTTCTGCCTTCTGCCTGCTGTTTAGACTAACTCAATGATTGCCATCTCGGCATTATCTCCCCGGCGAGGTACGGTATGCAGGATGCGAGTGTAACCACCTTGACGATTACCATACCGAGTAGGGACTTGCTCAAACAGCGCATGAACTAGCTGTTTATCATAGATATAACCTAAAGCTTGGCGACGGGCTGCTAATGAACCATCTTTAGCTAAAGTAATCATTTTTTCTACTTCACTACGTAGCACTTTAGCACGTACCAAAGTAGTGGTAATCCGACCATGACGAATCAGTTCAGTGGTGAGCGCACGCAACAGGGCGCGACGCTGATCAGCTGGTTTACCTAGTTTTTTAACTCGACAACGGTGACGCATAATAATTGTTGACTGTGAACTATGAAAGGTTTTGATTTAGCTGTGTTTAGAGCTTCTTTCTTGGGGCAAGGTAATACCTAAACGTCGCTGTAAAGCTTCTACTACCTCTTCTGCCGACTTCTGACCGAAGTTTTTAATTTCTAACAAGTCTTCTTGGGTATAATCCAATAAGTCAGCCACAGAATTAACCTGCGCTCGCTTCAGACAGTTATAAGCCCGCACAGACAGTTGTAACTCTTCGATAGGAATCTGAGCGGTGGGATCGTCTGGAATCTCTGAACTCGTATCTGTAGGTTCTAGAGAAATATCTTTCAACGGGTTGAATAAATCTACCAGAATCCCTGCGGCTGAAGACAGTGCTTCTTGAGGCGAAAGACTACCATTTGTCCAAACTTCTATCAATAGTCTGTCTTTGGTAATCGAACCATCTGCACGAGCTTCTTCCACGCTGTAGTTGACTTTTCGCACCGGCATAAACACCGAGTCAATTTGCAAAAAGTCTAAAGATGTAGCTTCTTCCCGTCCTCTTTCTACGGTGCGATAGCCTTTACCTCTCTCAATGCGAAATTCCATTTCCAGTTTGCCACCTTCGGCAATGGTGGCTATATACTGGGTAGGATCGATGACTTCTACTTCACTTGGTAAATCAAAATGGGCGGAAGTTACTGTTGCTGGGCCGTTCACCAGTAATCTACCAATCTGGGGCTGAGAAGAATAACTTTTGAGAATGACTTCCTTCATTCGCATGATAATGTCAAGCACATCTTCCCGGACTCCCGGAATTGTCGCGAATTCGTGTGTCACACCTGCAATTCGCACGGCTGTAACTGCTGTTCCCTCTAAGTTGGACAGTAATACCCGCCGCAGGGCGTTGCCGACTGTGGTTCCTTGACCACGTTCTAGCGGTTCTAGGATAAATTTACTGTAATGGCTCCGACTTTCTTCTGTACTGGAATCTACACATTCAATTTGAAACTGCGCCACGGAGTAGCCTCCCTTATTTAAGGTGCTGCTAGTAGGCAAAAATCTTGCCTATCGAATTTAATTTATTGCCTTAGACTGAATTTAGGTTGATCAAACTGCCAACTGCTGATGCCGACAATGTTTGTTGACCTGATTGAGTCTAACGGCGTTGATTATATTTTTGGTAATTTGAAGTTTAGCAGCCCTCCCTTATGGAAGAGCTGGTACTCTTCTTGTTGCCATAGCCGTCGGAAGTTTGCGCTCACCCTACTTAGCAACAGTAATTGCAGATGATTGTTTTTGCTGAAACTTCTTGACCTGACTGGCCAAAAGTTTGGCTCTACACGCGGCGACGTTTGGGTGGACGGCAACCATTATGAGGAATGGGTGTGATATCCCGAATCAGTGTAATTTCCAGTCCTGCACCTTGAAGGGCGCGAATTGCAGTTTCTCGCCCTGCACCTGGGCCACTTACCATTACCTCAATTTGGCGCATTCCTTGGTCGATGGCTCGGCGGGCTGCACTTTCGGCGGCTGTTTGGGCTGCGAAAGGAGTTCCTTTTTTAGCACCTTTGAAACCGCTAGAACCAGCACTGGCCCAGGAGATAACATCGCCATTTTGATCGGTAATGGTGACAATGCTATTGTTGAAAGTAGACTGGATGTATGCCTTTCCGTTGGGAACGTTACGCTTCTGCTTCTTACTCCCAGATTTTTTAGTTGGTTGTTTCGCCATATTTGTTCAGTAAATCTAAAGGAAAACTTGCTTGAGTCAGCAAGCATAGAGATGTTATTTACCGGGAGCTTTTTTCTTACCGGCCACTGTCTGCCTTCTCCCTCGGCGGGTTCTGGCGTTAGTACGAGTTCTTTGTCCTCTAACTGGTAAGCCCATGCGGTGACGGCGACCTCTATAGGTACCGATGTCAACCAACCGCTTGATGTTCATAGCTTCCCAACGGCGCAAGTCACCTTCAACTTGATGGTTGCTTTCGATTTCTGCGCGTAAGGCTGCCACATCGGCATCACTGAGTTCTTTAACACGGGTATCAGGATTTACTCCTGTCGCCGCTAAAATTTGGTGGGATTTTGTTAAGCCAATCCCGTAAATGTAGGTCAGACCAATTTCAACACGCTTGTCGCGTGGCAGGTCTACTCCGGCAATACGTGCCACAACTAATCTCTCCCTATTGTTTTCGCAGTTGCTGATCGTAAAACGCTTTGAATGCGTCTGTATCTTCTCTAGTGATTATCTGTCTTCCTAGTTACTCTCAATGTTTGAGAGGATTATCCTTGGCGTTGCTTGTGTTTGGGATTAATGCAAATCACCATGACGCGACCACGACGTTTGATCACGTTACACTTTTCGCAAATCTTTTTGACTGAGGCTCTGACTTTCATGCCTGTTGTAATGGACTCCAAATATTAAATTATAGCATTTTTAGGAAAAATTATCCAATTAAGTGAGTGAGTAACACCCAAATAAATTGTTTTATGGTAAACTTCCTTACATACGATTATTTTTTCCGCAAGCGATAAGTAATTCTACCTTTGGTCAGGTCGTAAGGGGTGAGTTCCACTTTGACGCGATCGCCAGGTAAAATCTTGATGTAGTTCCGGCGAATCTTACCAGAAATGTGGGCTAAAACATTAAACCCGTTGTCAAGGTCAACGCGAAACATCGCATTCGGCAATGATTCGGTGACAGTGCCTTCCATTTCGATTAAATCTTGCTTAGACAACTTATTTATTCCTCAACTCAACAGTTTTGTTTGTTTTCACCTTGCTGATCTGCAAGAGAACACAAATTGATAAATATATCAATGGTTTATTAATATATCTTAGCTAAAATTGTCTAGCATCCTGAAACCGAAGGGAGTAGTGAGTGACGAATTCTCGATCTACTACTCCCAATGCTCAGTTTAGGAACGGATCACATTTTGCAATTCATCAGTGACTTCTTCTTGGGACTGATTGCCATTCACAGTCAGGAGTTTCTGGCGATCGCGATAATAATTGATCAAGGGTGAAGTTTCATTACGGTAAACTTCCAGACGACGACGAATAATTTCTTCCGTATCGTCTTTGCGTCCCCTTGCTAATAACCGCGTTACCACCACATCATCAGGCGCATCCAAATTGACCACCCTTTCGCCGCCTTGACCAGTTTTTTGCAGTAATTGTTCTAAAAAAGCTGCTTGTGTGACTTTACGGGGAAAGCCATCTAAAATCCACCCAGATTCAGCATCTGGTTGTTTTAAACGTTCCTCTACCAAGTCCTGCACCAACTGATCAGGAACTAGCTCACCGCTATCAACATAGCTTTGGGCTTTAACTCCTAAAGGAGTTTGCTCTTTCATGGCTTGTCTCAATATTTCCCCAGTGGAAATATGAGGAATGTGTAGATGTTCTGCCAAAATTTGAGCTTGCGTTCCTTTACCGGCTCCAGGCGGCCCCAAGAAGATTAATCGCGTCACTATTGCTTCACCATTCCTTCATATCGCTGAGAAATCACATAAGTTTGGACTTGCTTGGCTGTTTCTATCGCCACACCCACAAGGATGAGTAAGGAAGTAGCACCCAATCCTCTAAAAGTTGGCACTCCTAACGCTCTTTCAACGGCGGTGGGAATAATCGCTACCAAGCCCAAAAAGATAGCACCTAACAAAGTCAGTCGGTTAATTACACGCTCGATGTACTCGCTAGTTGCTTTACCTGGACGAATACCAGGAATACTAGAACCCATTTTCTTCAAGTTTTGCGCTATATCTACTGGGTTAATAATCAAAGAAGAGTAGAAATAGCTGAAGAAAACAATGGAAATTAAGTAAACTAGGGCATAAACCCAAGAACCAGAACCACCGGGACTTAAATAAGTATTAACAATGTTTGCTAGTTCGGGGTTTTTTGTAAAATTGGCAATCAATAGTGGCAAACTCAGAATGGCAGCCGCAAAAATAATCGGCATTACACCACCAGAGATGAGACGCAGAGGTAAATAACTGCGTTGTTCAGCTAATACACGTCTGCCTACTTGACGACGCGCCGAGATGATGGGGATACGGCGAATTCCTTCTTGAACAAACACGATCCCCACAATCGTCAACATAAACACCAAGACGAGGACAATCACGCGCCCGACGATTTCCCTACCGCCTACTTGCACCAAGTCAATTGTGTCACCCAAGGATTTCGGCAAGGAAGCAACAATGTTGACAAAAATCAACAAAGATGCTCCGTTACCTAGACCACGTTCTGTAATCAGTTCAGAAGCCCACATAACGAACATGGAACCAGCAGTGAGAGCGATCGCCGTTTCCCCGACGAATACCGGCCCTGGATTTAAAGCAAATTGCTGGAGAAATAAAGCCGAAAAAGCCACGCTTTGAACAATCGCCCAACCTAGTGCTACATAGCGAGTGATTTGGGAAATTTTCCGCCGACCAGCTTCTCCCTCATTTTTCTGTAAATTTTCTAAAGATGGAATGGCAGCTGTCAGCAATTGGATAATAATGGACGCATTAATAAAGGGAAGAATTCCTAAAGCAAAGACTCCTAATGTGGAAAGTCCTCGCCCGGAAAATATATCCAATAAACCGAATATGGAATTGTTTCCCGATATAGCTTCCGCGAACCGAGTCCGATCAATTCCTGGTACTGGTAAAAAGATACCCAGGCGAACCAAAATTAAAATACCGACAGTGACAAGCAGCCTACCTCTGAGTCCAGCTGCTTGTGCCATCTGCATAAAAGTTTCTTGAGCCGTTGGGGCTTTATCTCGACTGATCATAGAGTGCTACCTTTGTCGTGAACCAGACGCTGGAAGCGAGTTAGACGGCAGTTAAGTAAGTGCGCTTTGCTGGCTCACCCTAAAACTTCGCAACTCCCTCCAGCTGCCTCAATTTTGCTACGAGCTTGCCCTGTGAAAGCTGCCGCTTTGACTTGGAGTGCCACGCCCAATTCTCCGTTACCCAAAATTTTCAATGGGCCTTTCACAGCAGTGATGATCCCTGCTGCTTTGAGTGAGTCCAAAGTTACTTCTGTATTGGTAGGAAGAGAGGCTAGCTTCTCTACATTAATCGTAGTGTAAATTTTCCGATTAACTAAAGGAAAACCCTTGAGTTTTGGTATGCGGCGGTACAATGGCTGCTGACCACCTTCAAACCCTGGTCTGGTACTGCTACCAGAACGAGCTTTTTGACCTCTCATACCTGCACCAGCACTTGCGCCTTGACCAGCAGAAATACCTCTACCTACACGGCTACGGCGTTTTTTAGAGCCTTTTTGGGGCTTAACATCGTTGAGTCTCATAACCTTTCTTGTGTTTGTCAGTTGTCAGTTGTCATTTTCACATCGGACAAATGACGATTTAGATGTAGAGTTTTTCAATGGCAATGCCTCGGTCTTCAGCGACTTCAGCTAAGGTACGCAGGGTAGACAAGGCGTTAACAGCTGCTCTGGCGTTGTTGAGTGGGTTGTTAGAGCCGAGTTGTTTAGCTAGAACGTTACGAACTCCGGCTAATTCCAGCACTGTCCGCACAGCACCCCCAGCAATTACACCAGTACCAGGGGCGGCTGGCCGCATAATTACTTTAGCACCGCCACCTACACCATCAATCGGATGAGGGATGGAGTTAGATTTGGTGATGGGAATATCAATCAGGTGCTTTTTGCCATCGGCTACGCCTTTTTTCACAGCACCGATCACATCTGAGGCTTTACCAACTCCGACACCGACTTGGCCGCGTTCGTTACCAACGACGACGATCGCGCGGAAGCTGAGTTTTTTACCGCCTTTAACAACCTTGCTCACCCGTCGGATTTGAATTACCCGCTCTTGCCAGTTGGTTTCTTCTTTTTTCGCGCGGTTAGCTTTACGACGATTTGTTGCCATAATTACTGTTCTCTCAATGTCATTTGTCAATTGTCATTTGTCAGTTGTCATTTGCCCTTTGTCATTTGTTGAATGACCAATGACTAATGACTAATGACTAATGACTCTAGAAATCTAAACCAGCCTCGCGTGCTGCTTCAGCTAGTGCTTTAATGCGACCGTGATACAAGTTACCACCGCGATCAAACACGACTTGGGTAATGCCCTTTTCGAGCGATCGGGCGGCGATCAATTTACCCACTTGCGCTGATGCTGTACAGTTAGCACCTGAAGCTAGCTCAGATTTCAAACCTGGTTCTAAAGTCGAAGCAGCGACCAAAGTTTGATGTTTTGTATCATCAATTACTTGAGCATAAATATGCTCATTAGAACGAAATACAGACAGCCGTGGGCGTTCTGGCGAACCTTTAATTTTGGCACGGATGCGTCTGTGACGACGCTGTTTTGATTCTCTACGAGTAAGTTTCATGTTTACTTCTTACCACTCTTACCAGTCTTACCAGCTTTGCGTCTTACCACCTCATTGGCATAGCGAATACCTTTGCCCTTATAAGGTTCTGGTGGACGAACGCCACGAATTTTGGCTGCTGTATTCCCTACTACTTCTTTGTCATAACCACTGACAATGACGTTAGTGTTGTTTTCTACAGCAAACTGAATTCCGTCTGGTGGTTCAATTTGTACTTGATGGCTAAAACCAATATTCAAAACTAAGTTTCGCCCTTGTACTTGGGCGCGATAACCTACACCTTGAATTTCTAAACGCTTTTGGAAACCTTGAGAAACTCCCTCTACCATGTTGGCTACCAAAGTCCGGCTTAAACCGTGCATTTGTCTGGATCTACGGGAGTCATCCTTACGGGTTACTAGCAGTGTGTCCCCATCTTGAGTAACTGTGACATTGGTGGGTAAATCTTGGGAAAGTTCACCTTTCGGCCCTTTCACGCTCACTTTACTACCATCAATTGTCACTTGTACTTTGGTGGGAACAGTAATTGGACGTTTACCAATACGAGACATGATTCTGTGTCCTTTATCATTTGTCAGTTGTCAATGAGAATTGACCATTGACTATTGACGACTACCAAACGTAGCAGAGCACTTCACCACCCAAGTTCTGCCGCCGTGCTTCGCGGTCGGTCATGATCCCACTGGATGTAGAAATGATGGCAATACCGATGCCGCCTAGTACCCTTGGCAATTCTTTTCTGTTGGAGTAAACACGCAACCCAGGCTTACTTATACGCTTGAGGGCGGTAATTAAAGGCTGGCGATTTTTCCCCTTATATTTCAGGGAAATAACCAAGTTACGTTTTACACCTTCACCTTCTTCTGAAAATTCAGCAATAAAGCCTTCTTCCTGTAGCACTCTAGCAATGCTACGGGTCATTTTTGTGGCTGGCACTTGTGTAGTTTGATGCCTTGCCATGTTAGCATTGCGGATGCGCGTCAGCATATCTGCAATTGTGTCGTTAGCCGCCATCGTTCCCTCTTTAGATGAACTTATTGATCGCGAAAGGGCATTCCCATTTCTTTAAGTAGGGCGCGGCCCTCTTCGTCGGTTTTCGCTGTAGTGATAATAGAAATATCAAGACCACGGATTTGGTCGATGCTGTCGTACTCGACTTCAGGAAAAATCAACTGTTCTCTTACGCCCAGGGTATAGTTACCACGGCCGTCAAAGCTTTTGGGGCTAATGCCTCGGAAGTCTCTGATTCTAGGTAGAGATAAGTTAATCAGTCGGTCGAGAAAGGCATACATTCTCTCGCCTCTGAGAGTTACCATGATGCCGACAGGCATACCTTGACGAATTTTAAAGCCAGCGATCGCTTTTTTCGCTCTGGTCACCACTGGTTTTTGACCAGTAATCACGGCAATTTCGCTCAAAGATGCTTCCAGAGCCTTAGCATTTTGTGCGGCTTCCCCTAGACCTCGGTTAACAGTAACTTTCACCACTTTTGGTACTTGATGAACGTTGGTGTACTGAAACTGCTGGGTGAGTTTGGGGACAATCGTCTCTAGATATAAGGTTTTGAGTTTGGGTGTCGCCATAGTTTTTTGTCCTGATAATCCCTGGGCTTGGTCAGGGAAACTTAATTTCAGAGTTTCGATTTGGGATTAAATTTACAATCTCAAATCTCAAGCCAGCAAATCCTTTAATTATCGAGGATTTCGCCAGTTTTCTTGAGTTTCCTTACTTTCTTGCCTTCTGCGGTGAAAGTGTAACAAACACGGCTAGCGACGTTTTGTTTGGTGGAGTAAAGCATGACGTTGGAGCTATGGATGGGTGCTTCCTGAGTCACGATCCGCCCAGATTCCCCTTCCTGTTGGGGCTTGACGTGCTTGGTTTTAATATTTACGCCTTTGACAATGACTTTACTAAATTCGGGCAGTGCTTTGATCACTTCGCCTACTTTGCCTTTGTCTTTGCCAGCAATCACTTGCACTGTGTCGCCGGTTTTGACGTGCATTTTGTGGAATGTTTTGTCCTTTTGGCTTGCCATTACAGCACCTCCGGAGCCAGAGAAACAATTTTGGTAAAGTTCTTGTCGCGCAGTTCCCGCGCTACTGGGCCAAATACCCGTGTACCTCTGGGATTACCATCTTTGTTGATAATTACGGCAGCGTTATCGTCAAACCGAATGCTCATGCCGCTATCACGATTGATGTTATGGCGGGTGCGAACAATTACCGCCTCGACCACATCGGATTTTTTCACTGCCATATTAGGATTGGCATCTTTGACAACAGCGATAATTTTGTCGCCCACGAAACCGTAACGTCTGTTACCCCCGCCTAAAACACGGATACACATCAGTTTACGTGCGCCACTATTATCTGCCACATTCAGATAAGTTTGGGGTTGAATCACAATTTATCTCCCTTCTGCACAACTTTTAAGTTGTAGCCTTAGTGTTGAGGATTTCGGTCACTTGCCAGCGTTTGGTTTTACTCAGGGGTCTGGTTTCCTGAATCCGCACGCGATCGCCCACTTTACATTGATTTTCTGCGTCGTGAGCTTTATAACGCCGGGTTTGGACTACAATCTTGCCGTATTTGGGATGGGGAGAGCGGTTTTCTACGGCGACTACCACCGTTTTTTGCATTTTATCGCTCACTACCAAGCCAACTCGTTCTTTGACTGCCATAAATTCCTACTTTTCTTCTTGAGTCGGTTGACTGGCCACCTGCTTTCTTTCTGCTTCTACTGTCAGTAGTTGGGCGAGGCGATGGCGGGCATGGCGGAACTGGTGGGGTTTATCTAACTGTCTAGTTGCCTTTTGTAAGCGCAACTGAAACAGTTGTTTTTTAACGGCGATAATTTCCTCCGCCAGTTTCTCGTCAGTTAATTCTCTAGCTTCTGAAATCTTGGGAAGAGGCATAACCTACTCCTGCTCCTCTACTTGTTGAGAGCGCACAATAAACTTAGTTTTAATCGGTAGCTTGTAAGCTGCCAAGCGCATGGCTTCACGGGCGACTTCTTCAGAAACGCCAGCGATTTCAAACAAGATCCGTCCTGGTTTGACTACGGCTACCCAGAATTCTGGATTACCTTTACCGGAACCCATCCGGGTTTCAGCCGGACGCATAGTTACGGGTTTATCTGGGAAAATCCGAATCCAAATTTTACCACCCCGGCGGATGTAGCGAGTCATTGCCCGACGGGAAGCCTCGATTTGCCGAGAGGTGATCCAAGCTGGCTCTTGAGCTTGGAGAGCAAAATCTCCAAAGTTGAGGGTACTACCACGGTGGGCTAGACCCGTCATCCGTCCGCGCTGTTGTTTGCGGAATTTAGTTCTTCTAGGACTTAACATGACGACTAACTAGCGATTAGGGATTAGAGATTAGGGATTAGGAATTTAGGACTAAAGTCTAGTATGTTCTGTTCTAGGCTCTAGCCTAAGTTGGTCTAAACCCTAGCCTTCATTAGAGCGGTCTTCAAACTGTTGGCGACGACGCTGTTGTTGACGACGACGAGGTTCGCGTTCACGGGTTGCTGGTTGGGATGGGGCTTCTTCTTGTCCAGGAATAATTTCTCCTTTGAATACCCAAACTTTGATGCCCAGAATTCCATAAATGGTTTTAGCTGTGCAGTAAGAGTAGTCAATGTTAGCCCGTAAGGTATGTAAGGGTACTCTTCCCTCACGAGTCCACTCGGTTCGGGCAATTTCCGCACCGTTGAGTCGTCCACTGACTTGCACTTTAATGCCTTGAATACCTGCACGTTGAGCGCGTTGAATTGCTTGTCTAACTACACGACGGAAGGATACACGACGTTCTAGCTGTTGTGCAATATATTCGCCGATTAAGTTAGCATCAGCGTCTACTTTTTGGACTTCAACAACGTTAATGCGAATTTGGCGGTTGTTGCCTAACAGTTCTTGCAGTCCGGTACGTAATGCTTCAATACCTTGTCCACCACGACCTACAACTACACCAGGACGGGCGGTGCGTACTTCTAGGTCGATTTGGTCTGCTTTGCGCTCAATTTTTACTTCAGAAATGCCAGCATTGTTTTGAGCGTATCTACCCAGTTTCTGCTCTATGTATTTACGGAGTTTGTGGTCTTCTTGGAGCAGTTCTGGATAGCGTTCTGGATCTGCAAACCAACGTGATTGGTGTTCTTGGGTAATCCCCAAGCGAAAACCAATTGGATGAATCTTCTGTCCCACAAATGTTTCCTCTAAAATTTCTAACTTTACGCAATTTTTTGGGATGAGAACTTACTTAGCATTGGCACTTGCAGCCACAGCCAAGGTGATATGACACGTTGGCTTGCGAATTTGGTAAGCTCTACCTTGCGCTCTAGGTTGGAAACGTTTCAATACAGGGCCTTGATCAGCATAAGCCTGAGTAATTACTAGCTCGGTGCGATCTAACCCGGCGTTGTGTTCAGCGTTGGCGGCAGCACTTCTTAGCAGTTTTAAAACTGGCTCAGTGGCTCGATAAGGCATGAATTCCAGGATAATTAATGCTTCCCGATAGGAGCGTCCCCGGATTTGATCAAGTACACGACGTACTTTGAAGGGAGACATGCGTATATAACGGGCGATCGCCTTTACTTCAGTAGTCTCTGTAGCCATAATTTTCTCCTTGAGTCAATAGTCAATAGTCATTCAGTAATTACTTGCGACTTTTGACTGTTGACTTTTGACTATCTCCCTGCTTTTTTGTCACTTTTCCCATGCCCCCTGTAGGTGCGTGTGGGAGCAAATTCACCCAATTTGTGACCTACCATTTGATCACTGATAAACACTGGTACGTGCTGCCGTCCGTTATGAACTGCTATGGTATGGCCTACCATTTGGGGCAGAATTGTCGATGCTCTCGACCAAGTTTTAATTACTTGTTTTTCGTTTTTTGCATTCAGCTTTTCAATTTTGCTGAGTAAATGATCGGCAACGAAAGGACCTTTTTTAAGAGAACGACCCATAGTTCAGTTTTGGATTTTGGATTTGGGATTGAGAATTTTAGATTTTGAATAATTAAATGTCTAATTCAATGACAGTTAGACCCAATCTAAAACCTACAATTCTAGGACTCACGACCACCGCGACCGCGTTTAGAAGATTTACGACGACGACGTACAATCAACTTGCTGCTGGGTTTCTTAGGCTTGCGTGTTTTTGCACCCAAGGCTGGTTTACCCCAAGGTGTTACAGGGCCGGATCTACCGATAGGCGCTCTACCCTCACCACCACCGTGGGGGTGATCTACTGGGTTCATGACGCTACCTCTAACTTTGGGGCGGCGGCCTTTCCAGCGATTTCTTCCGGCTTTACCTGCACTCAGGTTTCTAGCATCTGTGTTACCTACTTGCCCAATGGTGGCGTAACACTCGCGGCGAATCATGCGGACTTCCCCAGAAGGTAACTTGAGTGTGACGTAATTACCTTCTTTTGCCATGACTTGGGCAGATGCACCAGCTGCGCGGACGATTTGCGCGCCTTTACCGGCAACTAATTCAACGTTATGAACGGTGGTACCCAAGGGAATATTCGCCAAGGGTAAAGCGTTACCATCTTCAATTGGGGCTTCAGGGCCAGCAATAATTTTTGTCCCTACTTTTAAACCATTCGGGTGGAGAATGTACCGCTTTTCACCATCTTCATAAGTTACCAGCGCAATCCGAGCATTGCGGTTTGGATCATATTCAACAGCTACTACTGTAGCGGGAATATTCCGCTTGTCTCTCTTGAAGTCGATGATCCGATACAGTTTTTTGTGTCCACCACCGCGACGACGGCTAGTAATCCGCCCTTGGTTGTTCCGACCTTTGGCGCGGTGTATATATACCGTCAGAGATTTTTCTGGTTCGGTTTTGGTAATTTCCGCAAAGTCAGAGATGGTAACTTGACGAGTGCTGGGGGTATAGGGGCGATAAGAACGAGTACCCATGATATCTTAGACCTCTGGGAATAGAACTTGTCTAATTTTCTCTACATCCCCAGGCGCAACGGTGACAATCGCACGCTTATATTGGGGCTTAAATCCAATAAATTTACCTACACGCCGCTTTTTCCGGGGAGGTAATGAGGTGTTTACTT
This sequence comes from Anabaena sp. 4-3, assembly GCF_001597745.1. Classification (GTDB taxonomy): domain Bacteria; phylum Cyanobacteriota; class Cyanobacteriia; order Cyanobacteriales; family Nostocaceae; genus Trichormus. The sequence continues at coordinate 36,866 of NZ_LUHJ01000023.1, read as the reverse complement.
GTACAACCTTGACCTGAAATAAGTCCTCTATTGCGGCCTTAATTTGTGGCTTGGTGGACTTGGGAGTGACTTCAAATGTGTATTTGTTCTGCTCCATCATAATGGTCGCTTTTTCCGTGAGGATGGGGCGACGCACTAAGTCAGCAAGGTTGCGGGGGTCAAACTTAGCCACTGTAGACCTCCTGAATTTTATCTAGGGCTGAGGTTGTCACTACAATCTTGTCAGCGTGTAGCAAGTCGTAAACATTTAGTTGGTCAGCAGCAAGCAGCTTTAAGTTCTCGATGTTGCGACCTGACAAGTAAATATTTTCGGAAAGCTCAGACAAAATTAATAATGTCTTTTGTTCTGGTGCCGCACCCCAACGCGCAAGTGCTGTTACCAATTCTTTGGTTTTGGGGCGAGCTAACTCGTTGTTAAATTCTTCTACTACAATCAGGTCTTCTGCACGGCTGACTAATGCTGTCCGCAGTGCTAACCGGCGTTCTTTCCGGTTCATTTTGACGTTGAAATCTCTGGGTTTTGGCCCGAAGATCACACCACCACCACGCCACAATGGTGAACGAATAGAACCAGCACGAGCGCGACCTGTGCCTTTTTGCCGCCAAGGTTTACGACCACCGCCTCGAACTTCAGCACGGGTTTTGGTGCTGGCAGTTCCTTGGCGGGAGTTGGTCATTTGTCTTACTAAAGCGCGGTGTACAATATGAGATGCTGTTTCCGCTTTGGCAGAGCGCAAGTCGAACGTTTTCTGTCCAACTTCTTCTCCTTGCCAATTTTTCACTACACTTTCAACCATTTTTGTGTCCTTTGTCGTTAGTCCATAGTCCATAGCTTGTAGTCCATAGTCCTGAGACTATCGACTGTTGACTGTTGACTACTTGCCAACTTTCTTGGCTGGCACAATATTCAGTAATGAGCCTGGTTTCCCAGGAACAGAGCCTTTGATTAACACCAAGTTACGCTCGGCATCTACTCGCACTACGGTTAGTTTGCGAATTGTGACTTGGCTACCACCTAAACGCCCTGCCATCCGCTTACCGGGATAAACACGACCTGGGGTTGTACCAGCACCTATTGAACCGGGTGCTCTATGGTTTTTAGAACCGTGTGACATTGGCCCACGACCAAAGTTATTCCGCTTTTGGTTGCCTGCAAAGCCGCGACCGATACTCGTACCGATAACGTCTACAATTTGACCTGCACTAAAAATATCTGCTTTAATCTCTTGTCCTAAACTGTAATCGCTAGAACTATCTGTGCGATACTCTTTGAGATGCCGTAATGCTGGCGCGGACGATTTGGCTAAATGTCCCAACAAGGGTTTATTGAGTGCCTTTGGTTTAACTTCGCCATATCCAACTTGAATGGCGGTGTAACCATCGGTTTGTTTACTTTTTACTTGTGTAACGACACATGGCCCTACTTGGACGACGGTTACAGGAATGGCTACTCCTGCTTCATCAAAGATTTGGGTCATGCCCAGCTTGGTGCCGAGAATTCCTACAGACACAGTAACTGGCTCTCCTTTCTACTAAATCGGATTTGGTGACACACTGTGCGAATTCCGGTGATGAACGGACGAATTAGATGAATTTGTAAGCGGCTGCTACCACTGCAAATTCTGCCGGAGACAACAGGCGGTGTCTTTACTGTTTGTGAATCTATTTAGTTGCACTCACTTAATCACCAGAACATCCACAAGCACCTTCTATCAGGGAAGGTTTAACTTCTGGTAGCAAGGCAAGGCTTGATAGCTTTGCGCTTCGTGCAGTAATGCTTTCGTCCTAGCAATTACTTAGGCACTTTCTGGCGGCAGTTTTCTGAGCGGTTCTCCCGATTCATTAAGACTGCCGTGTTTTAGTGGGACTTAAGCGGCTTTTGCTGCTCAGTATCCTTTCCACTGAGTTTTAGATAATGTCATGCAGGTGACATACTCACACACTGATGCTCAACATACAGTGTGGGCTTCTCAGCGACTCCCGGTATCCCGTCGGACATTGACTGAGCTTTGTTTATACTGCACGAGATGCCCCTCCGCACAGTTGAACAAGTACAAAATTTTTAGGTTTTGCTTGTTTTTCCATGACTACAAGAGTCAATGTAGCCTGAAACTCACTATAGGCTCGTTTTTTTGAGCCATCAGCTTTGTTGTGACTTTAAAGCTTTTCAAGTTTACCAGTTTTTGTGTAATCTCAGTGAATTTTTTTCTAGAGATTTCGGTGATTAGGCGCGAGGGCGATCGCTCTCTATCCTAATTACATAGTATCTTAAATTTGCAATTTTGGTCACAATCTCAGATTATAAACTCTTTGTTGCCGCTTGTCTAGAAACTTTGTCACAATTTTCTAAATTTTTTCGGGGCAGGAAGTAATTAACATGATCATTGCGTCTTTGACACCCTTACACCCGTAAGAAAACCGTTAACGGCTGGAGAAGATGCTGATAGAGACTGATAGAATTGAGTTTAGCTTATTTAGAGCATAAGCTTTGTTATCTCATTAATGATCACTTCAAAGTAAATAATAGAGATATCAAAGTGGGATAGGACAAAACTCCGGAAAATTTATGGCACTAATTACCACTGGCAACGGTTTCATCCGCAATCTAGAAAAATTTGGCTCTTTAGGGGTTTACGTACCCTTGGAAGGAGGCTATGAAGGTAGGTATCTTCGCCGCTTGCGTGCAGTCGGCTATAAGAGTCTGCATATAACTGCGCGGGGATTAGGCGATGTAGCTGCCTATCTTACCGGAATCCACGGGGTTAGACCTCCCCATCTTGGAAAAAAAAGCACTGGTAGTGGTGCAGCAGTAGGCGATGTCTATTATCTGCCACCAACTCTTAATTATCAACTAGAGCAGTTACCGCCAAAGTCTAAAGGTTTGGTGTTGTGGATTATTGAAGGACATATTCTTTCTGATCAGGAAGTAGAATTTTTGACCACGCTGCCTAGTGTAGAGCCAAAAGTGAAAGTAGTTGTTGAAAGAGGTGGCGATCGCGTCTTCCGTTGGAAACCTCTGAAAGATACATTCTCTACGAGTTATCAAGCCAGCTAGAGCAAGTATCAGACAGAAAACTTGATTTTCTGGTCTGAGGAGCATAAAATCTGGGCGATCGCCTGTGCCGTAATTCAGCAGAGTGCGATCGCCCATTTTTTTCAGAAACTCACTGCGTAAATTAAATCAAATTCACGATATAAAGTTATTTGGCAAGTATTACTAGGGTTTTCGAGGACTTCGTAATCTAATCCGCCTGTAATTTGAGTAACAGGTCGTTTTAAAGGTTTTTCAAACTGATACCATTCGCGGTTACTCCACTCAAAAATGGCAGCATCAACATCATTTTGTAATTCAGAAGCAAGCAAAAATAACTCTAGTTTTTCAGAAATGCTACCGATAATAAAAAATTTCACAGCAATTGACTGGCTAATAACTGGTCTGGGTTCGTTAGCGGCGGAAGTGTTGCATTCTCCGAAGTTGAGATCATAAGGCTGCAATTGCAGAGTGTCTGGTTGCTTCCAGCTATTAGCGATTTCCTGGAGACGTTGATCTAGATATGGTAGTAACCCTAGTTTGGCATCAGTTAACAACTGACGAATGTTAGAAGGTTGGGTCATTGCACAATTTTGAGCTATATACCCAGTAAGATTAGCGGTTTCTAGACATCAGAGGCGATAAACTTAGAAAAACTTTGTTTGTGGCTAGTCTTGTTGATGGGCGAATTTGTAACCACCCCACAGAGACAGAGCGATCGCCATCACCAGTAAAACTGGTACGCTATACCAAGGAAACTGAGTTAAAGGTAAATGGGCAGCTGCACGTAATCCAGTGCTGGCGTAGGTTAACGGTAATACGTAAACCACAAATTTCAGGGCGATGGGTAGTGTACTAGGATCAAAAAAAGTCGCTCCTAAAAAAGACATGGGGATAATCACAAAGTTATTGTATAGCCCCACTGATTCGAGCGATCGCACCGATAAGCCAACAATCACACCCAACCCAGCAAAGACAGCACAATTCAACACTAGCAACAGCAAAAACAAGGGACTGAGAAAATGCCAGTTCCTAGTTAATAGCAACGCCACCAGAATCACAGAACCAGAAGTCATCAACCCCCGCACTACACCCGCTAGCATTTTCCCAATGTGCAGTGCTAAAGGATGGATGGGAGTGAGTAACAACTCTTCAAAGGTTTTACTAAACAGTCTATCTCCACAAATTGAGAAGGTTGTGCCAGCAAAACTGATAGTCATTGACGATAAAGCCACCATACCCGGCAACATAAATTCTAAATAGTTGTCGTAGTTGCCACTAATGCCGGCACCCGGTCTGATGGAGCTACCCAAACCTAAGCCAAATGCTAAAATGTATATCAACGGAGATACCAACCCAGAAGCCGCAACTTGCGCCACTCTGACGCGTAAATCTAACCATTCTCCCCAAAAAATAGTGAGACTGTCGGCTAACAAAAGTTGTAACTGCGAAGCTTTGAACTTATTACCCCAGAGTAAAGCTGTTAGAAATTTCACTTTGTTTTCAATCAGGTGTCAAAAATGTTCTTAAGTATTACTTAACATTTTTGTGTATCTTCCTGTATTGCCGACTGAAAAATAGAGACTTTCAAATCAAACCACATCCCCAATATTCAAATATTGTCTAGAAACCAGCACGCCAATCTAATGAATAATCGGCATACTAAAATAGGGAAACACTCCCTAGTTTTCAGGCTTGAAGGTTAATAAACACAAATGAGACGTAAATCTACTGGTAGACAAGTCACTACATCTAAACCTTCTGGGTTTCAACCTTCCTTGTTTAACCTCACCACTATTGCCATTTTGGGAGGGGTGTTAGTTCTAGGAATTGGAATTGGGATTGCTTTTAGTTCCACAACTACGTTGACACCTTCAAATGTGGCTTCTCGTGAATTCATTGACACTAAAGCACCGAATCCAGAGATTTGCGTACAGTACGGAGCCAGTGCAATGGTGATGGACGCTAGATTATTTGTGACTCTCAACCCATTTAATGTTTATGTTGCTCAACCAAGTATGCGTCCTGGATGCGTGTTACGTCAAAACAACTGGGCAATTTTAGAACAACGCAAACTGGTGACATCTGATCAAGTGAGAGAATGCAAAAATCGCCTGAATACTTTTGGTTTTACGGGTAACTTAGACAGTGAAAAACCCGATATTAGATGTATTTATCAGAATGAAGCGGCACAAAACTTTTTTATGTCTCAGCCAGGAGCAGTTGCGCCAACTCAAGAAACAGAAAGATTTTAATGTGTGAGGAAGGTAGGGGATAGGAGAAAGTAGGGAAAAGATATTTGATGCTGTGATGGTGTCCAATTGTTTGGACATTGGGTATCTAATTTCAAAATGTGCTAACTGTTGCTAAAAATTTATTCCCTAGCGTCAGCGTCTCTAGCCCCTTTTTTTGAGTGCTGATGTCCGCAGTTGATTGTAACTGCTTAATTTTGCATTTTTGGCAGAGGTTGACCAAATTCAATGACTATGGGATTACTAAAATTAGGTGCATTGTTGGCGGAGTTTGGGGTTGTAGGCGTGGGAAAATTAGGACTATTTGCAGGATAACTAGGTTGAGTTGGCAAGTTTGATGCAGATTGTGAGGTATGAGGAGTTTGAACAGGGCTTTGAGAATTCAGGGGAGGTACAGTCACAAAAGGCTGCTGTAGATTAGCAGTTGTGGAAGGTAAAGTATTGGGCAATTGTAAGTAGTTATATTGTGTTTGTGGTGTATTACTGGGTAAATTTCTGGAATTTACCAGTTGTCTAGAGCCACTAATAAAAGGACGTAAAACCCAGCTAGTAGGGTTTTTTCGAGAATTAGGTTGTAGTTGTACTTGCTGAGGATCTACGAATACGTCTGCTGCTAAATCTAATACAATGCGGGTGACATTGGCGTTTAATTGAGCGACGCGAATTTTTTGCACAACACCGGTGTAGCTTTGCTCGGTGGGGATGTTACCTAACTTGGTATTGGGAATATCAACAACAAGGCGTGGCGGTTGGGAGAGATAAAAATAGCTGGGTGTTTTACTTTCTGAGAGGTTAATTTCTAATTTGCCACCTTCTGGGTAGAAACGCCAATTATTTAATTTGGCTACCTGTGCAGCAATACTACTGACACTTTGGAGACTCATAGCTGTAAATAAACTCATACCAAACAGCCACTTGCTGCTGTGGAAAAATTGCTGAGTGGAAATTTCCTTAAACATAATGATCAATGTGTTATGTGGTAAAGGGTAAAATGATTACCAAATTACTCTGCTTGATTGATTGCCATATTTTATTATTTGTTTCCGTTTTGGGGTTTTGCCTGGGCTGTTTCAGGTGTAGCATTAAATTCTAAAGTTTGCGGGATGGTACTGACAAGTATTTTGCCTTGTAGCCTATCCGTATCTACTAGCTGCATTTGGGCTTGTATTTTATGAGGAGGAGCAAAGTCACAAAGAATAGTTTGATCAAGTTTTCCGGCTAAAGTTAACTGCTGATTTTTAAAGATACCTTTGAGAGAATACTGTTGTGGAGAATCGACTTTGATATTTGCTGATGATAAAGAGGCATTGAAGTAGATGCCTGATTGGTGAAGATTTAGCCTGAGTGGTGCTGATGTCTGACATTTTGGGGAATTTTTACCCAAATTCACCCGATAGGAACCGTTAATTACAGGAGGAGCTTGGAGATTGTCTTCTCCATAAACGGTGACGGTGTTAAATAATATGAGAACTGAACCTGTGGCTAGTGCATAAAATATTAGGGATTTGAAGTGGAAATTATTCATAGTTTCAGTGCTTGATTGTAGACTCTTGATGACTTAAATCAGCGAGTGCGGAGGTAAGATGAGAGGTAAGTTGACTGTAACGCCGGGTGATGAGTAGGGAGGAACGGCATTGAATAGCCAGCGCATCTGTGTATCTTCCTAGGGTTTGACGCTCGATACCCCAGGCGCGGCTAGTACCAGCAATTGTCAGATCAACACTTTCTGAGGCGGTAATGACAGCTGGAATTGGCTCTGAAGAACGGATGATGTTGATGTTGATGCGATCGCGCACACTTGCTGGTAATTGTTTAATCATGGTGTGCAGTTCATAACTTAATTCATCTTGGGCTTGATGTTCTTGAAGTACCTGTAATATTTGCAATGTGCAAGTATCATGATTAATTAATAGTCTCAACGCTAGTGTCAGTGCCAAGTCATCATGGATATTGGCAGAGTAGGGAACTAACAAACTTTCTAATCTGTCTCCTCCTTTATCTACAAATACTGCTACATCTACGGGTACGGTGCTGAGAATTTGCCCCACTCGTCCACCCAAGCGATTTTTACTGAAAGCTGGGCGATGCCATCCTACTAGAATTAAATCGGCTGACTCGATTTTGGCAATTTCGGCTGTTTGTCGAGCCACGTTACTGGATATCTGCACAATCGGATGCACAAAAGGCTGTGTGGAAGGTGGTTCTAGGGTACTAATTAACTCTTCTAACTGCTGGCGACGCTGGAGAATGAATCTTTCGGCTTCATCTGGGGTATTTTCAAAACCATAGTTTTCTTCTAATTCAATTAAGCTGAGGGGATTAACTATGGCTGGTTGGCGGTAGTTGAGTGCTAATGCTACTGCTAGCTGTAATAAACCTTTTTGTGTGCTGGGATTAGCGACTGGTACTAAAATCCGATAAGGGCGGACATAAACTTCACCTGTGGTTGTGGTGGTGAAACTGGTGTGTGTTTCTGGTGCTGGTTCGACTACATCTAATTTGATCAGTTTTTTGGGATAAGTCCACTCTAGTAGAGGGGAAGTCATAAATGTGGTAACTAACGCCATTATTACCAGCATGGTAAAAAGTAAGGGCGAAATGACTCCTAATTCCAAACCAATATTTAACACGATTAACTCGGTTAAACCGCGAGTGTTCATTAACCAACCAAGGGCTGAGGCTTCGCGTTTGCTGATTCCATTAAAACGCGCTGCGGCATAAGTACCAATATACTTTCCTGCGATCGCAACTGCTAAAACTGCTGCACACAATAGCCATAGTTCGGGACGGTTCAATAAACCTATTTGCGTCCGTAATCCACTGTAGGCAAAAAATATTGGTAATAAGAAGATTAAAACAAAATCTTCGGTTTTTACCGCTAATTCTCGCACTAAATCTGCATTCTTGGGCATGGCTGCACCTAATAAAAATGCTCCGAAAATTAGATGAATTCCAATCAGTTCGGTAATTAGTGCGGAGGCGACTACGGCGATGTAAATACCCGCTAGTAGCAATTGGCTCAAGCGTCTAGTGCGGCGGTAATGGGTGGCAAGACGTTGTAAAAACCAACGTCCTACTGTCAGCATGAAACCGATATAAACTAAACTTTCCACAATTGTGGGCAATGCACCGATAATATTACCTGTTCTGGCTACAGCGATCGCTACTGCTAACAAACACCAAGCTGTCACATCATCCACCGCCGCACAAGTTAATGCCAATGTTCCTAAACGTGTGCCTTGTAAATTATTTTCAGTAATAATGCGAGCCAATACCGGAAAAGCTGTGATTGACATTGCTGCCCCTAAAAATAAAGCAAAGGCAGTAAAAGATACACTAGCATTAGAAACTAACGGGTAAAGCAGTAATGATAATAATGTTCCTAGGGAAAAAGGAACTAAAATACTGGTATGGGAAGTTAAAATCGCAACATCTAACTGACTACTCAGGTATTTAGGATTGAGTTCTAACCCAATCAAAAACATGAAAAATATCAATCCTACCTGAGATAAAACATGGAGAAAAGGAACAGTTTCTGGTGGAAATATACTAGCTGCTACATTGGGAGCCAATAAACCAAATAAGGACGGGCCAAGCATAATTCCCGCCACAATCTCACCAATTACTAAAGGTTGTTTAATTGATTTGAATGCTAGTCCTACTAGGCGTGACAATGCAATAACAATCAACACCTCAACCAGAACGAGAATAACTGTGTGCATAGTTCTGTCAACGGCAACTGCTTTCCCTTAGATAATTCTTCAAGTTAGTGGAAAATGTCAACCTTAAATTGATGATTACTGATATTAATTTTTGCGGCAATACTGAATGAGATTTTACGATGCTTTATCAAGCATTGTGTAGCTAATTTCCAAATAATGGAATAAATAGCTGAAAATTAAAGTTGTGTACTCCAGCAGTCAGCACGAAGTTACTCTTGCTCAAGATTGCTAAAACCGGATATTATCTAGTTGCCTGCAAAATTAAGTAAATTGTTTTCAAGAAATTTTGGCGAATTTATGGCGTGATTTCCCGATAATTTGCGTTATTTCTCGACAAGACAGTGTTTGTTAATTATGGTGATTGAACAATAAAGTTTTAAATTTATCATGAGAACAATCAATCATGATCATCAAAGGCAATTGGGAAAAATTAAGTTTTTATAACTAATTTATAATTCTGTATTTTTTTATACTAATTTATCAGTGTTAGCTGATTTGAGTGCGGTTAGTTTGGTGCTAGACAAAATTATTGCCAATATAGTCAATTGCGAATTGGTTTAACTTATGGAATTTGAACCAGAAAATCTGATAGGAGGCGGGAGGTAAACCATTGTTGTTCCTATCTGTCCTCAAATATCTGAATACGGCTAGAATTGGCTTTTTTAACGACAAGGAACACAGAAAGCGATATAAAATATGGGGATGCTCAGAGTGATGCTCAGTTTTTTCACAAATTAATTCGGATTTCTGTAGTTAAATGAGTCAAATCAGGACTAAATTTATTCAAGGATATTTTGCCAGCTTGATTGAGCCAAAATTTGTTCCTACAGCGTTAAAGGTTGCGGGTGTGGTTGGCTCGATTTTATTTGTGATTAATCATGGTAGTGCTTTATTACAAGGGAACATGGGACGCGATCGCTGGATTTCTGCTGGCTTAACTTACCTTGTTCCCTATTTTGTGAATATTCATGGTCAGTACATCAGTCTTTATCGCCAGCAATCTTGATAGTCGATTGATTGATGTACTTTTTAATCTTTAATTAGTAGTCACTAATATACTCTATTGTCTGTATTTTATAACCATTGTCCACCTCGGAAACGCCAACGAGGGAATATAATTCGCATCAGACTTTGAGAAGCAATAAATACTGATAACCAAACAACACTGTAATGTATTAATAAAGCATCTAATGGCATGATGTCTTTGGGTATGGGTGCTGGTAAAAATCCCAAAATTCTCACTCCACAAAACACAAACACTAATTCCCAGATACCAGCTAAAAGTTGATAAGCTGCTGGCCAATCCCTATCCCATCGAAACTTTTGGAGATAGTCATAAAGTACATCCCAGCCTAAACCGAAAACAGTCACATAGCCGAGTGTCCAAAAGTAGATAGAATTAGCAGGAGCAATTAAACCCATTGCAAAGGGCAAGGATACTAATACACCTACAGTAGCCATTAATAATAGTCGAGTTTGCCAACGACCAAACAAAGTTGGAGTCATAGATTATTCAATACTCAATGGATGCTCAATTATTTACTACGGCTTCATTTCTAGCAATTCGGTAACTGTAACAAATTTATTTGTTAAACGTGCCTGTAGCTACTCCCTGATGATAGGCTGCTAGTGGTTCCCAATGAATCACATCTTCTAACAAAGCTTGATAGCCTAATGTGTTGGGATGTAGTCCATCTTCACTGATGCGTTGTAGCCGCCAAGTGTTGCCGCGTGCCATCCAGCGATCAAAAATATCTAAATAGGGGATGTGGCGTTGGTTGCAAGCGATTTTAGTGGCTTCTTTGTAGCGATATTGGTCGGCATGATTAAAATAAAAGCAATCTAAAAAAGGCATTTTGGTTTCATTGACAGGAACCATGCCGATAAATAATACAGGACATAGTTGCTGTGCTTGGTCTAATAGTGCGGCGATGTCTGACTCAAACACGGCAAAGTCTGTAAATTGTCGTCCATCGGGACGGCCTAGGCGTGGTGAATCGTTGACTCCTACGGAAAGAATGATTAAGTCGGGGACACGATTTCGCAATTCACCACGATGACGGAATTCTACTTCTAGCCTTTGCGCTACTTGCTGGGTGCGATCGCCTCTTACTCCCAAATTGTACAGGACATGACCCCCATTATTAGGTAACATCCACGAGCGACGCAATTGTTCTACCCACCCGCCTTGTTCGGGGTCGCCAAAACCGTATACTAAACTATCCCCCAGTGCGACAATCTTCAAAGGCTGACATTGAGTTGGTGATAAAGACAGCTGCATTGAGGAATGAACTGGTAATGTTTGCATTTTAAAAAAAGTTTAATTTATATCTTTACAAGATTCTATACATTTCTACACCATTAACCAGTATATTTTTTTATTTTTACCGTGAAGACTTGATTCATGGAGGATTGGAGATTGGCCAAAAAGTCTTGATAGGAGTACATCGGAGAAAAACCAATGCCCAATCCCCAGTCACTAACGACTAATCACGAATTACTCAACACGGTTTAAGGTGATTGATTAAACACCCACTTTAACCACTGTGCAAAAGAACTGAAAGCATTTAAACGCCGGACTCCTGGCGCACGGGTGGCGGCGAGTCCATCGACGGCGACTAAGGCGGAGTATTGTAAACCCAAGAAACTATCAACGGCTGCATAGGGGCCGCCCAGGGTAATTGCCCCAGCTGCGTACATTTGACCTTTACCATTCCGCATTTCTGGGATTTCAAAGTTATTAGCGACAGCCAAGCGTCCCATGTAATTCAAGGGTAGGTTGTAATGTTTGACTAAATCATCTAGTAGGGGATTGGCTTGTACTTTGGCATCTAAACCCGTAGCATCAACAATAAAATCAGCCACTAATTTCATTTCACCAAAGCCTTTTTCTTTGATTTGGGTGATAGTGCGATTTTGTGTGTCTCTCTCTACTGTCAACACATCCCCAAAGGTAATTTGATACCAACCTTCTTTTAAGCCATCTTCAGTAATTTTTTGCCAGTCGTAGCGGTCGGCGGTGGTTGTACCGCCCCACTCTGTAAGTAGGCGTTTGCGCTCGTCTGGTGTGGCTTTTTCTAACATAACGCGAAGTTCACCACTCCAACAGGATTTAGGCCAGTTAAAGGGCTGAAATTCGTAATGGTTTTTGACGGAACGAGTGGCTTTTTCAAATTTGTTGCCTTGGGGTTTAGGCGATCGCATTAAATGCAAAACTGTAATATTGGGATTTTTGCGCCTAGCTTCATAAATACGCTGCACAATACGCGAAGCCACAATACCCCGCCCCCGAATTAATACTGTGCCACCTTGGCGTTCTAATTGTTCATATACATGATCGTGTGCTTCATAAGCATTCACAACTGATTTAAAATCTTGATATTTTTCTCGATAAGCTTGTAAATCCGGCAAAAATTGAATTGCTGGATAGCCAGTAGCCAAATGTAAATAACGACTCACGAAAAAAGCATGATTCCCTTGTCCGCGAGAATAAGCTACACAATATCTACCATCATCAGTTTTACGAATTGCCCTAACTCGTCCATAACGATAAATTTGACTCCAGCCTATACGCTTGGCTTCTCTGTCAATTGAATCAAACACATTACCCGCACGGGGAGTATAAGTTTCTGTAAAGGTGGGTTCTGCAAACACCTGCCATAAATACCGTAATGCTGTATTCGGCTTACCTTTGGTGAAATCATGCCAGGCTTCGCGCCAAGCATAGCTAGGCCAACCCCAAATATTATCAGGACAAGAATCAGAATTAGAACGCAACCTTTCATGTAAGGGAATCTGGGAATTCAAACACAGCCGCTTATAACGTGCATAAGGTTCTGGTTCTAATCCTAAAGCCACAATTTTCTCAGCACGTACACCGCTAATTCTGAGTAAATCAGACCAGATAAAACTTCCTAGTCCGCCGCCAACTGCCAAAAAATCACATTCATCTACAGGTAAACCTGTGGCGTGAAGTGCTTGCACAGCTACCTGTTCCGCTTGAAATGCTGGGGGTGGGAAATTGCTCCCCAAAGGTGTAACAGCACGGACTGGCGGTAAACTGGGGTCGGGGATATTAGTATTGGGGTTAAACTGAATTAAAGAAGGGGGATTGGAGGTGGCTGGTGGAGTGGCATGATTAGCCAGAGTCACCATCATGATATAAGGGCCTATTTGCAACCTATCACCATGATTAATCACGCTGCGTGGTAGCCGTTGACCATTAACATACACACCATTAGCACTAGCTTGGTCAATCACCTCAAATTGATTATTTTCCCAGATAATCAAAGCATGGTAGCGAGAAACTTCACTACTATTGAGTAGCATTCGCGCTACACGCTGTCCGTTTAATTCTGCCGGTAAACGAGCAAATTCTCTACCAAAAGCTATAGGTGCATTTAATTTAGGTTCTCGTCGTTCCCCCGTCGTCGGATCTTCCCAAGTTAATTGAATTTGTAGGTTAGTCATTAGCTATTAGTTATTAGTCATTAGTTATTAGTCATTAGTAAAAGTTCTTTTTCTTCGCTTCCTCTGCTCCCCTGCTCCCTCTGCTCCCTTATTTCCTCAATTTCCTGGTGCTACTAATACACTGACTGCCGCAGCTAAAGATGTACCACACCAGGGACAGCCTACTTGTAAACTTTCCGGTGGAGATACTTTATGACATTTCGGACACTGTAAACCATAAGTTCCTTGTGCTGGTGTCACTGGCTGGTGTTGGTGTACTGGTGGCCGTTGTGGTACAGGTGCGGTAACTGCTCGATGTTGATGTACTGGTGGCTGTGGTTGTGGGGGTGTAACTGGTTGGTGTTGATGGCTTTGGGGTTGGGGCGGAGCTATAACTGTAGCGGCAATGGTGTTAATGTTAACGGCGGTAACTTGTAGTTGTACTTGTCCTAAGTAGATGATGCTACCTTGATTTAGCGGTTTTTCTCCTTGGATTAGTTGTTGTCCATCTACTAGGGGGGGATTTTGCGATCGCAAGTTTCTGATATAAAAACTCTGTTGCTGAGAATCAAAAAATATTTCTACGTGCAAACCTGATACAGTCAAGTTAGTCAAAACAATGTCGCAACGGAGTGGATCTCTACCGATGCGGACGGTGCCAGGATTTTTACTGGGCTGTTGTTCATAAATATGCTGAGTTCTATTTTGACCAGCATCGTTCCACTGTAAAGTTAGTGCATTCATTGTTCTAACTTGGGTACCTCTTATTTAGATACTTCAAATTTTTTCTGTGCGATTCCTAACACTATTTTGTGATAGCAAGCAAGTTTTGAAAACAAACTTCAATAAAATAATACGCAAAATTTGATTGTTATCTCGCTGATGCTAATTTATCAGCTATACGCGTAGTTTCTGGTAACCGGTATTTTGGCGTACAACGCAGTACATAATCAATTGCTGTTAGTAAACTGATTTTATGACCACTGGAAACATACACCGGTTTGACTCCAGTACGAGTGCGTAAAACTGCGCCAATAGTTTCACCCTTATGTATTAATGGTTGCCAACTGCCTTTAGTTTCTGGCAGTTCCTTATGCTTACCAATCAGTAATGATTTAGCTACGCCAATTGTCGGTATATTGATGATCACTCCTAAGTGGCTGGCTATCCCCAACCGACGAGGATGAGCAATTCCCTGTCCATCACACAAAAGCATATCTGGTGTGGTGTGAATTTTTTCTAGTGCATCAAGTATTGCTGGTATTTCTCGGAAGGATAAAAAACCAGGAATATAAGGAAATGAGGTTGGACGATATGCTAGTTGTGTCTCAATAACTTGCAAATCAGGAAAACTCAGCACCGCTACAGCTGCACGGCTAATTGTACCATCAGCTTCAAAACCCATATCAACGCCAGCAACATACTTGATCTGTGATGGAAGTTGATCATTTGTGATTACCTGATTTCTTAATTGCTCTTGAATAACTATGGCTTCCTCTACAGTTTGAGGCCAAGCATGAGGTTGATAAATTTTCATATTGTCAAGCAATAATTAAAAGTTTATTTGTGAGAAATTTATCGATGAGTAGCTGTCACTAAACAAGCAAAGCTTTATTCAATTACTGCACAATTACTGAACTATCTCGATTTTATTCATGTTTGGTGAGTTTTTGAGGTAGGAGTACCTGTTTATAGTTCCCAAAAAGGGTAGGCGATCGCCTATACTGAGAGCGATCGCCTACTAAATATGATTTTACTTCTGACTGGTAGTATTACGATGGTTAAGCAATATTCAGCACTTTCCGTAATATAGCTTGATCTTCTAGCTTCGCCTTTAAGCGACCATTTTCTACATCTCGAATCCAGCTTTGGCTTTTACCTGTCAATTTTGCTAATTCCCTTTGAGAAAGATTTAAAGTCTTACGCGCTTGCAAAATCTGTTCACCAACTAAATCATTGGCTGTTTGATTTTTACGTCTAACTCTAGCTGTACGGCGTTGTTTTTTTTCAGACTCAGATATTTGTCTTTCCCATTCTGGAGGTAATTCAAAAGCTAAGATACGCGCATTCATTAACAAGTTCCATTTACCACGAGGGCCGTTGTCTGTGAGGCGAGTCTCTCCACCTGCATCATTAATCCAAAACTCTAACGCTTCATCTGGATCTTCGGGAATATCTACTAACTTCGCCCACAGAGGTTGAATTTCTAGAGGATAGGTAATCGGGTCAAAAATTGGTTTAATTCCTAAATGGTTGAGAACTTCTAAATCATTTTCAAATGTCCTTAATAGACGTTTGCGTTCTTCCCGATATTTAGAAGCAAGGCTAACTTTTGCTTCGCCATAGGCAATCCGGAGTAAAGTCGGCACAGTAATGCGTTGTTCCTTGCCCATCTTGGTTTTGAATAATAACCACAGCATTAGTCTAACTGCGCCTTCGTGTTGCTGCCAAATGCTCATCACTGTGGTTAATACAGTTTTAGGCAGACTGCCATATTGATAAAATCCGGTGCGTTCTTTACAAGCTTGTTTGTTCAAGAAGTGCTGCGCCCAGATACCTGTTTTAATTGTAAAGGTTAACCCAATCAGATATTTGCAGCCTAAGTCATCTTCTTGAAAGTGATTTTGAACCTTTACTAAGTGCCATAAACGGCTATTTTGGACTGAAAACCCTTTAACTCTACCTTGTTGGGGCCAGTCAATGGATATGTTGAGCGAACAAGTTTGTTGAACTAGGTTTTTCATTAAGGCTAGTTTGGCAATTTTACTTAAGTCTTTGCGTTTTTCTAGTCCTAAATATTTCTCTAGTTGTCGTTCATCAATGGTAAATTCTTCCTCCCAAGGTTTATCTAAAGCTGTAGCATGGGCAGCAAAAATTAAATGAATACAAGCGGCGCGAATATCTAACACCTCAATTGCACTAATATCTTTGGCATATTCATTAACTTGATATGGATGTTGGATGTGAAAGGCGATCGCACCTTTTCCTTGGTTGACTTTTCTGCTATAGCTCAGATAGCCTGTTGCGTCGATTTCCCATTTTAAGGATGTACGTTGTGCTAGTACGTTGCAAGCTTCCCAAATTACAATTGCAGACGCAAATGGATTATTTTTACCATTAGAAAATAAGTCCGGGCTGGTAGCATCTCTCGGTTCTACTTTACATCTTCCTTTCTTGGCCTGCCAAGGTATAGGAGACTTGGTTGGACAAGCTATTACACATTTGGGTTCAGGATAGTAGCCTTCACAATTATTACAAAGACATGGGTCTATCCAGTATTCATTATTTTCTATTTTGATTGCACCTGTAGGACATTGGGGACGGCAGTTGTCACATCCAACGCAACTTTTGTTAGGAATTGTGTAAGGCATAATATGGCTCTTTTCCCAATTTAATCGTTGAGATGTTTGGCTTAAGTCTCCCCTGGATGTGTCCTGTTTATTTTTCATTGATAACCCAATTATCTATTGAGCAAGAAAAATAATGTTTAACACAATAATTGCCCACATCCATATTTAGACTTTGCACCCAATCAGAAGCTTTTTTTGGCTATTAGTTTTAACTCACTTCTTGCTTCTTCATTAGATAAAGATTTCATAAATATTTTGACAATTTTGTTCACAATGAGCGTGGAAAAAGATTTTAAGAATTCAATAAATACTTAGCTTGCGAAGATTTTTCTTTGAACTTAAAATCTTAACCCAAGGATATTTGTTAAATATTTATGACCAAAATTATTTGATTTATTAGTCAATTAAAAATTTTAATATTCAAGTCAAATTAATAATCTGTTATCACAGCTACAAATTTGATTTGTATGAACTAAACATGATTTTTCAAAATTTTTACTCATTAATCTGCGTAAACTTGTATAAGTAATTAACAAAAATTTCTTGAAATAAAAGTATATAGCTATAAATATCAAAAAATCTTGTTGGTATAGCTTAATACAATTTACTGTATCAAATTTATAAATGCGGATTAATTGCTAATTAATGTCATTAAATTTGAGATAAACTCAACGTTTAATGTATAAAATTAAGTTCCTTTAATTAAACACAAAGTCAATAAAATTTATTGACGTAATTGTTAACCTCAAATATCTCTAGACTTGATTAATAGTAAAGATTTCTATTTAGGAATAATCTGGCTTTACTACAAAGAATTTTTGTATAAAAGAATCATTTTTTCACATCACAATTAATTGCTGAATAACAAAATTTTTAGATAAAATTCAAGTAATATGAAGATTAACGTACCAACAAGTTTATTGGCAGAATAGCCGGGAGTTCATTCATGGCCGTACTCACAGGATTGACCTTTGGAGGCAAAACTTGGACACCTAAGTTTGCTCAATCAATTGACAAAGATAAATGTATCGGATGTGGCAGATGTGTGAAAGTATGTGGTCATTCTGTGTTGGATTTGAAAGCACTGAATGAAGAAGGTGAATTTGTAGATGATGAGGATGATGATGAAATCGAGCGCAAAGTGATGATAGTTGCTTATCCAGAGAACTGCGTCGGTTGTGAAGCTTGTGCGCGGATTTGTCCTAAGAATTGCTACACCCATGTTACCTTGGACAATTAAGCTCTAAGTCTTAAGAGTCAGACACTGTTAGCTGTAACAAAATACACAGTAAGGTAACTAGAGGGGAATATAGAAATATTTATCGTAGCTGAAAAGTTGACGATAAACAAATGCGTAAATCACTAATTATTAATTATTAACAAATTTATACTTGCTGTGAACGCTAAAAGTGTGCTTAAAGAAAATTTCAGCTTTTGTTGAGCAAAAGCAACATTGTTAAATAATGCAACATATATTGTTAAGTTTTTGGGGGACAGATGTAAAGATATCTGGAAAAAATCCCCCAATTTTTATAGGGGTAAGGTAAAACGTTAATAAGTGAAATCCAAAAACTATTCTGTGACTATGTAAAAACCTATGAGTAGAGATAAAGTCTACAGGATTTACTAGATATGGAAGCTAGAGGTGAGGCAATGAGTAATGGGTAATATCTATTACTTTTTACCAAGACATAAGATTAAAAAATTAGGTAGTATTTATGGAACAGATTCCTATTTCACTATGGACTCTAATTGCGGGAATAGTAATTGGAGGCATTAGTATTTGGATAGGTCAACATCACACATTACTGCCAGTTGCCGCATCACAACAAGCACCTTTGGTAGACGGATTTTTTAATATTATGTTTACCATTGCGATCGCACTGTTTTTAGTAGTGCAAGGTACAATTTTGATTTTTTTGATCAAATATCGCCGTCGCCGGGGTGACAACAGTGATGGTGTAGCAGTAGAAGGTAATGTTCCCTTAGAAATCTTCTGGACAGCAATTCCCGCCTTGATAGTGGTTTTTCTGGGGATTTACAGTGTGGATGTCTATAACCAGATGGGTGGTTTAGAACCAGGAAGTCATCCCCATGCTTCTCATCAGGCGATCGCCGCCACTCTAGAAAATACCCCAAAACCTGAAACTGCTCCTAGCATTGGCATTGGCATAGCTCCCACCGAAGAAGCAAAAACAGCCGATTTGCTGGTAAATGTCACTGGTATGCAGTTTGCTTGGATATTTGACTATCCTGATCATGCTGTAACTACGGGTGAGTTACACGTTCCCGTCGGTGCGGATGTACAACTCAATCTCACAGCACAGGATGTCATTCACTCCTTTTGGGTTCCCCAATTCCGCCTCAAGCAAGACGCAATTCCCGGTGTACCAACTCAACTCAGCTTTGTCGCCACTAAACCCGGAACATATCCTGTAGTTTGTGCTGAACTTTGCGGTGGTTATCATGGTTCAATGCGGACACAGGTTGTGGTTCATACACCAGAAGAGTTTGATAGCTGGCTGACAGAAAATCAAATTGCTCAACAGCATAACCTGACAACTGCTGTGGCTGTGAATCCAGCCGAGTTATCAACATCAGAGTTTCTTGCACCCCATAACCACAACATGGGAATTGATGCAGCAACTTTAGCTCAACTTCACAAGTAAAGTCCAGTTGTCAATTTTCGACTACTGACAACTGAACCAATAGTTAAGACAACAAGTATGACTCAAGTAGAATTTCCCCGGCACACGCCACCAGACGACAATTCATCTCAACATCTGGTGGTAGGTCACACCTTACATTCTCAAACTTGGAAGTGGCATGACTATTTCAAGTTTAACGTAGACCATAAGGTTATAGGCATCCAATATTTAGTGACTGCCTTTGTGTTTTATCTGATTGGTGGGTTGATGGCGATCGCTATCCGCACCGAATTAGCCACACCAGAAGCAGACTTCATCGATCCGAATCTGTACAACGCCTTCATGACTAACCACGGAACAATCATGATTTTCTTATGGATTGTTCCCAGTGCGATCGGGGGATTTGGTAACTATCTCATCCCGTTGATGGTGGGGGCGAGAGATATGGCGTTTCCCAAATTAAATGCGATCGCCTTTTGGTTAAACCCACCAGCCGGATTACTGCTATTAGCTAGCTTCATCTTCGGTGGTTCTCAATCTGGTTGGACAGCTTACCCACCTTTAAGTCTTGTCACCGCCCCCATCGCTCAAAGTATGTGGGTTTTAGCGATAGTGTTGGTGGGGACTTCTTCGATTCTCGGTTCGGTGAACTTTGTCATTACCATCTTAATGATGAAAGTCCCCAGCATGAAATGGGATCAATTACCTTTATTTTGCTGGGCTATCTTAGCAACCTCAATCCTAGCGTTGGTGTCTACACCTGTGTTAGCCGCAGGTTTGGTATTGCTACTGTTTGACTTGAATTTTGGTACATCCTTTTTTAAACCAGATGCCGGTGGTAACGTGATTATCTACCAGCACTTATTCTGGTTCTACTCTCACCCAGCAGTATATTTGATGATTCTGCCCATCTTCGGCATTATGTCCGAAGTAGTTCCGGTTCATGCACGCAAACCGATTTTTGGATATAAAGCGATCGCCTATTCTAGTCTTGCCATCTGTGTTGTCGGTTTGTTTGTCTGGGTACACCACATGTTTACCAGTGGTACACCAGGCTGGATGCGGATGTTCTTCACCATCTCCACTCTAATAGTTGCTGTACCTACAGGTGTGAAGATTTTCAGTTGGGTAGCTACCCTCTGGGGTGGTAAGATTCGCTTTACCACTGCCATGCTATTTGCAGTCGGCTTGCTGTCGATGTTTGTCATGGGTGGTTTAAGCGGCGTAACCTTGGGAACAGCACCTTTTGATGTTCACGTTCACGACACATATTATGTAGTGGCACACTTCCACTATGTATTGTTTGGTGGTTCTGTGTTTGGCATCTATGCGGGTATTTACCACTGGTTCCCGAAAATGACCGGACGCAAACTAAATGAAGTCTGGGGACGTATTCACTTTGTTCTGACTTTAATCGGCACTAACTTAACCTTTTTACCAATGCACCAGTTGGGTTTACAAGGTATGCCTCGACGAGTGGCAATGTATGACCCACAGTTTACAGGTTTAAATCAGCTTTGTACATTTGGGGCGTTTCTGTTGGGGTTGTCGGTAATTCCGTTTGCGCTGAATGTTATTTTGAGTTGGCGTAAGGGAGAATTGGCGGGTGATAATCCTTGGAATGCTTTAACTTTGGAATGGACTACAAGTTCACCTCCGATGGTGGAGAATTGGGAGGTTTTACCCGTGGTGACTCATGGGCCTTATGAATATGGTCATTCGTCGGAAGTAAGTTCATCAACCTAACCCCCCAAAGCCCCTTCCTTTGTAGGGAAGGGGGAGTAATCACAGTTCCCCTCTCCTCGTAGGAGAGGGGTTAGGGGAGAGGTCATCATCAAAAATTTAATTAAGAGGTATGTATGACTGTTTTAACGGCGAATGAGCATCATGAGGCGCATCCTGATTTACGGGTTTGGGGGTTGTTGACTTTTTTGGTGTCGGAATCTTTGATGTTTGGCGGGTTTTTTGCTACTTATTTGTTTTTTCGGGGGTCTACGGATGTTTGGCCGCCAGAGGGAACAGAGGTGGAGTTATTTATACCCGCAGTTAATACGGCGATTTTGGTGTCTAGTAGTTTTGTCATTCACTTCGGTGATATGGCGATTAAAAGGAATAGTGTTTGGGGAATGCGGTTTTGGTATTTGGTGACCGCTATTATGGGAGCAGTATTTTTAGCTGGTCAGGTTTATGAGTACCAAAATTTAGGGTATGGTCTGACTACTAATGTGTTTGCTAACTGCTTCTATTTGATGACAGGTTTCCACGGTTTGCACGTGTTTGTGGGACTGTTATTAATTTTAGGAGTGTTGTGGCGATCGCGTCGTCCCGGTCATTATTCTGCTACTAAGCATACTGGCATCGAAATGGCAGAAATTTACTGGCACTTCGTAGACATCATTTGGATTATTCTGTTCACCTTAATTTATATCCTCACACTGTTTTAAGGGAATGGGGTGTAGGGATGTAGGGGGAGATGAAGCAAATAAGTGAGATTTAGCCAATGCCCTATGCCCCATGCCCCATGCCCAATTCCCTATCCATAAAGTTATGCAAATTGACACCAACAAATTCTCCTGGTTTCAAGTTCCCGAAGACATCAAAAAGTTATTAATTTTAGCTGCACAACATTGGGAAAATACCTCAGAATCAGAAAAATACATTCAAGAAGCATTGGCTAAAACTGGGGAAAATACTGATGTATTTGTAGCAGCTTATAGATTTTTCTTTTATAAAAATAATTATTCTTTGGCATTGCAAACAACTCGCCAATTATTAGATAAAATTAAGGAATCAGAGAAGTTACCTGATGAATGGGAACAACTCAAGCCGATACTCATTAATCGCCGGGAAGAATCCCCAATCAGGTTGTACTTAAATGCTTATGCCGCTACTGGATTAGTATTAGCAAAATTAGGGGAAATCGAGCGTGCTAAAGAAATCAGTCTCAGAGTCAAAGAGATTGACGAAAAGAATGATTTCGGAGCAGGAATCCTATGGGATGTTTTAACACGTCCAGCCGAAGAAGATGATTGATTAGCCCATAGTTAACAGCCAAGAATCACCTATCAACAGCTATGAACAGTTTTTCATTTTTCAGCGCATCTTCCTATCAAGCTCTCACTACATCTTCTAACCCTAATAATGACCTGTTACCCTCTCAAGTGGTAGCTCCTACATTTCCTCGTGCGGAGATGCCTAAAATTGTCACTCCTGTATTTGTCTTTCCAAACATCTCTCAACTAAGATTTTAAATATTATGCAAGGTAGAGATTGGCTCCTGACAGGAGACGGTCAATATCAAGTGTGTAAAGCTGCAAGAAGTTGGAATTTATTACAAGAGAATTATCGTCTATATCGGTTTTTAACTGAAATAGAAGATGTTCTAAATGGGGTAGAAGATGAATTAATTTGTCTACCAGAAATCCGAATGCTTGTCAGACGCTTGATTGTCAATTCTTACTGGGTGCGAAGTCAGTATTTAGAGCCTTCTTCTACCACCGGAACCTCTGTTGTCCTGTTATATGATGAGTTAGGTTTTCCGTTAACCGTGCAGACAGTTACATTTGCACCAGGAAGCATATCTACTATTCATAATCATGGAACATGGGGAGTAGTGGCGGTATTAAAAGGACAAGAAAAAAATACTGTTTGGCGACGCACCCACAACCCAGATTTTCCAGACAAAATTGAACCCACGGGAGAAATAATTTTATCACCTGGAGATATTATTAGCTTCACTCCCGACGCAATTCATAGTGTGGAAGCACTAAGTGATCAACCTACTGTGACTTTTAATGTTTACGGTGAAACTGATCCCAAACAAAGGTTTGAGTTTGATGCAGTCACCCATCGCGCCAAAAAGTTTTAACACCACGAGGGAACAGGGAGTAGAACCTGTCCCCAATACCCAGTCCCCAATACCCAATACCCAGTCCCCAATTAAAGGAGAGAATGCAATGGCGAGAGTAATTTTCTATGAAAAACCTGGTTGTAAAGGTGGTACTAAACAAAAGGTGTTGCTAACTGCGGCTGGACATGAAGTTGTAGCTTATAATCTACTAACTGAACCTTGGACAAAGGAACGTCTGCGGTCATTTTTTGGCGATCGCCCGGTTGCTGAATGGTTTAACCGTTCTGCACCTAAAATTAAATCTGGTGAGATAGTTCCCGAAAATTTAGACGAACAAACCGCTTTATTATTAATGTTACAAGACCCTCTGTTGATTCGTCGTCCTTTACTGCAAGTAGGCGATCGCCGGGAAGTTGGTTTTGATGTCGAAACACTAGACGCTTGGATTGGCTTGAAACCTGTAGATGAATCCTTCCGCGCCATGAGTGAAAACCTGATGAGTCAAAACTTACAAGGTTGCGCCCACGGGCATAGTCATGATCATCACCACGACGAACGAGGTAATTGCAACCATCACAGTCAGCAAGAACACCAGCGTCAAGGTTCTAATCATTAATTAGATAGGGGTGCAGGGGTGCAGGGGACAAGAACTGTTACTCAATCCCCAATCCCCAATCCCCAATCCCCAATCCCCAATCCCCAATCACACATTCTGAAACATAGGTGTACTCAGATAACGTTCACCGAAAGAAGGCTGAATCATCACGATTAACTTACCTGCATTTTCTGGGCGTTTACCTACCTGAATGGCTGCACATAAAGCCGCACCGGAGGAAATCCCAGACAGTAAACCTTCTTCTTTGGCTAAACGCCGTCCGTAACTCATGGCTTGATCATCACTAACTCTGATGACTTCATCAATTAGTTCCACACGCAGGACATCGGGGATAAAACCAGCACCAATACCTTGGATTTTATGAGAACCAGGTTCACCACCAGAGAGAACCGGACTGTTGCTAGGTTCAACTGCGATCGCCTGAAAACTGGGTTTGCGTTGCTTAATCACTTCTGCAATCCCAGTAATAGTTCCTCCAGTTCCTACCCCTGCAATCAAAAAATCTACTTCCCCATCGGTATCCGTCCAAATTTCTTCAGCAGTAGTTTCTCGATGAATTTTAGGGTTTGCTGGGTTACGAAACTGTTGCAGCATATAAGCATTAGCAGTATTCGCCACAATTTCCTCAGCTTTGCGAATCGCGCCCCGCATTCCTTCCGCCCCCGGTGTTAATTCTAAAGTTGCACCATAGGCTTTCAGCATTGCCCGTCTTTCTTGACTCATAGTTTCTGGCATAGTCAAAATTAAACCATAGCCACGGGCTGCTGCCACCATTGCCAAACCAATTCCTGTATTTCCAGAAGTAGGCTCAACTAAAATCGTTTTTCCTGGCTCAATTACACCCTCAGCTTCTGCGGAAAGAATCATACTCACCCCAATTCTATCTTTCACAGAAGCCGCCGGATTCATGCCTTCTAATTTGACAACTATCCTAGCAACTACACCTTCTGACTGAGGAATTTTATTGAGTTGTACTAAAGGAGTTTTTCCAATAAGTTCTGTGACATCTTTAGCAATTCGCATAAATTTACTCCTAAACTTATTAATTTATAACCACAGACTATTTACCAATAATACTTAACTTATAAAACAATACACTTCCGTCAAAGGTACAAACTCAAGCTTGTGAACTCCTAACAAGTTCGTAGTAAGGACTTTAGTCCTTAAGCTCTTAGCATTAAAGTGCTTACTACAAACCTATACTATAGGCATTAACTCCCACTAAAGCACAAAAATTTTTCAAAAAAAATATATTACATCACATTTTTTATTTATTGCCTCATCATTTATCATTTAGTATTTTTAAAAACATTTTTAAAGATAAATTTAATTCCTATGACGGAACTAAGTTGCTAAACCTGCCGTCAATTAAACGAGAATTATATAAATATATTGCAATGAACAGTTAACTTTTAATATTTTTTTAATTCCTTTAGTTAATTGCATCAATCATAACTTTTTCACTAATATTTAATAGTTTTTTCTTGTTCCTTTGTGTATACTTTCCCATCAACATATTTCATTTGAGTACAAGTTTTAAAACTAAATAACTCAAGCAAGATTGGCTTGAGTTAACAGCCCAGTTAGGTTTGAGGTGAAGTTAATAAATACTAGAACCCTCCCCAATTAATGCTAGTACCCCACTTCAAAAATACTAGCACCCCAACCCAAAATAATCTTTGTAATCCTTGCATTGCAAGGGTTTTAAATGTTGAGTACAAATTTAATAACTTTAATAATCTTAATCTGACTCAGCTAGACTATGGACAAAAGGAGTAACTGATATAAAACATATAGGATTTACGCAGAGATTCCCCTCTACCCCCCGAAATTCAATGGGTAAAACCAAAGAACAAGGGGGGACTTCTTAATCAATAAGCATATATTAAGCAACATCTATGACTACCCAGTTAACTTTTAATGACAAAAACAAACTCAGGTATTAACAGCTAAATTTATGAAAATTCTGTATTCTTGGTAGCTTTCTGATTTAAATTATAACTCAATTTCTCAGCTTGTCAGAAATTGAAATATTACGATATTTAAAATTTGGGGTGTTGACTATCTAGCAAGGAGAGCAAAGATGAAACCTAAACTTCTAAATGTTCTCACAGTTTGTCTAGTGACTTTCGCTGTAGTGTCTCCGGGGCTGGTAGTTTTAAATTTTGTGTGGGAAAAACATATAGAGTTCGTTAAAACACAGAAATTACTCTATGAAGTTAGTAAGCTGAATGCAACAGATACTTCAATATCTATCAGCAACATCAATCAAAATTCGTCACAAGCCCTATTTGCAAGAAAATCACCTACTTGTCAAATTTTTAATCAAATGCTGGCTAATATTGAACATTACAAAATTTTGATTATTTTCCAGTGGCTGATTATATTAACACCCGCAATGATTGGATTAGGAATTGTTATTTATGATAAATATTTAATTTATCGTGCCAGTCTTTTACAAGCACAAATTGAGATGTTAGAAAGACTTTGGCAGCAAAGTATTGAGCAGTAAATTTCAAAGATATTTTATCTTTGATGATTGACTGAAAACTCATCATATTCACCTGATCACAGCCAGTAAACTACTATGCAAGACATAAAACAAGAACGCCAAAGTTTATACTTTAATTTGATTGATGAATTACTCAAATGTCCGAATGGTGAAGAACCAGCAATTTTGGAAGCTAATCAAGAATTAATTGATGCTGGTTTTGTGGAAATAGTTGTACAAGTTGCAACTGCATTTGCACACCAAGGTAATCAAGACGGTTCAAAATTTTTGTTTTTTATTGCGCGTGAATTAGCAAAACAGTTGGGCTTATATCCTGATTTTCAAAACTCTGCGGATAACAGTTCTGAAGTTGCAAACAAGGAGTAAAAATGCTACTGACTGCAACTGATGCTGGACATATAGCATTAGAGTTTCTCTTGGCTGATTGGAATATACCAGAAGATTATAGAGATTGGTTTACTATTTTAAATTCTCGTCTTGTTGGTGAGAGTTGGTACATTGTGGAATTGGGTGTAGAAGGCTTTCCAGATAAATGGTTTATTCAAGTCTATGATACAGGAGCTTGTGACCCAAATTATACTTTTATGACACCGATTAACGGTTCCGATGGGTTTGTTGATTTGAATAATTTACCAGAAATACTTGCAGAAGTCTTGGTTGCAGAACGCAAGGCTAGATAATATAAATACCAATCAATAAATCATTGAGTGGCATGAATTGACTAGAAATTTTTAGGGGTTTACTTGATATCAAGCAACCCCTTTTTTTCTGTATATTTTAATAAATTTATGTAAACAAATAAAGTTATTTGTCATCATTAAATAACAAATATATGTTATATTAATTGTAGTGATGAACGCTACAAAAATATCAGTGGCAATGATTGCAGAGGATATATTAGCTAAAGAATTCACAAGAGTCGTCAATCAATACTACCCAAAAGTTGGGGAATTATTAGATGGGTGTCATGTGAAAGTCATCACCTGTTTTTGGGGACGGCCAGTTAGACGCTTGCAATATATAGGAATTTACTGCTCTGATGAGATGCTACCTCATGTGCAAGCGCATAAGGAAATATTGCGAGAGTTAGCAGAAAACATGGGATTAGTACAAGTTGTTTGCATGAATGCTAAACGATTATTACGAGATCCCTTGTCGAAGCTCAAGGATAATGATCCACGTTTGTGGTTGGATTTGCATATGGTGACGAATTAAAGATTGGCATCTCGCTGGAGATGAAGCACTAACACAAGTAAGCTAAAGATGAACAATGGACTATTTTGCATTGCAAAATAGTTCTCACCATCATCAAGCTTTTGAGCAGAAAAAACTTCTGTTTTGATGAAGACTACTTGATTGAAAATTCAATTATTGGGGATGTATTCACTTGTCGCGACAAAATCACGAGATTTCAGGACACATTGCATCGAGGGAAACTAGCATTTAAACAAGCATCTTTGAGTCTGGAAAAGAATCAAGAAAGTTGGCGGTGCTATAACCAAGAGGTTAAAAATTATGTCTAAACTTAACTTGCTTCCTCCTGATGATCTACCTCCCAGCGAGGTGACAAAAGAGGATGGAATGCTGCATCTGGAACTAGAACAATCTATTGGCAGATGCTTTTATTTAGCCTGCGATCGCATTACCCAAGCACTACTATCTAACTGCCAATGGTATTTAACCAAAAAAGATACTATTGTCATGCTAGTCATTGACTGCCCTGATATAGTATCTTACTGGCATATAGTCAGCAACATTCCCCAGTTAGGTAATCGACTAGAAAGATTCACCACTCACGCCAAAATTCGTGTTTATCCCCCTTTTGGTAAAGGTGGGCCATTAGAAATTAGCGTCAATGAAATCTCAGCTTACCGTGATTGGCTGTGATTGGCTGTAAATATTAAGTTTTTCAACTCTCACCTTAACCTCCCCACCCTTGGGGAGAGTTATTTTTTTTATGAAATGCGATCGCGCTTATCAATAATCTCCACCACATCCTCATCTGGTGATGTTCCAGGGTAAACCTCGGTTTCTCGCTCAACTACTGTAGTAGGAGCAACCTCAGTTCTATAACCACGAGTATCAGAGATGTCGTGTACTCTCCAGTCACGAATACCCCGGTTTCTGAAAATATGAGCAGCGCGATCAATTTCTGTTTCCGTGCCTTCTAAGATTACCAAGTATTCTCCTTGAGACACGCGATCGCTGTAACGTCTAGCATCTTCTTCAGGGATACCTAAACCAGTCAATGCCCCCACGATACCACCTGCCGCCGCACCAATACCAGCACCAGCCAAGGTAGTTGCAATTGTACCGGCTGCTAGAAAAGGCCCAGCACCGGGAATTAATAAAGCTTCCAACCCAACCAGTAAACCGCCAATACCACCCAAGACAGTACCTGTTGTCGCACCAATACCAGCACCTTCTTGAGCCTCTGTATCACCACGATCTTCTACACGCGCGCCTGCTATTTGCTCATTCCGTTCTGTGTCTTTTGCCAAGATAGAAACCCTATCCATTGGGAAACCGGAATTTCTCAGTTCGTGTAGTGCTTGTTCAGCTTCTTGTCGGTTTCTAAATGTACCAATTGCACGTTTATAATGAGTAGATACCATTTTTCCTCCTGAAATAATTACTTTGGCACTATTTTTGTTAGTAATACTTATTTCAAGTTTGGCTTCTGGCATCAATAAATTCATCAATCTATAGGTTTAAGTGCCACTCCATCAGAAGAAAGGTATAATATCAGCCACTTTTCCCTAAAAATTCTCATCAATGAATATTGTGTTACCTTAGTATTACCGACAAGGTAAAATGTTTAGTAATTTTAAGAGGAAATCGTTATCGTAGTTCAAAAACAACAAATTAACTCCCAAATCAAGTCATCTCAAGTCGTCTTGATTGACCATGAAAATCATAATCGTGGCTTGGTTGATACCAATGAGGCTCTACAGATAGCAGAGAGTGTAGGGCTTGACTTAGTGGTGGTTTCTCAAAACCAAGAGTTTCCAGTAGCTAAGATTATCAACTATGGCAAATTACAATATCAAAAGAAAAAACGTCAAGGAAATAGTGCTAGGCCAACCGTAAAAGAAGTACGGTTTCGTCCAAACGTCGGCTTGGCTGATTATAATTTACGCATTCAGCAAGCAAGACAGTGGTTAAGTAAAGGTGATTCTGTAAAATTTGCTGTGCGTTTACGTGGTAGAGAACACCAACATCGTGATCATGCTGGAGAATTGTTAGATCGGGTTGTCAATGATCTCAGTCAAGTAGGTAAAATCCAGTCGTTTGATAAACGCGCCTTGGTTGTGCAAGTGATTCCTGCTTAATATAATTTTTAGGGATCTCTGGAGAGATCCCTTGATAAAAACTACTTAAATGTTGATACTGTTGGGAATGCGCGAAGGTAGAAGATAGGGATAGTCAACCCCAGTATCAGCCAGGCGTTTTTGATTGCGTGCTTTAATCTTGTTTTCTATTTCCATTAAATCATTTTGAAACTGGGTGAGAATTTCTTGATCGCTTCTATTGGTAAAATTAATTAACTCAGAACTTCCCAGCTTACCCCAATAAATCGCATTCAAAGCAAAGGTTAACCGCATTTGCAAAACTTCTCTATCTGCTGGTGGTAAGAATTCTGGTAAACTAACAGGTGTATCTGGTCGGCTGTAGTTAGCTAAAGGTGCATTGGGTACGTAACCAAGATAATCAAATTGACTATAGTTAATAGCTGCGTGTTGAGGGCCACAAGTAAAGATAATAATTGTGGCAATATCGATTAATTGTTGTAAGCTGGTGATTTTAGTAAACCCAGGTACACGGGGATGAGAAGGTAAATCTTGGGGTTGTAGTCCCAATGCGATCGCCCATTCTTGAGGAAACCATGCAGGAACCTGGGGAAACTCTGACTTCGGACGGGTATTTAATGGTGTGCTAAGTTCATCAGCCCAAGCTTGTAGATAAGAATCTTTGATTACAGCTTGATCATCAACATAGTAGCGTTGTAAATATAGTTTAGTGTATTTAGCGATCGCCTCCCATAACAGTAGACTATCATCACGGTAGGGGTATTCCGGCAAAAACTTAGTTTCAATTCCCCGATGTTCGATGTCATTGGGTAGAGCATAATCCCAAAATATTTTATTGCGGTAAGCTTGATTAATTAAATTGACTGATGTGCTAATAGTCGGTGCTGTCAGTTTATTGATTGCTGCGCCTTCTTCCAGCAAAATAGTATTAGCCCGGTCATTTACCGCAATTAAAAACTGAAAATGGGGACTGAGTAGCTGAGAAACTGGGTGATTATTCGGTAATTGTCGAGCAGTAGCGATCGCAAATGCTTCCATTGCTAAATGGGTATAGCACAGATGCGAAATTAACTCATGATGGGTAACATCAGTTGTTTGAACAGAGAGTTTTGCCCTTGTCCAATCATCAGCAAGTGTTCCCGTAACTGTAGGAGTAACTATTCTACCTTTTTCCACCTCAATAAGTATAGGTTCTAACCCAGCTTCAGAGCGATGAAATAAAGCCACCGGACTTCCTACATACTTCCCCACCTGTAAATCAGTCACTTTTAAATCTTTAAACAGGGGATAATCAGCAATAAACAAACGGTTAGCGGCTGCTGACTCAATCAAGTCTACATTAGTGGGTATATTTGCCCAAGCTTGTAATAATCCTTGGTCGGCTGATTTCACCCGCCGTAGTACCATAGGATTAGCACCGGCTAATCGTTGCCGTGCAAATTCGCGATCGCTTAAACCGCCATCTCGTTGATGTATGATACTAGCTACTGGACGAGTCGGAATGTAGGGAGAGGCGTTTTTGCTAGATTTAGCACTTTTTTCTAAAGATTGGAAAAAGAGCGATCGCTTTTGCTCAATACTATTTTTAGCATCAGCAGCCTTTTGCGCCGCAGTGATGAAATCAATCATTCCCCGACGTTGCCGCACATAGCTAGCGTTAAACTGTTCATTAGGCGGCAAATTAAAATTAAACCACCCCGATTGAAAAATTTCCAAATCTACCAACTTAGTAGAGACACCTAGCCAAAGTTCATCTAAAGAAGCGATCGTACTCTTAGCTTGTTTTAACAGCAGACTCCAAGGCTCAGACAGTTTACCTTGACTGATAGCATCTTCCCCCAGTTTAGTTAATATATAACGCAACACCCCATCTTCACCAGCATAAGGAAAAATCCGCGCTGGCCCCTTTTGATTTAACCCATAGGGAT
This sequence comes from Anabaena sp. 4-3, assembly GCF_001597745.1. Lineage (GTDB taxonomy): Bacteria > Cyanobacteriota > Cyanobacteriia > Cyanobacteriales > Nostocaceae > Trichormus. The sequence goes on along the minus strand of NZ_LUHJ01000023.1, from coordinate 5,197 downwards.
TATAACGATAGTGTCCTTTTTGTTCCGTGGTAGTTCCTTGAGAAACCATAATTTATTCCTGGTACAGAACTAAGTATAGACAGCAGATAAGATAGCAGGACTTATGCAAAAGTATTTTTCATCAAGGTAACATTTAAGATTCTCAAACCCGAACCCCACCCTTGTTTTTTTCTTACCTATGCGTAAGTCTTATATATAGGACTTAAGCCAATGGCATAATAACCTAGTTCGTAGTGAGGACTTTAGTCCTCTCTTCTCAATGAGAGCCTACGCCAACAAAACGCACTTGATAAAATCAAGGCTAGAGCCGCTTACTACCAACACAAAACTAGAATTAGGACTTAAGCCAATGGCATAATAACCTAGTTCGTAGTGAGGACTTTAGTCCTCTCTTCTCAATGAGAGCCTACGCCAACAAAACGCACTTGATAAAATCAAGGCTAGAGCCGCTTACTACCAACACAAAACTAGAATTTTGTGTGATACTTGCATAAGTCCCAATATAGATAACAACCTAAACTATCTATAGATACTCTAGATTTCGACTACTATGCAGTTGTATAGCATAAGCTATTTAACCTACTAGCCACAAATATTGTCAGCCGTATATTTTGTATAAATACGTAAATATATGCTACGTGATTTTTCGAGTCGAGATGAATTGGTTGCCTATCTGCGTCAACAATTCCCGCAAGCAGCAGAACGTGATGATCATATTAGCAACACAGTGGGCGGTAGAAAAGCCGCTCAGAAAGCCTTACAAAAAGTCAACCCAGCATCCTACGCAAAAACACGTAACTTTTTCACAGGAAACGTAACTCGGTTGTCACCATACATCCGCTACGGAGTCTTAAGCTTACGCGAAATTCGAGATTACGTATTAGATAAAGTAGAAAACCCGGAAGATGCGACAAAACTAATCAATGAATTAGGTTGGCGCGACTATTGGCAGCGATTATATGTGAAATTAGGGAATGATATCTGGAAAGACCAAGAAGAATATAAAACAGGCTACACCAGCGCAGAATACGCACCCAAACTACCCCAAGACATCACAGAGGGAAGCACAGGCTTAGTTTGCATCGACAACTTCAGCCAAGAACTAAGAGAAACAGGCTACCTGCATAATCATGCGCGAATGTGGATAGCAGCGTACATAGTTCATTGGCGGCGCATTCGTTGGCAAGCAGGCGCAAAATGGTTTTTAGAACACCTATTAGACGGAGATCCTGCCAGCAATAATATGTCATGGCAGTGGGTAGCCAGCACCTTCAGCCATAAACCTTATTTTTTCAACCGCGAGAACTTAGAACGTTACACCAAAGGCGTTTACTGCCAAAAATGTCCTTTATATGGTCATTGTGACTTTGAAGGCAGCTATGAACAAATAGAACAGCGACTTTTTCCCAAAGGTGAGTTTACCAAAAAACCCAACAGTCAAACTTGGCAGCGAGGCAAGAAAAAATAGACAAGATAGATCATATAGCCTATGCCATAATCCCCATGCCCAATAACTAATGACTAATGACTAACAATAATGCAATTGTTTGGATACACGGCGACTGTCTCAGTCCCTACAACCCCGCATTACAAGAATACCCAGATGCGCCAGCTATTTGGGTTTGGGATGATGCTTTGATCGAAGAATGGCAACTCAGCCTCAAGAGACTTACCTTTATTTATGAATGCTTACTAGAGTTACCAGTTGAAATCCGTCGTGGGAACGTAGCACAAGAAATTTTAACCTTTGCTAAAGAACATAATGCCAACCTAGTCGTAACGGCAGATAGTCCCAGTCCCCGGTTTAATAATACATGTGATGAAATAGAACGTTCCTTAAAATTGGAAGTGTTTGAAGTAGAACCGTTTTTTGATTATGACGGATATATTGACTTAAAGCGGTTTTCACGCTACTGGAAGGTAGCAGAAAAGTATGTTTTTGATTAGCTAATCAATGTAGGTGACTGAAAGTCAGACTGTTTTCAGTTGCCTATTTTTTCACCCCCTAGTCGGTTTTCCCCAAATAATTGCAAAATAAATGCAGTTCATCTGGGGACTACCGAAAAATGACATCTACACTTGTTGACACACAAAATTTACTTTCTGACCTGATTGCTCGCTACTCATCGCGTGTAGACTATTTAATGATTCGCCTAGAGCAAGCAGAAGGAACTGATATCTTGTTGCGTGGCGACAAGGTAGAAACCCTCAGCGAAGGTATATCCATCGGTGGACATATCCGCGCTTGTTACAAAGGTGGTTGGGGTTTAAGTAGTTTTAATCAGCTTTCCACCATTGAAGAACGTATTACAGAAGCAATTGCAGCCGCGCGGATGGTTGGTGATGAACAGACAACACTTGCACCTATTGAACCAGTGCAAGCAGTATGTACTCTACCCTTGAAAGGTAAAAACCCGCGCCAAGTTTCTCTTGCGGAAAAAAAAGAATTATGCGATCGCTATACTGAATTACTAAGAACTGTAGATCATCGCATTACCACCACCTCAGTTCGTTACAGTGACAGTTCCCAAAAAGTGATTATCGCCACCTCAGAAGGGACATTAATTCAACAGTCGTGGGTAGATATGGAAATGCGGTTTGCAGCTACAGCCAGAAACGGCGAAATAGTCCAAACAGGCAGAGAAACCACAGGTTCACGCCAAGCCTACGAAGACTTGATCAATTTAGATAAACAAGTCAAAAGTGCCGCCACAAGGGCAGTTGCAGCTTTATCTCTACCCTCAGTCAAAGGAAATACCTATACCGTAGTTATTGACCCTATTCTCACAGGTTTATTTGTTCATGAAGCCTTCGGACATCTTTCCGAGGCTGATATGGCCTACGAAAACCCCGATTTATTAGAGGTAATGACTATTGGACGGCGATTTGGCCCCGAAGAACTACAAATTTTTGACGGTGCAGCCCCACAAGGACATCGTGGTAGTTATTTTTATGATGATGAAGGTACACCAGCTACCACAACTCAACTCATAAAAGACGGTATTTTAGTAGGTCGTTTACATTCCCGTGAAACCGCAGGTAAATTAGGCGAAACCCCCACAGGTAACGCTCGTTGTCTCAATTACCACTTTAACCCGATTGTACGCATGACCAACACTTGGATTGAAGCAGGTAAAACACCAGTTGCAGACTTATTCACAGATATCAAAGAAGGAGTATATGCCCGTAATTGGCTAGGTGGCATGACAAACGGCGAAATGTTCACCTTCAGTGCCGGGGAAGCTTGGATGATTAGAAATGGCAAAATTGCCGAACCCGTCAAAGATGTCACACTTTCTGGTAACGTGTTTCAAACCTTAGCAGATATTGAAGCCATTGGCGATGATTTTTACTGGGATGAATCCGGCGGCTGTGGCAAAGGCGGACAAAATGGCTTACCTGTAGGATGTGGAGGCCCCAGCCTAAGAATTCGAGATGTAGTAGTAGGCGGAGAAACATGAATCTGCAACTCAAAAATTCCCACTCTTTTACTCTTACTCTCCGCGCCTCTGCGCCTCTGCGTGATAAAAATTCCCACAAATAAAAGGGACACAGCTAATTCTGTATCCCTATAAATATGCTAATATCTCAAACCTTCAGCTTAAGCAGCAGACTCTAACAACTGAATATTTGAAAATTTGAATTCCTGAACATTGATTTTTCCTGCGGTTTCAGTGCGAATTTCCCGACGGTTGAGAATGAAATAAGCCCCAACCTTTTCATACTCATCTACAAAGTTGCTGACTCCGCCTCTTTGTTCACCAGTTTGAGGATCATGGTAAACCGAATCATAGGTATGAGACAGATAGCCTTCCCCAGTGTCGTGAACACTAAAAGTATTGATTGTGACAACAACACCATGAATATGACGATGAACCAGAGTCACTATATTATTGTGGACTTTGTAGCGATCGCCTTCAGCCTTACCGCCCATTAAAATTTCCACAGCACCATCTTCGTCAGTCGCGCCATATCGAAAAGTGTTTGCCCCATGAGTTTCTTCAAAGGTGCGACGTACACGGTGAATAGCTATCTCCCAAGCTTGTCCGTGAATAGCTTTTTTCGCTGACTCATCCTCTACACCCAAAACTTCCGCTTTGAGTTCAGCATTGATAATAACTTTACCAGTAATCACCTGATCATCATGTTTATAGGTGATATCTGCTGTATAACCAGGAAAATTCTTGTCCCAAGTGTATCGATTGTCATAAGCAGCCCGGAAAAGTTCCTGAGCAGAGAGTTGTGTAACTGTCATGTGCTTCTCCTAGCGCAATTAGTTTATAGTCGCTTTTTAATCTTGCTGGTATTAGCATAGAAGTAATTGTTGAGTCTCGCATAGACCCCAACTGGGTACACTTATGCCTAATTCTCTACATGATATATTTCATGCGATCGCTAACATCCGTAACGAGGAAGAAATTCAAACAACCCTCATGGATAAAATTGGCGAACACTTCGGTGTGCAACGTTGGGGTATCTATTTAATAGATAGTCAGCCAAAAACTAATATTGATATTCAAAGCATCCCAGCCGTATGTTTAGAAAGTAATCCCATCGGTCAATATGTAGTTGAGCGGCATTCTCCCGCCCATGAACAACTCATATTAACCCCAGAAGACTGGAAAAACCTATGTCCACGCCATGACCATGAACACGTCATGACAGGGCCAATTGTTTGCGACGGTCGTTTAATCGGAACACTGAATTTTGCCCGCGACAGAGGAAATCCACCCTTTACCGCCAGCGATTTAGCCGACCTCAGTGCACTCTGTATACATCTGTCCGCCAAAATCGCCACCCTACGAACCACGCCAAAAACATTTTCCTCCTCATCAACTAATCCCTTAACCCCCAGAGAGCTACAAATTGCCGAACTCGTAGCACAAGGATTAACCAACGCTGAAATTGCCCAAAGGCTGTGGATTACTCAAAACTCCGTCAAACAAGCCCTCAAAAGAATGTTCCGCAAACTAGGAGTATCAGCCCGTGCTGAGATGGTAGCCAGATTACAAGACTGGCTCATTCAAAGATGAGATGGAAGATAAATTTTTTTATGCAACCCAGCCCTTGCCCAGCAAGCCTTTCAGCCTATTGAATGACCGCACCATTAAGAGGTTAGAAAAAAAAAATTTCCTTTACCCCTTGACGAAGCCAAAAATCCTCGCTATTCTAGATAAGTGTCGAGGCGAGAGAGCCG
>NZ_LUHJ01000022.1:43859-53140 GCF_001597745.1 Anabaena sp. 4-3 | reverse complement strand
CCTGTCATTCATCTCATCACTTCCGCTATCGCGGTAAGTGAGAGGCTTCTGTCAGTTCAAGCTAAAAACCCCTCTCCAAACCTCTCCCCTACAAGGAGAGAGGCTTTTACACCCCCCTTCCCTTGTAGGGAATGGGGGCTGGGGGGGTTAGGTCTGAGAGACTTTGATGTTAATAACAATACTTTTCAAACATCGTCTAAGGACTAAAGTCCTTACTACAAACCACCAAACGTGATTTATCCCATCTTAAAAAACCCTAAATACCTGTACTTAAACCAACCCGAAAAGTCAACCCAGGGCTATAAATTCGGTTGACTCTTTCGTATTGTTCACCGAGTAAATTTTCTAAGTAAAATGTCAGTCCCAAGCTTCTATTTAAAGGGACGCGACCACTCAGATCAAAATTTACGTAAGATGGTGAGAAATCTGTATTCTTATCATTAGGATTGAGAAACAAAGCCCGACGCGCACCACTATTATAAGTAGCGTATAAATTGGCTTGCCATCCATTTTTTTCGTAGCCAATACCAGCTTGCAAATTAGAATAAGGAATCAAACCTAATTGCAAACCTCGTTCTGTGCCTGTTTTAATTTCTGCATTCGTGTAAGTATAATTAAAAAACGTTGACCAATTCCTCGCCAATCGCCAGCGTAATGCCGCCTCAAAACCATTGGTATCAACTAGACCAATATTTTGCCATTGTCCTTGAAGAATGGCTAAACGATTATCTAAACTGCTACCAAAGTAAGTAAATTGTCCGGTTAAATCCTCAGAAAAGTTAACATCTACCCCCGCAGTCCATGAAGAACCTGTTTCCGGTTTTAAATCAGCATTAGACAACCAACCATGCACCGTATCATAAAGATATAATTGGTCTAAACCTGGGTTACGTTGTCCACCAGCCCAGCTACCACGCACAGCTAGGTTTGGCGACATAGCATAACGCAAACCGACACTGGGATTCAGATAATTACCAAATTGAGAATCAAAGCTTTGTCTTAGACCTAAGTCTACCAGAAAGGAATCGCTCACATTCCAAGTATTGACAGCAAATAATGCAGTGTTCAAAACACTACGATTTTCTTCTTCATTCAAAGCAATCCTATCGGTTCTGGTGCTGTTAGTAATACCATCTAAGTTAGTGTTTTTTAAATCTAACCCCCAACGTAGTCGATTATTAGCAGCTATTTGCCAATCATGATCTACTCTGGCTGTTAAATTTTGTGTGTCTAAAGTCCCAGTGCGATAGAATGTGTTGCCTTGAAAAAAAGTAGGGCCGTAGGTGTTAAAGTAATCTTGGTTATAACCTAGTGTAGTCGTCAGATTAGAACCTTGGGCTAGTTGCGATCGCCAAGATAAACCAATATTTAAACCATCATGATCTAACCTGTCTCTTTGCAACGGAAAACCAAAATAAATTAACCCCCGACGACTACTAAGTTTTTTAATATCCAAACTCAAAGTATTTTGGGAATTCAAATCAACAGCCAAGTTACCAAAATAAGTGCTAGTAGCTGTATCTGCATTAAATAAATTACCGCTAGCATCCCGGTTAGCTGCACCCTGTGGCACTTGATAACGATTATCAATAAAAAATCGTTCAAAGCTCAAATTATATCTAAAATTACCACTACTACCGCTAAAACTTGTCTGTTGATTATTTAAATTCAACGAACCAAATTCTACAGCACCATTAAACCGAGGAGTAATGCTTCCTTGTTTAGTGATAATATTAACAACTCCGCCAAAAGCTGAAGCACCATACAAAGCTGTGGAAGTACCACTATATAGTTCTATCCTCTCTATCGATTCTACAGGAATACTATTTAAATCCGTAGCCCCGTGATATGTACTTACATCATTATTAATCGGTCTACCATTAATCAAGAAAACCGACTGATTAATTGAGTGTCCCCGGTAGTAAGTTCCTGTATGAATATCTGCACCATGCCCAACATCATTGATAGCAAATCCCGGCATTCTTTTTAAAACATCAGCAACACTTGTTGAGCCTTGTTTTTGGATTTCTTCCTTGTCAATAATGTAAGTCGGTGTCGATTTAGGAAGTGTATCTTCTTCTCCTATTACTTCTAAATTAATATCTGCTGCATCTTCTAATGGTGCATCCTCTTGTTCTACTTCCTCAGCTTTTATTACCTCTTGAGCAAAATTTGTTTCTAACGGCTGCGTCAATAATTTCGCCTCAGTGGAGTGCAAAGTTAATTCACTTACATGAGGAATATTTGCATGAACTTTTTGAGGATTTTTATCAACATCTTGATTGCTAATTTCAACTTCTAATGCTAAGGATGGTGAACCAACAAATACACCCAATAAGCTTAACGGAAGCAAATATAAATTCTGCTTCATTTAGTTACTCCAACCAGAAAAATGTTTATTAAATTTAAGAGCCAAACAAAACAGTATCGATAAATCAGAATATATGTCAAGGTTTTTTTGTATGTTTTTTACTATGACAGCCTGTCATAGTAAGTAATTTTTCTTGGGTACAAGTTTGACAAGCTGTCATATACAAATATCCTGACAATTAGGCAGTTAAAGTTAAATGTCATTTATAAGACAAACTTTGTTGTAAGTATGAACCAACCCCAAACGACTAGAAGTCATTAGTCATTAGTCATTAGTTTTTCTCCCCTGCCCCCCTGCCCCCCTGCCTCCCCTACTCCCCACTCCCTACTCTCTCTGAAGTGTTTCCAACTGGGGGTGGATGTAAATGATACTCTGTCTTTATACTGTCTTAAGAAGTGTTGCGTAAACTAGGAGTCTATACTCATGCTTATATTGATGCAAGCAGCGAAGACTGTAGCCACAGGCGGCCCCCATTTTCCCTTAGCTTTTACATTGGTTTATGTAGTGGGTTTTATTGCGGCTGTCACCATCGGTTCTATTGCTTGGTACAATTCTAAACGTCCTGTAGGTTGGGAAAACAAAGACCGTCCTGACTTTGTACCGAAAGTAGAAAAAGAAGAAACTCCGGGTCTGGGTGAACCGAAGTCATAATTAGTCAATAGTCAATAGTCGATAGTCAGTAAAGTTGAGGCTAGAGACTTTTGACTATGGTTAGTTTTGAACTTCAACCCAACGACGATAAAGCTGTTGAATTTTTTTCAGCAGCGTAGTGTGCGCTGACTGATGAGATTCATGGCTTTGGCTTAACTCCTGCAATTTTGTCAAGAGTCTGGCTTCTTCGATCGCCACTTCACCATCACTGTAAATTAAACCACTAATGGCCTCAATCAGATTTTCGCAGTCTTCGGTACTGGGGCGATCGCCTAAATATTCTCTCACCCATGCGTAGCATTCATGCGGTTGTACCGCTACTAACTCATACAACCAAGGCTTAATTTCTGGATCTGTAGCCAAACCTTTGGCTTGAGCGATTTCACGTAAATATTGCCGTTCTTCAGGCTGGATTTTGCCATCAATCCAAGCGGCTCCTATCAGGATTTTAACTAAATTTTTGACGTTGGCATCAGTGATCATTGCTGCCTCCTCTGGAAGATTCAGGCTTTGATCACATCGTACAATCCCTGATCGTATTCACCCTGAATTGTTGGTTTTTCTTAAGCGCACCATAAAAAACCCATCCATATCTTGACGATGCGGCCAGACTTTTAACCAACCTTCAGGTGTAGCATAGCTAGCAGCAGCTGAATCCACACTGGGGGGTAAAATTTGCCAATTAGGATTTTCAGCTAAAAATTCCCTGACTACATCCTCGTTTTCTGCCGGGTGCAGAGTACAAGTAGCGTAAACTAACACACCACCTGGTTTGACAAATCCGGCTGTGTGTGATATAATCTGCTTCTGGAGTTGAGAAAGTTCTGTAACTGATTCTGGTGTTTGTCGCCAACGCGCATCAGCATGGCGGTGGAGAGTGCCTAAACCAGAGCAAGGAGCATCTAATAAAACCCGGTCGGCAGTAAGATGAAACTGTGGTAAGTTGCGACTGTCACCAGTGCAAATTTCAATTGAGTGTAAACCCAAACGTTGGGCATTGTCTTTAAGTTTACGCAAACGGGAAGCAGTGCGATCGCACGCCCAAATTTTCCCTGTATCCTGCATCAACTCAGCAATATGAGTAGTTTTCCCCCCAGGTGCAGCACAAGCATCAACCACCACCTCACCCGGTTGGGGGTCGAGAAAATGACTCACCAACTGCGCGCTAGCATCCTGTACAACCCACCAACCTTGACTAAAACCAGGAAGATGTTTAATCGCGCCAGTATTGCCAATTAATCTTAAAGCTTGGGGTAAATGCGGTATGCGCCTCGCTAAAATACCCGCAGATTTTAACGCCGTCTCTACTTCCGCAATAGAAGTACGCAAGGGATTAATTCTCAAGTCGATAGTCGGTGTTTGGTTCATCCACTCGCAGAGTCTTTCTGTTTCCTCCAAACCCAGTTGTGCTAACCAGACTTGCACAACCCAGTCAGGAAAACTGTGTAAAATACCCAAACGTTCCACTGAGTCATCTGGTAATTTTAACGGGTCTTTTGATGTTTCAGCTAAACGCACATACTGACGTAACAAACCATTGACAAAACCAGTCAGCCCAGCAAAACCATTTTCCTTAGCTAATTGGACAGTTGTATTCACAGCCGCAGAAGCAGGAATACGTTCTTGATAACGCAGTTGATAAAAACCTAAATGTAAAATACTGCGGAGTTCGCTTGGCTGTTGATGGGATTTCTTAGTAGCGAGTTGGTCAATCAGAGCATCAAGAGTACGTTGCCTACGGACACTACCATACACTAATTCTGTAACTAGACGACGGTCAAGGTCAGACAAATTAACTCTTTGTAACACTCTATCTAAAGCTACATCAGTATAAGCCCCTTTATGTACATCCTTGAGGGCAGTAAAAGCTATTTGACGGGGGTTAGTCATGAAAATTTTTAACTTTTGAGTATTAATTGTTTCCGTTCGTAGTCAGGGCTTTAGCCCTTATATCCCATGAAAACAATGTAATAGCAATCACTAACAAAAACAATTCTATCGAAAAATGCTCATTAAAAACCCCTGCTTCTCAAAGAAACCGGGGTGATAAACATTCACGAAAAAATGAGACTATGAGGACAAAATCAAAAATTATCGAGACATATATCGGTCTACATTACCGATTTCAAATTCACAGGCTCTAGAGATTAATTCTGGTGGTAATTCATCAAAACTCACTAACGATAAATAACTGCGGTTTTTGATCAGTTCTTTTGCCAATAGGAAACCAGCAATTGTCCAGGTTTGATATTTTCTCGCTTGCTTGCCGATCAGTCGCCCTTTCTTGCCATCATAATATTCTGGCCATTCATCTTCAAAAAGTCGTGTTTGAGCAATTTCCAACGCCTTAGTTGCAAGGTAAGGTTTATTAGTTTTGATAGATGCTGCCGTTAACATCCAAATTAAAACAGGCCAGCTACCAGCATTATGATATGACCAAGGTATATTTTTGGGGTCGCATCCTGTGACAATTCTATACTCTTCACTTTCTAAAGCAGGATAACAGATTTTAATGGGCATATCTCCCACTAAATCTTCCCATCTTTCTTCAATCAGATTAATGATTGCTTGTGCTTGTTCTTCCGTAGCTAAGTCGGAAATAATTGCCATCAAATTACCCAGCGAAAAGAACCGAGTATCTAACTGTGATGGGCCAACATTACCGGCTAAATAACCACCTTTTTTTGGTAGCCACTTGTCTAATTCGTAGTAAGGAATAGAGTCTACATAGATATTAAAAAGATTAACTGCTGTTTTACCGTATTCTTCACTTCTGAAACGATAAATTGCATTCAAGCGATTAATATCTATCCAATAATGTTGACGGATATGGGCGCACAAAAGCGGTAGACGGTTATCAATTGCTTCGATAACGTCTTGATTACCTTGACAGATTAACATTTCCCGCGCTGCACGCAACGCCGCATAAAATAAAACTTGTAATTCCAGAGGATGGCCATAGATACCCAAACGGCGATCAATCATGCAAGCCCCATCTGGAACTAACAGCGTGGGATACATATCAAAGCGATTCGCCAAGCAAATTTCCATAATTAGCCTGATACCCGTTTGGAATTCCGGCTGATAGGCTATAGATATGTCTTTGGTGGCGACTACATAAGCACGCAATAACAGAATCCACCATAAACAAGAATCGACTGGCGTAACTCTAGCGATCGCATGTTCCCCAAAATCCGCTTCTAAATACTCTTCGCCATTATCTGATACTACCTTAAAACTAGCTGGTATTAACCCTCTACTTGGCTTATAAGCATCTAATTGCCTTTCTTTAGGTTGTAACTTTAAAGTTTCTTCTAAAAAGTTGCGAACAATATCTGTTCTACCTTTAAGCAAAAAAATCAAAGCTGAAGATACAAAATCCCGAATAAAACATTGGTCATAATTCAAAGCCTCGACAGACACATCATAAGCAGCCACCGTCCCAACAGGACGACCTTTATAATACAGTATCGATTTCTCTAACGCTTTCCATGCAGATGCTTCTATTGTTTCTTCTGTTAGTAATTCATTTATTCTCTGCATCGCTAGACTAACTCCATTTATGGTGTACATTTTACTTGGTAGACGCGCTTGATTTGGCTAATTTTTTGCTATTTATCACTGTAAAAGATAGACGTTTTTGCCATAGCAAAAACTATTCCAAATCAACAGCTTGACATTTAATATCAAGCTGCAACTAATTCGTATAATTGGTCATGAACAATTAATTAGCTGTGAATCATTTATGCTTGTGGTTACCTACAGATAGCTGTAATTTTCTCCCCCAGCAATAATCTGATTAGATACAGTAATACAAGATATGTTTTTAGATTATTCATAGCTCTTTTCTTTGTGTCCAGAGCTTTCCTTTACCAAACAAAAACATATCTAACTCACTGTTTAAGGGTACTATGAAGTGAAGTCTGAAAGACTTCTAGTTATGTTTACCTAATTAGGTTTGAGTTTTTTAGACTAATATTCCCCTACAATTTAATAATTTATAACGTATTTTCAAATTTTGCAATATAAGTAATTGCCATTTTCAAAAAAAAAACAATACTTCAAAAAAATATATATTCTACACTACTGCCAGATTAACTGCTTGGCTTGAGAAAGCTAATTACCTGCAAGTTAAGCAAACTTGTAGGATGAGCATTGCTTGATATTTGCTAAAACCCCTGATTTTACGTTGTTGGCGGTGCAGGGAGCGACATTAATTGAGAAGCGTGCAAGATATGACTATAGAGACTAAAAATCAGACTAACAAGCAATATTGGAATCCCTAACATCAACTCGATAGCTAAAAGTAAATCAGGATGATTTTATTGCAAACATATTAAGCATTTGTGCCAAATTTGATAATATTTTATGTTTAATAGCATTTGATACAGATATTAATTATTTAAACAGTTATTAATCCATTTTTTGCCTTAACTGTGATCAAATTAGAGATTTTGACCATAAAATCAGGCTAACTAGCTAGACAATGTAGCAAATTTTATTCCCTACGGAATACCTACAGTTAGGTAAGCTAACGCATTGAGGTATTGCTGAGGCTAGACGAAAGGAAAATCAAAAAGTTCCATTCAGCTATGAGGTGAATCCCATTGTGGATGTTCTCAGGGATTGCCATGTGGAAAAATACCTAATTTGTAAGGTGCGTCAGAAAATAACACAACGGCTGCACGCTAAATATCTAGCACTGACGCACCCTACGAACTGCCTCACCCTAAAGAAATTAAATCTTAGTTTTTGCTGTTCAATTTTGTGTAAAGTGCCAGCTTCAGCTATCTTAAATTTTGAGATAACATATTACGCTTAACATGACCTCGCTTTTCCCTCACCAAAAAGCCAAAGCCTTAAAACCCGGTAGCCGTCGCCCTGCTAAAGAACTATGCAGCGAGTGCGGACTGTGCGACACATACTACATCCACTATGTCAAGGAAGCTTGCGCCTTTATCACCCAACAGATAGACACCCTAGAAGCACAAACACACAGCCGTTCTCGGAATCTCGATCACCCCGATGAACTCTATTTCGGTGTACATCAAGACATGATAGCAGCGCGGAAACAACAACCCATCGAAGGCGCACAATGGACAGGGATAGTTAGCAGCATTGCCATAGAAATGCTCAATCGCGGATTAGTGGAAGGCGTTGTCTGTGTCCAAAACAGCAAAGAAGACCGCTTTCAACCGATGCCCGTCATTGCCCGTACACCAGAAGAAATACTAGCAGCACGGGTAAATAAACCAACACTGTCTCCCAACCTTAACGTTTTGGAACAGGTAGAAAAATCAGGGATGAAGCGGTTATTAGTCATTGGTGTTGGTTGTCAAATCCAAGCACTCAGGGCTGTAGAAAAAAAATTAGGTCTAGAAAAATTATACGTTTTAGGTACACCTTGCGTAGATAACGTCACCCGTGCCGGACTGCAAAAATTCTTAGAAACCACCAGCCGATCGCCTGAAACAGTGGTACATTACGAATTCATGCAAGACTTCCGCATTCACTTCAAACATGAAGATGGCTCAATCGAGAAAGTCCCCTTCTTTGGCTTAAAAACAAACCAACTCAAAGATGTCTTTGCCCCATCTTGTATGAGTTGCTTTGATTACGTCAATTCCCTAGCGGATTTAGTCGTCGGTTATATGGGCGCACCCTTTGGCTGGCAATGGATTGTAGTCAGAAATGATACAGGTAAAGAAATGCTGGACTTAGTGAAAGACCAGTTAGACACACAACCTGTGATGTCCCAAGGTAACAGGAAAGAAGCTGTACAACAGGGTATACCCGCCTATGATCAAGGATTAACCTTACCGATGTGGGTAGCAAAAATCATGGGGGTAGTGATTGATAAAATCGGCCCTAAAGGTTTGGAGTATGCGCGATTCTCGATAGATTCGCATTTTACCCGCAATTATTTGTATGTGAAGCGGAATCATGGGGAGAAGTTAGAGGCGCACGTCCCGGAGTTTGCCAAGCGTATCGTTGGGCAGTATAAGTTACCGGATTAATGTTTCGCGCAAAGGCGCAAAGGCGCAAAGATGTTTTTGCGTCTTGGCGCGAATTACTTTTACAATCCATTTACGAGTCGCGTGATACCGTTTTTAATTAGTTCTTCACCAAAGTTGATGAGCAACCCAAGGCGTTTGTTACTAAGACGAAGGTATGTCAAGAGTTGCTTTTTGTGTACTGGGTGAACAGCCTCCAAAGACTTGATTTCGATAATCACCTTGTCTTCAACAATTAGGTCGGC
>NZ_LUHJ01000022.1:0-43770 GCF_001597745.1 Anabaena sp. 4-3 | reverse complement strand
CCCTGCTGTCTTGCTACCCATAACCCCCGCCTCTCCAACTCGTAAGCCAGCACCGCCTCATACACAGATTCCAACAACCCCGGCCCCAAAGTTGTGTGAACCTTATAAGCAGCATCAACAACTACCTTCGCAATCTCATTCTCCGTCATTTCTTTGCGCCTTTGCGCCTTTGCGCGAAACAATCTTAAACCATCCCCACAGCGTCAATCGCCGCCTCAAGTGCGATCGCTACATGAGTCCAGTGAGTCCCCCCCTGGCAATACACCACATAAGGCTCACGCAAAGGCCCATCCGCCGAGAATTCCAACGTACTCCCCTCAATAAACGTCCCCCCAGCCATCACTACTTGGCTCTCATACCCCGGCATTTCATCCGGAACAGGGTCTAGGTAAGAACCCACAGGAGAATTCTGTTGTATCGCCTTACAGAAGGCAATTAGTTTTTTTGCTGAACCCAATTTAATCGCCTGAATCACATCCCCACGGGGCGCAAGGGGGGCGGGATTGACTGGATAACCCAACTTGTCAAATACGTAACCAGTTAAATAAGTGCCTTTCATCGCCTCGCCTACCATCTGCGGCGATAAAAATAACCCTTGGTATAAAAGCCGATTTTGGTCAAAGGTAGCACCGCCAAAGCTACCAATCCCCGGCGCAGTCAGGCGACAGGCGGCGGCTTCTACTAAATCAGCACGACCTGCTACATAACCGCCTGCCGTGACGATAGTACCACCGGGATTTTTGATTAATGACCCCGCCATTAAGTCAGCACCTACGTGGGTGGGTTCTTGGGTGTCGATAAATTCCCCATAACAGTTATCAACAAAACAAACTGTCTGCGGATTTTGTTGTTTAACTAGATGTACAATTTTCTCTATATCGCTAATTAATAAGCTTGGTCGCCAAGAATAGCCACAAGAACGCTGAATTAACACTAATCTTGTTTTATCAGTGACGCTGTGACTTAAAGCTTCCCAATCTACAGTCCCTTGGGGTGTTAGCTCCAATTGGCGATATTTTATGCCAAACTCAATAAGGGAACCTTGACCTTGACCCCGCAAACCAATCACTTCTTCGAGTGTATCGTAAGGAGAACCGACCACTGCTAGCATTTCATCCCCAGGGCGGAGTACACCAAATAAAGCGCAAGCGATCGCATGAGTCCCCGAAACAAACTGCACTCGCACAGCCGCCGCTTCAGCACCCATCACTTCCGCGAAAACTTTATCTAAAGTTTCTCTACCTAAATCATCGTGACCGTAACCGCTTACACCTGCAAAGTGGTGCGCCCCTACACGCTGATTACGAAAGGCTTCCAGCACTCTTTTGAGATTATGCTTGACCTGAGCGTCAATTCCAGAAAAAATCTCTAACAGTGCCTGTTCTGCTTGCCGCAGCTGTTCCAAGCTGTTCATTACTTCCTCGTTAACAAAAATTTATAGATATGCGGATTTTGGGTTCGCGCAGATTAGGCTGAACAATTTCAATACAGGTTACTGCATGACAATTGCTACTTCTACTAAACCTCAAATCAATTGGGTCAATACCCTGTTTTTCATTGGTTTACACCTCGGCGCACTCTTTGCTTTTGTGCCTGGTAACTTTAGCTGGAAAGCAGTCGGTTTGGCTTTATTCCTTTACTGGGTAACTGGCGGCTTAGGTATCACCCTAGGATTTCATCGCCTCGTCACCCACCGCAGTTTCCAGACTCCCAAATGGTTGGAGTATATCTTGGTATTTTGCGGAACCCTGGCTTGTCAGGGAGGGCCAATCGAGTGGGTCGGTACACACCGCATTCATCATTTACATTCCGATACCGACCCCGATCCCCATGATTCCAATAAAGGTTTCTGGTGGAGTCATATCGGTTGGTTGATTTACCACTCTCCTGCTCACGCTGATGTTCCTCGTTTCACCAAAGACATTGCCGAAGACCCAGTTTATCAGTTTTTACAGAAATATTTTATTTTTATCCAGATTGCTCTGGGTTTATTGCTACTATATCTGGGTGGCTGGTCTTTCGTAGTTTGGGGAATTTTCGCCCGTATCGTTTGGGTTTATCACTGCACCTGGTTGGTTAACAGTGCTACCCATAAATTTGGCTACCGTAGCCATGAATCTGGTGATAACTCCACCAATTGCTGGTGGGTAGCTGTACTGGTGTTTGGTGAAGGTTGGCACAATAACCACCATGCTTTCCAATATTCGGCCCGTCACGGTTTGGAATGGTGGGAAATTGATTTGACTTGGATGACAATTCAATTGTTGCAAGTGCTTGGTCTGGCTACTAATGTCAAACTTGCAGACAAAAAGCAATAAGTAATTTATTATTAGTCATTAGTCTCATGTTTCATACTGGTGACTAATAATTTTTTCGCAACCAATCCATCCATTTTTCCGTTCTGAAATAGCATTCAAAAGTTATTTAGGTCTGCGCTTAGGTAACTAAGGTTGCTATAATCCAGAACGAATAATGTCTCTAAACTTTGCGGCAAGTTACTTTGTGAGTGACTTGATTAGGGTTTCTGTTTGTTTTTCAGGTTTTCATGACTACATCAATAATCAAGACGCAAGAAATAAATAATGACCTTGGTAATTCCGAACTAAGGCTGAAAGATATTATCAAAACTCTACCAAGGGAATGTTTTCAGTTAAATCGTCGCAAAGCTTGGACAACAGTCATCATCAATGTGTTGATGGTAGGTTTAGGCTACTATAGTTTGGCAATTTCTCCCTGGTTTCTTTTACCACTCGCCTGGATTTTTACCGGGACTGCTTTAACAGGTTTTTTTGTCATTGGTCATGATTGTGGACATCGTTCATTTGCCAAACGTCGTTGGGTAAATGATTTGGTGGGACACCTAGTCTTTATGCCTTTAATATATCCTTTTCATAGTTGGCGGATTAAGCATAACCACCATCATAAACACACCAATAAGTTAGATGAAGATAATGCTTGGCATCCCATCAGACCAGAGGTTTTTGGAAGTTGGAATAAAACTCGTCAGTCTGCTTTTGAGTTGTTTATGCGTAAACGCCTCTGGTGGGTAGGTTCTATTGGACATTGGGCTGTTGTGCATTTTGATGCACGGAAATTCAAAGCCAAAGATCAAGCCGATGTTAAACTTTCTGTGGCTGTAGTCGTAATCTTTGCAGCAGTTGTTTTCCCACTACTCATAGCTACCACTGGTGTTTGGGGATTCGTGAAATTTTGGTTTGTGCCTTGGTTGGTTTATCATTTCTGGATGAGTACCTTCACCATTGTTCACCACACTTACCCAGATGTTCCTTTTAAGGCAGCAGATAAGTGGAATGAGGCAATGGCACAGTTATTCGGCACTATCCATTGTGATTATCCCCGTTGGGTAGAATTTCTCTGTCACGATATTAATGTCCACGTTCCCCATCACCTGTCTACTGCAATCCCCTCTTATAATTTGCGCCTAGCTTATAGCAGCATCAAAGAAAATTGGGGTGATTATCTCCATGAGGAATTGAAGTTCTCTTGGCCTTTAATGAAGCAAATTACTAATCAGTGTCAACTGTATGTAACCGATGTTGGTTATCAAACTTTTGACGAATATCGCGCAGGAAAGTAAACCTCATTGTCTTTAGCATCGCTAGTATGTAGCGTGCTGATTATCCTGAAAAGTAGTACATATTCTGGCAATTTTTTACATGAATATTGCCTCATAAATTGCCAGATATTTATTTGATTGCGGGCTTTTTTAGCACTGCAAGTATGACAGTCTCCAACATAGTCTGATTTCCTTTCTAATTGAACTAATCCCGTGCAATCCACTACTGTTAACTTCGATAATTCTCCTCCCAGTCAGCCTTCTGAGGGTACAACTACACTGCCCTTTACTCTTCAGGATTTGAAAGCTGCTATTCCCGCAGAATGTTTTCAACCAAATGTGAGTAAATCACTGTTTTATTTTTTCCGCGATATCCTAATTATTGGTGGACTGTATGCAGTAGCTCACTACTTAGATTCTTGGTACTTTTGGCCGGTTTTTTGGCTGATGCAAGGCACAATGTTTTGGGCTTTGTTTGTAGTTGGGCATGATTGCGGACATCAATCATTTTCTAAGCATAAATGGTTGAATGATTTGATTGGGCATCTGTCTCATACACCAATCTTAGTTCCTTATCATGGTTGGCGCATTAGCCACAGAACCCATCACAAAAATACTGGCAATATCGATAATGATGAAAGCTGGTATCCTGTGACAGAATCACAATATAAGGAGATGCCTTTATTACAAAAGATAGGTCGATATTATGTCTTTTTATTGGCTTATCCGGTGTATTTATTTAAGCGTTCTCCTAATAAAGAAGGTTCTCACTTTTCACCCAGTAGCCCACTGTTTAAACCCTCGGAAAAATGGGATGTTATTACTAGCACCGTGCTGTGGATTGGGATGGTAGGTTTATTAGGCTTCCTTACCTATCAATGGGGTTGGATGTGGTTGCTGAAATACTACGCTGCACCTTACATTGTGTTTGTAATTTGGCTAGATTTGGTGACATTTTTGCATCATACCGAGCCGGATATTCCTTGGTATCGTGGCGATGATTGGACTTTCCTTAAAGGTGCGATTTCCAGCATTGACCGCAATTATGGTATATTCAACCACATTCATCACGATATCGGTACTCATGTAGCTCACCATATCTTTTTGAATATCCCTCACTATAATTTGCTGAAGGCGACTGAGGCGATTAAACCTGTGATGGGTGAGTATTACCGCAAGTCTGAAGAACCCATTTGGAAAGCATTATGGCGTTCTGCCCTTAGCTGTCATTTTGTACCGGATAATGGGGGTAAGGTTTACTATACCTCTAATCATCAGTAATTTGCTGCTCACAAAGTCTGAAGTTATATAAAAAAAGTCCGCCAAGGCGGACTTTTTTTTTAGAAGATATTTGAGAGGTATTTTTATGAATACCAAATTTTCGGAAACCTAACCCCCCTAACCCCCCTTCCCTACAAGGGAATGGGGGAATATGTAGAGACGTTTCATGAAACGTCTCTACATTTGTATGAGAGAGGGGTTGCTAGTATGATTTTGGAAACAAACTCTTAGGTGTAAAAATAATGGCTGTTGCTAGCATTATATGATTTTGAATTAGAGAAGTTAGGTTAACATAACTGTAAAGTCAAGTATATGGTGAAATTTATATGAATCTCACGATTGAAGATGTAGAAAGGCTACAACAAAAGCTAGAAGAAGAACAGCAGGACTACCAAATAGAACTGCAAGAAGGAAATATTTTACTTATGGGGCCATCAGATATCGAATCTAGTGAAATTGGCGCACAGTTAATATATTTATTAAAACTTTGGATTAATCCTCGTAAACTTGGGCGGATATTTGACTCAAGTGGCGGGTTTATTATGCCGAATACTGATTTACGCGCCCCGGATGTTTCTTTTGTAGCGGCGGAAAGATTAAAACGCACTGTGAGAGATTTTGCTGAGTTAGTCCCTGATTTAGTTGTAGAAATCAAGTCGAAAACAGATAGAATTTCTAAGTTAGAAGATAAAGTAAAATTATTTTTAGATTTAGGTGCAAGGGTAGGAATATTAATTAATCCAGATGAGTTAACTGTAAGTGTTTATCGTCCGCATGGTGATGTGAAAGTTTTAACTGGTGATGATAAGTTAACTATTAATGAGTTATTTCCTGGTTGGGAAATTGCTATTTCTGAGTTATGGCCACCTATATTTGAATAAGTTGCGTGCTACCTCTAGCGGTGTTATTTGCGCCTACAGTAAGCGGTTCAACTTGCAGTAGGCGTGAACTTTAATTTAATCTCAGGAGGAAAAAGGCAAAATATTCAATCACAGAGCGATCGCCTACCATCCCACCCTACAATCCTACCATCCTAAAATCTCCCATTCCCTTGGATAATATGTTTAGCAGTAGTTAGCGTCTCTAAACTAATAAATCCTCGACGGTGGCCTTTTTGATTAGACATCCCTAAAAATACTGAGTCACCCCGCGCCGGGTTGCGGGAAAAACGCGGAGAAGTGTTAATGTAGGTTGCAGCACTGTTCACCCCTAGAGCAAACTGGCGACTTTCTTGATAAGATTCCGTGGCGATAGAGTCAGCATGACCGCTACTATATTGATTAATCCAAGCGATCGCAGCTTCTAAGCTATCCACCAATTTAAACGCCACTGTTTTAGTTAAATAAGCACAACTCCATTCCCCATCCTTGGCTAGCTGTAACTGGGGAAAAGCTTCTACTAATTCTTCATCGCCTTTAATTTCAAAACCTTTTTCTATCAAACTATTCCATAACACCGCCAAAGATGAAGGCATAGCTTGACGATGAATTAACACTTTTTCAATGGCATTCACTGGGTCTGGTTCACTCTCATGACTATCGAGTATCATCCAGCGCACCATTTCTAGACTGCCATTGAGCGACCAATAAAGGTAACAATTACCCATAGCGGATTTTAACACAGGACAAGTAGCTTGTCGCATCACTTGCTGTACCAAACTAGAACGACCGTAGGGAATGGCTAAATTCAGATATTGGTCTTGAGTAATTAAATCCCGCATGGAAGCCCCATGTTCGGCGGTAATCAGTTCTATGCAACCTGGTGGTAAACCAACTTCAGCGATCGCACTTTGGAGAACTTCAGCAATGGCAGCATTAGAGTGACTGGCTTCTGTACCGCCTTTGAGGATGATACTATTGCCAGTTTTCATACACAAACCGGCGGCGATCGCTCCCAAATCGGGAAACGCCTCATAAATAAAGCCAATTACCCCCAAAGGCATTAACTGGGAATAACTTTGAGAATCTTCCGGTTGATAGTCAGCGTTTCTGACCCGCCTTAGCGGATCTGAAACTTCCCCCAACTTTTGGAGAATTTCCACAGTAGTTGCTAACCGAGTGGGAGTTAACTTCAGCCAATCTAAAATCAAGTCTGGCACAGCCATTTCCCGACTTGCTTCCAAATCCAAAGTATTGGCTTCTAAAATGTCGTCAAAGGATTCTTCTAGAGCCTGTGCCATTGCCAACACAGCGCGACTGCGATCAGTTCCCTTAGTAGTGCCTAATTTCAGGGAAGCTTGATAAGCGCGTTTGGCACTTTTCATTGTTTCGGGGGAATCATCCAAAGGTGGAACAGTCATGAAATTATCGTCTGTAGGTAAGCCAGACCATGAATGCTGGCAGGATAGCCAACAATACCGCCACCATTGCCCAAGCAATAATACTAGAACCATTGGCTAGTCGCAGTGCTAATGGTAGCCATATAATCACTAGCACGAAAATAATCCCCAACGCTATAGGTAAATAACTTTCGCGCAATTTAGGATGGACAACATTCCACCCACTCCCTGTCCAACGCCAAGCACGCTTATAGGGATAGGTGGTTGACAATTGTTCTAGCATATAACCATTATCTTCTACGACAAAGATTTGCTGACAGCGATCGCAGCCAAATGCTTCTGTCAGTGTAATCGGAATCAACCGCCCCCGACGGCGACAGGGACAGATATATTCAGAGTTTAAATCGATTTTTTCAGGTTTTTTAGATGGCACAACCGTTCTACTGACTTGAGCGTGTTGTCTACAAATTGTGAGAGTTCTATATATTTCTCTCCTACTCAGAGCATCCCTATTGTTTCACACACCAAACACAAAGCTTAACTTAAACCTCCGCGTTCCTCTGCGTGAACCTTCTGGAGCGAGACGCTACGCGAATGCGTGACTCTGCGTTAAAAAATCAGATCAAACATCGGGGATACTACCTCTCCAAATAACTCTTTATCTTCAGTGTAGTGGCAGATGCTGCTAACTGAGGCTATTGATTAACCTTCCTGCCAGGTAGCAACCTTGATTAAAATTTTCTGTATTTTCATCGTAACTAACAAATTTTATGTATCTAGATTTCTTTAACATAGACTGCATGAGCGTGTTAGATATACTTCTCAGCTTAGATGGCAAACACTCTCAAGACAACCCATGTAGTCAAGATATTTCTAAGAGCCAACTATTTGTTTTGCTGATAAGTTGACTGCCAAACAACCTTCTGCACCTGACAACAGGGTTAGGGACTTCCAGATAACAAAACATCCAAAATGTAGGGTGCGTCAGTACAAGTCACCCTAGCTACACCAAGAAAATATTAATTCTGACGCACCCTACTAACTACACCTGACAACAGGGTTAAGGACTTCCAGATAAAAAACATCCAAAATGTAGGGTGCGTCAGTACGAGAAACCCTAGCTATACCAAGAAAATATTCATACTGAAGCACCCTACTAACTGTTAAAAAAAAATCAACCGGTTGCGTGATATGCTTCCGGTCAATTTCTTCTCTAGCGGATTTATGATATGCTTGTTATTTCAAGCGGGTAACGCGATTCGAACGCGCGACATTCACCTTGGCAAGGTGACGCTCTACCACTGAGCTATACCCGCAAACCTCACCCTTTTAATATGCCAAATTTTTTTAGATTTGTCAACTACTCCCATGAAAAAAATTTTTTTTGATTGCTGAGTTCCCTAGAATCAGAATCCAGCAATCATCACTCTCAGCCCACTTCCTCGGACTCTGAGGCTAATTTGCCAACGCTGGCATTGCTAAAAGCTGCTGGTAAGGATTGGGTATTGTGAGCATAGCCATCGGTGAAGCTAGAGCGCAATTGCCGCATTAGGCTAGCCATTTCTAGGGCATTCATCGCATAATCCCAGCCGTGATTAGCTTTAATTCCAGCCCTTTCTAGAGCTTGCTGCATCGTGTCTACTGTCAAAATGCCAAAAACCACTGGTACACCAGTTTGAAAACTAGCAGCCGCAATGCCTTTAGCTACTTCTGAAGACACATAATCAAAATGGGGTGTTTGCCCGCGAATCACAGCACCCAGACAAATTACTGCATCATAACGCTGAGAAAGAGCTAGTTGACGAGCCACAACGGGGACTTCAAAACTCCCTGGAACCCAAACATAATCTACCTGATCACCGTGAGGGTTAGGATCTACACCATGACGCTTCAAGCAATCTTGACATCCTTGCAGCAGTTTTCCGGTAACTAAATCATTAAATCGACCAATCACCACTGCCAAACGTAAAGGTTCTGTTTGAGTGAATGTTCCCTCAAAAACTGCCATGACTGCCTCTTAGATTAACGATACTCTTGTCAATATACATTTCTTCTTTAAAAGTAGAAGAGCAGGAAAACACAATTAGGGACAACGAACCCAGAAAAATTGCTAAATTTATCTGGTGTCTGCATACCTAATCTCGTGTTGCTCCTGCTCTTATCGCATTGTTGCTACTGGATACCCTCCAGACAAGTGCTGCCTTAAACCACAAAAAAGTTTAATAGCCCAACTAAAAGCACTAAAGCAATCCAAACTCCAGAACCAAGCCAGAGGAGTTTTTTAGATTCAACCCAGTTTTGAGGAGTTGCATAGGCGACAGGTACGCCAACAACCAGCACAAAAGACATGGCTACAAGAGCTACTAGAGCAAATTGAAATATTATGGTCATTTTTACTTCTCCCAAGACAGCAGAATTCTTAAGGAAATACTAAAGTAAGAATATCCTCAAGGACGACACTGTGATTTTTCCTTATTTGTAACCTAGCAGAAATTGTCACAATTTAGGTAATCGTCCATAGTCAATAGTTCATAGTTCATAATTGTGAAGATTTGTAAATGGTGGATGGTTGCTGATGACTGATGACTAATGACTAATGACTAATGACTAATGACTAATAACTATGGATTTAATTCTTTGTCACACTACAGCCGATTTTGATGCTTTAGGTGCTGCCGTGGGGCTAACTTGCCTCATTCCAGGCAGTAAAATTGTCTTGAGTGGTGGCGCACATCCACCTGTGCGGGACTTTTTGGCACTGTATCGGGATGAATATCCTCTGATTGAACGACGTTCGGTAAATCCTGATAAAATTCGTTCTGTGACAGTTGTCGATACCCAACAGCGCGATCGCTTGGGTAAGGCTGCTGAGTGGTTTGATTTACCTCATGTCAAAAATATTACCGTCTATGACCATCATCTCGGTCAAGATTCTGATATTCCTGCCCAGAAATTTTATATTGATGCTGTAGGAGCTACCACAACTCTGATAGCCGAGCAATTACAAAAAAATAACATGACTCTGACTGCTGCTCAAGCCACAGTCATGGCTTTGGGTATTCATGTTGATACAGGTTCTCTTACCTATGACCAATCTACACCACGGGATGCTTTAGCTTTAGCTTGGTTGATGCAGCAAGGCGCGAGTTTATCAGTTATCTCTAATTACCGTGATCCCGGCTTATCTCGCCAATTACAACGCCTGTTAACTACAGCACTAGAAAAATTAGAATATCTTTGTATACGGGGTTATACTATTGCTTGGGTAACTTTAAAGACAGAAGAATTTGTCCCAGGGTTGTCAAGTTTGGCATCGCAATTAATAGAATTAACAGAAATTGATGCGTTATTGTTAGCGGCGGAATATCCCTTAAGTGAAGATGAATCTAGGTTAACAGTGATTGGGCGATCGCAAATCCCTGGCGTACATCTTGACGTATTATTTCAACAGTTTGGAGGTGGCGGACATTCTCAAGCATCATCTCTCAACTTACGGGGTGCTAATACCCAAGATGTGCTGCAACAAATTTTAGAGGGAATAAAAACAACCATTCCCCACCCACCGACAGCTAGAGATTTAATGTCATCCCCAGTTCGCACCATTCGCCCAGAAACCACCATTGCCGAAGCACAAAGAATTTTGTTACGTTATGGTCATTCTGGCTTATCTGTAGTTGATACACAAGGGCAACTGGTAGGAATTATTTCCCGGCGTGATTTAGATATCGCCTTGCATCACGGTTTTAGTCATGCGCCAGTTAAAGGTTACATGACCACAGACTTAAAAACAATTACCCCAGATACCACACTGCCACACATCGAGTCTTTAATGGTGACTTATGATATTGGACGTTTGCCAGTGTTAGATCATGGGCAGTTAGTAGGGATTGTAACTCGAACTGATGTTTTACGAGAATTACATCAAGCCTATGAAGAAAGAGATAGATGGGAGGAGGGAGAAACAGGAAGATGGGGAGACAGAGAAGTTAGAATACCTACATTAGCAGAATTGCGCGATCGCCTCACTCCCCAGCTATGGCAACTACTCAGCACAGCTTCCCAAGCCGCAGAAAAACGCGGTTGGCATCTGTATTTAGTCGGCGGTGCGGTGCGAGACTTACTCTTAGCCGAAGCCGCAAATGGCAGTTTAATGATTACAGATATTGATTTAGTGGTTGATGGCTTTCATCAAGCCGCAGATGTCGGTGCAGGAGTCGAACTAGCAAAAGCCCTACAGGAAATTTACCCCGCCGCCCGCTTAGAAATACATGGGGCTTTTCAAACTGCGGCTTTGTTGTGGCACAAAGACGTAGAATTAGATTCCTTGTGGGTGGATATTGCCACAGCCAGAACCGAATTTTATCCTTACCCCGCCGCCAATCCAGAAGTAGAAGCAAGTTCCATTCGTCAAGACTTATATCGTCGAGATTTCACAATAAACGCTTTAGCTTTGCGCCTCACTTCACCCCGTGCTGGTGAACTACTCGATTTCTTCGGTGGGTTGCTAGACTTACAAGCCCAGCAAATTCGGGTATTACACGCCAACAGTTTTATTGAAGATCCTACCAGGATTTATCGTGGTGTACGTTTTGCCGTGCGTTTTGGCTTTGACATTGAAAGACGCACCAAAGAGTATATCCACTATGCTATCAACAGTGGAGTTTACGATCGCACCGCCCAAACTAACAGCAAAACCCCAGCCCTACAAACCCGACTCAAAGCCGAACTGAAACACATCCTGGAAGCCCCCTACTGGCAACCAGCTTTACAATTACTCGACAATTTAGGGGCTTTACAGTGCATCCATCCCACCCTAAAACTCGATTATCAACTTATCCGGCAATTACGTTTACTACAACGCTGTTTGCACAAGTTTGATCCTGCCCAAACTTTCACACCTTGGCAAATGCGTTTAGAAGTATTAATTGCCCACCTAGCCCCGAAATATCGGCATAAAGTAGCGAAAAATTTACAATTGCAAGATGACAGTATCAAACGCTTGCAGAACTTAGCCACGGCTGAAACTGAAGTCATTACATCCTTACCTGAATGTGAACGCCCCAGTCAAATAGTGCAGCTACTCCGCAAATACGATTTAGAAATGTTAATTTTAATTGCCTTGCACAGTCAGAGAAAAATCAGACAGCAAATCTGGCATTATTTAACAACTTTAGCTCATGTCCACCCAATTATCAATGGTAATGACTTAAAGAAATTAGGCTACAAACCAGGGCCACAATATCGACAAATGCTAGATGATTTACTCGCCGCAACTTTGGATGGTGTAATAAAAAATCAGGCGGAAGCAGAAGCCTTTTTAGCCCAGCATTATTAGACAATGTTTGTTAAGAAAATATAGAGACGTTGCAGGAAACATCTCTACATTTAACCCCATTCCTTAAATTAAATCTGGGTCGATATTTAACTCCCGCAGTTTTGCTGCTAAACGTTCCGCTTTGTCTTGCGCTTGTTGTGCTGTTTCTTCTGGTGTCGGGACTATTTCCCCATCTGCTGTGAAAAACCGTAATAGTCCCTGATGAATTCCCAAATACAACCCTAATTGTTGACTCCACAAATGTCCTTGTTCATTTGCTTGTAGAGGTTCGTACTTGCCATCTACTAAATGAAAACCTACAAATTCCAAAGTGTAGGGATCAAACCAGAAATAATCAAGCGTGCGAAAGGTATCTTGATATATTTCTTTTTTTAAACCTTTGTCAGTATTCACTGTGGAATCTGATAGAATTTCTAAAATAAAATGGGGGTATTTTCCGTCTTCTTCCCAGACTACCCAACTTTTGCGAGTTTTGCGTTCTGTTCCCAGCACTACGAAAAAGTCAGGCCCCCTAAAGTATTCTGATTTACGTTGGTGGGGACTGTAATAAATCGTCAGGTTTCCTGCGGCATAAAAATCATTTCTCTCTCGCCACAGCAATTCTAAGCAGGTTAACAGTAGGATGATTTGTCGCAGATGTAGTTCTGTTTCCAAGGGAGGCTCGTCACTGTATAAATCACTAGGGGGAAATGTCACATCTGAACAGATGCCCGTTTGAGATTCTAATTCTGAAGCTATGGTCATAGAATATATACGGCATCAAGTGTTTATGGGTTTATTTTAGCAATGTTATGGGAGGCGATCGCCTATCGTCATTTAAGTAATTCCATAAACAAATGTAACAATAGCAACTTACAAACTAGCTAGATTCATCATGTCCCTTGCGTCAGTCCTACAACTTGATTAATATTTAATTGTTATATTCCTATGTAGTTATAATGAATGAATCGCAAAATAACTACCTTGTAAACCTAACTGCACACTCTCAGAAAGAAGCCGCAAAGCATACGGGCAAGTTATAATTCTTTTGCGGACGAGCGTAACAAAAATTTATGAGTAATCCCCTTTTACAAGCCTTTTTCGTGGGCAGAGCCTTAGCAGAAGTAGTGAATGAACGCCTAGAAGTCGCTTTGACTGATGCTTTGAGCGAAATAGGTAAATTTGATGCAGAAGCTAGAGAACAGCTACGCCAATTTACCGAAGAAGTTCTAGAACGGGCAAACCGCGCCGCAGATGCGGCTCAAACAGGACAAACTACTACAGGCAGTAAACCAGCAGGTGGCGGTGCAGTTGACTTGCAAGCAACAGTTGATGAACTGCGAGCAGAAATTGCCCTATTGCGAACCGAATTACAACGTTATCGCAGCAGTTCTTGATACATTTGCTCAATAGTCAATAGTCGCAAATAATTGACAAATAGCTCTTTGTAAAAAACAGTTTAGGGTTAAGAGTGTCTTTTGTTCCAGGTGATTCAGTAAATCAACAACGGTACGCACACAATATGGAAACCAGTTATTCAGATAAAGCATACCGTTGGAATCGTGAAAACTACTCTAGTAAGCGTCGGTTTGTAGACATTTGGTCATTTGTCTTGACTTTAATGTTCAAACTGTGGCGTTACAACAAATCTTGGAGTTATCCTGGCGGTGTGACTGAAGCTAAACAGGCGGCGCGGCGTAAAGCTCAAGCTGTCTGGATTCGTAATACTCTGCTGGAGTTGGGGCCGACTTTTATTAAAGTGGGACAGTTATTTTCTACCCGCGCTGATATATTCCCTAGTGAATATGTCGAAGAGTTGGCAAAACTTCAAGACAAAGTACCTGCTTTTAGCTACGAACAAGTAGAAAAGATTGTTGAGCAAGAACTAGGTAAGAAAATTCCTGAACTTTTTCAAAGTTTTGAACCGATTCCTTTGGCAGCTGCTAGCTTGGGACAAGTACACAAAGCGGTACTACATAGCGGCGAAGCAGTCGTTGTCAAGGTACAGCGTCCTGGACTGAAAAAGTTATTTGAAATTGATTTACAAATTCTCAAGGGGATTGCTCGCTATTTCCAAAATCATCCCAAATGGGGGCCGGGGCGAGATTGGATTGGTATTTATGAAGAATGTTGTCGCATTCTCTGGGAAGAAATTGACTATCTCAATGAAGGTAGAAATGCTGATGCCTTTCGCCGAAATTTTCGCGGCTATGATTGGGTAAAAGTCCCGAAAGTGTATTGGCGTTACGCGTCGCCAAGGGTACTGACTTTAGAATATGTGCCGGGGATTAAAATTAGCCAATATGAGGCTTTGGAAGCAGCCGGGTTAGATCGTAAGGTAATTGCGCGTCAAGGGGCGCAAGCATACCTCATGCAATTACTCAATGATGGCTTTTTCCATGCTGATCCCCACCCTGGCAATATTGCGGTGAGTCCTGATGGCTCGCTGATTTTCTACGATTTTGGGATGATGGGGCGGATTAAATCTAATGTCCGTGAGGGGCTAATGGCAACGCTGTTTGGTATCGCCCAAAAAGATGGCGATCGCGTCGTCCAGTCTCTGATCGATTTAGGTGCGATCGCACCCGTGAATGACATGGGGCCGGTGCGGCGTTCTGTGCAGTATATGCTGGACAATTTCATGGATAAGCCGTTTGAAGCCCAATCAGTAGCAGCAATTAGTGATGATTTATACGAAATAGCTTATAATCAGCCGTTTAGATTTCCTGCAACTTTTACTTTTGTGATGCGGGCTTTTTCCACCCTAGAAGGAGTAGGCAAAGGTCTAGATCCAGATTTTAACTTTATGGAAGTTGCCCAACCTTATGCAATGCAGCTGATCAACAATATGAGTAGTTCAGATAGCAATAGTTTACTTAATGAATTAAGCCGCCAAGCAGTACAAGTTAGTACCACTGCCTTCGGCTTACCACGGAGATTAGAAGATACCTTAGAAAAACTAGAACGGGGAGATATGCGCCTGCGGGTGCGTTCTATCGAAACCGAACGTTTACTCAGGCGGCAAAGCAATATTCAGCTGGGCATGAGCTATGCTTTAATCATCAGTGGATTTACCCTTTCAGCTACTATTTTATTAGTTAATCATTATGTATGGTTAGCAGGGCTGGCTGGTTTAATTGCCGCCGCCATCTCCGTCACACTCATCCGATTGCTCCTCCGCCTCGACCGTTATGACCGTATGTATTAATTTTGGCATCAAAAAGCTATGAAACTTAACTTCACGGGTCTTAGTGATCCGGGACTTGTGCGTTCTAATAATCAAGATCATTACTACATCGACCCAGAAGGGCGATTTTTCATCGTTGCTGATGGGATGGGTGGTCATGCGGGAGGTGAAGAAGCAAGTCGCATTGCCACCAAGGAAATTCAAGAGTATTTGCTGGCTAACTGGAATGCCTCTGAGTCACCGGAAAAGTTGCTAGAACAAGCTTTATGGCAGGCTAATGAAGCCATTTTACAGGATCAGCAAAGTCATCCTGAACGGGCTGATATGGGTACAACAGCCGTTGTCGTCATTTTTTATCATGATGCGCCTTGGTGCGCCCATGTCGGAGACTCTCGGCTGTACCGGTTGCGAAAGTCGCAATTAGAACAAATTACAGAAGACCATACTTGGGTAGCTAGAGCCATTAAAGTCGGCGATATTACCGCCGAAGAAGCCCGCATTCACCCGTTTCGCCATGTCTTATCCCGGTGTTTAGGTCGGGACGACTTATCCCAATTGGATATCCACCAGTTAGATGTGACTATTGGCGATCGCTTACTGTTATGCAGTGATGGTCTGACTGAAGAACTGATTGATGAAAAAATCGCTGCTTGTCTCTATGACACTCCCATTTTAGATACAGCTGCTAAGTCTCTGGTAGAAGCCGCTAAAGAACAAGGTGGACACGATAACATCACTGTCGTGATTGTGGCTATTGAATGAAATTCTGCCAATAGTCATTAGTCATTAGTCATTAGTCATTAGTACAGTTAGTAGTTTTATGGACAAATATCCTCAAGCTACTTTTCCCGGTGTTACCCAGAATGGGCAAACTACAATACCCTCTATCCCTAAGCTAAAAGCCGATGGGACTACTTTTTCACTTCTCCTAATTGTTTTGATTGCCTCGTATCAACCGCGTTTTCTGGCTCTTGCACCTAGGCTTGACTCCTTTTTTAGCGATATACGCAGGAAGCTTGTAGTAGCTGGACTTTCACCCCTCGGTTTGATAGTCATTAGCTCTTGGAGATTTGTCTATATTTTACTATTTTTTATGATTAAAACGACGAATAGTTATAACACCTGTTGCCAGGGAATTTTGACTTATTCAAGTAAAAATACTCAACATTTTGTTCAATTTGAGCATTTTTCCTCTTTACCTCTTGATACAAATACTCTTAGCCACCAAAATTTCCCAATTGGCGGCTATATTTACACAATTTGGTCGGTTGACATCTTGCACCTCATAATATAAGACGCATATAATGCGATCTTAATACCTTTGTTTTTTCACCTTGGGATGGACATCTCCATCCAGGAGCAATTTCCAGTTCCAGGTGTTGACTAGAGGTAGATTCACACCTGCCACCAACTACAATTCAGCCTGAGACTGCCTCCGCAGACTTGGGTTATATGTCAGTAGGTTCAGGTGCAAAATATCCCGACAGTAGAAATCTCCGCACAAAGGATATGGGCAATCTGTCAAATAATTGTTATCTTTCTTAATACAGAGACAAATATGGGACAGACCATAAATCTAGCCCTATACCTGTAGGACTTCTGTCACCGAAATTTACTTTAAGCGTTGTCTGTTTAGGAGTCTAACCATGAATCAACCCATTCAACTCTCATTGGAACAGCAATTCAGCATTCGGTCATTTGCTACTCAGGTGCAAAACATGAGCCATGAGCAAGCTAAAGACTTCTTGGTGAAGTTGTATGAGCAAATGGTCGTGCGCGAGGCAACTTATCAGGAGCTACTGAAGCATCAGTGGGGCTTAGATTCTGGCTCCACTATGGCATAGAGTAGTTTTTGTGTCGCAGTGGGCGACCTCCTTCTCTTGCTCGGTTCCAGAGAGGAAAGGGGCTGGGGATGCTGGGGCGTCAACTCCAAGCAAATTCAACTCAACCTAGGAAAAGCTGATAACCAAAAGCGCAAAACAGCAATTGATTTAGCTAGTAATTTCCATGCGTTTTCACTGACTTTCGACTTATTTGCCAAAGCAGTAGTTGGCAACCATTAGTTACTTTCTACTAATCAACTGTGAACCTGTACTTATGAACCCTTACTGCTCAAATGTTTATAAGCACGATCAACAACTTGCTGATTTGTAACTAGGCACGGTTTGGCAGCTAGCACTAATGCTTATTATATTTATTCCCAATAGTGCTTACAACCTAAATATATTTAATTTTTATAAAAGTTTACATTTTTCTAGAAAACACAATTTTATTATCCTGCCAAGGTCAAGGCAAACAGCAGCAAGTATTCTCTAACCAGAGATATCAAAGGCAGAATCGGTGTCAATGGCTTCTAGCTTGGCTAAAATTTGGGGCTTAATCTTTTCATATTCCTGTTTCAGCAGGTTTTTACTCAGTTGGGGTTCAGCAGTACCGGCTAAGGTTTTGGCTGTGTTGAGCCACTGTTGCAGTCGTTGACGTTGAGCAGTAGCGATACTAGCAACTAGAACATGAAAAGAGCGATGGGGGGATTCCCGCGCAAAGAACAGGAGACGATAATGACCTACTTGGGACAGTAAGCTGACGGTATCTTGACCTAAACTCGTTTTCAGATCAAGGTAATAAGGCAACCACTTAGTACCATGTTGGCGGTTGTAGAGAACAGTAATCCACAGTAACATGGGGTGCGGTGTAGTAATCAAGAGGAATTGATTATAGCGATTGCAAACAAAAAAATTGAGAATGTCCTGTTGTGGTAGCATCACCCATAGGGCTGGTTCAACCTCCCCATTAACATTGATGGGTTGAGGAAAAACAATATTGGCAATTGGTTTATTTTGCGGCCAAGAATTGCTAGAACTGATTTTAAGTTTGGCAGGAGCTAACTGCAATGGTGAGTTAACTTTTGTCTTTTGTTGAGGTTCAGCCGTAATGGTGATGGTATGAGTAGGTTGAGGATGCTCGTCTGGAGTGGGGCGAGTTTGATGGTGCTGGGCGATATTTTCGATAATTTGCAGGATTTCGCTAATACTTTGCGGGCGATCCTGGGCTTTTTTGGCTAAACAACTCATTACCAAATTTTCCACTTCTTGAGGCAGGAGTAAGTGAGGCGCAACCTCTCTAAAAGTTCGTGGTGGTTGTTGGTGATGTGTTTTGTACCATGCGCCAAAAGAATGGGTGGATGCCAGTAATGGCATTTTGCCTGTCAGCATTTCAAACATCATTACACCCAAACTATAGATATCAGAACGATTATCTAGTTCTTTGCCCTCCATCTGTTCTGGGGATGAATAAGCCAGCGTTCCCAAATAAAATTTTGTGTGATCACCATCGCTCTGTAATAATTTAGCAATCCCAAAGTCTAAAATCTTCACTAATTCCCCAAAACTGGCATCTTGGAGGACTAGCATATTGCTGGGTTTAATATCACGATGAATAATCGGACAAACTGAGCCATCAACTGGGATACCATCATGAGCGCACTGTAAACCTAGGCAGATTTGGCGTACCATACTCACAAATCTAGGTAAAGATAATGGTTGTTGCCGGATGATTTGGTTGAGGCTTTGACCTTGTAGATATTCCATGACATAGAAGGGGGTTTGATTTTCATCTAGGCCATAGTCCATGACTCGCACAATATGAATACTTTTTTGCCCAAGTAAAGCACAGGTTTTTGCTTCTCGCTCAAAACGTTCTTGCAGTCGCATCTTTTCATTTTGCATAGACAGGGCGAGAAACTTGACAGCAACAGGTACGCCTCCCAACAAAACATCTTTAGCACGATATACTTTACCCATTGCTCCAGTACCAATTAATTCTTGCAACTGGTAGCGGTTGCTAAGAAGACGACCAATGTTGGGGTCTGACATAGAAAATTCGACTCCAATGTTCAATAAATGTAAATTACACTTACCTATGAAGTAGGTGTGAAGTGCTGGGGTGGAAAAGTGCAATTAAAGATGGAAATGAGTAGACTGACATCTTGCACCAGTTGCGTTATGGCAATTACACGGCGGCGATGCACTCCTAAAAATTCGCTCAAACCCTGAATTTTACGTTGTGGGCATTGCCAACCCTAGGTTGATTGAGAATGGTGCGAGATATCAATAGATGTATCCTCATGTTCTGCACTTGTGATGTAATGTTAGTTTGCCCAATTTTGATGCACGAGATAACTGAATTTATCTTCAGTCTCTAATTATTTAGGGGTTGCAGTTCTAGTTTGGCTTCCATTGTACTGGTTAAAAAATGACCTGCCATGACACCGCTACTGAGAGAATATGTGACATCAGAATTGCGGTGCATGGTTTCAAATCCACTACGACGGTGGCGATCGCTAATCACCCAGTAACGTTGCACAATGGTATCTAACCCAATCCAGCCTTCACCTTCAATCTGACCTAAAATACTATGCTGAACTAAAAAAGTATATTGACGTTCTCCCTCATGCAATCGTCCCTTATACTGTAAAGATATATCTGGGCGATCGCTCCCTGGAAATATGAGTTTTGTCGCCATAGTAAACCAATTATCTCGATTCCAAGCTACCAAGGTCATACCCTTCACATTAATTGGCAGTCCATGACGTTCTAGCCAACTGCCTTGAATTGTCCAGCGTCCTGGTTGCAATAAAAAAGTATGAGCCACCTTGTGTGTTCCTTACTTTGAACGAGTAGTCCTTAGCTACAAAGATATATTTGTAACTGCACAAATGTCAGGTATCAGATGAGTGGGGATTGGGGAGTAGAGTTACTCAGCATCAATGCGGTGAACTTCTCCTAACAAGACTTCACCGGGTGCGCCTGTGACTGCGGGTAAATTGCCAGGTATACCCAGTTGTCGCCAATAAGCTAAAACAGCAAAGGCGATCGCTTCTTTAAAATTAGCATTCAAGCCAACATCATCGGTAGTTAAAACTGGTACTTCTCCCAACAAAAACTGTAACCTTTGCTGCAAATACAGATTACAACTGCCACCGCCACATAAAAATACACGGTTGGGCATTTCTGGCAAAAAGCTGCGGTAACTATGGGCAATGGAAGCCGCAGTTAGTTCTGTCAGTGTTGCCAGCATATCAGATGGACTCAATTGATAGGGTGCGGCATCTTGAAAACACTGTTGCAGGTAATCTAGACCAAATAACTCTCTACCTGTGGATTTAGGCGGATGTAGGTGAAAATATGCTTGATTTAGCCATTTCTCTACCAGAGGATAGCAAGGAGTACCGCTAGCTGCCCATTTACCATCTTCATCGTAGGTTTTAGCACCGTCTGTTAATTGCTGTACGGCTAAATCTAGTAAACTATTACCGGGGCCAGTATCCCAACCGCGAATTTTATTCAACCAGTCATCACGACGCGGGGGAATATAAGTCACATTCCCTATACCGCCGACATTTTGTATACAACGTCCCTCTTGAGGATGACTGAGCAAAAACGCATCTACTCTAGGTACAAGGGGTGCGCCATGACCACCGATAGCAATATCCGCTACTCGAAAATTACTAATAGTGGTAATTTTTGTCAAGTGGGCAATCACGGAACCACGACCGAGTTGTAAAGTATAACCAAGGGAATTTTTTCCCAGTTTCCCATACTCAGGCGGTCGATGATATACGGTTTGACCGTGGGAACCAATCAAAGTTGCTTGTTTGTGTTTTGTTTGAATATTTTCGGCAGCTTGGGCAAAACACAGAGCGATCGCATCATCTAATTCTGCTAATTCTGCCATAGAAATGGCTGCACCAGCGCAAACATCCAAGATTTTTGTTCTCAGTTGTTCAGGATAGGGATAGGTTTCCCCGGCTAGTAACTCTACTTGCAAATCCAAATCTGTACCAGAAATTTCCACCAAAGCCGCATCTATACCATCGACAGATGTGCCACTAATTAAACCTATCACACGGGTTGGGGTAGCAGTTTGTCCAGTTTGGTGCATATACAGAGAGTTTTGTGCGGCTTGCAAGGGGTAGTTTAATTCATCCCATTGTCAGTGTCAAAGATGGAAGTTGCCAATTTGCGTTGGTGCAGCGAAAATTATTTGCTGTTGCTCGATTATGGGAGAGATACCCAACTTCTCAAAGAAGTCGGGTATCTGGTGTTGACATTTTTTTAAGTTGAACTACTTACTTTTTTACCAAAAAATAGGCGTTAGCATACTCAGGTAATTGTCGGATATGTCGGCGAAAAGCGGTTTGATTGGGGAAAATACCGGCTAAAAAATCGAGTTGATACAAGTTAGGTAAAAATGCTCCGCCTGTATCTGCAATCACTCCCATTTGTAGCTGTTTACGTCCTCCTTGATTATGCTCAAGGACAACGATTCTACCTAAACCAATATTTAACACATCACCGGCAAAGGTAACACCGGGTTTAATCGAAATTTTCGCATCTATTTTGTGTCCATAGCCTTTGATAGCATCAACTTGTCTAAAATACCAATAGCGTTTTTGTGCTGTCGCCCTTAAACCCTTGATATAAGACATTCCGTTATTTCTATCTACGTTAAAAAAGCCCTTGGAACCATCTAAAAAATTGATGAGGATGGTTCCTTGCATTAACGCCTCTTCTAAACCATTCCGGGTTAAATAAGCTAATGGTTCTACTTTGCCGAATTCTTTACCTCCGGGTTCATAAATACCCGATAAGACATCTTGCTTTGTATACTTGGTGTAAAATTTATCTTCTGTTGAATTATCTTTTAAACTGTAGAGTGGTGTGTTATAGGTTGAGGTTCTCTGGCGTGAACCTGGATGAGTAAACACTGCATATTTAGTCAGGCGTAGTTGCTTTTGGTGAGGTTTTGCGGGATTATATGGTTTCCATCTGATGACGCGAAAATGTCTATTAATAAAGTTCGGGTTTTGTAAGCGAGTAATGCGATTGTTAGCAATGTCCTCTTGGAGAACATCAATCATAAAATCTAAAGTTTTCAGAATATCTTTAGTAGTAACTTTTTGGGTACTCAGGAGTCCAGGGCGTAAAATATCTGGGTCATCTTCACCGTGTTCTTGAAAATATTTTCTAGTATTCACAAGAACGCTTAATAAATCCGATTGATTAAATTTAACTTGTTTTGTTGGTAGTTGTGCGGGTGATAAAATCTGATTACCGTTGACACTAAATTTATAGTTTCGCCACTCATCAATAATTGGATATTTAACTGATGTTGTTGCTAAATTTTGGTCAGGTTTCGGTGTTTGGTGCTGCGTGATACTTTCAATAGATTTTGATGAATTAGTAATTAAACTACTCTGAGAAAAATTCCCAGTGAAAGCAACTGATTGCAGAGAAGTTTGAGAAAGGTTTGCGGAAGTGATAGGAAAATTAGCTAACTGCTTTAAATTGAATTTTTGCTGATTCTGCTGTTGTGTGGCTATATCGTGATTTTTTGTCTGCTGATATAGATAACTACTAGCCAAACCTATAATTGATATTGTAGCAACACCTACTATTAGTCTGAGTTTATGGCTGAATAAGTTACTCATAATTTAGTCAAGAATCTCGCAATATAAATCTGCTCATGCGTTAAATACGCATATCTTTAGGCTGGAAACCTCTTCCATTCTTCGGGAGAAACTCAACCTAACAGTGCATTATAACTTGCACTCATAATTACTATGCTTATACCAAAAGTTCAGTTTATATCTTTCTCAGGATTAATGAAAAATTGGCTGGATTTCTGCACAATCGCTAATACATAGAAATATCAGGTTGTCAATGCGTAATTTATAGCCAAAAAGCATCAAATGCTACTGTTAATATTTGCACATCGCAGTTAAATTATCCGTATTTTGGAAAAGATTAACACAATATGTTAAGTGTTCCGATTAATCGACCTTTACCTCATCACCCTCGCTTAGTGACATCTTTACCGGGGCCGAAAGCCTTGGCTATGATAGAACGCGATCGCGCTGTTACGTCTCCTTCTTATACCCGTGACTATCCCCTAGTTGTAGCACGCGGTCAGGGTTGTATGTTAGAAGATGTAGATGGTAATGTATTTCTGGATATGACCGCAGGTATCGCTGTCACCGCCACCGGACACGCGCACCCAGAGGTAGTCAAGGAAATTCAAACCCAGGCGGCGCGGTTAGTACACATGTCGGGGACAGATTTTTATTATGAGCCGATGGTGGAACTAGCGGAACATTTGGCGATTCGCGCCCCTTTTCCTCATGGTGCGAGGGTATTTTTCACCAATTCCGGCGCAGAGTCTAATGAAGGGGCGATGAAATTAGCTCGATATTACACTAAGCGATCGCTGATTATCGCTTTTTTAGGAGCATTTCACGGACGCACCTATGGCGCAATGTCCCTCACAGCTTCTAAAACAGTACAACGCGCTAATTTTGGGCCGTTAGTTCCTGGGGTGACACATATTCCCTATGGTACTCACGCCAGTTTGGATTATTTAGAACAACAGTTATTTAATACCATCCTACCGCCCCAGGAAGTAGCAGCAATTGTAGTTGAGCCGATTCAAGGGGAGGGCGGCTACATCGTCCCGGAAGACGGATTTTTGCCCAGAATTCGAGATATCTGCAATCGTCACGGCATATTAATGATAGTCGATGAAGTGCAATCAGGCATGGGGCGTACAGGTTGCTTATTTGCCATTGAGCATTGGGGTGTGATGCCTGATATTATGACTACAGCTAAAGGAATTGCTAGTGGTTTACCTTTAGGTGCGATAATCGCCCGTCCTGAGTTGATGACTTGGCCGCCTGGTGCTCACGCTACCACATTTGGAGGCAATCCTGTAGCTTGTGCGGCGGCTATTGCGACGCTGCGACTATTAGATAGTGGTTTGATGAGCAATGCTACCCAAATGGGAGAAATCTTAAAAGCTGGACTGACTCGACTGCATGAAAAATTCCCCAGGATGTCTTTACCGAGGGGTAAAGGTTTGATGGTAGCTGTGGATTTATTGGATGGTGCAGGACATGATGATAGCAGATTGCGCGATCGCATTATTCAAGCTGCCTTCTTACGTGGTTTATTATTACTCGGTTGCGGTAAAGCGGCTATTCGTTTTTGTCCACCTTTAGTGATTGACAGTCAGCAAATTCACACCGCTTTAGATATTCTGTCTGAGGTTTTAAAGCAGGAGTGTTAGAGGCAACATTTTATGTGCGCGATCGCCCTAATATGGCATCATCTTTGATGAGCGATCGCGGCCAAACTTTGCCAAAAAAAATCCGAAAAGTTGCAAGTTTGATTTGAAGCTTAAAACAATCAATCTTGAGGCATGATTATGAACAGCTATCATCACAAACATAACATCTGTTGGGGTAGGGAACAGGGAACTCTTAACAGGGAACTCTTAACAGGGAACAAGAAAAGATCAGCATCGAAAACTTATCATAAGTAATTAGCCGGACATTATTTAAAGTAATTAGATGAGCAAAAATTAGAAGTTCTTGAGGCATACTGTCAACAAACCTCAAGAACCAAATTGGATGTATTGCGTGAATTTATTCGTGGGTTGTCAAGGAAAGTGAAGAAAGATGAGCGATAGTTAGCAGATTGATTCCTGTTGATTAACCCTCAATCTGGCAATATGAGACACTGAAAATTTTTAGCCAAATCTACCGCTAACGTAGTCTCTAGTGTCTTCCTGTTTGGGGTTGTTGAAAATTACTTCTGTTGCGTCGTGTTCTACTAGGTAGCCGATACGTCCACCTGTTTCTGTAGACCTGACATTGAAAAAGGCTGTCATGTCAGAAACCCTGGCAGCTTGTTGCATATTGTGGGTGACAAT
Source organism: Anabaena sp. 4-3 (assembly GCF_001597745.1). GTDB lineage: Bacteria > Cyanobacteriota > Cyanobacteriia > Cyanobacteriales > Nostocaceae > Trichormus. Next base: position 18,368 of record NZ_LUHJ01000022.1, on the reverse strand, counting down.
GACAATGGTGTAGCGTTCTTTGAGTTCGTGAATTAGTTCCTCAACTCGCAAGGTAGAAATGGGGTCTAAAGCAGAGCAAGGTTCATCCATGAGGATAATTTCCGGCTGTACAGCGATCGCTCGTGCAATACACAACCTTTGTTGTTGTCCACCAGATAAAGATAACCCACTTTGCCGCAGTTTATCCTTGACTTCATCCCATAATGCGGCTTGGCGCAAACTCCTTTCTACTAACTCATTCATATTACCTTTGTAGCCATTAATTCTAGCTCCAAAAGCAATGTTTTCATAAATTGATTTGGGGAATGGGTTTGGTCTTTGAAATACCATGCCAATCCGCCGACGTACCTCTACTGGATCGATATCCGGCGCATACAAGTTTTTGTCATAATAAAAAACTTTCCCTTCTGCCCGAAATGATTCAATTAAATCATTCAAACGGTTATAGCAACGCAGCAATGTACTTTTACCACAACCAGAAGGGCCAATAAAGGCTGTCACCTTATTTTTTGGTATATCTAGCCAAATATTCTGCAAAGCCAGAAACTTGCCATAGTAGACATTGAGATTTTCCGTTTTTAATACGGTTTCTGTATTGTTCACTGTGCTAATTTGAGTAGGCATAAATGGTCTAGTTTACTTTTTAGGGATAAGTGAGCAATCTGACTCAGCTATGAGAGAATTAATCTTTAAGCTTTTTGCCGGGTTGCCCAGCGAGCGATGATACTGGTGAGCAGCACCATCAATACCAAAATCAACGAAGCAGCCCAGGCTAGAGATTGCCAATTTTTGAAGGGAGAAATAGCAAAGTTATAGACTAAAACAGCGAGGGATGCTGTGGGTTTAAACAGGCTATCAGGCCAAAAAGGCGAGAATAAAGCAGTAAATAATAAAGGTGCTGTTTCTCCAGCCGCCCGTGCGATCGCTAGTGTGGCTCCAGTGACAATTGCTGGTAAGGCCGCAGGTAAAACAACTTGGGTAACAGTTTGAAAATTCGTAGCTCCCAACCCTACAGATGCTTGTCGCAAATCTTGGGATACTAACTGTAAGGCTTCATCTGTAGTTCTAACTATAATTGGCAACATCAAGATTGATAAAGCAAATCCTCCGCCTATGGCAGAATAAGAACCTAGATTAAATTTTACTAATGTCAATACCACAATACCATAGGCAAATACACCAGCAATAATCGAAGGTACTCCACTTAAAACATTAGTGGCAAAGCGTATCCATCTTGCTAATTTACCGGAGCTAAATTCTGTTAAATAAATTGCCGCAATCACACCCACTGGGATACTAATTAATGCACCAATACCTACCATTAATAAAGTTCCCAATATCGCATTACCAAAACCTCCACCTTCCCTTAAAGGTGCGGGTGGCAGTTCGGTAAATACGCTCAGATTCAAGCTGCTAAAACCTTGAATCAACACGTAAGAAAGTACAGCCAATAAAGGCAAAAGTGCCAATCCTCCACAAATAAATGCCAATACCGTCATCGCAGTATTAAACATTGTCCGGGGAGAAGTAGAGGCGCGAGTTAAAGTCCTTTTGGGAAAATCAGCAGTCATAATTTTATCCACAACTCTGCTATATTCGCTTGACTCGCAGCACGATCAACTCAGCTAAAATATTGACTGCCAGAGTCAAAACAAACAAAACTAAAGCAGCATACATTAAAGCTGCTACTTGTAGACCACTCGCTTCTGAAAACTGGTTTGCTAATAGAGAAGAAATTGTATTGGCTGGTGCTAGCAGGGAGATGTTGATATTGTTGGCGTTACCAATCAACATGGTGACAGCCATTGTTTCACCCATTGCTCGTCCTAGTGCTAACATGACAGCACTGACAATGCCAGAAAAGGCAGCCGGAATCATCACTTGTAAAAGTGTTTCCCAGCGAGTAGCCCCCAGTCCTAAAGATGCTTGCCGCAGACTAGGCGGTACAGAAATTAAGGCATCACGGGATATGGCTGTGATGATGGGCAATGTCATAATTGCCAGAATCACCCCCGCCGGTAACATTCCCGGCCCCGTGGGAGGAGTGCTAAAAATTGGCAACCAGCCAAAAGCACTATGCAGCCATTTTCCCAAGTCGGTGAGGATCGGGATTAACACAAAAATCCCCCAGATACCATACACAACGCTGGGAATAGCTGCCAGCAGTTCTACTAAAAACACTAATACCGTTCTGATTTTCAGTGGGAGAAAATCTTCACTCAATAATATAGCTGTACCAACACCTATTGGCACGGCGAGTAACAGACCCAGAAAAGAACTGACCAGAGTTCCATAAATTTGAGGTAGTACCCCATATTCTTCCTTGACTGGGTTCCAAGCACTTTTAGCTAAGAAACTCGCACCAAATTCTTTGATGGCAGGCCAAGCTTCAATAGTGACTTGCAACGCTATCCATAATAAAGTGCCAGCGATCGCTAGCGCAAAAATCCGCGTCAGCCAAATAAAGCCTCGATCTAAAGACTGTTCTAATTCCGAGCGACTTTTAATCGCTGATGGCAGATTTGAGGAATTTGTCGCCATGACTACTGATTGTAAAAATTAAATCCGAGATAAATGTGAGAAGCAACCAGCTAAAGCAAATTTTTGCCGCCTAATGTGAGATTTGTACAACCTAGGCTGTTCCGGCTTTGTGGCTGTTAATGTTTAGCCAGGGATCAACCAGATGAGTTGATTATTCCCAAATTGGCTATAGCTGAATATGCTAAATGCAGATTTTCCTGACTGAGTTTAACTCATCTTGTCAGCCTACTTGCTAGCACTGGTGCTACCACCAACAGCAATTTTGTAATCTGGGTTGATTTGATCTGCCGCCGTCGCCACTTTCTGAACTACATTTTGAGGTAAAGGAACATATCCTAACTCGGCTGCAACTTTCTGTCCTTCAGTCAAACCATACTCGATCATCGCTTCCATCGCTTTGCCTTTGGCGGCATCAGGATAGTTTTTATAAGCCAAAATCCACGAGTAGGTAACTATGGGGTATGAGTCAGCACCTTCTGGATCTGTGATAAAGGCGCGGAGGTTTTCTGGTAAAGTTACTGCTTCTAGAGTTTTAGAAGCTGACTCATCTGTAGGTACGACGAATTTGCCACTCTTGTTTTCTAAAGCAGCAACATTGAGTTGATTTTGTTTAGCATAGCCATACTCAACATAACCAATTGCACCTTGAGTCTGTTGAATTTGGGCGGTAACACCTTCATTACCCTTAGCACCAACACCTACTGGCCAGTTTACTGTTTTGCCATCACCTACTTTGGATTTCCAATCAGGACTAATCGCACTCAGGTGTTTGGTAAATACACCAGTAGTACCACTACCATCAGAACGATGTACTACTGTGATGGGTTGGTTGGGAAGGTTGACACCGGGGTTAGCAGCAGCAATTTTGGGGTCGTTCCAAGTTTTGATGTTACCCAAGAGAATATCAACATAAACTGGCCGTGGGAGCTTTAACTCTTGTACACCAGGCAGGTTATAAGCCAAAACAATGCTACCAGCTGTCATCGGCAGCAATAACACACCTTTATCAGCCGCTACTTTTTGGATTTCTTCATCCTTCATCGCCACATCGCTGGCACCAAAGTCTACTGTACCTTTGAGAAATTGCTCAACGCCGGCACCACTACCCACTGACTGATAGTTGACTTGCAAATTGGGGTATTTTTTGTTTAAGTCTGTGAACCAGCTTTGATATAAGGGAGCCGGAAAAGATGCACCTGCTCCTGTCAATGCCACATTACCACCAAGATCCAACTTGGCAGGGCTGGAGGCTGTAGCATCTTTAGCAACCCCAGAGGTGGCATCATTAGTTGCACTATTGTCTGAGGCTTGCTGTCCACCACAAGCAGCGAGGCTAATTGTCAGTGCAAATACTGAAGCAATAGCTGGAATGCGGTTCATTTTTGGGGAATTTAGATGTGAAAGCATAGCTGTCAGTTTTGAGTAAATTTCCACATAGGCTTTTCTAAGCTACTCCTTATAGGTAGGACTTAAGGTTAAGGTGAGGTTAATAAAAGAAAAAAAAACAGATTTTTTTTCAGACTTAATTACCATGAGGGTATCATGATTTTTATGCTAAATTTTATACAAAGTTTCAGTAAACAATGTATTTGTTGATGCTTCCTACCATCTATCATCAGCATTTACAAAACTCTATCATTGGATGGGAATCAATAATTGGCTGTAGCGATCGCGGATTTGACTGGTATGCGGTGCAGATTTGAAAAAATATTCATGAAAATAGCCAAACCGGAAAACTGAAAAATTTAGAGGTGCGATCGCCTCCAACAAGTTCACAAAACATCGCTGATCCAGTTCGTATTCATTCATCAACCAACTGATAAGTCCGCATAAACCCCAGTATTAATGTTAATTATATGACTATCTTATCTGAGTTATCATAATCAGACAACATCACCATCGTGACTGTAAATACGAGTCCCAGTTGCAAAATTAATGCCTATACTGGTTGCTGTTGGTTTTCCCTTGAGCCTCATAATCAATGTTTGCCGCTTCCAATCAATTGCTATGGTCTATGATTGGCTTACTTCTGACAATTGGTGGTACCTTTCTCGAAGCCCACAGTATCACATTACCTTGGAGTTGGGGTCAGCATGGAATTCAAACTTTTTCTTTAGGTGTCACCTATCAAATTGGCGCGGTACTATTAGTAGGCTGCTTAGGGGGTCAGAATGCTGGTGCATTGTCACAAATTGCTTATTTAGTCATGGGCTTAACCTTACTGCCTGTATTTTATGATGGTGGCGGTCTTGGTTATATCAAGTTGTCTCAGTTTGGCTATCTACTAGGTTTTATCCCTGGTGCATGGATTTGTGGCTTTTTAGCCTTTATCGCTAGACCAAGGCTGGAAACGCTAACATTTAGCTGTATTTGTGGCTTGTTAACTGTCCATATTTGCGGAATTACTTATTTAGTCATTAGTGATTTTTTCCAGTGGCAAACTACAGACAGCATACCCTTAATGCAAGCCATCCTCACCTACTCCTGGCTTGCCATCCCAGGGCAATTAGCTGTAGTCTGTGCTGTCACCGTAGTAGCATATCTGTTACGGCATTTAATGTTTTATTAGTTATGGACAGGCTGGAGGCTAGGGACTAGAGGCTAGAGGCTAAAAAGTGTCATGATGCTGATATTCTTTCGAGTTCTTCTTGAATCCCCAATTCCCAGTCCCCAATCCCCAGTCCCCAGTCCCCAATCCCCAATCCCCAATCCCTAATTTCTTTCATGCGTTTTAAAAATCGCCTCTTCTGGATAGCTGCTTTTATCGCTTTTTTCCTAGACCAACTGACAAAATACTGGGTAGTGCAAACCTTTAGCCTAGGAGAGACACTACCACTACTACCAGGTATATTTCACTTTACCTATGTGACTAATACTGGTGCAGCTTTTAGTTTATTCAGTGGCAAAGTAGAGTGGTTGCGTTGGCTATCTTTAGGAGTCAGTTTAGTCTTAATAGCTGTAGCAATTGTTGGCCCCATGTTAAGCCTCTGGGATCAGCTGGGTTACGGCTTGATTTTAGGTGGAGCGATGGGTAATGGTATTGATAGGTTTGTTTTAGGCTACGTAGTTGATTTTCTCGATTTTCGATTGATTAACTTTGCTGTGTTTAATATGGCAGATTCATTCATTAGCATTGGTATTGTTTGTCTACTCATCGCCTCGTTCCAAAAAACACCGACTTCTCATCGCCGGTCTCGGTGAATCCACCGCATTGAAAGCTAATTAGAGATTTTTTTTCAATCTTCCGAAATGTCTACGTTTTTTGTGTTGTAAAGTATGTGGATATAGTCATCCGGTTTGATTTTTGAATTTATTTGTGTGGTCAGGGAACAGGCAACAGGCAACAGGCGACAGGAAAAAAGGGTTTCGGTGTGTACTGAGTCTTGTTCAACAATCAAATAGGATGGCCATATCTCACAGCAATCAAATTTCAATACCAGATTTATTGATAGGAGGTTTTCCCCAATACCAAAATCAAAATGCCATATCTGGTGATGCCTCAATTCACATTAGAGACAATCAGCATTGTCAGTTCGGCATCAAGAATTTTATCTATATTAACAGGTACTGGAAATCAGTAAGTAAATTTACTAGAAATATAGTCTATTGATGTAAGATTAAATCGGGAATAATTCCGTATAGCCAATTAATTTTTTGGCTGAGGAGTAAAATGGTGTAAGACCAAATATCAAAACTGCTATTTACCTGATTCTTGTCTAACAACTGTGATGTAAACAGCCAATGAACTCTCCCCAACCTCCCCACAAGTCACAAACTATACTAGGTCAACTGACTCAAGCTGTACATACTATTCAAGCTAGGGTTGACTTTTCTAAACTGGCACTCAAGCCTAATGCCAAAGTACCAGAACTCTGGGTGCAGGATGCAGGGGCAGATAAGGCGGAAACTTATCCATTGTTGGGCGATCGCTATATCCTCGGTCGCAGTTCCAAATCCTGTGATATCGTCGTTCGTAACCCAGTTGTCAGCCAAATTCATCTATCCTTAACACGGGATTCGTCACAACGTACCCCCGTGTTTGTGATCAAAGACGAAAACTCGACAAATGGTATCTATCGCGGTAAACGGCGAGTTCAGAGTTTAGAACTACGTCATGGCGATATTTTCACCCTAGGCCCCCCAGAACTAGCAGCATCAGTGAGATTGCAATATTTCGATCCACCACCTTTGTATGTGAAAGCCGCAACTTGGGCTGGTTATGGGCTTGGTGGCGTTAGTGCCTTATTAGCATTGGTGATTGGGGTAGAATGGCTGAAATTTTCTGTGCGTCCTTTACCTACAGCTAGCCGCGCGCCTATAGTCGTTTATGCTGGCGATGGTAGCACTCCTTTACGTCAGCCTCGGATTGTGGCACACGTAGACAAGAAAAATTTAGAAGAGTTTGGCCCCTATTTACCTGCGGCAGTCATAGCTTCTGAGGATAGTCGCTATAATTGGCACTTTGGGGTTGATCCCTTGGGTGTGCTACGGGCAGTGTTCATTAATACTCGTAGCGGAGGTGTGCAGCAAGGTGCTAGCACCATTACCCAACAGGTGGCTCGTAGTTTGTTTCGTGACTATGTAGGCGCGCAAGACTCCCTAGGACGTAAGTTAAGAGAAGCAATTGTTGCCCTCAAATTAGAAACTTTTTACAGCAAAGATGAAATTCTGCTGACTTACTTAAATCGGGTATTTCTAGGGGCAGATACCTCTGGTTTTGAGGATGCGGCTCAATATTACTTTGAGAAGTCAGCTAAAGACTTAACTCTAGCGGAAGCAGCAACATTGGTAGCAATTTTACCGGCTCCCAACGGATTTAATTTTTGTGGGAATAGCCCCAGGCGGCTAGATGCAGCAGACTACCGCAACCGTGTAATTAAACGGATGCTGGAAATGGGCAAAATCTCCCCAGAGGAAGCCAACCGCGCTAGAAGATCCACTGTCCAAGTTAGTCCAAAAGTATGTGAGCAGCAAGCTAAAACTATCGCTCCTTATTTTTATGACTATGTGTTTCAGGAACTAGAACAGATACTCGGTGAAGGTGCAGCTAGGGAAGGAAACTTCATAATTGAAACTCAGCTAGACCCAAGAATACAAGCACAGGCGGAAGCATCTTTACAAAATGCCGTCAACACCGCCGGTGCTAGTTTTCGGTTTTCTCAGGGCGGAATGGTGACACTGAACACCAGAACAGGTAGTATTTTGGCCATGGTGGGCGGTACTGATTATCGCCGCAGTCAGTTTAATCGGGCTGTGCAAGCTAAAAGACAACCCGGTTCTACTTTTAAAATTTTTCCTTTCACTCAGGCACTGTTACAAGGTATACCAACATCTAGGAGTTATTCTTGCGCTCCTTTGACTTGGCAAGGCTTTACTTATCGTCCCTGTCGTTCTGGTGCTGGTGGCAGTTTAGACATGATTACGGGATACGCACTTTCAGAAAATCCCATAGCCCTGCGGATAGGTAGGGAAGTCGGGCTGGATAAGGTGGTAGCTTTAGCCCATCGCATGGGGGTAAAGTCATCACTGGAAGCAGTACCCGGTTTGATATTGGGTCAAAGTGTAGTTAATGTATTAGAGATGACAGGGGCTTTTGCGGCGGTGGCAAATCGTGGCGTGTGGAATCCTCCCCATGCTATTAGTAGAATTTTAGATAGTGGTGATTGTAGCGATCGCAATGATTTAAAAACCTGCCGTGTCATCTACTCCTTCGACCAAAATCGAGAAGCCAACAAGCAAGTCCTACCTACAGGTGTTGCTGCTCAAATGACGAATATGATGCAGCAGGTAATCACAAGGGGTACTGGACGCAGTGCGGCCATTGGACTGGGGGAAGGAGGCAAAACAGGTACAACCGATAGAAACGTTGACTTGTGGTTTATCGGCTTTATTCCCAGTCGCCGATTAGCCACAGGTATCTGGCTCGGCAATGATGATAATTCTCCCACCTCTGGGAGCAGCGCGCAAGCTGCCCAATTATGGGGAAATTATATGAGGAGAATTACACGTTGAAGTCATTAGTCATTAGTCATTAGTCATTAGTCATTATTCATTAGTCATTAGTCATTAGTTTTTCCCCCTGCTCACGGCAGTCCGCTCAAGTCGGGAAACCCGCCCACGCGGCTGCCTCCCCTGCTTCCTCAATTAGTCGTATCCCTGCCAAGGACTGACTTCTAATTGTCCATTAGGTTTAAATATCACTTGGAAGTGAGCTAGAGGTTCGCTACTGTTGGGAGCGGCTGCATTTGAGCCATAGACTGCTTGAAACATCTTTGGTAAAGGTGTTTCGCGGAAATAGTCAAAGGCGACTTGATTGAGTGGCTCATAATCGGCAATTGTGCCTTCTTGATTAATCGCCACCCGATACTTTAAGTCTTTGGTATAGTTGGGAGTGCTAATTGCAGTTTGCCGGAGTGTATCATATAGCTTGGTGTTTAAAGCTTTGATAGCATTCGGTTCAGTGATTTTAGCCCCGATGACTTGGGGTGTGCTGGCATAACCCCGCCAAGGACTGACTTCTAACACACCTTTGCTAGTAAAAACTACTCTAAACTGGGCAATTGGCTCATTAGCGATGGGAGTACGTCTAGCAGGATTGTATAGTAAGTTAGGCAGAGGCGTTAATTCTATAGCGGTGTTTGCCTGTTGGTTGACTGCTTTATATCCCACAATCGCACCATCCGCAGCTACACCCACGCGATAAACTAAATCCTGATTAATTCCTGAACGGCTATTCCAAACTGGATCAATTTGGTTCCAAACTTGACGATTTAAAGCTTTGAGTTGAGACGGATCGGTTATTTCATTAACTGTATTTAAAAGTGCTTCTAAATCTTGAACTGTCGGCTGTGTGGCAGCTGTCGCAGTTGTGGGAAAGTTTGGTGTGGGTTGTGCAGATGCTAAGGGTGTGGTGGTTGGTGTAGGTGTGGCGGTTGGTGTTGTTTCAGCTAAGGGTGTGGTTGTGGGTGTTGTGGTTGGATTGGTTGTCGGAGTAGTGTAACTTTGCTCCTCTGTTTTGGTTTCTGGGGGACGCATTTCTGGGGCAGGAACAAAACTAAAGGCGATCGCTGCCACAGCTAAACTAGAAACACCAACAGTTGCGGGTACTGCTTGCTTTAATACAACTTGACTGGTACCACCATAACGTCTAGTCACTGGTTGTAATTCTAGTGATAACTCCGGTAAAGTTTGCGTGTCAGCAAAAAACTGATCTACAGCTTCCACTAAATCAAACAACTGTACCGTATTTAAATCTATTTGCATCGGTTGTTGATGCTGAGAATTAAATTCCTCTGGTGCATTCTCATAATGTACTATCAGCCTATGTCGGTTATGGTCGATTTTTTGTAACTCCACTAACTCAGAATCTTGGTTATGTGCTTGTGGATTCGGCACATTACTTAAAAATTCTTGAGCATAACCACTCACAGCCCGCACCAAACTTTCAAAAAATTCTCTTCCCCCCACTAAAGGCTGGGTGTGTCCAGATATATAACATTCTGCATTTACCAATATTGACAGTTCAGGGCGCAATTCCTGAAATTGTGCGCCCCTATTAGCATCACTTAATCCTTCTAACAGCACCGTACAATTAGGTAAACTGTACTTCCTTTGAATGTTCATTCTACTTCCCCATCAAATAGACTGATCCAGAATCGCTGCATTCCAGCTGTGCCAGTACAAAATAGCAGTTGTCCTAAGAGATTTATAGCTAATTCATTTAATTTTTCATCAGAAGTTAATGCTAAAGCACCAATGCGCCGAGCATTCATTCTGCTTTTAAAATGCGCTCTAAACCTTTCTAGGTAAGTAGATAAGCGTAAATTTTGTTCTAAAGGAATTTGCTTTTCGTTGAGTTGTTGACAAATGATCAGCATTTGGCGGATAACTACTGTTAAACGCCGTGCTATGTAACAGGCAATCACCACTAAGGCTTTTGCCTCCATAATGGTTAAAGGGCGACGAATATGCGCTCTGCGGATGGGGTTAGAAGAGCGCATCCGCCACAAGTTCACTCTGTCTTTAATAATTCCTTTTAAATCTAATTCTTCAGCAAAAGCTAGGATGGCTTCCGAACCACCCAATTCTAAAGCTTCGATCGCCAGTAAAATCAGATCAATTTGCATCCTAGTTCTAGCCGGACATCCCTGCCCAGGAATGGCAGGATCTGGTAGAGCGTCCAAAATCATCGGTAATGAGGGGGGGGTTGGACTGTTGAACGGCGTTAAGCTGGCAGAAACATTCATTCGATCAAATACCTTGTGCGGCTCCAATAAATCAAATAAAACTAGGAGAACTAACTTTAGGATATCTAGCCAAACAGCAAGATGAAACTGGTGGCAGTAGTCAGGCTACTAGATATATACATTTACATAGTTGTTCTACTCTCAAGTTGTTCTATACGTAAATTTCAGTTTTTAAAGCATAATTTTACTCTTTTATGTCTTGAGTATAAATCCATCTCTTAGCTTGGTTTAAATTCTCAGTATCGTCAATAGATGGCGAAACCTAGGCATTGATCCCAAGCGTATGACATTATAGTGTACGATTTTTCAGGTGACTGGGGACTGGTGATTGGGGATGAGGAAGATGTAGCTTGCTTCTCTTAAGAGACGCTACGCGAACGTGTAGCGTCTCCGTAGGATTCACCCGTAGGGTGGGAGATGAGGAAGCAGGGGAGGCAGCCCCGTGGGCGGGTTTCCCGACTTGAGCGGACTGCCGTGAGCAGGGGAAAATCTTCTGCCTTCTGCCTTCTGCCCGATGCCCAGCCCAGTCTCCAATACCCAATACCCAATAACTCAGCACTATGGATCTAAAATCTCTTATTCGCGACATCCCTGATTTTCCAAAGCCTGGAATTTTGTTTCGTGATATCACTACTTTACTGCGCGATCGCGATGGATTGCGATATACTATTGACTTTTTAGCAGAAAAATGTATTGAGACTGGTTTGACTATAGATTATGTTGCGGGTATGGAATCAAGGGGGTTCATTTTTGGCACCCCCTTGGCTTATAAATTAGGGGCTGGTTTTATTCCTGTGCGTAAAAAAGGTAAGCTACCAGCAGCAGTTCATTCGGTTGAATATCAACTAGAGTATGGTACTGACTGTTTGGAAGTGCATCAAGACGCTTTACATCCAGGTAGCCGAGTCTTGATTGTAGATGATTTGATTGCTACAGGTGGTACAGCCAGTGCTACAGCTAAGTTAGTCCAGCAAATCGGCTGCGAATTAGTCGGGTTTGGGTTTATCATCGAGCTACGGGATTTACAAGGGCGCAAATATCTACCAGATGTGCCGATTATTTCCGTAGTTGAATATTAATGATTAGTCCACAGTCAACAGTTCATACTCCATAACCCATAGTTTCAAAGTTAGCAATTGACTAATGACGATTACACATTGATTAATTTTGAATGAGAGAATTTTGAATTCGGAGCGAAGCGACGTGACATCTACACGAATTTCTTGGGATAGAAGTTGGGACTGGTTGATCAGGTTTGTCACCAGCGAAACGTTTATTTATGTGATTAAGCGAATCTTACAAGCGTTGTTAACTTTATTGTTAGCATCGGCGTTGTCGTTTTTCATCATGAAATTATCACCAGGTGACTATGTAGATACGCTGCGACAAAATCCCAAAATTTCCCCGGAACGTATTAATGAACTCAAAAGACAGTTTGGTTTAGATAAATCTTGGCTAGAACAGTATGGGCTGTGGTTGTGGCGGATTTTTACCAAGGGTGATTTTGGCACGAGTTTTGTTTATCAGCGTTCAGTTGCGTCTCTGCTATGGGAAAGAATACCCGCTACTTTAATGTTGGCGATCGCTTCTTTATTTGTCACCTGGGCGATCGCAATTCCCTTGGGTATCGTGGCGGCTGTCAAGCAAAATAAAGCCACTGACAGAATTTTACAAGTGATTAGCTACACCGGACAAGGATTCCCCAGCTTTATAACTGTGCTGTTTCTCCTGATCTTTGCCCAATACACCACGCCTTTATTTCCCGTCGGTGGTATGACCAGCATTGATCACGCTGATTTATCTTGGTTTGGTAAAATCCTAGATATTGGCTGGCACATGATTTTACCGACTATAGCGTTAAGTATCACCAGTTTTGCTGGGTTACAACGCATCATGCGCGGCGAATTATTAGATGTGCTAAGGCAAGACTACATTCAAACTGCACGCGCCAAAGGGCTACCAGAAAATCGCGTGATTTACGTTCATGCGCTACGTAATGCGATCAACCCCCTGATTACTTTGTTGGGTTTTGAGTTAGCCGGCTTATTAGGTGGTGCATTTATCGCTGAACAGTTCTTTAACTGGCCGGGTTTAGGTAGATTAACTTTACAGGCGGTAATTGCCAAAGACCAATATTTAGTCATGGCTAGTCTAGTCATGAGTGCCGTATTGTTGAATGTAGGCAACTTAATGGCAGACTTATTACTGAAAGTAGCCGACCCCCGCATCCGTCTTGAAGCATAATTTTAGTCATTAGTCAATGGCCATTATTCATTAGTTATTAGTTTTTCTTCCTCCGCTCCCCTGCTCCCTCATTCCCCTCACCTCCCTTACCCAGTCCCAGAGATTCTTTAATTTTGAATTTTGAATTTTGAATTTTTAATTGATTCCTCCCCATGCTGTCCGAAGTCTATTACCTAGTACGTTCAAAAGCTGACGGTCGTTATCTTACAGCCCGCCCCGGCGAGGAAACATCGGGTTATTTGTTACTATTTCGGGAAAATTTTGACGCTTTAACCTATCTCAATACCCACGCCGCAGAAGTAGCAAACCGCTTTGCTGTAGAGTCTATTCCTGGTACACAGTTAGGCAGTTTGCTTCAACGCTGGGGTTTTACTGGTGTGGGTGTTGTAACTGATCCGTTGTTACCTAAAGTGGATTTTCTCCAGCACAGATGAGCGTAGCAATTTTGGACTAGAGTTATGGTTTGTAGTCAGCACTTTAGTGCTTTCATTTTGAGGACTAAAGTCCTCACTACAAACCCAACATTGATGCTAATGGTTCAAGTTGGGTTTACAGTTTACCCAACCTACTTTTCTAGTCCCTAAACTACCACCTTCTCTAACATCAACTTAGAACGCTTCACTTGTTCAGGAATCGCTACCGGATAATCTCCGGTGAAGCAAGCAGAACAGAAACTATTGGTATCTTCTCCGGTGGCTATTAGCATCCCTTCCCAACTGAGATATGCTAGTGAGTCTACTTCTAGCTGCTGGGCGATTTCTTCTACAGATTTGGTAGCCGCAATTAGCTGATCTTGGGTATCTGTATCAATACCATAGAAGCAGGGATGAGTCACAGGTGGTGAAGAAATCCTCATGTGTACTTCTGCTGCACCAGCTTCACGCAAGGCTTTAACCAGTTTGCGGCTTGTCGTACCCCGCACAATTGAGTCATCAACGATAATCACCCGTTTACCCGCGAGTACATCTTTAAGCGGGTTAAGTTTCATTTTAATACCCGACTCGCGCATAGTTTGGGTTGGTTGAATAAAGGTACGCCCAACATAGCGATTTTTGATCAATCCTTCACCGTAAGCGACACCAGAAGCTTGAGAAAATCCAATTGCCGCAGGTATGCCAGAATCAGGGACACCAAAAACGATGTCAGCATCTACATAGGATTCTTTTGCTAGTTGTCGCCCTAAACGCATCCGATAGCTATACAGACTCTCGTTGTGCATTTGGCTATCAGGACGGGCAAAATAAATCATCTCGAAAATACACAGCTTGCGCTGGGGTTTTTCACTCCAGTGGAAGGAAGCTAAACCTTCTTCGGTAATCCAAACTACTTCTCCTGGTTCTACGTCGCGGAGATATTCTGCACCAATAATATCTAAGCCGCAGGTTTCGGAAGATAAAACATAACGGACGGGATTACTAGGTAATGTTCCAATGACTAAGGGACGAATGCCATTAGGATCGCGCACACCCATCACACCTACGGGAGTCCCGATTACTAAGCTAAACGCACCTTGACAGCGATGAAATGCCTGAATCGCACCTTCTAACCAATCTACACCTGTGTTAATGGCTTGTGCGATCGCAAAGGCAATCATTTCTGAGTCGGTAGTAGTCACTAAGTTACAATTGGTCTTGAGTAACTCTTCTCGTAATTCTATTGTATTGACTAAATTGCCATTATGTGCTAAAGCTATTTTACCCAAGCGTGTGTCCACTACAGCAGGTTGGGCGTTAACTCTGCGGCTAGAGCCGGTGGTGGAATAACGAGTATGACCAACGCCGATACTACCGGGTAACTCTTCCAAAATGGATTCACTAAACACTTGAGACACCAAGCCCATGTCTTTGTGTAGATGGACTTGCTCCCCTTCAAATGTGGCAATGCCGGCTGATTCTTGACCCCGATGTTGGAGGGCATACAATCCAAAGTAGGTCAGTTTGGCAACATTTTGTCCGGGTGCGTAGATGCCGAAAACGCCGCAAGCTTCTTCTGGCTTGTCAGGACGATTTTCCAAACTATTGATTGAGTCGTTGGTATGTTGGGCGTACTCATCCAAAGTGACGGAATCAATGGGAATCATGCTAGCTTTGCTCCTGGTTGGGGTGTCAAGTCACTGGGATTATTTTTATGAACCGGATAGTGGTGCTAATCTTAATAAATCTTTAACCATCCATTAAAACAGTACCTTAAATGTGTCCAAAGTTGCTATTGGTTTGAGGGAATTAATCAATAGTTGGGAGGACTGGGGACTGGGGATTGGGGACTGGGGATTGGGGACTGGGGATTGGGGACTGGGGATTGGGGATTGGGGACTGGGTACTGGGAAAGAATTTCTCCCTTGTCTCCCTCATCTCCCTCACCTCCCTCATCTCCCCTACTCCCTACTCTCTACTCTCTTAGATAAATTAACCGTCTAGCGATCGCATGTTGATAGCGATCGCTCATCTGTTCGATACTAACTTGAATTATGCTGTGGTTATCAGTGGTCAAAACCCCCAATCCTGTGTCGATATTACCCACTGTTCCCAATTGTTGCCATTCTTCACCTAGATGCTCCTGTAAATAGGATTCCCAAATCTCTTGCTGTGCAGGGGATACAGACACAATAATTCTTGTGCCACCTTCACCAAAAAGTAATTCATCTAAACGTTGTGACTGAGTGGCTTCTAGATAAATTTGCGCCCCCAACTTACCAGCCAAGCAACATTCTGCTACAGCAATAACTAAACCACCCTCAGCACAATCATGGGCTGAACGTACCCAACCAGCACGGATACCTTCACGACAAACTTTTTGGACACGACGTTCTAATTCAAAATCTACCTTAGCTGGTCTACCTGCGACAGTGCCGTGAATGCTAGCTAAATACTCAGATGCGCCCAAACTGCTAGGAGATGAACCCAGAAGGTAAATGATATCTCCGCTAGCTTGCCAACCTTGACCGCAAATTTTGGTTAAATCAGGTATTAACCCTACCATCCCCACAACGGGAGTTGGATAAATCGGTTGAGGATTACCTTGAGCATCAAGGGTTTCATTGTACAGCGAAACATTACCCCCTGTTACCGGAGTTGCCAATTCTCGACAACCTTCCGCCAAACCTCGACAAGCTTCTGCTAATTGCCAGTAACCAATGGGTTTTTCGGGACTGCCAAAATTCAGGTTATCTGTCACCGCCAAAGGTTCTGCACCTACGCAGCTAAGATTACGTGCTGCTTCTGCGACTACTGCCTTAGCTCCCTCATAGGGGTCAAGGTAAACATAACGAGAATTACAATCAACAGTAGCAGCCACACCACTTTGAGCATTAGCAGTTCCCCCTTGCTCCCCTGCTCCCCTGCTCCCCTGCTTCTCTAGGGGACGTAAACGTACTATTGCCGCATCTGCGCCACCAGGGAAGACAACGGTGTTATTCTGCACTTGATGGTCATACTGACGATACACCCAATTTTTAGAGGCGATGGTCGGTGTATCGAGTAAAGTTAATAAAACGTCATGCCAACTTTTTACAGTACCTTGAATTTCAATACCGTTTGTGGTGCAAGTTGGCAAAGTATCAGGCGACCATTCCCAAGCTTTAATAGCATATTCTGGTGGTTCTGTCAATAGCTCACGTTCATAAAGCGGCGTATTTTCTGCCAAAGCATCCGCCGGAATTTCTGCTGCAACTCCACCTTGATATAAAATCCTGACGATGGGTTCTGCAATTACCGTACCAGCAACAACGGCGTGTAGTCCCCAACGGTGGAAAATATCAATTAACTCTTGTTCGCGTCCTTTGTGGGCGACAAACAGCATCCGTTCTTGGGACTCTGACAGTAGATATTCATAGGGAACCATTCCCAATTCCCGCACCGGAATTTTATCTAAGTCAAGTTCGATACCTACGCCACCTTTGGCCGCCATCTCGGAAGTAGAACAGGTAATACCAGCCGCACCCATATCTTGAGCGGCTACTACTGCACCTGTTTTAAATGCTTCTAGACAAGCTTCAATTAAAGACTTTTCTAAAAAGGGGTCGCCTACTTGCACCGCCGGACGGTCATCTATAGATTCATCGCTTAATTCCGCACTGGCAAAACTCGCGCCTCCCATGCCATCGCGTCCGGTGGTAGAACCTACATATAACACCGGATTCCCTAGACCAGATGCCCCAGATTTGACAATTTCTGGTGTTTCCATCAATCCTAACGCCATGACATTGACTAAAGGATTCCCAGAGTATGCTGTGTCAAAATAAACCTCACCGCCTACAGTGGGAACACCTACGCAATTCCCGTAATGGCTTATACCAGAAACTACGCCAGAGAACAGCCTTTGAGTTTTGGGGTCGTCTAAAGAACCAAACCGCAGAGAGTTTAACAAAGCAATGGGACGCGCCCCCATTGTAAAGATATCTCTGAGAATACCACCGACTCCGGTAGCTGCTCCTTGAAATGGTTCAACGGCTGAGGGATGGTTATGAGACTCAATCTTAAATGCTAGTTGCAGTCCCTCACCTAAGTCTACCACCCCAGCATTTTCACCAGGCCCTACAAGGATGCGGGGGCCAGTTGTGGGGAACTGTTTGAGTAGAGGACGAGAATTTTTATAGCAACAATGCTCAGACCACATTACGCCAAACATTCCCAGTTCGGCTTTGTTGGGATGACGACCTAAACGACGCACAATTTCTGCATATTCTTCGGGTTTAATACCTTCAGCAGCAATTTCTTGAGGGGAAAAGGGAGCAGGAGATGTAGCAGTCATGGAAATAATGCACCAATAGTACAGAGCATTATTGTATAGCAGGAGGCAAGAGGTAGGAGGTGAGCCACTGCGGTAGACGGGTTCCCCGGCAGATACAGGACTGACGCAACTGGCATATTAGTAGGGTGCCTCAGATATCAAAAATACGTTTATTGAGAATGGTGCAAGATATCAGACAGGCGATCGCACGCTTTCCCCTTCTGACATAGCCTCGTCCGAAGGTAATGTTTCAATTTAATTAAAAAGTGTAATTTCTGTCACAATAATGTCCCAAATTATGTGTTGTCATATATCTTTAGGAATAGATTTTTTCTATGAATGCAGTAAATTTCTCTATCTTAAGTGATAAGAATCACTGAATTTATTGATTTAGATCGTTTTACTTATATAACCAATTTGTAAATATTTAAGTATTACTGAACTCTAGCCGAGTCATTAATAGGGAACACACTAATCGCCGACATTCCGTAAAAGAGGTTGTCGGCTTTCTGTTTGGGTAATGGGGAGGCAGGGGAGGCAGGGGAGCAGGGGAGGCAGGGGAGGCAGGGGAGGCAGGGGAGGCAGGGGAGGCAGGGGAGGCAGGGGAGG
>NZ_LUHJ01000021.1 GCF_001597745.1 Anabaena sp. 4-3 | reverse complement strand
GTGAACTACCTACACTGCCGCAAGCGGTCAGTGTAGGCTTCCTGCCCAACAGAAAGCGCAGTAGTGGATTTCTTGCGTCCTCCCTTACTCCGACTTACATCTGGGCGACAGGCTTTATCCCCCGTTCCAGAGGTCAAAATACGTAGTCCCTCATCTTTGAGGTTAATGCTGGCGTTCACGTCCCTGTCATGCCTAGTTTGGCAGTTATCACAAGTCCAATATCTTACATCAAGTGGCAAACTACCAACTTGATTAAGGCAAACATGACAGGTTTTTGAACTGGGGAAAAATCTATCAACTTCCTGATAAATTTTCCCTGACATTTCTGCTTTGTATTTCAGCATTGTGCAAAACATTCCCCACCCTACTTGATGTATAGACTTGGCTAGTTTATGATTCTGCATCATGCCTTTAACATTGAGATTTTCAACTACAATAACTTGGTTTTCGTTGACTATCCTACGAGATAGCTTGTGTAGAAAATCCTCACGGCAGTTAGTTATTTTTCTATGAACTCTAGCAACTTTTTTTCTAGCTTTGATACGGTTGTTAGAACCTTTCTGCTTTCTAGATAATTGCTGCTGCTTGAGTTTTAAATTCTTTTCATGCTTGGTGAGTATTCTGGGATTATCAAATTTAGAACCATCACTGGTAACAGCAAAGTGAGTTAACCCCAAATCAATGCCTATTGCTTTACCTTCCATTTTTTGTTCTGGTTTGTCTTTGCCATCATCAAACAGAATAGCTGCAAAGTATTGATTGGAACAATTTTTGGATATGGTGACAGTTTTAACTTTACCCTCAATTGGTCTGTGAATTATTGCGGATACGTCACCTATCTTGGGCAGACTTAAATAATTATCAGCAACTTTAACGTTTTGAGGATACTGTATCGACTGCTTACCATGCTTTGATTTGAATCTAGGGTATTTAGCTCGTCTTTCAAAAAAGTTGTTAAATGCTACTCCTAGATTTAAACAGACTTGCTGCAAACATTGTGAATAGGTCGATGTCAACCATTCATACTCTTTCTTCAACTGGGGAATTATCTTTTTTACTGCATATCCAGACAAACCCTTACCAGTTTCTTTGTATGTTTGATTCATCAAATTCAAGCAATAATTCCAAAGCCAGCGACAACAGCCAAAAGCTTGCGCTAGTGACTGCTGTTGTTGGGCATCTGGATATAACCTGACTTTGACGACTCTTAACATATTAGAGTAAACGATGTTTGCTATAAAAGAGTATAGCATAAAAAATTGCTCGTTTCCTCCATGTTTCCCTCCCTTGCCTGTCGGCATTGGTGAGGCAGTGCGTTGGGCGGCTCTGCCGACTTGTAGCAACTGCCGTCGGCAAACTGTCGTCAACACGAGAGCCATTCATCTCATCACTTCCGCTATCGCGGTAAGTGAGAGGCTTCTGTCAGTTCAAGCTAAA
>NZ_LUHJ01000020.1 GCF_001597745.1 Anabaena sp. 4-3 | reverse complement strand
GACTTCACCCGTTGGTGTCAACTCGGTGGCTTATGGCCATTCGTGGCACTACATGGAGCTTTCGGCTTAATCGGCTTCATGCTGCGCCAATTTGAGATTGCCCGGCTAGTAGGCATCCGTCCCTACAACGCCCTAGCATTCTCTGCTCCCATTGCGGTATTCGTCAGCGTATTCTTGATGTACCCCTTGGGACAATCCTCTTGGTTCTTCGCACCCAGCTTAGGTGTAGCAGGGATTTTCCGTTTCATCCTGTTCGTACAAGGCTTCCACAACTTTACCCTCAACCCCTTCCACATGATGGGTGTAGCAGGTGTATTAGGTGGTGCGCTATTGTGTGCGATTCACGGTGCAACCGTAGAAAACACCCTATTTGAAGACGGCGAAGGTGCAAACACCTTCCGCGCCTTCAACCCCACCCAAGCCGAAGAAACCTACTCAATGGTGACAGCAAACCGTTTCTGGTCACAGATTTTCGGGATTGCTTTCTCCAACAAACGCTGGCTACACTTCTTCATGTTGTTTGTGCCAGTCACCGGCTTATGGATGGCGGCTGTGGGTATCGTCGGTATCGCACTCAACTTACGGGCTTATGACTTCGTATCCCAAGAGTTGCGGGCGGCTGAAGACCCAGAATTTGAAACCTTCTATACCAAAAACATTTTGTTGAACGAGGGTATCCGCGCTTGGATGGCTCCTCAAGACCAACCCCACGAAAAATTTGTATTCCCCGAAGAGGTACTACC
>NZ_LUHJ01000019.1 GCF_001597745.1 Anabaena sp. 4-3 | reverse complement strand
ACAATTGCTCGGCGCCAGGTTTATTACTCAAACCAAAAAACCCCCTTTGATATATCAAGGGGGTTTTTTGTTGGGATAATGCAAGATTAGCAGTTTTCAGCTAACCATACCATAGTGTAGAGACGTTACATGCAACGTCTCTACAAGGTTTTGAAACTTTCTTTTGTGGTTCATTTACCTGAAAATTGCTGTAAACCTGATTGGTATTGATGTAGATAAATTGTCATCTAGATGCGATTAATCGCGTCTCTATATGAGGATTTTGGGCTGATGTCAACTATATCGGTTTATATTGTTTGGATAATACCTAAATTATTTAAAACTTCATTATCTAACTGTTTACCTTGACTATCTTCAGTATTTTGGAACAGCATTGTAAATGCACCAGCACCTAATCTATGTTGAGGAAAGAGTCGGTAACAAGGAATGTCTGTTAAATGTGATTGATAATCTTGTAAGTGATTAATTTTTACTGGATGAAATTGAGGAAAGCGTGATAAAAACCATTCGCAGACTTGTTCATTTTCTTCAGGGGAGTAGGTGCAAGTCATATAAGCGAGGTAGCCTTGGGGGGCAACGAGTTGTGCGGAATTCGCTATAATTCTTTTTTGGCGGTTGGCACTTTTATTGATAGCTGTTGGATGAAAACATCCGGGTGCTTTTTCACCTTTTGCTAGTAGGGATTGTCCTGTACATGGAGCATCAACCAAGACTAAATTACAAGAAAGTGAGATGTTTTCTGCAAAGATACTAGAGTCTCTATTGACTACGGTACAGGGGCTAATATGGCAACGCTTTAAGTTAGAAATTAGCATTCCTAAACGCTTACCAATCACTTCATTGCAGATAAGTAATTCCGGTTGCAAGGCTTGCCAACTAAAGATGCTTTTACCACCTGGGGCGGCACACATATCAAAAACTAATTTGATTGGTTGGGGAATTGCTAATAAAACAGAGGCCGCAAATACAGAGGAAAAGTCTAAACAATAAAAATATCCTTGATGATGCAAGGGATGTTGACCGGGTTTTTCTCCTAATTGTAGACGGTCTACATATCTTGGTTGCCAATTTAAAGGAGATTCTACGGAAAAAGGTGGTGTTTCTGGCTTTTCTTGACACCAAAGTATACAGGGATGAAAGGGCTGGGGAGAAATTAATGCCTGAATAAATTTTTCTTGATTATCAAGGTTTTCAAACAAACGCCGTGCAAGTTTCAATAATAAGTTTGATGGTTTTTCCATTAGTAAAACTGTTACAGGAGAACAATGACTAGAAGCCTCTTGGCTTCATACTTTAGAATATAATGACCACCATTTTGATGATGACAAAACTTTTGTCTGATCAAGCAACATCAAAGTTTTGGTCTAGAGGGGTATATTCAGTGCTGAGTTCTGAATTTAATTTATTGATTCAGCACTCTGACTACATTCTGATTGCAAGGGCTAAAAATATTTTTGCGTAAATCCGAGATGATTGCCAACCTGCCCAAATGCACCGGAGCAAGTCATGATTTTTGAGAATTTTCAACGCAAATTGCGCCGAGAAGCACAAATATGGCGCGATGAAGGCATAATTAGTTCTTCTCAGTACCAACAAATTGCCGACCGCCATCAATTTCATAGTTTAGAGGCGGCGGCACGCGATCGCTTTACCATGATTGCGATCGCCATTGGCGGTATGCTGCTAATATTGGGTGCTATCACCTTCGCCTCTGCTAACTGGTTTGCCTGGTCACGAGAAGTTAAATTCATCATGATGATGAGTTTATTTTTCTCTGTTAGCATTATAGGTTTTTACACTTGGAGAGACGCAAACCTCAGTAATCGAGAAGGTAAACAACCACGACGCAGCAAAAGATTGCTGGGAGAAGCACTATTATTTTTAGCAGCTTTAATCCTGGGTGCTAACATCATACTGACTGCACAGATTTTTAATATCAGTGGTTCAAGCACTGAATTATTTCTCGCCTGGGGGTTTGGGGTTTCGTTCATGGCTTACAGTCTATCCCTCAACTCACTGGGGATACTGGCGATTATCTTAGTACAGATTGGCTATTTGTTCGGACTAGGAGATTTATCTAACTCCTCTGCTGACTGGAATTGGGCAAAACTAGCAGTCCGACACATGCCTTTAATTTCATGGCTGTTGTTTGTGCCTTTAGCCTATTTCTGTCGCTCACGCTGGATTTTCTTTTTAGCGGCTTTTTTGTTCGCTACTTCTCTACAACTTAACCTCAATCCTCTACCACTGCAAACTTTCTCTAATGTCGCTCCTTGGGTGGCCTCTTTTGCTTTAGCTCTGCCACCTGCATTATTCTGGAGTTATGATGATCTGCTGTTTCCCAGCATCAATTACAGACTGTTTCAACCCCTAGCCCGTAATTTAGCATTAATTGCCTTTGGCTTGGTGTTTTATGCCCTGTCTTTTCGTTGGCAATGGCAGGGTTTTGCAGCTAGTTCCTTTCTACCCAGGAATAACGCCGCGTTTATGTCTGTACCTATCATCGATTTGGGGATTCTCAGTGGATTAGCAGTATTCCAATGGTTGTTTTTGTTACGTCAAAGAAATAACCCTCCCCGTCGGGAAGTTGTGTTTAATACTGGGCTAATTGCTACCTTTCTCGGCTTTATAGTAGTAGTACCGTTCTGGCATCAAGCGGTTACTCGCATTGTTGACTTGGGCAGTTTTATGTTTAGTGTGCTGTTTGCTTTACTGTCTTGGGGATTCGTTCAGGAGGGGTTAAAGCTGAGTGATAGACGCTCTTTTTGGGGCGGTATGCTATTGTTAACTCTACTGGTCATTAGTAAGATGTTGGAATATGACACTGATTTGCTATTTAGGTCAATGGTGTTCGTCATGTGCGGTGCGATTCTGATTAGTGCTGGATTGTGGTTTGAACGTCGTCTGACTGGTTCATCTAGTTCATCAGCTAGGAAATAGGAAAATCAGGCAACATCAAAGATATCTCCGGCTGGTGATTGTGAATTTTTGTATTCATGTCCGACATTTGAAAGGGAAAATCTCGTTGCGTAAGTCCTGTTTTAGTTTCTCCAGAAAACGATTATTTTCAGGACTACGCCTATGAATAGTGGATCTTCTGAATCAAACAAGAATAAAACATTGTCTCCTGAAGCGGAATTCTCGAATAAGTTGACTTTTCGGGATTATCTGATAGCTAGTGAGCAAAAATTTAATCAGCCCTTACCGTTGTGGCGGGTTTTAGTTCCTCTGGCTTTGCAAACGGGGATAATTTTGGCTGTTCCTACTCAAGCAGCTTATACTAATTTGCTGGGCAGAGAGGTAGTTTTACAAACTATATCCTCTAACCCCCAAGATGTATTGCAAGGTTCTACTCTCTCTCTGGACTATGATATTTCTCGGATTTCAAATTTGCGTAGACTTCCGGGTTGGAATGAGTTAAGGAGAAGAAATCGGGGGAGGAATGGACAATTACTCTCAGGAACTAATGTATATGTGATTTTGCGAGAACAACAATCTTTTGGGCGTGGTGTTCCTAGGGCTTGGCGACCTGTGCGGGTAAGTAGCACTCTACCTACATCCCTCTCAGATAATCAAGTCGCCTTAAGAGGGATTTATCAGGATGGTGTGGTGAACTATGGTGTAGAAACATTAAGTGTTCCTGATGAACAACGGCAGCAAATCAATGAAGATATCCGCAGTTCGGCTGAAAACAGTAGAAATCGACGGTTAAGACCGATAACTGTCAAAGTGAAGGTAGACCCACAGGGTAATGCTGTCCCTGTGAGTTTGTGGGTACGCGATCGCAACTATCGATTCTAGTCTTCGTGGCGTACATTCCATGCTACACCAAAAGCTGCTCCTGCTCCGGCTAACAACCCTGTACTCATTCCTTGGATAGTTTTTTGTATGGGTTCTTGAATTAAGCAATCGCTTGTAACCTTGTCGGCTTGCAAGCATTGATTGCTTTCTGCCCAACTGGCAGTTCCTCCTAAAATTACACCTGCTAGACTACAGGAAGCTACAAGCAGTAATAAACGTTTGGTTTTTCTATCCATAGATGGATGCTTTAAATTAGCAATATGTTAAATAGTTCTGAACTACTTTACACGTCGATGCTGTTTATGTCACCTATGTTTTAGGGTAGTAATTGCAGGTGGGAAGAAATTAGGTTGATGAATAAGGCTATTCTTGTGATTAGGGAGTGATTTATCGCGGAAAATCAGGTTTATCAGGACTAAAGTCCTTACTACGAACTGAATTTGTTATTGTATGGGAGTAAAGGCACTGACACTGATTTTTTTGCCGACAAAGCCAATTAAAGTACAATTCTTTCCTGAGTGCAAGGGATTGAGATATAACCAGCGTTTTTCAGGTGCTAATGAGATTTCTAATTGACTGGGGTAGCCAAATTTATTATCGTAGGTAGCATGGACACTCATAGTACCATCACAAGCACATCCATTTGGGCCACATTGTTGACTATCTGTTAAAGTAGCAATTTCTTGGAATAATTTAGTAACAGTTAATGGAGGTGTATTTGTACAGGTATTTTGTGAGATAGCAATTACTTTTTCGTTCTTAATTTCTAGTTCTTGCTGACAATTATCAGGAGCAGTATAATTAATTTTTAATCGGTAATGGTTAACAGCTTGTGTTGTCCAATTTTTCTTGGCTTGGGCTAGTTGATTTTGAGCGTAGTTTTTCAAGAATAATTGATGACTCCAAAAAGCCACGCCACTAATGCTAAGTAACATTAAGATAGTTATCCAAAGGTTGTGCGATGGGTGAAGCCCCGCTAGAGGCGATCGCTTGTCAATTTGCATATATAATCAGGTTAGTTGAGAATACAATTAACCACACCGGATGAAGATAATTTTTCGGATATCGTTAATCTTTTTGCGTGACTTCCAGATAAATATGCTCTAAACTTACAGGTTGACGAGCAATACCATCTATTGAGATACCATCAAATCTGGCTATGATTTCGGATAATTCCAGAGTTTCTGGTAGCCACAAAGCTAGTTGATGAGCATAACGCCTATAGGTTAAATTATAGGATTGAGCGCGAGCGATCGCAGCTTCTTCTTCTGGCGTTTGCAGCATGACAATTTCTTGGGCTGGAATTAAATAGCGTAATTCAGCTAAACTCCCTTCTGCCAAGATGCGCCCATTTTTTAATATCCCAATCCTATCACACAAACGTTCGGCTTCATCTAATAAATGGGTGGTGAGTAAAACTGTAATTCCCTGAGTTTTCAGTTGTCTAATTAATTCCCATATTTCATATCTGGCTTCAATGTCTAAACCTGTTGTTGGTTCGTCTAAAATTACTAACTGGGGTTGATGTACTAAAGCAACTGCAATATTTAACCGCCTTTGCATCCCACCGCTTAAGGTTTCAACGGGACTTTTTGCTCTATCTAATAAGTTTACAGCCCTCAGTGTTTCTTTAACTTGTTTTTGACTGGTGGCTTTGTCTAAACCGTAAATATCAGCGAAGAATTGTAAATTTTCTGCACAAGTTAAGGTTTTATAGAGTAAATTCTCTTGTGGTGCAATACCAATTAATTTTTTAGTCGCGTGGGAGACAGGTTGATGATTTATTTTCACATCACCACTATCAGCCTGAAGTAAATTGCAAATTATATTAATAGTTGTCGTCTTTCCTGAACCATTCGCACCGAGTAAACCGTAAATTTCGCCAGGATGAATTTTTAGGGTTAAATTTTGCAGAACTTTTTTAGTCTTATAAGATTTGTTTAAGTTAGTGATGGTAAGCATATTTTTAAAGTATTTAAAATTTCAGTTTTATAATCTTCTTTCTACAATTAGCATTCGCTTGTAAGATAACCAACCAGCTACAACCATGACTAGAGCAAACACCAATAAAAAAACAAAGTGTGGCATAATTTTATTGATATCTTCCCCTTGGGATGAAACGGCTACAAGAGCTTCATTCATGTGATAAATGGGGTTGTATTGAGCAATATTCACCAGAGATTTAGGAAATAAACTGGCTGGTAAAAATGCACCGCCTAAAATTAATAATGGAACTCCGAAAGCAGCTACTAAAGCATTCACATCTTCTATGCGACGCGCTAATTGTGTACCGAAAATAAAGCCTAAACCAACGTAAGCTGCAATGCTCAACAAAATGATGATGATTCCTAATAGAATAGCACCCCGGAATGTCGCACCCCAAAAAGCTGCTATTGTGTAGATTAATATGGTTTGTCCGATACCAATAAAACTATGCGCTAGAAAAATTCCGAAAAAATATGATGTTCCACTTAAGGGAGAAAGAAACAAGCGTTTGAGGGTTTGTTGTTCTCTTTCAGCTACTATTGTAGAGACTGTTCCACCTAAACAACTAAAAAATAATGCTGCACCGACTAAAGTTGAGGGTGCGCTATACGCAAAGGCATCAGCTATTGGTAATTCTGCTCTTTCTGCTAAAATAAATCCACTAAGAATTAAGACGGAAATGGGGAATATACTCCAAAAAATCAAGCTGCGTCTGCGTCGAAGTAGTTCAGTTAAAATGCGTCGAGTGACTGCTAGAGTTTCACGCCAATATTTCATATATTGAGAGAGAAATAAATTTAAAAGTTAGATGAAAGTAGAGTATGATTGTTGAGGTTTTGATGCGTTACGCTACGTATCTATTTAGAATTTTTCACCTGTGGTGAATTCTAATCTTACTTCTCCTTGGTCACTAACTCCTATGTCACCTCGTAATATACCAAAGGGTGAATTTAGTCTCACTCCTAAACCATAACCAAAACCGCTTCCGGGTTTATTTCGCACTACTCCGGGTTCACCAATGACGGTTTTACTAGAACCAAAGTCTGAGGCGAAGTCAGTAAAGACTACTCCGCCTATATAATCCTGTATAGGAAAACGATATTCTACGGAAGCCAAGCCATAACTGCGACTACTGGCGACTTCTCCATAACCGTATCCCCGCACTGAATTGAAACCGCCTAGGTTAAATGCGTCGGCTGGGGGAAAATCTCCTATAATTGTACCTAATTGCAAGTTTACAGCTAGCATTTCAGAATTTTCGTTGCTTTGATGATTGCCGATCCACTGGACTGGTATATACTGCACATAGTTTCCTTGGAGTCGATTACTAGCTATACTCCCTAAACCTATGGGGATAGCTTGGGCTGTGCTGAGGGTGAGTATTGAGCCTTGGGTGGAATTATTACGGCGATCGCGTCTGTCTTGCTGTACACTCAAAGATAGGGTAAATAAATCGTCAATACCCTGACCACTGACAGAAAGCGGATTACCTAATTCATCTACTTCCACTACTTGATAGTTTTTGTTACGCAAGCTAATTCTGCTGTAGTTGAGTCCTAAGGACGCATCCCAATCATTAAAGGAACGTAACAAGGCAACAGAACCGCCAAATCTACCTTCGCGGATACGATCATTGTTAGCTAGTCTGATATCATCGTTGAAGACTGGGGATAAACTGCGATCGCGAAAGGCTGTGATACTATACCCAAAGCGGTCTGGTTCATCTCGACGATAGGGACTAATATACTGCGTCGCAAATTGTACGCCTTTACCGCTAACTTGAACGGTGGTTATGGTTTGGTCATTTACTCCACTAATATTAGCATCGCGATAGCGGACTTGACCGTATAACCCGATATCGCTGTTAGTACCACCGCCATAATTCCAAGTGGGAAAGCGACGCTCTTTAATATCATAAACAATATCAACACCAGAGTCATTCTCTTGGGGATATGCTCTGACAAAATCAAACGACTCTAAATTTTGCAGTTTTCTCACATCTGCTTCTAAGGCTTCATTGTTGAAGGCTTCCCCTGGTTTTAGCTTGAGTAAACTAAGAATAAAATCTGGGTTTGTGCGTCCTGAAATGGGTTGTCCAAAATTATCAACAGATAACCCTCTTTCATTAATAAACCTGATTTGGATATTCTGCACAATTTTCAGGGAAAATTCAATATCTTGGGAAGATTCTACATAATTACCATATTTGGCGTATCCCGCAATGTCTACAGTGTTTACTGGAGAGTTCGCCAGTATGGGTTGATTTTCCCCAGTCAGCAATATCCCCACCACCAAAGTCATAACTATTGGAATACGCATATTAGTAAATAGTTAGTGTGATTAATTTGTTTTTTCTACACAGATAGCTAGGGTGCTGTACTTTCGGCTAACACACCCTACAATTACTACAATTACTAGGAATTACTAAATTTTATATTATAACATAGGTAGCGAAAATTACCAAAAGGGCTTGACAATTTTTACAATTCTGCCAAAATAAATCCGTTTGGTATCACAGGGTAATGGGGAAAATCCGCCAGAAAAATGCTGATTTGTCGCCATCATTTCCATCCAGTAATTCATTGTCAAAAGTTAGTTTTGTAACCAATGAGTCTACCATTTAGTTTGCCGGAATCTACTACTATCTCCCGTCGCACGCTGTTAAAGGTGTTTGGTGTTGGTGCAATTGCAGGAGTGACAGGTTACTCTCGGTTTTCTAAGCCGCAACCAGCAGTATTTCAACAAGATAATCTGAATTTACCACAAACATTAACTGAATCTAAAAGTGTGGTGGTAGTTGGTGGCGGTTTGGCGGGTTTAGCTTGTGCTTATGAGTTAAGTCGGCGCGGTTTTGTGGTGACGCTGTTAGAAAAGTCTCCCCAACTCGGTGGTAAAATTGCCAGTTGGCAAATTGAAGCGGCTGGGGAAACTTTTCGGATGGAACATGGTTTTCATGGCTTTTTTCCCCAATACTATAATTTAAACAGCATTGTTAATGAATTGGAGATTAATCAGCATTTTCAATCATTAAATTTTTATGCTGTTCTCTATCGTGGTGAACAATACAAACCAGAGATATTTCGCCCTAGTCATTCTGCCTTTCCTTGGAATATTATAGATTTAGCGATCGCTTCTCCTAATCGTTTCCAATGGGGGATTAATTTAACTAAAATTAAACACCTGCAAGTATTCCAAGCTATCACAGGTTTTGAAAGAGAAAAAAATTATCGTCGCTTTGATGATATCTCGGTGGCTGATTGGGTAGCAAGTGAATTTCCCCAAGGTTTATATGATTTATATTTTCTGCCATTTGCTAAGTCGAGTTTAAATGCACCCGATATGATGAGTGTGGGGGAACTGATGCAGTTCTTCCATTTTTATTTTTTTGGTAATCCCGAAGGGTTAGCATTTAATGGTACTAAAGATGATATGGGGACAAGTTTAGTCCAACCTATCGCCCAATGGATTCAACAGCATCAAGGAACAATTTTCACTGATGCGACAGTTAGCGATATTCTCACAGAAAATGGTAAGATTAATGCTATAAAATATTATGTTGGTAGTAATCACAGTAATGTCCCGTTTTGGGTACAGCGTAACTCTGTGATAGCTGATGATAAAACAGCATATTTTGGTGCAGCAGATGAAGTTTTTGCTGTAGCTTCTGGGTGTGAGGAAGCAATTTCTTTAACTTGTACCCATCAAGGTTGTACTGTGAAAAAAGCCGCCGATGGTAAGTTTCATTGTCCTTGTCATGGGGCGGTATTCTCTGCTGATGGTAAAGTATTAAAAGGCCCGGCGCAACGGGATTTACAAAAGTTGCGAGTCGTAGATAAAAAGGATGAGGAATTGCAACTGGTAGCGGTGAACTCTGACGCACCTGAACCGCAGACAATTACCGCAGATTATTATGTATTTGCGACTGATGTACCGGGTGTTAAACAACTATTTAAGCAGATGACTGGCGATGTTGATCAAGGAGTGCGATCGCAAGTTGAAAAACTGAGTATAGCTGATCCGTTTGCGGTATGTCGTTTCTGGTTTGACCGGGATTTTGAATGGTCACAAAGTAATTTTACATCGTTATCTGGCTACGAGTTAACTGATAGCATTACCCTGTATCATCGCATTCAACAACAATTTATAGACTGGTCAAAACGCACAGGTGGTAGTGTGGTAGAGTTACACGCTTATTGCTATAAAGAAAAACAATTCCCCACCCAAGAAGCTTTATTAACTACCTTTGAAAATGAACTGTATGAAATCGTCCCGGAGTTAAAGCAAGCGCAGATATTACATCGGGAATTGGTAAATCAACATAATTTTTCTGGTTATCCACCCCATAGTTATGCAGACAGGCCAGAAAGCAGTACAGATATTGCTAACTTATTGTTTGCTGGTGATTGGGTGAAGATGCCCTTCCCCTGTGGTTTAATGGAACGGGCTGTGAGTAGTGGCTTATTAGCAGCCAATGAGATTTTACACCGGGAAGGTTTGCAGAGGCGATCGCTTTTATCGGTCAATCCTGAAGGGTTGTTACAAATTTGAACGGGGTTACAGCAGTTTTCGGTTAATTAGACCACATTGTAGAGACGTTGCATATAACGTCTCTAAATTTATAGGCGATAGCGGTCAAATACAACCATCGAATTGATGATAACTCCTTCTTTTAGCAGTCGGCGTTGAGATACCAGTGCGGTGTACTGGAACTAAGAACAGAAGGAGAAATTTGCAATGGCGCAAACTCAAAAACAAGGAACACCAGAAGATAGGAAGCCTGATGAGTGGGAAAAGGACTTAAATCCGCAACCTATGGCGGGTAGAAACTATGGTTTAGAAGGAACACACCCGGAGAAAGCTGGACTCAATGCTTATGAGGTGAAAGAACTGCATTCTCAACTACCGGGTTATACAGATGATGAACTCAAGCAAATTACTCTCTTACCACGGGGTAGTCGTTTGGAAGAAGGCGCAACTTATCTTGATTTGAATGACTCGGAACACCGAGAATTTACGGCGACGGGTGGGATGGAAGTTGGTTCTAATAATTGGTATGTGCCGAAAACTGAGGTTGGTTATATGCTTTGGAATCGTTTGAGGGGTGTGCAAAATCCTGAACGTTTGGGAAAAGCTAGTGGTTCTTAAGTTGAGATGGTTTCTCTATGTTTGAGGTTTGGTAATGGGTAATGGTAGCCATTAGCTGTTACCAAACAATATGTAATTACAAATGAACCACGAAGGAACGAAGGACACGAAGGAAGAATAAAAGAAGATAGGTAATCTTGCACCGGGAAGGGAGTAAACATAATATGTTCTGTCAATGCTAGTTGGTAGGGTGCGTCAGTATGTATATTTTCTTGGTATGGTTAGGGTTTCTTGTACTGACGCACCCTAGATTTTGGATATTTTTTTATCTGGATGTCCCTAAATCATCACAGGTGGAAGCTGATAATTGTGCCATTGACGCTGATACCATTCGGCGACTAAAGGACGGACTATAAATTTAGGCTGCTGTTCGCCTTTGACATCTATCCGCAAACAAGAATAAGGTCGTCTTTTCTGCGAACCGTGTCCATTGCGTCCGACAAATAAATGCGATCGCGCAATTAATCTGTCTTCATTCCCCACCGTCTCGACTAAATCACTCCCCTCTGTGCGCTGGCGACGCAAACTATAGCCACTACCGCCACAAACTAACCAGTGCATATTTGCGTCAGCGTGTCCGGTGTCGAAGGTTTGCAGATATTCTAAACAATGTGCATGACCATTTAAAACTAAATCTACTAGGGGACGACCTTGATTAATATCACCAATTTCTGCCGCCACTGCATCCAGTACACCACGCAAACGGCTGCGAATTGCTAAAGTCTGCGCTTGTTGCCATTTTGTTGCTTCGGTGACATAAGGCGGATGATGAAAATATATCACTCTTCCCCGCACTTCTGGGTGTTTCCAAGAGGCAATTAATCTCTGCTTGAGCCAGTCTAATTGTTCAATATCAACCTCTGGTGGTTGGTCTGTCGTTAGTTGCTTGTCGATATCAAGAATAATTTCCTCAATTTGAGATAATTTATAGTGAAAATCGTCTAATTCTTCGGCTTCGCTGGGGTTGTCAGGGTTTAATTTCGCGGAAGCTTCAATGATTTGCATTTTCTCCCGCTCTAATTCTTGGCGACGCTGGTCTAAGATTTGGCGATCGCTCTCTCCCTGTTTTGTGTGTGGTAACGGCTGCGGCTCGTTAAAAGTATTTGAATCTAAGGCGAAAAAGTCAATTCCACCATAGCGAAAAGTGTAATAGCGATTCGGTAGCCGAGTAAAATACCCTGGTTGATAAGTCAGACACTTGCCTGTATCTGTCTGAGTAGTGTAATATTGGTCTAGATGATGGGATAACTGTGTCGGTAAGAGATATCCTTGCAGATAGTCGAGGAAAGCCTTGGCATAAGCATTACCCACTCCTGAACCATGCCAACCCACATCTATATCTAAACGCGATCGCAATAATCGCCGCATGGGTAGAGTTGTCACAGACAGCAAACTCAACACAAGCGGTAATTCATAGTAATCATGATTGCCGGGTACAGGAAAAATCGGCAACTTAAACACCATCTTGTCGTAAGCAATTTGTTTGGGAGACTCGCCACCAACGATTAACTCTGCATAAGGTCGAATAAAGTTCTGTTGATAGTATTCACTTGAACCCACCAAATAAATTACGTCGCCTGTATGCAGCATGAAGCGACATTCTGGATGATGCTGCAACATCAATTCAGCTACTCGTCGTTGGGGGTTGTGTCCGTGATGTCTACCAGAACCACTATCACCAACTACTAAAAAAGAAAATTCGGTATCACTAGCTTGTCCATCATCCAGCACTAGCCGAGTTTGGTCAATATTCCGCCCTACAATTAACGGATCTTGCCAACGTACCCGTTGCTGCATTTTAGCAATTTTTTTAGCTATTGCTGGATCACGAACCAGTTTCAATGCAATTTACCCCCGCTTTTTTATTCTTTCACTTCAATTTGCAAATTCGGTAAACCTTCCAGTTTCTCTGTTAATTCTTCTTCCGGTACTGATGGGACAAAAATCTTTAAAGCACCTGGTACGCATTTGATTTCAACCGGGGTTGTACCAACTACCTCACCGTCAATCGCAACTTTTTGCGGTGGATCTGTGGTAATTTTAAATCTTTCAGCACGTATATAACCAATATCATCTCGTTGTGCGGCACTCCCAGCCGAAGCAGTTTGAAATAGATGAAATGTGGCGGCGATCGCTCCTGTTTTCGTGGCAGGTGCTACAATAGTTAAATCTAATAATCCATCATTATAAATAATCCCGGCTGGGCCTTGCGCTAACACAGAAGTCGGAGGCGCAGCGTTGGCAACTGTCACCGATGCAGCAGTGGTTTTCACGATTTTGTCTGGGGTTTCAATCTCAACATCAAAACTTTCTAACTCTCTTAACTGCTGAATTCCTGCGAACACATAGGCCATCATCCCAAAACGTTGTTTGGCTTCTCTGTCTGCTAAATCTACAGTTTCCGCCTCAAAGCCAATGCCTGTTAACAATATCATTGGTAAATCGTTGCAATAGCCTATATCTACATTGCGAGTTACCCCTTGTAAAATTGTCCGACAAGCTGCATCAATAGTTTGGGGAATTCCCATTGCCGTGGCAAAAGCATTAGCTGTTCCCCGTGAAATAATTCCCAAAGGTATATCAGTACCAGCAACAGCCACCGCCACCGCCGATAATGTACCGTCTCCCCCAGACGCGATGATTGCATCTACGCCTTGGTTTACAGCTTTCTGTGCTAGCTTGTCTGCACCAACTTCTTCTGTAGTTAAGTAAATCTCAAGATGAATTTCCGGTTCTAATAATGCCCG
Organism: Anabaena sp. 4-3; assembly: GCF_001597745.1. GTDB lineage: Bacteria > Cyanobacteriota > Cyanobacteriia > Cyanobacteriales > Nostocaceae > Trichormus. Next base: position 10,595 of record NZ_LUHJ01000019.1, on the reverse strand, counting down.
AATTTGCGATAATTCTACCTCTGGATTACCCTGTCCGGCTACCGGGTTAAAAATAAGACAAGCGGAACGATTCATAAAAGATGAACGATGAGTTGCGATCGCTAAACCTCCTGTTTAATCTATAACATCTTTGTTCAATCATCACTTCCTGCTTGTGGTAGGTTTCAAATTTCCTAGTTCGGCGTATGTGGGTTGTTAATTTTTTTGAATCATCCGAAAAGCTGTTTTAAAAGCTTGAAATCATCATATATTTTCTTGGCATAATTAGAACCAATGAAACAACTTAATCTTTTATTACCAATTTGTGCTAGCCTCCTAACTGCCAGTAGTTTACTGATTCCCACGGCGACAATAGCTAAACCTACAGTTTTAGCTAGGAATCCCAATTGTAATAATGCCAGAACTCAAGCAGAAATCAACAGATGTACACAGTTGTCTTATCAAAATGCTGATAGAAAATTAAATCAAGTTTATCAACAGCTTTTACCAACCTTATCAGGTTCTAGACGACGAAAATTAATTTCTGCACAGCAAGCCTGGATTAAGTTTCGTGACAATAATTGTGACTATGAAAGAAGTCTTTATCAAGGCGGAAGTATTGCACCCAGTATTTATGCTGGTTGTTTAACAGAAATGACACAGCAACGTACTAGACAATTACAATCTTATCTTCAACCAGACCGTTAACTGTCAAAAAACGAGGGGGATGAGGGGGATGAGGGGGATGTAGGAGAATAGCTGATAACTAATGACTGATGACTAATGACTAATAACTAATATTACATCATTCCAAATATTGTAAATCAATGTAAAGAAAACTTAAAAGAAACTTCACGAAAATCAGGCGATCGCCATCCGGTAAGTCACCCACTGCGGTAGTCTAGATGAGAGTAAAATTATCGCCTGGTTTGACATATTGTTTTATGACTTCAGTTGTTTCCAGTGCTAAACGCACAATTCGGATTGGTTCCCGTAAAAGTCAACTTGCTCTAGTTCAAACGTACTGGGTACAAGAGCAATTGCAAAACAAGTATCCTGATATGGTGTTTGAAGTCCATACGATGTCTACCCAAGGCGACAAAATCCTGGATGTAGCATTAGCCAAAATCGGCGATAAAGGACTATTTACCAAAGAATTGGAAGTGGGAATGCTCAATCATGATATTGACTTCGCTGTGCATTCCCTCAAGGATTTACCGACTAATTTACCAGAAGGTTTAGCACTAGCAGCGATTACAGAACGGGAAAACCCCGCCGATGCGCTGGTAGTCCATGAAAAGTTCAAAGATAAGCAAATTGACACCTTACCAGCAGGTGCGGTAGTAGGGACATCTTCCTTGCGACGCTTGGCGCAACTACGGAACAAATTCCCCCATTTGACATTTAAAGATGTGCGTGGGAACTTGAATACACGCCTAGCGAAACTTGATGCTGGTGAGTATGACGCTTTGATTTTAGCAGCCGCAGGATTACAGCGTTTGGGTATGGGCGATCGCATTCATCAAATTTTACCCAAAGAAGTGTCACTCCACGCCGTCGGTCAAGGTGCATTGGGTATAGAATGCCGTGGTGATGATACTGAGTTAATCTCGTTACTCAAAGCTGCTATTGAACATCCCGAAACCCGCGATCGCTGTTTAGCAGAACGCTCTTTCTTACGTAGCCTAGAAGGTGGTTGTCAAGTACCCATCGGCGTAAATACAGAAATAGATGGGGAAAATTTAACCCTAACAGGTGTAGTTGCCAGCATCGACGGACAACAGCTAGTGAAAGACACCATCACAGGCGCAGCTAGTGATGCCGAAACACTAGGTATAGAATTAGCTAAACGCTTGCGGGAACAAGGCGCGCAAGAGATTTTAAATGCCATTTTTGCAGAGATTCAGCGTGGTGCTTAAAAATCAGACAACCAGATGTGATTAGATAAAAAATAAAAGCTGTGCTAGACGCGAGCGATCGCGTTCATCAAAATCATCTGGTTAAATTGAACATTCAAACAAAGCAGGGGAAATAAAAATTACCATGCGGATTCTATTTGTAGCAGCAGAAGCAGCACCCATCGCAAAAGTTGGCGGAATGGGTGATGTTGTCGGAGCATTACCAAAAATCTTGAAAAAAATGGGGCATGATGTCCGTATATTCATGCCTTACTACGGCTTTCTCCCAGACAAAATTGATATTCCCCAAGAGCCGGTTTGGTGGGGATACGCCATGTTTCAAGATTTTGCAGTTTACGAAACGATTCTGCCTGGTACAGATGTTCCCTTGTACTTATTTGGACATCCAGCTTTCGATCCCCGTCGCATCTATGGTGGTGATGACGAAGACTGGCGGTTTACCTTTTTTGCCAATGGTGCAGCCGAATTTTGCTGGAATTACTGGAAACCAGAAATTATTCACTGTCACGATTGGCATACAGGAATGATACCTGTGTGGATGCACCAGTCTCCAGATATCACCACAGTCTTCACAATTCACAACTTGGCATATCAAGGCCCTTGGCGTTGGTATCTAGAAAAAATTACATGGTGTCCTTGGTATATGCAAGGACATAACACCATGGCCGCCGCCGTCCAATTTGCCGACAGGGTAAATACAGTTTCGCCTACCTATGCCGAGCAAATCAAGACAGCAGCTTACGGTGAAACTCTAGAAGGTTTAATGTCATTCATCGGTGGTAAGCTATCGGGAATTGTCAACGGTATAGATACGGAAGTTTACGAACCATCTACAGATAAATATCTGACTCAAGCCTTCAGCATTGATACTTTAGAGAAACGTAAAGCCAATAAAATTGCATTGCAAGAAGAAGTAGGTTTAGAAGTTAACAGCAATGCCTTTTTAATAGGGATGGTGACGCGGTTAGTCGAACAAAAAGGTTTAGATTTAGTCATCCAAATTTTAGACCGCTTCATGGCTTATACAGATGCTCAGTTCATGCTACTGGGAACAGGCGATCGCTATTATGAAACTCAGATGTGGCAACTAGCATCACGCTATCCCGGACGCATGGCAACTTACCTACTGTATAACGATGCCTTGTCACGCCGCATCTACGCTGGTTCTGATGCCTTCCTCATGCCTAGCCGCTTTGAACCCTGTGGAATCAGTCAAATGATGGCTTTACGCTACGGTTGTGTACCCATAGTCCGGCGTACTGGAGGCTTAGTTGACACCGTATCACACTACGACCCCATAAAAGAAGCTGGTACAGGCTATTGCTTTGACCGCTACGAACCATTAGATTTGTTTACCTGTATGATTCGAGCTTGGGAAGGCTTCCGTTTCAAACCGCAATGGTTAGAGTTACAAAAACGTGGCATGAGTCAAGACTTCAGTTGGTACAAATCAGCCAAAGAGTACGATAAACTCTACAGGTCAATGTATGGTTTACCAGAACCAGAGGAACAGCAAGCACAACAGCCAGAGTTAGCCGTCACCAACCAATAAATAGGGCTTGAATGTGCTGCACTTAAAAATATTTTGACTATACAAAACCCCGGTTTCTTGAAGAAACTGGGGTTTTAAATTTGTGCTGAACTCAAACCGTATTTTTGTACAACCTTCCCGACACGAAAAGGGGACTATATCATGTCCGGCTAATTACTTATGATAAGTTTTCGATGCGGATTTTTTCTCTTTTCCTCTTCCCTGTTCCCTGTTAAGAGTTCCCTAGCCCAACAGATATGATAACTGTTCTAACGCATGATATTAGGTATTTGACAGCATGATTTTTAGCTATTGTTGCCTAGATTTTCCCAGTCTGACACTTTCCCTGGCGAATCTGCGTCTATGTAATGTATAGCAGCTTGTGAGGTGACAAATTTAACTAAGATTTATCCTGATATTTGCAGCGATATGTTGAAATATCAAACATATACAAAGCATTGACCCTATATTTAAAGGATTTAAACTTTGTGAGAAAAAATACTCTATGTCAATTCTTTACTTATAGCTTGATTGGTTTAATATCTTTTAGTGCTGTACTGATCACCAACACCACCGCCTTAACGCAAGTTGCGAGTAATTCCTCAAGTCAGTCAATACCCGTTCCTAGTGCTGAGTTAATTTGGCCGACTCAAGGATATATTTCCCAAGGCTTTAATAAGTATCGACACGAGGGAATTGATATTGCTGGAGCGTCTGGAACTCCCATTTTTGCTGCGGCTGGTGGTACTGTAGTTAAAGCCGGATGGGATAATTGGGGATTAGGCAACGCTATCGAGATAAAACATCCTAACGGCAGTATTACAGTATATGGTCATAATCGCCGTTTATTAGTTAGCAAAAGTCAACAGGTTAAACAAGGACAAATAATTGCGGAAATGGGGTCTACAGGTAATAGTACAGCCCCCCATTTGCATTTTGAATATTACCCCAATGGTAGAGTTGCTGCTGATCCTCGTAATATTTTGCCATCTGCGATCGCCAGTAAAAACCCTGCACCACAAACTTCTCCCCCTGCTAGCGGTTCTCCAGTAAATAAACCTCATCAACCAGCCTTAATACCCATTCCTGTCACAGTGAAACCTGCGACAGCTACCGAATGTACTGGCGTGACACTCCTCAAAGGCGAGACAACCAATATAATTGTCAAAGTCTGCCAAGAAAATGGACAGTTATTTTATATTGGCCTGTTGAAACAAGACCCCAGCCAACTTGTTAAAATACCCGCCTGGAACATTGGTAACGATAAATATCAAGCAGATAATGGTAGTTTTTCTTACTTAGTCACTCCTGAAAAAGTAGAGATTTGGCGTAATGGTAGCCAGATTCGGACTGATACTTTTTATACATTACAACCCTAGATTGAGTAGGCTTGTGAGTAGGATTTATGTATTTTTCTTGATAAATTTCCTGTTTTTAAAACATACCACAGTAAAAAGCTTTATGATGTTTAGTAGTCAAAATTACATATTTCCCTAAACTTTTAGTCTTTACTCATAAAGGTGTTTACCAATGGAATATATTGCTTATTCCTCAATGGTTATTGCCAACGAAGAGGCGAATGGTCAGGCTGAATACATTGATTATGAATTGCCCAAAATTGATTGGAATTGGACAAAACTCGTAAAATCTTCTGCCTGGTTGTGTTTAGCTGGCTTCATGGCATTTTTTACAGCCATTGCTCAATCTCAAGCCGCCTTATCAGCTTATGTCAGAACTAACGGCACTTGTCTCAATGTGCGAGTAGAACCCAACATCAATTCCAAAGTTGTAGATTGTTTACCGAATGGTACGCAAATTACAACAATGGGAACCACCAATGGTTTTGCGAAACTATCAAACAACAGATACGTAGCAGCCAGATGGATTCGTAATCAATCTAGCACCCGTAATCCTAATCGTCCCAACAGACATAATACCCGTGGAGTTGGTGGTCGTGTAAATCTCAGTCTTGGTGCTAGAGGCGCAGCAGTTACCGAAGTCCAAAAGATTTTAGGTATTCAACCTACAGGATACTACGGGCCTGTAACAGCTAGACGAGTCAGAGAATTTCAAGCCAACAATAACTTGCGTGTAGATGGCATAGTCGGCCCAGCAACACGCACAGCCTTATTTAGAACTTCATCGAAACCCACAGCCACAGGGGGGCGCGTCAGCCTGAGTATAGGCTCTAGAGGTCAAGCAGTATCAGAAGTCCAGAAAATCTTAGGCATTGAACCCACCGGATACTACGGCCCGATCACAGCTAGAAGAGTCAGAGAATTTCAAGCCAATAACGACCTGCGCGTAGATGGTATAGTCGGCCCAGAAACCCGCAGTGCCTTATTCAGAACCTAACACCTCCTACCTCACTAAAAAGTCAAAAGGAGCGACCACAACCCAACCACTCCTTTTGACTTCCTCAACCTCCGCGTTCCTCTGCGTTTCCCTCCGCGCTCCTCCGCGTTCACAAACTCATCCCAAAATAATTACGCACAATTTGCAAAATACGCTCTGCTGCACGACCATCACCAAAAGGATTAATTGCATTAGCCATTGTGTCATAAGCCATTGGGTTACTTAGTAACTCACTAGCAGCATCGAAAATACTCTGACTAGCAGTACCCACAAGTTTCGCAGTACCAGCCGTCACAGCTTCCGGTCTTTCAGTAGTTTCCCGCAACACTAACACAGGTTTTCCTAGACTGGGTGCTTCTTCTTGCAAACCACCAGAGTCAGTCAACAGAAAATGCGATCGCCCAATTGCAGCCACCAATTCAGCATAATCTAGCGGTTCCGTTAAAAACACTCGTGGATGATCACCCAATAATGCTTGTAGTGGTTCTCGCACCGTGGGGTTACGGTGTAGAGGTAACAGTAAAGCCGTATCAGGAAACTTGTTTAAGATTTGTAAAAAACCATCTGCGATCGCTTGCAGAGGTTCTCCCCAATTCTCCCGTCGATGCACCGTCGCTAATAAAATACGGTAAGAATCCCAATCTAAAGCAGGTACATTACAAGCTGGTTTTGTAGCCGCCACATTTAACAACGCATCAATCACAGTATTTCCCGTCAAATGAATCTCACCTAAAACCCCAGAATGCTGCAAATTTTCCACAGCTAAAGTAGTCGGTGCAAAGTGCAACTGAGTGATTTGGGAAATCAACCGGCGATTAGCTTCCTCTGGGTAGGGATTAAATAAATCATCAGTTCTTAAACCTGCTTCTACATGACCAACAGGGATTTTCTGATAAAACGCTGCTAAACTTGCCGCAAAAGCCGTCGTCGTATCTCCTTGTACAATCACTAAATCAGGCTTGTTCTTGAGGAATAATTCTTCTAACCCTCGCAAGCTGCGGCAAGTTATATCACTCAGAGACTGCTGAGGCTGCATAATCTCTAAGTCATAATCTGCCTTTAAGTTGAACAACTGCATCACTTGTTCAACCATCTCACGATGCTGCCCAGTTAAAATCACTTGCAAATCAAAGTCTAGGGATTTTTGAAAGACCTGAATTACCGGAGCTAGTTTAATTGCTTCTGGACGTGTTCCTAAAATGATGCTAACTCGTTTTTGATTAGTCATTAGTCATTAGTCATTAGTCATTAGTTATTAGTTATTAGTTATTAGTTATTAGTCAATAGTCATTAATACTTACTCTAGTCCCTAGCCCCAAACACGAAAAAACCCGGCTTAACCGGGCAGATGCTTTGTTTGTCGAATTTTTAAGGATGCCTATGATTTAATCTCGCAAGTGAGAGGGCAAGCCGCATAAACTGTAGTCTGCATCTGCTCTGCTTCTGCTCCATGCAACCAACTTAACCATTGAACTTCTTTTGGATGTACACCTTTAACAGTCAGCACACCGGCAGCAATCAACACCGCCATAACATTTAACATAATCAAACCACCAGCAACCAGTAAAACCGCACTAACAGGCATTACAGATTGCAACACAATCGACAACAGACATCCGACTGTAGCCATCAAAACAACTAATGGAAATCCGACAACCAACAAGCATACTGCCAATGTAAAAGTCCATATCAAAAAACTTTTAATCATTAACAAGGAGTAGGTCTTTCCGAGATTAGAGCTTTGAGCCGCAACCATGACTATTCCTCCCAAAGTACATAGAAAACTTTTATTCAGTAATATTTCGCTGTTAGCAAATAACTGAATAGTTCAATGAAGTTTCAGTATATAAAAATAATTTCCGAAAATGAGTCTTTATTTATTAAACTTTACAATTAATTTTTTGTAATTATGAATGTAAATTCAACTTCACATTTCCACATTAATCTAGCTAGCGATATCTAACTTTAGGAATAGAATCCAAAAAGTATCTCCACGAAAAGTTCATTGCCAACTTTCTAGTTACAGTTTACTTCACATTTCTTATACAAAAGGTCGATGTTTCTCATAATTCTCCAAGGCAAGCTCAACAAACTATTTAGAGATAATTTGGCTGTTATTTGCTAAGAGCTGATCGTCACCATTGGCAAAATTTTCTCATTTACGATATGAGAGCCTAGCTCTTGCCAGCTTACAGCATTAAATAAAACATTTACTTAACGTTATATTTACTGATGCTTTTATTTGAAGTCTTATAGTAAACAAGTTTATAGAAGTGTAAAAATTTTACCTTATGCTTAAAAGTTAAAAAATATACAAGTAGTGTCAAGGAATTGTATCTAACTGTTACAGAGAGGTTTTGAGTGAGCAAATACAGCAGACTCCGCCATCTACAGCCATCAGAACTTCTGAGCCAACGTTATTGCCCATGTCAACTGATCAAATACTAATTTTTAAAGATATATGACGGAATCACAACATCCTTCCACCTCCAACCCTGTTGTTGCTCGCAATATTCCACCAGTACCGCCACCACCTCCAACATTAATCAACCAACGCCAATATACGCAAACATTGGATATGTCATCAGCCAATAGAAGTGCTGGACAACCCATAACACCACCCGCAAGTTCTGCACCAATGGCTGCTCATCGTCCTGGTACTCCGCCACCAATGCCTTCTCCAAGTGTGAGTTCAGGACTCACTTTAGAGCAAATTATCAAAGAAGCATTTGATAATGGCTATTCTGATATTCACTTAGGAGTAGGTGAAGTACCCCGCTTTCGTAACCGAGGAGAAATTAACCCAACGGATTATCCAGAAACTGACAAACCGACTTTTATGAGTTGGTTGCGGGAGATTATGACTGAGGCAGAAATTCAAAGATTTCAAGAACATTTGGAATTTGATGGAGCTACCCAGTACGACTTTGCCCGTGTACGGATTAATGTCTTTGACTCACTCAAAGGCTATGCAATGGTGCTGCGGTTGATTCCCTTAAAAATCCTGTCTATTGATCAGTTGCGACTTCCGCCAGTGTTTCGGGATATTTGCCATTATCATAAAGGACTAATTTTAGTAACGGGGCCTACGGGTTCTGGTAAATCAACGACAATGGCGGCGATGATTGATTACATCAACCGAGAGATGGCGAAGCACATCATCACCATTGAAGATCCCGTTGAATTTGTGCATCAAAGCCGTAAATCTCTCGTTAAGCAACGGGAGGTAGGAATGCACACCCGGAAATTTGACAACGCCTTAAAAGCTGCCTTACGGGAAGATCCTGATTTGATTTTGGTAGGTGAAATGCGGGACAAAGAAACAGTCAACACAGCCCTGAAAGCGGCTCAGACTGGTCACTTAGTCATGGGAACCCTACACACCAATAGTGCAGTAAAAACTATTGAACGGATTCTCAATTTGTACTCAGGTGAAGAACAAGATGCAATGCGGGTAGCACTGGCTGAGTCTTTAGTGGCAGTGATTGCCCAAGGTTTGTGTCGCACGACTGATGGTAAGCGGGCAGCTTTCCACGATATCCTGATCAACACAGAGGCAATCAAGGAATGGATCAAAGACGGCAAGTATGATGAGATTAGTGAATTAATGAAGCAAGCTAGCTTTGACGGCATGATTACCATGAATCAGTCGTTGTACAATCTCTATCAAGAAGGTCGCATCACCGAAGAAACAGCTTTAGAAATGTCGCCAACTCCTAACGAAATGGCTCAATTTCTCCGAGGCAGAGTTTAATCACGAAAGTACAATAAAAAGTAAAAGGTAAAAAAAGCAATTTTTTACCTTTTACTTTTTATCGGTGAGTTATTTAACCACGAACTTAACTTGACTACAGACAAACTATCTCAACCGCAGTTATTTAAAGGCATTGCTCTATTTACACCGGGAGGAGATTTAATTTACTGCATCGATCCTAACAAGCAAGGTCGCTGGCATTCTCATTTATGTACTGCTTTGCAGGAAATTCTAGATTTACCAGAACCGCCGCATTTTCTGGTTCCGTGTTACACAGCAACCATCGACCACTGGTTTGATCCTCGTACCCAACAAGTGAGGACATTTGCAGAAGCTTATCCAGCAGTCATGAAATATCAGGCTATACTCAATGCTATCTTTGATACAGGTTACTTGGTGTGGCAATTAGCTCCGTGGCAAGAAGGGGTTTGCGATCGCATGGTACTGTCCACTTATCGTTCCTCATTTCCCCAATTATGGGAAGACCACGACTTAGTTATCAATCTAGACATTTCTGACGCAGCACCCAGATATAATTTACCAGCCAGAACAGTACAAAAAGTACAGGCAAAAACTCAATGCTATGTGCTGCATTTATTTGTAGCCGGACATAGTACGAACACAGAACGTATCCTAAAGAATCTGCATGAACTGTTAGAGCGATCGCTAGGATACCCTTACACAATGAAAGTGATTGATGTTTTAACTAATCCCGAACAAGCAGAAATCGATCAGGTGTCTGCCACTCCTACCCTAGTAAAAGTTTGGCCGCAGCCAATTCGCCGTCTTGTTGGGGATTTGGATAATGCAGACAAAATTTTACAAATGCTAGGCAATCAAGAAAAATCTTAATCCTGTTGTATAAACCATATTTGCTGCACAGCACCACATAATTTGGGACAGATCACAACAATATAGATTAAAGGCAGGAACTTATCGGAATACTGTAGGCTGGAAAGCTTGTTTTATAAGGATTGTGAAAGGGCAGAAAAAAAGAGGCAAAAAAATTTGCTGGGAAAGAGTTGACAATCCAGGTGTGGTTAGCTATATTGAATAA
>NZ_LUHJ01000018.1 GCF_001597745.1 Anabaena sp. 4-3 | reverse complement strand
AGTTGAGCAATTCTGACTTGTGCAGCACTACCATTACCATCGGCATCAAAGAATAGATTACCTGTAGATTGGTCATAAATGAAGCGATCGCTTGCCGTGGTTGCACTTGTCCCCAATCGGAATACACTCGCATCCAACACACCCACGCCTTGACTCAAACCAAACTCCGCTTTGGAAAGGAGGATTTTGTCATCGGCAACATTGAAATCGGTGATGGTATCAAAATCACCAAACAGGGGAAGACTTAATTGGAAATTATCCTTACCAGCACCACCAGTTAAGGAATCACTACCTCTACCACCAATCAGGGTATCGTCACCATCATTACCATGCAGGGTATCATTACCATTGTCACCTAAGAGGCGATCGTTACCTCCTAACCCAGAAAGCCAATCATT
>NZ_LUHJ01000017.1:18779-155404 GCF_001597745.1 Anabaena sp. 4-3 | reverse complement strand
CGATAGTTGGAGGGTTGCCTCCTGCCACAATTGCTCGGCGCCAGGTTTATTACTCAAACCAAAAAACCGCCTTATCTTAAATTAAGGCGGTTTTTTGCTTTTCTGTTATTTGTCATACTATTGCTGCTGTAACTATACCCTTAGCTTCTAATACAGTTGCAACTTGTAAAATCAAAGCTTCATTATATGGTGCAGCTATCAATTGCACACCCAAAGGTAAAGTATTTGAATGCTGAATTGGTACTGATAAAACCGGTAAGCCAATGAAAGATAACGGTTGAGTAAATAATCCTAGATGGGGACGAACAAGAATTTCTTCTCCCTCTAATATCATTGTTTGTTGATTGATTAACGGTGCGGAAATTGGTGTTGTTGGTGCAAGAATAACATCTACATTTTGAAACACTTCGTGGATATGATCGCTATACCATCTCCGAAAGCGTTGTGCTTGCACATACCAGTGACTGGGAATTAACGCCCCTGCCAAAAAACGATCACGTGTTGCTGGGTCAAAATCTTGGGGACGCGATCGCAATTTCTCTAAATGTAGATTAGCACCTTCACAGGCTGTAATCACAAATGCTGCTGCCCTAGCTCGATGTGCTTCTGGTATCGTCACATATTCATCTACATCTAAAGCTGCTGCTACTTGTTGGACTGCGGCTAATGCTTCTAGGTTCGCACTTGTAGCAAAATAATCACCAGCAATAGCAATTCTAATATTAGAAATATCGTGATTAAGTTGAGGTAACACCAATTCTGGAGGACGTTTTGAACACACAGGGTCGCTGTCATCCTCTCCTTGAAGCACATCAAATATTGTCGCTATATCTCTGACTGAACGCGCAAACGGGCCAATGTGGTCAAGACTACTAGAAAATAAGGCTACTCCAGCACGAGATAAACGTCCATAAGTGGGTTTCAATCCAAAGACACCACACAATGCTGCGGGAACACGAATTGAACCATTAGTATCAGAACCAAGTGTAAAGGGAACTAACCCAGCTGCTACCGCCGCAGCTGAACCACCGGATGAACCACCAGCCACACGTTGTAAATCATGGGGGTTGTGGGTAGCACCGTAATGAAAGTTTTCGGTAACAAACCCATAGGCGTATTCATCCATGTTTAAACCACCGACCAAAATTGCACCAGCTTGTTTCAACTTGGCTACTGCTGTAGCATCTTGGATGGCTGGAGGATTTTCAGCATTAATTTTTGCACCGGCTAAAGTTGTTAAACCTGCTATGTCAAAGAGGTTTTTGACTGCGAAAGGTACACCCGCTAGTGAACCAGGTTGATCACCTTGTGCAATTTCTCTATCAATTCGTGCTGCATCTGTTAAAGCTGCCTCAGCAGTTATGGTAGTAAAACAGTTAAGTTGGCGATCGCGTTCTGATATTCTGGCTAAAGTCGCTTGAGTAACTTCTACTGCGCTAACTTCACCTGAGCGTATAGCAGTTGCAATTGATACAGCATCCTTCATGGTTCAAAGATTGGTGCAGTTTCTATGTCTTCTGGTAAGGGGAATGAGTTCACAAGTTGAGCGATCGCTTTTATTCTCTCAAAATTTGCCACCACCCCACCCCGATATTCATCTTTTATCGGCAAATCTAACAGTAACGCCATTTGATCAACATACACACCCACATCCAACTCTTGATTGTTCATCCCTGTGCCTCAGTGATTAACTATTCTAAACTTACAACCTCTGGCGGTAACTCAAACAAACCATCTTCTCCAGGCTCAAAGTCAATCACCTGATACACCGCATCAAGATTTAACTCACCGTAAATATGAGGGAATAATTCACCATCCGCTATTTCATAGCGAATTTCTGGTTGCACAAGGTCAGAGTTAATCAAAAGTAGTACCAATTCTTTTTGATGCTGAAAAAATCTATTTGCGACTCTGATGATTTGTGTAACTTGCGAACAATGTATAAAACCTTCAGTGTCGAGTGAATCAGCATGGTAATTGCCAATCTTTTTTGCCTCTTCCCATTTTTCCCTGTTTGTGATGTGGAGGATAGTGTTCATGCTTATTAATTGTTTTTGCAATTATCATCTCAATGTAATTTAGGTGTTATTGATTCGTCTGGATAAAATTGCAAATTTAGATGATTTCGTTTATTACTATTAGGATATATAGATACCTGAATTTTTAATTTACCTTTCTGCCAGCCTTTACTACCAATTTTAAGTATTTGACATTTATCCCAATAATCCTGACAGTCTTTGCAGTACGACGATCACGGGTTTTAAGTTTCGGATATAATTCAGGATTTCGCTCATGCAAGTAAATACTAGAAATATCTTCTAGTAATTCATCCACAGTATTAAGTGAACCACGAGGCTCTGTAAACTGAATGGTATTGATCCATCCACGAGCTATTTTGAGGATTCTTTCTTCATAAGACAATCCACTAAACTGGTCATCGGAAAAAAGAAGACCTTTTTTGGCTTCATGCTCCATATCGTGAGCGAAATCTTTCAAAAATTGAATATTTTGCCAGCTAAAATCGCGTACCCGATCCCAATTTTTCACAAAGCGTACTCGGACAGTATTGTGATTAAAAGCAACCACACCAATGTTGATCCTCTCATCTGCGACTGGATCGGGAACGTACTGAATTACACTGTACTTACTTGCCATAGTGCCTATCTTCCGTCAAAACCCCGTGTTTAAAGGGATTCCAGTAAGAATCGCTGACGTTTTATCAGGTACTCTATCATCACCATTCGTTCATTTATTGTAATACCCCACTCATCAGGAGGGCTAGCGACTGCTTGGATAATCTCCTCTTCTGTAACTGCCTCAAGAGCTAACAGTCCTCTTCTAATTTCATCATTTGTTAAACTACAGCTTAAAACAAGTCTACGGTCTACTTCTGGATTCGGAGCATTTTGTAACGATTGTACTGTCCAAGCATATCCATCTGGAAAAAAGCGACCATGATCTACAGAGTAAACTAAACTTGGGTGAGTTGTTTGATAGATAAATTGCTCATCTTGGCTGTAAACCCAACCGAATAATACACTCAAAAAAGCAAATCTTTCTTGATTACCTGAATGATGCTTGTACTTACTAGCGTCACGATCATCAAAACAGTTAGGAATGAAATGAGTTCCGTGTGCTGTACCAGGAGATAGAAAGGAAAAACCTGAGTCTAATTCCAGTAGTTCTAATGGAATCTCTACAATTTGTGGTCTACCTACTGGTGCTTTCATTGCCAAACCTAATCGAGCCACAATCTGATCAGTGATAATTTGCCTACCAGCTTGCCGTCCTTTGACAACATATTCACATTTGTCAATTCCCCTGGCTAAAACTGGACGAGCTGAAGAATTCCATGACCGCCGAAAGGTAATTATCAGCACTGGCTCTTCAGGGTTACTCAGATATTGTTCTAAGGACAACTTCCATCTTGTCCTATCCTGTTCTTCTATAATGTTTCTGTCGTTCACATGATAGACGCACAATCAAAAAACTGAATTATCTCAATATACCCCGTGAGCAGAAGTTTTCTCAGGGTCTATGCGTCTCTGAGTGAGCATTACCCGGAATACATACATCAGGCGCACATAAACCAGGAAATTCGACTGTTGTCACCTCCAGGGTATTCAAATCTACTTGGCGAATAACATGGTTATTGGTATCAGCAATATATAAATGTGAATTCATCACACTTAATCCTGAAGGTTCAAAAAAGCGGGTATTTTTGCCTTGACCATTTTGTAAACCTGCATAACCATCTCCCAAAATAGTTTGACAATTACCTGTACTCGGACTCACTAATTTAATTTTGTGGTTGTAGGTATCTGCCACCCATAAAAAATTATTAGCGTATTCTATTCCCAAGCAGTGCTGCAAGCGGACATCTTCACCTTGTCCATCAACATCACCAAAACCAAATAAATCTCCACTTCCACAAATAGTTCTCACTTGGTAAGGTTTGATTAATCCCACACCACGAATTGAACTAATTTCACTGTCAGCAATAAATAACTCTTGTCCATCTGTAGTAATTCCGCTAGGTTGGGCAAAGGCAGATTCAGTCAATGAACTATCAAAACAACCTTCTGCACCTGTACCAGCATAGGTTGAAATCATGCGAGTGTTTAAGTCCATCTGCCAAATTTGATGCGACCCTGCCATTGCTATAAATAATGTATTTCCCACTTTCACTAAATCCCAAGGAGAATTTAGTGCTGTTTCTAAGCCAGCACCGCTATGAGGATAAATATTATGGCTTTGTTTACCAGTTCCCGCAATAGTTTCTACTACTTGAAGCTTCAGGTCAACTTGCCGCAAAGTATGATTTTCTGTATCAGCGAGGTAAAGAATTTGATTTTCTATATCAAATGTCATTCCTTGGGGTGCAGAAAACTGCGCTTCGTCAAAAGCACCATCGGTTAAACCAGATTTACCTGTGCCAATTAAATGTAAAATTTCGCCATCGAAGTTACTCAGAACTAGGCGATGGTGTCCAGAATCAGCTATAAATAAACCTGCTGGCGTGGCTAGAACTTTACCAGGGAAAGCGAGTGGTGTAATTGGTTGACGCTGTTTTTCTAAGGTCAGGCTGAATTGTTGAAAATTAATTGTGCCTTTGTCTTGGTGTTTTTGAATTAATTCAGCAATTAGTTGGTCTAAATCATCACAATTAGCCTCACCCGCAATGTAATCAATCACATAACCTTCTGGGTCAATAATCATCAAAGTCGGCCAAGCACGCACAGCATACTCTTGCCATACCCGAAAACCTTTATCTACTAAAACTGGGTGTTCTATGTTGTAACGCAAGATAGCTTGACGGATGTTTTCTGTTTCTTGTTCGTTGTCGAATTTGGCGGAATGAACGCCGATAACTGTCAGGCTATCCTTATATTTGTGTTCTAAATATTTCAGGGTTGGTAGAACGTGGAGACAATTGATACAACAGTATGTCCAAAAGTCTAAAATCACCACTCTACCCCTCAGTTGCTTGAGGGATAAGGGATGCTCAGTATTTAACCAAGTATAATCTTGTGGTAATTCTGGGGATCTGACACGAGGAGTCATAAATTAATCCAAAATTCAAAATCAGCAAATACAGTTGACTAATTACTATTGATTTTTCAAGGCTATATTTTTTGTGGTTGGAATTGACAGACTAGACGTGGCAGATTTGTCAGATTTGGTACAACTCGCTAAAACTCAGATACATCGGGGACAAGTTGCTGACCGCATTCCACAATTAGCTGTAGTTGATCCTCGTTGGTTTGCAGTTCACATCTGCTGTAAATCAGGGAAAACTTACAGTGAGGGAGATACATCTTGTTTCTTCCCACTGATGAGTGTAATTAAGCCTTTCTCTCTACTGTATCTGTTGGAACATTTTGGTGCAGAACAGGTGCTGCAATGGGTGGGTGTAGAACCATCGGATGCACCATTTAATTCTTTAGACCAATTAATAGCTGATGCTGGTAGACCCCGCAACCCGATGATTAATAGTGGTGCGATCGCTTTAGCTGATAAGTTACCAGGAACAGATGCTAACAATCGCACTCTCTCTTTTTGTCAATGGTTAAATCAATTGACTGGCTGTCACCTCAAGTTAGATGAGGTCATGTTGGCTTCGGTGAGAAATTCGCGATCACCCGCTAATCAAGCGATCGCCAATTATCTCGCTACAACCAGAAATATTACAAATATTGATATAGCACTTGACACATACGAGCAGATATGCTGTATTTCTGGACAAGTTAAGGATTTAGCCTTACTCGGAAAACTTTTAGCTTGGGAGCATGACGGAATACAATTACAGCACCGTCAAATTGTGAACGCTGTGATGTTAACCTGCGGTTTATACCAAGCTTCTTCTGTATTAGCTGTCAAAATTGGTCTACCAATGAAATCGGGTATTGGTGGGGGTTTATTAGCAATAGTACCAGGACAGGCAGCGATCGCCTGTTACAGTCCAGCCTTAGATAGTATAGGTAATCCTATAGGGGCGATCGCTTTTGTTGAGGTATTATCCCAAAAGTTGGGATTAAGTATTTTTGGTTAATCGTCTAATGTTGATTCCCCTTGACCCTCTTCATTTGACTGTTCTGTTACATTCGGCGTGGGAGAAGCACTAGGAGAAGGTATCGTATTTGGGCGTGATCGATATTTGAAATAATCTCCTAAGTTAACTTTTTTGGGTTGCTGGACAGGTGTTTGAGGTAATTCAGTCGCTTGTGGTGTGGGTGTTATCTCTGGTTGTAGTTCTGGAGTAATTTTTGGTGATTGTGTAGTTGGTTCTGGTACAGTTTCTAACTTGGGTTGTGGTTCTGGAGTAATTGTTGGTGATGATGTAGTTGGTTCTGGTACAGTTTCCAACTCTGGTTGTGGTTCTGGAGTAATTGTTGGTGATGGTGTAGTCGTCACTTCAGGTTGTGGTTCTGAAATAGGCGACTCAATTACCTCTGACGGTGTGGGAGTGACACTAGGAGATGCTTGGGGACGAGGACGTTTGAAAAATCCACCAAATTTCGATTTTTCCGGTTCAGGGGTGACTGTTTCAGGTGAAGCAGTAGCTTCTGGCGTAGGTATTACTTCTGGTTCTGAGGTTTCAATTGGCTGTGGTGTTTCTGTAACTTCAGGTGTTGGTACTTTTTCTTGCGGAACTTGAGGCTCTAGTGTAGGTTCTGGGATAGGAATGGTAGAGGGTGTAGGTGTTGGTATAGGTTCTACAACTGGTTGTTTAGCAGTATAATTTGGGTCTACAATCCCTCGTACCTCATCAGCTTGTAATTCCCCTCTGGTAATTCTGGACAGAGTATCTTTACCTTTGGGTTGGTAGTTAACGAGCCTAACTGTAGTGTTAAAAGTGTTCTTGACTGGGTTTCCCTGATTATCTAAAAATTCCAACTTTACCCAGTTATTACCAGGTTTAAAGCCCTTGAGATAAATTGATTGCCAACGATCTAAAACAAAGCTTTCACCGTTGATTGTGCAACGAATCCGCCAATCGCTAAATTTATCGTTGGACTGATCTTTACTAACTAGGTGTAGCGGTGCATTGTTGAGATAAAAATCTAACAAGATTGGTTCTGCACCATAATTACCTTGAGGACGGCTATAAGTTAACAGGGGTAGAGATGTATCAGGGTTATTGTCGTCGGTTTTAGTAAAGATATGAAATGTTGTCTGTGCGTAAGCACCCTCATTTTTAAAGCTTTCATGCCAAGGACGAGAAGCAAATACACGCACAGTGTGAGTTCCTGGGGATAAGTCAGACAACACTAAAGGCTGTTCTAAATCGTAGATGGGGATATAAGGTTGGTTGTCAATGAATACATGGAGATGGGGGCCTAGTTCCCATTGTGGATGTTTAAAAATGGGTAGATCCTTAACCTGAAAACGGACTGTAACTGTGTTGTCATTGATAACTTCATCAGGTTGAGGGGTAATTATTTTGACTTGGGGACGATAAATTTCTAAAGTTGAGCTTAGTTCTTGAATTACTGTGGGCGGTGAGACTTCTGAAAATTGCTGAGAAATTTGTTGAGGTCTCGGTTTATACTTAACCGCTACTTCTTGGCTAACAGCTTTGTCTCCACAATTAGTTAAACCGAAGGCTAGCACCAGTGTTATTAGCCACCGAAAAATAGCAAAACTTTGGGGGAAAAGTTTCTCTATTCGCTGCTTATACCAGGGATTCATGCCTTATACCCAGTTATTTTTTTTTACAACTGATTAATTATTTTGGCTGAAATCATCCATTGCACACTACAACCTAAAAGATTAAATTTTTATCACATAGCATGACTTTCTAGAAAAACAAGAAGAATAGTAAATTTTTTTACAATTTGTATTAATTAAATATTTAAATACTACAGTCAAATTCTGGGAAAACAACTATACCAGAGTCTAGACCTCTCTATTCATTGGCTTTGCGATGTCAAAGACCATAAGTTTTACGAATTGTTATCCTTTGTAAATTAAATAGAGAAACTATTGACTTTTTAGCCAAGAGTTGGCAGTCAAAAGGCTGAGAAGACAATTATTCTGGGGATTTTGAATTATTGTTAAAATGTGTCCAACAATGTACAAGTGAAGACTTTATAATTCAACAGAAACAAATTTCCACACAGCGTCTTCATCGCGGCTCCAGCAAAATTCTGGTGGAAGCGATAGTGGTTCTCTTTGTGGTTTCATGATTCCTCATTCCTTATCAGAGAGGAGGTCGAATGACGATTAGTCCTCCGGAGCGAGAGGAAAAAAAAGCCAGAGTGATTGTTGATAAAGATCCAGTACCAACCTCATTTGAAAAATGGGCGCAACCTGGACACTTCGACAGAACTCTAGCCAGAGGTCCCAAAACCACCACATGGATTTGGAACCTTCATGCCCTCGCCCACGATTTTGATACACATACAAGCGATTTAGAAGACATTTCCCGCAAGATATTCGCCGCTCACTTCGGACACCTAGCCGTAGTGACAATCTGGTTGAGCGGGATGATTTTCCACGGCGCGAAGTTCTCTAACTACGAAGCCTGGTTAAGCGACCCAATGAACGTCAAGCCAAGCGCACAAGTAGTTTGGCCGATTGTGGGACAAGACATTTTGAATGGTGATGTCGGTGGAGGCTTCCACGGTATTCAAATCACCTCTGGTTTGTTCCAAGTATGGCGGGGCTGGGGTATTACCAACTCCTTCCAACTGTATGTAACTGCAATTGGTGGCTTGGTGCTAGCAGGTTTGTTCCTGTTTGCGGGTTGGTTCCACTATCACAAGCGCGCTCCTAAACTGGAATGGTTCCAGAATGTGGAGTCGATGCTAAATCACCACTTGGCAGTATTGCTGGGTTGTGGTTCCTTGGGATGGACTGGACACTTGATCCACGTATCAGCTCCAATCAACAAGCTTTTGGATGCAGGCGTACCCCTGAAAGATGTACCCTTGCCCCATGAGTTCATCCTGAACAAAAACCTGTTGATTGACCTGTTCCCTGGCTTTGCTAGTGGTTTAACACCTTTCTTCACCTTGAACTGGGGTCAATATGCTGACTTCTTAACCTTCAAGGGCGGTTTAAACCCAGTAACTGGCGGCTTGTGGATGACTGATATTGCTCATCACCACTTAGCGATCGCTGTACTGTTCATCATTGCAGGTCATCAATACCGCACCAACTGGGGTATTGGTCACAGCATCAAAGAAATTCTAGAGAACCATAAAGGGCCATTCACTGGTGAAGGTCACAAAGGTCTCTACGAAAACCTGACCACATCTTGGCACGCTCAATTGGCAACTAACCTTGCCTTCTTGGGTTCCTTGACCATCATCATCGCGCACCACATGTACGCGATGCCCCCCTATCCCTACTTGGCAACTGACTACGCTACTCAGTTGTGCTTGTTTACCCACCATATGTGGATCGGCGGTTTCCTAATCGTCGGTGGTGCTGCTCACGCAGCCATATTCATGGTGCGGGATTACGATCCAGTGGTTAACCAAAACAACGTTCTGGATCGGGTGATTCGTCACCGGGATGCAATTATCTCTCACTTGAACTGGGTTTGTATTTTCCTAGGCTTCCACAGCTTTGGACTGTACATCCACAACGACACAATGCGTGCCTTGGGCCGTCCCCAAGACATGTTCTCCGATACAGCAATTCAGCTGCAACCAGTATTTGCTCAGTGGGTGCAGAACCTGCATACATTGGCACCTGGTGGCACAGCTCCCAATGCCTTAGAGCCTGTTAGCTATGCCTTCGGTGGTGGTATTCTGGCTGTAGGTGGTAAAGTCGCAATGATGCCCATCGCTTTGGGTACTGCTGACTTCATGGTTCACCACATCCATGCTTTCACCATCCACGTAACTGTTCTGATTCTGTTGAAGGGCGTATTGTTCGCTCGCAGCTCTCGCCTGATTCCCGATAAGGCAAACTTAGGCTTCCGCTTCCCTTGCGACGGTCCTGGCCGTGGCGGTACCTGCCAAGTTTCCGGTTGGGATCATGTGTTCCTCGGATTGTTCTGGATGTACAATTCCTTGTCAATTGTGATTTTCCACTTCAGCTGGAAGATGCAATCTGATGTTTGGGGAACTGTAGACGCAGCTGGTAATGTGTCTCATATCACTGGTGGTAACTTTGCCCAAAGTGCCATTACCATCAACGGCTGGTTGCGTGACTTCTTGTGGGCGCAAGCTTCACAAGTAATCAACTCCTACGGAAGTGCGCTGTCTGCTTATGGTCTAATGTTCCTAGGCGCACACTTTGTATGGGCATTCAGCTTAATGTTCCTGTTCAGTGGTCGTGGCTACTGGCAAGAACTAATTGAGTCCATTGTTTGGGCTCATAATAAACTGAAGGTAGCTCCAGCAATCCAACCTCGCGCTCTGAGTATTACTCAAGGTCGTGCTGTTGGTGTAGCTCACTACCTCTTAGGAGGAATCGCTACAACCTGGGCGTTCTTCCACGCACACATACTTTCAGTAGGTTAGCAATTAGCTACATCGAGTTATGAGTGATGAGTTGATGAGTGTGGAATAAACCCTTTAACTCAGAACTCATAACTACTGTAAAGCTGATAAATGATGGCTAAAGGTCAGAGGAAATAACAAAACCTATGGCAACAAAATTTCCAAAATTTAGCCAGGATCTTGCACAGGACCCAACTACGCGGCGCATCTGGTATGCGATCGCAATGGGCAACGATTTTGAAAGCCACGATGGCATGACCGAAGAAAATCTTTACCAAAAGATTTTCGCTACCCACTTCGGCCACTTGGCAATCATCTTCCTCTGGGCTTCCAGCCTCCTGTTCCATGTGGCCTGGCAAGGTAACTTTGAACAGTGGATTAAAGACCCTCTACACGTGCGCCCTATCGCTCATGCGATTTGGGATCCCCACTTTGGTAAACCAGCAATTGAAGCGTTTACCCAAGCTGGCGCAAGCAATCCTGTGAACATTGCTTACTCTGGTGTTTACCACTGGTGGTACACCATCGGTATGCGGACAAACAGCGAACTCTACACAGGTTCAGTTTTCCTTCTGCTGTTAGCAGCATTGTTCCTGTTCGCTGGTTGGTTGCACTTACAACCCAAGTTCCGTCCTAGCCTCTCTTGGTTCAAGAGTGCTGAACCCCGTCTAAATCACCACCTAGCTGGTTTGTTCGGTGTTAGCTCCTTGGCTTGGGCTGGTCACTTGATTCACGTTGCTATCCCTGAATCTCGCGGACAGCACGTAGGTTGGGATAACTTCTTAACCACCGCACCCCACCCAGCAGGTTTGACTCCGTTCTTCACAGGTAACTGGGGCGTTTACGCACAAAACCCTGATACCGCAGGTCATATTTTTGGTACATCTCAAGGTGCTGGTACAGCGATTCTGACCTTCTTGGGTGGTTTCCATCCTCAAACAGAATCCCTGTGGTTGACCGACATGGCTCACCACCACCTAGCGATCGCAGTGATTTTCATCATTGCTGGTCACATGTACCGCACTAACTTCGGAATTGGTCACAGCATTAAAGAAATGCTGAACTCCAAATCCGGTTTAGTTCCCGGTAGCAAGAGTGAAGGTCAGTTCAACCTGCCTCACCAAGGTCTATACGACACCATTAACAACTCCCTGCACTTCCAGTTGTCTTTGGCACTGGCTGCGTTGGGAACCGTTACCTCTCTGGTAGCGCAGCATATGTACTCCCTGCCTCCTTACGCATTCATTGCTAAGGACTACACCACACAGGCAGCGTTGTACACCCACCACCAATACATCGCTATCTTCTTGATGGTTGGTGCATTTGCTCACGCTGCTATCTTCTGGGTTCGTGACTACGACCCCGAACAAAACAAAGGCAACGTACTCGACCGGATTCTTCAGCACAAAGAAGCGATTATCTCGCACTTAAGCTGGGTATCCCTGTTCTTAGGTTTCCACACCTTGGGCTTATACGTTCACAACGACGTAGTAGTTGCTTTCGGTACTCCTGAAAAGCAAATCTTGATTGAACCTGTATTCGCTCAGTTCGTTCAAGCTGCTCACGGTAAAGTTCTGTATGGCTTAGACACCTTGTTGTCTAACCCCGACAGCATTGCTTACACTGCTTACCCCAACTACGGCAACGTATGGTTAAGCGGCTGGTTAGATGCCATTAACTCTGGTACTAACTCCCTATTCTTAACAATCGGCCCTGGCGACTTCTTGGTACACCATGCGATCGCTTTAGGTCTGCACACCACCACCTTGGTACTCGTTAAAGGTGCTTTGGATGCTCGTGGTTCTAAGCTGATGCCCGATAAAAAGGACTTCGGCTATGCCTTCCCCTGTGACGGCCCTGGTCGTGGCGGTACTTGCGATATCTCCGCTTGGGACGCTTTCTACCTGTCTCTATTCTGGGCATTGAACACAGTAGGTTGGGTAACTTTCTACTGGCACTGGAAACACCTAGGTATTTGGCAAGGTAACGTTGCTCAGTTTAACGAAAACTCCACCTACCTAATGGGCTGGTTCCGTGACTACCTCTGGGCTAACTCCGCTCAGTTAATCAACGGTTACAACCCCTACGGCGTGAACAACCTGTCTGTCTGGGCTTGGATGTTCCTCTTCGGACACCTAGTTTGGGCTACTGGCTTCATGTTCCTCATCTCCTGGAGAGGTTACTGGCAAGAGTTGATCGAAACCCTAGTTTGGGCGCACGAACGTACTCCTATCGCTAACCTCGTTCGCTGGAAAGACAAACCCGTTGCTCTATCCATCGTTCAAGCTCGTGTAGTTGGTCTAGCTCACTTCACCGTCGGCTATGTCCTCACCTATGCAGCCTTCCTCATCGCCTCCACTGCTGGTAAGTTCGGTTGATCTAACTGCTAGTTTTGTAGGTAATTAGAAAAATCCCCTGCCGCAAGGTGGGGGATTTTTTGTTGGGGTAGTAAAATTCTTGCTTCAATGATGGGAAATATAAAGGATGGGGCGGGCAAGATGCCCACTCCTTGACTGATCAATTATTCACCCGTATACAACTAAATAAAGGAGAAATTAATAATGGAAAATGACGAACCTGTAAAAATTATTAATACTAATTTAGAAGATTCTGAAATTCATTTTTATTCTTTTACTGTTATGCCTTATGAAAAAAGTTTTTTTGGTTATTCACCTAGTGCAGGTAGTTATACTATACATTTGACAGATAAAAGATTAATAGTAGAACCAGATATAAATGCAGAATTTTTAGAAAAATTTTATAAGTTTTTAAATTTTATACCTTTTGAAGGAGCAGGAGTATATCGTGCTAAATATATGAATAAAGAAGCCATTAAAAAAATGTATTATTTAAAGTATACATTCATTTCTATAAATTACGGTCAAATAGAAAATTTTAATTGTTTATCAACTTCTTTCAATACTAATTTAGTTAATATTGTATTAAAACCTAATTTAAATGAACGGAATTTAAATTTTTTAAAGGAATTAGGTTTGGAAATATTTAAACCATTTCCTACACAGGAAATAAAATTCAATGAAATATGGAAATTAATTGATGAAAAAGGATTAAAATCAATGGGTATGGAATTTATAGAATACATTAATAAAAGGAGAAAAATAGATTCTACTTCAGATTTTATTTCTTCAGCAAACTTTTTGTTACAACTTGATAAAATTAATGGTTAAATTATCAATATGTCAAGTGCAAGAAAAAAGCGATCGCAATCAACCAAAACTCTGCGTACCTTTGCGTTTACCTCCGCGCCCCTCTGCGTTTAAAAATATCACATATCCTTACGAATAACGCCCAACTCCCGCAACCTTTGCACTAGGTTTTCAGTAGCTTGTCTGTCCTGCTGTCTTAAATCCTGTGGTGTAGGTAACTACCGTAATATCTTGTAATTCTGCCCAGTAAGATCGAAAATCGAGGACTTGTACTTTAACATGATAGTCCTCAGTAAGATGAGCTGGCTATATTTTAAGGGTAAAATAATCAAGCCTTGGAGAAAGTCCCATCATTAGGCAGCCCATAGCCCCCGCGAACAGATAACATCTATATATGAACCCTACACAAGAAAAACTAAAATTAAAACTTGAACAGGCTTTGGTAGCTGCTTTTGGCGATGAGTACGCCGGAGTAGATCCAATTCTAGTTCCTGCTAGCAATCCTAAATTTGGTGATTATCAAGCTAACGTTGCTTTATCCCTGAGTAAGAAATTAGGACAGCAACCCAGAGCGATCGCCTCTGCTATTGTAGAAAAACTAGATGTCTCCGCAATTTGTGAACCTCCAGAAATCGCCGGGCCTGGTTTTATCAATCTCAAGCTCACAACAGCATACCTAGAAGCCCAACTTAACGCTATTTATACAGATTCTCGACTAGGAGTCCCCACAGCAAAACACCCCCAACGGGAAATCGTCGATTTTTCCAGTCCGAATATTGCCAAAGAAATGCACGTCGGACATTTGCGTTCTACCATCATTGGTGATTGTATCGCCCGCATTCTGGAATTTCGTGGACATGATGTATTGCGGTTAAATCATGTGGGTGATTGGGGTACGCAATTCGGAATGTTAATTGCTTATCTGCGGGAAGTCTACCCAGAAGCGTTGACTACTGCTAATGCTTTAGATATTGGTGATTTAGTTAGTTTCTACCGCAAAGCTAAACAGCGTTTTGATGCAGACGAAACCTTCCAAGAAACTGCACGTCAGGAAGTAGTCAGATTACAAGCAGGTGCAGAAGATACACTTCACGCTTGGAAGTTGCTATGTGAACAATCACGCCAAGAGTTTCAGGTAATTTATGACTTGTTAAACATCAAATTAACTGAACGAGGTGAATCTTTTTATAATCCCTTACTACCAACAGTTGTAGAAGAATTAGATAAAACTGGTTTATTAGTAGAAAACCAAGGGGCAAAGTGTGTTTTCTTGGATGGCTTCACTAACAGAGAAGGTGAGCCTTTACCTTTGATTGTACAAAAATCTGATGGCGGTTATAACTACGCCACAACAGATTTAGCAGCTCTACGTTACCGGATTCAAAAAGATGAAGCCAAACGGATTATATATGTAACAGATGCGGGACAAGCAAACCATTTTGCCCAATTCTTTCAGGTAGCGCGTAAATCTGGATGGATTCCTGATGATGTAGAATTGGTTCATGTTCCCTTTGGTTTGGTGTTAGGTGAAGACGGGAAGAAATTCAAAACTCGTTCTGGCGATACTGTCAGGTTACGGGATTTGTTAGATGAAGCAGTTTCTCGCGCCCATGCTGATTTAGAAACCAGATTAAAAGAAGAAGAACGGGAAGAAACAGCCGAATTTATTAACAAAGTAGCTGAAGTAGTTGGTATCAGTGCGGTGAAATATGCTGACTTAAGCCAAAACCGCACCAGTAACTATATTTTTAGCTATGATAAAATGCTGGATCTCAAAGGTAATACCGCACCTTATATGTTGTATGCTTATGCCCGGATTCAAGGGATTAGCCGCAAGGGTGGGATTAACTTTGAGGAGTTGGGAAGTAATGCCAAAGTTATCTTGCAGCATGAGACGGAATTTGCTCTGGCTAAATTCTTACTGCAACTAGGTGAGGTTATTAGCACTGTAGAACAAGATTTACTCCCTAATCGTTTGTGTGAATATCTCTACGAACTCAGTAAAAAGTTTAATGTGTTTTATGACCGTAATCAGGGTGTACCTGTGTTAAATGCAGAAGAACCATTACGGACATCTCGTTTAGTGCTGTGTGATTTGACGGCGAGAACTTTGAAACTAGGCTTATCTTTGCTGGGTATTCAGGTGTTAGAACGGATGTAATTTTTCAGGATGCGATCGCCGTTCGCACCCCAACAGCTAGAATGGGGCTGGTACGAGGAGCGATCGCACTCATTAATATTAGGACTTACGCAACTGTCACAATAAATATCTATAATGTAGGGCGCGTTAGCCAGCATAAATCCTGTAAATAAACTTATGTTTGTCATCTGACGCACCCTACTAATGTGTCAGCAGAGATAAATTTAAAAGTCAAAAGACAACATACCCAAGTTATTAATTTTACTTAGGTATGCTGCCTGATAACTATTGTCATAGTAGCTTTAGCTCAATGTCTCAAGAGGCTTTTGCTTCCAAAGATTTGAGTAATTCAGTATTTACACCAGATTCACGAATCAGAGAGATTTTGCCAGTGCGAGCGATTTCCCGCAAACCAAATTTTTGTAGTACCTGCATAATTGCCACCATTTTACCAGGATCACCTACAACTTCTAGAGTTAGGGAATCTTCCGCCACATCTACCACACGCGCCCGAAAAATTTGAGCTAGTTCGATCACTTCTGAACGGTTGCTGCTAGTAGCATTTACCTTTAACAGCATCAATTCGCGCTCTACGCAAGGTGTTTCTGTGATATCCTGCACCTTGAGAACGTTGATCAACTTGTATAGTTGTTTGGTAAGCTGCTCAATCACGCGATCGTCACCATGTACAACCATCGTAATTCGGGAAACTCCTCCCTGTTCAGCTGAACCAACAGCCAGGCTTTCTATATTAAAGCCACGACGAGCAAATAAACCAGCAATGCGGGATAGAACACCCGCTTCATCTTCTACTAGAACTGAAAGAGTATGTTTCATCTTTGCCAACACAGGCGAGGACAGCATATTGCTAAAGCAAATAATAGCTCATAGCTGCCCTTCACGTACTGCTTAATCGGTGAGTAAATTTAAGTCTTGTACTTTATTTTAAGTTAATACCTACAATCTTCATAGTTCCAAAAAACATAGACAAATATCTCATGCCTTTCGTTTGCCGGGAATAACCCCGACAGGGCGAACTACAACGCCACGCCACTTGCTACAACAGGGGGAACCCCCGCAACGCAGTGGCTCCTCTATCCCTAGACTAAAAGCTGTCGGGACTACTTTACGTAAAATATCTAAACTATACTAACTTATGTTCCTACTCGTGTCCAACAACATTCTCGCTCAGTTCCCTTTACTAGAGAAAGCCTGTATAGGTATTTTTCGCTGACTTTTCTGGAAGAAATGACTATATTTGTTTATAAATTCGGCGAAGTTTTACAATACTCTCCCGCAAAAAGTTGTGATCAAATCATTCTGGTAGCAGAAGCTAATGAGAATAAATATCTTTTGATCGGTAGATGTGAAATATTGCTCAAACTCTTATCTTAAGTAAAGTTGTCAACTTTAGCTGAGGAGAAAAGATTTATGAGTTGGTTAAAAAGACTGTTTGGCATGGAAAAACCGCAAAATGCCGAAGTTAATCCGACTCCGCAAGCTACACAAGCTGCTGGTACGACTACTGCGCCTACAGCTACTCAATCAATTCCACCAGAGCGTATAGGATTGAATGGAGAATATGATCAAAGTGGTTTAGCCAAGAGGGTAGCATTGGCATTTGATCAAGATGCACAATTGGATGATATCAATTCTTTATGGGTAGCGCAGACTGGCAGCACAGTCGTCTTAAAAGGTCAAGTTCCTAACCAAGAAATTTTGAATAAAATGATTTCTGTAGCCCGGTCTGTACAGGGTACTGCCGCAGTTGACACCACTCAAGTTAAGATTGGCTAAACAGTTCTCAATGTTTGCTTTTCCTAGTAGATCAGCGATGTGAGGAACTTTTCAGACATTGGTTAATCCAATCTAAAATGGCTTGGTTAACTTGTTCTGGACATTCGTCATGGGGACAATGACCTACATCTTCTAAGTTGAGCAATTGTAATTTCTCGTTGTACTGAACAAATTGATTAGCCAACATCGGAGGCACAAATCGGTCTTTTTGACCCCAAATTAACAGCATGGGAATGTTGATGTTGGGTAACAGTGCTTTCACACTAGGACTAAAATTAACAGCGATCGCTCCTTTAAACAAGGCACTAAAAGCACGGACAGCACCCCTGTCTTGGGGAGGGTGAGCCAAAATCTCTATTAATTCGTCTGTGACTGCTTCAGGATTAGCATAAGCCAAACCAGCCCAGCGTCGCAGCACGCTTGGGCGACGGACAAAACGAAACACAGGGTTTAACACCAGTGGCGAAGCTACAATATTTTTAATTGTCCTAACCACAGGACGCAACCACACAGGAATAGCTTCTTGTTCCAAGGAGGGATCAGGTAAACTCATCATCACTATTCCCTGCACCATTTCTGGATGGGCGGATGCAGCTGCCAAAGAAACAAGAGAACCATTGGAATTACCCACCAGTACCACTGGTTGACGAATAAAAGTTCGCCAAAAATCATATACCTGCTCTACCCACAAATCTATGCTGTAGTTAGCTGGAGCTTTTTCTGAACCACCAAAGCCCAGCATATCCAGAGCATATACTGTATGATACTCACCTAAAACTTCTAAATTATGTCGCCAATGACCAATAGAAGCACCGAAGCCGTGGAGTAGAATCAAAGGCGTTGTCTTCTGGTAATTTTGACGGGGACGAATGTAAGTATAACGAGTTTGCCAGCCACGCCACACCCAGTCCCTTTGATTACCAACTCTTTGCTGCCAATTTACTGTAGTAGTCACACTTGTCTCCGATTGATAAATATTGCAATGCTCATAACTCCTATCTTAAAAAGTCTGGCTAGATGTATGTTGCCAAAATCAGCGATTTAGGGAAAACATACTGAGGAGTTATAGACTACCAAATTGAAAAATAATTGTTACAATAGTTAACTATTCTCTAGGTTGTGTGATTTAAGTTAACTATTGCAGAGAATCTCTCAGAGAATGAGTAGAATAACAAATACAGAGATAACTAACTACTCTATGGACTAGCTAAATTAAAACTATAGACTCTTTATGAAGTCCTCAGTTACTTTAGTGTTGTGCTTACAATGCACAACAATCAAGTCCAAGTTCATCAAGTCCAAGCTACCTACTTAAAAAAGAGCTCCCAAAAATCATAATGCCTGTGATTGAGAAAAAAAGAACTCGCGATCTGCCCCAAATTAACGAAAGAATTCGCTTCCCAAAAATTCGAGTCATTGACACTGACGGCTCCCAACTCGGAATTATGGTTCCACAGGAAGCACTGCAACTAGCAGAAGAAAAGGAGCTGGATCTAGTGCTGCTCAGTGACAAGGCTGACCCGCCAGTTTGTCGGATCATGGACTACGGGAAATATAAGTTTGAGCAAGAGAAAAAGGCGCGGGAAGCCAGGAAGAAGCAGCATACAGCCGATGTTAAAGAAGTGAAGATGCGTTACAAAATTGAAGAACACGACTATAATGTGCGTGTGAAGCAAGCAGAACGCTTCTTAAAGGATGGAGATAAAGTCAAAGCGACTGTTATGTTCCGGGGTCGAGAAATTCAACACAGTGATCTAGCAGAAACTTTACTCAAACGTATGGCGACTGATTTGGAGCCATTCGCGGAAGTGCAGCAAGCACCGAAAAAAGAAGGGCGAAACATGATGATGCTGTTGTCGCCGAAAAAATAGTCTTCGATTTATCCACTATTAAAAATATTACAACGGCTTAATAGTCGTTGAATTTGATGAAAAACTGATAGTCCTGAACGCTGAGTGGGAAACATAATACTCAGTTGTTCAGGGCTTTTGCCATTTTTAGGGGATGAGGGGATGAGGGGATGAGGGGATGAGGGGATGAGGGGGATGTAGCTTTAGCTTCCCGCAGGGTGGGGGATGAGGGGGAGGAAGTAAAAGTTTTCCTATTTCTCCCTTATCTCCCCCCACTCCCTTATCTCCCCCCACTCCCTCATCTCCCCCCACTCCCCTGACTCCTCCATATCTCCTAAATGCGGTGATGACATCAGAAAATAAACATGGAATTGAAAAATCGCTCATTGGCTGTAAATCAGAGTTGGCTAACACAACTCCTTAAGTGGGTGAATTTAAGACCAGAGGAAGGCGAACGGACTGGGATGTTGTTTGCCTTCTACACTACTGTGTCTGTGGGGTTGCGATGGGCGGAAGACAGTACAGTTGCCCTGTTTTTGGATGAATATGGAGCCGGGCCGCTACCTTGGATGTATATAGCTAGTGCTGGTATGGGTATGGCACTGGTGTTTTTATATTCTTGGTTGCAAAAGATTTTTCCCTTGCGTTGGGTGGTAGTAGCGATCGCACCTTGTATGGTGATGCCGTTAATTTTTTTAGTCTTGTTACGTTGGGGAATACAAGTTTCTTTATTTTCAGTAATCGTAGTATTTCTACTCAGGTTGTGGGTAGATTCCCTGTATGTAGTTAATGACCTGAATACTTCTATTGTTGCCAACCAATTATTCAATATCCGCGAGATTAAGCGCACTTACCCACTGGTAAGTAGTGGTTTATTGGTAGCAGATGTCATCAGTGGCTTTAGTTTACCTTGGTTGTTACAATTTGCCCGACTCAATCGCGTGATCATGATTGCCTGTGCCGTCATTATCTTTGGTTCTGCAATTCTCGCCTACTTGAGTCATCACTATCGAGAAGCCTTTCCTGATGCACCACAACGTATCCTACCCCAAGAACAAGCCTCTCGCCATCGTCGTCTGGAAACACCAATTAAACGCTATACATGGTATTTATTCGCCTTTGTAGGGTTGTTACAAGTTATTGGCTTGTTAATTGATTTTCAGTACCTGCAAGAACTCAAGCTAAATTTAGGTGACAAAGAACTCGCCAGCTTTTTAGGTTTATTTGGTGGCATTGTCGGACTGTGTGAACTAGCCACCCAATGGTTTTTGTCTAGCCGATTAATCGAACGCTTTGGGGTGTTTTTTAGTGCTGCGCTGTTACCTGTAGCTGTCGGCTTTGTCATCCCAGGTTTGATTGCTGTGTTGCACTTCTTCATGGGAGTCAAATCCCTGACTTTTTTCTGGGGACTGGTGGGGCTGAAATTTGTAGACGAATTGCTACGTTATACCTTTGTCATTAGTAGTAGCCCGGTATTATATCAACCCATCCCCGAACGTATTCGCAGCCGGACGCAGACATTATCTGGAGGTACAGCCGAAGCGATCGCCACCGGTTTGGCTGGCTTAGTAATTTTAATTACCTTGATAATTTGCGGGCGTTTTCTCCCTTTATCTAGCCAAAAATGGGTATTTATTGCCGAAACAATTATAGTAGCTGCTGCCTGTTTAAAAGTAGTTTGGGGATTGCGATCGCGTTATGTTGATTTGCTAGTCTTAAGTGCTGAACGTGGTGAATTAAGTGCTGCCAAAGTCGGATTACGTGCCTTTAAACAAGGCGTAGTCAAAGCGTTAGAAGAAAAAGGTAACACCACCGATAAACACTCTTGCATTGAACTGTTAGCCCAAATTGATCCCCAAGGTGCAGCCGAAATTTTAGCCGGATTACTTTATAAGTTAGCTCCCGATTTGCAGCGTCACAGTTTAGAAGTGATGCTAGCAGCCGGTGCTAAGGCTGAATATGTCTCAGAAGTGCGGTGGTTATTAGAACGTCCTCCGGGGGTTGTCAATCCAGAAGTGTTCGCTTTAGCCTTGCGTTATGTCTGGCTAGCAGAAGCTAATCCTAATCTCAGCCTCCTAGAAGAATATTTACACTCACGACACCATTCACTCATTCGTGCCACGGCGGCGGCTGTGCTACTACGTCAAGGAACACCAATGCAAAAAGTAGCAGCAACCAAAACCCTGCGACGGATGCTGACACACAAACAAGAACAAGAACGGATGAATGGAGTCAAAGCTTTAAGAGAAGCTGTTTATCTACAAGCATTAAGGATTCACATTCCCAACTTATTGCAAGATGAATCTTTGCGGGTACGCTGCGCTGTCTTAGAAATGATTGCCGCCACTCGCATGGAAGAATATTATCCAGCATTGCTGAAAGCACTATATTACAAATCCACCCGTGCCACGGCGATGCGTGCCTTGATTAAAATGGAAAATGAAGCCTTAGATATGCTGCTACAACTGGCTACCGACGTTTACAAACCAGAAGTATTACGGATGTATGCTTGGCGGACAATAGCGCAAATCTCAACTTCAGAAGCAGTAGAAAGTTTATGGTTACATCTAGAATCTTCCTGGGGTGCGACTAGATATCATATTCTTCGTAGTTTATTGAAAATCCAAAAGCAATCAGAAATTACTAATTTAGTAGATAAATTCCAGCACAGTCGAGTAGAAATTTTAATTGATCAGGAACTACGATTTTTAGGTGAAATTTACGCGGCTTATCTAGATTTACAACCTCATTTAACTTACAATAATCATCTTACTAACCAGCGAGTTGTGATTATTCATGAGTTGCTGCAACGGGCATTGCAAGAAATAGAATGGGATGTGAGAGAAAGATTATTGCTGCTGTTGCGACTATTGTATTCACCAGAAAAAATGCAAGCTGCGGCGTTTAATTTACGGTCTGAGTCTGGGGTAAACTTAGCACGGGGGTTGGAAATTTTAGAGCATACAGTGAATTTACCCACAAAATCATTATTGTTGAATATTTTAGATCAGCGATCGCCCCAAGAAAAGCTACATTATTTAATTGAAACTGGACTGATCGAATATCAACAGTTAGCAATCGGTGATAGACTACGCCGAATGCTTGCCTTGGGGAATTTTCTCTCTGATTGGTGCTTGGCTTGCTGTTTCCATTTTGCTCAAGTTAACCGGATTCGCCTGACAATTGAAGAGATTTTGTTAGCTTTACACCATCCTACCGCCTTTGTGCGAGAAGCAGCGATCGCTTATTTAAATGTGGTTTCCCAACGTGTGCTTCAAGAACTTCTACCCTATCTGCAAAAAGATTCTCATCCTCTAGTAGCAGCACAAGTACAGGAATTAATCCAAAACACCACCAGAGAAATTTCCCCAGACTCACAAACTATCAAAGCTTAATCAAAACGTCCGTTTGCATCATTCCTGGGAAAATGTTCAGATGAGAATAGTGCAGAATTCTACCAGGAATTTTCTTATGGTAATAGAATCAGCAATTGCAGAAGAAGCGATCGCCTCTAATCTCAAGCAGTTTCTTTTAGTTCTGTCGGTATCTTTAGGGGTGGCGACTCTACCCCAAATATTTAGTTGGTTTCGTCAGATACCCTACACATTACTACTGGTAATAGTAGGTTTAGGTTTGGCGTTGGTGGATGTGCGTTTAGTCACACTTTCCCCAGCCTTAATTCTGTTCATTTTTTTACCCCCCCTATTATTTGAAGCGGCATGGAATCTCAAATGGGGAGACTTAAAGCAGGAATTTGTCCCCATTTGTCTGTATGCGGTGTTAGGAGTCTTAATTTCCATCGCTGGGGTAGCAATTGGATTGCATCAACTCGCGGGATTATCGATAACTACAGCTTTACTCATCGGTGCGAGTTTGTCTGCAACTGATCCTGTTTCCGTCACCGCTTTATTTCGGGAATTAGGTGTAAGTAAACGCCTAGTCACCCTCATGGAAGGTGAAAGCTTATTTAATGATGGCATGGCAGTAGTTGCCTTTGGTTTTTTGGTAGCCTTGCCTTTAGGAAATGCTAAATTAGGATTTCAGCCTGTCGTGCTGGAATTATTTCAAGTTGTCGGTATTGGTTTAGCGGTGGGAGGCTTGATTGGCTATGGTATTTCTTACCTCACCCAACGCTTTGATTTACCAATGGTAGAACAATCTCTGACCTTAGTATCGGCTTATGGTACTTATTTGATTACCGAAGACTTGGGTGGTTCTGGGGTGATTGGAGTTGTCACCACAGGTTTAATTTTAGGTAACTTTGGTTCTCGCATTGGGATGAATCCCCGCACCCGGATTATTGTCTCCGAATTTTGGGAGTTTTTAGCGTTTTTTGTGAATTCCATTGTATTTTTGCTAATCGGCGATCAAATACGCTTCGCTAGTTTAGGAGAAAATCTAGACACGATTTGGTTGACAGTAGCAGCAATGATTTTAATGCGCGCGATCGCCCTTTGGATTCTCAGCTACTTTAGTACCACCATCACCAAATCAGATATTTCTCTACCCGAACAAACTATCCTGTGGTGGGGTGGGTTACGCGGTTCTGTCTCTATAGCTTTAGCCTTGAGTGTACCAACAGTTTTACCACAACGAGAAAAAATCATTGCTATCGTCTTTGGAGTAGTTCTATTTACTCTCCTCGTTCAAGGATTAACTATTAAACCGCTAGTCAAAAAGCTCAATTTACTAGGTGATGCACCCCTAAAAGAAGAATATTTAGAAATGGTGGCTCGTCATCTGGCCTTAGAAAGAGTTTTGCAATATCTCCAAACAGAAGCACATCCCGGCGTTAATCCAGAGTTTGTTCGTTACCAAGGGCAACTGATCAAAGGTGAAATTGAAGATTTGCTCCTAGAAATTGACAAATTACAAAATGAGCATCCCAATCTCCAAAATTTTACCAGTGAAAAGTTTCGAGAGAAACTACTAGCAATTGAAGCCGATACCTATGCAGAATTTGTCAAATCAGGCCGATTAAATAAAGAATTAGCACCTATGCTAGAAAATGTTTTGCAACAAGAGAAACATTTAACCTAGAGGTTAGGAAGAGACAAGGGTGCAGGGTAAAATAACTTTCACCCAGTACCCAGTCACCATCATCAAGATGAACCACTTTCAGCGAAATCTAAAGTTTTTGATTAGTTTTCCCCATGACCAAAGTTTCTTCATCCAACCCCATAAAATTCGCAATATAGAAAGAGTAGTGTTTCTACCTTCTACTTGCTGCTGTGGTTGCTCAACTTTTGGTAATTTACCACCAGATTTAAGCTGTTCTAGCAACTGGTTATTGTCGTAATAATGTTCCAACGCCAGAATTTTGAAGTTCTCGTTGACATGAATCACACTTGTACCGATGATTTCAATAGTTTCACCTGTTGGTGCATAGTCTTTATATGCACCGTTAAATCTTCCCCACTGTCGCCATTTCACAACAATAGTTGGCAAACTAGAATAAACTTCCACAACTTCCCATAAAAAACCATCAGGAAATGCCAGATTTAAGAGAGGATTTGAGATGACAAACTTCTCCTCAGTAGCTGTATAATGTTTTGTGTTGCCGATAAATAGTTTATAAGTACCAGAATTAATTAAATCTGTGATGGTGTAGCCATAACCAGCATTGGTACTCATGCGAAACTTATCTTGCACAACAGAAAGCCACTGCGCCGGATTGGTTTTAAAATTCGCCTCAATTTCAAAATTCAGCAATAAATTTTGTACCAATCTTTCCAAGGAATTTTCAGGATGATTCTTGGTTCTTTCTGGGGTTAAACTTTGATGAGATTTGGTAATGTCTGGCTTTTGTCCATAACGCCAATCGATATTATTGCTGTATTGCAGAAATGTCTCTCTATCTTGTACCCAAAGATTAAGCTTACTGATGTCAATGAAAATCATAAATGCCTACGGGAAAATGACGAAATGACTGGAAATTCATGATCAACCTCAGAATTACGCAGCGATAACCCTTAGAATTTGCAGCTAGTTATACAGCTTTTTGTAGATTTCATCTCTGATTGTTTTGTAGCGTCAGAGATTTTCAAATATATCGACTTGCATCTTTTAGTATTATGCAAGTCAGTACAAAAAAAGGTGATTAATATAGTAATTTTAGATAAATTTTGGCAAGGATTTATTTACATTTTTAACAGGAATATCATAAAATAAATATGAAACTGGTAGGTTGTGTTACACTGCGTTAATGCACCAGTTATTATATAAAACTGTAATCATAATAACTAAAAAATAACTAATAGTTTATTTATATTTTGAGATGAATTACTTAACTCAAAAACTATGTTTAGTATGGGTAGCGATCGCCCTATTATCTACTGGGTGTGAACAAGTCACCAAACAATTACCATCTAGGCAACCACCACAACCGTCACTATCTCCTAAATCTGCCACAACCGCCCAAATAGAGGCAGAGATTCGCCAAGAAATTAACCAAGTACGACAAAAAAATGGTCTTCAACCATTAAAAGATCATCAAAATTTAGCGCAAGTAGCCCGTAAATATAGTCGCCAAATGGCACAAAAAAACTTCTTTAGCCATACTGGTGCAGACGGTAGTACACCACAGGAAAGAGTGCTAAAAGACGGTATTCTTTACACCGCAGTCGGTGAGAACTTATTCATGAGTAAACTACCCACACTGTACCCGCTCAGGGTCAGTGTGGGCTTTTAGTAGCCCTGAACTGTCTGTGCTGAGATGGCAACACAAACAGTTCGAGCCTCTGGGCTGGTTTACAAAAACAGCCCCAATAGCAGATATATTTTTGCTACCGTTATCATCGGCATCCCCACTCCAAGAACAAGCTTCATTAGTACATTTGAAACTCTTGTCAGAACGCAATCCAATATGTAGGCATTGATGGCAAGTTTGACTTGTCCAAGCGGGAGGAACAGCAATTATTTCTACTCCAAATCGGATGGCTTTGTATTCCAAAAAAGACCTTAATTGATAGAAAGACCAAGAGTTTGAACGTCTACGTTCTGTTTTACTTCTTGGCTTCTGGTTAGTTCTTTCACGAATACCCGTTAAGTCTTCAATTGCCAATGCTGCATGATTTTTTAATGCGTCCTGAATAATGGACTTGCTAATGTTGTGGTTTAACCATTGTTGAAATCTTCTCTCCTTGCCCGACAGCCGTTTCAAGATATTTCTAGCTCTACGTCTAGTTGACTTTGTGCCTTTCGTAGCTTTTTTCTGGAGAGAACCTCTCACTCTAGAAAACTTGTCTCTAGCATCGTTGATTTGCTTTCCATCCCATTTATCGCCATTGCTAGTTACAGCAATGTCTCGCCTTCCAAAATCAACACCAATTACATTAGTTGATTTGATTGGTTCTGGTGCTTCATCTTTAATTTGAATGTGGATGTAGTAGTTGCCATCACGATGTTTACATAGCTGCGCTGATGTAGGTTTTCTACCTTTTAATTTACCTCTTTGATAATTACCAGCATCAATTTTGATATGTTCTCTGCCATTCATCAAAGTGAGGCTAACAGTCCAGTCTTTCTCTCTAAATGAATTAAACTCAACGAGATTGTCACCAATCCCGTTGGTCTTCAAAACCGGACGTGAGACTTTCACCTCATCCGGCTCCTCAATAATGTAGTGTTTGTCACACATACTTCAAGGTACTGCTATCTCTAGCTGTCTTAGTATCATGGCAATGTCTGTGTAGAAGTTGAAGATTTTTATAATCATCCTTTCCACCTTGCGATTTAGGGATGATATGGTCAACTTCCAACACATCGTTTTCACGAATATACAATCCGCAGTAAGCGCATTTACCCTTTTGCCGTTTAAGTAGTGTAGTCACCCTCATTGGCATTTCAGGACTTTTTCCCAATCTTGTACTCCAGTAAATCAGGTTGCCGTCGTATGGAGACGATTCGCCTTTAACTTTTACATGACGAACTATGGGAAAGTCGGCATGGTCAAGTAACCGAAGAGGATTTTTACCTTCTTTCCTGGTTGCGAATACCCAATTATCGCCGCCTATAGTGTGCCAATAATTGTTTTTAATCCATTCCCACGATTTTCGCGCGTGGCGGCGTTTTGCCCAAGCAACCAGCTTTTGATACACAAGGTTATCTAAATCTGTGTAAGCTACCTTACTTACTACAGTCGCGTAATAGTTAGCCCATCCCCTGATAATGGGGTTTATATGCTTAATCAGTGTCGCTTGCGACACAGCTTTATGAGCCGTAATGACTTCCGCGATTCGGTCGTAATGTATCTTAAGCTTCTCTTTACTTGGGGTGATGATAGTTTTAAAGCCAAGTTTTTCACCGTTAGTTGATTTTCCCGTCTGATATTTTCCTACGGGATATTGTTTGATGGTGAACCCCAGGAAATTGAACCCTGGTTTTTCTTGTTGGTATTGTTTAAGTGTATGAACCAGTTTTGTTTTGCTTGGCTTTAGTACCAATCCCATATCATTTAACCATTCAGAGATTATTTCTCTGCACTTTTGGACAACGGTTATATCTTCGTGAAGAATCACAAAGTCATCGGCGTATCGGATTAGATTTAGGGAGTTTCGGTTATCCCTCTTGCTACCTGGTAAGGTTTCCGCAAATTGTTTAATCCGTTCTTCCATCCCGTGGAGGGCTATATTTGCCAATAGTGGAGATATGACCCCACCCTGCGGAGTACCCTCAAGTGTTGGAAACAACTGCTTACCATCCATCACTCCCGCTTTCAACCAAGCCTTTATTTGATGGCGAAGGGTAGGGAATGTATTTAATTTTCTCAGCAGTGCTTTGTGGTTGATACGGTCAAAGCATTTAGCAATGTCGGCATCTAACACATATTTGGCTTTATACCGGATGGCGTTAAAGATTGCTTCAACCGCATCATGACATGAGCGTCCTGGTCGAAACCCAAAACTATTAGGCTCGAATCGCGCTTCCCATTCTGGTTCTAACGCCAGTTTGACAAGTGCTTGCAGTGCGCGGTCTTTCATTGTGGGTATACCTAAAGGTCTTTTCTCATCCGTACCGGGCTTGGGAATCCATACTCGCCTAGTTGGGTTGACCTTAGAACTCAGTTTTAATTCTTTTACAAGACGCAAACGTGCTGCTGGGGATAGAGACTTTACCCCGTCCACTCCTGCCGTTTTCTTGCCTGTATTATCCTGAGTCACCCTGCGAACCGCAATCAACTTTGCATACCAGGACTTCATCAACATCTTCTGGAGTCTACGAACTGCTTTTACATCACCACGATTTGAAGCTCTGTAGATGCGCTTTTGTAGCTTGAAAACCACCCTTTCAATTTTCTTCCAGGGTATGTCTTTCCATTCCACCGTAGTCTTTAAACTCGTTTTAGACATATTTACTACTACTTGTACCTCTACAATCTGCACTATTGTGAGTCCGTCTGCATATCCCTGGCATTACTCAGGGCGTTCGCTTCTGACTCAATCTTTCCAATTCGCAGCATCCGGTTAGCACCTACTCAATCATCGACCTGACTGAGAGCATACGAATGGTTACTTCGTTCTGAGAGTTCATACTATGTGTCTTTAGAGTTCCACTTTCCACCGGGTTTGTTGGGAGTGCAGATTGGTCAAATTTTCAGTTGCCAACCCCTTTATCCTCTGACTTTTGTCTCCAGCGTGTCAGCCTGATTTCGCTGGTTTACCATAACGATGGTTCTAACGTAGATTCAGTTACCTTACTCATGGACGCTTCGCTCGACGGGTACTTACATGGGCTTGAAGTAGAGCCGCCTTTCACCCCCGCTTCAGGGATTGATGGCTAGTCGCTACCCTGGGGGACATGGTTTATAACCATGCTCTGTGTGCCGTCAACGCTGCACCTGCGCGGTAGGTCTTTCACCTACATGAAACTCTCAGTTGTCAAGGTTCAGTTTCCTTACGGGTAATCCTCCACCCATTTCAGGGTTAGTTTCTACCCAACGAATCGCACGAAAATCCTGGCATCATAATCAGCCGATGTTGGCTTGAATGCTTTAACCGGCTTGTCTTTTTGTTTGGCAGCTTTGCGATTAGCCCCAACCCTAGCGCAAGCACGCACAGCTAAATTTGCACTCAACCCAAACAAAGCACGAATCTCGTTATAGACCATGTTTTGAATAGTAGTCTTACTGGTTATCTGAGGCTTAACTTTTTGGTTAGCGTAATTACACGCCGACTCAAAAGCTTTCAATACCAGTTCGATTTCTTCTGCTTGTTTTTGAGAGGGGTTGAGTTTGCAAACTAGCGTCAATACTTGTTCCATGACTTCGACCTAATCACAGATGAACATAATACATCAAAACAATCGTGTTGTATCAAAGATTTATTTGGGAAAAGCTCCACTATCCCTCTCCCTAGCTTCGCTCACGCTCAGTATTGGTCAAGGGATGTTTCGCTTTTCCCCCGCAATTCCTCTCGACACTGACCCTATCGGGTGAGCGTGTGAGCCTCCTTACGGAAATAGGTGAAAATATACCTCAACCAGTACCAACCGCCATTGATGGCTGGATGAAAAGTCCCGGACATCGAGACAATATTCTGCGTCCCATATTCACTCAAACAGGTGTAGGAGTCTGGCAAGAAGGTGATAAATACTACATTACTCAATTATTTTTACTGCCATTTCCGTTTTAGGGAGGAGGGTAGGAAAGATTTTACTCTCATCCCCAGATAGGTGCAGCGATCGCCTGAAATTATCTACACTGCAAATATCAGGCCACTTTAACAGGAAACCATCGTGAAAGCTAAATGGATAATTACAGCAGTTTCAGCAGCATTATTTTTTGGTGGTAGCCTGTTTACCTCATTACGCGATCCTTGGTTTCAGAACTTGCAACGTCCCGACTGGTTAACTTTTGAGTTAATCATCCCATTTATTTGGACGTTAATTTGGGCTTGTCTCACCATCTCAGCGATTATTGTCTGGGAAAAACGCACAAAACAAGGTTTTAGACCTGGAAATTTAATGATGATTTACGCGGCGATCGCTCTACTCACATCCGCTTACAGCCCCATCGTAGTAGAACTTCGCAGTCTCACAGGTGGAATCATTATTGGTGGAGTAGCTACCCTTCTCGTCTATATCTTGGCGTTTATCGTCAAACCCATCTCACAAACAGCCGCTTGGCTGTTCCTGCCCTATGCTCTCTGGGGCCCCTTCGGTACATACTTAACTTGGTTATTACTGCAACTCAATCCTGGCGTAGCTGGTTAAAAGATTGCACCACAAAAAAAACTGTGTAAGCCA
Source organism: Anabaena sp. 4-3 (assembly GCF_001597745.1). Classification (GTDB taxonomy): domain Bacteria; phylum Cyanobacteriota; class Cyanobacteriia; order Cyanobacteriales; family Nostocaceae; genus Trichormus. The sequence goes on along the minus strand of NZ_LUHJ01000017.1, from coordinate 124,749 downwards.
CCGCCAAAACCATGAAACGACTTGTTCTACAACCTGCACTGTACCTAGCTTTTTTGATAACTGGATGTATTGCCACTCCAGGAGCTAGGAATACTCAATCCTTACCAGCAAACCAACCACTAATTCCCCATAATCCCACAGATCCTAACTATGTAACACGAGTTGTTCAGCAGGTAGGCCCCGCAGTAGTGCGAATTGATGCCACTCGCACCGTATCCGTATCCCCTAATCCTGTATTAGAGCGGTTTTTTGGGGAAGATTTGCCCAGTCAAGAACAAGTACAACGGGGTATAGGTTCCGGGTTTATTACCAGTGCTGACGGATTAATTTTTACCAATGCTCATGTAGTCGCAGGTGCGGATAATGTTTCCGTATTATTAAAAGACGGTCGTCGTGTTCAAGGTGACGTTTTAGGAGTTGACCGGGTTACAGATGTCGCCGTCGTCAAAATTCCAGCCTCGGACTTACCAGTAGTAAAATTAGGTAACTCTGATAATCTGACACCAGGACAGTGGGCGATCGCTATTGGTAATCCCCTCGGACTAGATAACACCGTCACCCAAGGCATCATCAGTGCTACTCAGCGTTCCGTCGCGGATTTAGGTGTACCAGCCGAGCGCGTTGACTTTATCCAAACCGATGCCGCTATTAACCCCGGCAACTCTGGCGGCCCTTTGCTCAATAGTCAAGGCGAAGTTATTGGCATGAATACCGCCATTATCCGAGGAGCGCAAGGCTTAGGTTTCGCGATTCCCATTAATACAGTGCAACGTATCGCCACACAACTAGCCACCAAAGGCAAAGTAGATCACCCCTACATTGGCGTTCAAATGGCTCAATTGACACCTGAATTGCAATCAAAAATTAATCAGAGTGATGCTGGCGTGAAAATTAACCAAGATTCAGGTGTAATTATTCTGGGAGTTGCCCGTAATTCTCCGGCTGCTCGTGCCGGCTTGCGTCCTGGTGACATTATCGAAAGTATTGATGGCGTTGCTATCACAGATACACAGCAAGTACAACAACAAGTAGAAGCCACCAAAATTGGTGATGCTATCCCATTGACTATCAATCGTAATGGTAATCAGCAAACAATTACAATCCGACCCGCCGCTTTACCCCAAAAAGAACCAACTTAAAGCCAGCAAATAAAACACAAAAGTTCTCATCTTTCTTCGGGTGCATATCTGATTAACACCTTTCTATCATTTGCTAGAGGCAACAATAATTACCATTGTCTATGCTTTTGGTGATTTAGCGTTAAGCTTTTTCACTCAAATTGCTGGAAACAATAACAAGTTATGCAAGGCTTTCGCATAGGTTCGATTTTCGGGTTTGAAATCCGAATAGATTTGTCTTGGTTGCTCATATTCTTTCTCGTTCTCTGGACTTTAAGCGCGGGTTTATTTCCAGAAAATTATCCCGGATTAAGCAATGCTACTTATTTTGGGATGGGTATAGTAGCAACATTGCTGTTTTTCGTTTCATTACTCACTCATGAACTTTCTCACTCGTTTGTAGCTAGAGCTAAAGGCATACCTGTAGAGGGAATTACGCTGTTTATTTTTGGTGGAGTTTCCCGCACTCGCATGGATGCAGAAACCCCAGGCGATGAGTTTCAAATTGCCGGAATTGGGCCTCTGATTAGTGTGGTACTTGCTGCCTTATTTGGTGTGTTGTGGTATGTAGGTAAAAATGCAGGGTGGAGCGTTGTAGTTAATGGTGTGACTTCTTATTTAGCCTCTATTAACTTGGCATTGGCTATTTTTAATATGTTACCCGGATTTCCTTTAGATGGCGGGCGTGTTTTTCGTTCTCTAGTGTGGAAATACACGGGTAACATCAAAACAGCGACAAAAGTTGCTTCTACAGGCGGAAAATGGCTTGGTTATTGCCTGATTGCGGTTGGTTTGTTGCAAATGTTCGCTGGTGCAATTATAGGCGGACTCTGGTTTATCCTGATTGGTTGGTTTTTGAATAACGCCGCCACTGCTAGTTATGAGGAAATTTTGCTACGTACCAGTTTAGAAGGAGTACGAGCCAGAGAAGTGATGACACCCTATCCAGAAACCGTCAACGCTGACTTAACACTCCAAGAATTAGTGGATAAATATTTTCTCAGTCGTCGCTATCAATCTTTTCCAGTCATTCAAAATGATAACCTGATAGGAATTATTACTTTAAATCAGGTGAAGGATATCCCGCGAGAAGAATGGATGTACCGCACTGTTAAAGAAACTATGATTCCCTCAGAACAAGGAGTAACCACGCGCCCAGAAGAACAGATGACTCAGGTACTACAAAAAATGCAAGATTCAGGGGTGCGGCGCGTGTTAGTCACTCAAAATGGTTTGCTCAAAGGTATTATCACCGCTAATGATATAGCTAACTGGCTACAGCGACGACGAGAATTTGGTGAGGTTACTTAAGTATCTCTTATTTAAAAATATTTTTAGGAGAGAATTTATCATTTTTGGGGGAATAATCCGAGCAATCTTTAGCTTCTTCTGTCATCACAATAGAAGGTTGCACAGCACACTTCATATAGTGGTTATTTGCATAAAATCGACAGTTTCTACAAGGTAATTGATTTATTCCTTTAACTGTCTCTACCATCTTATATTCTAAAATCGACCTGATTTTTCGCAAGATCAGGAAAAATATCACCCAACTAAAAACTAAACCGATAGGAGTTAAGGATATAGCTATATTAGGTATGTCTAAGTTATTAACTTGCGGTTGGTTGTTTTTAACTTCATTCTGAATCACCTGCTTGATAGATTGATTCAATGTTAATTTATTGTGCATTCCTTGATTAAATGACATATTGATTAGCCTGAGTTATATATATTGACAAGTTGAATGTTTGTGAAAAATGCGTGTTGTTTTATGAGCAAAATATTTCATGTGTCTGTGAGAATATATGCTAAAAACAGCGTGAAATAATCTATTATTTTTTTATAGAGAAAAATTTGGCTTTATGATGAATGGCTGTGTATTTAAACCTTAACATTTGGCTTATGTAGTCATTACCCTAACTAGCTTATTAATTTATTCATACTGAAGCTTTAATAATAATTCAATTATATATAGGTTTAGCAAAACTCTATATGTTCCATCTCTGCCAATAGTTTTGCTTGCATGATTTATTTATATATCCAAAGGAATATATTTAAGACATAAATTTTCTCTGATTATTTATGTGCTAGAATTTGCAAGTAAGAGAAGTTTAAATCAACTAAAAAGTCCAGACAAATTGTAATTTGTGGCAAAAAGATAGAAAATTAAAAGCTGATAAAAATAAGGATTTTGGATGATAATAAACTTGACTAAACTGAAAGTGATTAATTTAGGGTGTTCACGGTAATAATCCTCATAAAAGGCAAAAGCAGAGGATGATTATTTTAAAATTAGTAAATTAATAAAATAGTGTAAGCAATCATTGTTATGCTCAACCTGATTTTAACTTGGCTAGTTACCAGCATCAGCTTTTTAATTATTTCCAGGCTACCATTAGGGATTGAAATTGATGGTTTTGGGAAAGCGGCGATCGCAGCTGCTGTTTTCGGAATTTTGAACGCCTTACTCTTACCGATTCTGAGTGTGCTAACTTTCCCATTTATTCTTCTGACTTTCGGATTATTCTTTTTCGTATTGAATGCAATAATTTTTGCCTTAGCAGCCTATTTAGTAGAAGGCTTTCGTCTGCGCTGGGGTTTTTGGAGCGCATTAATCGGTTCTATAGCTTTGGCAATTATTAATTCTATTCTTTTAAGTATTTTGTCACCATTGACATAACAATTGCAGCAGTTAGTCATTAGCCATGAGTTGTTCTCCTGCGCTTCCTCAGCTTTCTGGGCTTTGAAAGTTCCCATACACCGATTGATTTGTCGGATGAGATCAGAGAAAATCAATCTTGTCAACCAATTAAAATCTTGATTTTGAGGTATTACTTGATGTTGAAGTATTTGCAAAAAACATTTGCTTTATTGCTAACAGTTGTTTTGCTGTCAACTCTGTTAATGGCTTGTGATACAGTTACCACTGCTGAGTCGGAAACTGCCACCGCTTCATCAACTGCTGCCTATTCTTCTCTACCCGTAGCTTACACTGACAAAGAACTAAGTGCTTCTCCTGCCAAGTTGCCGCCATTACCTTATGACAACACAGCGTTGAGTAAAGCCATTGATGCAGAAACGATGAAATTGCATCATGACGCGCATCATGCTGCTTATGTGAACAATCTCAATGATGCGTTGAAAAATTTCCAGAATCTCCAAAAAAGAAGCGTGGAAAGTTTACTGAGGGATTTGAACAGTGTACCGGAAGATATTCGGACGAAGGTACGCAATAATGGCGGAGGACACTTAAACCATACAATGTTTTGGCAAATCATGAGTCCTGAAGGTGGTGGAGAACCTACAGGAGAACTGGCGCAAGAAATTAACACAACTTTTGGCAGCTTTGATCAATTTAAACAACAATTTAACCAAGCTGGTGCTAGCCGCTTCGGTAGTGGTTGGGTTTGGCTAGTGCGTAATCCCCAGGGACAATTACAAATTACAACTACTGCTAATCAGGATAACCCCATCATGGAAGGTTCATATCCGATTATGGGCAATGATGTTTGGGAACACGCCTATTATTTGAGATATCGCAACCGTCGCGGGGAGTATTTAAATAATTGGTGGAATGTAGTTAATTGGCCAGAAATTAACAAGCGATCGCAACTTTCATTAAAGCAATCATAATCCGATTTTCTAACCAGCAAACACTTGCGGCCAAGTTGTATAAACAAACACTGCTACAGAAGCGATCGCTAATAATCCCTGAATCAAATTTCCTACTACTGTTCCCACCACAATACCCACACCAGCCTTAATTGCCAATCCTAATTGCCGACAATAAATATACTCGGCAATAATTGCACCTAACAACGGCCCGAACAAAATCCCCAACAACGGGCCACCCACAGGTAAAGTTGGTAGTAATCCGAAAAACCCTAGCAAGAACCCGACAAATGCACCAATTTGTCCCCACTTGCTAGCACCAGCTTGTTTTGCTCCCCAATAACCAGCTAAAAAATCAACGCCAATACTCAAAATTAAAACAATCGCTGTCACAATCAAAGGGATTTTAATAGCTACAAAGGAATGACTGACAATTCCCCAGATAATAATTGCCACTAAAATTAAACTCGTTCCAGGTATAGCAGGTACTACAGCACCGATAATACCTACAACCATCAAAGCCACAAGTAGCCAATAAATAATTTGCATAATTCTTAATGAGTGTCAGCAGTTGGGGTTTTTAATTTGGCAATGATTCTTATACCTTAAATATTGAGTATTATCGTCAGATATCTTACCCCTTACTCTAAAAGAAAGTAGTAATTAGACAAAGATAATACTCAATAAAACAGGCTATGGGTAGATTTAAAAGTATTGTTGATAATATGCTTCTACCGCACCCACAGCTTTGAGTAATGGCGCATCCAAAGAATCAATCCAATCAGCCACCTCCCGCGCTAGACCAAGAGTTGAATGTCCTGCTGATGGTTCAAGCTGACCATTGATTGTCTTGTGTTTAACAGATTCGAGAACACTGATCAGATTATTTAAACGCTGTGAGTGTCCAGAGTGATGACGCATCTGTTCAGCAATTTCAACCGATTTGTCGATGAGCTTGATAAAATTTTCTGTTGGAGTTGCCATAAATTTATTCACAAGTAAAATCTTCTACAGCCATATTGCCGTCCTCAGACCATTTAATATTGGGATCTCTGGTAGATTCAATAAAGGTCTGTTGACCACCACCGGGATAGCATAATGCGGGTGTTTGAGGTGCGACAGTGCCTTTATAAACTGTTGTTCCTGCTGGTAAAGTCACTTTTAGCCGCATAGTGGCTTGATTCCCCCAAGATTGATTGAGAGCTAAATTCCTAATTACTTCTGTATTTTTCTCATATTTATTAGTTGTGAGATACCTACCATATTTGTTGCCACTGCTACTATAGTAGCGATAAAAAGTTTGAGGTTCATTGAGTTTTACAGCCTCACATTTAGAGTTCTCGAAAGTAACAGCAATTTCAGCCGGCAAAGGACAAGATGAGCTAACTTCTTGAGCAACAACTTGGGGGGAATTGAATATCAGACCTGGAGTGACTGAAATTAAGTTACTGAGAACACCTACGCCAATACTAAGGGATACTGACTGCAATTTCATGTTGACGCTTCCTTTCAATACTTGGTAAATTGTTTTACCCGTATTGTACAGGTTATTTATGTCCCTTGTATATTAACTAACGTTTAAATATATGTATATAAAATAATACCTGAATCAAAACATAATCCAAAATGTAGGGTGCGTCAGTACGAGAAACCCTAGCCATACCAAGAAAATATTCATACTGACGCACCCTACTAACAGGTGTTCCCTGATGTGAAGTTGCACTTATCTGTCTTTATCCGCGTTTATCTGCGTCCATCTGCCTTCAATAATGTTCTGCGAGAGTAACTGCTAATTTATCAGCAATCCCAGATATCCAGTTTTCATCTTGTTTTGTGTAACTTCTAGGCGCATTTGCTCCTAAAATCAATACACCTTGATTACCCAGAGGCTGACAAATTACCCCTTGTGTATTTTCTGGTAAATAATCAAATTCAAATCTGCCTGGGTAGACATTTAACGCTACCAAATAAACAGGCTGTTGTTTTTCTAACACCCGTTTAACAATTGCGCCGGGAACTACTTCTGATTTTTTGCCCAGAATGCCGCGACGTAACAAAACTTTACCTTGATAGAAAACTACGAGCGATCGCGTTACCGTATTAGTTAAAAGTAAATGCGAAGCCCAGGCTAATTCTGTTTTCACGGCTTCTGGTAAATCAGGTGCTAACACAAAACCTTCTTCACCAATTAATTCTACAGCTTCAGGCGATCGCGGCTGTACTTGTTGCCAAATTAACCCGGTTAAAATTAGCACTGCACTCAAAATTACACCCAGCACATCACCCCGCGCTTGGGAATCTGTAAGTTCCGGTGTTAACAAGCGATTAATCAACAACAGGGTTGCGCCTAGCCCACCAACTACCAAAGGTAAACGCCGTAAAACTCGATTGGGATCAGATTTAGTCATTAGTCATTAGTCATTAGTCATTAGTCATTGGGGAAGGTTGATGGTTGACGGTTGACTGGGTAAAAATTTTTCTCCCTCCGCTTCCTCCGCTTCCTCCGCTTCCTCCGCTTAAGAACTTTTTACTCTTCTCCTGGTTCAATTATCCGTTGAAACAAATAACCTGTACCGCGTGCGGTGAGTATCAACTCTGGGTTACTGGGATCATCTTCTAATTTTGCCCGTAAGCGGGATATGTGTACATCAACTACACGAGTATCAACATGACGTTCTGGTGTATATCCCCAAACTTCCTGCAAAATTTCCGAACGAGAAAAGGCTTCACCAGAGCGACTGACCAGTAACTCTAGTAAACTAAACTCCATGCCTGTTAATCTAATCCGTTCATCACCTTTGTAGACTTGCCGCTTGTTAGTATCAATTTTGATATTACCAACATGAATTACCCCAGAACTAGGGATACCAGACGCGCCAGTTTTGTCTACCCGTCTTAAGACTGAACGAATTCGCGCTTCTAACTCTTTGGGTGAGAAGGGTTTAACTACATAGTCATCAGCACCTAATTCTAACCCGGTGATGCGGTCGGCTACGTCTCCCAAGGCTGTTAACATAATAATCGGTACATCCGATTCTTTACGTAGCTCTTGACAAACACCGTAACCGTCGAGTTTTGGCATCATCACATCCAAAACCACTAAATCAGGATCAGCTTTGCGAAACGTGTCTAAAGCTTCTTCTCCATCACCAGCCGTGACTACATCGTAGCCAATCATCGAAAGGCGCGTTTCTAAAATCCGGCGAATGCTGGCTTCATCGTCTACTACCAGGATTTTTTCTTTATGACTTTCCAAGTTTCTCAACGCTCCTTAACAACTAAAAATTTTTCATGATTAATTTTTAATACCATAATATTAAGATATCATTCCCTCTATTAATTTGGAAAAAGCGGTAAAGCCGCTATGAATCAGATTTTCAACTACAAGAAAACTTAAGCAAAAATTAAGATAATTCATATTATTTAAGATTTAAGAATGCCAAAGCCCAAAACCTTTTACATTTGTAACGAATGTCGAGCCGAGTCGTCCCAATGGTTTGGTAAGTGTCCCAATTGTGGTACTTACAATTCTTTAGAAGAACAGATTAGCATCCAATCTTCCGTAGATATACTCAGTCGTGGGGGAGTCAGTGGTTGGCATTCCACTCAGATTAACGGAAAATCGCCAACAAAGCCAGCAAAACCACGAGCAGCCTTAACATTTGACCAAATTAGCGATCGCCAAGTCACCCGTTGGGAATCAGGTTATGGTGAATTAGATCGAGTGCTGGGTGGTGGAGTAGTTCCCGGTTCGATGGTGTTAATTGGTGGTGATCCCGGTATTGGCAAATCTACCTTATTGTTACAAGTCTCTAATTTATTAGCGCAGAGATATCGCATCCTCTACGTTTCCGGGGAAGAATCAGGACAGCAAGTCAAGTTAAGAGCCTCACGTTTAGGTGTCTCCAAGCCTTGTAGTATAGAGGAAGATGCTCAGGATAATACAACAGAAGACACACCTGAATCAAAACCAACAGAGGAAACAACAGCCGAAAATCAACAGCAACCAGAAGCCTCTGAAGGTATAGGCGCAGATTTGTACATATTACCAGAAACAGATTTGGAAGAGATTTTGCGGGAAATCGATTCCCTAAAACCAAATGTGGCGGTGATTGATAGTATTCAAACAGTGTTTTTTCCGGCGTTAACATCTGCACCGGGTTCGGTAGCGCAGGTGAGGGAATGCACGGCGGCGTTGATGAAAGTGGCAAAACATGAAGATATTACCATGTTAATTGTCGGACACGTCACTAAAGAAGGAGCGATCGCCGGGCCGAAAGTTTTAGAACACTTAGTAGATACAGTATTGTATTTTGAAGGCGATCGCTTTGCCTCCCACCGCTTGTTAAGAACTGTCAAAAACCGTTTTGGTGCGACTCACGAAATCGGTATTTTTGAAATGGTGCAACATGGTTTGCGAGAAGTACCTAACCCCAGTGAGTTATTTTTAGGTAATCGTGATGATCCCGCACCAGGAACAGCGATTGTAGTGGCTTGTGAAGGTACACGCCCGATTGTAGTAGAGTTACAAGCCTTAGTCAGTCCTACGAGTTATCCCTCACCGCGACGGGCTGGGACTGGTATAGATTATAACCGATTAGTGCAGATTCTCGCCGTGTTAGAAAAGCGGGTAGGGATTCCGATGTCGAAATTAGATTCTTACGTAGCTTCGGCTGGGGGGTTAAATGTAGAAGAACCAGCCGTAGATTTAGGAATAGCGATCGCCATTGTAGCGAGTTTCCGCGATCGCATAGTTGATCCGGGTACAGTCTTGATTGGTGAAGTCGGGTTAGGGGGACAAGTGCGAGCCGTGTCTCAAATGGAACTGCGGCTAAAAGAAGCAGCCAAACTGGGATTTAAACGAGCGATCGTTCCTAAAGGTCAGAAATTTCCTGACCTTAACATTGAGATTTTACCAGTTTCCAAAGTCATTGACGCGATTATTGCCGCCATCCCCCATCAAACATTAGAAGACAGCGATTTCGAGCCAGACGAAGACGAGTAAACACACATCTTGCACCTGTTTCTTGATAATAATGTTTGTAGGCTGGGCATTGCTTGGAAGTTGCTCAAAGCTGTAGTTTTACGTTGTTAGGTGTGCATCGCCTTCAGCTTATTGAGAATGGTGCAAGATATCAGTTGCCCATTCATGTACAGACGCGATGAATCGCGTCTCTATTATGACTAGCTTTATTTGCTCCTAATTTTGCGAATCAAGAAAAGCAATACAACTTGCAGAACGTTTGCGACAATTAGGGATTAATCCTGATGAGTTGTAATTGCGAGATAAACCCGTAGATAGAAATGCGATCGCCTGAAAATTGTCACAATGATGGCATCACAATTTCTCTCAGCATAAATAACATTATGGGCTTTGGTATTGGAGACTTATTCTGGATTTTTCTTCTCCTCTCATCCCTACAACCCATCTGGCAAAAACGCCAAATCGAATATAGACGCTTCCGCAGCATACAAGAATTTCAAAAACAACGGGGCAGTCGTGTAATTTTATTAATACACCGCCAAGAGTCCATCAGTTTATTAGGTATTCCCATTTCTCGCTACATCACCATTGAAGACTCAGAACAAATACTCAGGGCAATTCGTCTTACCCCCTCCGATGTCCCCATTGACTTAATTTTACATACTCCCGGTGGTTTGGTACTAGCCACTGAACAAATTGCTAGAGCCTTAATTCGTCATCCATCCAAAGTCAGTGTCTTTGTACCTCACTATGCCATGAGTGGCGGTACAATGCTCGCACTGGCAGCAGATCAAATCATCATGGATGCTAACGCCGTTTTAGGCCCAGTTGATCCCCAACTGGGTAACTTACCAGCCGCCAGCCTTCTCAAAGTCGTCAAAGATAAACCCATCAGTGAAATTGACGACCAAACTCTCATCATGGCAGACTTAGCCGACAAAGCAATTCAGCAAGTACAGCGATTTGTACGTACTCTGCTCAAAGATAATATACCAAAACAAAAAGTTAACCCAGAAAATATAGAACCCATCATCGAAGCTTTAACCACTGGACGTGTCACCCATGATTATCCCATCACAGTTGAGGAAGCCACAGAATTGGGGCTGCCCGTAACAGTCGGACTGCCCCGTTGTATATACGAACTCATGGACTTATATCCACAACCACAAGGCGGAAGACCCACTGTTCAGTATATACCTTTACCTTACGATGACCGTCGTCCCCTTTTACCTACACCCAAGGGTAGACCAATGGAAGAACCAAATCAAAATAGTTAAAGTAATGCTTACGGTGTAGCCGTTGGTGTAGCCGTTGGTGTAGCTGTTGGTGTGGGTGATGGTGTCGCCGTTGGTGTCGCCGTTGGTGTCGCCGTTGGTGTGGGTGATGGTGTAGAAGTCGGTGTTGCCGTTGGTGTCGCCGTTGGTGTCGCCGTTGGCTTTGGTGACGGTGTAGAAGTCGGTGTTGCCGTTGGCTTTGGTGACGGTGTAGAAGTCGGTGTTGCCGTTGGCTTTGGTGACGGTGTAGAAGTTGGTGTTGCCGTTGGCTTTGGTGACGGCTTAGTAGCTGGCTGATTAATAATTTCCTTCGCTTCTTTGTCTAGCTTTTGACGTAGTGCCAAATTAGCAATACCAGTTTCTTCTAATTGATTCTTTTTCTGATACTCTTTAACTAACTCTTCCGTTCTATGGGTGTAAAATTGGTCACGCGGGAGGGGAGTCTTAGGTTTCAGTACAGCATTTAAATTACCTTGAAGGATCTGCACGATGGTAGCCGCAAAATCTTGGGTTTGTGGCCCTGCTACGCCATCAACTTTTAACTTGTAACCTGTTTGAAATTCACGAATTGCTTTTTTAGTTTCCTCATCAGTGAGGGGTGCGTTTGTCACTTTGACGTTATAGCCCAAACCCCGCAACACAGCCCGGAATTCCTCCGGTGTATAGTTACGTTGACGAGCTGCAAACGTTGTATGAGAAATCATTACACTAGCAGTAACTACACAAGCTGCACCTATAATCATGCTTGATTTTCCGAACCCACACCACATATTTAACACTCCTGCGGATTAAATAAACTGCATTATAAAGGGTAACGGACACAACTTATAATTCTTGAGACTGATATCTTGCACCATTCTCAATTATCGTAGGGTGGACAATCCCAACAACTTAACAATCCGACTGTTAGCCCATTTTCAACATTGCCCATCGTCCTTTAATTGCGGTAAGGTAGGGGCGGGTTTAAAAATATCATCAATATATGAATGATCAGCGCGGTGAATCCACTCCTACGGATGCTAGATGTAAATCAAGCTTTTTTTAAATAATTAATGATGTTCGATTTACCAAATTCATACTAATAAACATTTTGAACCCTATCTTAAATGGTAATTTAATAAAATTAATTATTAAATAAAATTATAAAAGAAAAATTTTTCATTAAAATTTCTAATTTAACAGGTGTAACAATTAAAACTAAATATGGTGAATCTAAAAACAACAAAAAAGCGAAACTTATACTTTGAAAGACTGATGGCAACAATTGCCACAGTCAATCTGTGCTTAGTTGTCTTTGATTTAACTTACGTACCCTGGCGAGATTTCTATTTACGCAGAATTCCGCAAATTACTCAGATTTATGACCCGGTTAAAGGTATTGAACCTCACAGAGAAACCAAAAATTACTTAGAAGCAGTCAATGCACTAGAAGAACAAGTTAGTCAGACAGGTTTAACATCGCCACAAGTCAAAACTCAGTTAGAAGAACTGAGACGGCTGAGTGTTGAGATGATTGATAGTAATCCCTTTGCAGCCGTTGGTAAAAGTGGAACTTTAGAAAAAATTAAAAACCGGATGCGCGATCGCATCGGTAAAGAATCCGCCAAACAATCCTTCGCCACCTTTTGGAGTCAGCCTTATTTATCTCAGCAAGGCTGGCTACAAGAAATGATTTTTTTTAATCAACAAGTCAGACCTTTAATAGCTACCAACTACTACCGTCAAATTGGTGATACTGGTGAATTTATTGATTTATTTTGGTTAATCGATTTACCCTTTATCCTGTTATTTAGTGTAGAGTTATTGACCCGTGTCATTTATATCAAACGTACACATCCTAATTTTAGTTGGTTAAACTCTATATTGTGGCGTTGGTATGATTTATTTTTACTGATCCCCTTTTGGCGATGGTTACGGATTATACCTGTAACTATTCGTTTAGACCAAGCAAAGTTATGTAATTTACAACCAATAAACAAGCAATTGCATACAATAGTTGTAAGTAATTTTGCGGAAGAAATCACAGAAATTGTAGTAATTAGAGTAATTAACCAAATTCAGATTTCGATTCAACGGGGTGAATTAACGCGGTGGTTATTGCAAAAAGAAAATCTCCGCCCCTACATAGATATTAATAATGTGAATGAATTAGAAGCGATCGCCGGGCTGTTGGTACAAACCATCGTCTATCAAGTCCTGCCCAAAATTCAACCAGAACTCGTTGCTATTTTACACCACAACATTGAAACCGTATTCCATCAAGTCCCCCTGTCTCGTAACTTGCAAGTATTACCAGGAGTAGCCAAAGTTCAAACTCAACTGAGCCAACAACTAGCAACTCAACTCACAACTAATCTCTACAATGCGTTAGTTAACGCTGTAGAAGACCCCGTTGGAGCCAAACTTACTACTCAACTGGTAGAAAGATTTAGCCAAGCTTTAGGTACAGAAATACAGCAACAGCAAGTAATTAACCAAATCCAAAGCTTACTCGTTGATTTCTTAGAAGAAGTCAAGCTCAACTACGTACAACGTTTATCCCAAGAAGACATCGACCAAATTCTCGAACAAACCCAAAAACTCAAAACCCAAACATCCATCCAGCCAGTAGTTGAACAACGGACTAATCTGCCAGAGATTCGTTACCAGCATCGTCAAAGGTAAAGCAACTGGGATCAGGAAGCGGAGGAAGCGGAGGAGAGAAACTAATGACCAATGACCAATGACTAATGACTAATGACTAATGACCAATGACCAGTGACTAATAACTATTGACGCTGAAAAAATGCGCTACACTCAAATTAGCGGCGAACCATCATTGGTTCGTCACAAGACTTCTTGGAAGATATCCCTATCGCAGGAAGTGGGTTGATGCCCACTTTTTTTATTGATTTTAGACATGGTTCATCCTCTAATCCCACAAATTACAGAGTTGGCAATACCAGTAGCAGAACAACTGGGCTTGGAAGTTGTTGGCATTGTTTTTCACACCAACCAACGTCCACCAGTATTGCGGGTAGATATCCGCAATCCCCAGCAGGATACCGGGTTAGATGATTGTGAGCGCATGAGCCGTGCTTTAGAAACATCCTTAGATGCTGCGGAGATCATTCCAGATGCTTATGTCTTGGAAGTGTCTAGTCCTGGTATTTCGAGGCAACTTGTAACCGACAGGGAATTTATTTCCTTTAAAGGATTTCCTGTCATTGTCTCCACTTCCCCACCCCACGAAGGACAACAAGAGTGGAATGGTCAATTAATTCGCCGGGATGAGACAAAAGTTTACATCAATCAGAAAGGTCGTGTCATCGAAATTCCTCGCTCCCTCATTACCAGGGTGCAGTTAGATGAGCGTCGATAAACGACCAGCGAGGAACTAGAGGCTAGGAACTAGAAGCTAGGGACTAGAAATTAGGGACTAGAGTCCAACTTTTCTCTAATCCCTAGTATCTAATGCCTAGTTTTTAATATTTACTTAATTTTCCATCCCCAAAACCCAAGTTACCCAACTTTTAAGCCCTAATTTATAAAGGAGATTGCTTATGTCAATGGTGAGTTTACCAGGATTAAAAGATTTAATTGAAAATATTAGTCGGGAGCGTAATTTACCTCGATTAGCCGTACAATCAGCCATTAGAGAAGCATTGCTCAAAGGTTATGAACGTTATCGTCGCGCTCAAAACTTAGAACGCCGACAGTTCGATGAAGATTACTTTGATAACTTTGAAGTCGAACTCGATATTGATGGAGAAGGTTTTCGTGTTCTTTCCACAAAAACTATTGTGGAACAAGTGAATAATTCCGACCATCAAATATCTTTAGATGAAGTACAACAAGTAGCTCCTGAAGCCCAACTTGGCGACTCTGTAGTTTTAGACGTTACCCCAGATCAAGGGGAGTTTGGGCGCATGGCGGCAATGCAAACCAAGCAGGTGCTAGCGCAAAAACTCCGGGATCAGCAACGCCAGATGGTACAAGAAGAGTTCCAAGACTTAGAAGGGACTGTACTACAAGCAAGAGTTTTAAGATTTGAACGCCAGTCAGTAATTTTGGCAGTCAGCAGTGGCTTTGGTCAACCAGAAGTAGAAGCAGAACTACCAAAGCGGGAACAACTTCCCAACGATAACTATCGTGCCAATGCTACATTCAAGGTATATCTCAAAAAAGTTTCTCAAGGACAACAACGGGGGCCACAACTTCTAGTATCTCGTGCCGATGCTGGTTTAGTAGTGTACTTATTTGCCAACGAAGTACCAGAGATAGAAGACGAAGTAGTTAGAATTGTTGCCGTAGCACGGGAAGCCAATCCTCCCTCCCGATATGTAGGGCCACGTACTAAAATAGCAGTAGACACCCTAGATCGAGATGTAGACCCAGTAGGTGCTTGTATCGGTGCTAGGGGATCACGAATTCAGGTAGTAGTAAACGAATTACGCGGTGAAAAAATAGACGTAATTCGATGGTCTCCAGACCCAGCAACATATATTGCCAATGCTTTAAGTCCAGCCAGAGTAGACGAAGTGCGGCTGATGGATCCGGAAACCCGACAAACTCACGTATTAGTAGCAGAAGATCAATTGAGTTTAGCTATTGGGAAAGAAGGGCAAAATGTCAGATTAGCAGCCCGCTTAACAGGTTGGAAAATAGACATTAAAGACAAAGCTAAATATGATCATGCAGCCGAAGATGCCAAATTTGCTGCTGCCCGCGCCCAATATACACCAGAGACAGATGACATAGAACTAGAGGAGCTAGAGGATGAAGAAAATCAAACAGAACAGTTAGAAAATGAAGTTTTAGATACCAACTATCACGAAGAGTAATTTATGAGCCTGATTAAGTTCTGGTAGGATGGACATCAGTATCAGTCTTCACGATGACTGAAAATCAGGCAGCGTTGTATGAATAGAGATTGGCTTAACCAACTTTATGATTACCAGCAACATTTCTGTTAAATACTCAGAAAACCGATGAAACCCAACTATCGGCGTTGTGTTAGTTGCCGCAAAGTAGGCTTAAAAAAAGACTTTTGGCGGATTGTCCGAGTATTTCCTTCTGGAGAGGTACAATTGAATCAGGGCATGGGGCGTTCAGCTTACATTTGCCCAAAAGATAGCTGCTTACAAGCTGCTCAGAAAAAAAATAGATTAGGGCGATCGCTACGTGCAACGGTACCAGAAACACTGTACCAGACATTGTGGCAACATCTAGCCCAAAACAATCCCCAAAATCAAAATTTAGGTTGAAAAGCATTCTTGGCGGTAATCCGCAGAGCAATTGTGGTAAAAGCCGCCATATTCACGCGATTACACACCCTCTGCATTTATTGAGGTTAGTGCCAAAATAGTAAATGGGTGTAGTTAGCAAAAGGCTCTCCCAAAATTAACAGGAGCAAAGCAGTACTCCCAACAAATTTAACTAGATGTGTTGTGGAAGACTCAGAATCAGCCAAACAACAAACCACAAAATGGCAACCTGGTAGCGCTCAGGCGCAGAGCGGCATCACCAGCAACTATAAAAAATCTTTATGGTTGCCTGTAAACCACAGTTCTCTATGGAGATGCCAGCATTAAACCGAAACATCTCTCTTTCCTGATTGGAGGCACCGGCAAAATTACCAAGGGCAACCTAAAAACAGTAACCGAAGGATGGAGATGTCGCACTTCCAGGCAACCATCCGCAAAAAAACTGTAAATTCAAGGGGAAGAGTGGATGAACAACGGCAAAGTCAGAATCTACGAATTATCAAAGGAATTGAATTTGGATAACAAAGAGCTATTAGCAATTTGCGACCAGCTCAACATTGCGGTCAAAAGCCATAGCAGTACAATTTCAGAAACAGAGGCAGAAAGTATCCGGGCGGAGGCTGAAAAACTGGCAGCTACAAATGGAACGCCCAAAAAAGAATTAGGTACAATTAGTCATAAACCAAATTCAGCACAGAGTGGCTCGCGCAACCGACCTGCGCCACCTCAAAAACAGCAACAAATTTTGGAAATTCGCAAACCCAAAATATTGAAAAATCATACCTCTAACGCCTCAGATGCCTCAGCTGCGTCTGAAGTCAATCCTCCCTCACCTCCAAAGCCCGCTACACCAGTCTCACCCATGAAGCCGACGGCACCAACTCGACCTGTACCACGGAATCAATCGGAGAGTCCTCAACAACCTGCTGCCACCAATCCAGAGCCAGCACCTAAGCCACAGGCATCTGAAAAGACAGCAGCACAGAAGCCTGAAAAAGTAGCTCCTGCTAAACCAAAACTGGAAAAACCCCAAAAACCGCAATTGGCAGCTCCGCCAGCAAGACCAGTGGCAGAAAAGGCAGAGGTACCTCAACAACTGAGTACCGCAGAAAAACCCATCCTCAAACGAGAACGCCAACGGCGCAGCGAGGAAGAACGGGAACAACCCAAACCAAGAGCCTCTAGACCTACACAAACAGAGGCATCACAAGGTACTGGACAAAAACAGGGTCGTCCCCATCCTGGCCCTACAAAACCAGAACATCGTGGTCAGAGACCAGGCGCGCCTGCCGCAGATGGTCAACGTCCCACTAGACCAGCGCGTCCGCCTGAAGTAGCAGCAGCCATACCAGTGGCAACGCCGCCAAAACCAATGGCAGAGGTATCGAAGAGAGGAGAAGCTTCTGATACTGTTGTTACGCCTGACTTACTGGATTTGAAACGTCCAACGCCACCTCGTCCACCTAAAGGGGGCAAGAAATGGCAGGAAGAAGAAATCATTGACGAAATTAAAGAAAAATCTAAAACCGTTAAGGGTAAGCGCGTCAAGCCCATATTGGAAGATGATTTTGAAGATGATGAATTCCTAGAGGACGGCAGACTGGAAATACCAGCAGCAGTTCAAGTCAGCCTCTCCATCGCTCGTCCTCCCAAACCGAAAGCAGCCCGACCAGCACAGCCAGCTAGTGCAAACGTGGCTACTATTACGCCAGCCAGCAAAAAGAAAAAGTTTGGCCCTGCTGCCCGTGAGCAAAATCGTCGTCAACAAGAAGTCGAGGAGAAACGGGAGCGTCCCACCAAATTGGTCGTTACCGGGCCGATGACAGTGCAGGAAATCGCTGATGGCTTAGTCGTAGCTGATACAGAGATTGTGAAAATCCTGTTCATGAAAGGCATGGCGGTGAGCATCACTCAAAATCTGGACATCCCGACCATTACTTTAGTAGCCAAAGAGCTAGAAGTAGAAGTCGAAACCGCCGAACCGGAAGCAGAAGCCCGCAAAGTCACGGAAATGCTGGATGTAGACGACCTGGAAAATCTGCAACGTCGTCCACCGGTAGTGACTATTATGGGTCACGTAGACCACGGGAAAACCACATTACTCGACTCGATTCGCAAAACGAAAGTCGCAGCCGGCGAAGCGGGTGGGATTACCCAGCATATCGGTGCTTACCACGTTGATATCGAACACGAAGGCAAAAAACAGCAGATTGTCTTCCTAGATACCCCTGGTCACGAAGCCTTTACTGCCATGCGAGCTAGGGGGGCGAGAGTAACAGACATAGCGATTTTAGTAGTAGCTGCGGATGACGGTGTACGTCCCCAAACCATCGAAGCTATTAGCCATGCACAAGCGGCAGAAGTGCCGATTGTGGTCGCTATTAACAAAATTGACAAAGAAGGCGCACAACCAGACCGTGTGAAACAAGAACTCACCCAGTATGGTCTGACCCCAGAAGAATGGGGCGGTGAGACAATTATGGTACCAGTCAGTGCCATCAAAGGTGAAAACCTCGATACACTCCTAGAGATGATTCTCTTGGTGGCAGAAGTAGAAGAACTCTCTGCTAACCCGGAACGTCTGGCTAAAGGAACTGTAATTGAGGCGCATTTGGATAAAGCTAAGGGCGCAGTTGCTACCTTGTTAATTCAAAACGGTACTCTGCACGTAGGAGATATCCTAGTGGCAGGTTCAGCCTTTGGTAAAGTCCGAGCTATGGTTGACGATCGCGGCCACCGCGTTGATGTAGCTTCTCCTTCCTTCGCCGTTGAGGTACTGGGTTTAAGTGATGTACCAGCCGCCGGTGATGAATTCGAGGTGTTCGACAACGAAAAAGAAGCCAGAGCGATCGCCTCAGACCGTGCAGACAAACAACGCTTATCTCGTCTGTTACAAGGACGCGTTACCCTCACCACCCTATCGGCACAAGCTCAAGAAGGCGAGTTGAAAGAACTCAACCTGATCCTGAAAGCCGACGTACAGGGTTCTGTGGAAGCGATTGTGGGATCACTCAAACAAATACCCCAAAACGAAGTCCAAATTCGCATGCTCTTGGCTACAGCCGGGGAAATTACCCAAACAGACATCGACCTAGCCGCAGCCAGTGGTGCAGTCATTATTGGCTTTAACACCACCTACGCCAGTGGAGCTAGACAAGCTGCTGACGAAGCCGGTGTAGATGTACGGGAATACAACATCATCTACAAACTTTTGGAAGATATCGAAGGCGCAGTCGAAGGTCTGTTAGAACCAGAGTTAGTAGAAGAACCTCTGGGTCAAACCGAAGTCCGTGCCGTCTTCCCAGTTGGTCGCGGTGCTGTCGCTGGTTGCTACGTTCAATCTGGTAAACTGGTTCGTAACTGCAAAGTACGGATACGTCGTGGCGGTAAAGTGATCTACGAAGGTGTACTGGATTCCCTCAAGCGGATGAAGGAAGACGTGCGTGAAGTTAACGCTGGTTACGAATGCGGTGTCGGCCTTGATAAGTTCCATGATTGGGCTGAAGGTGACATCATTGATGCGTACCAGATGGTAACTAAACGCCGTACCCTGGCGTTAGCAAGATAGTGCTGAGTAACGAGTGTTGAGTAATGAGTCCAGATAGATGAGTATAGAGTTATGAGCATTACCTCAGATTCCTATACTCAACTGGAAACCAAAACTCAGCACTCAAAATTTTAATTATGCGCTCATTTCGCTCTGAACCTATTTTGTGGATTCATGTCGCTGGATTGGCGACATTGCCTATTTTTCTGCTCCTGTGCTTATTGTTTCTGTCCGTCGGCAAACCGCTTTTGCCTGTATGGGTAGAAATTTTGCTGGTAGCCACAATTGGTGTAATCCCGCTTTTGTGGATGCAACTACGCCGGCCTTTTTACATATTTGCCATTTTGGGAGTAGCACTCAAGCCAGAACATCTGACTGAGCAGCAAAGAAAAATTCTCTGTTTAATTAATACAAAATTAAATCGTGTGCTGGCACTGCTAGCAGCCATTCTATCAATTGGTATATTGTGGCAACTTTATCAAGCAACTCCATTGGTGGCTAATTTAGCAAGTTTTTTACCCCAATGGCGGATTCTGGCATTACTGATGGCTGGATTAACTTTTTTGGCAAGTAATTTGTTTCTGCAAATTCCATTAAGTGTAGCACGAGTTTTGGTGACGAATGACACAGAATTTGCAGCCATAGAACCGTTACCTTTAGAAAAGATTAACCAGGATTTCACAATTTTAGGGGTGCGGGTGAATAAAATCTTGCCCCAGTTGACTGTGGAAGTTGAAACTGAGGAATAAATAACTATGGTGAAAATTACAGCTTCTCGTAATCCTGAAATTTGGCAAAATCTGCAACACGCGATCGCAGCTAGTTCAGGTTTTCAACGTTGGCAGCTAGAAAGCTATA
Organism: Anabaena sp. 4-3; assembly: GCF_001597745.1. GTDB lineage: Bacteria > Cyanobacteriota > Cyanobacteriia > Cyanobacteriales > Nostocaceae > Trichormus. The sequence goes on along the minus strand of NZ_LUHJ01000017.1, from coordinate 104,110 downwards.
CCCAACTACAAGAACTACGCCTAGAACAACAGGTACAGCGTTACTTGCGGGAAACTTTAGAAACTTTAGCTTATTAAACATCCCATAAATTTTGAGTCCGGCTGGCAAGCAGCTAAGTTGACGGGAAGCATTCTCTGTACCTTCTCCGTCAACTTCAACATCTGGATCAGTTATTTCTCCTATTGTTGAGCGGATAGCTTGACTGTTCCAATTTGTCAAAGAGAACTTGTCGTGGAAATCGCAAAAAATTATGTAATTTCTTGCGAAACTTAGCTGTTTATGTGTTAGTCATTCAGTATAGTTTGGCATGGGTTTTGTAGCCAGATACTTTCTACATCAACCATACTATACCTAACCAACATTCAGCTAAACACTACAGATAAAAATGAGACATCAGGGCTTTAATATTTTTTCAGCAAAGCATATTCTTTCCATTGTATCCGTACCAACTGGAATCACCGCTTTACTATTTGTGATTGCTGGTTTTATGCTCACACCCAGTCAGGTAAATGCTGGTACTGCAAACCAAAAAGCGATCGCTCCCACTGTCACAGCCCAAGTTCCCACAACTGCACCAGTCATTTACGTCAACCCAGAAACGGGAACAGATACAACCGGTGCCGGTGCTACCGCCGCCACACCTTACAAAACAATTACCTTTGCTCTCAATCAAGCTCAACCCGGCACAGTCATTCAACTAGCACCGGGAACTTATAATCGTGAAACTGGCGAAAAATTTCCCCTCATCCTCAAGCCAGGGGTAACACTGCAAGGTGATCAATCCACTCAAGGCCAAGGAATATTAATTATAGGTGGTGGATTTTATACCAGTCGCACCTTTGCCAGACAAGACATTACCATTTTGGCTAACGATAATACTGCGATCGCAGGTTTAACCGTCACCAACCCCAATCAGCGCGGTACTGCTGTCTGGGTAGAATCCAGTAATCCCACCATCAGAAACAACACCTTTACTAACAGTGTCAGAGATGGGGTTTTTGTTACAGGTACAGGAAATCCCAAAATTGAAAACAATATTTTTGTGAAAAACACGGGTAATGGCCTTTCTATAACCAAATCTGCCCAAGGCGAAATTCGCAACAACTTATTTCAAGACACAGGTTTTGGTTTAGCAATTGGGGGTAATTCTACACCTTTAGTCATAGAAAACCAGATTGTGCAGAACCAAGACGGGCTGTTCATCTCAGAATCAGCCCAGCCCATCCTGCGTCAGAATATCATTCAAAACAACAAGCGAGATGGCATTGTTGCCACTATTAATGCTCAACCCGATTTAGGGACTAATGAAAATCCCGGTGGTAATTTGATTCGCAGTAATACCCGTTATGACGTAAACAACGCCACCAGAAGCAATCGGATTCTGGCTATCGGTAATGATATTGACCAGAAAAAGATTTTTGGTCAAGTTGATTTTGTCGCCGCCACCGTTGAACAACCAGTTTCAGGCACAGGATTTACAGATGTAGCCGCAAATTACTGGGCTAAAAACTATATTGAAGCCTTGGCTGCACAAAATATTATTGCTGGATTTCCTGATGGTTCCTTTAAACCTAATGATCCTGTAACCCGCGCCCAATTCGCCACCATTATCACCAAAGCCCTGACACCACCAGCTAAACGCGCCCCCATTGATTTCAGAGATGTCAGCCGCAATTTCTGGGCTTACCCTGCCATTCAAGCTGCATATAGCAGTCAATTTGTTTCTGGTTATCCTGATGGCACCTTCAAACCACAACAAGAAATTCCCAGAGTTCAAGCTTTAGTTGCCCTCGCCAACGGACTAGGCTTAACTGCCGATAATCAAAATATTATTTCTATTTATGCTGATGCGGCTCAGATACCCAATTATGCAGTAGGGCCAGTTGCCGCCGCTACTTCCAAGCAACTGGTGATTAACTATCCTAACATTAACCAACTTAATCCCAATCGCCCCGCAACTAGGGCAGAAGTTGCAGCCTTTGTATACCAAGCATTAGTCAATGCTGGACGCGCTCAACCACTGCCCTCATCCTATATCGTCAGAGTTCCATAAATTCCCGGTTGCAAAAATAGCCTGCGCCAGACCAAGATTTTACTTGTCTGGCGCAGGCTATTTTTCGGTTTTTATTATGCCTAGGGTCTTTAAATATATGTGACCCCATTGATATTGCGGCTTTATATTCAGGGTCTTTATATTGGCTGACCCCGTTTGAACAATTACCAGTGTCTCAGAAATTTTCACATTTCCTGATTTCCTAATATTTTCTTTATGTTTTCTCTCTTTATATTTCGGAATGTATCAAAATATAAAGTAATTTAAGAAACATAAAGTTTTGCAACAACTATGTTGGTTAGTTGACGAGACAAACAAGCATTTATACTTAAGTAATTTATTGTGAGATTTTTTGCATCGGATACAAGCTACATTATTTATCGGGTTCGTAATTTTGAATTTTGGATTTTGAATTTTCAATTCCCCCTAGGGGTTGACGCTGTTCCCAACGCCAGAGAAAAATCATCAGTGCTACAATTCCTACTTGCAGAGCAAAGTTAGGTAAAGCGTGTTCAACATCTCTGCCCGCCAGCAGTTGAAAAAAGAAGACGAACACACCAATGAAACCAGAAGCACCCACACCGAGATAGATAAATTTTCGCAAGCCACGGTAAGGAGCTACCATTTCAGCTTTCAGGCGATTATATTGTTCAGGGTTAAGGCGGTTTTGAGGATTTGGTTCTACCATAGGGGAATTATGCTATAATCTTTTATCGTGTGCGCCGATGTGGCTCAGTGGTAGAGCAGCTGATTCGTAATCAGCAGGCCACGGGTTCAAATCCCGTCATCGGCTTGGAAAGTTTCTCAAGATAACGGGACTACCTGGTTAGGAGTGAAACACTAACTCCCTAATCTTTTTTCTAAATATTGACCAATCATCAACTGTTCCCCAGCACGAGAAATAATTGTTTGTCTGGTGCGGTATTTATTGCCAATTAGCTTTAACTCTTCCTCAAACACGGAATTGTTATATTCAGTTCGCAGAGATAGGGTGTTGGGATTGGTAAAAGCATATTTGGCTGTGACTGGTTTGGATGTGGCAAAACCGCGATCGCGATACAATATACTGCCTAACGCCCCAAACAGTGTCGTACCTTGCGACTCTTGACGATTTTTTAGCACATCTGTACTACACCAATTCACCTCAGCACCACAAATGAACCTCACCGACTCAGGTAAATCATGTATCTGAGCCAACTTTTGTAATTCATCACATCCTTGATCTAAAAATCGGATAGTGATGATACTCTCCATCTCTTTAGTTTCTCCGGCTGGGAGAGTATAGTAACGCCTTTCCGAACGCCACTGACCCACTGATTGTTGAAAAAATTCGATGATTTGGGATTCATCTGTAGTGTGTGCAACTTTTAGGGGTGATGTCACTCGTAATTTTCCTCACCTACAGGGCATAAAATTGGCATTGTGCATATAATACATTGTGCCGAAAGACAATTATACTTTACCATTTTTAATAAATTTGTTAAACACCGACAGTTGACAGTAACTTAGCTGGTGTTTTTGTTACTATAATTGTATGTATTCTTAACAAAACTAAATATGATGATTTACGACTGTTTGTTGTACCAATAAGCAGATAAATTCACTCTCAATCGGTTTTTATCTGGGTTTTATACCAGACTTTTTGTAAAAATAAATACAAAAATTGTGATTACAGAGAATGTCAAAGATGATTCTGTTTCTGTGTCCCCAGAGTAGCAGTAAAAATGACTTTGACATTATTTGATAAACGTAGTAAGGTTTGACACAAAAAGTCTTTACCAAAACTTTTTATATTCTTTATCTTTCTCATCTGGCAATACTTACGGAATTGCTGAGATTAAAAAAGCTATTATGCCCAAAAAGAGATTATTAAAAGGAAATAGATGATTTTAAACAAAAAAAACGCAAAAAAGCAATGAAAAATCCAAATTACACAATTTCAAGCCAGTTCTTAAAAAAACAGTTAAGTTTATGTGTAAAAATTAATACTTTAAAAGATAGATTTTTTTCTTACCCAAGGTGGAAATCTATCTCATTGATAGTTTGTCTATTGAGTATGGGAATCCTCACAACCAGTTGCGGCTCTCTACCCAGAGAATCGGCGACAGCGCAATCTCAGCAACGCAGTAGAGGAGAGCGTGGCGGAACGACACCTGTAGATGTAGCGATCGCCCGCCTAGATAAGTTACAAACACTACCAGAATACACAGGCACAACCACACCATACCGTACCGTCTCAGTGCGATCGCAGGTAGAAGGCAGACTATTATCTTTAAACCTAGATGTCGGCGACACAGTTAAAAAAGGGCAAACCGTCGGACAACAAGATGATATCCTGCTATTAACCAACTTGAAGCAAGCCGAAGCCGAACTAGCAGCATTACAATCAGAAGTAGCTAGAGCTACAAATCAAGTCAGTAATACCCGCACAGAAGTAGAACGGGCGCGGTTAGAACTAGCACAAGCGCAATCAGACGCTCAACGCCAACAAAAACTCTTAAAAGAAGGTGCGATCGCCCAACAAGCAGCCGAACAAGCCAACACCCAAGCCAAAACAGCAGCCCAAGCCCTCAAAGCAGCAATAGAACAAGTCCGCACCGCACAGCAAGCCGTCGCCGCCGCTCAAGGTAGAGTATTAGCTCAAAAAGCAGTAGTAGCCCAAGCAAAAGAGCGCAGATCCTACACACGCCTCACATCTCCCATCACAGGCGTAGTTACCGAAAAACTCACCGAGCCAGGTAATCTCCTACAAGCAGGTGGCGAAGCCTTAAAAATCGCCGACTTTAGCCGTGTGAAAGTTGTCGTCCAAGTTTCCGAACTAGAATTAGCTCAAATACAGGTAGGACAATCTGTACAAGTACGCTTAGATGCTTACCCCCAGGAAAAATTAATTGGTAGAATCACCCGCATTTCCCCAACTGCTGATGCAACGGCTCGTTTAATCCCAGTAGAAATAGTCATACCCAACATTAATAACAACATTGGTAGCGGACTGTTAGCTAGAGTTAATTTTGAAACCGAAACACCACAGCGAGTAGTGGTGTCACAAACAGCCATACAACAGCCAACCAAATCCCCAGAGGCTTCTGCCATCACCACCACAGCAGCCACAGAACCCCAAAACGGCAAAATCTACGTCGTCACAGACTCAGCAGGTAAAACAAAAGTCACAGCCCGCCCTGTCACCCTCGGTAAAAAAGCTGATGGCAAAGTAGAAATTTTATCCGGCTTACAACCAGGAGAACGCTATGTAGTTCGTAGTGGTAAGCCATTAAAAGATGGGGAAAATGTCCGCCTTTCTATACTTTCAGAAACACCAGAGGATAATTCTAATTTCAAAAGACCAGAGTAAAAAATAATTTTTGAATGTTGAATTAACGACACTCATGCAGCAAATAAATCAAAGCGGTGGATTTAGTATCAGTGCTATCTCTATTCGCCGCCATATCGGTACACTCATGCTTACCCTAGCAGTCATAGTGCTAGGCGTATTTTTCATTATTAAACTACCCGTAGATTTGCTACCCTCAATTACCTATCCCCGCATTGGGCTAAGAATGGAAGCACCCGGTATTTCTCCAGAGGTAGCAATTGATGAAATCACAAAACCTCTGGAAGAAGCTTTGTCTGCCACTGAAGGCGTGATCCAAGTGTTTTCCCAAACCCGTGAAGGACGAGTCAGTATAGATTTGTACTTCCAACCAGGAGGAAATATTGACCAAGCCTTAAATGATGCTACAGCAGCCTTTAATAGAGCCAGAAGTGCCTTACCAGATACCATAGAATCACCACGCTTATTTAAAATCGACCCTTCCCAACTACCAGTCTATGAAATGGCTTTAACCTCACCCTCCTTAACAGGGGTGGATTTGCGCGTGTTTGCCGAAGAAGAACTAGAACGGGAATTAGGAGTTGTTCCCGGAGTGGCTGCGGTGAGTGTGTCGGGAGGTTTGCAAGAAGAAATTCGAGTTAATCTGGACTTAGATCGGTTGCAAGCTTTGGGTATCGGTTTAACCGATGTCCTAGATGAATTGAGAAACCGTAACCAAGACATTTCCGGTGGTAGGATCTTAGGAGTGAATTCTGAACCACTGACTCGGACTGTAGGACGGTTTAAAAATGCGGATGAAATTAGAAACTTATCCTTTGAAGTTGCCTCTGGTTCTAATTCATCAGTTCCCAGTCGCCGCGTCTATTTAAGAGACTTCGCCGAAGTCATCGACGGTTCAGAACAACAAAGAATTTATGTGTCACTGAATGGACAACCAGCAGTTAAAGTCAGTATTCAAAAACAGCCAGAGGCGAATACTGTCAATGTTGTCGATGCGGTGAAATTACGGTTAGAACAATTGCGAGAAGGTGGTGTGATTCCTGAAGGGACAATTATCACACCTACCTTAGACGAATCTAAATTTATCCGTAATTCTATCTCTAATGTGACAACTTCCGGGTTGATTGGTACAGGGTTAGCGGCGATCGCCGTCCTATTATTTCTCGGTTCTCTACGCCAAACCTTAATTATCGTCCTTGCTATCCCCTTAGCCACCTTAACAGCAATCATCTTAATGGGTTTATTTGGCTTATCCCTCAACGTTTTTAGCTTGGGTGGTTTAGCCTTGGGCGTGGGTATTGTCGTAGACAACTCCATCGTCATGTTAGAAAATATTGCCGAGGGCGTAGAAAATTCCAAATCCAAAATACAAAATTCAAAATACTCATCCTTCAACCGGTTAATTATTCAACAAGCAGAACAAAGCAGCCGAGAAGTAGAATCAGCCTTAATCGCCTCTACAAGCACGAACCTAGTAGCAGTATTGCCGTTTTTGCTGATTGGGGGCTTGATTGCTTTATTATTCAACGAATTAATTCTGACAATTAGCTTTTCCGTCGCTGCATCCATATTAATAGCAGTTACCGTAGTACCGATGCTGTGTTCACGGATGTTAGCATGGCAATTTTCTAGTTATTTGAGCAAATTTTGGTTATTGCGCCAGTTTAACCGCAGCTTTCTAGCCGCTACCGGGATGTATGCTGGCTTTTTGAGGATGATATTACGCTGGCGAATTGTAGTAATTGCGATCGCCATTATCCTCTTTGGTGGCAGTAGTTTATGGATGGTTCCACAAATACCTCAAGAAATTCTCCCCCGAATTAGTACAGGGCAAGCCAACCTATTCGCCCAATTTCCCCCAGGTACACCCTTAGAAACTAACCGCAAAGTCATGAATGCGGTAGACGAAATCCTCCAGCAACAACCAGAAACAGAATATGTCTTCTCTACCTCTGGCGGTATATTGTTTGGAACAAATACCAGTGCAAATCCCCTACGTGGTACGAGTAACATTACCCTCAAACCCGGTACAGATATCGATGCTTACATCGAACGAGTCACCCAAGCATTTAACAAATTAAATTTAGCAGGAATTCGTCTCCGCCTAGCCCCTGGACAAGTCCGAGGTTTAATAGTTAATAACTCCCCAGTTCGCAATGCTGACGTTGACGTTATTCTTCAGGGGAACAACTCAGAAGCTTTAGAACAAGCTAGTCGTCAAGTTCTCACCGCCTTAGAAGAACGTGTCACCCTCGCCAGATTCCGCCCTGATGCAGATGACAGACAACCAGAAATCCAAATTCTTCCCGACTGGGAACGAGTAGCAGCCTTGGGATTATCTACCCAAGATATCGGCAATACAATTCAAACAGCAATTGAGGGAAGCGTACCCACCCAACTACAACGCGGTAATCGTTTAGTAGATGTCAGAGTACAATTAAATGAATCTTCAGTACAAACACCTTCACAATTAGAAAGATTACCTTTATTTGTCGATGATCATCGCCAAGTGCGTTTAAGCGATGTTGCCCAAATAGTCGAAAGTCAAGCCCCAGGTGAAATACAGCGCATCAACCAACGCCAAGTAGCCATTTTTGCAGGTAACTTAACAGAGGGTGCTAGCCTGAGTGCAGCCTTAGCACAGGTAAACACCGTTATCAAAAGCTTAGAATTACCAGAAGGTGTGAGTATCTTACCCAGTTCAGCCGCCGCATCCAATCAACAACTACAAGGTTCATTGCAACTGTTAGGCGGGTTAGCCACCTTTCTAGTATTTGTAGTCATGGCAGTGCAGTACAATTCACTCATCGACCCGTTAGTAATTATGTTTACCATACCTCTAGCATTAGCTGGCGGTATTTTCGGACTTTATATCACTGAGACTGCCATTGGTGCAACTGTCGTAGTCGGTGCTGTATTACTCGTGGGGATTGTGGTTAACAACGCTATCATCATGGTGGAATTAGCCAACCAAATCCGGGAACGGGAAAAAATTGACCGCAAAACCGCTATTTTGCAAGCTGCACCTCAACGCTTACGTCCAGTTTTAATGACTACCATCACCACAGTTTTAGGGATGTTTCCCTTAGCATTGGGAATTGGTGAAGGCTCAGAATTTCTCCAACCCTTGGGTATAGTGGTATTTTCCGGTTTATCCTTAGCCACACTACTGACCCTGTTTATTATCCCCTGCTTTTACACCTTACTTCACGATGTACTCGGTGGAAGTTGGATAAAAACTGTGTTAATTTGGCTGCGTTTATGGAAGAAAAAGTTAAATAAAGCCTAATCTTAGTAATGAATGCTGAGTGTACTGCCAAACTAGACATCTGGTGAAAAATCATCTAGAGACGTAGCAGTGCTACGTCTTTTGTTTAATCAAAACATTATTGATTAAGTCTCAAGTAAAATACATTTATCAATCCGAGAATTGTACATATTTGAACGCCGAGAATAAATCACATTCCAGAAAAACTTCCAAGTAGAAACATTCAGAATTGATTGATCTAGCATTTGTGAAAAGCTTTGTAAATCTCGTTTTTTTAACGCCACTAAAGTCCAATGCAGTCTCAGGTAATTTTTAATTTCTTGCAAAGATGGTAAGTAAGATAGATGCTTTTCATTGATGAAATTGTAAATTTTTTCTTTCATCAAGATATTGGTATTGAGACGCTGGGTAAAAGAAAATTTCTGATTATAAGCACCAGTCCAAATTGTCCGATAAGCAAGGCATTGATTGATAAAAATACCATGCCCAAACTGAGCAATGCGAATCCACGAGTCAATATCATCACAGTTGGTGTCTAGTTGAGAATCCCAACCACCAGACTGTAAAAAAGCATCTCGGCGGCAAGCAACCTGAGCAGGTGTACCAAATGGTACTAATTCCATAAGCATACCATAGTGAATATCTGCTTGGGGGATATAAAAAGCTAAACCAGGCCCAAAGCGAGGAGTGCGACTCAATTCCACTTCTGTCTGATCGACTTGAGCCGCAATGCAAGAACAAATGACAGCATCAGGACACAGTGCGATCGCCTTGGTCATTTGTTCAATACAATTAACATCTAAATAATCATCATCATCTAAAAACTTAATCCAATCACCGCTAGCTTTCTGCACCCCAGCATTAACCGTAGCTGCATGACCTTGATTGACTTGATTGCGATGATAAACCACCACATCACCTAAACTCTTAACATAAATTTCTGTTTCGTCAGATGAGCAGTCATCAGCCACCACTACCTCGCAAGGAATCGTCTGTTTCAGTGCCGAATCAATAGCACGGCGTAACAAGTCTAAGCGGTTATAAGTAGAGATAACAATACTAAATTTCATAGATTTGCAGAAAAAAACCATATTTTGGCAATATAGCTTTCAACCGTAGGTAATCGTATCAGTAATATCATCAGTTTTGTGGGACTACTGACCTATAGCCAAGACAAATTGCTGCAAAAAAAAAATTCTGCCATCCTGCACCGCAACCAGTGGACTGAAAGATGAGTTTCGATTTATGATGGATGATCGTGAGTTTTTTAAGCAGACTAGCTATGAACGCGCAAGAAATTATTCGCTCCATTGAAGCGGAACAACTAAAATCTAACCTGCCCCAAATCTATGTGGGTGACACCGTGAAAGTCGGCGTAAAAATCAAAGAAGGCGATAAATACCGTGTACAGCCCTACGAGGGAGTGGTAATTGCCATGCGTAACGGCGGTATTAACGAAACTATTACAGTTCGTCGTGTCTTCCAAGGCGTTGGCGTTGAACGGGTATTCTTATTACATTCCCCCCGCATTGAAAGTATTAAAGTCGTGCGTCGTGGTAAAGTCAGACGCGCTAAACTCTACTATCTGCGTGGTCGCGTTGGTAAGGCTACCCGGATTAAGCAACGCTTTGACCGTGCTTTGTAGGTGGTTCAGAGTAGGGAAAAATCCTAGTCAGCAGGCGGCATCCGCCGCTAGTTTGCAAAAAAAAAAATTTGTGATACAATAGCATTTGTGCGTTAAACTAAAAAAAGTTTCAGCACAACAAACAAACCCAACCCAGCTTGTGCGCTCTTAGTTCAGTTGGTAGAACGCAGGTCTCCAAAACCTGATGTCGGGGGTTCAAGTCCTCCAGGGCGCGCTCGAAAGTAAAAACACAGCCCGAATCAGTAGTACGTCTGCTAAGATAGCAGATAATGCTATTGATTTCGGGTCTAGTTGTTTAATACTTGCAGCTTTTTGGTTTCCAGTTCATTTGATGGAGTTAAAGCTGTCAACCTGGATGAAAACTAGCAGAGTATAGCTGTATTGAAAAAGATGGGGGGATAAACGACCATGGCCAAAAAAAATGAGGCAGAAATCGCGGAAAACTCTAGTGGGTTTAACTTTCTCAACTTTTTTCAAGGAACCAGAGAAGAACTAGAGAAAGTGGTTTGGCCTAGTCGCAAGCAACTGGTAAGCGAATCAGCCGCCGTGTTGCTAATGGTGACACTCTCCGCTTCTTTAATCTATTTGGTTGATGGATTGTTTTCTTGGGTAGCAAAACAGGTATTCTGATGACTTTTGCAACAGACGAACCAATGGACTCGGCGTTGCAGTCAGAGGAAACAGCAATAAAAGCCTCTAAAGAAGCACGCTGGTATGCAGTACAAGTAGCCTCCGGCTGTGAAAAGCGAGTTAAAACAAATTTAGAACAGCGCATCCAAACCTTTGATGTCGCTGACAAAATTATTCAGGTAGAAATTCCCCATACACCAGCAGTGAAAATCCGTAAGGATGGAAGCCGCCAGCACACAGAGGAAAAAGTTTTTCCTGGCTATGTGCTAGTAAGGATGATGATGGATGATGATACCTGGCAGGTGGTAAGGAATACATCCCATGTGATTAACTTTGTGGGAGCAGAACAAAAACGTGGCAGCGCGAAAGGTCGCGGACACGTTAAACCAGTACCCCTGAGCCACTCAGAAGTAGAACGGATATTCAAACAAACCACCGAACAAGAGCCAGTAGTCAAAATAGACATGGCAACTGGTGATAAGATAGTCGTGCTTTCTGGCCCATTTAAGGATTTTGAAGGCGAGGTGATTGAAGTTAGCCCAGAACGGAGTAAACTAAAAGCCTTGCTCTCAATTTTCGGGCGAGACACACCAGTAGAACTGGAATTTAATCAGGTAGAAAAACAGAGCTAAATATCAATGGCAAAGAAAGTAGTAGCGGTCATTAAACTGGCCCTGAATGCTGGAAAAGCCAACCCAGCACCCCCAGTTGGCCCTGCACTGGGTCAACATGGTGTTAACATCATGATGTTCTGCAAAGAGTACAACGCCAAAACAGCAGACCAAGCTGGGATGGTGATTCCTGTAGAAATTTCGGTGTATGAAGACCGGAGTTTTACATTTGTACTCAAAACCCCACCAGCATCAGTATTGATTCGCAAAGCCGCAAAAGTTGAAAAAGGTTCTAACGAACCCAACAAAAAGAAAGTCGGTTCCATTACTAAGGCGCAATTAAGAGAAATTGCCCAAACTAAACTACCTGATCTCAACGCCAACGACATAGAAGCGGCGATGAACATTGTGGCAGGAACCGCTAAAAACATGGGCGTAACCATTACTGATTAGTCGAGAGTGTGAGTCAAAAGCTCAACTCTCAAGACTATTGATAACTAAAAATATGCGGGGGAGAAGTTTAGCTTCGCCATCAACCCCAGGAGAAAAAAATGACAAAAAAAGTATCACGCCGCTTGCGAGAATTGCAAGCCAAAGTAGAAGATAGAGAATACGCGCCTCTAGATGCTTTAAGCTTGTTGAAAGAGACAGCAACAGCAAAATTTTCTGAAGCTGCGGAAGCTCATATCCGTTTAGGTATTGACCCAAAATATACAGACCAACAACTGCGTACTACAGTAGTTCTACCTAAAGGCACAGGGCAAACAATACGAGTAGCTGTAATTGCCCGTGGTGAAAAAGTTACAGAAGCCTCAAATGCTGGTGCTGACGTAGTTGGTTCTGAAGAACTGATTGACGAAATCCAAAAAGGCAGAATGGATTTTGACAAGTTGATTGCTACACCTGATGTGATGCCACAGGTAGCAAAACTTGGTAAAATGTTAGGCCCCCGTGGTTTAATGCCATCACCAAAAGGTGGAACAGTCACCTTTGACATTGCCAGTGCGATCGCCGAATTTAAAGCAGGTAAATTAGAATTCCGGGCTGACCGTACAGGCATCGTTCATGTTATGTTTGGTAAGGCATCCTTCTCGCCAGAAGATTTATTGGTAAACCTGAAGGCGTTGCAAGAGACAATTGATCGTAACCGTCCTTCAGGTGCTAAAGGCCGTTATTGGCGTTCAATTTATGTGTCTGCCACAATGGGGCCATCCATTAGAGTCGATGTTGCTGCTCTGAGAGATTTTAAACTGACTGAAGCTGCTTAATTAGGGACTGGTGATTGGGGACTGGGGACTGGGAATTAGGAAAAAGAAGAAAATAATTACCTCTTTGCCTCATACAAATGCCCGATGCCCAATACCCAAAATTAAATAAGCAAAGCCGGAGACAGCAGGTGCTAATAGCTTAATATCCTGCCGAGGTAAAAACTCTATTGCCGAAAGTAGCACGTAAAATCGTGTGTCATTACGGCAGCCAGAGTCTTGATACTCAACCCCGGCTCAGATAGCTGGGGTTTATTGTTATCCGGTAGTCAGAAGAAATTATCTCCAGAGGAATCGACAATTGTTTTGAGGAGGTGAAACCGATATGGGTAGAACACTAGAAAACAAAAAAGAAATAGTCGCAGAACTCAAAGAAACTTTGAGCGAGTCAAGTTTAGCACTCGTAATTGAGTACCAAGGTTTGACAGTTTCCGAAATTACCGACTTACGGCGGCGGTTGCGTCCGAGTGGTGCTGTCTGCAAAGTGACTAAAAACACTTTGATGGGTATTGCCATTCAAGACGATGAAAAATGGCAACCAATGTCTGAGTTGCTCAAAGGTTCTTCTGCCTTTTTGTTAGTTAAAGAAGATTTCTCTTCTGCAATTAAGGCTTATCAAGATTTCCAAAAAGCCACCAAGAAGACAGAACTTCGTGGCGGCGTAATGGAAGGCCGCTTGCTGAAAGAACCGGATGTCAAAGCTTTAGGAGATTTGCCATCCAAAGAGCAACTTATGGCTCAAATTGCTGGAGCTATCAACGCTTTGGCGACAAAAGTGGCCGTTGGTATCAACGAAGTTCCCAGTGGTTTGGCGCGTGCTTTGCAAGCTGTCGCTGATAAAGAAAATAGTGGCGGTGAAAGTGCCAGCGAGTAATAGGTAACAGGTTTTTTCAAACTAATTGCCAATTACTAATTATCAAATACCAAATCAACAAATTCAGGAGTAAGATAAATGTCTGCTGCAACCGATCAAATTTTAGAACAATTGAAATCCTTAACTCTGTTAGAAGCTGCTGAGTTAGTTAAGCAAATTGAAGAAGCTTTTGGCGTAAGTGCTGCTGCACCTGCTGGTGGAATGATGATGATGGCTGCTCCTGGTGCTGGTGCTGGTGCGCCTGCTGAAGCAGCAGAAGAAAAAACCGAGTTTGATGTAGTTCTGGAAGCTGTACCAGCTGATAAGAAGATTGCTGTACTGAAGATTGTACGCGAAATCACTGGTTTGGGTCTAAAAGAAGCTAAAGACTTGGTAGAAGCTGCTCCTAAGCCTATCAAGGAAGGTATTGCTAAGGAAGCTGCTGAGGACGCTAAGAAGCGGATTGAAGAAGCTGGTGGTAAAGTCACCATTAAGTAATTCAGGCAGAAGGTAGGAGGAGAAATATATTTATATATCTTTCTTCTCTGCCATCCCATGCTTCAGTTTTTTACTTATTAAAAAAGAGCCTCATAAGGCTCTTTTTTAATGAGGTTTGTAGTGAGGACTTTAGTCCTCTCTTTTAATTCGTACATAAGGGCGGGCTTTCCTGCCCAATCCACAAGAGTTAGGATATTAAATATGTACTGCATTAACTGACAAAGTGCTGTATCTACAGTTAAGAATAAAGGGCATCTTTATCAAGGAATGGGATAAGGTGGGCAATAGTAAAAATTCGCTTCAGCCCTGATTTTTATTTTGGGTAAATTGCCCACCCTATGGTTATTAAAAAGGACTAAAGTCCTGACTAAGAAATGGTTATCTGACAGAGAATGCTTCGCTGAATCTGCGAGTTACAGGTTCAACGATGAAAGTCAAAATTGATTTCTTACGAGTTACTATTTCACCAGTTGCCACCATTCCTGGCGTAAATTCTACTTCTTGACCTCGCACAGTCAAGGCGTGTTTATTTAATTTAATTCTGGTGGGAAATACTAAGCCTAAATCTTTATCGACAACTGCATTGGGGCTGACTTGCACAACTTCGCCTTCAATTGTGCCGAATTCTTGGAAGGGAAAAGTTGCCATTTTTACTTTTGCTTTCATCCCTTTTTGGATAAAACCAATATCACGGTTGAGGACTTTTACTTCTAATAGTATTTCTTCCCCTTCCGGTAAAATTGACAGTAATTCTTCTCCTGCTTGTACTGGCCCTTTTGTTGCTTTAATTTTATAGATAGTTCCGGCTACGGGAGCTTTGATAGTTTCTCCTTCTTTTTGTTTTCTGGCTTGTTCTAATTGTCCAGTGACATTTGTGAGTTCTTCTCGACGCTTGTTAATTTGGGTTAAAATTTCGCTTTGGCGTTCTGATGCTATACGTTGAGCTTGATTCCAAGCTGCTTGATAGGCTGCTTGAGCTTGGCGAATTTCTTCACTTTGTGCAGCTATATCTTTTTGTAGGGATGTAACTCTGTCTTTGGCTTCTGTTAACCGATTTTGAGCATTTGTTACTTCGTCTTTAGCTCTGGTAATTTCTGTTTGGGTGCGAGTTAATCTTTCTTGTGCTTCTAGGTAATCTACTCTAGGGACTGCACCGGGAGTAATCAGGGTGCGGAGATTTTCTTCTCGACTTTGAGCGATCGCTAAATTGCTTTCAACTTGATCACGGATGCTTTCTGCATTCACAAGATTAGTTTGAGCATTAGCTACACTTTTTTCCGCACTAGCTAAATTATCTTGTAACCGCGTCAGTCGCACTTTTGCCTGATCTATGAGTGCTTTTTGACGATTTGCTTCGGCTTCTGCGGCTGCTTGACGGGCTTGGTAGTCTCGCAAACGCGATTTTAATAGTTCATCCTGTATTGCAATACCAGTGTTATTACCACCGATGCGTTCTGCTTGTAAACGTTGTAAATCTTCTTGAATTAATTTATTCGCTTTGGCTAGGCGTGTAACATCAGTTTGTTTGAGATCGGAATCACGCTGAATCAGGACTTGATCTTTAGTGACGCGATCGCCTTCTTGGACTTTAATTGCTACAATCGATCCATTACCCAAGGATGTGACTGGTCTAACTTGGGTAGACGCGATTAATTCTCCTTGCGCAACCGCTACCTCATCGATTTCCGAAAAATGCGCCCAGGCGATCGCACCAAATACTACTAAACTAATCGTTCCTGCTAATAATCTAGTATACAGTGCAGGTAATTCTTTAACTGCCTTACCTAATTCATAAGATAATTGGTCTTCTGGTCTAGCAAATTGCTGTTTTGTTTGCCGTGCTTGAGCAGCGTTAGCTGATAGGGAATATTTCATCATGAGGTACTGGGGATTGGGTACTGGGTACTGGGGACTGGGGAAGAGAGCAAGACGAGGGAGATTTTTTCCCCACAATTCTTTAATGCAAGAATTTTGAATTTTGTAGCTTGCTTCTCCCTAGGAGTATTTTGAATTGATTGATCCCCAGTTTCTAACTTCTACTTCAAACTGCTAAATAGCGTCGTAAAAAACTTTCTAGGGTTTCTAATTCTAAATTGAAAGTTTGCTCTAAAAGAGCTATTTCCTCTTTTCTACAGAAAAATTCTTCAGACAGTAACGTTCTAAAAGTTCCCAACGCTTTTTGTGTTTCAGGATTAATTATTCCCAACACACTCCGCAACCCATCAACCGCTAATAAAGGTAAGTTAATCACTATTGGTTCTTGATTAAAGATACGGCTGAAAATTTGGGGAATATCCTCACGCAACAAAATCTCTGGCCCTCCAACTGAGAAGATTTGGTTACAAGCACCTGCAACCGTCACTGAATCTACAGCTATTCTGGCTAAATCATCTGTACTCACAATAGAGGTGCGATTTTTAGGATCACCAATCAAGAAATATAACCCTGTTTCTCTGAATCTTTCTGCCAAAGGCAGCAAATTAGATGCTAATCCAGCCGGACGTAAAATAGTGTAATTTATGCCACTAGCAGCTAAATAACGTTCTACAGCTCGTTTAGCTTTGAATACGGGAGCGTCTTCATACCCTCGGTCAGCACCTAGTACGGAAATGAAAACAAAATGCTGCACTCCCATAGCTTTAGCTTGATTAATCAGTTCAATATTAGCACGGTAGTCTAAAGCCAGGGCATCATTATCAGAACCGTGCGCGCTGATTATATATTGCACACCCTGACAAGCTTGGGCGATATCTTTGTCATACTTTAAATCACCGATGAAGATGTCTGCACCTCGGTGTTCTAATTCGCCATAACGAGAAGTAAGGCGGACAAATGCGCGCACAGACTCCTCCCGTTGGCGTAAGAGTCGCACAACTCGCCGACCAATGTCTCCCGTTGCTCCAGTTACTAAAAACATAATGATTGGGGATTGGGGATTGGGGATTGGGGACTGGGGAAGTTTTTTCTTCTCTACTTTCTCTCAGTACCCCATATCTAATTTAAAATCTCCAGTTTAAAATTCCACAATCACTGGTGTATGGTCGCTGGGTTGGGGTAACTTTCTAGGAGAGATATCAATAGTGCAGCTTTTAGCTTGTGCGTATAAAACAGGTGTGAGATAGTGATGATCAATCCGCCAACCGAGATTGCGGCGAAAAGCGGCGGTGCGGTAGTCCCACCAGCTAAAGTGTCCGCCTTCGCTAGTAAATTTACGGAAAGCATCGGCAAAACCTAATTCTAGAACATCTCGTAAAGCTTGACGCTCGGCTTCAGATGCCATGATGTGATTTTCTAGATTTTTAACTTGTTCATGAATATCTTTGTCTTCTAGGGCGATATTAAAGTCACCACACATACAGATAGCAGCTTGCGATCGCAATAGTGTTTGCAAATACTGCCGCAGCACTGTCAACCAGCGTAGCTTATATTCATATTTCTCACTACCGACGGCTGAACCATTGGGAACATACAGGTTCACAATCCGAATTCCATCGAATATACCCGTAATTACTCGTTTTTGTTCATTCCAGAGCGGATCAATATCTGGCAGAATCGCTGCAAAGCCGCTACTCACATCCTCAAGGGGTTTGAGGCTAATTAAGGCTACTCCGTTATAAGCTTTCTGCCCTGAAAAATAAACATGATAACCTAAGTCTTCTATAGGCGATCGCGGAAAATTAGCATCTATAACTTTGGTTTCTTGCAAACACAGAACATCAACAGGATTTTGCCTTAACCAATCAATCACCTGTTCTAAACGAGTCCGAATCGAGTTGACATTCCAAGTGGCTACTTTCATTAGTGGCTTGATAGTTCGTAAATGAATAATGGATTTTTTGCGGTTTTTTTTACGATTGTTTAATATTTACCAGTTTTCTTGGTTTTTTACCATTTTCTCGAAATCGGCACTATAAAAAATTGATCCCTTACAGATTTTTAGTATTCTAAACTACAAAATCTATATTTTTGTCAGATATGCTACAAAATATATAACTTAATTATGTTTCCCCAGGCAGATGTAGCTAGAAAAGGTTAGCTTTATCCTAGAAAGAGTGGGACAGTGACTAGAGTAACGGTTTCTCATATATCTTTGATATCCGTAATTTGTTTACGGTACTTTTAACCGAGATGGCGTTTTTAGATGTTAGTTAGGTTAATTTAGATTTCAAAACAGTAAGTAATAATTTTTCTCCTCATACAATGAAGACGGAAATCTGAATTGTGAGGAGAATTTGATCGGCTGAACCAAAACAATTTATGAAAATCGCTCAAGTAGCCCCCTTATGGGAACGAGTTCCACCTCCTACTTATGGAGGTATTGAATTGGTAGTGAGTCACTTGACTGATGAGTTAGTGCGTCGCGGTCATGAAGTAACATTATTTGCTTCTGGTGATTCTCAAACATTGGCTCGTTTAGCAGCAGTTTACCCGCGTGCATTACGTTTAGAACAAACCGTCCAAGAGTATGCTGTATACGAGATGCTAGAACTTAGCCAAGTTTACCAACAAGCGACGGAATTCGATATTATCCATTCTCATGTAGGGATTTCGGCATTACCTTTAGCGAGTTTGGTATCCACTCCCACAGTGCATACACTGCACAGTAGTTTTACCAAAGATAACCGTAAAGTATATAGTCACCACCAACAACAACCATACATTAGTATTAGTAACGCCCAGCGTCAAATTAACCTCAACTATATTAGAACCGTTTATAACGGGATTGAGCCAGCAGATTATCCGTTCATCGCCGAACCGAAAGCACCGCCCTATTTGGCGTTCCTCGGTCGCTTTTCACCAGAGAAAGGCCCACAATATGCCATAGCGATCGCTAAACAAAGTGGTTGGCGGTTGAAAATGGCAGGAAAAGTTGATGTAGGAGATTTAAAGTTTTTTGAACAAGAGATTGCCCCCCATATAGATGGTCAGCAAATAGAATATTTAGGTGAAATTAACCATACTCAAAAAGCTGAACTTCTGGGCAACGCTGCCATTACTCTTTTCCCAATAAATTGGCAAGAACCTTTTGGGTTAGTAATGATTGAATCAATGGCAACAGGTACACCTGTGATTGCGATGAATCGCGGTTCTGTGCCAGAGGTAATAGAACAAGGCAGAACGGGTTTTATCTGCCAAAGTTATGAGGAAATGCAAGCAATGATTCCGGCGGCTTTGGAATTAAATCGTCAAAGCTGTAGAGAATATGTAGAAACCAAATTTAGTGTTACGAAAATGGTTAATGAATATGAGGCGGTTTATGCAGAAATTCTCAAAAGCCGCATCAAATTAAATGGTTACATCCATGCAGCGACAATTAGATTTTAACAAGCAAGTTTTTCTCACACTTTTGTGTAAAATTTTTTAAGGAGGACATTGGTATGAGTATGCGAACCAACAATTGTCCATGTTGTGGCGGTTCTCTCCTGCGCCATGTCCGCCACGGCGAACTATATTGGTTCTGTCTGTCTTGCCGACAAGAAGTCCCATTATTAACTGTGAATCGTTTAGCGAATGTCGATACTCGCCATTCTGGTGTAGTTTCTCAGTCTGCTGTCAAGTCATAAATTAGGTCATATTTTACACCATTCTTAATCAGCGTCAGCCGATGCACTGCTTGAGATTTGCTGAATATTTCTTTGTGCAAGTTAGTGGCAATGCCCACCCTACAAAAAATCTGATCACGTAACTCTGGCAAGATATGTGTGATCAGAAAACTAGCTCTACCTGATACAATCAGGTGGAGCGAATTTTATAGGTTTAAGGCTGTGCTAGCAGCATTGTTATATGGTCAGGAAGATTTACGCTTAGAACAAGTTGCTGACCCCTCTCCAGAGGTGGGGGAAGTGGTGATTAAAGTAATAGCAGCGACAACTTGTGGAACAGATTTAAAGGTCTGGCGGCGTGGTGGTCATGCAAAGATGCTGAAACCGCCGACTTTGTTCGGTCATGAAGCCGCAGGTGAAATTATTGCAGTCGGTGCAGGTGTTACGGGTTGGCAAGTAGGCGATCGCATCGTGGCGAATAATTCTGCCCCCTGCATGAAATGCTTCTTTTGTCAACACCAAGAATATTCTCTTTGTCCGCATTTAACCTGGAATAACGGCACATTTGCCGAATATTTAAAAATTCCTGCGCCTATCGTTGAGCATAATATGTTGCGCGTGCCGGAAGAATTGCCCTTAGAATTGGCAGCAATGACAGAACCCTTGGCTTGTGTATTACATGGGGTAGCCCGTTCTCATGTCAAACCCAGAGATAAAGTAGTTGTTTTGGGAGATGGCGCGATAGGATTGATGTTTGTGGCAACTTTGGCGGAGACTGCGGAAGTCTTGCTATGGGGAGGTAACAACCATAGACTAGAAATTGGTGAAAAACTGGGTGCAGCGAAGACCTTTAATTATCATCAAATTTCCGATATTCCGGGAGTGGTGAAAGAACTTACCCAAGGTTGGGGCGCAGATGTGGTGATAGAAGCGACGGGTGTACCTAGTGTTTGGGAAACTGCGATCGCTTGCGCTCGTCCTGGTGCTACCGTTAACTTATTCGGTGGTTGTCCACGAGATACCACCATCACCGTCAACACAGAACAACTACATTACAGCGAACTCACCTTAAAAGGCGTATTTCACAATACACCGAAATATGTCAGGGCTGCGCTGGCATTGATAGCTAGCCGCAAAATCCCATTTGAATTATTGATTAGTGAACAAAGACCTTTAAAAGAATTAGAACAAGTTTTTCATGACATGAAAGCGCGGAAAGTCATTAAGGTAGCGATGACACCTTAAGAATCCGCATTACAAAACTTTAGCATTTCACCCTTGACCTTATACCAAAGTATAAGGTTTAGGATAAACACACTCGGATCGAGGGAGTGAAGATGCTACAAGTTGGTGAAATCTCCCGTCAATTAGGACTAAATCCCCAAACTATTTACTTTTATGAACGGATTGGGCTGATTCCTCCACCGCAGAGGAGTGAATCAGGTTATCGTCTGTTCAGTCAGCTAGATGTCAATCGCCTAGCTTTTATTAGTCGGGCGAAAGCGTTGGGGTTAAGTTTGGAGGACATTAAAAAAATATTAGTCCTTAAGGATGGGCGATCGCTTACCTGCAAAGCTATGTATGACAGACTTAACCAAAAATTGCAGGAAATCGACGAGCAAATTCAACAACTCCAGAAATTGCGTGATGAACTTGTACCGCTAGTTGAACGCTGCGGCGAGAAATTGACACACCCCGATCCTAGTTATGAGTGTGTTGTTTTAGAGAATTGATTATGCTCAAAGTTGAGATTTTGGGAAAAGGTTGTCAGAAATGTCATCAACTAGAAGCGAATACAAGGGAAGCGATCGCTACTCTAGGAATTGATGCTGAACTCACCCATATTACCGACCCGATTGCAATAGCGCAACGGGGTATCATGACAACTCCCGCCTTAGCTATTAATGGCAAAGTCGTCAGTAAAGGTCAAGTTTTACCACCCACTCAAATCCAAACACTGCTGCAATGAACACTAATGACAGTGGGAGGATATTTTCATGTTTGACCCATTTTATCCCTTTGACTGGCTAGCAACCCAAATTGTGACGCGACTCTTGGGACTATCAATAGAATCTCATTTGGGAGCGAGTTGGCATTTCTTCTTGTATGATGTTCCCAAAGTATTAACCTTATTGGTAACGATTAGCTTTGTAGTGGGTACGCTGCAAAGCTTCCTCCAACCGGAACAAGTGCGTTTTTGGTTAGGTGGCAAACGTACCTTAATCGGTAATATCATGGCGGCAACAGTAGGAATTTTCACCCCTTTTTGTTCTTGTTCAGCAGTACCGTTATTTATCGGATTTTTAGAAGCTGGCGTACCTTTAGGGGTAACATTTTCTTACCTGATTTCCGCCCCGATGGTGAATGAAGTAGCTGTAGTCTTACTCTGGGGCTTGTTTGGGCTAAAAGTGACATTGCTGTATATTGGCTTTGGCGTAGGGCTAGCGATCGCCGCAGGTTATAGTATAAGTCTGCTGAAACTAGAAAAATGGGTAGAACCCTTTGTCTGGAAACTGCAACAAACCAGACGAGAACAACCGCAGCATCAAGAAGAATTTGAGCCAATTAGATTCACCTGGCGGGATAGATGCCAACAAGGACAGTTTCAAGCCAGCGAAATTTTTAAATCCGTTTGGATATATGTCATAGTTGGGATAGCTGTAGGTGCTGGTATTCACGGCTACGTTCCCACAGAAATGATCAACCGTTGGGCTGGTGCAGAAAATCCTGTTGCTGTTCCCATTGCGGTGATTTTAGGCGTTCCTCTCTATGCGAATATTGCCGGAGTTCTGCCCATTACTGAAGCCTTAGTTAACAAAGGAATGCCACTAGGAACAGTGCTATCATTTACAATGGCAGTGACAGCTTTATCATTTCCTGAGATAGTGATACTCAGAAAAGTATTAAAACCCCAACTGCTGATAGTGTTTATTACACTGGTGACTGTGGGTATTATCAGCATCGGGTATTTGTTCAACTCAATTTTAATTTGACATATCTTTCAGTAAAACGGGAATCCTAACCATAAAGAAATTTCTTGGTAAGTCCCCTATAGAAAAATGCTCAAAACAACTCGGCTCAACTGTTTGATTTATGCTTGTTCTCTAGCTTCTGCGCTAGGCTTAGGAATGCTGTTTAATACCAAAGCCAACGCCTTACCAGGACAAACTACAGAAGAAGTAGCTACTTGGATTCAAGCCCATCCCACCCTACGCCCTCGCCGTGGAGAAAAATTCTTTATTCAAAAGAGTGACACAGCCGCCCAAAGATTCACCTTTCAAGCTTCCGTATTACCTCCTGGTAGAGTACAATTCACCAGAGACAGAAGTAAAATTCGCTACGAGCGTCTAGCGATGTATGATGCCATTAACGGCATGACATTACAACGCCTACAAGAATCATTGCGGATAATTTACGGCTTAGATATTTACCAAGACTTTAGAAACGCACAAGTCATTTATGAATATCCAAACCAAAGCGCAATTAATGCCGCCAGAATGGCTAAAACCCCAATTAGAGAAGCCTTAAAAGGAGAATTGCGAGTAGGCGATCGCTACGCCTATTGGGTAGAAATAGCCAAACCACGCGACAGTAAAGCCTTTGCAGGACAAATGACAGTATTCCTCAAAACCGACCTAGACAAACTAGAAGCAGAACTACGAAATCGTTAGTTTAAAACATGACGATTTTAATCAACCTTGTAAACACCACATCCCCGACCTTCCCAAACAGCCGGGGACTTACTCCTAAAAAAACTCCGCGTACCTCCCCGCACCTCTGCGTTAAAACTCCTCACTCCCTATAAACTCCCAGCAGGAGGAGTTTGCCAAACACCAGAAAAAATACTTTCAACAGCAAAAGCAATCCTCAGCAAATCTTCCTTAAGTAAAGGCGGCCAGTCCACACCAGCCCGCCGCCCCGCCACAAATAACTGTTGACTTTTGACACTTAATTCATAAAGAGCAAAAGCCAACTCTCTATCGAGACTAGGGGATGGTTTCAAAGCTTCAAAAACAACTTTTAAAGCCAATAAAATCGACGTAATTTGACCCGGAACAGGTGGTTTTCCTTGCTGCATCCGCATCAACAAAGCATCAGGGTTTTCCTCAATTGCTATTGTTTGCCCTACTAGGAGTTTGCGAGCGGTTTCGTAATTCATTTATACAGCGCGGGGTAGGTTTTTACACAACATACGCAGTTGGTTATGCGCTAGACTTTCCTATCTGGTATGTAAGTCTAGGTTGACATACTCACGCCCGGTAGAACGGGGCGTGATTCTTGACAGTTCACAGTAACTTGCTACCGAAGTAGTCTGAGAGTCACTCCCTGTCCGTTTAAGGTCGTGCCGTTCGCGTAGCGTGCCGAAGGCATGCCCCATGCCGACCATTTCTATATTTCTAGATGCGTTTTCATCCCTTTCCTGCTCAGTACCGCAACTTAAACAGAGTATTGAGCGAACTCTAAGGTCAATTTTACCCCAACGAAAACCACAGCATGAACATACTTGACTTGTTGGTTGCCATCTATCTATTACTCGAAAATCACGATTAAACTTTTCTGATTTAGCTTCACAAAGGTTTCTAAACTCTCGCCATCCCTGCAAACTAATTACCCTAGATAGTCTAAGGTTTTTAACCATTCCTGATACATTCAAGTCTTCCAAGACAATTACTTGGTTATCGCTAACTATTTTGGTTGACAACTTGTGCAAAAAATCTTTTCTAGTATCAGTAATTTGGTTATGTAGTTTAGCAATTTTAACGCGAGTATTATTTCTCCTTTTTGAATCTTTTTGTTGCCTTGCTAATTTCCTCTGTAGCTTACGAATTTTACGGTCAGATTTTGAGTAGTCTGGACTTAAAGATTTTTCTCCATTACTCATGACTGCAAATATTTTTAGACCCAAATCAATACCTATGCTTTGGTTTTTAACAACAGTATTATTAGGTTCGACTTCTACAACAAAGCTAAGAAAATAGCGGTTAGCACAATCTTTAATAACCGTGACTGAACTAGGCTCAGATGGCCACTCTCTTGACCAAATTGGTTTTATTATCCCAATTTTAGCCAAATAAACTTCTCCAGTTTTTACAGAAAAACCTGCTTTGGTAAACTCTGCTGATTGTGAGTTGGTTTTCTTCTTAAATCTAGGAACACCAACCTTTTTACCCTTTCTCTTGCCCTTAAGGGAATTGAAAAAGTTTTTGTAAGCTACATCTAAGTGTCTAAGAGACTGTTGTAGTGGCACTGAAGAAACATCAGATAGCCACTTTCTTTCGTCAGTCTTTTTAGATTGGGTAAGCATTGCTGAGAGTTTGTTGTACCCTGGCAATTTTTCAGATTGCTTACAGATAGCTAAAGCATGTTAAACTAAGCGATTCCCTCACGAGAACCGCTCGTCTTCAAAACCGGACGTAGACTTTCACCTCATCCGGCTCCTCAGTAATAAGGCTCTTTTCATGAGTATCTCTGTTACCCGATTTGACGGGCTTAGGCTTGGCACTATTGCAGCCAAATTTGGTGCCAGAACTGCCATCACTAGCAGTCTTTTTATCGTGGCAATGACGGTGAAGTAGCTGGATATTTCTCATTTCATTCTTTCCACCTTGCGATTTGGGAATGATATGGTCAATTTCCATCACCGATTGTTCTGTAAAGTACAGTCCGCAGTAGGTACACTTACCTTTCTGTTGCTTCAGAAGTGTTGCCACTCCTTTGGGTATTTCCGGGTGTTTCCCCATTCTTGAACTCCAGTAAACTAGGTTGCCGTCATAAGGACTAGCATCGCCTTTAACTTTCACATGGCGGACAATTGGTGTCTCGCTATGTTTTAGTAACCGCAACGGGGTTTTCCCTGACTGCCTGGTTGCGAATACCCAGTTATCACCACCTATGGTTTGCCAGTATTTATTGGCTATCCATTTTCCCGATTTGTTTGGGTGGCGGTTTAGTCCCCAGCTTTTTAGTTTTTGGTATATTTTGTGACCTAGTTCGGAGAATGTTTCTCCACTAACCACAGTGCTGTAATAGTTAGCCCACCCTCTGATAATGGGGTTCAAATGGGTTATGAGTGCCGCTTGGGGGGCTGCTTTATGCTGTTCTATTACCTCGGTGATGCGGTCGTAATGTACCTTGACTTTTTCCTTGCTGGGTTTGATGAATGTCTTGAATCCAAGTGGTTTCCCGTGGGTATTACAACCCGTGTTGTATTTTCCTACTGGGTACTGCCTGATGTAAAATCCCAGGAAGTTAAACCCTGCGTCTTGCTCCTCATGCTTAATTAATGTGTGAGCAAGACGTGTTTTACTTGTTTTCAGTTCAAGTCCTATGTTATTCAACCACTCGGAGATGACCTCTTTACATCTCTGGACAACGGTTAAGTCTTCACACGAAGTCATCGGCGTATCGAATTAAGCTTAAGGATTCGCGATTACCTCGCTTGCTATGTCCTCTGGGGGTTGGTAGTGTATCTGCTACCTGCTTTATCCGTTCTTCCATCCCGTGAAGGGCAATGTTAGCCAGTAGGGGAGAAATGACCCCTCCTTGTGGCGTACCCTCAGATGTGGGGAACAACTCTTTTCCGTCCATCACTCCCGATTTGAGCCAAGCATTTATCTGGCGTTTAAGTGTCGGAAATGTATTCAATTTTCTTAGTAGTTCCCTGTGGTTGATGCGGTCGAAGCATTTGGCAATATCGGCATCTAACACATATTTGGCTTTATGCTTTATTGCGTTGAATATTGCCTCGACAGCATCATGACATGAACGTCCTGGTCGGAAGCCATAAGAGTTAGGTTCAAATCTTGCTTCCCACTCCGGCTCAAGCACTAATTTAACCAATGCCTGAGTAGCTCTATCGTACATCGTGGGAATTCCAAGTGGACGTTTTTTGTCTGTTCCTGGTTTGTCTATCCATACCCTTCGGGTGGGTTTGGATTTCCCCTTTAGCTCAAGATTTTTCACCAGTTTTAGCCTTTGGATGGGCGAGAGTTTTTTAACTCCGTCTACTCCGGCTGTACTTTTGCCCTGGTTATCTTGCGTCACGCGACGTACCGCCAACATTCTTGCCGACCAAGACCTCATCAATGTCTTTTGGAGTCTGCGAACTGCCTTCAAATCACCACGACTAGAGGCTTGGAATATTCTCTTTTGCAGCTTGTAAACCCTACGTTCCAGCTTGCGCCAGTCTGTTTGGCTCCATTCCACCGTCTGATTGTTCAGCGTATTAGACATATTTACTGCTACTCGACACTATTCCTTCCTTATTACCGTGAGTCTGTCAGCCTATCCTTACTATTACCGCAAGGCGTTTGCTTCTGACTCAATCCCACCCATCCGCAGTATCCGGTTAGCACCTACTCAGAGTATTCGACCTCTCTGAGAGCTTACGGAGGGTTACTTCGTTCCGAGTGACCATACTATGAGTCTTTAGAGTTCCACTATCCACCGGGTTTATTTAGAGATGCTGTTGGTCGAGGAACGATACGCCAACCTATTATCCTTTGCCTTTTGGCTCCAGCTAATCAGTCCTTTTTGCTGGTTGTCGTTGACGATGGTTTAAACGTGTCTTCAAACCGAAGTTTTACTCATGGACTCTCTGCTTGCCCCGCACTACCTTGGACTAGGAGTGTGGAAGGGCTTTTAATCCCGCTTTACGGATTGATGGCTAGTCGCTACCGTAGGGAATATGCTTTCACCTGGCATCTACAGGGGAGGGATTTACACCCTCATGGTCACTCAGTTGTCAAGGTTCTGTTTCGGGATTATTCCCTAATTTACCTTGCTGCTAATCCCCCAAAACCCTTACAGGATTTGGTTTCTAGCAAACGAATCGCACCATTCCAGACAACCCGAACACATCCAAACAACTGAGCTAAACTCCGTTGTTGTTGGTCTGTTGGGTAGAATCTATACTGATACCTAGCTTTCATAAATATATATCTATTGTTGTGTATGGCGTTAAGATTCCACTTGAATTTGTCTGACTACAGTCAGGGCGGAATAACTTACCCCAGCTGTACCTTCCCCTGGATGGGTAGAGTCACCCACTAACCATAAATGATTGATGGGTGTACGGTTAGCAAAACCAAAGGGGCCAAAGGTGGGAATTCTTTGACCAATACCGCCAACTATACCGCGATCGCGGGCTGTGTAATGAGCAAAAGTCCGGGGTGTGGCAGCTTCTTGATAAACTATCGTCTCTGGTTTGAGATAAAAGTATTGAGCTAGTTTGGCGATCGCTTCTTGAGTATACTTTTCTTTTAATCCTGAGTAATCTTCAGTACGCCACCACGGTTCAGGGTCAACAAAAGATGAAGCGATAATTGTCGCTTTCCCTTCCGGGGCGCGTCCATCACCTGCATGACTCACAGAAACAAATAAAGAATTATTCTCGCCAATCGGGCCATTACCATCATACATAAACTGTAAATGCGGCGGACAATCCAGAGGAATCGCACTTGCATCTACCCCTAGATAGATGACAAATGCACCGGAGGCTGAAGGTAATTTCTGCACACGCTGTTTATAGCCAAAAGGAGCTTTTTCGCCTAATAGTTGCACTAAGTTTTGGACAGTCACATTAGCAACTACATGATCAGCTGTTTCAGTCCAGACTTCGCCTGTTTTTTGATTTCTAATCACAACAGCCGTAGCTTTGCCATTTTCGACTTTGATTTGTTCGACGGTGTGGCGCATTAATAATTTACCACCGTCTCGTTCTAAAGCTGAGACTAGGCGATCGCTCAATACCTGCATACTACCCTGAAGATGAAATAATCCTTGGGGTAGTTGGGATACACTCAAAGCTGTAGCGGCGTAAAGTAAAGCTGTTTCTTCAGCATTGACTTGAGAATATAACTTGAGTTGCAAGTCTAAAAAAGTCCGCAGTCGTCGGTCATTTCCCAAGCCAAATAACCTTAAAGCATCACCCACAGTTAACAAAGTGAAAGGTGCTGTAATGAAGGTATTAGGACGTACTGCTTGAATTAACTGCCCCAAGTCCCACAAATTGCGGGGTGGTAGCACAGGGTCACGTCCCTGGAATTCCCAACTAGCATCAAATAAAGTCGCCATCAATTGCCAGAAAGGTTCGCTACCAGGAAACTGTTTTTGGCGTTCATCTTGCCATTTTTCAGGGTCACGCCAGACGTTGATAGGTGTATTTTCCCCTGGTAAATAGACTGCACAAGCTGGGTCACAGGGGGTTGCATCTGGTAAATCTATTTCTAATTCGGAAAATATCCGATGATGAATTCCCCCAGGTTCTAACCCTGCTACCTGAGTTGCACCGACATCAAAGGTAAAACCTTGGCGTTTGAATGTGGAAGCACAGCCGCCAGGGACAAGGGCTTGGTCTAGGGCTAAGACGCTGTAACCCCGATGGGCTAGCAATGCAGCCGCCGTCAGTCCGCCAATTCCCGCACCGATGACGATGACGCGGGGTTTAGTTTGGTTAATAGAAATATGAGACATTTAAGATTAGGTTTACAAAAATTAATATTCTTACTCATAATTTTACAAGCTATATAGCCGAAGAAGAAACCTCAGAATAGCAGCCTGGGACATTTCATGATATCTTTTGACTTGTTTTATAGGAAATTTCATATAAAATGGAAGATGGCGAGGATAGTATAGAAAATCCTTTACGACCTCTTGTTTGGATGGGAGACTCTCGCAAAAATATCTGTTCATTTCCTGAAGAGGTGCGTAAATCAGTAGGCTATGCACTGCAATTGGTGCAAGCTGGGCATACACCAATGGATGCCAAGCCTTTTAAGGGGGTTGGCAGTGGGGTGTATGAAATCGTCAAACGTTACGATACCGATACTTACAGGGCTGTTTATGCAGTAAAGATTGGAGAAAAAATCTATGTCCTCCACGCTTTTCAAAAGAAATCAAAGCAGGGTATTAAAACCCCACAGGCTGATGTTGATCTGATTAAACAACGCTATAAGGATGCGGTAGCAAGGGAGAAACAACAATGACTCAAGAACCGGTTTTTGAAGAAAGCAGTGGCAACGTATTTGCTGATCTCGGTTTGTCAGATGCAGATGAACTTTTTACACGGGGTAAAATAGGGATTCACGTACTGCGTCTTCTGAAACAACGCAATCTAAAACAGCGCGAAATCAGCGAATTACTTGGCATTCCGCAGCCAGAAGTATCTCGTTTGATGAGAGGAGAGTTTCAACGGTTTAGTGAGGGTAAACTGCTGATTTTTCTCAAGCGACTTGATACAGAAATCACCTTACATCTTCGGACTTGTGACGCGCCGGGAGAATCTGCTGAAACTGTGATACCGTTATAGGACTCAATTAATAGGTACTGGAACGCGGTTCAGTACCTATTTAGTTTTATTATATTTTTCTGATGACATAAGTCATTTTAATAATCAAGTTTCATTCTTGACAAGATATAACAGTGATTTTGCTTAAATCTTCACTTGGCTGATTCGGGCGATTTAAGATATAGAAGTAAGGATATGTTCACTCACTACTACCCATGACTTCAACGCTGTCTAAGTTTCCGCGTCTTAACGCCCCAAAAGTACATCAATTACCTAATGGCTTAACTATTATTGTTGAACAGATGCCTGTGGAAGCTATGAACCTTAACTTATGGATCAATGTTGGTTCAGCAGTGGAGTCTGATGATATTAACGGTATGGCTCACTTTTTAGAACACATGATTTTTAAGGGTACTGAAAGATTAGGTAGCGGTGAGTTTGAACGGCAAATTGAAGAACGTGGTGCTGTGACTAACGCCGCTACTAGCCACGATTACACCCATTACTATATAACTACTGCTCCCAAGGATTTTGCTGCACTAGCTCCTCTGCAAATAGATGTAGTATTAAATGCCAGTATTCCTGATGATGCTTTTGAACGGGAAAGGTTGGTGGTATTGGAGGAAATTAGACGTTCTGAAGATAACCCCCGTCGTCGCACTTTTCGCCGGGCTATGGAAACAGCCTATGCAGAGTTACCTTATCGTCGTCCAGTCTTGGGGCCAGAATTGGTGATTTCCCAACTGACAGCCCAGCAGATGCGAGATTTTCATCAGACTTGGTATCAACCCCAGTCGATGACTGCTGTAGCTGTGGGTAATTTACCAGAGGAAGAATTAATCGAAATTATTGCTGAAGGTTTCACTCAACATCATATTACTTCCCAATCCCCAGTCCCTAGTCCCTATTCCCCAAATCTTGAACCTGCGTTTACTGAAATTGTGCGCCGGGAATTTATCGATGAAAGTCTCCAGCAAGCTAGGTTAGTTATGGTGTGGCGAGTTCCAGGGATGAACCACTTAGAAAAAACTTATGCTTTGGATGTTTTAGCAGCGATTTTGGCACATGGGAGAACATCAAGATTAGTCCAAGATTTACGGGAAGAAAGAGGGTTAGTAACTTCAATTGCTGTTAGTAATATGAGTAATCGTCTACAAGGGACGTTTTATATTTCAGCTAAGTGTGCAGTAGAAAATTTACCAGAAGTAGAAGCAGCGATCGCTCACCATATCCGCAGATTACAATCAGAGTTAGTCACAGACAAAGAAATTGCCCGTGTTCATAAGCGTGTAGCTAACAGATTTATTTTTGGTAACGAAACACCAAGCGATCGCACCGGCTTATATGGTTATTATCATTCCTTAGTAGGAGATTTAGAGCCAGCGTTTAACTACCCAGCCTATATCCAAGCCCAAGCAGCCAAAGATTTACTCTTAGCAGCTAATCAATACCTGTGTCCAGAAGCTTATGGTGTAGTTGTCCTCAAACCAGCTTAAATTAGGGACTGGGAATTAGGGGGTGATAATATATACTAATTCCCACTTCGGATATTTCATCACTCAGAGGATGTTTGTCAAGGTGCAAAGTAGGGGCAAGTTTATCAAGAATTCTGTCTACCTACAAATTAACTTGTGAACCCGCCCCTACAAAAACCCCTCTCCAAACCTCTCCCCTACAAGGAGAGAGGCTTTCACACCCCCATTCCCTTGTAGGGAAGGGGGCTGGGGGGGTTAGGTTTGAGAGACTTTGGTGTTAAAAACAATACTTTCCAATCATCCTCTGAGCAATTATTGAATTTTGAATTTTGAATTTTGAATTTAAAATGTGGACTGAAATCGATGCCCATATTAGCCGAGTCACTGACAAAAAATTTCAGCATCAACATAAGCGTTCAGTTGGTGGTGGCTGCATTAACCAAGGGTATGCTGTCTCTGATGGCAAACTAACGTATTTTGTCAAACTCAACCAAGCATCTCAAGTTGCCATGTTTGAAGCAGAGATGCTGGGATTACAGCAGATGTACGATACTAATACGATTCGCGTACCAAAACCAATATGTTGGGGTACAGCCGGGAATTCTGGTTATATCATCCTAGAATGGTTGGAAATGGGAGGCGGTAACAGTAATTCTTGGGCAGAAATGGGACGTAGGTTAGCAGCGATGCACAAAACCACTAGCCCTAAAGGTTACGGTTGGGAGATGAATAACACCATCGGTTCTACACCCCAAATCAATACTTGGACAGCAGACTGGGTAGAATTTTATGTTAAACACCGCTTGGGCTATCAATTTCAACTTGCAAGGCGACGAGGTGGTAACTTCCCCAAACAAGACGAATTACTAGATGCTATTCCCCAACTGCTAGCCAATCACGAAGTAAAACCTTCCTTAGTACATGGTGATTTATGGGGTGGGAATGCTGGCTGTACTGTCACAGGTGAACCAGTGATATTTGATCCAGCTACTTATTTTGGGGATAGAGAAGTTGATATCGCCATGACAGAACTTTTCGGTGGGTTTCCCGCAGCTTTTTATCAGGGTTATAACGAAGTCTTCCCCTTAGATGCAGGTTATGAAACCCGAAAAACACTCTATAACCTGTACCACATTTTAAATCACTTCAATTTATTTGGTGGTGGTTATGCTTCCCAAGCTAATCGCATGATAGACCAAATTTTGCGATCGCTCCATTAGAGGGAGTAGGGGTTTAGCAATGCTAAACCCCTACAATACTTGCAATACTTACTTATTGGCGTTCTTATTTGCGCCTACCGCAAGCGGTTCCGCCTTAGCGGTATGCGCGAAACAAAAATCAAGAGACGCGAAACTTCGCGCCTCTCAAAACTACTGCTCATCACTAATAGTAGAAGGCTGAAATTGCTGTATCGGCTCAGGATTAAGCAACTGCTGCCATAATTTAATTTGGTCTTGTGCTGCATTGTAAGTAGAGCTACCCCGTGGTACTAAGCGAGCAGTTTCAATCGCTCTGGGAATATCAGAACTACCTTGAGAACGGGCAATATCTAAGATTTGCTGACTCCATTGGTCAATAGCTATATTGGCATCCATCCGCAACAAACTGCGGTTGGAAATCTGATCAGCCAATCTAATCGCTTGCAGCAAAGCTCCCGGTGTACCAGCCTGTGCAATTTCTTTGGCTTGTTGCCAATTTTCCCTAGCACGAATTTGGCCTTGCCATTCATCGATGGCGGCTTGCGCTTCCCCAGCCAGCGATCGCCCAGAAGATGCCAGTGGTCTAGCTGTATTAATTGCTGCCGTCAACTCTCCAATTTGGGCTAAGTCGCGCGCCTGAGCTAATATTGGTTGGTCTTGGATCCGCTCTATCCTACCTACCCAATTCCGAATTCTGCGGCGTGCTTCTGGATACAATGACCGACCCGGACGAATTTGGCTAGCTTCGGCGATCGCCGCTTGCAAAGAATTCATATCCCCTAAATAAGCTATTTGTTCCGCCCTTTCCAGATAAGGTTGGTCTTCAATAGTTTCTATCTGTGCTTGCCAACGGTTAATACTTTGTCTAGCTTCCGAACTGCGGGGGTTGCTTCCCGGCACCATTTGTGCTTCGGCGATCGCTGCTGTTAAATCATCAATTGTGCCTCGGCTAGCTAGTGTTCTCGCTTTTTCCAACCGGGCAACATCTTCAATTTCCAACTGCCATTGGGTAATTAGCTGTTGCGCTTTGTCATACACTGGCCGTGATGGATCAATGTCTTGTGCCAGGGTAATTGCTGATTCCAAACCTGCTATATTACCTATCCACGCACTTCTTTGGGCATCAGCCAAGGCAATAAAGTCTTCCACTTCTGCCTGTATTCCGGTAATTTGTGGAATTTGTCTGGCAATGTCTATAGCTGTATCAGCATCACGCTGTTTCATTTTCGCTTGTGCTAAATCCAGCATTTTCCGCCCGTAGGCAGGAATCAGTTCTTGCGCTTTTTGATATAAGTAGCTATTTTGTCCAATCGATTGAGCTAATTTGATCGCTTCTAGTAAATTATCTACTGATCTACTCTTAGCTAATCTTTCGGCTGTACCTAACTTATCAACGTCTTCTTTTGCTAAGGTAATAATGCCGTTCAATTGGTCGTATTTAGTCGTTGCCCAATACTTATTATCTACACGCACCAATTTAGCTGCAACCATAAACGCTGATTGCCAGCGTCGTTCCCGTAGTTCTGCTTCTGCTTCCTGGTATATACCTTCTGCCTTCGTCCAAATTGCTTCCCACTTAGCAATTTGCTCATCTACCAATTTATAAGCTGACACATCTTGGGGTATCTTGCGCGCCGTGGCGATCGCCTCTTCTAAATTCCCCGCTTGAAAACTTTGATCAGCCAGCTTTAAAATATCCCGTGACCATTGTTCTACAAACCGATCAATTTCTCCCCGCAGTGGATGGTCTGGGGGTAATTGTCGCACTAAGGCGATCGCTTGTAGCAAATCTTCAACTGTTTGTTTAGTAGCCGCCAGTTGAGCGCAATGCAGCCGCACCGACGCACTCGCTAGCGGCCAAAAAATTGACGGACAATTAGGCGCAGATGGTAACTTCAGCAGCATTGCTGTGGCCATAAATGCCACACCACCCGGAATCAGCGTTAACAATAACGCCCATCCCATCCAGCCTTTCATCCAGCCCGGCAATTTGCTTTGGCCGCTAACGCCTACATTTTTTTCTGATTCGCTGTTAATCGGGTATGCTGCGGTTTTGTTATCTGTGAGTTGCTGCACTGAATTAGACGAACCAGTAGCAGGTACACCAGAAACATCAGGTTCACCAAATTTTTGCGTTCGGGAGAATCCTCCTATCTCATCTGGTTTTCTTCCTCTGCTTGGATGCCAACTTTCTGGGATATCCCGCTCTGTCATCTCTCACACCACAAATAAGGGAATAGCGATCTGTTTTAGAATGATAATTCTATTTTTGCCATAGTAACTTTCTCATATTTCAAAAGCTACTTGTTACATTATCCTACCCACAGATAACATTAATAATTAAAAGATTCAGCCTTCTTTTATACTTAACTGGAAACCGATGACTCCCCTTGCA
This sequence comes from Anabaena sp. 4-3, assembly GCF_001597745.1. GTDB lineage: Bacteria > Cyanobacteriota > Cyanobacteriia > Cyanobacteriales > Nostocaceae > Trichormus. Next base: position 69,056 of record NZ_LUHJ01000017.1, on the reverse strand, counting down.
AATCCACAATTAATTGAGCTAAATGATCACTGCTGGCTTGATACACACTGCCGCAAAAGTCGCAAGTAGCTTCTGCCCCATCATCTTTGACAATCATATCTTGTAATTCTGCCTCACCCAACATCTTTAATGCTCCTAGCACCCGGTCAAAAGAGCAACCGCAATGAAACCGCAAAATTTGGTGTTCAGGAAAGATGCTTAACCCCATATCACCCAATAAATCATTAAATATCTCCGGTAAATTCTTCCCTGCTTGCAATAACGGCGTGAACCCTGATAACGCTGCTACCCGCGCTTCCAATTTTGCTACTAAAGCCTCATCTCTGGCAGCTTTCGGCAATACCTGTACTAACAAGCCTCCCGCCGCCGTCACTCCACCTGAACCGACAAACACCCCTAAAACCACTGCCGAAGGTGTTTGCTCAGAATTCACTAAGTAATGCGCGACATCATCACCAATCTCACCGGACACCAATTCAACTGTACTAGAGTAGGGGTAGCCGTAACCGATATCTCTGACAACATAAAGGTAGCCATTACCCACTGCACCCCCAACATCTAATTTTCCCTTAGCATTGGGTGGCAATTCTACAGATGGGTTGCCTACATAACCCCGTACTGTCCCATCTAAGCCAGCATCTACTAATATACCGCCTAAAGGGCCATCGCCTTTAATCCTCACATTCACCCTAGATCCTGGTCGCTTCATACTAGAAGCCATCAACAAACCTGATGCCATCGTCCGACCTAGAGCCGCAGTTGCTACATAGGAAAGCTTGTGGCGTTGTCGTGCCTCTTCTGTTAAGCGTGTGGTAATCACACCTACTGCACGAATCCCACCATCAGCTGCTGTGGCACGAATTAACTGATCCGCCATGAAAACCTTACCAATAATAATTTCTTACCCACTCCCCTGACACATCAGCATAGGGGTGAATCTTATATTTAGTATAACAAAACTTAACTTATACATAAGTAGCCTCAGTATCAGAGAAAATTGATATTCCGGCGAGTCTAGCCCACAGTTCAGAAACAATTTCTCAACTTAACCAAAATTCAGACAGAGCATGCCTCTATCCCCAGCAATTTTTATTTATCTATCTTCTGGTATATTTAACTAACAGCCAATAATCCTGCTCAATCAGCATTTTGAAAGCAATATAAGTTACATTAAAATTATTATTCTCATCTCAAGTTATAGCAATGGTATTATTGCTCATTAGGTGTGATGTTAACAACTAAAAATATTGCATCATCTTGATAGTTATCCTCACCATAAAAAACAACAACTCATTATCATCAAAGTGTAATTTTTAGCAATGCTAGGAAATTTTCAAAAAAGCCAACTCAGAATAGAAATTGCTGCCTCAGCCAGTGCAATTCATGATAGTTTACTGCGAACTGAACAACTCAAAAAATGGCTCCTCGGACAGCGTTTTGCCCCAGGAATACCAGACGAACTGAGTCAAGGTATCAAATTTACTACCTGGACTGGCCCCATCAGTATTCATCATCAAGTGGATGTAGCAAAATCTAACTGTCTACGCTTGCTACTCAGTGGCGGGATAGATGGTTTTCACGAATGGTATTGGGGAGACGGTTGGGTACAATCTCATTTAGAAGGCGTATCATTGATGCCGTTAAATTTAGGGCAAACTTTGAGTTTACTAAGCTTGCGTCAATTTTTGGTGGAGAAAAACAGACGCTAAAATCCCATTTTCACCTGTTTAATTGCATCAATATTATTTTAATGCGGCTTGACCACCAACACAGAACAACCAGCCTCTTCCACTACTTGATTACTCACAGAACCTAAAACAATTCGCTTCATGCCAGTTAAACCACGACTACCAATAATAATTAAATCAGCTTGGTGAATATTGGCGAGGCGAATAATTTCGTCGGCTGGTTCTCCGGCAACCAATTCTATGTGAGTTTTGACTGATAACTGTTCTTGGAAAGATTGCAATTGCTGTTCAATATGAAAAGATGAAAATCGAGCAGATTCAGGCTGAGGTCGATCAGCTGGTAATTCTGTGTCTGACTCGCCTGTGGGAAATACATGACAGAGTATGACTTTTGTCTCTGGTGACAAAACCAAATTTTCTAAAGTCTGGATGACTCGTGTTGCAATTTCCGAACCATCTATAGCTACCAAAATAGTTTTGAGCATGGCTGTTACCTCTTCCAATTCAGATTCCTGATATCAGCATGAATCAACTGATTGGCAGCCATACCAACAATTTCTCACACAAAGACTGAGTTTACATGGTAGAGACTTTGCTGTACAAAGCTTTCCCAGGTGAAGATGACAGCTGCCTAAACTTTTAGTTTGAAGCCATTAAGTATTTTTTACCAAAACTATAGGAAAAACTTAAGCATTCTCCATCAGTCTTCTTGCTGAATTCGGCGACGCACTGAATCAGCATGAGAAGGTAAGCCTTCGGCTGTGGCTAGTGCGTCAATGGCTCCTGCAACTTTTTGCAATGCTGTGGGTGAATATTGAATAATATTGGAATGCTTCAGAAAAGTTTCCACTCCCAAAGCGGAAGCGTAGCGAGCAGCACCAGAAGTAGGTAAGGTGTGGTTAGGCCCTGCTATGTAATCCCCAACAGCTTCCGGTGTAGAATAGCCGAGGAATATCGCCCCAGCATGGCGAATGTTCGGCAATAATGCCCAAGGGTCTTTAACTTCTAATTCTAGGTGTTCCGGTGCGAATTCATTGGAGAGTTCCGCAGCTGCTTCTAAAGATTCCACCAGGATGATTAAACCGTAGTGAGCGATCGCTTTTTCGGTATCTATCCGCCGGGGGTGATCAACTAATTGTCTTTCTACAGCTACTTGCACATTTTTGGCTAACGCCGGTTCTGTGGTTAACAAAATCGCCGCCGCCATCGGATCATGTTCGGCTTGCGCTAATAAATCAGTCGCCACTTGCACAGGATTAGCTGTTTCATCGGCAATGATTAGCACTTCCGAAGGCCCGGCTAAACAATCAATCCCCACAGTGCCGTAGACTAACTTTTTAGCTAAGGTGACATAAATATTCCCCGGCCCGGTAATTACATCTACCTTGGGGATGGTTTCTGTACCATAAGCTAAAGCGGCGATCGCCTGCGCGCCTCCTACCCGATAAATTTCTTTAACTCCCGCTTCTTGTGCCGCGACTAACACCGCCGGGTTAATAGTTTTATTTGCACCTGGGGGAGTCACCATGACTACACGCGGTACACCAGCCACTTTCGCCGGAATGGCGTTCATTAGTACCGTACTCGGATACGCCGCACGGCCTCCAGGGATATACAAACCCGCACGGTCTACCGCAGTGTAGCGTTTACCTAACACCACATCATCATCGCCAAACTGTACCCAGGTTTTCGGGACTCGCTGACGATGAAAGGCTTCAATTTGCTCACAAGCTAGCTGAATTGCCTGTAGTAGTTCTTTCGATACCTTTTGGTAAGCCGCATCCAGTTCCGAACCTTTGACAAGCAGTTCTTCAGGCTTGAGGTCTTGATTGTCAAATTCGGCGGTATAATGTAGCACAGCTTTATCGCCTTGGCGTTTAACTGCTTGCAACACTTCCCGCACGGTGGCTTCTTGATGAAGCACTGGTTCATCATTGGTGCGATCGCAGATCCGTTTTAGTTCTGCTCTAACGTCTGCCTGCTGAGTAATGATTCGCAGCATGGAGTAAGGACAATGCCAAAATTTTAGAATATACCCGCCTGAGAATTAGTTCTGCTATTTACCCACTGGGTACATTGCCGACGCTAATCCTCTTCTCTAGCTTAACCTGGATTTTTTTGATACTCTCAATACCTCCAGCAGTTGATTTGCTGAAGACGGCAACTAAATGACTGATGACACCACCTCGCCATCTTTCTGGGAGCTTTGCTGATGCTGATACACATCTACGCTTACCCAATCCAGAAATCAAATGAGTGGTCGAGTCAAATTTGTGCTGATTTTTACTTAAATATCCACTAAAGTTCTTCAACCCTAGCTATTTGCAGCCTTTTCTTGTAACTGTACATCCTGGTTAGGGGATGTACCCCAGGGCTGGTCTTTAGGTCAGGTTTGGCAGCCATGAAAAAAGTTGATGATTATGACCTTTTATCATAGCGTTTTTTCTCAGGTATGCACCAAACCTGAGAAATTAGCTAGCAACTTTCTGAGCCACCCAAAAGTAATTTTTTGTCAGAATGCCTAACATTGGCAATCTTGATGCTATATTAGTAAGTCTAGTAGTGTGTGTACATAATTAATAGTCTTTTTGGAATTGACTGTGGCGAATACAAAGTCTGCTCTCAAGCGCGCCAAAATCGCAGAACGCAATCGGCTGCGTAATAAAAACTACAAATCAGCAGTTAGAACGCTGATGAAAAAATACTTGCAAGCGGTAGAAGTTTATGCAGGTAATCCTACTCCAGAAGCACAACAGGAAGTACAAACAAGACTTTCTGAGGCTTACAGCAAAATCGATAAAGCTGTAAAGCGGGGTGTTCTGCATCCCAACAATGGGGCAAGGAAAAAGTCCAGAATGGCTCAAAAGCTCAAGCCACTCACCCAAACAGCATAAGCAGTGATTGGTTATTAGTCATTAACTAATGACTAATGACTAATGACTCATGACTAATGACCATGCAACTGATTGATACTCACGTACATCTCAATTTCGCAGCCTTCCAGGCAGATTTAACAGCAGTGCGATCGCGGTGGCAAGAAGCAGGAGTTGTACGTTTAGTACATTCCTGTGTCGAGCCATCAGAGTTTGCCAGTATTCAAGCCTTAGCCCACAAGTTTCCGGAAATCAGCTTTGCCGTAGGCTTGCATCCTTTAGACGCAGAAAAATGGCAGAGTCATACAGGTGAGGAAATATTATCCTTAGCGCGTTCTGATTCTCAGGTAGTGGCGATTGGTGAAATGGGGCTGGACTTTTATAAAGCCGATAACCATGAACAACAGCATCAGGTATTTGAGGCGCAATTAGCGATCGCCTCTGAACTCAACTTACCCGTAATTATTCACTGTCGGGATGCCGCAGTTGCAGTCAGAGACATCTTACAAAAATGGCAAGAGAGGACAAATCATCAACTTCGGGGGGTGATGCACTGTTGGGGAGGGACACCAGAAGAAACTCAATGGTTTATGGATTTAGGCTTTTATATTAGTTTTAGCGGTACTGTTACATTTAAGAACGCTAAAACAATACAAGCCTCAGCCCAGATAGTGAGCAGCGACCGCTTACTAATTGAAACCGATTGTCCGTTTTTGGCACCAGTTCCCAAACGGGGAGAAAAGCGGAATGAGCCAGCTTATGTGCGCCATGTAGCGGAGCAAATAGCCAAGCTAAGAGGAGAGACATTAGAGGCAATTTCCACTCAAACTACCCAAAATGCCTGCAAACTATTTGGTCTAGCACTATAAAGTTTGTCCGGTTATATTATAGGTTGCAGTTAAAAATAAACAGCTAGGAGGAAAAAATATGCTAAAATTAATGCCTCCAAAACATTTTGTGTGCGTCATAATGATAAAGGAAGGAACTGAAAACTCCTAAGCTTGATTTTGTACAGTTATCAACTTGACCCTCCTCACATCTCCACAAGCGGATGCTTTCAATGTTATGACAAAACCTGACAACCAACATTGAGAGCAATTCTGACTAAAACCACCGGCTTTGTAATTAACCTATAGAAAATTGTTAAAAGAAATTGTCTTGTGATCACAATCTTGCAAAATCAAGCCATTTTGACGAATAAACTCCAAAGAAAGCTTTTGCTCCTCAATCACAGGCTATCACCGTGAGTAGCAATGGTGTGTTTTAGACAAAATAACATCTGCGACAAGTACAAGTAGTTGAAGCACTGTTGGGAGGGGAAGTGAGTTAGTTAGACAAATTGGGGTAAGGGCAGATTTCCGATTACTGCTGTTAAGGAATCAATGACATAGCTGGATGATAGTAGCCGTGGCTGGCTATCAGGGGTGATCACCCCTTGTGAAAATCTCCCGCGCCAGATGCAATTGCTGCGTTTATCCACACTTGTAAATCATCAGGTGAGATTGAAGGAGAAGTTCCCAAACAGCTAAGGACACGGAAGCAAGACAACAAAAGTCATCCAACTGTGTCCTCTAAAAATTTAACCAGGTTGACAAAGGTAGAGGCATGACTAGCGAAAATTATATTGAACCCGCCTTTCTATTGCCCGACTTGATTGAAATCCAGCGTTCAAGCTTTCGCTGGTTTTTAGAAGAAGGGCTGATCGAAGAACTCAACTCCTTTAGTCCTATTACAGACTATACCGGCAAACTAGAACTGCATTTTTTAGGACAAAACTACAAACTTAAAGAACCAAAGTACAGCGTTGAAGAAGCCAAACGCCGGGATAGTACCTATGCTGTACAGATGTATGTTCCCACCCGCCTGTTAAATAAAGAAACAGGGGATATTAAAGAGCAAGAAGTATTTATTGGGGATCTGCCCTTGATGACAGATCGCGGCACCTTTATTATTAACGGAGCCGAGCGGGTAATTGTCAATCAAATCGTGCGATCGCCTGGAGTTTACTACAAATCCGAAATCGACAAAAACGGACGACGTACCTATTCTGCCAGCTTAATTCCCAACCGAGGAGCATGGCTGAAATTTGAAACCGACCGTAACGATTTAGTGTGGGTAAGGATAGATAAAACCCGTAAACTCTCAGCCCAAGTATTACTTAAAGCCCTAGGGTTATCAGATAACGAAATTTTTGATGCTCTTCGCCATCCCGAATACTTCCAAAAAACCATCGAGAAAGAAGGGCAGTTTTCCGAAGAAGAAGCCCTGATGGAGTTATACCGCAAACTCCGCCCCGGTGAACCACCAACCGTCTTAGGCGGACAACAACTGTTAGACTCCCGGTTCTTCGACCCCAAACGCTATGACTTAGGTCGGGTTGGCAGATACAAACTGAACAAAAAATTACGCCTATCCGTACCCGAAACAGTACGGATACTGACCCCTAGCGATATTTTGGCAGCAGTTGATTACCTGATCAACCTGGAATATGACATCGGTAGCGTAGATGACATCGACCACTTAGGCAACCGTCGCGTCAGAAGCGTCGGTGAGTTGTTGCAAAACCAAGTCCGGGTAGGGTTAAACCGCCTTGAAAGAATCATTCGGGAACGGATGACCGTATCCGACGCAGAAGTATTAACCCCTGCATCCTTGGTCAACCCCAAACCCTTGGTAGCAGCCATTAAAGAATTCTTTGGTTCCAGCCAATTAAGTCAGTTCATGGATCAAACAAATCCCTTAGCAGAACTGACCCACAAACGCCGTCTGTCAGCCCTTGGGCCTGGTGGTTTAACCCGTGAACGGGCAGGTTTTGCCGTGCGGGATATTCACCCCTCCCACTACGGACGTATCTGCCCCATCGAAACACCAGAAGGCCCCAACGCGGGTTTGATTGGTTCCTTAGCTACCCACGCACGAGTCAACCAGTACGGCTTCTTAGAAACACCCTTTAGACCAGTAGAAAACGGTCGGGTGATCTTTGACAAGCCAGCAGTCTACATGACCGCCGATGAAGAAGACGACCTACGGGTAGCACCAGGGGATATTCCCTTGGATGAAAATGGCTACATTCTGGGGCCACAAGTACCAGTCCGTTATCGCCAAGAATTCTCCACCACCACCCCAGAACAGGTAGACTACGTAGCCGTATCTCCGGTGCAGATTGTCTCCGTAGCTACAAGCATGATTCCCTTCTTGGAACATGACGACGCAAACCGTGCCCTCATGGGTTCCAACATGCAACGCCAAGCAGTACCCCTGCTGAAACCAGAGCGACCCTTAGTCGGTACTGGTTTAGAAGCCCAAGGTGCGAGAGACTCCGGGATGGTGATTATTTCCCGTACCGATGGCGAGGTAACTTATGCAGATGCCACAGAAATTCGGGTACGTCCCAAACCAAATTCATCAGAAATTAAGTATACCCTTTCCAAATACCAGCGTTCTAACCAAGATACCTGCTTGAACCAAAAGCCACTTGTACGCATTGGTGAACACGTAGTAGCGGGTCAGGTATTAGCTGATGGTTCTTCTACCGAAGGCGGAGAATTGGCACTTGGTCAGAATATTGTCGTGGCTTATATGCCGTGGGAAGGCTACAACTACGAAGACGCAATTTTAATTTCTGAACGCCTGGTACAAGATGATATTTACACCTCAATTCACATTGAAAAATATGAAATTGAGGCACGGCAGACCAAACTAGGGCCAGAAGAAATTACCAGAGAAATTCCCAACGTCGGGGAAGATGCCTTGCGTCAGTTAGATGAACAGGGGATCATTCGCATTGGGGCGTGGGTAGAATCTGGCGACATCTTAGTAGGTAAAGTCACACCCAAAGGTGAATCTGACCAACCCCCAGAAGAAAAACTGTTGCGGGCGATTTTCGGGGAAAAAGCACGGGATGTGAGAGATAATTCCCTGCGCGTACCCAACGGTGAAAAAGGTCGGGTAGTTGACGTGCGCTTGTTTACCCGTGAACAAGGTGATGAACTGCCACCGGGTGCGAACATGGTAGTCCGGGTGTATGTGGCGCAAAAGCGGAAAATCCAGGTAGGCGACAAAATGGCAGGTCGTCACGGGAATAAGGGGATTATTTCGCGGATACTGCCCATAGAAGATATGCCTTATCTGCCTGATGGTTCCCCTGTAGATATTGTCCTCAACCCTCTGGGTGTACCCAGCCGGATGAACGTCGGACAGGTATTTGAGTGTCTGTTAGGTTGGGCTGGCTATAACTTAGGAGTGCGGTTTAAGATTACCCCCTTCGATGAAATGTATGGGGAAGAATCATCTCGCCGCATTGTGCATGGCAAATTGCAAGAAGCACGGGATGAAACAGGTCGCAACTGGGTGTATAACCCCGATGACTCTGGCAAAATCATGGTATTTGATGGTCGGACTGGCGAACCATTCGACCGACCGGTGACCGTGGGTGTAGCTTATATGCTGAAACTGGTACACCTAGTAGACGATAAGATTCACGCTCGTTCTACTGGCCCGTACTCCTTAGTGACACAGCAACCCTTGGGTGGTAAAGCACAACAAGGTGGTCAGCGATTTGGGGAAATGGAAGTGTGGGCTTTGGAAGCCTTTGGTGCTGCTTACACCTTGCAAGAATTGTTGACAGTAAAATCCGACGATATGCAGGGACGAAATGAAGCCTTAAATGCGATCGTTAAAGGTAAGGCTATTCCCAGACCTGGCACACCAGAATCCTTTAAGGTGTTGATGCGCGAATTACAATCCTTGGGCTTAGATATTGCTGTGCATAAAGTAGAAACCCAAGCCGATGGTAGTTCCTTAGATGTGGAAGTTGATTTAATGGCAGACCAAGCCAACAGAAGAACACCACCTCGACCCACCTACGAATCTCTCTCCCGCGAATCCTTGGAAGACGAAGAATAGGTATTAGAGACTGGGGACTCTTGACTGGGGACTGGGAAATAATCCCCAGTACCCAATACCCAATCCCTAATACCCAACACCCAAAGTTCCAAAACTAAATACACTCAACACTCAGCACTGAAAGTATGAGACCTGCCCAAACTAATCAGTTTGACTACGTAAAAATCGGCTTGGCATCACCTGAACGTATTCGCCAGTGGGGTGAAAGAACATTACCCAATGGTCAGGTAGTCGGTGAAGTTACCAAACCAGAGACAATTAACTACCGTACCCTCAAGCCAGAGATGGATGGCTTATTTTGTGAGCGCATCTTTGGCCCCGCGAAAGATTGGGAATGTCACTGTGGTAAGTATAAAAGAGTCCGCCATAGAGGGATTGTTTGTGAGCGTTGTGGCGTAGAAGTTACCGAGTCACGGGTGCGTCGCCATCGCATGGGATACATCAAACTAGCTGCGCCAGTAGCCCACGTTTGGTATCTCAAAGGGATTCCTAGTTATATTTCCATCCTGCTAGATATGCCTTTGCGGGATGTGGAACAAATTGTATATTTCAACTCTTATGTTGTCCTTAGTCCCGGCAATGCGGAAACTTTAACCTATAAACAACTGCTGAGTGAAGACCAGTGGTTGGAAATTGAAGACCAAATTTATAGCGAAGATTCTCAGTTGCAAGGTGTAGAGGTAGGTATCGGTGCGGAAGCATTACTGCGCTTGCTGGCTGACATTAACTTAGAGCAAGAAGCCGAAAACCTCCGCGAAGAAATTGGTACTGCCAAAGGACAAAAGCGAGCAAAACTGATTAAACGCCTGCGGGTAATTGACAACTTCATTGCTACCGGTTCTAAGCCGGAGTGGATGGTGATGACAGTTATTCCCGTCATTCCTCCAGATTTGCGCCCAATGGTGCAGTTGGATGGTGGACGGTTTGCGACTAGCGATTTAAATGATTTATATCGTCGGGTAATTAACCGGAATAATCGTTTAGCACGACTGCAAGAAATTCTCGCACCGGAAATTATTGTGCGGAACGAAAAGCGGATGCTGCAAGAAGCGGTAGACGCTTTGATTGATAACGGTCGTCGGGGACGTACCGTGGTAGGGGCAAACAATCGACCCCTGAAGTCTTTGTCCGACATTATTGAAGGTAAACAAGGACGTTTCCGGCAAAACTTGTTGGGTAAACGGGTTGACTACTCTGGACGTTCCGTAATTGTCGTAGGGCCAAAGCTGAAGATTCACCAATGCGGTTTGCCCAGAGAAATGGCGATTGAGCTATTTCAACCATTTGTGATTAATCGCCTGATTCGCAGTGGCATGGTGAATAATATCAAAGCTGCGAAAAAATTAATTTCTCGTTCCGATCCAAGTGTTTGGGATGTTTTGGAAGAGGTGATTGAAGGACACCCCGTGATGCTCAACCGTGCGCCAACGCTGCACCGCTTGGGTATTCAGGCTTTTGAGCCGATTTTGGTAGAAGGGCGAGCAATTCAACTACATCCTTTGGTTTGTCCGGCGTTTAACGCTGACTTTGACGGTGACCAAATGGCGGTACACGTACCTTTGTCATTAGAAAGTCAGGCTGAGGCGCGGCTGTTGATGCTGGCTTCTAATAACATTTTGTCACCAGCCACAGGTAGACCGATTATTACACCTAGCCAAGATATGGTCTTGGGGGCATACTACCTAACTGCGGAGAATCCTGGTGCTACAAAGGGTGCAGGTAGGTATTTTGCATCGATGGAAGACGTAATTATGGCCTTCGAGCAAGAGCAAATCGACTTACACGCCTACGTTTACGTCCGCTTTGACGGGGAAGTAGAAACTTCTCAACCTGATACAGAACCCGTAGAGGTGAAAAATAACGAAGACGGTAGCCGGACTGTCATCTACAAATTCCGCCAAGTCAGAGAAGACGCTCAGGGCAACTTAATTTCTCAGTATATACGCACTACGCCGGGTCGCGTTATTTACAATAAAGCGATTCAGGAAGCACTTGCAAGTTAGGGAGTATAGGCAGGGGAGATGAGGGAGATGAGGGAGACAAGGAAGACAAGGAAGACAAGGAAGACAAGGAAGAATCTTCTGCCTTCTGCCCCAGTCCCCAGTCCCCAGTCCCCAATACCCAATACCCAATCCCCAATGACTAAGGACTAAAGACTAATGACTAACGAAAAGATGATTTTTCGCAATCGCGTCGTTGACAAAGGTCAACTGAGAAATTTGATCGCTTGGGCGTTCACTCATTACGGGACAGCGCGAACTGCTGTAATGGCGGATAAGTTGAAGGATTTAGGCTTTCGCTATGCTACCAGAGCTGGGGTTTCTATCAGTGTTGATGACTTGATGGTGCCACCAACTAAGCGGAGTCTTTTGGACGCAGCAGAAGAGGAAATTCGCGCTACAGAAGCCCGTTACCAACGGGGTGAAATTACTGAAGTAGAACGTTTCCAAAAGGTAATTGATACTTGGAACGGTACGAGTGAAGCGTTGAAAGATGAGGTAGTTACCCACTTTAAACAGACAAACCCCCTCAATTCTGTATACATGATGGCGTTTTCTGGGGCGCGGGGTAATATCTCTCAGGTGCGTCAGTTGGTGGGGATGCGGGGACTGATGGCAGATCCGCAAGGGGAAATTATTGACTTACCTATCAAAACTAACTTCCGGGAAGGTCTGACGGTAACAGAATATATTATTTCTTCTTACGGTGCGCGGAAAGGGTTGGTAGATACGGCGTTACGGACTGCCGACTCTGGTTATCTTACCCGTCGTCTGGTGGATGTTTCCCAGGATGTGATCATTCGGGAAATTGATTGTGGTACTACTAGAGGCATTCCTCTGCGGGCGATGACCGAAGGTAGTAAAACCCTGATCAAGTTGTCTACACGCTTGCTAGGACGGGTAGTGGGTGAAGATGTCATACATCCAACTACCAAGGAAGTGATTGCACCACGTAATACCCCAATTTCTGATGACTTAGCTAAGGAGATAGAGAAAGCTGGGGTAAAAGAAGTTGTAGTGCGATCGCCCCTCACCTGTGAAGCCGCCCGTTCCGTTTGCCAACACTGCTACGGCTGGAGTTTGGCACACGCCAAAATGGTAGACTTAGGCGAAGCCGTCGGTATCATCGCCGCCCAAAGTATTGGCGAACCTGGCACCCAGCTAACCATGCGGACATTCCACACCGGGGGTGTGTTCACCGGGGAAGTAGCTCAACAAGTACGTTCTAAAATTGATGGGACGGTAAAAATCCCCCGCAAATTGCGGACAAGACCCTATCGTACCCGTCACGGGGAAGATGCCTTGTATGTGGAAACCAATGGGACTCTGATTTTAGAACCACAGAAAGATGGTGCAGAAACACCAGTTAACCAAGAAATCCAAGTTACCCAAGGTTCCACACTCTATATATTTGATGGGCAGCAGGTAAAAATTGGTCAGTTATTGGCAGAGGTCGCCCTGGGTGGTCGTACTACCCGCGCCAACACAGAAAAAGCCGTCAAAGATGTGGCTTCTGACTTAGCTGGCGAAGTCAAGTTTGCGGAAGTAGTCCCCGAACAAAAAACCGACCGTCAAGGTAACACCACCACTACCGCCGCACGGGGTGGTTTGATTTGGATTTTGTCTGGGGAAGTTTACAACTTGCCACCAGGAGCAGAATTAGTAGTCAATAACGGCGACTCAGTAGCAACTAACGGCGTATTGGCAGAAACCAAATTAACCACCTTACACGGTGGTGTAGTGCGTTTACCAGAAGCTACCCCAGGTAAGAGTACCAGGGAAATTGAAATTATTACGGCTTCTGTAATTTTAGACCAAGCCACCGTCACCGTTCAAAGTTCCCAAGGGCGCAACAACTACCTAGTCACCACAGGTAATAACCAAGTATTTAACTTGCGGGCTACACCAGGCACAAAAGTGCAGAATGGTCAAGTAGTAGCGGAGTTGATTGATGACCGCTATCGCACTACCACAGGTGGATTACTGAAGTTTGCTGGCGTAGAAGTCCAGAAGAAAGGTAAAGCCAAACTGGGTTATGAAGTGGTACAGGGAGGTACACTGTTGTGGATTCCCGAAGAAACCCACGAAGTTAACAAAGACATCTCCTTGCTGTTGGTAGAAGATGGTCAGTATGTCGAAGCTGGTACTGAAGTCGTTAAAGACATCTTCTGTCAAAACAATGGTGTAGTTGAAGTCACCCAGAAAAACGATATTCTGCGAGAAGTCGTAATTAAGCCTGGTGAACTGCTAATGGTAGACGATCCAGAAGCAGTGATGGGACGAGATGACACATTTCTCCCCGCAGGTGAGGAATTGTTAGGGCGAGTCTTTAATGAACTGCGCTACATCCAGTATGTGGAGTCCCCAGAAGGCCCAGCATTGTTAAGCCGTCCCGTGGTAGAGTTTGCCGTCCCTGAGCATCCAGATGTGCCATCGACTACATCTGTGAGCCAACAGACCGGACGTTCTATTCAGATGCGGGCAGTACAGCGATTGCCTTATAAAGACTCTGAACGTGTCAAGTCTGTGGAAGGTGTGGAACTGCTACGCACCCAATTAGTCTTGGAAATTGAGCAGGAAGGCGAACAAGAACATAATGCTTCTCCGTTAGCCGCAGATATTGAATTAGTAGCGGATGCGGAGAATCCAGAAATTCAACGTTTACAACTGGTAATTCTGGAATCTTTAATCATTCGGCGCGATATTGCTGCTGATGCGACTCAAGGCAGTACCCAGACAGCTTTAGAAGTGAAAGAGGGAGACACGATCGCTCCTGGTGCAGTGGTGGCGCGTACCCAAATCTTATCTAAAGAAGGTGGGATTGTGCGCGGTCTGCAAAAAGGAACCGAAGCGGTGCGTCGCTGTTTAGTGCTGCGCCGCACTGACATGGCAACGCTGAATGTTAACGGCCAACCCACAGTCAAAGCAGGTAACTTGATCGTAGCAGGTGCAGAAATTGCCCCTGGTGTCTTCGCTGAAGAATCTGGGCAAGTGGTGTCAGTGAAAAATGCTAATGTTGAATCTGCTGCCAGTGAATCAGCACTGAGCACCCAAAACTATGCAGTTACTATCCGGGCTGGTCGTCCTTACCGAGTTAGCCCTGGGGCGGTGTTACAGGTAGAAGACGGCGATTTGGTACAACGGGGCGATAACTTAGTGTTGCTGGTGTTTGAACGGGCAAAAACTGGAGACATCATTCAAGGTTTGCCTCGGATTGAAGAACTGCTAGAAGCCCGCAAACCTAAAGAAGCCTGTATTTTGGCAAAACGGGGCGGGGAAGTGAAGGTGGTTTACGGTGATGGTGATGAAGCGATCGCTGTCAAAGTCATAGAGTCAAATGGTGTAGTCACCGACTACGCACTTGGCCCTGGTCAAAACCTCATCGTACCTGATGGTTCTCATGTATCAGCAGGGCAACCACTAACAGATGGCCCTTCTAATCCTCACGAAATTTTAGAAACTTTCTTCAGTCTGGGTTCAGACGAAGGTGTTTATGCCTGTGCCAGCCACGCCTTGCAAAAAGTACAGACATTCTTGGTGAATGAAGTCCAGATGGTTTATCAATCCCAAGGGATTGACATCGCTGACAAACACATCGAAGTGATTGTCCGCCAAATGACCAACAAAGTGCGGATTGATGATGGTGGTGACACCACTATGCTTCCCGGTGAGTTGGTGGAATTACGCCAAGTTGAGCAAGTAAATGAAGCTATGGCGATTACTGGCGGTGCTAGAGCGCAATACACCCCAGTATTGTTAGGGATTACCAAAGCATCCTTGAACACCGATAGCTTTATTTCTGCGGCATCCTTCCAAGAAACCACACGGGTTCTCACCGAAGCAGCCATTGAAGGTAAATCTGACTGGTTGCGTGGCTTAAAAGAAAACGTAATTATCGGACGTTTGATTCCGGCGGGTACTGGTTACAACACCTATGATGAACCCGGTATGATCGAAGACTATTCAACTCTAGATACCAGCAGTGTCTTAGATGAAACCGATGACCCACTGGATATGGTGCTAGATGACCGCACAGCTCGCGCCTATAATTTAGATGTTCCTTCTTTGGGAGACGGTGGATTTGGTAATCGGCGGTCAATTCTCGATGAGGATGATGATTTGATTGCAGATGAAATTCATGACCTCGTAGACGAAGAGGAAGAGGAAGACGAAGTTGACGACTACGAGGAAGATGACGAAGACGATTTCGATGATGAGTAATATCGAAAAGTCAAAGTGAAAATTGCAAAGGCAAAAGAATCAATTCTTTTGCCTTTTTTTATATCTATCTTTCTTAATTTTGAATGAGAGAATTTTGAATTCAGAGCGAAGCAACGTCACGATCCCCAGAAGGTCTTAAAATATTGTTAATTTCCCCCAAACCCCTTGACCTGCAAATTACAAGTATCACCCCAAAAAACTATGGCTATTGGCTACGTCGCGCTTGTACTCCACGCACATCTGCCTTTTGTTCGTCACCCAGAAAGTGATTATGTACTAGAAGAAGAATGGCTGTATGAAGCTATTACCGAAACATACATTCCCTTACTAAAAGTATTTGAAGGCTTAAAACGAGACGGCATCGACTTTAAAATCACCATGAGTATGACACCACCGCTAGTGTCGATGCTCCGTGACCCTTTGTTACAAGAACGCTATGATACTCACTTAGCCAAACTAGAAGAATTAGCAGAACTGGAAGCCGAGCGTAATGTCCACAATGGGCATATTCGTTACCTAGCCGAACACTACGCCACTGAGTTTAATGAAGCGCGTCAGATGTGGGAACGCTACAACGGTGATTTAGTAACGGCTTTTAAAGAGTTCCAAGATACTAACAATCTAGAAATTATCACCTGTGGTGCCACTCATGGCTATTTGCCATTGATGAAGATGTATCCGCAAGCTGTATGGGCGCAAATTCAGGTAGCTTGTGAACATTACGAAGAAACTTTTGGTCGTCCCCCTAAAGGTATTTGGTTGCCAGAATGCGCCTACTATGAAGGTTTAGAACGGATGCTGGCAGATGCGGGTTTGCGTTACTTCCTGACTGATGGACATGGTATTCTTTATGCTCGTCCTCGTCCCCGCTTTGGTACTTACGCGCCAATTTTTACTGAAACTGGTGTTGCGGCTTTTGGTCGTGATCATGAATCTTCACAACAGGTATGGTCTTCTGAGGTGGGCTATCCCGGTGCGGCGGAATATCGGGAATTTTATAAAGATTTGGGCTGGGAAGCTGAATATGAGTACATCAAGCCCTACATTATGCCCAACGGTCAACGTAAAAATACGGGGATTAAGTATCACAAAATTACTGGGCGTGGCTTAGGTTTATCCGATAAAGCACTCTATGACCCTTATTGGGCAAGAGAAAAGGCGGCAGAACACGCTGGTAATTTTATGTATAACCGCGAACGTCAGGTAGAGCATCTCTATGGCATTATGCAGCGTCCGCCAATTATTGTTTCGCCCTATGATGCTGAGTTGTTTGGGCATTGGTGGTATGAAGGGCCTTGGTTTATTGATTATCTCTTCCGCAAGTCTTGGTATGACCAAGGAACTTATACAATGACTCACTTGGCAGATTATTTACGGGCTGAACCGACTCAGCAAGTCTGTCGTCCTTCTCAGTCAAGTTGGGGTTATAAGGGTTTTCATGAGTATTGGTTAAATGATACCAATGCCTGGATTTACCCACATCTGCACAAAACTGCGGAACGGATGATTGAAATCTCTCGTTTAGAACCGGAGGATGAATTATCCTGGAAAGCACTCAATCAAGCGGCGCGTGAATTGCTGTTGGCTCAATCTTCTGACTGGGCGTTTATTATGCGGACAGGGACTATGGTTCCCTATGCAGTACGACGGACGCGATCGCACATCATGCGATTTAATAAACTTTATGAAGATATAAAAATCGGCAAGATTGATAGCGGTTGGCTAGAAAAAGTGGAATTAATGGATAATATTTTCCCCAATATTAACTATCGGGTTTATCGTCCTTTGTAATTAACATCTCACCTCAGTTTATTTTTTTCACAGATGAAAAGCTAAACCCCCAGTTATCAATACTGGGGTTTTGGCTGGCTTCTTGCTGATTTTACCAGTGCGTCGCCGCACCGGTGGGAAGCTGATATCTGATATCATGTTCATCTCTTGAGTTACAGTGATGAGCGCATCTGTGCAGAACCTAATGATCAATCTTTCATATCAGAAATTTTTACCTTTACATTTCTTTAGAAATACAGCAGGGAATAGGGAACTCTTAACAGGGAAAAGGTTTGAAACTCTCTTAGTATAAAGCTTTGTTCCTAAAATTTGTACCTGATTGACCCCAAATCTGCTGTATCTTCTCCAACTTAGAAGGCATCAAAAATTTAATCATCCTCTTCTGAATTTTGGATTTAACTTTTTTGGCAATCAAACCGTAAAAATAAGGATTTGAGTTGATTTTCTGGCAAAAGTGACAAAAGATGTTGATTACAAAAATTAACTTTTTTTGCTCGGCAGGGCTGTAGTCAGATTATTACAGTTTTTATTCATCAATATAGGTTTCGGCAAAGTTTTAGTATAATTAAAGCTAAATTAGTCTAAAAATTTAATTAAAACAATCCAAATTGACATTAACTCATGCTAATCTCTCTTTTTGAGAGATGCGTGATCAAGCAAATATTAATTTTTCGGGTGCGTTAAAACAAAGCGTAACGTACCAAAATCATCTGCTGCATTACGGCTGATTTCTATTATCAAAAACACTTATAGCTGTAGTCGGATAAGTTAGGAAATTTTGAAAGCGTGAATGCTAGGAATAGTAAGATTTTACCTCCAGCATAGCTGCCTCCTATCTTTTGCCTCCTGCTATAAATTCTGAAATAGCCGGAAGAAAATGCCAGTAAGTTTAAATCGGGAAAGTATTCTGGAGAATAGCTTATGGGGGAAATTCACTGTTCTGCGGACTGCCTGAAAACTGGATACACTCCTCTATTTACATCTTGCAGTAGTTGCTTGATTGCGCTGACAGGGTGGTGGGCATTGCCAACAATATAAAACTAAGGCTTTCAGCAAGTTACAAGCAATGCCCACCCGACAAAAATTATCATCAAGGAACAGGTGCCAGATGTGGGTAGAGATAAACAGCCAAAAATAGATTTTGAGGCAAATTGTTCACGATTAAGGAGAAAAGTTAAAGTAACGTCAAATTCATACCCAGCCATAAATGATGTTAGTCAAACAGGTTGAGAAACTCTGTAGTTGACGATAGAACTGATCAATTAAATCAAAACTTTTCATATTTCTTTTGTTCTGATTGTATTTAATATAAATCTATAATTTATGGACGTTCAAGAAGCCTTAGCCTTTGTTGACACTTTCATATTCCAGAAAAAAGGTAAGCATCTGAGTGATTTGCAAAGGCTGCTTCTGCATGCGTTTTGGTCAGAACCACATCTACGCTACAGTGACATTGCCGAAACCTATGGTTATTCAGTAAATTACCTTAAGCAAGATATTGGCCCTAAGTTATGGCAGTTGCTGTCGGAGGTGTGCGGTGAAAAAGTTAGTAAAACTAATTTTCGCTCGGCTTTAGAGAGACAATGGTATCAGGCTAGTGCAACTTCAGTTGTTGGGGAAAATGTCGCCCAGACAAATGTTAGTGATCAGGTGATGGCAACGCCAGACGCTTGGCGATCGCCAGATATAATTAACATCCCAGTCAGGGAGACGACAAGATACCAAGACTGGGGAGATGCACCTGATGTTTCTGTGTTCTACAATCGGACTGAAGAACTGGCTACCCTAGAACAATGGATAGTCAACGATGGCTGTCGTTTGGTGGTATTGCTGGGAATGGGAGGAATTGGCAAAACCCATCTCAGCGTCAAGTTAGCCGAACAAATTCAGCAACATTTTGAATATGTGATTTGGCGATCGCTTCTGCAAGCCCCTCCTTTACAACAATTGGTAATCAATCTCCTGCAATTTTTGACTCAAGGAGAGGAAAATAATTTACCCATCAGATTTGAGGCACAAATGTCTTATCTGATTCATATTCTGAAAACAAAAAGATGTTTGCTCATCTTAGATAATGCGGAAACAATTTTAAAAAGTGGTGTATTAGCAGGTCAATATCAAGAAGGCTATGAGGAGTATAGAACATTTTTTAAACGTATAGGAGAATGTCATCATAAAAGTTGCTTACTCCTGACTACCAGAGAAAAACCTAAAGAAATAGCCTTAATGAAAGGAGAAACCTTACCGGTTCGTTCTTTAAAATTAGGAGGATTAAATTTCCAAGCTGCGAGAAAACTCTTGCAATTAAGAGACGGATTTTTAGAATCTGAAGAATCTTACCAATTTTTAATCGAAAACTATGGAGGCAATCCTTTAGCGTTAAAAATTGTTTCGGCAATAGCAGCAGATTTATTTAATGGAAATATTTCGGAGTTTATTAGAAATAAATCATTAATTTTTGGAGAAATTAATAAAGTTTTAGAGGAGCAATTTAATCGACTACCATTGTCAGAAAAAAGCTTTTTATACTGGTTAATCATTGAACAGGAGCCTATTGATCAATCAGATTTGAGGTCGGGAATATTTGCGAATATATCAGATGGAATAATTATTGAAACTATTCAATCGCTTTTGCATCGGTCTTTTTTAGAAAAAAAGAACACAAATTTCTTTTTACAACCTGTTGTGAGAGAATATTTATGCAACAAACTAATTGATGAAATTTTTGCAGAAATTCAAAACGAAAAAATATTTTTATTAAATCAATACCCTTTACTGAAGTCAAGGTCTAAAGAATATCTCAAACAAGCTCAGATTAAGCAGATTATTAAACCTTTATTAGATAAGCTGTTAACTTGCTATAAAAGTAAAGAAAAAATCGAGTTGCAATTCCAAAATATTATTAATAAACTCAAAAATGACCCGACATTAGAGCCGGGTTATGCGGCTGGAAATATTATTAATATCTTATGTCAGATGCAAGTTGAGCTATCAGGCTATGACTTCTCAAATTTAACAATCTGGTCTGGCTGTTTACAACATACGAACTTACAAAATGTCAATTTTACCGATGCTGATCTGAGTCAGTCAGTATTTGCAAAACAGTTAGCCAGTATTTTATCTATAGCCTTTAGTCCTGATGGCAGATTACTAGCCACTGGAGATGTGAACGGGGAAATTTACTTATGGCAAATTACAGACGGTCAACCAATTCTCAATTGTCAAGGTCATGCAGGTTGGGTACATTCAATTGCGTTTAGTCCTGATGGAAAAACGCTTTGTAGTGCTAGCAGCGACCATACGATTAAATTATGGGATGTGTGGGATGGCAGCTGCTTGAAAACGCTTACAGGCCATCATCAGCGAGTGCGTTCCATCGCCTTTAGTCCCAATGGTAAACTGATAGCCAGTGGCGGCAGTGACGCAACAATCAGACTCTGGGATGTTAACACTGGTGAATGTCTCAAAGTGTTTTCAGGACATAACAGTTATGTTTGGTCTGTTGCTTTCTCCCCTGATGGCAGCATGATTGCGAGTGGGAGTGAAGATAGGAGTATTAAACTATGGGATGTAAATACAGGTGAATGTTACCACACACTATCAGCACATGAGCGTTGGGTGCGGACATTAGCCTTTAGTCCCGATGGTAAGTTGATAGCTAGTGGGAGTGGCGATCGCACCCTGAAAATTTGGGAAACCAGCACTGGCAAATGTGTGCGGACATTAACCGGACATACCCAAAGATTGCGGTCAGTCGCCTTTAGTCCCGATGGTAAACTCATAGCTAGTGGTAGTGGCGATCGCACCGTGAGACTTTGGAGTGTTGCTGACGGACAATGCCTAAAAACCCTACACGGCCACAACAGTCTTTTAACCTCAGTCGCCTTTACTCCCGATGGCACAATGTTAGCAACTGGCGGCGAAGATCGCTCAGTGCGACTGTGGGAAGTCAGCACAGGTAGCTGCATCGATATCTGGCAAGGTTACGGTAGTTGGATTCAATCAGTCGCCTTTAGTCCCGATGGCAAAACCCTAGCTAGTGGGAGTGAAGATAAAACCGTCCGATTATGGAATCTAGAAAAGGCTGATGCTGTCAACACTCCTGTGAGTTCAATCGTCTTAGAAGGACATCGGGGATGGGTTTGTTCTGTTGTCTTTAGTCCCGATGGCAAACATCTTGCCAGTGGCAGCAGTGATTATAGTGTCAAGCTTTGGGATGTCACTACAGGTCAATGCCTGAAAACATTGCAGGGACACACCCGTTGGATTGGTTCAGTGGCGTTTAGTCCTGATGGATTGGTGTTAGCCAGTTGCGGCGGCGACTACACTGTTAAATTATGGGATATGATTACAGGAAACTGCCTGAAAACTCTCCACGGACACGAG
Organism: Anabaena sp. 4-3; assembly: GCF_001597745.1. Classification (GTDB taxonomy): domain Bacteria; phylum Cyanobacteriota; class Cyanobacteriia; order Cyanobacteriales; family Nostocaceae; genus Trichormus. The sequence goes on along the minus strand of NZ_LUHJ01000017.1, from coordinate 47,192 downwards.
GGTTGGTTATGGTCTGTGCAATTTAGTCCTGATGGAGTCACCTTAGCTAGTGCTTCTGAAGACAAAACCATTAAAATCTGGGATGTTGCCACAGGTCAATGTATTAACACACTGGTAGGACATACTAGCTGGGTGCAAGGAATCTGTTTTAGTCCTGATGGCAAACTTTTAGCCAGTGCCAGTTGTGATTGTACTATTCGTCTGTGGGATGTCGCCACAGGAGAATGTTTAAAAACCTTACAGGGACACACCAGTTGGGTACAGTCAGTAGCATTCAGTCCCAATGGAGAAATTCTAGCCAGTGGTAGTTGCGACCAGACCGTGAAGTTTTGGAATATCAATACAGGTAAATGTCAGCAAACCATCCCAGCACATAAAAGTTGGGTGTGGTCTGTGGCATTTAGTCCCGATGGCGAGATTTTAGTAAGTGGCGGTCAAGATGAAACTATCCAACTGTGGGATATTCATACAGGAAAATGCCTAGAGATGTTGAGAACAAAACGACCCTATGAAGGAATGTGCATCAAAGGAGCAAAAGGTTTAATAGATGTACAACGAGAAGCCTTAAAATTTTTAGGCGCAGTCGATGAGAATGAGTAGGTTTGTTGATTTGATGCCGTACTGTGCGCTAACACACCCTACTGGACTTGGGTTAGTCCTAGAGAATTACTTATCTAGTTTGAAAAGGGTATTGCCCATCCGCATCATGAGTTTTCTGGTTTCGCTGGGTTGTTCTCTGTTGTCATTTCCATGATGCCATTGAGCGATTTCATGATTTAACACCTTCTTCAATACCTCACGGTAAGGAAATCTAAACCCAAGCGGATCAGAAATTAGTTCTTCGTCTGGTTTGATGATTCCTTGAGGAGTTGGTAAGTAGATTTTTTGAAACCTGCGATAATGACCGCCAAGATTAGCATAATCCCAACCTTTGAATCCTTGCAAAATTCCATAAAGACTGGAGGCTGTCATATAAGTAAAGAGATTTGCCAAAGGATTTCTACCTGCTTGAGCTTGAATATTGGTTTCTGAAAAATCAAAATTCCAAATCTTTGAGCCGTCGGGAAAGACTATTTCCAATTGATAAATCACTTGCCATCGACAATGCTCTATAAACAGAAAATTTCGATTTTTAGTGATCAATTCCGCTAGGTTAACACTAATTTCCTGCTCAATTGCCTGCTTCATCTCATCAAGATGATAGTTGTCGGGATTGCTATCTATCATTTGATTCCCGACTCGAACGGGTGCAAAATCTAAATCTTCTCGATGATCAGAAATTTTTTTGACAAATTTGCATTCACCTTTTAAATGATTAAATTCACCGTGTTCAAAACTTAAAACATCCCCAGGGTCTAAGGTAAATATATTGTCAACTATTTCTGGACAAACAATTTTTATATCCTCACAAAAACGTTCTCTCGTAACGGGAAATAAAATTTTATTCAGCCAAGCTGAATCCCCATTACATCTAAAAGCATTAGAACCAGGAGCAATTGCTTGCGGCTGAATTGTACTAATAGTCTCTAGAACCTTGCTATAGATTGAATAGGGAAAATTTAAACTCATGTTCAGTTGATAGTTCATCTCTAGCATGGGTTGCCACATGGCTAAGAGAAAATCTATCTTTTCATAGCGAGATTTAATCAAACGAATAGTATTCAAGCTAACGATTGTATCCACTTGATTCCAAAAAACTCCCGATTCGTCAGCAAAAATCACACCGTATTCAGGCACTCGGTTTTCTGAACGAGTGGTTAACAAACTTGTAGCACCAAATTTTACTTTATTAAAATCTTTTAAAGTATAAATATAGGAATATCCTAATTGACGCAGACAGTCTTCTATCAACTTGTCTTCGGGAATTAGCACATCAACATTTTTGGGTAAATAAGCGAGAGAGCGAATATGAAAGTGATCTAAATGTTGATGGGAAATAATTAGTAGATCAAATTCGGGAATGTTCTCATGAATTACTTCTCTTTCGGGACAAATATCAAATAAGCCTTCTTGGTGTGGGTTCCAGAGAACTGGATCCATTAAGATTCGACAATCTTGGGTGTTGACGAAAATAGAAGCGTGTCCAATAACATGAATTTCCATCTTCTTAAACAGTAGAATTAATTTTCTAATTTTTGAACTAATATTGCAGTAGCCAACTGAATGCGTTGATATTTTTTATACATTGCTTGAGAGTTTGATTCGTCTCCCATCTGGTGGTAAATTTTGGCGAGTACGTTCACAGGCGGACTAAATGCTGGCATCAGTTCGCTGACTTTCAAAAAATGCTGGCACGCCTGTTTTAAATCGCCCTGTTTGGCGTAGATTCTGCCGAGTAATGAATGCGCTCCACAGGCTGTCATCTCATCTTGTAATGCAGCATGAAGAAAACTGGCTGCACGTTGGGGATATCCTGCTTGCAGTAGCAAATTGCCTAGCCTGAAGTTGAGTTGGGGGTGGCGAGTGCTGATTTTCTTGTAAATTTGATGGTGCTTGAATACCTGGCGAAAATCCCCCAATTTGCTATACAACAGCCCTAATGTAAAGTGAGCGATCGCCAACTCTTGTTGATTCACTCCGCTTACTTCTAGTTGCTGTTCTAATTCTTCCAAGTTCTGCCGCTCAAATTTTAAGTCACGACTGGCTAATTCACTAATAGAACGCAAGACACTGTAACGATAATTAACATCTAAACTAGCCGCTTGCTTGTGATAATCTTGGGCTAGTTCATGATTGGATTCCGCTAGGCTCAGTAGGTAGTAAGTTGTAGCGCAGTCTGAGAATTGTTGTAATTCCTCAAGACAACCGGCGACAACAACCTCAGCTTCTCCATCTCGCAATTTTTTGTCCAAATCGAATAAGCGCGAGTAATGACTGGACTTTTGGCGATCGCCTTCCCATAAAGCCGCCAGATAGTCTGCAATAAAACGATAACGCAATGGTGTATAACCACTACTGACTGAACGAGTTAAGGTGACAAAATCCGACGTTAAAGGCAGCTTTTGCAAGCTAGTAAACACCTCTTGCGGATCGATCCAAGGTTCGTCCGCAGGTAATTCAATAAAATAGTCGATATCGATATCAATTAAACTGTCTTCTGGCAGCTGCAATTGAGTTAGATCACGATAATCGCAAATAACTACATCCAATCCCAACAGTTTCCCTTCTAAGATAGTACCGACTAGCTTAAAACTTGATAAATCTTCCAGGCTCACTCCTTCCATTGATTGCAACTTGCCCAGAATTTCTTTAATTTTTTGTTCTCGATTTTGTTCTTCGTTTTGAGGGGGACTCACCCAAATCAAACGGGAAATCATGCCCAAGCGGTAAGCCGGATATAAGAAATCTTCAATGCTATAGCTGTAACCGCGATCAGGCAACATGTGATGGGGTTTCTCATATTTAGCCAATTCATCAGCCGTTGTGCAATTTTCCAATGCTGCAATTCGCTGCTGGCTGACTAACTGAAGGTCTATATGTGCATCTAAATAAATTAAAGTTTTACCTTGAATCCTGCGCCGCTTCCACTCTGGTAATACAGCAGAATGCTCTTCAAATATGATAGGTTTCATTATTTCTTTATTTATTTTCTTGGTGTTATTTTAGTTAATCAACACTATAAGCGCATTCTAAATGTATTTTTTGCAAAGCAATATATATGTTAAAAAAAGTTTACGAAATCTATTAATAAACATCCTTCAAAATTAACCACCTGAACTTTCCATAACTTTTATTAACTGCAACAAAAAAATTGTATTTACATCCTGAACTTTTAAGAACTTATCTATATTGCGATGCTAGAACATCTAGATTATAAAAGAATTATGTCTGATTTTTGATGATTTGATTCAGCAAAAACATCCATCTGATTAACTAATTACTAGGAGAAATAAAATGTCTAAAGAAGCTCTTGTAAAAATGTTTGAAGCTGCTAAAGAAGATGCGGCTTTACAACAGCAACTAGAAAAAGCTGATGGATATGCAGAAGCTGTAAAAATCGGTGCTGAAAATGGCTTTAATTTTACTGAAGAAGAAGCACAAGCTTTCCTAGCTGAACGCGGCTTAATAGAAGGGCCAGAAGGAGAATTATCTGAAGAAGCCCTTGAAGCTGTTGCTGGTGGCTGGTTTGATAACTGGAGAGTCAGAATTCGTGGCGGTTCTGGTTGGTAGATCGTAGTTTCCACTGTTCTACAGCAGGTAAATTATGACTTGCTATAGTTCAATTCAGTTGGTTGGTGTTTGTTACTTGCGAGGTAAGTAATCAAATAGTCAACTTGAAGAGGGTATATGTTAATTTCATTCAATATACCCTTCCTCTTATCTATCGTAAAAATGAACCATTTAAATCAAAGTAACTTGTTTACTTAGTTATTATTTATTGCCTATGACTCTGTAACATGGTTATGATTATTGTTAATATTTGATTATATTAAAATCAGATTATTTTTTAATTTAAATAATTTTAATTAATCTTTAAAACTTAAACATTAGTGTGGAAAATAACCAAAATATCTGATTTTTTTGAGGAATAATATTAATGTCAAAAGAAGTTGTTGAGCAATTAATGCAAGCTGCTAGCCAAGATGTAGCGTTACAAAATAAACTGGAAATTGCACAAGGGTTTGCAGAAGTTGTTAAAATCGGTGCTGAGAGATGTTATCAGTTTACTCAAGAAGATGTGCAAGCTTTTCTGAATGAGCGTGGTATTCCTGTTGAAGAAAGTTCCGATGGTGAACTATCAGAAGAAATCCTTGATGCTGTTGCTGGTGGATGGTTTCAGAATTTGAGAATTAGGTATGGCAATAACCCACCAATTACAATCCGTCAGTGGTAGCAAAATATTTTTTCAGTTCTTTTGTAGGTAATCTGCTCAACTTCCTCTATTTATTGAAAACCAGGACAAATCAAATGTCTAAAGAATCTGTTGCACGCATGATAGAAACTGCTGGAGAAGATTTAGCTTTGCAAAAAAAGCTCGAAGCTGCACAAGGGTTTGCAGAAGTCGTTCAAATTGGGGCGGAAAAAGGATATCAGTTTACTGAAAAAGATGTACAAGCTTTTATGACTGAACGCGGTATTAATATCATAGACATCGTAGACGGTCAGGGGGAAGAACTATCAGAGGAAATGCTTGATGCTGTGGCTGGTGGCTCTTTTTGGGACGGAAAATGGACGGATAACGTGAGAATTAACCTTCGTGGTTGGTAATTTTGTTCAATATGATTGAGGTAATTTTACAATGTCGAAACAAGCGATCGCACAAATGATGCAATCCGCTAGTCAAGATAAAACCTTGCAACAGCAACTAGAACAGGCGGGCGGATTAGCAGAAGTGGTAAACATTGGTGCGGAAAAAGGCTATCAGTTTACTGAAGAAGATGTCCAAGCTTTTCTCTTGGAACATGGCATTAATTTTGATGATAGCGAAGAAGGTGAACTATCAGAGGCAGTCTTGGAAACTGTCGCTGGCGGTATGGTGATTAACTGGTGGTCGCCCAGGTTTAGAGGTTGGTAAAACCCTACTAATTCAATTAGTCAGGCCATCCTGTCGGTAATTTCAAACCCCTAATCATAGCACCCAGGCGATTGCCTAACGTTAACATAAGAACAAAAGATGGATGTACTGAAAGCTTGGCAAGAAATCCTCACAAAAGAGAATGTTTTCACAGACGAAGCAAATATTGCTGCTGTGCAGACAGCAACTTTTGCTACTAAACAGCGAGTGTTGGCGATTATTCGACCAGGCGATCGCGCCGAAGTTCAAGAATGCGTCAAAATTGCCAATCAATATCACACACCTATTTATCCTATTAGCCGGGGTAAAAATTGGGGCTTGGGTTCACGAGTTCCCGTTCAAGATAACTGTGTAGTGATGGATTTGAGCAGGTTAAATCGCATTATTGAATATAACGAAAAGCTGGCTTACATCACTGTAGAACCAGGAGTTACCTTTCAACAGGTATTTGAATATTTGCGCGATATTCAGTCCAACTTATTTATATCTGTAATTGGCGGTTCTCCCCATGCTAGCTTAATCGGAAATGCCTTGGAAAGAGGAGATGGTATTGGGCCGAATGGCGATCGCGCCAGTTATGTTTGCGGTTTTGAAGTAGTTTTACCCACAGGAGAACTGATTCATACTGGATTTGGACGTTTTGCTCATGCCAAAACTACACCTGTGAGTCGTTGGGGAGTAGGGCCTTCCCTAGATGGTATATTTGCCCAATCTAATTGGGGCATAGTCACCCAAATGACAGTTTGGTTAACACCCCTACCCAAATATTATCAATCTTTTAATTGTGTCGTTAAAGATGATGATTCTTTAGAGAAAGTCCTCGATATCATTCAGCAATTAATGCTGCAAGGTACAATTCAGGAAAACTGTTTTAATCTTTGGAATTGCTACAAAGTTTTAGCCAGAGAAGGGCGATATCCTTGGCAACTTTTAGGAGGAAAAACCCCTTTTTCTCTGAAAGAATTAAAAGGTGTTGAACCTTGGATAGGAAGTGGAGATTTATATTGCGCCAGTCGCGAACAAGCATTCGCATTACAGCAGATAATTGAAGAAGCATTCGCCGGAAAAGTAGCTCCAGTAACTTTTAGAGGACACGATGCTAGTAATGAACTATTAAATTTAAGTATTGGGGTTCCCAGTAATTTAAATGTCAAAAGCACTTATTGGCGCAAGAAAATCAAAATACCTAACAATATCGATCCTGATAGAGATGCTTGTGGTGTACATTGGCTTTGTCCATTATTTCCTTTTGATGGACAGCAAATTGTTGCCGCCTTAAAAACAATTGAATCAACAATTAAATCCTTTGGATTTGAGCCAAACATTGCCATCAGTTGTTCAACAAGTAGAAGTGTCAAAATGTTTATCGCTATCATGTATGATCGCGAGCAACCTGAAGAAGATGATCGAGCAATGTCATGCCACAATCAAATTTTACAATTCTTATTGCAATCAGGATATATTCCTTATCGGTTAGGGATTCAATCAATGAATTCTCTCCCCTCGCCAGCAGATGATTATAATCAATTAATTAGCCAATTGAAACAGCAACTAGATCCTAATAATATCCTTGCTCCTGGCCGATACGATTTTAGAAACAATTTTGAAAAATATTAATTAACTAACAACTGCCAAACTTTTCATTTTTGGATGATAAAATACCATGAAAATAGCCGTTATTGGTGGTGGTACAGCAGGATATATCGCTGCATCACACATCAGCAAACATTTTCCTCAGTTTGACTTATATCATATTTATGACTCGACTATCCCTAGCATTGGGGTAGGTGAAGGCACAACACCTTACTTTTTAACTTGGTTAGATAAAATTACTAATTTGAGCTATGAACAACTAGAAAAAAGATGTCATATTACTCGAAAATTTGGCATTAGCTTTGAGAATTGGGGAGTTGAACACGAAAAATTTTTCCATCACTTTTATCCCGTCGGACAAGGATATGCCTATCATATTTCTGCCGTGGAAATCGTTAATCTTCTTAAAGAACATGTTTGTGCGACAGAAATTGATTCCAATGTAATAGATTTACAAAGCAACGGAATATCAGTCAAGATTATATTAGCAAATAATACTAATCTAGAAGTTGACCTAGCAATTGACGCGCGAGGATTTCCTCAATCTTTTGATGAAAATTACATTAAACTGTCTTGGATACCTACTAATAGAGCTTTAATTCGTCAAGTTCCGGGAATTGATGATCATACTATTGATCTAAAAATTGGCAGCCATGCGGTCAAGTATCAAACAGCTACTAGAAGTATAGCTCGACCTCATGGTTGGATTTTTACCATTCCCCTAACCAATCGCACATCTTATGGTTACATTTACAATCGTGATATTAGTTCAGTCAGTGAAATAGAAACAGATTTTGATAAATTCTTTCAGGCAGAAGGAATTACCTATAATGGTCAAGCTAAACAGGTAAATTTCCCGAATTTTACTGTACGTAATTGTTTTGACGGCGCACTTTTTAAGATTGGTAATAGTGCTTCGTTTCTCGAACCTTTAGAAGCAACAGCTATTGGCTGTATTCTCAAACAGGTTGAAGCCATATCTCATTGGGTGCTTCGGTCTTTTGCTAAACTCGAAAAAAGAGAAAGATTAGATGAAAGCCAACTGATAATTTTCAATCAATACTTTCTGAATTATGTTTATAAGATGTCTCTGTTTGTTGGCTGGCATTATGCAATGGGGTCTCGCTTCAATACAAAATTTTGGGAATTTGCCGAAGCTAATTTTTATCAAGAAATAGAAAATTTGGAGAATAAAACACTATTAGAAAAATTTTATAGTGTTTTAGAATTAGCACAGCGATCGCCTCATCCAATTGACAATTTTCTAGAATTCTCATCAACAGTAGCAGAGACAGAAACCAACATTGTCACCGCTCTCATCAAAGGAGTTGCCAAATTATACGGTCAGTGGACTCAGCCAAGTTTTACCGAAGTCGGATATGGCATCGGATATTTTTCCTAAGGAGTCTACATAACCTCGTTATAACCCCCGCGTGAATGCGGGGGATTTACGCCTGATGACTTTTAACTATGACAAGCAGTTTTAGTCCTAACTTAGTTCGGTTTTTCAAATTTGATTATTGTTGTTTCTCAATTGCTCGGCACGTTGCTGTAAATTTTGGAAAAAATCCTGGTTGATAATTTCGGCAATTTCGCTGTCTTTTTTCGATTGATCGATTTGAATTTGCAATTCCAATACTTGTTGTTTTAGTTTCTGTTCTCGTTTGTGGAATTCATGAGACATGTGAATAGCTGCTGCGGCTTGGTTAGCCAAAGCACCTAAAAACTCTAAATCTTCTTCTGTATAGCGGACAAGCGGAGATAAATTATCAACGTATAAAACCCCGATGGTTTCCTTGTAGTTTTTCAAAGGCACACACATACAATTCTGAATTCCATCTAGAACTACTGAGATAGAATCAGAAAATCGCTGATCGCGCTGAGGATCTTGAGTGATAATTGCATCCCCGCTTTTATAAGCGAGATTGACAATCCGCCGACTGTAAAATGGTTGATCATCATGAAGATACTCTCGTAACTTCACAGCTTTTGGTTCGAGTTGTTGAGACTCGTCATCAACTAAAAGAATGACAGCCCGATCAATTCCCATAATTTGAAACAGCAAATCCAGAATTTTTTGGAGAATTTGTTCTGGTTCATCAGGAGAACAGAGTTGTTTGCTGACTTCTAAGAGAATTTTGAGTTTGTTGACTGATTTTTGTCCACTATTGTGAGTATTAAATTTGATAACTGAATCTTCATTAAACTGCTGGTTCACCAAACTGTCCAGTTGAACTGGTATTTGGGGTAAAGCAATTTGTTTTAAATTATCACTTAATAATTCTTTAGCATCGATATTCTGTAACTGTGATGTCGTCAGATCATGAACAAATTTAAACGGCGCAGTACCGCAAGCAATGACATCACCATCAGCCAGTTGATAAGAATCAATTTGCACTTGATTCACAAAAGTATGATTGCGACTCTGACAATCTTGAATTGTCACCCCATTGAGGGTGACGTGAATCTGCGCGTGGTAACGTGATACAGTTTCTTCTAATAAAACAATAGTGTTATCGATTTGGCGACCAATGGTGTTAACTCCTGGTTTCAATTCATAGACTCTCTCATTTGAAGTTTCAGGAGCGTAGATTAAATAGGACACGTTTGCTCCTCAGATATTATCTAACCTTTACTAGAAATTTAGTGCCAAAAAATAGACACTTACCTGGTAAATATGAACAGTTAAATTGTAACTGCGTTGCTAGTAATTTGTTTAGCCATGTTTTGCAAAACTGTACTGATGGGATGGTTACTGTATTTAATTGTAAAGATGCCTTGACTAGCTAAACGCAGCATATCGGGAGAGTCAGGCAGAATGCCCAACACAGGCACATTGTAAGTAGATCGGACTTGTTGACACATTTGCTCGAAGTTGTATTCAGGTAAGGCTTTGTTGACTATCAGAAACAGATTAGGGACTTTGAGTCGCCGAGCCACATCTACTGTAACGGCTGTCCCCTGGAAATCTTGTCGATCTGGTCTTAAAATTAACAGCACAATCTGGGACACTGTTAACGAAAGTAACGTTTCTTCACTCAGGCCAGGATGAGTGTCGATAAATAAATAATCTAGTTTTAAATCCTTAATCAGCTGCTGATATCCTGCAAATAATAATTCCGCGTCGAAACCTTCTCTTAATATCCGAGAAATATCATTGATTTTGACACTAGCAGGCACTAAATAAATCTTGCTATTGGGAGTTCCCTGTCCTTCCAGCACATGACTGACATCATAGGCTGCATCGGTAATTTTACCCTTTCCCCAGAGAAAATCATTGAGCGTGCGATCGCCCTGCTGCTCCCCCAAACCAAACAGAATATGAATGCCAGGGGAAGGAAGATCAGTATCAATAATTCCAACGCGATTTCCCTCACGGGCAACCAGTGTTGCCAGATTAGCGGTAGTATTAGATTTGCCAGTGCCGCCCCGATAAGAATGAATCGAAATAATTCTTGACATTTTGTTATTAAGTTAAAAGTAACAAAAATAAAACATAGAGTATATTTTAAAACATCTTTTTCATTTATTATTATTCCTAATATACTTTTTTGACTTTTGCGGTAGCAATGAATTCTTCACAGTTTTTTGCTGATATTTTGGCAGGTTATGGAGCTAGCGAGTCAGAAATCGTGGAATTGCTGACATACAATCAAAATGTCTTCGCTCGCCCTCTGCCAGAGTACCTGCACCAACCGCAATCAGAACCTTATCTTGCTACCTGGGAGCAATATGCCCAAGAGTCGGCTAGCGTTGGGGTTTATGCAACTTTGAAAACGCATTTGGTTCAATTTCAGTTTCCGATACTGGCTGGTATCAGCGAGACGGAAGAATATCGAGCAGCAACTCGCAAAGGGAAATCAACCAAACAGATGAAGACTGCTAGTGGGTTGGTTTTGCTCCAACCGGAACAACTCCAACTATATGTTTATCCAACCTTAGCAGGTGCGATTCCTGTCTTAGTTGCAGGGAACCGACAAGATTTTATCAGCTTAGTCCAAGCATTGACTAAACGTAACGAACCCAAGTCCATCCCAGACTCAATGGGAGCCTGCATTGTAGAAGGATATAACAACTGGCATCGGGTGCGCCAATACCAACAAAGATGGCTGGAGAACAATCAAAATCAGGAGCATCCAGGCAATTGGGCAGACGAGTTTCAACGGTTAATTCAGCGTCCAGAACTGTATCGAGATCGGTTTATATTGCTCAGTCGGGGGGCGTATAGCAACGTTAACGCTATTGAATTAGGACTCGATGAACAACGATGGCGAGAACTCTCGCTCAAAATTCGCTTAGAACACGAATCCACCCATTATGTAACACGCCGTTGGTTCGGCTCGATGCGAAACAACATCCTCGACGAATTAATTGCAGATTATCGAGGTATTGTGAGTGCGAACGGCAATTATCGGGCTGACTGGTTTTTACATTTTGTGGGTTTAGAAGCCTTTCCCACCTATCGTCAAGGGGGCAGATTGGAAAATTATCGAGGCGAGCCACGACTCTCAGACGGGGCGTTTCAAGTTTTACAAATATTAGTGAAAAACGCTGCCGAAAATTTAGAAGAGTTTGAGCAAAGATATTGTCATTCAGTACGAACCAGCCAAGAAGAAATGGCAATGTTAATAGCTTTGTCAACGCTAAGACTGGAAGAATTAGCTTCTAAGCAAGGAGTGTCTTTGTTAGAAACAGCCTTTAATTCCCAAAAACAGATGATTTTCAACTCTGATGCACTCAATATTCAGTGAGAGAATAACGGGGAAAAATTGCCAATTAAATAGGTGAAATATATGATAGATATTTTTCTCAAACAGTTAAGTAATAGTGATATTCAATGGCTCAAGCAAAACGGACATCAACAAAACATTCCCGCAGGAAGCGTCTTAATTGAACAGGCGCGATCGCCTGCGGTGGGGCGTAGCCCATCGCCTGATTGTTTCTACCTGCTAATTAGCGGCGAACTCACAGCAAGCATTAGTCAAAACCAAGGCGGCAGATTAGGTAGTATTTTTGCTGCCCTGGAAGACGACCAAAATTTGGAACAAGAAATTGCCAGCTTTTCCCCTGGAGAAGTCATAGGCAAGATGCCTGTTGTAGAACTCACACCAGCAACTATGACTGTGAGAGCCGCAGAAAATTCAACTGTGCTTGCCATTCCCTATGAGGCACTACAAGAGCAAATAGAAGCGGATTTTGGGTTTGCAGCCAGATTTTATCGAGGCATTGCGATTTTACTCTCAGAGCGTTTTGGGCGACTTATTCAACAATTTTTGCGTCAGCAAAAAGGACAAATTCCGCCGTTACAGGATGTGCCGCTAATTTTTGGCGAACTCAGTGACAGTGACGTTGACTGGATGCTGGGCGTTGGCAAATTGGAAGCAATATCATCTGACAAAGTTCTCATCCGAACTGGCGAGCAGATTGAAAATCTCTATATCATTCTGCAAGGCGGAATTGCTGTGTTTATGAAAGAAGAACAATCCAATCGGCTCGTCAATCTTTTCGCCGCCTTAGAAAGCAACGAAGAAACAGATGATTCCTTAGAAAGAGAAATTATGCGCCTTTACCGGGGAGAAATTCTCGGAGAAGCCTTTACCTTAGATAATCCCATGTCAACCTATACCTTGAGAGCATTAGAAGATTCTATTTTGCTGAAAATTCCAGACCGCCAATTGCTAGTGAAATTACAGCAAGATGTCGCAACTGCGGCTCGATTTTACCGTGTCCTGGCCATGCTGCTCTCAGGGAGATGGCAAGGACTGATTAGCCGTTTGGGATACGGGCGAAGTTCCTACCAAATTGGTCAAAGCTTAGAACTAGACGCAGAATACGAAGATGAAATTGATCTTGATCTCATGGATAACCTCACCCTCGGTGGAGCCAGATTTGAATGGATGCTCAAACGACTAAAAGTCAGTTAGACCTTGATCAACGAGAAGAGGATTAGTTTTTATGTCAGATTCAGCCAAAAAACTATTTCGTGAAGAAGCCTTAGAACGCTTATCCTCACCAGAACGGCTTGACCAGCTGATGAATGTTGTCAATCCTCAAGCTTGGTTGCCATTAGCTGGATTAGGATCTTTAGTGGCGATCGCCGCCATTTGGAGCGTAGTTGGTCGCCTACCCCTGACAGTTTCAGGACAAGGTGTGTTGCTCTATCCTCGCAGCGTCGTTCAATTTCAAGCACCTAGTGATGGGACAGTAGTAAAACTGAACATTAAATCTGGAGATAACGTCAAAAAAGGCGATGTCATCGGCATCATCAGCCAACCCTCCTTGCAACAGCAACTCCAACAAGAACAGAAAAAGCTCAGAGAACTATTGACTCAAGCACAAGACAGCAATTCCGTGCTTAACAAACGACTCAGTTCAGAAAGAGCAAATCTGATCAAACAAAGAGTCTACCTGAACGCCAGCTTAGAAAGAGAGTCTATCTTACCAGCTTTGCGCCAAAAAAATCTCACATTACTCGCGCAAAACCGCGCCGCTATTGAAAAAAAACTGAGTACAGACCAGCAAATTTTACCGAGTCTGCGTCAAAGAAGTCTGGATAGTTTGCAACAAAAAAGAGAAGGTTTTAACAAGCGCATAGAACAAATTAATAAATTGCTGCCACAACTAGAAAGACAGTTAGAAGCTCGCCGTCAATTGTACGAGCAGAAAATAGTCAGTGCTGATGTGATGTTAAGTGCTCAAAGAGAATACTTTGACAGTTTAGCTCAACTCTCTGACCTGGAAGCCCAACAGAAACAGCTAGAAGTGGAGCAGTCCAATATAGAACGGCAGTATTTAGATAGTCAAAACCAAACTAATGAACTCAACGTCAAACTACAAGAAATCCAAGTTCAACAAGTTGATATCGAAAGGCAATACCAACAAAGTTTGAATACACTGGACGAAATCAATACCAAACTGCGAGACGTTGACAGTCAACTTGCTAAGTTAGCTCAAGAAGAACTACAGGCAAAGATTAATCAACAGAATAATATTGCAGACGTAAGAAGAAGAATAGCTCAATTAGAGAAAGAAATTGAATTAAAAAGCCAAATTGTCAGTGATTATGACGGAAAAGTTATTGAATTATCAGTTGTGCCAGGACAGATAGTGGGTAGCGGAACTCGTCTAGGAGCAGTGAATGCTCAAGGCACCGATGCCCAACTGATGAGCGTCATTTACTTTGCCGATAAAGATGGCAAACAAATCAAATCGGGAATGGAAGTCCAAGTCACCCCCAGTCTAGTCAAGCGAGAACGATTTGGTGGTATTCTCGGCAAGGTGCAAACGGTGACACCATTCCCGGTGACAGTACAAGATATGTCCAGCATCATCGGCAACCAAAATCTGGCGGAAAGTCTCGCCGAAAGTCTCGGACAAGCAGGGGGTAAAGCTCCCGTACAAGTGTTTGCACAGCTGGAAACAGCCAATACGAACAGTGGCTATCAATGGTCTTCTTCCAACGGACCGGACATCAAACTTTCTCCAGGAACTACCGTACAGGTGCGTGTGAAAGTCGGAGAAATTGCACCAATAGCCTATGTTATTCCTATCTTGAAGTCGGTTACGGGTATTTATTAGGAGATTATGCCAATAGCACTGATTTCCAACTTATTCACACCCCACCAAGGTGGTCGAGTGCGAACTCCTACTGTGCTGCAAATGGAAGCTGTAGAATGTGGAGCGGCCGCACTCGGTATTATCTTGGGTTACTACGGTCGGATAGTTCCCCTGACAGAATTGCGGCGTGAGTGTGGCGTGTCACGGGATGGGAGCAAAGCTTCTAACGTTCTCAAAGCAGCTCGGTTGTACGGTTTAAACGCCAAAGGATTTAAAAAATCCTTGGAAGACGTGCAACAAATTAAACCTCCTTTCATTGCTTTCTGGAACTTCAATCATTTTTTGGTCGTAGAAGGGTTTGCGGGGAAAACCGTTTATCTCAATGACCCAGGAACAGGGCCAAGAAAGGTTTCTTTTGATGAATTTGACCAAGCGTTCACCGGCGTGGTTCTATTGATGGAACCGGGGCCAGATTTTAAAAAAGGGGGGAAAAAACAGGGAATTCTCACCGCAATGGCCACACGCTTGCAAACCTCGCGTCAAGCCTTGATTTTTTGTTTGATTGCCGGATTATTGCTAACGATTCCCCGTTTAGCAGTGCCAGCTTTTACACAAGTGTTCGTTGATGAGATTTTGGTAGAAAATCGCACAGACTGGTTGCGTCCCCTGCTGTTGGGCATGGTGTTGGTGGCATTACTCAGAGGCTTGCTAGCTCGACTGCGACTGACTTATCTGCGACGGTTATTGCTGAAGCTATCAGTGGCGATGTCGGGTCAGTTTCTGTGGCACACCATCCGGTTACCAGTAGGGTTTTATGCCCAACGGTTCGCGGGGGAAATTAGCAGTCGCGCGCAACTCAACAATAAAGTAGCTGAGGTACTCTCAGGGCGTTTGGCAACCACCGTGATCGACTCGATCATGATGGTTTTTTATGCCTTGATCATGTTGTTTTATGACCCATTGTTGACCTTGATTGCTATTCTGTTTGCGGCTGCCAATTTCGTGGCCTTGCAATCTCTGTCCCGCAACCGAGTCGATGCAAATATCAGGCTGTCTCAAGAAACTGGGAAGGTAGCAGGTGTTGCCATTAGTGGGATTCAAACCATTGAAACTGTCAAGGCAAGCGGGCTAGAGTCAGACTTATTTGCTAAGTTCGCGGGATACTATGCCAAAACTATCAACGCCCAACAGGAATTAGGACTGCCTTCTCGATTACTGGGAACATTGCCAACGGCGTTGACTTCCCTTGCTGTGACCTCGATTTTAGTAGTTGGCGGGTTCCGAGTCATGCAAGGCACCCTGAGTATTGGCGCACTGATTGCTTACCAAGCACTGACGCAGGAATTTCTCAAGCCTGTTAACGATTTGGTCAATTTTGGCAGTACGCTGCAAGAATTGGAAGCAGACTTAAATCGGCTAGATGATGTTTTAGCAAACCCCGTTGATCCAGAAGCAGAAAGACAAGTGGAGCCAGTGAGCGATCGCTGGGAATTCTATCGCCAAGATTCCTTTAAATTGCAAGGATACGTCAAGATAGACAATCTCACCTTTGGCTACAACCGCCTAGATGACCCCCTAATTAAAGATTTGAGCTTTAACTTGAAACCTGGTCAGAGAGTCGCTTTAGTCGGCGGTAGCGGTTCCGGCAAGTCCACCGTCGCTAAGTTGCTCACCGGACTCTATCAACCTTGGTCTGGCGACATCCTCTTAGACGACATTCCCCGCGCTCAGATTCCTCGTCCCATCCTTGCCAATTCTCTGGCGATGGTAGAGCAGGAAATCTTTCTGTTTGCTGGCACGGTGCGCGAAAATCTCACCCTCTGGGATCCAACTGTACCGGAAGCAGACATCATCAGAGCTTGTCAAGACGCAGCTATCCACGACCTGATCTTGAATATGCCAGGGGGCTATAATTGCCAGCTAACTGAAGGCGGTATGAATCTCAGTGGCGGACAACGTCAACGCTTGGAAATTGCACGGGCTTTGGTGAGGAATCCATCTGTATTGGTTCTCGATGAGGCAACTAGCGCGCTGGATGCGGAAACAGAGCTGATGATTGACAGAAACCTGCGTCGGCGTGGTTGTTCCTGCATCGTCGTTGCCCACCGACTGAGTACGATTCGCGATTGTGATGAAATTATTGTCTTGGCGCGGGGGAAAGTGGTACAACGAGGCACCCACGAAGAGTTACGCCGCAGCCCAGGAGTCTATACCCGCTTAGTTGGCACTCAAGAAAGATAAATTAAATTATGACTATTGCTCAACAAGGACGCATCGTTAAAGGTAACGAACCGTTGCTGTTAGACGATCCCCAGAGGATCTGGGTGGTGAAATCAGGTTCTCTGGTGTTGCATAGCATCTTGGTGGAGAACACAGAACTCAAAGGCAATCGCCGCTTTTTGTTTAATATTGGTGCCGGCGAAGCCTTGTTTGGCGTAAATTTAGTGGCAAGTCCAGGCAGCAAGGAATTCAGAGGCATTTTGGCAGTGGCTCTGGAAGAAACCGAATTGTTGGAATGCTCGTTGGCGGATTTGATTGCGGAAATTGCAGAAGGGAACTGGCAAGCGATCGCCTTGTTGGAAGGCTGGCTTTGTCACTTGGGAGAATGGCTCAGTGAGCAGCTAACATCAGCTAACTCGCCAAGTAATAGTATCTTGGCGGAAGGAACCCACTTTATATCATTGCTCAAAGAGCAAACCTTGGTGCCACCTCGCCCCTCCGTCAGAGATGAGCAGGTGGGAAAAACAGTCGCCTGGATTCATATCCGCCAAGGCAGCACTCGTTGGTTAGGGATGGAAGACCTAAAAATAGAGACTACTTCCCCACCCATACCTTTAGTTGATGGTATGTGGTTGGAGGCGGAAAATACCGTAGAAGTTTACACAACTCCTACCCCAGAACTAGAAACATTTGAACAACTAGCCGCCAGTTTATCTCAGTTACACGCTTATTTTTTTCACTACTTTCACCTCTTAGAACAGCAGCAAATTGAGTCGGAATTTCGCCGTTTCCAGGAAAGGCAGCAACTCAACCGTCGGATGATCGAAAGCTCGATGGGAGAATTAACATCTGTATTGCAGTCGCAAACAGATGAATTCTTTCCCGAAGGAACTCATTTGCTGATGGCGGCAGGTGCGGTAGGTAGAGCAATGGGGATTAACATTCGCCCCCCAGCCCAATCGGAAGACTTTGATCGCGTCCAACATCCCATCGAAGTGATTGCACGAGCTTCTCAATGCCGAGTTCGCCGGGTGTTGCTGGTTAGTGACTGGTGGCAACAAGAACATGGTGCTTTGTTAGGCTACACCAAAACTAACCAGCCAGTAGCTTTATTGCCAGAGGCAGGAAATCGTTATGTGCTGTTTGATCCAGAAACTTTAACACGCAAGAGCGTTGATGCCGAGGTAAGTGCCAACCTCAAGCCGGAAGCTTATGTATTTTATCGACCCTTACCTCAGTTTGTGACTAATGCCGTGGAGATTTTCCAATTTGGCATCAAGGGGTATGAAACAGGCATTGTCGCTATTATCGTCTTGGGTATCTTGGCATCACTGCTAGGTATGGTGACACCACAAGCAACGGCTATCTTAGTTAATGATGCGATTCCCGACAGCGATCGCTCTTTATTATTGCAACTGGGATTAGCTCTGTTTGCTGCTGCTTTTGGCCAAGCTACTTTTCAACTAGCACAACAGATTATTACCTTAAGAGTGGAAAGTGCGGCTGATGCCACTCTCCAGCCGGCTGTTTGGGATAAAATCCTGAAATTAAGTCCGGCGTTTTTTCGCGAGTATGCTTCTGGTGATTTGGTAAACCGACTGTTGGTAGTTAGCCAAATTCGCTCTCAACTGAGTGGTTCCACACAACGCACACTATTAACCGGACTGTTCGCTCTCCTGAACCTGGTGTTAATGTTTGTGTATAGCTGGAAACTCGCTTTGGTAGGTCTTGGTATGGGTGTTTTAGTCATCATCATTACCCTGGTTTCCAGCCAGCTGATAGTCAAGAAAAAGCGAAAACAAGAGACACTAGATGGTGAGATTAACGGACTGACTGTAGAACTCATCCAAGGCGTATCCAAGTTGCGTGTTGCGGCGGCTGAGGAACGGGCATTTGCAGCTTGGGCGAAACAGTACAGTCAACGCACCAAGTTACAATCAGGTGTCAAACGCATTGATGATAGTCTCACGGTTTTTAATGAAGCACTCCCTGTTGTCAGTTCTATCCTCACATTTTGGTTTGCAATTTTCTTTATGCAGATGGCAGTGGCTCAGAGAACATCTAGTGGACTATCGCCTGGCGCATTTCTGGCTTTCAATGCCGCTTTTGCTGTTTTTGTGAACGGCGCGACCGAGATTAGCAATACTTTGAGTGATATTTTAGAGATTATTCCTCTCTGGGAACGAGCCAGACCTATATTACAATCACAACAAGAATCAGACCCTACCAAGGCAGATCCAGGCAGATTAACAGGGCGTATTGCCTTAGAACACGTTACTTTCCGCTATCGGCAGGATGGGCCACTCACCCTTGATGATGTCAGCATCTATGCCAATCCTGGGGAATTTGTCGCTATAGTCGGTCCTAGTGGCAGTGGTAAATCAACAGTATTTCGCTTGTTGTTAGGCTTTGAAACTCCGTTAAGCGGGACTGTATATTACGATGGACAAGATTTAGCAGGACTTGATATTCAAGCGGTACGTCGGCAGTTGGGCGTGGTGCTGCAAAATGTCCGCATTTCTTCTGCGCCGATTTTTGACAGCATTTCGGCTGGTGCTTTAGTCACCTTAGATGAAGCCTGGGAAGCAGCCCGAATGGCAGGTTTTGACGCAGATATTAAAGCTATGCCAATGGGAATGCACACAGTCGTGAGTGAAGGTGGCACTAATCTGTCTGGGGGGCAAAGACAACGACTGTTAATTGCTCGCGCCTTGGTTTTAAAACCGAAAATTATTCTGATGGATGAAGCAACCAGTGCTTTGGATAATCAAACCCAAGCCATTGTCACTGAAAGTTTAGATAAACTGAATGCCACTCGTATTGTCATCGCCCACCGTCTCAGCACTATTCGCAATGCTGATCGGATTTATGTTGTGGAAGCAGGGCGTGTGGTGCAGGTAGGAACTTATGATGAGTTAGTCAAGCAAGACGGATTATTCGCTCGCTTGGTAGCTCGACAGTTGGATTAGTCACTTGATTAACTCACCATCACTTTTTTTACCTTTCTTTTAAAGTATCTGGCAACCACAATAAAATTAACACTAATAGACAAACTATGACCAAGCCAATGCTGTAACGAACCGATTCTTTAAGATTAAACGATTCTTGCATGAGATAAAGTGTGATTAGCATAGTAAGCTGGCTGTGCATATTACTTGACTTTGCTGGAGTTTCACCCCTACTAGGATAGTTTGACTTGCAGTCAATAGTCCTACTTCTAGGTTAGGTGATTTTACCACAGTTAGGCTTTAGCTAAAGCACATTTTCAAAACAGATTAACAGTAAAACCCCCAGTCTCGGTGACTGGGGGTTGATTTTTGATGACTCTCAGCATTTTTACTGCTATTGGGGCATAGTCCGGCTAGCATATACATCCATAGCATAGGCGGGAGTGCGATCGCTGTAATCTATCTCCATCCCAGTAATCGACTTAGCCAATTTTTCAAAAGACTCAGAACGCCAGTTACGCTCATGGATGGGCTTCTTCTGCTCTCCCAGGAAGTAAGCTAGAGAACCTAAAACTGAACCAGCAACCCAACCTAAAGCTAACACCGCAAATAAGATAGTCATGGCAAACCTCTTTTTTATATTTTTGTAACTTTATGTAAATAAATATAACTTTATTGCAACAAAATTTGCAATACGCTCTCAGGTGTGCATACCGAACAGGCAGGTAGGGTATTTACCACTACCGCTATCAGATTGCACCAAAATATGGTTTTACCAACAAAATCAGGAATTTATGGCGTAATTCAGAGATTATCTGGATTAATATTTAATTTTCGGAGTTTAGCAGCTAATCTATGCGCTCTTTCCTCGGCTGCTTGTCTTGCGGCTGCTTCCTCTTCATGGCTTAGAAGATTTTGACTGGTCACGGGATTGTAAAAGCGTAGTTTCCCAGCTTCCAAACGCAACTCTAACCCTAATACTTCACTGTGTAGAGAAAATGTACCATCTGCTAGGGCGTTAGGTGATACTGGAAAATAATTACCATCAACTAAGCTGTAACCTTGAAGTTGGGGATGAAGATAATCGCCTGTTGGGTCATATTGAAAATACTCGCGCATTCCCAAAAAGGCATAAATTCCTTTGTTCGCGCCTTGGTCTTGGCTGCGAGTGGCTTTTGAGGTAATCTCTAGCACAAAATCAGGTGTTTTATCGTTTTCTTCCCAGATTTTATAAGAACGTCTTTGACACTCCTCGTCCTAAAGTCCGAGGATTCTTGGTTCAGTCACGATTTTCTACTCCAAACACCACAAATACATCTGGTGCAACAACTGATTCTGGACGACCTTGTTCATAGTAAATAAATAAATTACCTGAGACGTAAACATCAGAACGGTTTTGGAAATAAATTTGTAGTACATCAGTTGCATATAGTAGATATTTTCTCTGTAAATCACCTTCTGCCACTGGTTTACCGTCCTCATCAGGATATTCAATTGGCGTAACGGGTATATACTCTACTGAGGTTGTCATGGCCGGATACCCAACTCTAATGGAGTTAAGTTTAATCTAACCCTAGTTTGAATTTGTAGATACTGCACATCAACAAGAGGTTAGTTAAAACCACCCTCTAAAAATGAAGATATGTGAAATCGGTGTACTAATAACTTACAACTTGTTTTATGTTGAGCCTATCCAAAAGCTCAAAAGCAATTTCTGTAAAATAGATTATCGTTATTATTTACACATTGCCTGAAAAATTGTCACAAGTATAGCGTCTAAGGTTGATATTACTGCTGCTAGTGCAATTAATATAATACCGCAGTTTAAAAATTTACTTTTCTTTATTGCATCTAGGTCTAATTCTTCTTCTGCTTCTATAAATGTGTTTATAATTTTAGCTTTTAAGTAAATATTTTCCTCATAGAAATAATCATTCATTAGTTTTCTAGGTCTAATAATATATCCTGAACCTTTGGCTAGTAACGAAACAAGATTTGCTATTACAGATCCACAAAGGCAGAGTAACGTCAATATCTTTAAAGTTTTTGCAGTTGGACATCCATCAGGTAGGTCAAATCCAAACTTCAATAAAACCCCCCCAAATGCTAAAAATGCACTTGCACGTGTATTAAGATTGTCTATTGTTTTATTTCTCGCGTTAAAAACCTTTTCAGTATAGTCAAACGCCATTTCTAAATTTAGAATGGAATTGTCTTTGTTTTCATTCATACATTTGTTGTGACTAATTCAAATAATCCTTCTAGCTCTGATAATAGTAAAGAGCCTAAGCCAGCAAACTCTCCTAAGCCTCCAGTGAACAAAACCCCGCCTGAATCTAAAGGTGAATGTACTACTTGGAGGCGAGATAGCGTTAATTCTGATACAGAATAATGGAGGTGATTGACAAAACAGAGGTCTATCCATAGTGGATCTCAGTAAGTGGTTTTGTATCTGTTCCACCTTCACTTGAGGTTCTGAATCATAAATTGAGGCAAAAAGCTCAATTTATGATCAAAGTCACAGCTTCCGCCATAACAAATCCGAATGGTGATTTACTCATACCGTTTTGAATTTTGGATTTTTGCTTTTGCTTTTAAATGATCAAAAAAATAAAAAAGACAGGCTGTAGCCTGTCTTGGATATATTGATTTAGCAGAGAATTTAGAAATTCATTTCGGCAGCTTGGACTTTTTCCACCTGCTTCTTCTTGAGAACTAGCATTACTTGAGCTAACATCACTAAAGCAATGAAAGCAATCAACCAGCCAACTCTGTTGGCATCTTGCAACACGATTTCTACATCTTTTTGACCGAAGCCACCAACGTTGGGGTTATTGGTCAAAGCATCACCAGATGTCACAGCTTGTCCTTCAGAAACGATCAATTCTGGGCCTGCGGGAATGCTATCGCTAACAACTTCACCAGACTCAGTTGTGATGTCTACAAGATATTTAACGCTACCGTTTTCATCTTCTTCTTTAGCAATCTTGCTAATTGTGCCTGTAGCAGCAGCGTTATAAATGTTGTTGTTGCTCTTTTCGCCTGTAGGATAAACTTGTCCGCGTCCTCTGTTTCCGCCTACGTGAACTGAATATTTACCGAAGTGGATATTTTTGTCGTTGGCAGGGTTGGGAGAGAGAACTGGGAAGACGATTTCCTGATATTGTTCGCCTGGTAAGGGGCCGACGATGACGATGTTTTCTTGATCTTCGCTGTAGGGTTGGAAGTAAACATCGCCTACTTCTTCTTTCATTTCTTCAGGAATGCGGTCTGCTGGTGCAATTTTGAAGCCTTCAGGCAACATTAATACAGCACCAACGTTTAAGCCGACTTTAGAACCATCAGCACCAACTTGTTGTACGCTGGTGTCGTAGGGAATTTTGACGACGGCTTTAAATACCTGATCTGGTAGTACAGATTGGGGAACTTCTACTTCTGTGGGTTTGGCTGCTAAGTGGCAGTTAGCGCAAACGATTCTACCTGTAGGTTCGCGGGGAGTTTCTGGGTAGGTTTGCTGCGCCCAGAAAGGATAAGCAGCCGCAGATTGGGGAAGGACTAGATCGCTGGTAAAGAATAGTGTTAGGGTAGCGATCGCTATGAGCAATG
Organism: Anabaena sp. 4-3; assembly: GCF_001597745.1. Lineage (GTDB taxonomy): Bacteria > Cyanobacteriota > Cyanobacteriia > Cyanobacteriales > Nostocaceae > Trichormus. Next base: position 23,753 of record NZ_LUHJ01000017.1, on the reverse strand, counting down.
CTTTGGTCATCGCTCTCACACTGCGAGTTAACCTCGCTGTTAAACAAGCATTTCTCATCTCTATAAGGGCAACGATTAATTTAGTCAAGAGTCAATAGTCAACGGTCAATAGTCAACAGTCATAGTCTATAGTTTCTACTAAGGACTTTGGACTTTGGACTATTGACTAACAATTAAGCCCACCAAGGTTCTTCGTTGGTGCGGAAGTCGGTTTCTGTCCAAGGAGTTAAAACGATTTTGTCGTCTTGCACTTTGGCGTGACTCAACGCTAAAGAACGTGGTGCAGGGCCACGGACTACCTTACCGGTGGCATCGTATTGAGAACCGTGGCAAGGACATTTAAACTTGTTTTCGGCAGCATTCCAGGGAACGACACAACCCAGGTGGGTGCATACAGCATTGATGCCGTAATCGGTAATCGCTTCCTTGCTTTCCACCACAATGTATGTTGGGTCTCCCTTGAGTCCTTGAACTAGGGTGCGATCGCCTACATTATGGCTATCTAAAAATTTGCTGACGCTAACATCGTTGCCCAGTTCGTCTTTCGCTGTTGTACCGCCACCCGCTCCACCAGCTGCTGGTGGAATAAAGTAATTAACAACAGGATACAATGCACCCAGAGCCACACCGGTGACAGTACCAAAAGTTAGCAAGTTCATGAATTGACGTCTCCCCATATCGGGAACGTCCATAGATTCAGAAAATTGAGCCATAATCTCCGCGCTCTTCGGTTATTTTGTCTAAGCGTTCTGACAAGAGTATTAATGCTGGTGCAACTCCTGTCTCTGTCGAAATGCTAACGCTGTAACGATGCTGTCCTTCTTTGTTTCAAGATATTTCTAGCATCCATTTTGTTAGCATTACATTTCTTTATATCCTTATCATACTTGAGTTACGGAACTTAACATCGTAACTAAATGTAAAATCTAGTTGAGAAAATCTATGACAGGACAGGAATTAAGGCAACTTTTACTAGATAAATGGGGACGTTCCTATGATCTCCAGTTTCGCCGCACCCAAGGAAAGGTCTTTTTACAGGTGATGTGGAAATATCTAGAGCAAGCTTCTTTCCCCATGACTGAGGTAGAATATCAAGAGCATTTGGATAGTGTGGCGAATTATATTCACGCTTTGGGTGGTGCGGCGCAGGTGCGAAGCTTCATCAGCGAAACACGCGAGCGTCCCCGTCTGGGTAAAGCTGTCAGCATTCCCTTAGACTTGGGTGAACGTGCTTCTGAATGGATAGTTTAACAGGCGATCGCCCCCATTGCTGTGGCGTAATGGATTAACTTTCTAGAAGTTTTATTATTTTTGGTAATCGGTCATGGGTACTAGCTAATCTTCATCACTCATGACCAAAAAAATCATGTTCATTCATTTGCCTGTGAGTTTCACCAAACCAATACCACCGAAATAAAGACCCAGCACCGCACCCGCTAGTAAACTTTGGGTGAGAGGATCTGTAGAAGGTGTGAGAACAGCACCTAAAATTACTCCGCCCATAATCACAATTCGCCAACCAGCAAGCATTGTTGCAGAAGAAACAATACCCAAATTAGCCAGTAACAATTGGATGATAGGCACTTGAAAGGCTAACCCAGTGCTGAACATTAACAGCAAGACAAACTCAAAATACTTATCAATTGACCACAGCTGTTCTACTACATCTGCACCATAGCTGATAAAGAAGTTTAAAGCTGCGGGAATCAACAGTAAATAGGCAAAGACTAAACCAGCAACAAACAGTACACTTGAGCCTAAGACAACAGGCCCAAGTAACCGACGTTCACGGCGAGTCAGTCCAGGTAAAACAAACTGAATGATTTGGTAAAGGATGAAGGGGCTAGAGAGTACCAAACCACTATAAGCGGCGACTTTCAGAGAGACAAAGAAATATTCGCCGGGGGCTAGTTGCAGAAATTTCACCCCTTTAGCTGGGACTTCTAGTAGTTGGACTATGGGTTTGACACCAAGAAAACAGCCGACAACACCCACAGCGACAGCAATTAATGAATAAAAAATTCTTTGTCGTAACTCTTCTAGATGGTCAAAAAGAGACATTTCGACCTCATCAGGCAACTCATCTAAAGGATTAATTTCCGAGTTGCCGTATCCCTTAGTGTCGATATCAGGAGTGTTTACGGTATCTACTTCTTGTGAAGGTGTCATGATTCAGGTGGTAGGCAACATTTGTTAACTATTCTATCTGGGCAAGCAGGCTCCTGGGTTAATGAATCCCGGCGGTAGCCACACCCAAGGGGCCACGAGTGACACCGAGTTGATTTTGCAATTTCAACTCGCGCCAGAGTTGAGAACCTGTAATTTCACCTTGCAGTAATTGTTGATATCTATGTATAATTTTACGCACTTGTTCTGGTGTTTCATTAACAAACTCAATGCGGAAGTGACGCAATCCCAAGTCTATCAGACGTTGTACGTACTCTGCACCAGTTTGAGCAGTGCCATTAAATACCGTGTTTCGACAACCTGTATCAGCTAGCAAAATGTGTTCACTACCTACCCTGTCTCGTAGTTTCACTTCATGCTGTTCACAAGGTCTACCACAGTTAGTATAGTCTGTTCCTTCCGAGAGGAACGCACAAAAAACGCAGTGTTCCATGTGGAACATCGGAATATGTTGATGAATTGTCACCTCAAACCATTCTGGCGGTGCAGTGGTAAGTAAATCTTCCAGTTGGGTAATATTCAAATCATAGGATGCTGTCAGCCGTTCCAAACCATAACGCTGGTGAAAATAGTTGGCTGTGATGGGGTTAGCAACGTTGAGGGAAAAATCACCAATACAACGGTCTGCGCCAAAAAATTCTAGCTGGTCATAATTCCGCACCAAATAACCATCGGCTTGGGAAGCGCGGACTTGCTGCAAAATCCAGTTTTCTCCCGGTTTGGTAATGCGGGGAGGGGCGACCCAAATTGTGGGGACTGGGGACTGGGGACTGGGGATTGGGTAAAAGTTATTTTCCCCTGCTCCTCTGCTCCCCTGCTCCCCTGCTCTCCGTTCATGCACTACCCTGACTGCTTCCCGATATGCACGGGGGTCTTCAAATTCGCAGTATATTGTCTCAACACCAGCATTGAGGGCGGTTTGGAGTTGTTTGAGGTTGCGGACTAAAACTATGAGTGAGGGGGTTGTGGGAGAGGGGGAAGTTTTAGGGGGAAGGAGGTCTTGGAAGGAGGCGTTTTGATTGAGTTGCCAGCGTTTGGGTTGACTGCGTAAGTCTTCTAACTGGGTGACAATTTCGCGCCGCATTCGGTTTAGTTCACTCACGGGTAACATGACTGCGCCAGTGAGATGATTAGTTAATGTTGCCAAATAAAAAGGGGTGTTACCTAGACGACCAAATTGTTCTTTGAGGCGGTCTGTGTCTAGGGGTTTGGTGTGTGCTTCTACCAGTAATATTTCGGATGCTACTTGTACAATGTTACCAAATTCATCGCGGGCGATCGCTACCAATGATTGACCAATTTCCCCATACACTTCTACAGTTATCGGACGCTGAAATTGGGGATTTTCCCCCGCATAACTCTGGCGTAGTTGCTTATCTAATTCTGGGTCGCTGGTTTTCCACAGCTTATCCCCGACATGAACCCGACGAAAATTTAAAGCACCTTTCCCAAAGCTTAAAACTGCATCCTTACCTTTGTGTACCACACCATAAACTCGCCCACCTTCTTCCTTCGCCTCTGGATGACCGCAGTCAAACACCACACCATCCCCAGGCTTAAGCGGTGCTTCTAATCTTACTGTCACCTGTTCATTGCGAATACGGGTCACTTCGCCTAAATACACCCCCCGCTTCTTCCCGAAACGCGCATGAACTAATTCTTGATTATTAATTCCCTCAAACCAACCTGTGTAAAGTCCACGAGAAAACGCCATTTCCAAGTTGTAGTTTTCTTGACCTCTCCCCCAACCCCTCTCCGACACGGAGAGGGGAGCTTTTATTCCCCCTTCCTTTGTAGGGAAGGGGGTTAAGGGGTTAGGTCTGGTTAATGCCTCCATTACCCGGTCTAATGCTTCTCTGTAAACACGAGTGACATTAGCAACATATTCTGGTGCTTTTAACCGACCTTCTATCTTCAGACTGGTTACGCCAGACTTGACTAAATCTGGTAATACTTCCAACCCGGCTAAATCTTGAGGACTGAGTAAATATTTCCGTTCCCCTAAGTCTACAATTTCCCCATCAGCAATTAAATCATAAGGCATCCGGCAAGCTTGAGCGCATTCACCCCGATTTGCAGAACGTCCACCTAAAGCTTCACTGGTTAAACATTGTCCAGAATACGCCACACACAATGCACCATGCACAAACACCTCTAACGGTAAAGTCGCCGCCCGTTGTGCAATCTGCTGCTGAATTTTGTTAATCTCTTTGAGGGAACATTCACGAGCTAATACGACCAACTGACAACCCAGAGACTTAGCAAACTCCACCCCAGGCGCGCTGGTAATAGTCATTTGAGTTGAGGCGTGAATGGGAAAATCTGGCGATAGGTGACGAATGAGGCGACAAATACCCACATCCTGAACAATGATTGCATCTACACCAGCCGCGATAATTGTCCGAAGATATTGCTGGGCTTCTGGTAATTCTTTAGGGAAAATTAGGGTATTGACAGTGACATAACCCTTCACACCGCGACGGTGGAGAAATGTCATTAATTCAGGTAAATCAGCCTCAGTAAAATTTTGCGCCCGCATTCTGGCGTTAAACCGATCTAAACCAAAATAAATTGCATCCGCCCCATTTTCCACAGCAGCTTTTGCACACTCCCAGTTACCAGCAGGTGCAAGGATTTCAGGACGTATCAAGGTTGTTTGGGGATGTTGTGAGCGAGCAATTTCCATTAGGTTTAAATTAGGTTAAATATCACCATAGTGATTTTATCGAAATTAATTGATAGTTAGGGAATTGGGGACTGGGGATTGGGGACTGGGAAATAATTTCT